>NZ_AP012544.1:0-1462464 GCF_000829055.1 Lacticaseibacillus casei DSM 20011 = JCM 1134 = ATCC 393
ATGCCCAATTTAGAGGAGCTTTGGGCTTACCTGAATGATAAATTCCGTGAAGAGTTGACCCCAGTCGGCTACAGCACATGGATTCAAACAGCCAAACCCGTTAAATTGACCAAAGATAAACTCGAAATCGAAGTCCCGGCATCGTTGCATAAGGCTTACTGGGAGAAAAATCTGGTCACCAAAGTCGTGGAAGGGGTCTATGAATTTGCCCAGCTGGAAGTCGATCCGGTGATCATGACCAAAGACGAGTTACAGCCGGTCACGACGCACCAGCAACCAGCGACTGCCGATGATGATGATCAACAACTAACTTTTAAGGCGAAAACGCATCTCAATCCGAAATACACGTTTGACCGGTTCGTGATCGGCAAAGGCAACCAAATGGCGCATGCCGCGACGTTAGCGGTTGCCGAAGCTCCCGGCACGACGTATAATCCGCTGTTTATTTATGGTGGCGTCGGTTTGGGCAAGACGCACTTGATGCAGGCTATCGGTAACCTGGTTTTGGAAAATAATCCAGCCGCTAACATTAAATATGTCACCAGCGAGAATTTTGCCAACGACTTCATTAACTCGATTCAAACCAAGCAGCAGGAGCAATTTCGTCAGGAGTATCGCAATGTTGACCTGCTGTTGGTTGATGATATCCAGTTTTTTGGTGACAAAGAAGCCACGCAGGAAGAATTCTTCCATACGTTTAACACGCTGTACGAAAATATGAAGCAGATCGTACTCACAAGCGATCGCCTGCCAAACGAAATTCCTAAGCTGCAGGAGCGGCTGGTGTCGCGGTTTAACAAAGGCTTGTCCGTTGACGTGACGCCGCCTGATCTCGAAACCCGCATTGCCATCTTGCGCAATAAAGCCGATGCCGAAGATCTCAGCATTCCTGATGACACGCTTTCTTACATTGCCGGCCAAATTGAAAGTAACGTGCGTGATTTGGAAGGGGCTTTGGTGCGTGTCCAGGCTTTTTCTACTATGAAAAATGAAGATATCACGACCAGCCTGGCCGCCGATGCGTTAAAGGCGCTCAAACTCGATGATCGCAGCGGGCAACTGACCATTGCGCAGATACTGGACGCTGTCGCCAAGCATTTTCAGGTCACCGTGCAGGATCTAAAAGGTAAGAAACGGGTCAAGCAAATTGTGATTCCCCGCCAGATCGCGATGTATCTGGCGCGAGAAATGACCGATAATAGTTTGCCGAAAATCGGCCAGGAAATTGGCGGTAAAGATCACACCACGGTCATCCACGCGCACGAAAAAATTATGTCGGCAATGACGACGAATGAAGATCTTAAAGCCCAAGTCGTCGAACTGCGAAATATTCTTAAAAATCGCGGATAATCCACTTGTGGACAACTGCGAAAACCCACCCGGTTTGTCCCTTACACTTATCCACAGGTGCATAACTTTTCCGGCTGTTGTTTCTCAAAGTTTTCCACAGTTTGAACACGGCCTATTACTATTACTTAAAAAGCTTTATATTATATATATAAATAAACGTACGGGAGGCTCTTATGAAATTTACGATTACCCGATCCACATTCTTGAAAACCTTGAATGACGTTGCCCGGGCTATTTCAACCAAAACCACGATTCCGATCCTGACTGGTTTAAAAATCGTCCTCACTGATACGGGACTGGTACTCACCGGTAGTGATGCCGATATTTCGATCGAATCACGTATCAATATTGCTGATGAGAACAACGATCTTCAAATCGATAGCACCGGAGAAATCGTGTTGCCTGCACGTTTCTTTAGTGAAATCGTCAAGCGGTTGCCGGAAGACAAAATGACCTTGGAAGTCAAAGATAATTTCCAAACCGTCATTACCTCTGGTGCTTCCGAATTTACGATTAACGGCATGGACGCTAATAACTATCCCCGGTTACCGGAAATTACCGCTGATGAAGCGTTGACCGTCCCAGCTGAAGTGCTGCGCCAGTTGATCAATCAAACAGTTATCGCCGTTTCTAATCAAGAAAGCCGACCGATTTTGACGGGTGTGCATTTCACGATTATGGGCGATCAGTTGGTGGCTGTTGCGACTGATTCGCATCGGTTAGCGCAACGAACCCTGACATTGCCGAGTGCAAGTACCACCAATTACGACATCATTATTCCCGGTAAGAGCCTCACCGAATTGAGTCGGATGCTGAGCGAGGATGTCGAAAAAATCGAAATCCGGATTGCCGAAAATCAGGTTTTGTTCGTTTTCGGTCAAACCGCCTTTTATTCCCGGTTGCTTGAAGGCAATTACCCGGATACGAGCCGCCTGATTCCAACGTCGAGCAATACGCAAGTCGAATTCGACGCGCCGGTCCTGTTGGCATCCATTCAGCGTGCTAGCTTGCTGAGTCACGCAAGCAGCAATAACGTGGTTCGGTTAGTGCTCAACATTGCGGATCAAAAAGCCACGATTTACGGCAATTCGCCTGATGTCGGGAATGTCGAAGAAGTCCTTACCTTTAATAAGTTGACCGGCGAGGATCTCGAAATCTCCTTCAATCCTGACTACATGAAGGACGCGCTCCAAGGCTTTGGCCAAACCGCCATCGAAGTTGACTTCACCGCCCCGTTGCGCCCATTCACCTTGGTACCGACGGAAGACAAGGAAAAGTTCATCCAACTTATTACGCCAGTGCGGACGTTCTAAAGCGCGACGGAGCAACTATAAGTACCGAGCATAAAGAGGCTGAGTCATAATTCATAGCCACAATAAAGGACGAACATACTCTGCAGTGATTAGAGGGTATGTTCGCTTTTTTATTTTCCTGAGGTAGTCCGGTGGAATTATTTTAGATATGAGTGCCAAGGCGGAGCAATCGTAGGCCAGAGGGGGCTCAGCTGTGAAATTGTACTAGCCGGGCGATCTTCCCGGCGTAGTACAAGGCCTAGCTTTGAGACTCAGCGGGCTTTGCTGAGGCTCAAAGTCGTGCCCACAGCGTTCCAGCCCCCTCTGGCCGGAGATTGCGGAGTTTGGCGCGGCAAGAAACTTATTGCCTAAAACTTTTTAATCGTTCGGAATTTACTAATCTGTTAACGTTCGTACAAAATTATGCTTCATCCTCTTTTTTCAGCAAAGTTCACCGCCATTACGTCATTTATAAACAAGCCCTCCATAACTAAGCATCCTTAAAAATGGCTTTAGGCTAGGCTAAAAACAGTAGAATTGAAAATTTGGCTGTTTTTGGGCTTTTTAAGGGTTTTTAGTCTAGGTGGGCGTCTTGGTGTTAAATTGGCTCAGAGCCGCTTAAATGCCCGTTTAGAATTGTTTTTTAATGTACAAAAGGGTATAATTGTTATGTGTTCATCTGCGGCAAAGCGCGATTTGATGCGATTTGCCGGTACTTTTCGGATTGGAGGGCGACGACGATGACAACCATCAAAATCACGACCGCATTTTTGACATTGGGTCAGTTTCTGAAAGAAGCCGGTCTCATTGATAGCGGTGGTGCAGCTAAGTGGTATCTAGGCGAGAATCCGGTAACCGTTAACGGTGAAGCCGAAAACCGTCGTGGCCGGAAATTATATCCGGATGATCAGATTGAAGTTGCCGGTCAGACTTATGTGATCGTGAGCGCATGAAGCTGGACCATTTGACATTAAAGAATTATCGCAATTATGCCACCGTCGATACGGATTTTTCTCCGGAAATCAATGTCCTGATAGGCGAGAATGCGCAAGGCAAGACCAACTTGCTTGAAGCGATTTACGTCTTGGCATTGGCCCGCAGCCACCGAACCAATAGTGACAAAGATTTAATTCGGTTTGGCAGCGATTTTGCGCGGGTTTCCGGACGGATTTCCCGGCAGAGCGGCACCCATCAGTTGGAGCTTGTCATCAGTCATCAAGGCAAACGGGCCCGAATTGATCGGATCGAACAATCGAAACTGTCGCAATACTTAGGACATTTCAATGTCATTTTGTTTGCCCCTGAGGACTTGGCGATCGTTAAGGGAAGCCCGGCTGGCCGGCGTCGATTTATCGACATGGAGTTTGGCCAGATGAGCTCGAAATATCTCTATAACCTGAGCCAATACAAAACGTTCCTCAAGCAGCGCAACGCCTACTTAAAGCAGCTAAAGTACCATCAGGCCAAAAATCTTGTGTATTTGGATGTTTTGACGGATTCGTTAGCTGCCTTTGGGGCCGAGTTGATTACCGCGCGTGCCGAGTTATTGCAAACCATGTCGGGCTATGCTGCGGCGGTTCAGCAGGATATTACCAAAGGACGCGAAATGTTGCGCTTTTCGTACCAGACCCAGGTTGATGCGGAGGCGCAACAAAATAGTGAGGCGGCATATGCGGCGTTGGGTGCGTTGTTTGCGAAGCAGCAAGCACGCGAAATCGAACAGGGAACCAGCCTAGTCGGGCCGCACCGCGATGATGTTGCCTTCATTGTGAATGACAAGAATGTTGCCGATTTTGGTAGTCAGGGACAGCAGCGTACCACGGCTTTGGCGGTCAAGTTGGCAGAAATCGATTTAATGAAAGATCAGACTGGCGAGTATCCGGTTTTGTTGCTGGACGACGTTTTGTCTGAACTTGATGCGATGCGCCAGACGCACTTGCTTAAAGCCATCCAGAGCAAAGTCCAGACGTTTCTGACGACTACCAGTCTGGATGGCATTCAAAAAGAAATCATCACGGCACCAGCTATTTTCCGGGCGCAGGATGGGGTTTTGTCTAAACAAGCGTAGGTTTGCTGTGTCGGGAAACGTGTTTTTAAGGAGGATAACCAGTGAGGGACAAGAAAGAATCGGCCGAAGAGAAGAAAGAAGAGCTGGCAGCAGAATATGATGCCAGTCAAATTCAAGTGCTTTCAGGTCTGGAAGCGGTTCGGAAGCGGCCAGGGATGTATATTGGCTCCACAAGCAGCCAAGGCCTGCATCATTTGGTTTGGGAAATTATCGATAACGGGATTGATGAAACGTTGGCCGGGTTTGCGACTCAAATCGAAGTCGAAGTCAATCCGGACAATAGTGTCACCGTGACAGATAATGGTCGCGGGATTCCGGTCGATATTCAGGCGAAAACCGGTCGGCCGGCACTGGAGACCGTTTATACGGTTTTGCATGCCGGCGGTAAATTCGGCGGTGGCGGGTATAAGGTGTCCGGCGGGTTGCACGGTGTCGGCGCTTCTGTTGTCAACGCCTTGTCGACGAATCTGGACGTGACGGTTAGTCGCGGCGGCAAGCGGTATTACATTGATTTTGTTCGCGGTAAGGTTAATACCCCAATGAAGGTGATCGGCACTGCGCCGGAACATGAACACGGGACCAAAGTTCATTTCCTGCCAGATCCGGATATTTTCACCGAAACAACGACGTTTGATGATAAAGTGCTGACCACCCGGATTCGCGAGTTAGCGTTCCTGAATAAGGGCCTTAAGCTGACGTTTACCGATAAACGCGCAGCAACTCACGAGAAGCTGGTCTTTCACTATGAAGGCGGGCTGAAATCCTACGTCGACTTTTTGACGGAGAAAAAGGAAAACCTGCTGCAAGAGCCGATTTATGTGGAAGGTCAGGATAAGGGCATCACGGTAGAAGTGGCGTTGCAATACACCAACGACTATCACAGCACCTTGCTGACATTCGCCAATAATATCCACACCTATGAAGGCGGGACGCATGAAACCGGGTTTAAAACGGCGCTGACCCGCGTCATCAACGATTATGCCCGGCGTTCCGGAGCATTGAAGGACAGCGATGATCCACTTAGCGGTGACGATGTTCGCGAAGGATTAACGGCAGTTGTCTCAGTCAAGCACCCTGATCCGCAGTTTGAAGGCCAGACCAAGACCAAGCTGGGCAACTCGGATGCGCGGACGGTGGTGGACCGGACATTTTCCGATCATTTTAACAAGTTTCTGATGGAACACCCGGCTGATGGCAAGTTGATCATTGATAAAGCCATGCTTGCCAGCAAAGCCCGTCTCGCTGCCAAACGCGCCCGTGAAGTCACCCGCAAGAAGAGTGGCTTGGAAATCTCTAACTTGCCCGGCAAACTGGCGGACAATACCAGTAAGGATCCGGAAATCTCGGAATTGTTCATTGTCGAAGGGGATTCCGCCGGTGGCTCGGCTAAATCCGGCCGTAGCCGCTTGACACAGGCGATCTTACCGATTCGCGGGAAGATCCTGAATGTTGAAAAGGCGTCGATGGAACGGATTTTGGCCAATGAAGAAATCCGCACGCTGTTTACTGCGATGGGCACCGGATTCGGTCAGGATTTTGACATCAGCAAAGCGCGGTATCACAAGCTGATTATCATGACCGATGCCGATGTCGATGGGGCGCATATCCGCACCTTGTTGCTGACGTTGATTTATCGCTACATGCGGCCAGTGCTTGATGCCGGCTACGTTTATATCGCGCAGCCGCCGTTGTATCGCTTGCGGCAGGGTAAGATGATGCGTTACATCGATTCCGATGAAGAGTTGCAGGATATTCTCGGGCAACTGCCGCCAAGTCCGAAGCCGGATATTCAACGGTACAAAGGGCTGGGTGAAATGGATGCCAGTCAGCTCTGGGAGACAACCATGGATCCGGATACGCGGCGCCTGTTACGGGTATCGCCAAAAGACGCGGAAGAAGCCGATGGCATTTTTGAAATGCTGATGGGCGACCATGTTGAACCGCGGCGGAAATTCATTGAAGAAAACGCGGTCTTCGTTGACCCGAATAATATTGATGTGTAATTGACCGATTGACGGATAGCAAACCGGTCGGATATGAGAACTTTTGAGAGGAGACTTTTCGCTTAATGGATGATCGCCAAGAAAGCCGGATTACGAATGTGAATCTCGGCGAAACAATGCGTAAATCATTCCTTGAATACGCGATGAGTGTCATTGTGGCGCGGGCCTTGCCTGACGTCCGCGATGGCCTCAAGCCGGTTCAACGCCGGATTCTGTATGGCATGAATGAACTCGGAGTGACGCCGGATAAACCGTATAAGAAGAGTGCGCGGATTGTCGGGGATGTCATGGGGAAATACCATCCGCATGGTGACAGCTCGATTTATGAAGGACTCGTGCGGATGGCGCAGGATTTCAGCTACCGATATATGCTGGTTGATGGCCACGGGAATTTTGGGTCGGTCGACGGTGACGGTGCCGCTGCGATGCGGTATACCGAAGCCCGAATGAGTAAAATCGCCGTTGAAATGTTGCGCGATATCAATAAAGACACGATTGATTTTCAGGACAACTATGATGGCACCGAAAAAGAGCCGGTTGTTTTGCCGGCACGGTTCCCAAACTTACTGGTGAACGGCGCTACCGGTATTGCGGTCGGGATGACCACCAATATTCCCCCGCATAATCTGTCCGAAACCATTTCCGCTTTGCACGTGCTGATGGACAATCCGGACGCGACTACGGCTGACTTAATGCAGGCGCTGCCGGGACCTGATTTTCCGACAGGCGGCGTGGTCATGGGCAAGTCGGGCATTCGCCATGCGTATGAAACCGGCCGCGGAACCATTGTGCTGCGTGGGAAAGTCGATGTTCAGACCGAAAAATCCGGCCGCGAACGAATCGTCATTACGGAAATTCCGTACATGGTCAATAAGGCCAAAATGGTGGAACGGATTGCCGATCTGGTTCACGAAAAGAAGATTGATGGCATTGTCACGTTGCGGGATGAATCTGACCGTGACGGGATGCGGATCGTCATTGATGTCCGGCGGGATGCCAGTGCTTCGGTGATCCTGAACAATCTGTACAAGCTAACACCGTTGCAGACCGGTTTTTCATTTAACATGGTCGCGATTGTCAACGGTGCGCCGAAGCTGCTGAGCTTAAAACAGATCCTACAATATTACCTGGATCATCAGGAAAATGTCATTCGCCGGCGGACACAATATGAACTGAAGAAAGCCAAGGCCCGCGAGCACATTCTCGAAGGCTTGCGGATTGCGCTTGATCATATTGACGAAATCATCACGATCATCCGCAGTTCCGAAACCGGAGACAAGGCCAAAGTCATCTTGATGGACAAGTTCAATTTGTCCGACAAACAAAGCCAAGCCATTTTGGACATGCGGCTGGTTCGCTTGACCGGTCTGGAACGTGACAAGGTTGAAAACGAATATAAAGATGTTGAAGCAGCAATTGCGGATTACACCGATATTCTTGCCAAACCTGAACGGGTTCACCAGATCATTTACGATGAATTGCTGGATATTCAAAAGAAATTCGGCGACAAGCGGCGGACAGAGTTGTTGGTCGGCGAAGTATTGAGCCTTGAAGACGAAGATCTGATTGAACAGGAAGATGTCGTGATCACGTTGAGTCATAACGGTTACGTCAAACGCCTGGCAACCAGCGAGTTTAAGGCGCAAAATCGTGGCGGCCGCGGGATTCAAGGCATGAACGTTCATGATGACGACTTTGTTGAACGTCTGATCTCAACCTCGACCCATGACGTGCTGCTATTCTTCACCAACAAAGGGAAGGTCTATCGTAGTAAAGGCTACGAAATTCCGGAATACAGCCGGACGGCAAAAGGCATTCCGATCATCAACCTGCTTGGTGTCGGCGCTGGCGAAAAGATTCAAACCGTCATCAATGTCCACGAAGGTCAAAAAGATGACCGGTACCTATTCTTCGTCACGCAAAATGGTGTCGTTAAACGCACGCCGGTCAAAGAATTTGCCAACATTCGCAGCAATGGCCTGATCGCGTTGAATCTGAAAGATCATGACGAGCTCAATAATGTCATTTTGACATCAGGTCAGGATAATATCCTGATCGGCACACATCTGGGTTACAGTGTGGCCTTCAAGGAACAGGATGTGCGCTCGATGGGTCGATCAGCCACAGGGGTACGCGGCATTCGCCTGCGTGACCATGATTACGTTGTCGGCTCCGACATTCTCAAACCGGATTCCGAAGTCTTCGTGATTTCCGAAAAGGGTTACGGGAAGCGCACTGCCGCGAAGGAATACCCAATCAAGGGCCGTGGCGGTAAAGGTATCAAGACTGCTAACATTACTGAAAAGAACGGCCCACTTGCCGGTGTGACGACCGTTGACGGGACTGAGGATATTCTGGTCATGACCGATTCTGGCGTCATGATTCGCTTCAATATCCAAAGCGTCTCGCAGACAGGCCGCGCAACGCTGGGTGTCCGGTTAATTCGGGTAGACGATGATGCCAAGGTCGCAACGATGGCTAAGGTTGAACCGGAAACCGATGATCCGGAAGATGACAACAAGCCAGACCAGCCAACCGATCCACAAGCCGGACCGACTGATCCTGATTCAAAGCAGCAACCAGCTGACGGACAATACGCAGGCAATGCCGACGAGCAGGTCAACAAACTGCTGGATCGCGCTGAGACCGATCAGCCTGCATCTGATGCTAATAGCGATGACGAGGACTAAACACGCCTGAGTCATTGTGAGGAATACCGTTCAATCCTGCCCGGATGATGGGTGAATTGAGCGGTATTTTATTTTTGTTGCAAAAATAAGGGAACATGCCATCAAGTGCAAAACTTTTTGCGTAATGTATAGCCGACAGCGAAAATAGCGCGATGAGATGGAGGGTGGCATATGCTAAATTGTGTGAGTTTGACGGGTCGGCTGACGAAGGAACCAGAGGTGTTTAAAACAGCAGCTGATTTGGATCTGGTTCGCTTTACGCTGGCTGTGGATCGGGTTTTTAAGAACAAAACCGGACAACGCGAAACGGATTTTATCGAGTGCGTGATTTTTGGCAAACGGGCGTTGACGTTTGCCAGCTCAACAACGAAAGGGTCGCTCATTGGCGTTGCCGGGCGCATCAGTAACAATCATTTTGAAAATAAACAAGGTGAACAGCGGTGGCGGACGTCGGTGGACCGGCACATTGCAGGCAACCGGCACTGATGGGATGCCAGCAGGTGATCCGTCAGCCTCACCGGAGCTGGCTACGGATGATTTACCATTTTAGCAGTAGTATTCGGAGCGAATCTATGCTACAATTTTACTTCGTGAGTATCCGGCTATTTTTGTAGCCTTATTACTCCTTGCTCCGGCAAACGACCGGGGCCTAAAGTCCATAAGGAGGTGAATCGTCATGGCTGAAACCAAGTATGAAGTAACTTACATCATTCGTCCTGATTTAGACGATGCTGCAAAGACTGATTTGGTTGAACGTTTTGACAATATTTTGAAGGAAAATGGTGCCAGCATCATTGATTCCAAGGATTGGCAAAAGCGTAAGCTCGCATATGAGATCAACAAGTATAACGAAGGTCTCTATCATATCGTGAACTTGTCCGCAGAAGATGACAAAGCGATCAATGAATTTGACCGTCTTGCCAAGATTAATAATGATATTCTGCGTCACATGATCGTGAAGCGAGAAGACTAATTGTAACTTTTTGAAAGGGGCGCTACGGCATGCTTAACAGTGTTGCATTGACAGGTCGTTTAACCAGAGATGTTGACTTGCGCTATACGCAAAGCGGTACAGCTGTCGGTTCATTCACTTTGGCCGTTGATCGCCAGTTCCGCAGTGCAAACGGTGAACGGGAAACCGACTTTATCAATTGTGTGATCTGGCGTAAGTCAGCGGAGAATTTCGCAAACTTCACCAAGAAAGGCTCACTGGTCGGGATTGAAGGACACATTCAGACGCGTTCTTACGATAATGCGCAAGGGCAGAAAGTCTATGTGACCGAAGTCGTCGTTGAGAACTTTGCATTGCTGGAATCACGGGCAACGACACAACAACGGCCGTCCGAACCTGCGAATCCCGCTGGCCAAGGCAACCAGAATTATGGCGGTGGGCAGCAGTTTGGTAATAACCAGCAGCCGCAAAACCCACCTAGCTTTGGTTCCCAAAGCGCCCCGAACAATGCACCATCATCGAATCCGGGCCAAAACCCGGCAGCAGGTCAAAGCCAAGGCAACAATGGCAATACTGCTAATCCCGATCCTTTTGCCAATAATGGTAAACCGATCGATATTTCCGATGATGATCTGCCATTCTAATGTGTGACTAGGGTCATGCTTAGCGAAGACATTGGTTCGTAAGGAAGCAATGTCGACTTGGAATCTTTGATAGAGAAGGAGGAATTCTCATGGCACAACAACGCCGTGGTGGCCGTCGTCGTCGTAAAGTCGACTTCATCGCCGCTAACCACATCGAATACATCGATTATAAAGACACGAACTTGTTGGATCGGTTTATCTCAGAACGAGGCAAGATTTTGCCACGTCGGGTAACCGGCACCAGCGCTAAGAACCAACGTAAGCTGACGATCGCAATCAAGCGAGCGCGGATTATGGGTCTTCTGCCGTTTGTTTCGGAAGACTAATATCGGTATTTAAAAAGGATGTTTCTGCTAATCGCGGCAGAAACATCCTTTTTTTGTGCTCGTCAGTCAGCACCGTTAATTACTTTAATTGCGCCAACATTGCCTTATTGAATTCCGGCAAGTCATCAGGTGTCCGGCTTGTCACCAAGTTATGATCAACGACGACCGGTTCATTTTTAACGATGGCCCCTGCATAGTAAAGATCCGGGCGAACCGTTGTGTAGGCGGTCATGGTGCGGCCCTTGGTCAAGCCTGTCTGGATGAAGAATTGCGGCCCGTGGCAGATCGCAAAGACTGGCTTGTCGGCCAACAGGAAGGCTTTGACGAAATTAACAAAGCGATCGTCAGCCCGAAGTTCATCTGGCGAAAAGCCGCCTGGAAGCAGTAAGCCGTCAAAATCATCCGGTTTGACATCGGTAATCGTGGTGTCGATCGTTGCCGTTGCGCCATGTTTACCGGTAATTTGCTTCCCAGCTTGCGTTTCAATCAAAGTGACGTCATGGCCCTGATCCTTTAACGCTTTGACGGGTGAGGTTAATTCCGCATCCTCGAAGTTATCGGTAACCAGAACAGCAATTTTTGCCATTTTAAAAGCCCCTTTCAGCATGTATTACTATTCTAGTTTAACGGTTTAAAAGTGTTGATGCAAAGGATTAAAATCCTAATTTTGTGTGAACTATCCAGGATTA
The DNA here is from genome assembly GCF_000829055.1 of Lacticaseibacillus casei DSM 20011 = JCM 1134 = ATCC 393. Taxonomy (NCBI): domain Bacteria; kingdom Bacillati; phylum Bacillota; class Bacilli; order Lactobacillales; family Lactobacillaceae; genus Lacticaseibacillus; species Lacticaseibacillus casei. The sequence goes on from NZ_AP012544.1 coordinate 12,015, forward strand.
TGGATGAACAACTCTATAAGTTTCAAGAAAATGAGCGGCCGTATCAGAGTCATATTAACAGCAGTCCCTCGTTATTTTGGCAAACAAACGGAGGCGTGCTAACCCGCTGACTAGTAACTTATGTTAACGTTAGCTAATGCGAACAAAATCACAAGCTTATCGTTATATAAAATTTTGATTTTGTTTTACAATGACGATGATCAGAAGAGCAAAACGAACTTATATCAGGGGTTTGATTATCAGAGGTGATCAAAATGGGGCTCACATTAGCCGCGATCCTGTTGGCTGTCACGAACTTATCGCGAATGCAGTTTGCGGTGACCGCCATTACGCACTTTCTATTTGTGACAACCACCATCGGGATGTTGCTGACGACCATGATTTTTGAATTTTTATATGCCTATGGTCGGGGCGACACTGAAAAATACGGCCGTTTAACGCTATTCTTTAGCCGCATCTTCTTCTTCAGTTTTGGTACCGGGGTTGTGACCGGTTTGATTATGGAATTTCAATTCGGCATGAACTGGTCGGCCTTTACCCGCTTGATGGGCGATGTTTCTGGTGTACCGTTAGCCATTGAAAGTATGATTTCGTTCTTCATTGAATTGACTATCATCGGTTTGTGGCGGTTTACTTGGGGTAAATTGCCAAAACGCGCCCACGCTTGGCTAGGCGTTGGGATGTTGGGGGCATCACTGTTTTCCGTCGTTTGGATTATTGCGATTAATGCCTTTATGCAAAATCCTTATGGCTTCCACTTGGAAAATGGCCGTGCCCGTTTGGACAGTTTGATTACGTTGTTACAGAATCCACAGTACCGGCCGGAATTTTTACACGTTTTATTTGCAATTCTGATCACCGGCGGGTTTGTGACAGCCGGCATCTCGGCCTGGCAGATTCTGCATAAGCGCGATACGGCAGCGTTTAAAATTGCCGTTCAAATCGGCTTACTGATCGCGTTGCCAGCGGCCTTCCTACAGCCTGCACAAGGTGACGATCAAGGTGCCGCAACTGCCGCACTGCAGCCGATGAAGTTCACGGCAATTGAAGGACGCTATGATTTGGAAGGGAGTGCCACAACCGGTGCGCCTTGGGCAATGGCGGCGCTGATCAATGAAAAGGATCACACGACCAAAGCTATTTCGATTCCGAACATGGGCACGTATTTTGGTAAAAACACGTTTACCGGTGCGATGCCTGGCATGAATCAAGTGGCCAAAATGTATCATGCAAAGTTTGATAAGACCGTTGCCAAATCCTATGACGGCCAGATGAATTACTATCCGCCAGTAACGCTGCTGTTCTGGACCATGCATCTGATGGTTTATGCAGGCTACTTCTTCACCATGTTCGCGTTGTTTGCAACAATTATGCTGCATCGGCGTGAGTCAACGATTGAGGAGCATCCAAAGACGCTGCGGACGTTGGGCTGGACGTTATGGCTTCCGTACCTGACGTTTACTTCAGGCTGGATTGTTGCTGAAGTCGGTCGCTATCCGTTTGTTGTCTACGGCTTGCTGACACAGTATGATGCGGTTTCGCCAAGTTTGACGGCGACCGAGGCGGGTACGAGTCTTGCCTTGTTCTTCATTGCCGACGTCTTCTTGGTAAGCACCATGATTTATATCTCGCATCGTACCGTCACCCGTGGCTTGCCACAGATTACCGGTGATTATCCGGAAGACCGGACCATTCCAGATCCGTTTGCAAAGGAGGCGTTCAGCCATGCCTAGTCTTTCCAATTTGCAAGTCATTTTCCTCGGCATCATTTCTACCGAGCTGATGTTGTTCTTCGTCCTTGATGGCGCCGATTTTGGTGCGGGAATGGCAACGTTCTTTGTGGGCGATGATTTGTCGCGGCGTCAACAGATTATGAAAGTAACCGGGCCGGTGTGGGGCGGCAATGAAACTTGGGCTGTTACCGCATTTGCCGTCATGTTTGCTGCTTATCCTGGCTGGTATTCGGCATTGACCTCGGGCTATTATCCGTTGATTTTCCTGATGCTGTTCTTCTTGATTTTCCGCGGCGTCGCGTTTGATTATCGCAATCAATGGCATAGCCGACACTATAATCAGTTCTGGGACTGGGCGTTGTTTATCGGCAGTCTGATGCCACCGTTCCTGCTCGGCATCGTCTTTAGCTCCACGGTCAGCGGCGTGCCGATTCGTAACGGGTTTGTCTATGCCAGCATGGGTGACATCCTGACACCGTTCAGCATCTTAGGCGGTATTTTAGCGGTCTTGCTGAGTCTTAATGTCGGCTTGACCCGGGTGATCAAAAAAGTCAGTGCCAATGTTGCTGAGCAACTAACCGTGGCACTGAAACGCACAACCTGGGCACTTTATGCGGCGGTTGTCCTGTTTGCCGCCCTGTTGCCGTTCTATACCCGGTTTTTCACCAATCGGCCAGTCATCGTCTCGTTACTGCTGATCTTGTTGGTTGCGTTCCTTGGGGTTGAGACTTGGTCCATTGCCAACCACCATCCGCGTGTGACGTTCTGGCTCAGTGTTGGCACGATGGCCAGCTTCATTTACACCATTTTCCTCGGCGTCTTTCCAACGCTGATTGTCGGTCGGGCGCGAGGCACCTCAGTCACCGCCTTAACCGCAACCAGCGGCCCGGTTTCACTACTTTGGACTGCATGGCTGTTTGGCTTCACGATCATCTTGATGGTCGGCTTACAGGCAACCGCCTATCACCTGATCAATAAGTATTACAACGCACCGGCATCGCCAATGATTTAGGCTATAACGCGTTCGCTGGCGCAGGAGCCTGTGTATAAGAACCTTGGTCGCAATGGTCAAAGCCCGACCATCTCGCCCAAGGCCACTTATACTCCGGCTCCTGAACGCGCCAGCTCACGCTCAGCAAAAGGGAGTGTGTACTATGAAAAAAATCTGGATCAATATTTTCTGGGGCCTGCTAGTCGTTGGCTTCTGGCTCTACCAAGTCTTCTGGCCGGTATTCTGGAACCCGATCAGTAAGTTTTACGGCAATGTCGCTTTGTACACCATTGCGCTCATCGCTTTGGGATTTGCGATTCGGGCAACCTTGAAGGGATATGGCCGGCAGAAGGCTTGAGAATTAAATTTTGAATAGTCAAAAGGACGCTTGAGGTTCACGCAGTTATGTATGTGCGAATTCGAGTGTCTTTTTTTGATGTAAGGTGCGGGATGCCGAGATGCTTATTGAGTTTATCATCAGACGACGTGAGCTGTTTATTCAGATATAGTAGCTACAAGTTTTTAAGGTTGAATGATTTCGACCAAGAGTAAAGTCTAAGATTTTGCCTTAGTATAGGTGCTGATGTCGTAAAAAGGTTCATTTGAGTCAAAAATATTGAGAAAAACGACGTTAATTGGCCAAAAGTCGACGTTTATTTTTTTTATGACAAAAGATTTTAATCTGTGGTTATACTAAAAAAGTAAAGTCGACTTTGCAAAAAATTGAGAGTTTCCCCAAAATGTATAAAATTGTCAACGCGCATTTTAGAATCAAGTTAGCCACTGTCTCAAAATTTTTTGGACAATAAAAAACATCAAGAACAGATATCCTGTATCATTGAAGTTCCTACACAAACAATGGAAGAGGATATTGTCTTGATGCAGAAACAGGATAGCACACACCGCCAAAAAGGTCAGCACTTAACATCACTCGAGCGCGGAAAAGTGGCCGGATTCCGCCAAGCTGGGAAGTCCAATCGTTGGATTGCTGCTGAAATTGGCGTCTGCCCGCAGACCATTAATAATGAAATCAAGCGAGGTACAGTAGATCAGGTCAAGAAGAGTAATGGCAAGCGCGTCTACCATCGACAATACCTGCCAGAGGCTGCTCAGGCACGTTACGAGACTGCACGCTTGAGCTGCCATCGTCCTGACAAGTTCGCCAGCGTACAGGTCTTCTTAGCCTGGTACGTACAGCGAGCTAAGCAGGACAAATGGTCGCCGGATGCTTCAATCGGCTATGCCAAGCGACACAAGCTGTTTACTCCTGAAGAGCTTGTTTGTGCCTCGACTTTGTACCAGTACATTGACGACCAACGCCTAGAGATTCGAAATATCGACCTGTTGGAGAAGACTAAGCGGAAGACCTCTCACCAGCACCACACCAAGGCTAAGCGCCTGGCTGGCCGCAGTATCGAGGAACGGCCTAAGGTCGTTGAACGACGCAGGCAGTTCGGTCACTGGGAGATGGATACCATTGTCGGTAAACGCAATGGCAAGGAGAGCGTCATCTTGACTCTGATTGAGCGCAAGACCCGTTGCCAACTTCTCCGCTTGATCGAAGGACGAGATGCAGACTCTGTGAGCTATGCATTGCGTGGAATCAAGCGCGAATGGGGAGCTTGCATCAAGACCATCACAGCCGACAACGGACCCGAGTTCACCGCCTTAAATACTGCTTTTGCTGGGACGGAAACTGAGATCTTCTACGCCCATCCTTACACGTCCTGCGACCGTGGCACCAACGAGGCACATAACCGGATGATCCGCCAGGACTTCCCTAAGGGCATGTCCCTAGATGACATTAGCCCTAGTCAAGTGCAGGCCACGCAAGACCGCTTGAATCAGTTGCCTCGCAAACAACAGGGCTACTGCACACCCCAGCAAAACTTTGAGGCCGAAGCTCGGCGCGTTCGCCGCATGGCCCAGTAGTCTCTCTAGCGCCACAACTTCTATTTGATAACGGCCTGTTCTGGGATTGTCCTCAACGACTGGCTAACTTGTTCTTGCAATTTACGCAGATTTTTTGTTTCTGTGCTTGAACGAACACTTTTAATCTAACATAATGTCATTAAATGAACAACGTGTTGAATTTATGAGCAGACCAGCGGCACATACTCAGCTCAATGCGATTGTAGGAGGTTTTTTAATATTGGCATATATCCAAGTCAAACATGAATCCAAACGTTACAAAATGGGTGAAACCACCATTACCGCCAATCAGGATATCAACTTTACCGCGGATCAAGGCAAGCTGACGGTCATCCTTGGCCCCAGCGGTGCGGGCAAGTCGACGCTGCTGAATATTTTAGGCGGGATGGATTCGCCCACAGAAGGGGAGGTCTGGATTGACGGGACTGACATTGCGACGTTTTCCGATAAGCAACTCACGGCTTTTCGGCGGCACAATGTCGGTTTTGTTTTTCAATTTTACAATCTAATCCCGAACCTGACGACTAAGCAAAACGTTGAGCTGGCTGGGTCCATTGTGAAGGATGCGTTGGATCCGACCACAGTGTTGCAGCAAGTTGGTTTAGGCGCGCGGCTGGACAATTTTCCTTCGCAGCTTTCCGGCGGCGAGCAGCAGCGGGTGGCCATTGCCCGCGCCTTGGCGAAGAATCCGAAGCTGCTGCTGTGTGACGAACCAACTGGCGCGCTGGATTACAAGACCGGCAAGCAAGTGCTGCAACTGTTACAGGATGCCAGCCGCAAAGATCATAAAACCGTTTTGATCATCACCCACAACGCTGCGATTGCCAAAATGGCTGATCGGGTGATCGAAATCAATGATGCGCAGGTCCGCAGCATTCATGACGAAGCCGCACCAACGCCAGTCGCAGACATTGAGTGGTAGGTGATCAGTTTGAAACCATTAACAAAAAATCTTTGGCGAAACATTCGCGATTCATTGGGCCGATTCATCGCAATTGTTATCATCATTATGCTTGGCGTTCTTTTATTTGTCGGGGTCAAAGCGACCGGGCCAGCGCTCAAGGACTCCTTGAACACGACCGTTAAAGCCGATCATCTCGCTGACAGCCAGCTCCTGGCAACCACTGGCGTCACCAAAGCCCAGGTCAAGGCAGCACCAATCGGTTAGCGGCACTCAGGCAGAAGCCGTCAAGTTCAAATACGCAATTGGTGGAAAGGCCAGCGATGTCGTCGCCTTGTATGACTACCGAAAAACGGCCACGATTAATCGCCTCCACCTGACCAGCGGCCACTTGCCGACCCACCATAACGAAATCGTGCTAGATTCAGTCGCCAAAAAAAGCGGCTACAAACTAGGACAACATTACACCTTCGCCCGCAGCAGCGGTCTCAACCGGCGAACCTACACGATCACTGGCTTCGCGGACTCGCCGGCCTACATTGAAGACACCAGCCGCGGATCCGCAAATATCGGGGATGGCACGGTACGGTATTTTGCCTATATCCCTGATCAGCAAATGAACATGCCTCTCGCCTCGCAATTGAACATCCGCTTCCCGGGATTACAAAAGCGCGACACGTTCAGTTCATTTTACAAAGATGCGGTTGCCGCCAAAATGAAACAAGTCAAACACCGCGTCAAAGTCCAGGCACAAAAAGATTTGCAAACCATGATCGAAGCCAAAATTGTGCAGGCGGCCACTCAAAAGGCCACTGCCCAGGCGACTGCGGCCGGCATGCCGGCCAGTGCCGCTGCCACCACTGCGCAGGCAGCTGTTCAAAAGCAACAAGCGACTTTGAAAAAACAAGCCGACACCCGTGCGCAGAAGCAACTGACAACCAGCCTCACTTGGCAAACGCGGAGCGACCTGCCAGGATTCGGTGACTACGGCGGATCAGCGGATCGAATTGCCGCAATTGCCAACGTGTTCCCGGTATTCTTTTTCCTCGTGGCTGCCCTCATCACCTTTACAACCGTTAGCCGCATGGTTGAAGAAGCCCGCGCGCAAATCGGCACGTTTAAAGCACTCGGCTACGGTAAATGGGCCATTGCCCGGAATTACCTTGCTTATGCGGCGCTGGCCGGGTTGTTTGGCGGAATCATCGGCGTTTTTGCCGGCAATCTCAGCATTCCGCGGATCGTTTTGAGTTTGTATAAAAACTACATCCCGCTCAAACAAATCGTGACGCTGCAATGGCCGCTCATCGCCTTGTCGATCGGGCTAGCCTTAATTGCCACGTTAGGCGCCGCCATCATCGTTGTCCGAAACGAATTAACCGAAAAACCAGCAGCCTTGATGCGTCCGCGGGCCCCTAAATCCGCCAAACGCATTTTACTTGAACGGATCACCCCGTTATGGTCACGGCTTTCGTTTAATCAAAAAGTCAGTTACCGCAACCTGTTCCGGTATAAATCACGGCTCATCATGACCATTCTTGGCATTGCCGGCGGAACGGCCTTGATTCTCACCGGCTTTGGTATCAAGGATTCCATCACCGCCACGGGCACCTTGCAATACGACGATGTGGTGCATTACCAAGCGATTGCGCGTTTGGCGGATGGCAAAACCCCTGCGGCAGCGCGCACCGTCTTGAAGAAAAGTAACGCCTATCGCAGCGCTGGTACTGTCAGCAGTGCAGTTGGTAAACTTAGCGCCAATGGCCACCAAATCAGTGACGTTAATCTTTTTGCCCCATCAAGCGGCACCACCCTCGAGCCCTACGTCAGTCTTCGCTCAACCAAAACCAACCAAAAACTGACGCTGCCACACTCCGGCATCGTTATTACCAGCAAAGTGGCCAAATCACTTAAAGTCGGGACTGGCGATCGCTTAAAAATCACCACAACGGATGGCAAGAAACATAGCTTTAAGATTAAAGGTATCGCCAAAAACTATGTCGGGCATTTCGCCTATCTCGCAAATGCCAGCTATCGGCAGCTTGCCGGTCAGCACACAACGCCCAACGCTTTGCTCGTCCGCTTACGACCGCAAACCACTAAGCAAAACGATCGGCTAGCCAAGCGTCTTCTGAACCACCATGCGATTGTCGGCATCAGCTTCACCACAACGGCGAAAAAGACGCTGAACAATATGAGCAGCATGCTCGATCCGATTGTCCTGATCTTCATTCTCTTGAGTGCCGTTTTATCCTTCGTGGTCCTGTACAACCTGAACAATATCAACGTTTCCGAACGCATTCGGGAGTTGTCCACGATCAAGGTGCTGGGGTTCTTCGATCGTGAAGTCACCATGTACATCAGTCGCGAAAGCATCGTGCAGACCATTGTCGGGATTCTATTCGGCTATGGGTTAGGTAACCTTTTAACGGCGTATATTTTGCAACAGGCAGAAACTGCCGACGTCGTTTTCCCACTGACCATCAGTTTCACCGGCTACCTCACTGCCACGCTGCTGATGATCGGGTTCACCGCCATTGTCACTTGGCTCACCCACCGGCGCCTTCAGCGGGTTGACATGGTCGAGGCCCTTAAATCCAACGAATAACTTACAATTTTGTCATGCAGTCGCAGCGCGCGGCTGCTTTTTTTCATCCAAAATTCACCAAAACTGCCGAATAAAAACCTAAAATCACGTAAATTTGACCGCCAGATGAAGATTGAGAACAACTCCTAACAATTCTGTAATGGTGACGTAACATTGACACGGTAAAGTAGCCTTTAGTTAATTAATTAAGGGTGAGGTCAAAATGAAATTCAATAAAGCTATGATTACATTGGTTGCCGCAGTTACCTTAGCAGGTTCTGCCAGCGCCGTAACACCGGTTTTCGCTGACACAAGTGCCAGCATCGCTTCTAACAAAAGCGAAACGAACGATTTATTAAAACAAATCGAAGCAGCCAACACTGAGGTCATCAATCTTAACAAACAGATTGACGATAAGAATTCGCAAATCAGTGATGCCACAGCCAAGATCAGTGCAACCGATGCCCAGATCAAATCATTGAGCGGCCAAATCACGGCTGCCCAAAAGAACGTGACGGCACGGAAGAACAACTTGAAAGACCAACTGATTTCCCTTCAAAAGAAGGCTGGCAGCTCGGTTAGCGGCAATGTCTACATCGACTTCGTGTTGAACTCACAAAGTCTTTCGGACTTGATCGCCCGCACCATGACCGTTGGCAAACTCAGCCAAGCCAGCAAGGAAGCGCTGGACGCTGTGACCGTTGCCAAGGACAAACTGGCAGGACTGAAGAACCAACAGGAAACAGCGCGTCAGACGTTGGTTTCAACCAAGTCATCGCTTGAAACCCAGAAGTCTCAGTTGGTTACCTTGCAAAAGACAGCTAGCGACAAGCAAGATGCCTTGAACAAGCAAATCAATGACCACCGTGACGAATTAGTTGCTTTGCAAAGCCAGTTCGCACAGGAACAGGAAAAGACCGCTGCGGCAACCCAGGCTGCTTTGAAGACGGTCGCTGCATCAACCGGTTCTGCATCAAGCAAGAGTGCCGAAAGCAGCAGTTCAACAACTAAGGCTGCTTCAAGCCAAAGCACCCTCTCCACAACCAGCACCTCTTCCAACAGCGGTGCCTCATCATCCGTCATCAGCAACACCACCGCTTCAGGTAGCGGCAGCCATGCTGATTACAGTACTTCAGGCAACACTTATCCTTGGGGTCAATGCACCTGGTACGTTAAGTCTGTCGCTTCATGGGCAGGCAATGGCTGGGGCAACGGCGCTGAATGGGGCGCTTCCGCTGCAGCTGCAGGCTTCACGGTTAACCACACACCGGCAGCCGGCTCAATCATTGTCTTCGCTGCTGGCCAATCAGTTGGCGGCCAATGGACTGCTGATGGTCAATATGGTCACGTTGCTTACGTTCAATCCGTTTCCGGCGACAGCGTCACCATTTCCCAAGGCGGCATGGGCTTCAGCTCACCAACCGGCCCGAACACCCAGACCATCTCTGGCGCAAGCAGCTACACTTATATCCACCGGTAATTTTACCCACCCTTAATCACGTCTTGGGATCCCATTTTCGGATACCAACCTAAAAATACCGCGGGAACCAAAAGAAGCCTCGGAATCTTTGCAAGTGCATAGATTCCGAGGCTTCTTTTTATGGTTGCTATGAGAACTGCCGTGGATTCAGCACAACAGTTAATGACACGGCGGCTGTCTAGATGTTTAAAACCCTAGCAATCGCACGCCACATCGCATGTGTCACAATCATCAAGATAGAAACTGTTGGCGCGACTCACCGTTACAAAATCGCCAATGTCCCAATTTTCCCGTTCGGCTATTTCATTCACGATGACGCCAAACCGTTGGCGGAACTTGTAGATATAGCAGAAAATCGCGTCTTGGTGGCGAACGTCCGGACCGACAACAAACACGTTTTTGGCGCGGATCGATTCATCAACGTCACTTAACTTAATCTCGCCATCAACACTTTCGAAAAGTTCCGGCCATAATTTTAGCGGGCCCGGGTTGAATCCCGTACACAGGATCGGTTTGTAAGGCGTCGTGATGGTCCGGCCGTCGGTAAACCACAGCTGATACTGTGATGGAGAATCGCTGGTCACCGTTTTTAAGGTTGCATTTTGTTGTAAGGTGATCCGATCCGCAACTGCTGGCGGCAAATCCAAGAACCGGCGCCGGGTGTATGGAGCCAGGCGGATGCTGGGATCAGGTGAAGCAGCGTTTAAGCCGGTCGATTCCGTGATCATCAGAACTTTATGCCCGAGCGTGGCCAGATTGATCGCAGCATCCACGCCGCTTTCATTGCCACCGATGACAATTTGGGTTTCCCCTGGCAAATCCTGCCAGGAATGCACCTGCTGATAGTGAATGACATTTTCAGGGTGATCGGTTAACTTCGGAAAAGCAAATTGCCCGACTGCCATAATCAAATATTTACTTTCAACGACACCGTGATCAGTCTCAATGGTATAGCTGTCGGCATTGGCCGTAATGGCGCCAACACGTGTATGTTCAGCAATCGGTAACGTATAAGTCTCTGCCACCAGCTTCAAATAATCGGTAAACTGAGGCCCGCTAAGATGTTCGGTTCCCAGCGTATATGCCGGCGACGTCTCCATGGTAACGGCATTTAAGTCCGGCATGCCGAAACCATTACTGGTAAATGATGGCGTGATGAATCGGGTTTCTTTTGGCCAGTTGCGAAAACTTTCGCCAATTTCACCTTGCTCCAAAATCTGAAATTCCTGACAGCCTAATTGTTTCAAGATGACGCCAACGCCAATTCCGGCTGCTCCGCCACCAATAATCGTAATTTGATTCATATATTCATTTCTCCTTACATCATTCCAGACGCTTACTATCACGCACCATTAATCGATTCAGGCCGGTTTCACTCACATGTGCCGCGGCCTGAGCCAAAATGGTGCCGACAACGGTCAACCCGACCGCCACTAAGACCGCCAACAGCTCCACGCCAGCGAAACGGACACCATCCTGGCGCGTCACCATTCGCGCCACCATCAGACCGATAACACCAGTCAGGCCGCCAACAGCATTAATCGCAAAAGAATCAACTGCATCGTAGAATCTTTTAGCATGTTGCATCTGCACGACCGCCGTCTGACATAGCCCGCCGGAAACAACGGCGACCACGGCCATGGTGCCTGCACCGACATAGCCGACCAAAGCCGTACTCGTTACCAATCCGCATAAAATGCCATTCAGTAAGTCACCTAAGCTCACCGATTGCGTTCGCCAATACGTCAACCAGCACCATCCGGCAATCGCCGCCAAAACCGCAATGAGCGTTTTGACCAGCACCTGCAAAGCCTGGGCATTCAGGCCACCCACCGGCGCTAAATTAAAGCCCAACCAGCCCACCAGTATCATGATCGTTGCGGCGTAATCCGTACGAAAATCATTCGCCACAACCGCCTCACGACTGCGGGTCAACGACTTTGCCAAGACAAGACTGGTCAGCCCCGCCGTCAGATGCACGACAATACCGCCGGAAAAATCCAGTGCACCCAGTCGCTGCAACCAACCGCCATCCGACCATAGCCAGTGCGCCAGCGGGCAATAAACCAACGCCGTCCAAACCGGCACAAAAATCACCAAGTAACGGCCATGTTTAAAGCCAACAACGGTCCCGATCAACATGGCGATCGCATATAAGTAAAAATCCATCTGCACCAACCCATTCAGCAAATCCGCAAAACGGTTAATCTGTAACAGATTGGTGCCAAATGCCAGGTAATTACCAAACACCAACCAGCAGCCGATCGCCACCATCAACGCAACGCTCATGGTTAAAAGTGCCGGCTGCTGCCGCGAGCGCGGTAACATACCCACGTATAACAACGGTACGCTAAAGATCATCGGCAGCATGATCAGGAAACAGACAAGTGCAAACATAAATGACCCCCCTTGTAAACTTTCATCAGCTTGAAAATCAGGCTGAGCAAGCGTTAGTGACCCTTTGCTATTCAGTTGTCTATGACCGCTTCTACCTATAGACATGCGGTCAGTATGCGTAGCTATTTTTGAAGCTACCTACCTCGCTTTCTAAAACGTAACCATTACGATTAAGAAGCGACTGTTACCTTATCATTTGTTGGTTAGTGGTGTCAACTGATATTTTTGGCAAAAAAAGACGACACCTCTGCTAAAAGTGTCGCCCTGCTGCCAGTCTGTTTTCAAAAATAAATGGTGTGCGCTAGGCCCAGTTATCCCTGGTCACAAACGTTCCTTTCTCGAGAAATGGCAAACCGCTATTTCTCCTACGGTGTTAACAACCCAAATAAGTGGCATGATCGTCAATATATTCAACATTGCCTGTCTGAAGGTATCGCCGATTAACATTCGGAAAAGGACATTTATCAGGCAGCAAATTGACCAAAAAATGAGCTTAAGAACCATACCAAATAGCGCCCCCAAACAATATAAGCAGCGTCTTTTTTAGACCATTGCTTCTTACTTCACGTTTCCCAAGCAGAAATTCATCTATATTTCTTCGAATAGAAATAATAGACCAGACCGAGACCAGTTCCAAGAAGCAAGCAAATCAAGATTAGAACGGGATTGAACCAATTGTTAGGGTTTGTGTTAACATTTGTGTTCAAATAGACCGCAACGGCGTAGACTGCGGCAACGCCCAGAACAGATTTAGGTTTTGGTGTCATGGGGTTTCTCCTTGTACGATTTATCTTCAAGTTCGAAAAAGACACTGGACTCCGGTTCAAATCCAGTGTCTTTTTTGTTTAAAACCAAGAAATGACCTGGTTTCTTATTTGCAACACATTCCGCTGACTAATGACGTAGCATTAAATCCAGCAGCTTGCCCAGTAACCTATCCCTGCCCCAAGACCAGAAGCTCCACCAGCCCCTAAGGCACTGGCCGGTCCACCAAATGCTCCTACAAAAGCGCCGCTTGCAAAGCCTGATAGCATAGCTTTATTAGCCTCCTTAGCAGAGCATTTTCCGCCTTTGCCACCAGCCACTTTTTGAAGTTGTGCCTCGTTCAAAGAAACTAATGTGTTGAATGTTGACATTATAATTATCCTCTCTATTTTTGATCAAGTTACACGTGGAGTTCTCACTAAAATGATTGACAATTTTATCGTAAATTGCAAGAACAAGTTAGCCAGTCGTTGAGGACAATCCCAGAACAGGCCGTTATCAAATAGAAGTTGTGGCGCTAGAGAGACTACTGGGCCATGCGGCGAACGCGCCGAGCTTCGGCCTCAAAGTTTTGCTGGGGTGTGCAGTAGCCCTGTTGTTTGCGAGGCAACTGATTCAAGCGGTCTTGCGTGGCCTGCACTTGACTAGGGCTAATGTCATCTAGGGACATGCCCTTAGGGAAGTCCTGGCGGATCATCCGGTTATGTGCCTCGTTGGTGCCACGGTCGCAGGACGTGTAAGGATGGGCGTAGAAGATCTCAGTTTCCGTCCCAGCAAAAGCAGTATTTAAGGCGGTGAACTCGGGTCCGTTGTCGGCTGTGATGGTCTTGATGCAAGCTCCCCATTCGCGCTTGATTCCACGCAATGCATAGCTCACAGAGTCTGCATCTCGTCCTTCGATCAAGCGGAGAAGTTGGCAACGGGTCTTGCGCTCAATCAGAGTCAAGATGACGCTCTCCTTGCCATTGCGTTTACCGACAATGGTATCCATCTCCCAGTGACCGAACTGCCTGCATCGTTCAACGACCTTAGGCCGTTCCTCGATACTGCGGCCAGCCAGGCGCTTAGCCTTGGTGTGGTGCTGGTGAGAGGTCTTCCGCTTAGTCTTCTCCAACAGGTCGATATTTCGAATCTCTAGGCGTTGGTCGTCAATGTGCTGGTACAAAGTCGAGGCACAAACAAGCTCTTCAGGAGTAAACAGCTTGTGTCGCTTGGCATAGCCGATTGAAGCATCCGGCGACCATTTGTCCTGCTTAGCTCGCTGTACGTACCAGGCTAAGAAGACCTGTACGCTGGCGAACTTGTCAGGACGATGGCAGCTCAAGCGTGCAGTCTCGTAACGTGCCTGAGCAGCCTCTGGCAGGTATTGTCGATGGTAGACGCGCTTGCCATTACTCTTCTTGACCTGATCTACTGTACCTCGCTTGATTTCATTATTAATGGTCTGCGGGCAGACGCCAATTTCAGCAGCAATCCAACGATTGGACTTCCCAGCTTGGCGGAATCCGGCCACTTTTCCGCGCTCGAGTGATGTTAAGTGCTGACCTTTTTGGCGGTGTGTGCTATCCTGTTTCTGCATCAAGACAATATCCTCTTCCATTGTTTGTGTAGGAACTTCAATGATACAGGATATCTGTTCTTGATGTTTTTTATTGTCCAAAAAATTTTGAGACAGTGGCTAACTTGATTCTAAAATGCGCGAACAAAAAATCTGTTGTTAAATGAACACTTTGTTGAAATCATGTTGGTTTAGAGGTGAACGTTGATGTCAGGAACACGGGACAATCGCCGGGTTCAGTATACGGTGAGTCAGTTTAAGACGGCCTTATTGCAGATTTTGGAAACCAAGGCGTTGGATGACGTCACCGTGACGGAGATTTGTCGTCAGGCGGATCTGAATCGCGGAACCTTTTACTTGCACTTCCAGTCACCCTTGGCTTTATTCGAACAGATTGAAATCGATTTACTCACTGAAATCCAACCGTATCTCAGTGTTAAAATAGACGATATGACCAAGATGTTGGTGCCGATTCTCAAGGTCATCATGCAACATCCGCAAGCCGCAACGATTCTTTTAACCACACCGGATAGTTCGGTTTTACAAAAAATCGTGCGGCCGATTCAGGCACAAACGCAGTCACGTTATCAAACGTGGTATGGCGAGACTGACAAAGATCATCTCGATTATTATTATACGTTCTTCATCAGTGGGACCGTGGGTGTGTTAACCATGTGGCTAAAGCGTGGCATGCAAGAGCCGCCGGAGCAAATTGCGAAGGTGATCGAAAATGTGGTTACCAAAGGGGCGCCGCACTAACTAAGTCGTTTATGGGAGAAAAAGATGCGAAATGTAAAATTAATTGCCAGTGATATGGACCAGACGCTGTTAACCAGCAAAGGTGTCTTACCACCGCACTTTGATCGTTACTTACACCGGCTTCATCAGGCAGGCATCGAATTCGTCGCTGCCAGTGGCCGACCGTTGTATACGTTGCAGGAAACCTTTCCGCACTTCAGCCAGCACATCTCGCTGGTTTGCGATAATGGCGGTTTAGTGGCAACGCATGGCCATATCATCGGAAAAAGTTTGATTTCCGCGGCCAAGTATCGCGAGATTGTGTCATTCATTCTTGAAAAAACCGATGGCGTTCCGGTGCTATGTGCCTTGGATGCCGCGTATATCAATGCGGTTGATGCCAAATACGCACCAGCGCTGTTGCCGTTTTACCACAAGCTCAAAAAGGTGCCGAATTTGCTGTATATGTCGCTAGAAGTCGATAAGGTCACGATTTATTTTCCCAATGCGGATAGTCGCAAGAATGCTGATCGCTATTTTCGGCCGGTGTTTGGTCAGGATTATACGGTTCAGGTGAGTGGCGAAACTTGGTTGGATATTCAAAATCTTGGCGTGAACAAAGGCCGCGGGATGCGGATTTTGAGTCGGCATTTTGATATTCCGACTGCCCAGATGATGGCGTTTGGTGATTATGATAATGATATTCCGATGCTGGAGACGGTTGGTTACAGTTATATTATGGCCAATGCGACGCAGGGGATGGCACAGCATGCCAAATATCGTACCCGTAGCAATGATGAATATGGCGTTTTACATGTGATGGATCAAGTCTTGCAGGCGCAGGAAGGCTAGGCGAGCGCATGGCGGCAATCGGGATGCGCGTGGTGATTGGCGGTTATGGGTTTGTGATGCTGCTGGTTGCCTGGCAGGCGTGGCAAGCCAAACAAGGGAACCTACTTTTCAATCAGCTAACGGCGCTGGCTGCGGTTTTGGTACTGACAGCGTCGGTGATTCCGGATAAGGTCAACGCGGTCATCGTTTTGCTGATCGGGTTGCTGGGTTTGTCCGTAGTGGCATGGCTCAATGGGATAGCAATGTACGGCAAGCCGCACGTAAGCCATCATTTGGTAAGGTTATTGGTACATTTGGTTTTGTTTGGGTTAGCGATTTGGTTGTTATAACTGAATCATTTGTACGATATGCGTTAGAAAAAAACTTCTCAGCAATCATTTGCACATTGCAACATGATCGCTGAGAAGTTTTTTTGTTTGATAATACCAAAACTTTATTAGAAATAGGCTTGGGCGAACAACTTGGCGGCCAACAGGAAAGCTAAAACGGCAATGATGACGCGTAGTAACTGCACTGGCAGGCGCCGGGCGATGATGGGTCCAATGTAGCCGCCGATGAAAAGGCCGATGCCGAGAGGGATGACCATGAGCCATTCGATTTTGGTCGTGAAAGCGTAGATGACGGTGGCGATGCCATTAGCCGCAAAGCCGGTCAGATTTTTCATTGAATTGGAAACGATGAAGGGTTGATCCACGGTCAAGGTTAATGTTGCCAACATCACAACACCGGCAGCAGCGCCGAAGTACCCAGCATAGGCACCCGTCACGAAGATAACAATGGTTTGGGCGGCCTCTTGCCGAAATGTCAGGCGGCGCGCGGGTTCGTTCGGATCATGTTCCTGCGTAGGCAGTTTGCCGCTGAACAACAGTAACAGACCCGCAGCAATGATGAAGAACGGGACAATTTTTTCAAAAGTCGATGCAGGCGCAATCAGCAACAAGGCGCTGCCGAAAATACTGCCGAGCGAAACCAACAGGATGAGTCGCCACAGAAATTTGCCGCGTCCGTGCAATTCAGGCAGGGATGAAACTGCTGAGCCGACACCGGTGAATACCAAGGCGGCGGTGTTGGTCACATTGGCAATCACCGGCGGCACCCCAATGGCCAGCAACGCCGGGTAAGAAACCAACGAAGCCAGCCCAGCCAACGTGGCCGTCAAGCCAGCACCGATGCCGGCAATGAGTAGAAAAATAAAAATTGCGAGAGTCATGAATCCTCCTCCAAAAGAATGAGCGTGAGCAGGAGCGCTTAGAAATCGGAGTGTAAGTGGCCTCAAGTCTAAATGGCTGGGCTTTGGCCATTTGGGCTTGAGGTCCTTACACGTAGATTTCTGCGACTGCGAACGCGTTAAAGTGAATGAGCGTGAGCCGATTTCTGCGCCGGGGAGCGCGTTAAAGTGAACCTGAGCAAAACCACATAGTTTTATTTTATACGCAAACCAACACCCGTTGAGAGTCATAACCCAAACAACTACCGGAACAGAAGGCTACACCATGTGTGCACGGCCACCAACTACTTTGGCGTCAAAGCCTTAATCGTTGCGGTAATGCTGTGGTTCACGGTGTCGGCGTCTAGCGGCTGATTGAAGTATAAAAATCCCAGAATCAAACCACTGGTAGTCGACCAGATAGCTCTTAAAATATCTTCAAACGGCCAGTCAACCAGCACCCCCTGTTGTTTCAGGACGGTTAAATCATGCGTCATCGTCTGCCAATATTGGGCTGTGAAGTTGCCAATGACCTGTTCACGAACCTGCGTGTCATTTAACAATTCCGATAGAACGATTTTGATAATTTGCGCATTCGCCTGCAAAAAAGTAAGGCGATCTTTGATTAAAACGGTTAGAAAAGTTTCCAATGACACATAATCCTGATTCAACCGGGACTTAATGAAGTCATCCAGTTCGGCCGGGAACATCTGGTCGAGTACCGGTGTGATAATGGCGTTCAATAGGCCGCGTTTGTTGGTGAAGCGACTGTAAATATTACCTTCGGCGACCCCGGCCCGCGCGGCGATTTCCTTCGTACTGGTTGCCGCGTACCCCTTCTCGGCAAACACATCAATGGCGGCGATGATAATCAGTTTCTGTTTAGCCGTGAAATCATTAAATAATTGCGCTTGATGCAACATGTCATCAGTTGAATTGGCCATGTACCAGGATCCCTTCTTAAATTGGATTAAGTGAAAACTTAAAGCCGGCAGTGTGGTTTTATTATAGCACGCGATGAGTGCCGTCAGTAGGGGCTTTAGGCAATAAGTTAAGCCAGCCTAACCTTTTTCTTGACCTCACTTGGGGAGGGTGTATATTTATGTCGGACGATGTTGAGTGATAGCTCAATCGAGACCCAAATTTCAAACCAATGGAAAGAGGGCTTTATATCATGGAAAAAGAAAATAAAAACCCAAAACGTGAGCGGATCATTCATTTTGAAGACACGCCGAGTAAAAGTCTAGATGAAGTCAACGGCAGTGTTGAAGTGCCGCACAATGCCGGTTTTTGGCGGACACTAGCCGCTTATACCGGACCGGGTATTCTGGTTGCCGTGGGGTACATGGATCCCGGTAACTGGATCACCAGTATTGCCGGCGGGGCTTCATTCAAGTACTCATTGCTTTCGGTTATTTTGATTTCCAGTTTGATCGCGATGTTGCTGCAGGCGATGGCGGCAAGGCTGGGAATCGTGACCGGTAAGGACCTGGCGCAGATGACGCGCGAGCATACCGGACGTGTCATGGGCGGTTTTCTTTGGGTTGTTACCGAATTAGCAATTATGGCAACAGATGTAGCCGAGATTATCGGGTCTGCCATTGCGCTAAAACTGCTTTTCAAGATGCCGCTAATTGTCGGCATTATCATTACTACGGCAGATGTTTTAATTCTGTTACTACTCATGCGCCTCGGCTTTCGAAAAATCGAAGCGGTGGTTGCTACTTTAGTCCTCGTCATTCTGCTGGTTTTCGCCTATGAAGTCATTTTGGCCCAACCCAACGTGCCGGAAATGTTAAAAGGCTACGTGCCACACGCTGATATTGTTACCAATAAATCCATGTTGTACCTTTCACTAGGGATCGTGGGTGCGACGGTCATGCCGCATGATCTTTTCCTTGGATCATCGATTTCCCAGACGCGTAAAATTGATCGCAGCAAGCCAGACGATGTCAAACGGGCGATTAAGTTTTCAACGATTGAGTCCAACTTGCAACTGACGATGGCGTTTATCGTCAACTCATTACTGTTAATTCCTGGAGCGGCGCTTTTCTTCGGCACCAATAGCTCATTAGGCCGCTTTGTAGATCTTTTCAATGCCTTAAGCAATTCACAGATTGTCGGGCGCCATTGCCAGCCCGATGCTTTCCATGTTGTTTGCGATCGCATTGCTGGCATCCGGTCAAAGTTCAACGATCACCGGGACGCTGGCTGGCCAGATTATTATGGAAGGTTTCATTCATCTGAAAATGCCGCTCTGGGCACAGCGCATTCTAACGCGGCTCATGTCCGTCACGCCGGTGCTGATTTTCGCCATTTATTATCACGGCAATGAAGCCAAGATTGAGGGACAGCTGACGTTCTCACAGGTTTTTCTAAGCGTTGCGCTACCGTTCGCGGTCATTCCGTTGGTGCGCTACACCAGCGACAAAAAGATCATGGGCGAATTTGCCAACCACGCCTGGGTCAAGTGGCTGGCGTGGCTCATCAGTGCGGTGCTCATTATCTTGAACCTTTACTTGATTGCTCAGACGCTGGGCTTGGTTAAATAAATAATGAAAGCATGCAAAAAGGCCACTGGGCGGGATTTTGTCCAGTGGCCTTTTGAGTAAACTAGAAAGCGCATTATGGTGAGTACCGAGACTGTGATACGATTTAGCGAGAGAACGAGTAAAAAAGGAGGATCATCGCATGACAATCCAAGAAAAAATGCACAACGGCGCACTGTATCAGCCAATGGATGCGGATTTGCAAAAAGAACAACTGGCTGACATTGACGAAGTGGCCATTTATAATCGCATTCCGGCGACCCATCAGGAAGAACGCTTCGCCCAGCTTAAAAAGATGTTTGCGGAAATCGGTGAAAGAAGTTACGTTGAAGCGCCGTTCTATTCTAACTTTGGTGGCGCCCATGTTCATTTTGGCAGCGGTATTTATGCAAACTTCAATCTAACGTTGGTTGATGATACGCATATTTATGTGGGTGATCGAACCATGTTTGGTCCCAACGTAACTTTGGTGACCGCCACGCATCCGATTGATCCGAACCTGCGTGAACAGGGGTACCAATACAATAAGCCGATTCATGTCGGCCGGAATTGCTGGTTTGGCGCGAATGTCACGGTTATGCCGGGCGTGACGATCGGCGATAACAGTGTCATTGGCGCCGGCAGTTTAGTCACGCACGATATTCCGGCCAATGTCGTGGCATTCGGCTCACCGTGTCGGGTTGTTCGTGAGATTACGGATGACGATCGAAAGACGTATGATCATGGGAAGCCGATTGACATTGAGTCGCTTTAAATGGCAGCACGAACCTTTAGGGGGCTGGACATGACTTTTACATTTGACGGTTTAGTGAAGGAGTCAGCCGAACACGCTGGGCTTAAAAGAAACCAATTCAACAGACAAGATATCGAAGACTATGTGGTTTATAACATCTCAAATATCCAGTCAAGTTTAGAAAATTTGCAGGCTTTTCATACGCTCTCGTCACTGAGCGTTCTCTTTGAAGAATTCGGCGTTCCATTGAGAATCTCGGTGATGATGAAAGACAATAAGACTAAAGTTGATTACGTAACAGTCAGGTTGTCGAAAGTTGAATACGATGAGGCTTCGCAGAAAGTTAAATCAATGGTTGAACGTGCTTTGAGGCGAAAAGCGGAGGGAGAAGAGTAGTATTTCTGAAATATCAGTGTTTCGCTGAGTAGACGATCATAATTTTGCTTTCATCAACGTACTCTCACTAAGGTTGTTTTTGGTATAACGCATCAGTGCAATCTTCATCAAATTAATGGTCAAATATGACAGATCTAGATCATGAAAACATCTTTCCGCTAGCTCTTTTTGGTAGTAGAAATGAGTTTTCATGATCTTTTTTTAAGTGCACTTCCATTTCAGAAAGGTTGACACTTAGTTGATCTAGGAGTATTTTCTCATTAATATCAAATTATTCTAATTTATTTAACATAAAACGCAGATCGTAACAAGCATACCCTTTAGACGCGTATTTCTGATTAAGGAATGACCGCTATGAGTCAAAGAAGCAACTGGTTCTACATATTCTCCAAATTTGCCGCTAAATATCGACTCAAATTTGTCGTGATCTTATTGGGGCTTTGTTTGGTTGAGAGCGTGTACGTTGCGGGGATATCACTGTTGCCTTCGCTCGCAGTTGTCCTTATCCAAGCGAAAGACCTGAAGCTAGCTATGGTGATTCTGACCATCTTGCTCGCCGGGGTCGTTGTGTATGCTATCAGAATCTTTGATTTATTTTTGCAGCAACGCCTGACTTTGCTGACATTCGATTTTCGCTTTGACTATGTGCCGGTTTTTTCTGAGCATATTTTTGGCTGGCAACAAAGTTTGATTGACTCAGTGAAAGGGAAAGCGGTTATTGATCAAGCTTACGAAGCGATTTACAACGGGCAAAATATTGGGATTGGGGCGATCATTGCGCAGACGGTTACGCTGATTCGAACGGGTTGCCAAATTATCGTGCTGCTGGGCATGATGGGAATTTTGAGTATTTGGCCAGCTGCCATTGTCTTGGGGCTGAATCTTTTACAATATGCCTTTCAGCGCATTGGCAATCAATGGTATTTCAACCATAAAGGTGAACAAAATCGGATTACCAGTTATCAAAGTTATTTTGTGCGGACGCTGATGAAACGATCAACGGGAAAAGATATTCGCTTATTTGCGATGTTTGATCTTTTTCATCAGCATTTTATAGCATTGATTCAAAAGCTGGTGACCTGGCAACGTCATTACTCAAATCTTTCGCTGATTATTAATCTGGGCCAGCGACTGGTTAACGTTATCGGCTTGGCGTTGTCGCTGTTAATTTTGATCGCACTCCGAAACGTTTCAATAGCTAGCCTTCTTTTTGCGATCAGCGCGATCCAAACACTCAACCTGAACTTTGGTAATTTTAGGGATGCTTATGTGACGGTTGGAAAGAACTTGGTTTTTGTTGACAATTTTCGAAAATTTATGGTCTTTCCTTACCGCCAAGACAGCGACGCAAAAGAGCGGAAGGTTAGTGGGTCAGGTCAAATTGAAGTTCAGCATCTTTCTTATCAAGTGAATGGAACCGAGCTTGTGCATGACATCAATTTTTTCGTCGAGCCAGGAGAGAAAGTTGCGATTGTCGGTGAGAATGGCGCGGGCAAGTCAACACTGGTCAAATTACTTTGCGGTTTATATACGCCAAGTTCAGGGTCGGTGTCGATTGATGGCCAAGACATCGCGACCTGGGCGCCGGCAACCATGCGCCAGCGAGTGGCGGTCGAATTTCAGGATGACGTGATCCTCCATTTTACGATTGCAGAAAATGTGGCTTGTACAACGCCGCAACAGATTGATACAGCGCGTGTTAAGGCAGTATTGGCTGAAGTTGAATTGGGAGATTTTGTCGCCGGTCTGCCTAATGGGATTCAGACATTCATTGGCAATGAGTTGAATGAAAATGGTATTCAACTTTCCGGTGGGCAAAAGGACAAAATGCTTTTTGCCAGGGTTCTTTATCGTCAGGCGGATATTAATATCCTCGATGAGCCAACTTCGGCGCTTGATCCGATTAGTGAAAAGCAGTTTTATGCATTGGTTGACGCGAAGCTGAGTCAGAAAACAACGATCATCGTGACCCATCGGCTGGGGGCTTTGGCGACCGAAAATGTCAAGATTCTGGTCATGAAAGATGGCACCGCTATCGCTTCTGGCAGTCACCGCTGGCTTTTAGCAAACTGTGACTATTATCGCAAACTTTGGTCGGCACAGAGATCACTGTATGTTGGAGGTGACCGCCATGAAGCATCGTAAAACAGAAATTCGGCACGCAGTCGGAACAGTCCGTTTTATTTATCGTTTCGGGAAAAGTTTATTCCGCGCATTTTAGAATCAAGTTAGCCACTGTCTCAAAATTTTTTGGACAATAAAAAACATCAAGAACAGATATCCTGTATCATTGAAGTTCCTACACAAACAATGGAAGAGGATATTGTCTTGATGCAGAAACAGGATAGCACACACCGCCAAAAAGGTCAGCACTTAACATCACTCGAGCGCGGAAAAGTGGCCGGATTCCGCCAAGCTGGGAAGTCCAATCGTTGGATTGCTGCTGAAATTGGCGTCTGCCCGCAGACCATTAATAATGAAATCAAGCGAGGTACAGTAGATCAGGTCAAGAAGAGTAATGGCAAGCGCGTCTACCATCGACAATACCTGCCAGAGGCTGCTCAGGCACGTTACGAGACTGCACGCTTGAGCTGCCATCGTCCTGACAAGTTCGCCAGCGTACAGGTCTTCTTAGCCTGGTACGTACAGCGAGCTAAGCAGGACAAATGGTCGCCGGATGCTTCAATCGGCTATGCCAAGCGACACAAGCTGTTTACTCCTGAAGAGCTTGTTTGTGCCTCGACTTTGTACCAGTACATTGACGACCAACGCCTAGAGATTCGAAATATCGACCTGTTGGAGAAGACTAAGCGGAAGACCTCTCACCAGCACCACACCAAGGCTAAGCGCCTGGCTGGCCGCAGTATCGAGGAACGGCCTAAGGTCGTTGAACGATGCAGGCAGTTCGGTCACTGGGAGATGGATACCATTGTCGGTAAACGCAATGGCAAGGAGAGCGTCATCTTGACTCTGATTGAGCGCAAGACCCGTTGCCAACTTCTCCGCTTGATCGAAGGACGAGATGCAGACTCTGTGAGCTATGCATTGCGTGGAATCAAGCGCGAATGGGGAGCTTGCATCAAGACCATCACAGCCGACAACGGACCCGAGTTCACCGCCTTAAATACTGCTTTTGCTGGGACGGAAACTGAGATCTTCTACGCCCATCCTTACACGTCCTGCGACCGTGGCACCAACGAGGCACATAACCGGATGATCCGCCAGGACTTCCCTAAGGGCATGTCCCTAGATGACATTAGCCCTAGTCAAGTGCAGGCCACGCAAGACCGCTTGAATCAGTTGCCTCGCAAACAACAGGGCTACTGCACACCCCAGCAAAACTTTGAGGCCGAAGCTCGGCGCGTTCGCCGCATGGCCCAGTAGTCTCTCTAGCGCCACAACTTCTATTTGATAACGGCCTGTTCTGGGATTGTCCTCAACGACTGGCTAACTTGTTCTTGCAATTTACGTTTTTCATAAAATCGATCAACGCGTTTTCTATTTTTCTATAAAAAGTTCTCCAACCCAACCACCAACTGATCCGCTTCCTGCACCTTGCTAATGGCGACGGCAACGCCTTGCATGAAGCTTTGGCGGTCGAAGGAGTCTTGGCGAATGGTGAGGGCTTCACCCGGGCCGCCGAAAAGAACTTCTTCGTGGGCGATGTAGCCGGGTAGGCGGACGGCGTGGACAGGGACGTCATCGATGCGCTGACCGCGGGCGTCGTTGTCGATGGTGGACAATGGCTTTTGGGTACGTCCGGCGGCGATTTTGTGCGCGGTGGCGATGGCGGTGCCTGAAGGGGCGTCGGCTTTGTCTTGGTGGTGCATTTCGATGATTTCGGCATCAGGAAAATAGGCCGCGGCTTCTTGGGCAAACTTCATCAATAAAACGGCGGAGAGACCAAAGTTTGGTGCGATCAGGCCGCCAAGGTGTTTCGCGTTGGCTAGCTTGATGAGGCGATCCTGATCAGCCGGCGCCATCCCGCTTGTGCCAATGATCGGATGGATGCCGGCATTAATCGCGGCTTCGGTGTTAGCGGCGACCGCATCGGGATTGGTGAAGTCGACCCAGACATCAGCGACGTTGGCGTCGAGTTGATCGTAACGGTTGAGAACTTTGACTTCAGCCGGCAATCCGTAATTTTGCGGGTTATTGATAGTTATTTTAGGGTCAAAAACGGCACTTAATGCGAAATCTGAATGTGACTGGATCATTTTGACGGTTTTTTGACCCATGGCACCGCGAAAACCGGCGACAAGAACGTGAATCATGCGAGCACCTCCGCTTCAATGGCTGATAGTTCCGGAACGCCTAAAAGACGGGCGAGTTCCTGCTGTTGTTTGGCAGTTAATGGCAGTATTGGCAGACGCGGGCTGCCGACGTTGAAGCCTAATGCGTTGAGCGCAGCTTTGGTCGGAGCAGGCGATGGAAAATGGAATAAGGCAGCCATTTTCGGCAATAGTTGCCGTTGCAGCGCAGCCACCGTCGTGATGTCGCCGCGGTCCAATGCCGCGTACATTTCCCGAATGCTGTGTGCGTAAAGATGAGAAGCAACCGAGATCACGCCCATACCGCCGAGTGTTTTAATCGTCAGCGCCTGAGCATCTTCGCCGGTCCAGACACTAAAAGCATCATGCTTGGTTCGATCAATGATGTCACTCAGGGCGGCGAGGCTGCCGCATTGCTTGATGCCTTGAATCATGGGGTTTTGCGCTAACGTTGCCACGGTTTCCGGCAGCATCTCAACACCGGTTCGGCCGGGGATGTTGTAAATGATGATCGGCTTTTGCGCGTTGGCCGCAACCGCTGTGTAGTGGGCGATCATGCCGTTTTGATCAGGTTTGTTGTAGTAAGGCACGACCACCAGTGTCGCATCAATCCCGGCAATCCCGCCGACTTCATGGGTAAAATCAACGGTTTCCCGCGTATTGTTCGACCCTGAATTGGCAATGACCAGCGCCCGGCCGTGAACCATGTCGACAAACCGCGTGTACAAGGTGATTTTCTCGTCATGACTGAGCGTCGGCCCTTCACCCGTGGTAGCGCCGACGACAAAGCCATCGGTGCCTTCTGCAATCAGATGATCAACCAACCGTTGCATGACTGCGTAGTCAATTTCATCGCGATCATTAAACGGTGTCACAATCGCGGTGATCAATTCTGCTCTTTGCATTCAAAAACCTCCAATTAAAGTGAGCGTGAGCCAGCGCGGGTATAAGCCGGAGTGTAAGTGGCCTTGGGCGTGATGGCGGTCTTTGCCATTGCGACCAAGGTCCTTACATGCAGGTTTCTGCGCTGGCGAGCGCGTTAAAGTGAGCGTGAGCCAGCCCGGTTAGAAACCGGAGTGTAAGTGGCCTCAGGCGTGATGGCCCGGTCTTAGGCCATTGCGACCAAGGTCCTTACACGCAGACCCCTGCGCCGGGGAACGCGTTATGGTTGAGCGTGAGCCAGCGCCTTTTACGGGTAAGCTCTTGCGCCAAATGCTCCGGAGCGCATATGGTGAAAGTCGTCTCGGCGCATCAATCATGAGTCAATATCGATAGCTACTAATTCAATTATTTTCCGCCATTCGATGTTCCAGAAAATGCACAACCGCCGTTACCCCTGGTGCTAACGCAGCTTCGTCTGGTGAAAAGTCGGCGGCATGTAGTTGGGAATCCGGATCGTTAACGCCTAGCCAGAACATGGTGCCGGGAATTTTATTCAATAGATAGCCGAAATCTTCCCCGGTCATCACAGGTCCGGTGGGCGCAAACGTGACAGTTGGATCGGACTGCATGTATTGGATGAAATCTTTGGTCAGCTGCGGGTTATTTTCGACCGGATAATAGCCGCCTTGATTCAAATCGACATTGACGGCGCAGTTGAAGCTGGCGGCGATTCCCCGGCCGATATCGCGGATACGTTGCTGTAAGAAATCGATTTGTTTCTGAGTGAACCCGCGTAAAGTACCTTCCAAGTGGGCGCGTCCGGCAATCACATTGCGAATCGTCCCGGCGCGCATCAGGCCAAACGTGATGACCGCGCTGTCGGTGGGGCTGACGTTACGAGCAACGACGGTTTGAATCTGGTTGATAAAACTGGCAGCGGCTACGATCATATCGTTGGCATTTTGCGGCAAGGCTGCGTGGCCACTTTTCCCGATGAGATCGACATTGATTTCAGTTGTCCCGGCAAAAAGGGTGCCAAGCCGCGTGCTGATGGTACCAGCCGTCAAGTCGGGGCGATCATGCAGCCCATAAAACTCATCGATGTGCCAATCGCTGGTGAAAGTGCCCATGTCGTAGGCCAATTTGCCGCCGTTTTTGCTTTCTTCAGCCGGTTGGAAGAAGAAAATCAAATTATCTTTTGGCTGATGGTGGGCGAAATAATCCATAATTCCTAGCGCAACTGTCATGTGGATGTCATGGCCGCAAGCATGGGCGATGCCGGAATGCTGCGAGCTAAACGGTAAGCCGGTTTGTTCCGTCACCGGCAAGGCGTCAATGTCGGTCCGGTAGCCGATGGTTCGTTGCGGGTTTTGCCCGTGAACTTTGACTAGTAAGGCAGTCGGTAATTTAGGCAGTGTCCGAATGGTGAGGTGGGTTTGCGGAAAACTTTGCACCGTTTTAAGTAGGAAGGCATGCGTCTCTTTTTCCTGCAAGGCTAGCTCGGGGATTTGATGGAGCTGGCGGCGAATGGCAATCAATTCAGCTTCCTTCATTAGAAGTCACAGCTTTCTGAGTTCGTCGAGCAGGACGGTTTTGGCTTCGGTTTGATCGTTAACCTGCTTGATGACTTTGGCGGGAACGCCGGCGACCACCGTGTGTGCCGGCACATCGTTAATGACGACAGCTCCGGCGGCAATGACCGCACCTTCGCCGACCGACACGCCTTCAAGAACCACCGCATTGGCGCCGATCATGACGTGATCACCGATTGTGACAGGCTTCGCTGACGGCGGTTCCACCACGCCGGCCAAAACGGTACCGGCACCAATGTGGCAATGCTTGCCGACAATCGCCCGACCGCCCAGAACCGCACCCATGTCGATCATGGTGCCATCACCGATTTCAGCGCCGATATTAATGATGGCACCCATCATGATCACTGCATTGTTGCCGATCAGAACCTGGTCACGGATGATCGCACCGGGTTCAATCCGGGCATTTTCCGCTTTGATATCCAGCAAAGGAACGCCGGTGTTACGGCCCGCGGTTTCGACATAGTAATCGTCAAGCTTGGCCTTTTTCAGGATTGGCTGAATAACCGCCCAATCGCCGATGACCGTTCCGGTGTGTTCCCCAACGAATGCGTGAACACTTTTTGGAAAATGCAAATCAGCTAACTCGCCTTTGAGATAGACCTTAACGGGTGTTGTTTTCTGACTGTTGGCAATGGTTGAAATGATCTTTTGGGTGTCTAATTGTGCCATGATGGCCTCCTATTTGGTTGCGGTAGTAGCGTTGTTGGCGGTGGTTGCGGGTGTTGACGAGCTCGGTGCGGCGTAGTGGTGATCGTGCTGAATCAAGTCGGCGTAATTTTCGCGCGTGACGACCAGCTGGGCCTGGCCATTTTCAACGAAAACGACGGCCGGCCGCGGGTTGCGGTTGTAGTTGGATGCCATGGAGTAGCCATAAGCGCCGGTGTCGAAAACGGCAACCACATCACCTGGCTGGGTGGCGGGCAATGGGGCGTCGTCGATTAAAATATCCCCGGATTCGCAGTACTTGCCGACGAGATGGACATGCTCGGTTGGCTTTGCGGTCGGGTGATCGGCAACCACCGCAGTGTATTGCGCCTGATAAAGGGCAGGCCGAATGTTGTCGTCCATGCCGCCGTCAACTGCAACATATGGCCGCAACCCAGGCACGTCTTTGCGGCTGCCGACCGTGTAAAGACTGTAGCCGGCGGGGCCGACAATCGACCGCCCGGGTTCAATCCAGACTGCCGGAAGCGGCCAATCAAGCTGGCTGCTTTGCGTCTTGAGGGTGCTCAGAATGGCTTTGACAAACGCTTCTGGCGGCAACGGATCATCCTGGCTGGTGTAAGCAATCCCGAAACCACCGCCAACATTGAGCACTTGCGGGGTGAAACCGAATTGCCGGTGCCAATTATCAAGGACAGCCAGCAGCTTTTGGGTGACGGCTTCAAATCCGGCCACTTCAAAAATCTGCGAGCCGATATGGGCGTGGATGCCGAGCAGGTTCAGATGTTCGTCGGCTAAAATCCGCTTGGCTGCTTCATCTGCCTGCCCGCTTTCAATATCAAAGCCGAATTTACTGTCAGTTTGGCCGGTTTGATCATAAGCATGGGTGTGGGCGCTAATTCCGGGAGCGACCCGAATCAAAACATCTTGTTGGCCAACTGCTGCTTTCAAGAGCTCATCAAGCAGATCCAATTCGTGAAAATTGTCCACAATGATCGTGCCGACGCCAGCATCCAATGCTTGTTGCAGTTCAGCTTTGCTTTTGTTATTGCCATGAAAGCTGACTTTTGCCATGGGAAAATCGGCGGCTTGAGCCGTGTATAATTCGCCGCCGGAAACCACATCGACATGAATGTTTTCAGCCTTGGCGACATCGTACATCGCAATGGTCGCAAACGCTTTGGAAGCATAACTGACAGCATAACGGACGTTGGCAGTCTCAAATACTTGTTTAAACGCGCGAATCTGGTGGCGAATCGCTCCGACATCATACACGTAAAGCGGTGTTTGAAACGTGTGCGCCAGCTGGCTGGCCGCGACCCCGCCGATGGTTAATTGACCTTCTTGGTTTGTAGCAAAATTCATAACGTGCATCCTCCTTGAGCGTGGACTGGGCCGGTTTCTGGCCCAGTGAACGCGTTACGGCAGGGCGACGGCAAACGAAAAGGGATCCTTTTGTTTGGCCACGCGTCAAACAAAAAGATCCCAACTTGCAATCTACTTGAATGATAGCGCCCCGCTTAGGTTTCTAAGCGACAGTACAGGATTTATTCAACCCTGGCCCAACAGGCTTGCCGATCCCGGCGCCCCCATTTCGGCAACCGCCCCTTTCACCAAACGTCACCGCGAAGGATCTCGCTCGATTCGGATACTCATGTT
This sequence comes from Lacticaseibacillus casei DSM 20011 = JCM 1134 = ATCC 393, assembly GCF_000829055.1. NCBI lineage: Bacteria > Bacillati > Bacillota > Bacilli > Lactobacillales > Lactobacillaceae > Lacticaseibacillus > Lacticaseibacillus casei. The sequence continues at coordinate 41,901 of NZ_AP012544.1, forward strand.
GGTTGCAACCTCTATCTGTTTATCACCAGACTATAATAAAAAAACGAAGGCGTCAAGAGCGTGAACCGGCGCGATTAGAAGTCGGAGTGTAAGCGGCCTTGGTCGTGATGGCCCGGGCTTAGGCCATTGCGATCAAGGTCCTTACACGCAGACGTCTGCGCCGGTGAACGCGTTTAAGAGAGCAGCAGAGAAAACCAGGGGGCTCAGGCGTGATGGCGCGGGCTTAGGCCATTGCGATCAAGGTCCTTACACGCAGACGTCTGCGCCGGTGAACGCGTTTAAGAGAGCAGCAGAGAAAACCAGGGGGCTCAGGCGTGATGGCGCGGGCTTTTGCCATTGCGTTAAGCCTTTTACACGCAGGCTCGTTCCCGCGCCAACACACTTTCTGCCAGTCACAACCTCAATTCCTTCATCACCCGTTTGAGTAAAAAAATTAAAAACAAATTTCAACACTTTGTTTCTATCCAATGCCGCCAAAACATGCCGATTTTCCGCAATCGCTGGGGGTTGTGTTTCTGGGAGAGTCTGCTAAAGTACAAAATAAAATGACAGAGTTCTCATTTGCAGAAACGAGCTGGCGAAACTCGATTTCATTGGCGCGACGTCTGTGAGCGAATAGCTGCAAGTTGCTTGCGAAAGAGAACTCATTAGGGAGGCAGTTTATCGTGCGGGTCGTAAAGTTTGGCGGGTCATCATTAGCAAATGGGTCGCAGTTTGCCAAAGTTGTGGCAATCATGAAAGCAAATCCTGCACGGCGGGTGATGGTGACTAGTGCACCTGGTAAACGGCATCCCGGTGACGTTAAAGTAACGGACTTATTGATTCAGTATGCCCAGGCGTTCTTGCGCCATGAAAATGCAACTGAAGTCGTTAAGAAAATTGTTGCGCGCTACCAAGCAATCGCGGATGATTTCGGGCTTGATCCACAAGTCATGCTGCAAATCAGCGAAGAACTATACCAGTTACCGAAAAAGACATTTACCAATCACGATTATCTCATGGCCGGATTCAAGGCCCGCGGGGAAAAGTTGAATGCGTTTCTGATGACTGCCGTTTTGAATCATGAAGGCATTGAAGCCACTTATGGCGAACCAAAAGACTTGGGTATTGTGGTGACCGATGATCCGAATGATGCAGAAGTTTCACGTGAAACTTACACGCATTTGGAAACTTTTACCCGACCGCTGGGTGTGCTGGTGGTACCTGGATTCTATGGGTATACCAGTAAAGGCGCCATTGCCACTTTTTCGCGAGGCGGTTCCGATATCACCGGAGCAATTCTCGCCAACGGTTTTCACGCAGACTTATATGAAAACTTTACCGATGTTGATGGGGTCGCTGCAGCTGATCCGCGGGTGGTGGCAAATCCACAGATGATTCAGGAAATGACTTATCGGGAAATGCGGGAGCTATCATACGGTGGATTTGGCGTTTTTCATGATGAAGCGATTTTGCCAGCCATTGCGGGACAGATTCCCATTAATTTGAAGAACACCAATCATCCCGATGCTCCCGGAACCATGATCGTTCCCGAACAGCATTTTGTCCCGAAGCACGCCATTACCGGCATCGTGAGTTCGCAACATTTTGGCGCCATTTACCTGCATCGTTACCTGTTGAATAAGGAAGTCGGGTTCACATTGAAGTTGCTGCAGGTTTTGGAACGGCACGGCATCAGCTATGAGCATATGCCAAGTGGGATTGACGATCTGACGATTATTCTGGATGATCGGCAGCTGAATGAGGCCAAGCGGAAGGCTGTGTGCGACGAGATCCAAGCGGCGGTCCATCCCGATGTTTTGAAGTGGATCGATGATTACGCGATTATCATGGTTGTCGGCGAAGGGATGGCGCAGCGAACCGGCTTGATTCAGACGATTTTGCAGCCGCTAGCGAGTGCCGGCGTTCACGTGTCGATGATCAACGAAGGCGCCTCGCAGATTTCACTGATGCTGGGCACCTCGCGAGAGTCAGCCAATCGCGCGGTCAAGGCAATTTACAACGCCTTTTTCATTCCGATTAATCAGCGTCTGGAGGTGCACTAACATGGTGACATTGCAAAAAGTTCACGGTTCTGAGAATAGTTTCTTTTTATTGGATGAAACGCAACTGACCCAGCCGTTGACGAAGACGCAGCTGGCGACATTGACGCAACGGCTAACCGACAGTCAGACGGGTTTGCTAGGCGGTTCGGACGGCGTTTTGGCGATTACGGACGCACCTGGAACAGCGGGCAAAATGACCGTCGTTAATACGGATGGCAGTTTTGCCAAGCTTTGTGGCAACGGGCTGCGGACGGTGGCGCGATATTTAAGTGAAAAAACCGGCCAAACATCATTCCGCGTCCACACTGACTTTGCGGGTTTGGCGGTCGCCAAGCAGAAGCCATTAGCAGCCGGGGTACCGGCGTATTCGGTTGAAATTTCACCGGTTAGTTTTGCGCCAGAAGCTTTACCGTTTGCTAATTTAGGCACGGATCGCATTGTTGACACCGTTTTGCCGGCCATTCATCCGCATCTGAAGTTCACCGCGGTCGCCGTGCCCAATCCGCACTTGATTGCGTTTGTGTCCAAAGACGAGTTGGCTGGTCCGGATCTTGAACGGATTGGCAAGCAATTGAACGGGGAAAATCCTTATTTTCCGGAAGGGGTTAACGTCACATTTGCCGAAATCTTAGGGCAGGATACGCTGTTTGCCCGGACCTATGAGCGTGGCGTCGGGTTTACCAATGCTTGCGGTACCGGCATGTCAGCAACGACCCTGGCGTTTATTTTGACCCACCCCAACCAAGCAGCGTTGGATCGCGTCAATACCGTGTATAATCCAGGAGGCATGGTCAAAACGGTGGTTCATCGCGATCACGACCATTATTGGATTGAATTAATCGGCAATGCGACGGTCACCGCCACGATCACATTGCCAGAAGCAGCATTGATCGGCGGCGATTTGCAGCAGGCGGTTATCAAGCAGACGAGCGAGCAGGCGGCTTATGAGCGGTTTGTTGCCGCATTACCGCATCGCGCATTGGCTGACACATTGACAGAAGGAGTCTGAAAAATGAGTGGTTATCACGTAGCAGTTGTGGGTGCAACCGGAGCCGTTGGAACCCGGATGTTGAAAATGGTCGCAGAGAGCAAATTACCGATCGCATCGGTTCTGGCACTTGCCAGCAAGCATTCAGAAGGCAAAAAGGTACCGTTTCGCGATGGGACATTAACCGTTCACGAGACAACCGATGATTCATTTAAAGGGATTGACATTGCGCTGTTTTCCGCTGGCGGGTCGGTTTCCAAACGGTTTGCCCCGGCAGCCGTTAAAGCCGGCGCCGTGGTGGTCGATAATACCAGCACCTTTCGGATGGAACCGGACATTCCATTGGTTGTGCCAGAAGTAAATCCCGAGGCGCTGCGCCATCATCAAGGTATCATCGCCAACCCTAATTGTTCAACGATTCAGATGGTCACAGCGCTGGAGCCAATTCGTAAAGCATTTGGTTTGAAACAGGTTGTCGTTTCGACTTATCAGGCAGTTTCCGGTGCCGGACAGTCGGCCATGAATGAATTGTTTGATGAAACCCAGGCAGCATTGGATGACAAACCGCTGGAGCCGAAAATTCTACCGACTGCCGGCGATAAGAAGCACTATCCGATCGCCTTCAACGCCTTGCCGCAGATTGACGTTTTCGAACCAGACGGCTACAGTCATGAAGAATGGAAAATGATTCACGAAACCAAGAAAATCATGGCCGGCGATATGAACAGCGATGCGATTAAAGTCACTGCCACCTGCGTCCGCATTCCGGTTCCCATCGCCCACTCAGAAGAAGTTTACTTCGAAGTGGAAGATAGCAATGCTACCGCTGACGCCATTCGCGCGAAGTTAGCAGAAGCACCCGGCGTGGTTGTTCAAGACGATCCGAGCCAACAACTCTATCCGCAAGCCAGAAACGCCGTTGGCAGCAAGGAAGTCTTTGTCGGCCGCATTCGCGCCGATGCAGAAAATCCGCGCTTCTTCCACATGTGGGATGTTTCCGATAATCTTCTCAAGGGTGCCGCATGGAATTCCATGCAGATTGCGGAGACCATGGATGCCATGGGCTTGATTCAGCCGAAGTGAATAGGATGTTAGGGCCGATACCATGTTTAGTCGCTTTTGGGCGGCGGGTGGTGTCGGTTTTTTATATGCAGAATAATTAACGTTATAGGGAGATATACGAAATTAATTTCAAAAAGAAAGTATTAAAGCATGCAAAAATTGCTACCGTGTCTATTAAAAAGTCGTATAATACTTAGTGGCTGTTGAACTAGGCCACCATATCTTCGACCCTTGTAGTAAATTTATAGCGAATTTGATAGGCCTCACCCTCGAATTTAGCCAAAATTAAAATTGGTATAGCAAATACCCTTAACAGGGTCAGCACATTGCTCAAGACGATGGCCGCGTCAATCTTGACGGCCAGTGATTCAGCTGTCCGAGTGTTCACCAAGTCAAGCCCCAGCGTGCCCTTCATAAAAGCAAACCGGCGTTCAATGGTACCTCTTCGATTCTCGGCATCAGTATCCTCACGCCGGTTTGCTGCATCAACGTGTTTTGGATGCCGGCCAAGCTTCGGACCGCAGATTCGGATACCCAAATCCTTACACAGCTTTAGGTTCTCCCGATTACGGTACAGCGTATCGGCCAGTACTTCATCCGGATAATGTCCATGAAGGTCGTAATAGTGGTCTAAAGTTTCCGCGAAGTCTTGGCCCTCAGAGAATGCGGTGAAATCAAAACGTTCAATGTCGACTACGCCTTCACTTAACGAACAGTCAATCTTCGCCCCAAATTCAACTTTAGCATTGGCCTTACCACGTTGAATTGGGCGAATGTACGGCTGTTGGAGACTAACAATTCGGTCTTCAACGTGGTGAGTCTTGTGGGTATACATGTACCATTGCTGGTCAAATAGAATTCGAATCACGCCTAAGCGAATCGCTTGTTCATCTGGTAGAGTCGCACCCTGATCGATGAATTCGTTGATGTACCGCAAATCACGGCGCACATATTGAAGTTGGGCCTTGACCTGTTTATGAAAGCCACCACGCTGTTGCTTTGGATGTCGTGAAAATGAGGCCCAGCAATGCTTCGCCTCGCGTTTGTACATGCGTGGGTTTGGCACACCAAGTTGGTGTGCCATATCGATCGCCATCGCCTCAAGATTCAGCCTTGCTTGGTTGAGGAGGACGGTGTCTTGAGGATACTTGATTTTGACTGGCACTGCGGTTGCGTCCGTGATGACGGTGTCCACTTTGAATGGGACCAACGCTTCGATCTTGGCGCGTACTGTATCATTCATGATATTCGTAATCAGCTCGGAGATATCGGCAATTCGTTTGCGAAAGTGTGCCAGGCTGGAATAATTGAACGGCTCAACCGCTTTGTATTCGGACAACCCGATGAAATATTGAAGTGCGGGTGTATCACGAATTGCCGCAACCACCCCACGATCAGTTAAACCCATCCGTTGTTGGATCAGGATTGCCCCATAGAGTAAACGAAATGGTTTTGCCGCACGTCCCGCATTTTTGGTGAACTCCAATTGGTATGCCTCATCGAGAGCTTTCCAGGGCATGACCTCCGCCAACTGGACCCACTCATTGTTAGAGCTAAGTGGGGTACTTAAACCGGCACCAAAGGATTCAAATGACAATTGAAGCGGGCTGTGACGATAGACCATACGATAACCTCCGAGTAGGTTCCCAAAAAATGCAAGGAAAATGCAGGAAAACAGCTAATTCCAATGGATTTATTATACCGCAATAATGCATATATTAGCTTAACTGCCTGAATTATAGAATTTTTAAGCAGCCACTACTTAGAATAATACTTCTATTATACTTTTATCTATACTTAGCTTGACAGGAATCACTTATGTCGGCGATAATCCTTTTAGGAAACAGTTTCTAAATTAACGAAATGCTTGCTACGATTGCCATCCAGATGAGGCAAGACAGCAATCATTTACTTTAATATTGTCGACGTTGGTTGCTAAGAACATAGTTGAAGGAGCACACGTTGTATGAAAACAACAAAACTTTTGGGAAGTCTTGCGGCAGCGATTATTGTAGTGGCCCTTTCTGGCATACTCCTGATTCACAACCGGTGGACGGATCGAGTCAATCCATTCGTACCCGAACAAACAAGCTACGCAAAAGTCCCACAAGGTACACAGCGTTATCGCAATGTCAAGTTGTATGCCGCAACGCAGACAAAGCCGACGCTGGTACTGAAAGAAATGACCGGCTATGATCCGGATGGGAAGTATGTAGCGGTGCGGCACAAGGGACAGTACGTGAAGCGTGTGACTTATGTGTCAAAAGAGGCGTTTGCAGAAAAAGTGCGACAGTAGGCAGTGACTTAAAGACTGGGGAAGAATTAAAGCCAAAACAAATGATTGACGCGAATTGAGTTGTTATGGAATAATATGGCTACTATTGGCAGACGCACAGCTTTTCAAGAAAGAAGGTAACAGCCATGGCAGTGATTGGGACGATTTTAATGTTGTTGTTGGCAGTTCTGGCGTTGGTTATTGTTTTAGCGTTGATCGTTGCTGGGATACAAACGTTACTATCTTTGTGGCCGTCCACTAAAATGAAGCGACTGCCGTATCACGTGCGTGCTGGTATAATGTTGGCTTCGCTTTTCAACGCTCTTTATAAGGTAGTCACACTTGGATCCGTTATTTGATCAAAGCAAAGGGGAGCTGAGGATGACACCGAGAACATTAAAGATTGAAGATCTGATAGCTAAATATACGGTTCACCCTGAGGCAAAAGCGCAGTTTGATCAGGGCAAGGTTCGTTTAATGAATGCTTATCAATTTATGAAAGCACGTGACGCCGCAGGATTATCGCAAAGAGATCTTGCAGCTGCAGCTGGTGTACCCCAAAGAGAGATTGCCCGAGTTGAGCTAGGCGAGCGTACAAGTCTTGATACTTTGAGCAAAATTGGCTCTACGTCAACTGGTGTTGAAGAATAAATTTATCATTTGAGGCGGTTCTCCATTTGGGGAGCCGTCTTTGTCATGTTATGCCGTGATTTGGTAGATTCGTTTGAAGAAGTTCAGCTGATTCTTGAAGCCAAAACAGGATCGTTTGAGTGACTTGATGAGGCGGTTAACCCCTTCGATCGGACCGTTGGAATAAGGGCTGGTGACAGCGGCGAGAACAGCGACTTTGTGTCGCTTAAGCGTCGCGATCGTCATGTCCATTGCCGTACCGTTTGGCTCGTAAGTAGCTAACAGGTTTGCCAGTTCCGCGGGATGTTTCTTCACCATCAAAGCATCATGAAGCGCTAAGTAGGTCTCGTAGGTTTGCTTGAGCTTGGGCTCAGTATCAAGTGCGATATCGATGGCCTCCTGTTGCGTGACGTCTTCATTCAAACCAAACAGGAACTGTTTGTGTTTAGCGTCAGGCGCAGTTTGATGAAAAAGCCGCCAGTTTGTCTTCATGATCTTATAAGGACGGCTGTGCTTGTCATCAAGCTGTTTGAGCGCTTGGACGCGTACCTGATCAAGGGCACGAGCCGCAAGTTGAATGATATGGAACCGATCAATGACGACTTGGGCCTTGGGGAAAACCTCATGAATAATCGTCTGATAAGCTGCATTCATGTCCATGGTGACCGTCTGGACCCGAGTGCGTTCAGCGAGTGAATAATGAGCGATGAAGAAGTTTTTAATCGTGCGGTTGAATCGGTCACCAAGCAAGGCAATCAGACGATGTGAATCGGCATCAAGACAGATAAACGACATCATGCCATGAGTGGAACGGAACTCATCAAAGCAGAGTCGCGTGGGTAGCCGGCGAGCCGGTCGGAGTTTGAGATTTTGGTCAATGATCCGTTGAACCGAGGAGGCTGAGATTCCGATAATACGGGCGATGGTTTTGACTGGCAACCGTTCATGCGCTAACTTCATGATTCGTTCTGTCATGTGAGCGGCGATCGTGTGGTTGGGTTGCACGAGTGGCGTCTTGGCACTGACTGTGTGGTAACAGTTATGACAGCGCCATCGTTGCTTGTGCAAGTCAATGACTGTCGGCATTTCAACCCCGTTGAGGACGCGCACGTGGGCCGTGTAAAACCCGTTAGGGTGCAAGGCCTCAAAGCCACACAGTGGGCACCGGGTTAACCGGTAAGTCAGCTCGGCATCAATCACATGATACTGGCGGCGACGTACCCCGTTGCCGCGATATTCATGACGAACAAAGGCTACTTTGATATTATGGTCTGGTATTCCAAGGGCGGACAGTGTAGGATCGTATTGGGACATTTACTCATAACCTCGCTTGCTTTTGGTTTCGACGCTAACAAGCATAGCATGGACACTGAGTAGGTGTCTTTTTGCGTTATCCAAAAAGGGCCTATACGTTCAGTGTTGATTATTTCTCAACACCAGAAAGTGTAGACCCGCAAAATTGCAATGGCACTTGGCAAAACACTTGATGTGACTTTGGTAGATGATTAGGCTACAAATTGGTCCATGCAGCGCGCATGGGCTTTTTTGCCGCATTTTTACGATTTATTTTTGGCCTTTATCTAATAGTGATGCGTCAAACTCACGGAAAGTGATTGTCAGAGAAACATCAAGATAAATGCCCAAATAGTGATCGAAGCCGGACAGCTCGTCGATCAAGTTGTATTGTGCAGGAAACGAAACTTCGTAGTAGTAAAAAATATGATTGACACCCTCACAATGCCCGTTATACAATCAACCTCCGCGTTTTTAACCAAATAAATGAAGAGGTGAGTCGATATGGTTGAGGTTCATTTTGAAACGGTTCCGCAAAGGCCGGATTCGGTGCTGGTTGTTCAATCTTTTAATGCCGGCATTATCTGGGTACATAATTCCAAACGCCGGTGGGAGCTGACCGGCGGCAAGTTGGAAGCCGGCGAGACACTTGCTCAAGCGGCGGTGCGTGAGTCGTTTGAAGAATCCGGCGCTGTGATTAAGCCGGATTCAATCGTGCCGTTGGGTTATTATGTGTTACCGACCGGACACGTCACAGCGGTTGTCCGCGCCGAGGTTGATCGGCTGGAGCCGATTCCAGCATCTTCTGAAACCGACGATCGAAAGTTGTTACTTGCGCCGTTACCGGATGCTGACAGATCGTTTCATGACGATGTTTACTGCCAGATTTTTCGCCATATCGGGTGGCCAGATGAGTAGCCGCCGCTATGGCTTACTACTGAATGGATTGTCGGTGGCGGTGATGGCGCTGACGCCAGTGATGAACAAATGGTCGATGATCACGCTATCGCCACTGGCTGCGAGCTTTTATAATGCACTTATTTCACTGGTGTTGACGCTGATCACGATTGCGATGACCAAAACAAAAATGGTGTGGATTAAGCAGCCGGTTGTCTGGATTTTAGGACTGACGAATTGCTTGGCATCTTTTTGCAATACCTAAGCCTCTTTTTCCTTGATCCGGTGAGCGTCGGGTTGATCGGAAGGTTTTACATTGTCTTCGCCATTCTGCTGTCGGTGATCATGCTGCATGAAAAATTTGACCGCCGCGAACTGGTGCCGATTCTGCTTTGCATTGCCGGTACCGCACTGGTCTCTGATTTCTCGGGAAATGTGAACAACATCATCGGACTTGCCTGTGCATTTGGGTACACCTTCAGCTTCGCTTTAACGAATACGTTGGCCAAAAAGGCACTGACCCAGGTTGATGAGAAAATATTACTCTTATACAACCAAGGCACTGCCGTCGTTATTCTCGGACTGATACTCGCCGGAAGCGGCAAGCTCTCTTTTTCACCCAACATGGGCATGGGTGCCGTTGCCATCTCAGCGTTTTGTTCAGGCTTTCTTGGGTTGTTGCTGTTTTATCGCGGACTAAAGTTCATCTCATTTCGCGATGCCAATTTGATCCGAGCGCTTAACCCAGTTTTTGTCTTGATCTACTCGTTGCCATTTTTCACGATTCAAATAACTCCGGCATTTATGCTCGGCGGCGCCCTAATTGTGCTTTCGATTGTTTGGATGTCGCTGCCGGTTAAGAAGTCGCAAATTGACTAAAATGTTCATTCATAGTGATCAATCTGTTCAGTCCTAAATGCAAGATCATTAAACGGCCAAAACATTTGTAAGCATCTTGCGATTATTTTATCAGGATCGCAGTGAGATTCATCGAATTAAATATAGCAAAGGAAAATCTTTGCACTTATATAAATAACCTGCAATGCCCAGAAAGTTCGGCAATTGCAGGTCATTTTATGTAGGCTGGAATCCATATATCGGATTCCAGTAAAGTTATCAAACGATCTTAACATAGACCTTTTTGCCCATAGCATGAGCAATTTCTGCTAATTTATTAAATGAGACGTTATCGCCCCGTTCAATTCGAGCAATCGTTGTCTGTGGTACACCGGCACGTTCTGCTAGGTCAGCTTGTGTGAGGCCTGCCGCTTCCCGTGCGTGATAAAGTGCCAAGGCGGCCGCCGAACGTTCCTTGTCTAGTGTATAAGCACTGGCAAATTCTGGGTTCTGCATTTCTTTTTTCAATAATTCATCAATTTTCATGGGTTGAATGCCGTTCCTTTCAGAGATCTATGGATTCTTTATATCATACTCGTGCATATGATATGTATGTATACCGATAGACTTTGACATCTCTTAACTATTCAAATAGGTCTGTTTTGAAGATTGGTGATTTGCATATATTCAAGTTACTTTTTTGTGGAGGTGACATGCATTCAAGGTCAGTAGTGGATTCAGACAGAGAAAAGGCTAACAATAAGAAATTAGAAAATAATTATAAAATTAAACAGCGATTGCATTTTCATTGACAAAAACTTTTGCGAGCGTAAAACCATAACTAACCTTAGTTCATCCGTGCAACTCACGCTCAGGAGGTGTTTCAATGAACGCTGTCGTATGGCAAACACTGAAGAAGCATCGCGCAGCCTTTATCATCTTGGTGATCTTTACGATGATGAGTACGAGTCTGATCACCGGCAATACATATCTCGAAGGCAAGTTGCTGGATAGTTTGGTGTATAGTCGCAATCCGCGCCTATTTGCGCTGTTCTTTGGCTTAATGCTGGGCTTTAGCATACTAAGGCTTGTTATTTCCTTTTTCACAAGTCATATTCAGATACTGACCAAAAAAAAAACGGTACTTGAGTTAAATCGAAAAATTATTTTTCGACTGTTCACAAAAAATACGCTCAGCATCTTAAAGTGGAGCCCGACAACCTTAAGCGCGCGGATGAATGATGATGTGACTGAAATTGTTTCATTTTTCTCCGACACAGTTGTCAGGTTGTGCAGTGTCATCGTGTCGACACTCACCATTACTGCTTATGTTCTTAGTGCGAATGCTGAAATTTTCACGTAAATTGCAAGAACAAGTTAGCCAGTCGTTGAGGACAATCCCAGAACAGGCCGTTATCAAATAGAAGTTGTGGCGCTAGAGAGACTACTGGGCCATGCGGCGAACGCGCCGAGCTTCGGCCTCAAAGTTTTGCTGGGGTGTGCAGTAGCCCTGTTGTTTGCGAGGCAACTGATTCAAGCGGTCTTGCGTGGCCTGCACTTGACTAGGGCTAATGTCATCTAGGGACATGCCCTTAGGGAAGTCCTGGCGGATCATCCGGTTATGTGCCTCGTTGGTGCCACGGTCGCAGGACGTGTAAGGATGGGCGTAGAAGATCTCAGTTTCCGTCCCAGCAAAAGCAGTATTTAAGGCGGTGAACTCGGGTCCGTTGTCGGCTGTGATGGTCTTGATGCAAGCTCCCCATTCGCGCTTGATTCCACGCAATGCATAGCTCACAGAGTCTGCATCTCGTCCTTCGATCAAGCGGAGAAGTTGGCAACGGGTCTTGCGCTCAATCAGAGTCAAGATGACGCTCTCCTTGCCATTGCGTTTACCGACAATGGTATCCATCTCCCAGTGACCGAACTGCCTGCGTCGTTCAACGACCTTAGGCCGTTCCTCGATACTGCGGCCAGCCAGGCGCTTAGCCTTGGTGTGGTGCTGGTGAGAGGTCTTCCGCTTAGTCTTCTCCAACAGGTCGATATTTCGAATCTCTAGGCGTTGGTCGTCAATGTACTGGTACAAAGTCGAGGCACAAACAAGCTCTTCAGGAGTAAACAGCTTGTGTCGCTTGGCATAGCCGATTGAAGCATCCGGCGACCATTTGTCCTGCTTAGCTCGCTGTACGTACCAGGCTAAGAAGACCTGTACGCTGGCGAACTTGTCAGGACGATGGCAGCTCAAGCGTGCAGTCTCGTAACGTGCCTGAGCAGCCTCTGGCAGGTATTGTCGATGGTAGACGCGCTTGCCATTACTCTTCTTGACCTGATCTACTGTACCTCGCTTGATTTCATTATTAATGGTCTGCGGGCAGACGCCAATTTCAGCAGCAATCCAACGATTGGACTTCCCAGCTTGGCGGAATCCGGCCACTTTTCCGCGCTCGAGTGATGTTAAGTGCTGACCTTTTTGGCGGTGTGTGCTATCCTGTTTCTGCATCAAGACAATATCCTCTTCCATTGTTTGTGTAGGAACTTCAATGATACAGGATATCTGTTCTTGATGTTTTTTATTGTCCAAAAAATTTTGAGACAGTGGCTAACTTGATTCTAAAATGCGCGGCTGAAATTTTCACCATTATGGTTGTCTTTTTACCGGTTTATTTTCTTATTTACGTTGTCTTTCATCAGAAAATTTACCGCGTGAGCCTAGAAATAAAAGGCAAACAGAATGACTATTATTCGGCCAGAAACGATTTTATTGGCAGATATGTCGAGATTAAGGGTGCGGAAAATCTGCCTAGTGAGGTAGCGCGGCTCGATCAGGTGGGTCGCAATCTATTCAAGACGTTCACCAAAAGTTTTTGGATTCATTATTGGATGTCAACCTGGCAAATCGTCATGCAGTTGGCGTTTCAAACTCTTTTCTTTGTCATCGGCGGCCTGGCAGTCTTAAGAGGCAGTATCACCATTGGCCTTTTTGCGATTATTCTCCAGTACTTCGGGCAGTTACTCAATTCAGTCGATCAGATTTTTAGCATTGCTATTGGCGCTGAAGCATATCGGGCCTCACTTGCGCGGATGGAGCAAATTCTGGACATGGCGGACGATCAAACCGGGATGCAAGATGTTGCGCGGATTCACAGGATTGATGTTGATGCTTTTAACATCAAACGATTTGAGAAAAAATCTGATGTACAGGAACTTTTCTATTCGCGTGATCTATCTTGCTCGTTTAAGACACCGGGGTTATACATTATTTCTGGGGACAATGGCGTTGGCAAGAGTACGTTTGTCCGAACGATGACAGGGATTTACCAGCCAGAGTTGAAGGGCAACATTTCAATTAACGGCATCAAGATGAAGCAAATCGATATGCGGACATTGCGGAAAAAGGAGATTGGTTTTTCGTTTCAAGATATCCCGTCTCCGCATATAACGGTTCGCGAATACTTAGCCGGCATGACGCAAAATGACCTTTTATCAATGGTCAAAAGGTCACGACTCTTTGCAAAGGTTTATGATTCGGACGTGTTTAAGCTCCGGAATATTTATGATGAGAAGGTCGATGTGCTGTCGAGCGGCGAGTTGCAGTTAGTGCGTCTTTTAGCGGCATTTGGCAAAGAAAATGCGTCCATGTACATCTTGGATGAACCGACTGCCAACATCTATCCGGAGATCCGAGCGGCGGTGATTGGGTTACTCAAAGAACTCGCAAAAAGTAAATTAGTCATTGCGATTACCCATGATGATCATTTGCTTCATGTTGGTACGCCGATTGTGATGCAGTGAGGGTTATGTGAGCTGCATTTGTGGCTAAACTTTCAGCTGATGAATTCCGACGAAGCCCGGCATTGGCATTAAGGCAGTATCTTTTAGCGAGGGTGTCGTTTTTTGAGTACAAAAAAATCCGCGCAGCTTACGGTCTACGCGGATTGGTGATGATTCATGAACAATTTCGACAAGGTTATTCTAACATGGGTTCATCTAAAAGCATATTTGTATAGAAACTTGTGACAAAGCCCAGATGGCCGATGCACTAGAAAAACGCGTTCGCAGTTGCAGAAATTTGCGTGTAAGGACCTTGGTCGCAATGGCCTAAGACCGGGCCATCACGCCCAAGGCCACTTACACTCCGGTTCCTAACCGCGCCAGTTCACGCTCTGACCCTCTTTCCAGAATCCGCTTGCACAGTATGGTAGAATAGCTAAAGAAATCCTTAAGTATCTGCGCCAAGTGAAAGCGAGTTTTTCTATATGAAGAAATTATTTGAACGGATTCGTATGCCGGAGTTTTTGGAAGACATGCGGATGCGGTATGCAGCAATTGCGATGGTGGTTCTTGCGGTCATCGGCATTCTGATCGGAGCCTTGATCCGCCCGTGGCTGGCTTTGTTGATGCTGTTGATTTTAATCAGTCTTGTGGCGACGATTTTTTATGCCCTTGAGACCATTGCCAAGAATACGAATCAGTATATTTCGGATCTTAGTTATCGGATTAAGCGCGGGGAACAAGAAGCGCTGATTAAAATGCCGATCGGGATCATGATTTATGATGAGGATCTGAATATTGAGTGGACGAATCCGTTTCTCCAGAAGTATTTTGGTGATACGGATGTGCTGGGGCAGCCACTGGAAAAAGTAGATGCCGAGCTGGCCGAGCTGATTCGCAGTCACGAGGACACTAATGAAACCAAAATGGTGACCTGGGGCCAGCATCAGTTTGAGATTATCGTGCAAAAGAGCATCGGCGTTGTCTATCTGATGGATGTCACGCGTTATGCTGAAATTGAAGAGCGCGCGGAAGATGAAAAGATTGCTATCGGGCAGATTTTCATTGATAACTATGACGAAATTACCCAGACGATGGATGACCAGGTTGTCACGAATTTGAATAGTTATGTCACCAACCAGTTGACAGATTGGGCCAACCAATTTGGCATGTTTTTGAAGCGGATCGACAACGATCGCTTTTTCTTACTGGCATATGCCAAGTCGCTAAAGGATGTTGAACGGGATAAGTTCAAGATTCTGGATGCGATTCGGGAAGAAACCTCTAAGCAGAATTATCCATTAACCCTGTCTGTCGGGATTGCTTATGGTGACGAAGATTTAGCTCAACTCGCGGTCACCTCGCAGAGTAACCTGGATCTGGCGCTGGGTCGTGGCGGCGATCAGGTTGTGGTCCGGGCTAAAGGTCATGAAGCCCGATTCTATGGCGGTAAAACTAATCCCATGGAGAAGCGGACTCGGGTACGGGCACGCATGGTCGCGCAAGCCTTGCAAGAGTTGTTTAAGCAAACAGATAAAGTCTTTGTCGTTGGTCACAAGCGGCCGGATATGGATGCTGTCGGGGCAGCGATGGGGATTCGGCGTATTGCTCAGATGAATGGCAAGGAATGTTACATCGTCATTGACCCCGACCACTTGCATTCCGATGTTGAACGGCTGATGGGACAGGTTGGTCAGGATCCGGAAGTGGCTAATGCGATTGTGACTCCAGAAGCGGCGTTGTCACAGGCAACGGATCAGAGTCTGCTGATTTTGGTTGACCACAGTAAGCCGTCAATTTCAGCCGCGCCTGAGTTGTACAAGCGGTTGGCGGCACGAACCGTGATTATTGATCACCATCGCCGCGGGGAAGAGTTCCCGGACAATCCGATGCTGGTTTACATTGAACCGTATGCCAGCTCGACGTGTGAGCTGATTGCCGAAATGTTTGAATATCAGCCGACAAATGTTCCAAGCCTGGATAAGCTTGAAGCAACGGCGATGTTAGCTGGGATTACCGTGGATACGAAGTCGTTCAGCTTGCGGACCGGCACGCGGACGTTTGACGCGGCCAGTTATCTGCGTTCCATGGGTGCTGACGGGATGTTGGCGCAGAACCTGTTGAAAGAAAATATCGACAGCTTCATCCAACGCAACCATTTGATTGACACAATTGAAATGATTGCCCCAAATATGGCACTATGTACTGGGGAAGAAGATAAGCGCTATGATCCGGTGATTGCTGCCCAAGCGGCTGACACCATGCTGTCGTTGAATGGTGTCGATGCCAGTTTTGTCATTACCAAACGTCCCAGCGGTGATATCGGCATTTCTGCCCGCTCGACCGGGGATGTGAATGTGCAGGTTATCATGGAAGCCATGGGCGGCGGCGGCCATTTAAGCAATGCGGCCACCCAGATCAAGGGCAAAACAATCGCCGAAGTTCGCAGCGACTTACTTGCTCAGATCAAAAAAGCAGACGAAGACGCGTGACGCAATCGTCATAACGCGTTCACCAGCCCAGAAACCTGCGTGTAAGGAACTCAGGCGCAATGGCCAAGGTCGGGCCATTACGCCTGAGGCCACTTACACTCCGACCCCTAAGCGCGCCGGCTCACGCTCAACCATAGAAAGCAGGGATTTTAAATGAAAGTCATCTTTACACAAGACGTTCGTGGTAAGGGTAATCGCGGTCAGGTGAAGGAAGTACCTGACGGCTATGCCGAGAACTTTTTGATTCGCAAGGGTTTGGCTAAGGCGGCCACTCCGCAAGCCATGAGTGCTTTGCGTGGGCAACAACGGCTCGAAGAAAAAAAAGAAGCTGAGAAGAAGGCTGAGGCTGAAGCGCTTAAAGCCAAGATTGAAGACGACAAGACAGTTGTGCAGATTCAAGCCAAGGCCGGTGAAGATTCCCGGTTGTTTGGTTCGATTCCTAGCAAGCAGATCGCCACGGCGTTGGATCGGCAATATCAGATTAAAGTCGATAAGCGTAAGATCGATTTGAAGCAGCCGATTCGTTCGCTAGGCTTTACCAACGTTCCGGTCAACCTGTTCCCTGGCATCGATGCGCGGATTCGGGTTCACGTGCTTGAGCAGAAGTAGAAAAGGGCCTGTAGATCAGGTTCTAATTAAATAAGTGACAATCAATATGAAAATCGTGCGTTGAAAGGTTAGAGAGCCTGTCTCCCGACTTTTAGCGCGCGTTTTTGAATGCTTCGGAGGTTATGCGTGACAATGGCGGCGAAAAGCGCATAAGGTCAGGCTTTTCAAGCTTAAAATCAACAATGTTACGTTAAGCGGGAACGCTTGTTTTGGTCAGCGGTTTAACGTAGACTGTTAAGGATAAGTGCTATCACTTTGCAATAACGAACGTCGAAGTGTTGCATAAGTTCCATGATCGAACAGAAGGAGGACGCGCATGGATAATCAGTTAATTGAACAGCAACCGCCGCATAGTGATGAAGCGGAACGTGCCGTCCTTGGCGGAATTTTTCTGAATGCCGACACATTGCCGGATGCCCAGGAATACGTGACGGCAGATGACTTCTATAAAAAAGCGCATCGGCTTTTGTTCCAGGCGATGACGGACTTACAGGACAACGGAACTGCCATTGATACGGTCACGGTAACGGACTATCTTGACAATCACAACCAGTTGGACGACATCGGTGGTGCCGGTTATATTACCGATTTGGTGGCATCGACGCCGATCGCCAGTAACGTGGTTTATTACGCCAAAATTGTGCAGCAAAAGAGTACCTTACGTAAGCTGATTAACACGGCGCAAAATATTGCCAGCCGTAGCTATACTGAACAAGATGATGTTGAAGGCCTAGTTGAAGATGCCGAACGCCAGATCATGGATGTTTCCGAGAATCGCAACCAAGTCGGATTTAAGCAAATTAAAGATGTTTTGAATCAAGCAATGGCGCAAATCGATCAGCTGTATCAAAATGATCAGACAATTACCGGTTTGCCGACTGGATTCCGCGACCTCGATAAAATCACGACCGGACTGCATGAAGATGAAATGATTATTTTAGCTGCGCGCCCGGCTGTCGGGAAGACGGCGTTTGCGCTGAATATTGCGCAAAATGTCGGTACGAAGACCGATAAAAGTGTCGCGATTTTCAGTTTGGAAATGGGCGCGGAACAGCTGGTTAACCGGATGTTGTGTTCAGAAGGCAGTATTGATGCCAATCATCTGCGCACTGGCCAGTTGAACGAAGAAGAATGGCAGAATCTGATTATTGCCATGGGCAGTTTGAGTAAAGCAAAAATTTATATGGATGATACACCCGGTATCCGGATGGCCGAGATTCGGGCTAAGTGCCGGCGACTGGCGCGTGAACAAGGCGACCTGGGGCTTATCATCATTGATTATCTCCAGCTAATTGAAGGCTCTGGTCAGGAAAATCGGCAACAGGAAGTCAGCGCCGTGTCGCGGCAACTCAAGAAGCTGGCAAAAGAATTACACGTGCCAGTCATCGCTTTGTCACAGTTGAGTCGTGGCGTGGAACAGCGGCAAGACAAGCGCCCGGTTTTGAGTGATATTCGTGAATCCGGCTCAATTGAACAGGATGCCGATATTG
Organism: Lacticaseibacillus casei DSM 20011 = JCM 1134 = ATCC 393; assembly: GCF_000829055.1. Taxonomy (NCBI): domain Bacteria; kingdom Bacillati; phylum Bacillota; class Bacilli; order Lactobacillales; family Lactobacillaceae; genus Lacticaseibacillus; species Lacticaseibacillus casei. Next base: position 60,287 of record NZ_AP012544.1, read on the forward strand.
TTGCTTTCTTATATCGAGACGATTATTATCGCGATGCGGAAGGCGATGACGATGATGACCAAGGCGGAAGTGACGACGGGGATGGTAATGTCGGCGAAGTCGAAGTCATTATTGAGAAGAACCGTTCCGGCCCCCGTGGCACCGTGAAGTTGTTATTCGTCAAATCGCACAATAAATTCACAAATATTGCCTATAATGGACCAGATCAGTAAGCTTTTTGAAAAATGACGTACCAAAATGAGTGACGCAAAATAATGTGTTCGTCAGTCTAGAAACCGGGCTGGCTCATGCTCAACTATAACGCGTTCGCCAGCCCAGAAACCTGCGTGTAAGGACCTTGGTCGCAATGGCCTAAGACCGGGCCATCACGCCCAAGGCCGCTTACACTCCGACTCTAAGCGCGCCGGCTCACGCTCAACCATAACGCGTTCGCCAGCCCAGAAACCTGCGTGTAAGGACCTTGGTCGCAATGGCCAAAGACCGGCCATCACGCCCAAGGCCGCTTACACTCCGACTCCTAAGCGCGCCGGCTCACGCTCAACCATAACGCGTTCGCCAGCCCAGAAACCTGCGTGTAAGGACCTTGGTCGCAATGGCCAAAGACCGGCCATCACGCCCAAGGCCGCTTACACTCCGGTTTCTAACCGGGCTGGCTCACGCTCAAAATAAGAAAGTGAGGGATGCCGCATGGATGCCATTTTAATGAGTTTGATGACAGCGCTCAATGAACACCTGCTGATCAATGTTTACCAGCGTGATACCGATGATTTTTACACTGGATATGTGCAGGTTTTGGGTCATGATGCGGTTGTTCTGGGAACCTATAATGATTCGGGGATTGCTGATGGCTGCGCTTTGATTGCCTTTTCAGCGATTGACCAAGTGGAGTTTGCCGGTGACGATCTGGATAACATGAATTTTCGGATCGGGTTGGCGCAGTCGGAGCATTTTTTGACGCTTCAAGGTAAAGAAAAGCCGTTTCAATTTGATGCAACTGAGAGCCTGATTTGGCAATTAGCCAAGCAGGCGCAGGCTAGCGAGCAAATGATCATGGTCGTGGTGGCGGATGACGATGCCTATCTCGAAGGTCGGGTCACGGCGGTCGCCGAAGATCGCTTCAGTATGGCCATTTTCAATAAGTTCAATTACACGGATGTTCGGGCGTTGCAAGTCGACTTCTCGGACATTCTGGTGATGGAGTTTCATGGCTTGGATCTCAAACTGGAAACCGAGCTGGTGCGGCACCGCGATCAACTGCAACATGTACCAACGAAGCTATTTCAAAATGACGGGCAACTTGAAGGCGTCTTTCAGAATGCACTGGCGGAGAATCGGCTGATTTCGGTTGTGCCAAAAGGGCCGGAAGACCAGTTCTTTGTTGGCCGAGTTAAAGCAGTCAATGACCGGGTCGTGGTGCTGAGTCTGAAGGACATGGCCGGGCAATTTGGCGGCTATATTCTCATGACCCTGCCAAGTATTCAAAATGTGGCGACTGCTTCGGATTACCTGCAGACGATCAGTTTTTATGAGCAGTGGGATCAAACGCACCATTTCAGTCAGCAGCCGGTTCTAAATGCCGATCGGGAGTTTGATCCGAACGATAATCTGGTTAAGGCAATTATTTCCGAAGCCGCTGGTTTTGAACGGGTTGTCCGGATCAAGGTTGCGGATAGCGACGAGCATTTCCTTGGCTATCCGGAACATGCCGATGAAACTGATTTTGACTTGAAATTGGTGGGTCAAGACAGCGGAGAAACGGTGCGCATTCGCTACGGCCAGATTCGTGAGATTGCGTTTGGCCACATTTTCGCGTACTTGCAGGAAGCTCAGTTGAAAAACGCGGATCGTTAGTAGGTATTTCGAGAATTCACAAAAAAGAGCTAGGTGTCGTGCCAAACCGCGCGATCTCCGTCCAGATGGGGCTGGAACGTGGTGGGCACGACTTTGAGCCTCAGCAAACCCGGCTGAGTCTCAAAGTTCGGCCTTGTTGTAGGCGGGGCAAAGGGCGCCCCACCAACAACAATGTCACCACTGAGCCCCATCTGGCCTCCGATTGCTCCGCCTTGGCACTAGAGTCTTTCTCAGTCCAAAAATTTTTAAGCAAAACAAAAGCGCACTTACCATAATGACGGTGAAAGTGCGCTTTTATATTGCAACTATGAGGCTACTTACTAGTCACCGTAAAGACCTCATCCCCCGCCGCAACATCCTGATCCGTGAAGGCTGTCAGGGAGGCGACGTGATCCATGTTGGTGATGATGGTCATCACGGTGGTTCCTTTGCCGGCTGCTTTGACTGCCGCTAAGTCCATGGTGGCAATTGGCTGACCGGCCTTGACGGTATCCTGGTCGTTGACCTCAATTGAGAACGGTGCGCCGTTAAGCTCGACGGTGTCTAAGCCCATGTGTACCAGAATTTCCAGACCGGTAGCTGTGGTCATCGTCCAGGCATGTTTGGTTGGCATGACACTGACAATGGTGCCATCCACTGGGGCAACAATTGTCCCACTGGTAGGTTCGACGGCAAAACCGTCGCCCACCATTTTTTGAGAGAAAACGTCATCTGCAACTTCGGATAAATCCTTCAGCTGCCCTGTAGCTGGGGCGACAAAGTTGATGGCGCCGGTTTGAACGGTTGCTGTTTCGGCTTCAGGATCAGTAGTTGGTTGTTCTGGGCTAGGAGCCTCTTCTTGCGGGGCCGCTTCGTCAATGACCGTGCCGTCAGCCGCCGTTGCGACCATAGCACTTTTTGGAACCCCAAAGAAGTAGGTGGCCACAAATCCGCCAGCGTAAGAAGCGAGTAAACCAAAGACATACGCCATCCATTGGTGGTTAGCAATCAGCGGGATGAGCGCTGCACCGGAAGGACCGATGGTGATGGCGCCGACGTGGCCAAAAGCACCGACAACAGCGCCGCCAATGCCACCACCGATACAAGCGGTGATGAACGGCCGGCCAAGTGGCAAGCTCACGCCGTAAATCAACGGTTCTCCGACACCGAGAATGCCGACCGGTAACGCGCCTTTGATGAGGCGGGTCAGTTGCTTATTCTTACGGCACTTAATCCACAAGGCCAAGGCGGCACCGACCTGGCCGCCGCCAGCCATGGCAAGGATCGGCAGCAACGCCGTAAAGCCGGTATTTTTGATCATTTCCAGATGAATCGGTGTGATAATCTGATGCAATCCCAACATGACCATTGGCAGGAATGCCAGTCCCAAAACAAACCCAGAGAAGGCACCGCCGACTTGGAGAATCCAGTTGATGGAGCCGACGAGTGAATTAGACACCCATCCGGCAAGCGGCATGATGAAGAAGATTGTCAGCACACCAATTGATAATAAGCTCAGCATAGGCGTGAAAATGATGTCAATTGAGTCTGGAATGAAGCGGTGCAACTGGTTTTCAACGAGGGCCAGCAACCAAACAGCGAAGATAACGCCGATGATCCCGCCTTGCCCGGCCAATAACGGCTGATGGGTGAAGATATTGGTAATCGTCACTGGTGCGACAATGCCCGGCAGGTAGATCAAACCACCGATAATGCCGCCGAGACCAGGAGTTGCTCGGAATTCGGTTGCCGCATTAATGCCGACATAGATGTTCAGGAAGGTGAACAGACCGCCGTTGATAACTTTTAGAACTGTGATGAATTGGGTCCAGTCTTTTGGCAGTTGTCCGGCAGCTAACATGTTCGCTAAAATGCCGGCAATTCCGGAAATCAACCCCGCGCCGACAAATGCCGGGATCAATGGAATGAAAATGGCCGAAATGTGTTTCAAAGCGGTGCGCCACCAGGTTTGTTTCAATGACGCTTTGTGGGCAGCGTGGACCTCGGCTGCCTTGGCCTCGACAGCGGATTTGTTGTCTAGATGGCCATTTCCGGAAACAGCGCTGTCCGGGAATGGATCACCTAAGCCGACACCGACTTTGGCAACCATCGCTTGGGCGACTTTGTTGACGGTTCCGGGACCAACGATGACTTGTAGTGTTTCTTCTTCAACGACGCCGAGAACGCCGGGCACCTTTTTCAGGCCAGCCACGTTGACTTTGGCGTTGTCTTTGATGGTCATTCGCACACGCGTCATACAGTGGATCAGTTTCGCGACGTTTTGTGGGCCGCCGACTTGTGCGTAGATGCCGTCCCCCATGATTTGATATTTATCTTGCCCCATTTTATACTTCCTCCTCCTGACTTAGTGCAACGGCTTTGCTGATGAAGCCGTTTGCACGATTGAGTAACGTTTGCGCGATGGTGCTAGGTTGGTCGGTCAAAATCATAACAATTGCTAATTTAACGTGCCGATTGGCTGCCTCGAAGGCCTTTGCTGCAGTTGCTGCATCACAACCGGTCGCTTGTTGAATGATGCGCTGGCTGCGGACAACCAACTTTTCGTTCGTTGGCTGGACATCGACCATGAGATTCTTGTAAACTTTGCCAATCCCGACCATGGCACCGGTTGAGAGCATGTTTAAAACGAGTTTTTGCGCCGTGCCGGCCTTGAGTCGGGTCGAACCGGTGAGTACTTCCGGACCGGCGGGGACTTCAATAGCGATTTCGGCATGCCGACTGATTTCAGCGCCGGCATTGCAAGCCAGACTAATCGTTGCGGCGCCGACAGATTGGGCGTAGTCGAGTCCGCCGATCACGTACGGCGTCCGTCCGCTTGCCGCGATGCCGACAACGACATCGTTGGCGGTCAGCTTGCGGTCTTCCAGATCCGTTTTGCCAAGCGCCGGTGAGTCTTCGGCTCCTTCGACGGCGACTGTCATGGCTTTCATCCCGCCGGCAATCAACCCTTGCACCATTTCCGGTGACACGCCGAAGGTTGGTACACATTCGGCAGCATCCAAAACGCCTAGTCGGCCACTGGTGCCGGCGCCGATGTAAAATAAACGGCCATTTTGTTTAAAAGCGGCGGTGATCGTTTGAATTGCCGCCTCAATGGCTGGCAACGCCTGATGAACGCTTGGGGCAACGGTTTGGTCTTCGGCGTTCATCACCGTCGCGAATTCGTGGACGCTCATGGTGTCCAGGTGCATGGTGCGTTGATTACGGGTTTCGGTGGTCATCTGATCTAAATTGATTGATAAAGTCATCATTTTTCCTCTTTCATTTTTCGTTTTGGCCATTACTGCTTGAAGCGGAGCGCTTGGTGCGGACCGATATGATCAAGCAAAGGCAACGCTACCGGTGCGACGTGACCGACCACATTGACTTTCGGATCGGCTGGTAAGTCGCAGCGGGTTATTTGGAGTTCGCCAGCGTATCTGCCATAGCGGGTGTTATCAAGGGTAATGCTGCCGCGCGGACGTTCAACGGTGCGATGCGGCTCCGGGGCGGCGAAAATATGCTCAAGGCGGGCTTCTGCCAGTCGCACGACTTGCTGGGCGACATCCGGGCGATTATGCCAGGTCAAATGATATAAGCGCTCATCAGCGGCTTCGGTTTGAATCAAAAGTACCTGGTCGCTCGTATAGGCCTGAAAAGCAGCGATGCTACGTGGGCTGAGTTGCGGGTCGCCGATGTAAACATGGTCGGTTGCCAGTCGCTTGAGGTCCAGATAAGCAGCCAGCGGTAGTAAGCCGCGATGAGGTTCAAGTGTCGGCAAGCCAGCAAAAAGGGGACCCCGTTGCTGAGCATCGCCAGGAATAAAGGCCATGGTTTTAAAGCCGAGTGTGTGCAACCAGTGATTTTTTTGTTGGAACCAACATGGATCCAAGCCGGTTTCCGGTCGGGGATAGAAATTGTGCCACGCCTCGATGTGCCTGAGGTTGGCTTTGGCATTGGCCAACTGATCAATGGTTTCGGACGAAAGGGTGCTGGCATTGAGCGCAACCCCCATCGTGTGCGACAGTGCTGCGACCGTGGTCATGTCAATGCCGTCGTCAATGCGCACGCCGTCTAGTTGTAAGGCTTCGATGCCAGAACAGTCCCGCGGCGCAATCCCCAGTCGCTTCAAACTAGCCAGGGAAATGTCGGCCACAACTGCCAAACCTAATTGGTGACAGCTCGTGATTAAGTGGTTTAAACGTTGTCGTAAAGTTTTTGGATCATCTTCCGGTAACTGCAAAGATGTGAATACCCCGGTGAAGCCTGCTTGCTGCATCTGTTTGAGATAAGCTGTTTGTTGTTCATCAGCCGGTTCACTGAGATAGCATGAAAACCCGATCATCCTTATTCCTCCATAAGTTGTGTCATCGCCTGATACTGGTGATGAAGTGACAACCAACAACGAAAGGTGAAAGCCCTTTCGAGATTAAAGATAACCGATTTATCTGAAAATTTCAACATATTTCGTATTTTTTTGAAATAAAGTTTCAAAGATGACTAAAAAATAACGCATCGCTGGCCGATGCGTTCAGGGTGAAACTCGCTTGTTATTTGAAGCCATGGCGCATAAATTCTTTGTAAGTTGTTACCAGCGCCTTTGAATCATCGGTTTGTTTTTTGGAAGTGTCGTAAAAGCGGCTGACGTAGGCGTAATATAAAATATCAATTAACATAAACTGTGCGTGTAACGACTGCGTTGCCGCAAATCGATTAGGCGCCTCCATCGGTTGTGACGTTTGAATCACGATATCGGCATAATGCGCGAGTGAGTTGTTGCCGAGTTTGGTCGTGGCAATCACCGGCAGTCCGGCTTTTTTAGCCAATTTAGCGCCCAAGACTGCTTCCGGTGACTCGCCGGAGTTTGAAATAAACCAAGTGAGGGTACGCTTGGGATCGGCAGTGGCGGCGACCGGAAGAAAAAGATTCAGATCATCGCTGAAATGGCAGGCGTAACCGAGGCGCCCCCATTTTTGCGCAATATTTTGCGCGGAAAGATACGAGGCGCCAACGCCGAATAGCAACATCTGCCGACTATGGTGAATCAGATCGGTGATCGTTTGCACTGTAGCTTCGTCAACTTGATCAACCGTTTCGCTTAAAGAGCGCTCGGCATTGGTGCGCAATTTGGTTTTAATGGTAGTCAGACTTTCATCCTTTTGAATTTCCTGATAATCCAGCTCATTAGCCTCACCATTTAAATCAGCGGCCAGCTGCATTTTTAATTCGTTATAGCCGGCAAAATGCAATCGCTGGGCGGCCCGACTGACTGTGGCAGGACTGGCACCGGCAGCTTTGGCAAGTTCATAAACACTCATCGTCAGGACGTCTTGCGCGTGGGTTAACACGTAGTCCACGATTTTCTTTTCGGCTTCTGAAAGTTCACCGCGCGTACTTTGGTAATTACCTTCAACACTCATAATTGCTCCTCCTTCTAAGCACGGCGCGACACAGTCTAAAAGGAAAATATTGATCCATACTGATTGATAGACAGTACTAGACTCGGTCCGTGCACGACGAAAAAACGTACAGGTTCGTGCAGATTTTGCTATCCTCAAGTCATCATGCCATGAATGACCAAGATTGCCAATGTTTTGATCAGAAATCCAGGATGCCAGATTTTTGCCGGGTGTCAAGTCTGACAAAATTTTATTTTCGGATTCAGCTGAATAAATGCTGCCATTTGATATAATTGTTCGTATTTTTAAAGATAAGGAAGGAAATAAAAGGATAAAGTTCGTATTTTACTTGTCTTCCCTCACCGATCCTGTTAGACTACGAAATGGCGGGCGAATCCCGCACTAATCCGTGAGGAGCGATCGATAAATGGGAACTGTAGTTATTGTCGGCACACAGTGGGGCGACGAAGGTAAAGGGAAGATTACCGATTTCCTGAGCCAAGGCGCCAAGGTGGTAAGCCGTTACCAAGGTGGCGACAACGCTGGCCACACGATTCATGCTAACGGCCAGGTTTACAAACTGCGCTTGATTCCGTCTGGGGTTCTTTATCCGCATCAACTATCTGTGATCGGTAATGGTGTTGTCGTCAACCCTAAGAGTCTGGTCGGCGAACTGGCCCGTCTTGCTGAGCAAGGGGTGACGGGTGAAAACTTACGGATTTCGGATCGCGCCCATGTTATTTTGCCTTACCATATCAAACTTGATAAGTTACAAGAGGCTGCCAAGGGTGCCGACAAAATTGGCACCACCAATCGCGGCATCGGACCGGCCTATATGGACAAAGCGGCCCGTGTCGGGATTCGGATGGCGGATCTGCTTGATAAAGAAATTTTTGAAGAACGATTGAAGGCTAACCTGAAGGCCAAAAATGAAGAATTCGTCAAAGTCTATGACAGCACACCAATGGCATTTGATGATATTTTTGAGGAATATTACAACTACGGCCAGCAACTCAAGCAATATGTTTGCGACACGTCAATTGTCTTGAACGATGCGATTGATAAGGGTGAACATGTTCTTTTTGAAGGTGCACAAGGCATCATGCTGGATATTGACCAAGGGACGTATCCGTTTGTGACGTCATCGAACCCTGCTGGCGGTGTGACCGTGGGTGCCGGTGTCGGGGCATCCAAGATCGATCGGGTGGTCGGTGTTGCCAAGGCGTATACATCACGGGTTGGCGATGGGCCGTTCCCGACTGAATTACTGGATGACACTGGCGACTTTATTCGCAATGCCGGTCATGAGTTCGGTACGGTTACCGGCCGGCCGCGGCGGATTGGCTGGTTTGACGCTGTTGTGGTTCGCCACTCACGCCGGGTTGCGGGCATTACTGATTTGTGCCTGAATTCGATTGATGTGCTGACGGGCTTGGACACGGTCAAAATCTGTGTGGCTTACGAACGTGATGGCGAACGAATCGAGAATTATCCGGCATCGCTGAAGTTCCTGAGTGAATGCAAGCCGGTTTATGAAGAGTTGCCTGGCTGGAAGGAAGACATCACCCATGCCAAAACGCTGGCGGAACTGCCGGAAAATGCGCGGCATTATGTTGAGCGGATTACTGAATTGCTTGGCGTTGATCTGTTGACCTTCTCCGTTGGCCCGGATCGTGATCAGACAAATGTGATTGCGAATGTTTGGGATAAGGTTGAGTAAACGAAGTACTTCGGAATGTTGGTAGGCTAAGAGTTGCTTGCCGTGCCAAACTGCGCAATCTCCGGCGGTTTGGGGCTGGCGACGCGAAGCTAGAGCGGAGGGCACAGCTTTGAACTCGCAAAAACCGCGATTTCAAAGTCTGGCCTTGTCCTAACCGGGGAAAACCGCCCCGGCAAGGACAATTTCACAGCTGAGCCCCCTCTGGCCTCCGATTGCTCCGCCTTGGCACTAGGGTTTCAACGCGATGACAAATTACCTATACGAAAACGAAGGGCGAATGAATGCCATCTGTCGTGCAGATGAAAGTTCATTCGCCTTTTTTATATACCCCTGCGTAATCTTTCAAATCCCCTAAAAATTCCAATTGACATCAATGCCAGAAGCCGGTATATTCAAAGTAACATATGAACAAATGCTCATATGAACATAAAATATAAAGGTGGCTATGATTCGATATGACGAAAGCGATTGGCTTGTATTTATTTGGTGTTATTGCTTTTATCGGCGGTTTATGGATCAGTCAGCCATTGCCGCGGGCGACGTTGCTTATTTTAGCGGCTGTGGTTGCCGGTTATCACGTCATTGCGGAAGGCGTGGTTGAAACGATTCAGGCTTCAAAAGCGCAGCATCGCTTTTCGCCGAACATTCATATTCTCATGGCTTTGGCCGCGATCGGGGCGATTGCGATTGGCAGCTTTGAAGAAGCAGCGATGCTGATTCTGATTTTTGCTGGTGCCCATTTTCTTGAGGAATATGTGGAGAATAAAAGCCGCAAAGAGATTACCGCACTTTTGGCAATGGCACCACTTGAGGCCCGACGCTATGGACATGATGGCGAGTTTGAAGTTGTGCCAGTTGCTGAACTTGAAATTGGCGATCGCCTGCAGATCCTTAACGGGGCCCAGGTGCCGACAGACGGCGTGATTGTTGCCGGAACGGCGAGTTTGGATGAATCGGCGATCAGCGGCGAAAGTATCCCGCGGGAGAAGCAGGTCGGCGATGAAGTGTTTGGTGGGACGATTAACGGCCAATCAACGTTTGACATGCGCGTGACGAAGAAAAGCGACGAAACGGTCTTCGCCAAAATTATCCAGATGGTTCAGGCGGCGCAACAGTCGCCGACCAAAATGGCGAGTGTCATTCAGCGGTTCGAACCGATTTACGTCAAAGCAGTCTTGGCGGCGCTGCCGATTGTTTTCTTAGCAGGGCCGTTCTTGCTGCATTGGTCGTGGATGACCAGTGTTTATCGAACCATCGTCTTCTTGGTGGCGGTGTCGCCATGTGCTTTGGCAGCCAGCGCTGTCCCGGCAACGCTATCGGGCATCTCGAACTTGGCTCGTCATGGGGTATTTTTCAAAGGTGGCAGTTATCTGGCGAATTTAACCCAGCTTAAAGCGATTGCGTTTGATAAAACCGGGACGTTGACAGAAGGCCGGCCGGTGGTGACCAACAGTGAGTTTGCGCCGCATGTGGATCAGGCAGCACTAAAGGCGATCATCACTGCGATGGAGAAACAAAGTAACCACCCGCTGGCGACGGCGATTGTAGCGCATTTTCCGGCAAGTAGTTTGGTGCTTGAATCCGTGCACAATGAAGTCGGCAAAGGGCTGACCGCCGAGTATCAAGGGCACACTTACACGATCGGCAAGCCGCAGCGGTTCACGCATGTCGATCCGATTTTTCGACAGCGTGCCAAGGTGCTAGGACAGCAAGGGAAAACCGTGGTATTGGTGGCCATTGATCAGCAAGTTGTTGGTCTAATCGCTTTAATGGATCAAGCTAAAAGCAGTGCCAAAGCCGCGATTGCTTACTTGAAGCACCATGACATTCAGCCGGTGATGATTACCGGGGATGGCAAGCAAACCGGCGAAGCAGTGGCCGCCGATTTGGGCATCGAACAAGTTGTGACCGATGTGATGCCAGAGCAAAAAGTCTCCATCGTCAAACAGTTGCAGGAAAAGATGCGACCGGTTGCGATGGTCGGCGATGGCGTGAATGATGCCCCGGCGTTGGCCAATGCCGAAGTGGGTATCGCCATGGGCTCCGGTACGGACGTGGCCATTGACGTGGCCGATGTGGTGTTGGTAAAGAATGATCTGTCCCGCTTGGCCTTTGCCCACCGCTTGTCCGCCAAAATGAACCGGATTGTGATTGAAAACCTGCTATTCTCAATGGCAGTCGTGGTGATGTTGGTCACTTTGAACGTGTTGCAACTCACTAACATTGCCTGGGGCGTTGTTTTCCATGAAGGCAGTACCTTGGTTGTGATTTTAAACGGGTTGCGTTTATTGTTGCCGCAGAAACCTTAAGGCAAAAACCGCCTTCGATGCAAAAGTCTGCTAAAATGGCCTTAAGTATCGTAAGGAGCCATGCAGATGACAACCAATGATGTTCATACAACTGCCGCCAGCAACAGTGACATTCCCGACGATGAGGGCTTACGTGATATCCTCGAAGTCTTTAAAACCATGAGTGACCCTACCCGGATGCGGATTATTTTGGCCATTGCCAAAGGTCCCATCACGGTCAACGAGCTTGCGGCTATGTTAGATCTTGGCCAATCCACCGTGTCGCACCAGCTGCGAATTTTGAAACAGACGCGCCTCGTTGTGGGCGATCGCTCGGGCAAGCAGATTTATTACCACTTGGTCGATGACCATGTTTTGGAGATTTATGAGCTGACTAAGGCGCATATAGAAGAGAAGCAGCATGGGCAAATTAGCTGACCGTTAGAGCCTCGGAACAACTAGTCAAGTATAAAGTTGAAACAAATCAGCAGCTTCAGACAAATGCCTTCAAACGAAGGTCTTTGTCTGGGGCTTTTTTGTTACCCAAAAGTATCTTGATGGTTGACTTTAACGGCCCTAAGTTTACAGAGCCTCGATATATAGCGATGATGTGCGCCCTTACAGTGAGAATAGAAGCCAGAAAAGAGGAGGCCAAATGGTAATCAATGCGGGGGCTGTGATCAGCACTTATGGGAAACAGACGGGCATTACCCAGCAGGTTTTGGCAGATTTTATTGGTAGTTTGAAGGCGTTAGTTTCAACGTGGGACCCAGAAGTTCCCCGAGCAGAAGGACATTAGAAACAACTCATGAAATACCTTTTTGCATATAAAAGAACATATTATGATGCTGCAAGATACCGCACAAAGACCGACTCGTATAGATCTACAAACGCAAAAAAACAAAATTAAAACTTACGAGAAATAAAATGCTGCGTTAAAATATAGCTATTAAAGGTGTGGGAGGAATGAGATGAAAAAGACTAAATCGGCGTGTATTCAACACAGATCTTGCATTTCCTTTTGAAAGAGGATTATGACCATGAATATGTCATCAAGGCAATTATATGGAGAAGTAAAGAAACATAAGGAGCATCTAGAGGAAAATCATATAAACCATAAAATCATCTCGTGAGAACGAGGGGATGGCGACCCAGTTATTCATTATATGGGAAATACAATACACCGATATTCGGAAAACATTCGAATTGATCTTTTAATTGACAATAGAAGAAAACCTTTGGTAGAATTAAGGAGTCAAACAGCGGACAGCATAGAATTTTGATGTTTCTACGTTGTTTTTTGTTTGTCGGATTTTTTGCCAAAGCGTCTCGAATATCGGAAATCTTGTATTATCTGAGCCGTTTTTCTATTGCACTTTTTGATTTTAGGAGGAAGTATAAAGATGGATTTTTACATGAAATTACCACGTAACAAAAAAGAATTTGCACTATTTATGGGGATTGTTTCTATTGTATCTGTAAATATTATCGCGCCGCTTATTACCTGTTTTGAGTCAGGATTTCACCTTTATGTGTGGCGAGACGTACTGACGATACTTCCGTTTATCTGGCTGAGTGTGATTGCTATTGTGCTTATTACTTATATACCGGCAGAAAAAATGACAGCTCTGATTGCGGCGAAAGACGACAGTTTCCGCTCTCATATTGTCGTGAATATTTTATGTACAGTATTGATGATGTCTGTTTTTCTGACTGTAATCGGAACATGGATTGGGACACGCGCGATCACCTTAGAACCGATACAGATGTTTTTCTATAAGTGGCCCAGAAACTTTGCTATTTCATTATTCGTTGAAATGTGTATCGCAAAGCCGATTGCCAGATTTGCACTTTTACAACTGCATACAAGACTTGATGAAAAAAGACAGTTGGGATAATTAAAAAAATGTATAGACTGTTTGAATTCTGACTTTATTTATGCGCAAGCTGAGAAAGAAAATTGATCCGAAGCTTTTGAGCTTGTGATCCTGAATCCAGCCGGTGTGGGCTAACTTTCAGTTGACGGCGTTGAACGGTTTGCCAAGCAGCATCAAATCAGGACTATCGCGGGCTTTAAAACGAGATGCGACCGGTTTGCAGGACGATGAATGATCGTCTTGCGGAACGGCCGCCTTTTTTGATGACACGATAAAGCCGCAGCTATGCGAGTTTGTTATGTTCTGAGACGGATGAGCCGTTATTTTAAAAATCGATCGCTGACAATCAAATGATGCAAAACCACTATATCATGTATAGTATTGTACCATTGCCCACCAAATTTAGTGGTTTAGTGCTTTCATTTGAAGAAAAATCCTGTATACTATATGTATTGATGCAAACGGAACAAGTCAGTGTACTGGGGGATTAGCCATGATTGAATTTTATACACAAATCAAGAAACGAGACGGGCGCATCGTTGATTTTGATGCGAGCAAGATTAGCACCGCGATTACAAAGGCGGCGGAGAGCGTGGCAGAGCTGTCACCCAGTGATGTGCTGACGATTGATCACTTGACGGATACGGTGACGGCTAAAATTCGCGATCGCTATCATGATGATGTTGAAATCGCCGAGGTTCAGACGGTGGTTGAGCAGACGCTGATTGCAGCCGAGAAGTATGACTGGGCCGAGGCGTATACGCAATATCGGCTGAAGCGGGATTTGGCGCGTAAGCAGAAGCAAGATGTCAATTACAATGTGGCGAAGCTTGTCAATCGCGACAAGAGCGTGGTGAACGAGAATGCCAATAAGGATAGCCGCGTGTTCTCGACCCAGCGCGATCTCACTGCCGGTGCTGTGGCTAAGGCGGTCGGGCTGAAAATGTTGCCGCCAGCTGTGGCCAATGCCCATCTGCGTGGCGATATTCATTGGCATGACCTTGATTACACCCCGTTTATGGCAGAAACCAACTGCTGCTTAATTGATTTTGACTACATGTTGAATCATGGCTTTTGCATCGGTAACGCCGAAGTGGAGCCGGCCCACTCGATTCAGGTGGCTGTGACCCAGATGACCCAGATTATCGCGAATGTGGCTTCCAGCCAATATGGCGGCTGCTCCAGTGATCGCACGGATCAGGTGCTGGCCCCGTTTGCCGAGAAAAATTATCAGAAACATCTAAAGGAATTCGGCGATGTGATTGATGATCCGGCCCAATTGAAAGCGTTGGCTGTGAAGCAGACCAAGAAGGATATTTATGATGCCTTGCAAACGTTGGAATATCAGGTCAACACCCTTTATTCGACGCAAGGACAGACGCCTTTTGTCACCGTTGGCTTTGGTTTGGGTACCAGCTGGATCGAACGGGAAATTCAAAAAGATATTCTGAAGATTCGGATTCTCGGTCTGGGTAAAGAGCGACGTACCGCGATTTTCCCGAAGCTGGTCTTCACGTTGAAACGCGGATTGAACCTCAACCCGGAAGATCCCAACTATGATATCAAGCAGCTGGCCATCGAATGTGCCACCAAGCGGATGTACCCGGATGTGGTGTCGTACGATACCATCAAGCGGCTGACCGGCTCATTCAAAGCGCCCATGGGTTGCCGCAGCTTTTTGCAAGGCTGGACCGATCCCAAGACCGGCAAAGAAGTCAACGCCGGCCGGATGAACCTTGGGGTGATCACGGTCAATCTGCCGCGGATTGCCATGGAGTCCAAAGGCGACAAGGACAAGTTCTGGAAGATTTTTGAAGAACGGATGCGTATTTGCAAGGAAGGCCTGCTGTATAAGATCGAGCGCACCAAACAGGCGACGCCGGAAAGTGCCCCGATTCTCTACAAGTACGGCGCATTTGGCAAGCGTTTGGCTGACACAGACAGCGTCGATGACCTATTCAAAAACGGCCGCGCCACGGTATCGCTTGGTTACATCGGCTTATACGAAGTCGGCACGGTTTTCTATGGTTCAGCATGGGAAAAGAATCCCGAAGCCAAGGCGTTTTCCGTTTCAATCGTCAAGGCGTTGGACGATCACTGCAAAGCCTGGGAAAAGCAGTACGGCTATCATTTTTCGGTTTACGGCACGCCGAGCGAATCTCTGACCGATACCTTCTGCCGCGACGATACCAAGAAATTCGGGATCGTCAAAGATATTACGGACAAGGAATATTACACCAACAGCTTCCATTACGATGTTCGCAAATCACCGACTCCGTTTGAGAAACTCGATTTTGAAAAGGATTACCCGCAGTATAGTGCCGGTGGCTTCATCCACTACTGTGAGTATCCGAACCTGAAACAGAATCCGAAAGCACTTGAGGCAGTTTGGGACTATGCCTACGACAAGATCGGTTATCTCGGCACCAACACGCCGATCGATCAATGCTTCAAATGCGGCTTCAAAGGTGAATTCACGGCGACCGCGAAAGGTTATGAATGCCCGGAATGCGGCAACCACGATCCGGCAACCTGCGACGTGGTCAAGCGCCTCTGCGGCTACCTCGGCAATCCAAACAAGCGGCCGATGGTTCACGGTCGTCAGGAAGAAATTATCCACCGAAAGAAACATATCACGTTCAGCCTGAATCAAGTGGCTAACCGGCGTGACAAGTAAGATGAAATAGTAACAGCATAGTAAAACGGCGATCGCGAGAAGTTTCCTGCGATCGCCGTTTTATGTTGGCTGAAATGAGACCTGCGACTTTTTATTTTATTTGACTGCGTGTAAAATGCAAAGCAATTAATTGTTAGATTGAAGCGCTATTTTGAGGAAGACAAACGAGTCGGGAGGTGCAGCATGGTTGCCAATGCATTTACCGCCAGTCAGTGGCAGTCAGCCGAGCAATGGAACAATGGCTGGCTATTTTTCGCTATCGTTGTCATTTTACTCATTGTGAATCATCTTGTGATCATTGGCGTTTATGTTCCGAATCGACTGAAATGGAAATGGGCAGTTATTGTACCGTTTATTTTCATCTGTCTTGGGCTGGCCAGGTACAGCTGGGTTCGGACAACCAGCGCCGCGAATGTCCAGTTCAATCAGTGGGCCAAGCAGATTACGCCCCAAATACGAGTCAAAAAAGCCTCTTTTTTCCGACTTGTGCCAGTTCCTGATAGCGCCATTGAGGCATACCAAGGACTAAATGAGTATCCAGCTTTCAAAACATTGCCTATGTATGCACACCGGCAAGTCATTGCCCCTGTGACTTATTTGGGGCGGAATGCCAACAGCGTTTATTTTAAATGGCAGGGTATGATTTATCGCTACACAGGGACAACACGCACGGGTGACCACGCTGCTTTAATCGGTTATCGTTTTTGGTTAAAAGACCGGAATTACACGCGACTGGGCTTTGTCAATCCTTCTAAAACGTTCACCGCCGCTTTAATGATTCCTAAGGCGCAGGCCAAGCGCATCTATCATCCGGTCAAGCAGATAGTGGTCACGCTTGAGAGTATGGATGGCGATTGGACGACCGAGAAAGTGTATCGGGGATCCTGATTTACTTGGCATGCTGATGTTGCGGCCAAATTGGTTTTGTTAGGATCAGCATGAACAGGCTCCCGACAATAACCAAAATGATGTCAAGGCTAATACCGCGATACCAGACAATGGCCAATCCCGTGATTAAAAGTGTGAGACCAAGTAAGCTGAAGCCAAGTGCAGTGAGCCGGCGGGATAAAACTGACCAGTCGGCGAAGATGTCGACTGTTTTTGGGGCCATAAAATGTCCCCAAATTAAAGTGGTGCCAGTAAGTAACCACCAGATGGCTTGCGTCAGCCAGTGTGGGTAGAATCCAAAAAGCGTCGTTGTTGCCATGCCAATCAGAATGGCAACAACTGTGGTTAAGACAGCCATCACAGTTTGCCAATGATTGACCGTACTATCTTTGATCAATTTCTTCTTCAACTGTGGATTATCCAGAATAAGATGATCAAGGGAGACGTCAAATATCCGGGCAATGCGGGTGACCATCTCCAAGTCAGGCAAGTTGCGCTCATTTTCCCAGTTGGAGACGGTGTGACGTGAGACATTAAGATCATGGGCAAGTTCGGCTTGAGTCATATGATGGGCAGTGCGGATTTGTTGAAGCTGCTTTGAAAAATTCAAATTGTTCACCTCGCTTGGTCTGATTGTGGCAGACGCCATCGGAAATCACAAGGAAGATAAGCATCCGCACAAGCTCGTCATTCGAGACAAGTAATTATTGCCCGGGAAATGCTGGTTTAAACAACACAAAAACGGCTCACAAGATTATAGATGCCACAATCTTGTGAGCCGATCAGCAGTATGACAAGGTTCTGTGTAAAGATGCGCGCCCCAGAGGTTATTGCCAAGTTGTTTGAAAGAAAAGACTTTGTCCCACAGTTCCCTTTCTGTTTCGCTAAATGCAAAGTTGTCAGATACTTTGATGCTAGGTGCCATGTTGAAGAATGTTTGAAGTGTACCGGTAAAAGCAACACCGTCACTTTTCGTCAAATCTTTCAATGCTTGTCGCACATACCGTGCTGTTTCGGAATTGGGATGAGATTCTGCCAATGCGTTATTGAGACGTTCCATTGCTTGAACTACTTCGTCCTTTGATACCATGATTGCCACCATCTACTTTTCTAATGACCATGACGTTATTTTAAAAAAATCTTTTTCTTTTAAAGACATTGCTATTGTAAAAGCGCTTTTAATCAACTGTCAATAATTTGCGATTTCGCCGAATCAGATAGCAACTAAGGATAGCCTAAAAGCCGCAATGCCCTAAGTAAAGAAGTTACTGAAAAACTAGTCATCAACTCTCTGATCGCGGATTTGATACTTACGAATGGCATTGTACTCATTTCTGTGATCTTCTTCAGCATTCCTGAATTCAACATCAGTTTGAAGGTTGAGAAAATACCTGTCCGATACCCCGAAGAAACGACCTAAACGAATTGAGGTGTCGGCCGTAATCTGCCGGTGATCAAGTGATCTCTTGAATATGCGAGGTCGGGATGCCAAGGGAATTGGCTAGGGAGTACGCAGACAGATTGAATGGGAGCATGAACTCTTGCTTTAAAATCTCGCTAATTTTTGGTGTTGGGATTTTCCTCATGGTACTCCTTTTTGATAAATATCGTAATAAAGTGATAAAAGTTGAAGCTTCTAGTGTCTCAAATGATTATAAGCGTAGCGGAGAAACTAAAGCAATAAGAAACACTCCGATTACTGATCTGCACCTTTTCGGTAAACTTTTTTCTGATGTCGTGCTATAATGACTATATTGATAAGGAAGTTAAGTCTAAAAACATGACAGCACAATAGCCGTATCCCAGGCGTGGGATACGGCTATTTTTTTCGCCTGCTGCGACGGACAGGCGTGTGGGTGGATGGCAACCGTAGGATTACCGCCGTCCATTCCACCAATGGTAAGCGCACGATTGTAGGGTACATTTAAAACGGCTCCGGGGTCCCTTATGCTGTAAGGAATGCCGGAGCCGTTGGCTTTTATGCAAGTTTTAGCGAGCACATTTTGCTTGAATCTGTGGCGACCATGGCAAATAATCCTGGAGGGCTTCGTGATCTCCGGGAACTGGGAGGTTTGGTAGTTCGGTAAACAGATACTCAAGATACTTCCGGATATCGAGTCCGTTGGCCTCGGCCGATCGCATAACGCTGAGGATGATACCGCTAGATTGAGCGCCTTTGAAACTCTTCGAAAACTGCCAGTTCTTCCGGCCGATGACGAGTTCTTTGACGGCTCGTTCCACGCGGTTATTTGAGATCTCCAAGCGGCCGTCGAGTAGAACATGTTCAAAGGCTTCACGTTGATCGCAAGCATACGCAATGGCTCTACCTAACTTTGATTGTGGCAGGGCATCGATGCTGGCACACCAGGTATAAAACTTCGCAATCAACGGTTTGAGCTTCGCCTGACGTTTTTGGCACCGGACTTCCGGTGTCAGATCGGTCCATTTGCGTTCTGTTATGAAGTGACCCCTGTCAACCCCATCTTTATAAGATTTTCGATATTGTCGTTGGCACTAACAAGCTCCAGAATTCCGTTGTCTCTCGACATTTAACCACTCTGTTATACGGGGATTGGCTACCCCAGGTTAATGGTCCTGTCGAAGGCTTTAGAATCTATAGTCGTGGATCACAAACTCTTTGTCTCTAGATATGGCCATACCCAGGGCGAGCCTGTGCCAAAATAGAACGCTCGTAAATAGCCAGACCGTTGAATTCTGACGCTTGTTGCTACCAGCGACAATATCGTGACGCTTTAATCCTTGATACTTCTTGCTGTCATCTTTGTTGTTTGAATCTTCGGGCTCAATTGCGCTTCGGTGATCAGTAGTTGATATTGCCAGTTTCCATACCCCAGATAAATCCAGCGAGTTCTCGGGCGACTGCGGCGATTGCCACGTTATATGATTTTCCTTGAGTAAGCATCCGCGTGAATTTGCGATGAAGATGAGCGCCTGCCTTATCGGCATAGCTAATAACGGCTGATTCTTGTCCTGCTTGGCGTGCTTTTAGGGCTCTTGATTTGTACCCAATTCTGCCCTTGACCAATCCCTGTGTGGCTTCAATGATGGTTGTGCGGACGATACTGTTACCTTGCTTCGAAATACCCCCTTTGATGGTATGATCGCCGCTTGAATGTTCTGACGGATTTAGCCCAACGTAAGACATAAACGCTTTAGCTGTTTTGAAACGTTTAAAATCCGCAATCTCGATGTGGATGGTCATGGCAGTTGTGGTTTTAAATCCCTTCATACTTGTCAACGCGTGAATGGGCTTGGTGTAACGTTCACTGTTCGCAAACGTCTCGATGGTCTGGTCGTAGCGGGCAATCTTTTCCTCTAATTCAGATTTTTGAAGCGTCATTTCGTCAAGCACTGACCGTAATACCGGAGACAATGGGACTTTCTTTAGCCAATCCATATAGGCCAGCATCCACCTTGATGCTGGACACTTCAATCCTTGACGGAGAAGGAACATGCCGATTTGCTGCTTCACTCTAATGAGGTCATTTTCATCATTTTACGTAGTCTAATGAATTCTTTTACCTCGTTATCCGCTTCATCAGGGACATAAACGGCACAATACGTATTAGCCGCAAGATTCTTGGCAATCATTCGTGCGTCCATTGAATCATTTTTGACCATTTTGTTCTTAGCAGAACTAAACATCGTTGTCGGTGCCAGAATGATACAGTCAATGCCTAAGTTTTTGAGTGAACGATAGAGTGAATATCCTAAAATACCAGCCTCATACCCGGTCACGAATTTTGTGTCTGGATCCAGTTCTTCAGCTAATCCGGTAATAAATTTTTCGACTAATTTTGGCTCTGAAGCGCACTGGGTCTCAGCTAAGAGCGCACCCGTTGCTTTGTCTAACGCGCATAGACTGTAAGTGGCTTTATGGACATCCATCCCGATGTAAACTATACTTTCCATGTGAGTGACCTCCTATTGTCATGGGGTAATGATTGTATGGTTCGTTTTAACACAACACCATTATCAGTCTAAATCCCCGAGTCGACAATCTAGGGGGTCACTTCATATTATCTAACGCAAACATGTCTTGGCAGAACTTGAAGCTTTCTTTGGCCGCGCTCTTGGCGATGCCTTGCTTACCCATCGCTTCAAAAAATTTCCGGCGAATTTGGGCGAGGCACGCTACGCGCGTGACATCTGGCAGCTTGGCGTAAGCAGCGTATCCATCTGTCTGGAGATAGCCGGTGTAGCCGCGGAGGAATCGCTCCGGAACGGCGAACTGGCGAGAATTCGCATGCTCATAAAGGACGACTTTCTCCGGCGATGCCTTACTGGAAGTGAAGACCCAGAAGTAGGTTTTGCTCTTTTCACTGTCCAAGACGTTGTAAGGTGTTTCATCGGCGTGGATGACATCCTGTTTAAGCAGCGCTTCATGCATGACGTCATATAGATCGCGCAAAGCAAAGTCGCATGCTAAGATGTGCCAGTTGGTGATCTGTTGCCGTGATAACTCAAGTCCAAGCGCCAACCAGTCCTGCTCTTGACGATTAGCCGAGACCTTTTTGCGATACTTTTCGATCATCGTCTGAGTGAAGTCCCGTAACTTTGACCAGACGGCCTGATTTAGTTCCACCAACGTGAAGAACCTGATTTGGAGTTCATTGATATTGCTACACTTAAACGATTAGGTCAAAAGGCGTCGTAAAACAAACCTTTCCTGGATATTCATGCGTTAAAAGTACTTCTTAGATTTCAAACCGGACGCATATATGGGTCAAGTGAAACAGTACAACAAGTGATTGATTTTCTAAAGACAATAGATGTACGTAAGCAAATAAGGTACTATTGGTATATGAAGTATTAATCCTCGATGGAGGATGCGTTGAAAAGCGAGGATGTAATTTCGTGCTTCGATGTTCTTAAAAACTACATGGCCTATCAGCTTGGAGAAAACGGGATTCCGGTATTTAATGTTAAGTGGATACAACGATTAGCAATCAGAAACAAGCTTTCCGCGGCGGAACTCGTTGATAAAGAGATAATAAATCTCTTTGATGCTATTCAGCCGAAGCTACTGCATGTTGTGACAGAAGTTAGAAACTCATAATTGGAGGATGAAGCAATGAATGATGAACTTAAGAATTACCTGTTTACGTTGAAGGAAGATCCCGAATTCGATTTGCTTGAGGTCAATGCTGCCGAATTATTATTATAAAAGAGACCCAAATTGCAAGAACAAGTTAGCCGGGGTGTTGAGACACTCCCAAGAACAGCCTGTTATCTTATGAGTGGTTCATTGTTTAGCTTACGTGTTGTGCTGAACGCCGAGTCCGGCGCACTTCGGTCTCAAAACACTCCTGGGGGCCACGGTAGTCTAGCTTTCTCCGGGGAAGCCCGTTAAGACGGTCTTGGGTAGCCAGCACCTGGCTGGGACTAACATCATCCAGCGACTCGTCTTTTGGGTAGTCACGTCTAATCATGCGATTGTGGGCCTCGTTGGAGCCGCGATCGCATGAGGTGTATGAATGCGCGTAGAAGATGTCTGTATCTGTGTCCTCAAAGGCCTTATCCAGAGTCGAGAACTCCGGGCCATTGTCTGCGGTAATCGTGCGCAGACAGTCACCCCACTCAAGCTTGATTTCTCGTAACGCAAACTCCACAGAGTCCGAGTCTCGGCCGTCGATCAGTCGGAGAAGTTGGCAACGAGTCTTCCGCTCAATCAGGCTAAGGATGACGCTCTCACGGCCATTGCGTTTCCCGACAACGGTATCCATCTCCCAATGTCCGAACTGCTTGCGGCGTTCGACAGCCTTAGGACGCTCCTCAATACTGCGGCCGGCTAGGCGCTTATGCTTAGTGCTCTTGTGTTGCTTGGTCCGCCGATTTGCCTTCTCCACGAGATCGATGTTCCGAATTTCTAAGCGTTGATCATCGATGTAGCGATATAAAGTGGTTGTGCACACCATCTCCTCAGGGGTGAATAGCTTGGCTCGCCGTGCGGCGCCAACGGCTGCATCAGGCGACCAGTGTTCAGTCTTGGCCTGATTAACATACCAGGCCAGGAAGTGGCTTGTAGCGGCGAATTTATCCGGCCTATGACAATTCAGACGTGCGGTCTCATAGCGCGTCTGAGCAGCTTCAGGACTATATTCCGTATGATAAATCAGTTTGCCATTAATGCGCTTAGCCTGCTTGGCAGTCCCTCGGTCAATCTCATTATTGATGGTTTGATGGCAGACGCCAATTTTGGCAGCAATTTCGCGTTTGGAGGTGCCGGTGGCGTAAAGTTCTGCAATTCTACCACGTTCCATTTGAGACAAATGATGACCTGGTTGACGACGTGTGATATCCTGTTCATGCATCAGGACAATACCTCTTTCATTGTTTGTGTTGGAACTTCAATGATACAGGATATCTGTTCTTGATGTTTTTTATTGTCCCAAATTTGTAATAAAAGTGGCTAACTTGATTTTAAAACGCGCGATTATAAAAGAGAGACTGGTTATGAAAAACTCGTGGACTCCTGAGATTGTCAAGTACGGTAGTAAAGGCAAGCTTTTAATGCTTGTACTGACAATGCTAGGCAACTCATTGTTTAATCTACTGGTTGCATTAATTATCGGGTTTATTACCAGCGTGGCCATGAATAAATTCTCTGGGCCTGAGGCTATTCTACGAACAGCTTTTATTTATTTATCCGCATTTGTGGTTTTGTCACTGTCGATGTTTTGGAATGTTTCACTAAAGGCCACCTTTGAACGGGATTGCATGGTTAAGGTTCGCAATATGACCATTCAAGGGATTGTAGATGGGACTTCAGGCACGAAAATAGGCTTGTCTTTTTTGACTAATGATCTGAAGTTCTATATGGATTCGGCGATAACGACTGAACTAAATATGCTGCAAAATATTATGACGTTTATAGTGTCTGTGATTGCAGCTCTTCAAATTAGCATCTTGCTTTCAGTCCTATATTTCATAGCCGCCTCAATACCATACGTTATTACCAGAGTGTTTCGATCGTCAATCAAGAATCGCTCAGTCAAGTGGCAGGAGAAAAATAAGGAATACACAGGCTTTTTTAAAAGGGTCATAGACGGAGCCCAGATCATTAGAGACTTACAAACGCAGAACTTTATATATAAACGATCTGGTAACGTAGTAAGAGCTGCAGAGAATGAATATGCTAGGTTGACCAAAGCCACTAAAACAATTGGGAAAATTGTTATTCTGTCAGGGTGCTTGTTCTCATCATTCATACCCTTTTTTATCGGGGCAATTGAGGTGGCCAAAAATGTAATATCATTGTCTGCGTTGATGACGTTGGTTCAGATTGCTAACAATTTGTTTAATCCAATTTCAGAAATAACACAGCTTGTGTCTGATCGATATGCTGCCCTTCCCATAATTATGAAACTTGAAAAGCTCAGGGAATCCAGGTTATTTTTAAGGACCGGGTTGATATTTCATAGTCAGGAATCGAGCCCTGATGCATACATTTTAAGTTCCCAGTTTAATTATACGTCCGGGGTTAGTTTTTCAATAGACGGATCGAATCGTATAGAAATAGGGCAGAGGGTTTTAATTGTTGGACCATCTGGTGTAGGGAAGTCAACTTTATTAAAAACCATTGCCGGTATTGAAAAAGCAGAAGCAGGCACTGTATCCTTATGGATGAATGGGAGAAAGTTAGCCTATGATTCGGCTTGCTTTTTATACGTTGAACAATTTCCGGTAATTTTTCCAGGAACTGTGTTAGACAATATCGTCTTGGGTCAGGAAGTTGATAGGGGTCAACTGAAAGAAGTACTAGAAGTGCTTAAACTCAATCAGGTTGTTCTACGAAACAATACCTCATTTGACGAAAGCCAAGCGCCTATTCTATCGGGTGGTGAAAAGCAGAGAGTTGCTTTGGCAAGAGCTCTACTTTTATCTAGACGTTACTTACTACTGGATGAGGTGACGTCTGCATTGGATGTTGAACTTTCCAAACGTGTACATGATTACCTTTTTTCATTAAAACGAGGATTTGCCGAAGTTTCTCACAAGGTAACAATGACTAATCTTCAGGACTATGACGTAGTTTTAAAAGTTAAAGGAGTGGGAAAATGAAGGTTGATACAAGCCAGTTACAAAAAGAGATCATAGAGAACAAACAGAACCATGGCTTTAATACTACGGATGTTAAGTTTGAATTGCTTTGCCTGTACGGAGAGGTTAATGAACTCTTCAGAGCGTATCTTAAAAATGACCATGCGAACATTGAGGAAGAGCTTGCTGATGTTAATATTTTTCTCCTGGGGATTGCCGAAATGGTCGGTACAGATCTTGGGCGAGATGTTGTAAACAAAGTGAAGATCAATAAGACTCGTGTTTATAAGAATGGGGTCAAAGTTGGTCGACATAAATAGTGACTTTTGAATGAGATGTAAGCTTTATACCTTATCATTCGGTATGAAATCACAATGAGTGATATCCGTCCTGAATGTCAATTAAAATTGGTGCGATGTGAATATCTGGTAGCACACCAAAGTTGGCATGTGCCATAACTCTGACCGGATTGCCCGGCTATTTTTAGGCAGAATGCAATTGTGAAATAAACAACAAAAGCCGGCTAATCACATGATACATATGTAAGCGGCTTTTTAGTTGACATTATGGAATTTTCGGAAGTATTATTAATGCGTAAAAATAACGAGTAATCTTGTGAACCCGTTTCTATGTTTGGAGGGTACAAACATGAAACTGAGGGCAAAATTAGCAACGTTGGTTGCTTCTAGTGCAATTGCTTTGGCATTTATCACACCGTCCGTTACAGCTGTCTCAGCGGCATCGGGTTTTGACACAACGCCTCCTGTAGCCACTAAAACTGGCACCGGTGACATTACAAGTGATTGGAGTGCTTGGTCGCCGGAACAAATCACACAGTTTCTAAATTCAGCATCTACGTTGCAACCAGCCGTTGGTGAAAATGCGAATGTAGCTTTGCCGAAAAAGAACTTGTCAGCTAGTGAGATCGATGCTCTGGTAAATGAGTTGGCCGTAAAGTATCCGACACTGTCGAAAGAATACTTGCGAAATGGTGTCTATAAGCAGCTGAATGGCGATTATTCAATTGCTCCGGATAATTTTAGTAATGGGGTCTCGTTACGAGCTTGGGCTGGTATTACGGTATCCCAGATGGGTGCAGCAATTGACACAGCCATCGCGATCGCTCTAGGTGTAAGTACTGGTGGCCTTGGAGCGGCTATTGGTCATGTTGGCAAACATGCTGCGGAGAGTGTTGTCAGGAATGTTGTCGTCAAGTTTCTTGGAAGTAAAGCATTGGCCGCCGGAATTGATTTCGCAGTTGCTTTATCGTCTCCAGGTGGCGATATTGCAAAATGGTGGGATCAACACGATGCGTACCCAAATAACGGTATCATCAACTTCTAGAACCTGATCGGAATAACAACAAAAACAATGAACAGAGGGAAGATATGAAATATCGTAAATTGCAAGAACAAGTTAGCCAGTCGTTGAGGACAATCCCAGAACAGGCCGTTATCAAATAGAAGTTGTGGCGCTAGAGAGACTACTGGGCCATGCGGCGAACGCGCCGAGCTTCGGCCTCAAAGTTTTGCTGGGGTGTGCAGTAGCCCTGTTGTTTGCGAGGCAACTGATTCAAGCGGTCTTGCGTGGCCTGCACTTGACTAGGGCTAATGTCATCTAGGGACATGCCCTTAGGGAAGTCCTGGCGAATCATCCGGTTATGTGCCTCGTTGGTGCCACGGTCGCAGGACGTGTAAGGATGGGCGTAGAAGATCTCAGTTTCCGTCCCAGCAAAAGCAGTATTTAAGGCGGTGAACTCGGGTCCGTTGTCGGCTGTGATGGTCTTGATGCAAGCTCCCCATTCGCGCTTGATTCCACGCAATGCATAGCTCACAGAGTCTGCATCTCGTCCTTCGATCAAGCGGAGAAGTTGGCAACGGGTCTTGCGCTCAATCAGAGTCAAGATGACGCTCTCCTTGCCATTGCGTTTACCGACAATGGTATCCATCTCCCAGTGACCGAACTGCCTGCGTCGTTCAACGACCTTAGGCCGTTCCTCGATACTGCGGCCAGCCAGGCGCTTAGCCTTGGTGTGGTGCTGGTGAGAGGTCTTCCGCTTAGTCTTCTCCAACAGGTCGATATTTCGAATCTCTAGGCGTTGGTCGTCAATGTACTGGTACAAAGTCGAGGCACAAACAAGCTCTTCAGGAGTAAACAGCTTGTGTCGCTTGGCATAGCCGATTGAAGCATCCGGCGACCATTTGTCCTGCTTAGCTCGCTGTACGTACCAGGCTAAGAAGACCTGTACGCTGGCGAACTTGTCAGGACGATGACAGCTCAAGCGTGCAGTCTCGTAACGTGCCTGAGCAGCCTCTGGCAGGTATTGTCGATGGTAGACGCGCTTGCCATTACTCTTCTTGACCTGATCTACTGTACCTCGCTTGATTTCATTATTAATGGTCTGCGGGCAGACGCCAATTTCAGCAGCAATCCAACGATTGGACTTCCCAGCTTGGCGGAATCCGGCCACTTTTCCGCGCTCGAGTGATGTTAAGTGCTGACCTTTTTGGCGGTGTGTGCTATCCTGTTTCTGCATCAAGACAATATCCTCTTCCATTGTTTGTGTAGGAACTTCAATGATACAGGATATCTGTTCTTGATGTTTTTTATTGTCCAAAAAATTTTGAGACAGTGGCTAACTTGATTCTAAAATGCGCGGTCGTAAATTGCAAGAACAAGTTAGCCAGTCGTTGAGGACAATCCCAGAACAGGCCGTTATCAAATAGAAGTTGTGGCGCTAGAGAGACTACTGGGCCATGCGGCGAACGCGCCGAGCTTCGGCCTCAAAGTTTTGCTGGGGTGTGCAGTAGCCCTGTTGTTTGCGAGGCAACTGATTCAAGCGGTCTTGCGTGGCCTGCACTTGACTAGGGCTAATGTCATCTAGGGACATGCCCTTAGGGAAGTCCTGGCGGATCATCCGGTTATGTGCCTCGTTGGTGCCACGGTCGCAGGACGTGTAAGGATGGGCGTAGAAGATCTCAGTTTCCGTCCCAGCAAAAGCAGTATTTAAGGCGGTGAACTCGGGTCCGTTGTCGGCTGTGATGGTCTTGATGCAAGCTCCCCATTCGCGCTTGATTCCACGCAATGCATAGCTCACAGAGTCTGCATCTCGTCCTTCGATCAAGCGGAGAAGTTGGCAACGGGTCTTGCGCTCAATCAGAGTCAAGATGACGCTCTCCTTGCCATTGCGTTTACCGACAATGGTATCCATCTCCCAGTGACCGAACTGCCTGCGTCGTTCAACGACCTTAGGCCGTTCCTCGATACTGCGGCCAGCCAGGCGCTTAGCCTTGGTGTGGTGCTGGTGAGAGGTCTTCCGCTTAGTCTTCTCCAACAGGTCGATATTTCGAATCTCTAGGCGTTGGTCGTCAATGTACTGGTACAAAGTCGAGGCACAAACAAGCTCTTCAGGAGTAAACAGCTTGTGTCGCTTGGCATAGCCGATTGAAGCATCCGGCGACCATTTGTCCTGCTTAGCTCGCTGTACGTACCAGGCTAAGAAGACCTGTACGCTGGCGAACTTGTCAGGACGATGACAGCTCAAGCGTGCAGTCTCGTAACGTACCTGAGCAGCCTCTGGCAGGTATTGTCGATGGTAGACGCGCTTGCCATTACTCTTCTTGACCTGATCTACTGTACCTCGCTTGATTTCATTATTAATGGTCTGCGGGCAGACGCCAATTTCAGCAGCAATCCAACGATTGGACTTCCCAGCTTGGCGGAATCCGGCCACTTTTCCGCGCTCGAGTGATGTTAAGTGCTGACCTTTTTGGCGGTGTGTGCTATCCTGTTTCTGCATCAAGACAATATCCTCTTCCATTGTTTGTGTAGGAACTTCAATGATACAGGATATCTGTTCTTGATGTTTTTTATTGTCCAAAAAATTTTGAGACAGTGGCTAACTTGATTCTAAAATGCGCGGCTCGATTTCAGTTAAACTCTCCATAACTATCGACACCTCACGCTAGGTATATAGCATATAATGCTCTTTTATGCGAGAGCATTTCGGAAATCTTAAAGCCATGTCGATGAATCTTTAAAAACACTTTATTTGATTTTTTAGGCGGTTCTTCTGCAGTTTGAACAGACTTCTGTAACGTCTCTGAGCAGGCTTTTGAATGTGCAGTGCCTCTTGTTTTCCTAACCCCAACCGTGCTTACTCCAACACGGTGCCAAACCACGGTGAGTTCGTAACGATCGGCGCGTCAGCGTTCAGAAGGTCGAAGCGACTCGCCATTTTTTTGAGCGCGAGCAGGAGTGCTTAGAAATCGGAGTGTAAGTGGCCTCTATCCCCAAATGGCTGGGCTTTGGCCATTTGGGGATAGAGGTCCTTACATGTAGATTTCTGCGACTGCGAGCGCGTTATAGAACGCAAAAGACAACCTCCCACAATTGTCCTGAATAGAACCAATTTCCAATGTGACCCATCTCAATCAACCACTACCCCAAAAAACAAAAACCGCAACCAACACTACCGGCTGCGGCCAAACAAACAATTCAACTGAGCAAGACGTCGCTGATACCCCAAGTTTCAGGATGCCGGCTCAGTGTCTAACTTTTTGGACTTAGCATGTGCCGTTAATGCCTCCCAATTAACCAGCGGCAGTTGGGCAACGGCACCCAGGATTAAGATCAGTGACCAGGTGAGGATCAGACTCATGGTGACATCACCAGTGAAGTGGGCAAGAATCCGGACACGGGTATAGGCCATGATGGCGCCGTAAGCAAAGGTGAGCCAGAAAACCAGGCGTTGGCGCTTAGGCTTGTCGCGGTCAACGAACCAAGTCAGTGTGAGGATCGTTGCGGCTGTTTGCGTATGACCGGACGGAAAACTCATGTGGCCGTTCGCTCCATTGGGATGGAACCAACTGGTGAAGTGCGCTGGGTTGCCATTTAATTCGTATGGACGGAAGCGGCCCCAGAAGGTTTTCATCGCGTTTACAATCTGATCGGACATGATGCAGACTAAGGTGGCCACAAGTGCGACCTTCAATAAGTAACGCAGCTGTTCGTCGCTTTTGTGCGAGAGCCAATATTGACTGCCGGCAAAAACCGCAACGTAAAGCACAATGAACAGAATGAGACTGGTGGCACCAGGCAAGGCAAGCTTGCTGCCATCGGAATTGGCCATTCCCATTGGCTTGCCTGCGTTGATGTCGTTGAGCGATGTGATTACCATCGTCATCGCATATTTCAGGTAGCCGGCCCATAATTCCCAACCGGCGTAAATGACACTACCAATAATCATTAGCGTGCGAATGTGCCATGCAAGCTGCGAAGAACGCAGCGCATAGTGACAAACAATATTGCAGCTGATCATAATAATCAGCGGTGCCGTCCACAGACCGACATCTTGAAAGAGCGTGGCGAACGGATCGTTCATATCGCCAATGATTTGTGAAATCTGCCAGTCAAAACCGGCCGCTGCAGCTAACAATAAAAGTAAAATACCAGCAACAATCAGAAAAATATGTTGGCGGATTGGAGCGTTTAACTTTTGCGTTTGGTCCATTTTTCTACCTCCCTTGTACTTTGAAAATAGCACAGAGTTTGCAGAAAATGGGGGGATTTACGCGACCTGTACGCAACATTTAAGTCACCGATACGAAATTTACAGAGGCTTAGGCAAAGAAGGGTTCGTTAATCGTTAATTGCCGTTGGTCGAAGTCGACGGTTGCCTGTAAGCCATACGGTAAAATGGTGCGCGGGTAGGCGTGACCGAAGTTGAGGTTGTATAGAATCGGCGTTTGATAAGAAGCCGTTACGTCCAAAAGCACTTGTTGGTACTCGGTAAAATAAGTTTCATTTTGCGGTTTGCCAACCAAAATGGCGCGTACTTGCTGCAAGACACCATGATCATCCAGATGCCGTAGAAATTGACGATACGTCGTTGGATCGATTTTTTCCTCAGAGGTTTCAATGAAGAGGATTTTGTCTGCCCAGGATTGCGGGAAAAGGTGATACTTCTCGGCAACTTGCGGCTCATCGGAGTAGCGGACAGGATATAGCAAATCGTGAAGACTATCGAGGCACCCACCGAGCAAGGTCCCGGTGACGCGGCCATGACCGCGTAAGGTTAAGTAGCTGTGCTGCTCTGGATGAGCTCTGCGTGGCACCCCTAGCTGATCGGCGGAAAAATCGGTTCGCTCTTCATACCATGTCGGACTGGATGTGATCGCCGTGGCCGCCGGGTTTTCAAAGAAATGGTGAAAACTGGCTGCCGTGTAAGGCAATAACTGCTTATCCAGTTCGGCCAGATCATTCAGGAAGTTCGGCCCATAAAAGGTGGTCATCCCCAGCTGGTAGAACATGAGATGATCGATGGTTGTGTCAGAAAATCCCGTGAAAATTTTCGGATGATTTTTAACCGCTTCAATAAATTCCGGGTCGTCAAGCAGATAGGGCACGATTCGATAAGTATCATCGCCGCCGATCGCACAAATAATGCCTTTGATATCCGGATCGGTCATGGCGGTCTTTAAATCAGCGGCCCGTGCTTCGGGATGGGCTTTTAAATACGCTTGACCGCGTAAAGCATTGGGCATAAAGCGCGGGACCAGCCCCATTGCTTCAAGGCGTTTGGTCCCCAGTTCCCGTTGATGCGCGGCAAAGGCCTCCCCTAGTGTCCCCGCGCTCAGACTGACAATGGCAACTTGATCATGTTGATGCAACTTCGGTGGTTTGATCATTTAACATGCCTCCTTTGGCAATGATTGAGTCTATTATTCATGATAGGTCAGGCACATGCAAGCAGGATTGATTTTCGCGATTCGTTAAAGTTGTGTTTCCACCCGGCATGCTGGTAAGATCGAAGGGTAGCTAGTGAATGCGTGAACGAGGGGATAAATCATGTATACCATTCAAACTGCCGCAACGGTTGGGGCAAGGGGCACGGTGATCACGATTGCACCGCCGATTGAACGGATTCGACCAGGTGATCCGATTCGGCTTAATGGCAAAAGGGTTGGCAGAGTGCGCGCGATTGAGAAAGCCAATCATCCGCACCATGTTAACGATAAGCCGTGTACCGGATTAGTGATCACGATTCCGGTTAAACCCGGTGACACCATTGAGTTTCCGCAATCACCACGCAAGTCATGACGCCAGCAGATTGGCGGGCGGCGCGACTATTTGATGAATGTAAACAGGCATCCACATTCATTTAAAGTAATCGCAACGCAAAAAATCGGTCTTAACCCACAAGGACTCGTTAGGCGAGTTGTTGTGGTTAAGACCGATTTTTTAATGCAGATGAACTAGTCAGCTGACGCGGCCGTCATAATGCCAGCCTCAGTCATCCCGTCTGCGTATAGTTTCAGCTTGCCATTAATAATGTCCATGACAAGATCGCCATATTCAACACCGTCTGCTTCGGCTTCTTGTGGCAAAAGCGATAGCGGCGTCATGCCAGGCAGGTTGTTGGCTTCGATGACCCATACGCCTTTATCGTTAGCAAAAAAATCGATGCGGCCATAGTTTTGTAGGCCTAAAACATCCATGGTTTGCAGCGACACATCTTTCATCGCCTGATGGACGTTTTCATCTAAATCCTTTGGCGGGGTGATGAAGTCGGTGTAACCGGCTTGGAACTTGTGCTTGAAGTCATACCAGCCAGAATGGACTTTAATCTCGATGGCCGAGAAGGCGCGCCCGTTGACAACGCCTAACGAGAATTCGCGACCAGGCGTGAATTCTTCAACAATCGCACTATTATCGAAGCGGAAAACGTCGGCGATGCCACTTTCCAATTCTTCCTGATTGTGGGCGATGTGCGTGCCAACACTGGAACCGCCAGACGTTGGCTTAACAACGACCGGAAAATCAAACGGCACCTTATGTTCGCCGGGTTGATTCCGTTTGAATTCCTTAAATGCAGCGGTCTGGATCCCGTGGTACAACATGATCTCCTTACTGAAGACCTTGTTCATGGTCATCCCTGAAGCCAGCGGACCGGAACCGGTATATTTGACATTGTTCAGGTCCAGCGTTGCCTGAACCTTCCCGTTCTCACCGTCACCGCCGTGCAAGGCCAAAAAGACAATATCTGCGGCTTTGCAGATCGCCAAAACATTCGGGCCAAACAGCTGTGTGCTGCCATCTGTCCGTAACTTGTTGATGTCAGCGTCAGTCAGGATGGCATCCGAAATCTTCAGATCCTTACTGGTGTTGGCGTCGTCAAAAACTTGGTCGACCGTCTTCCCTTCGAGGTCGTAGCCTAGAAACAGGTCAATAAAGGTGGCCTGCTGCCCTTTTTGTCGCAAGGCGTTTGTGATCCGGTAGCCGCTTGAAATCGACACATTGCGTTCCGTGCTCCGGCCGCCTGCTAAAACGACAATTTTCATTTGATAGTACCTCCATGTATTATCCGAGTTTAATAGAAACTACAGTTTAGCACAATCCTGTCTAACCGGCGAGAACGGCGCTTGGATTTGCGGTAAAATTAACCGAAATGAAAGGGATTACTAAAATTCGAATCGACTTAAATTTGAGCAAAAGACTGCAGCAACGTTAACGAGCGCAGTCTAAGGAGGTCACCATGCAATATTCGTGGTTAACAATGCCCCATCATCGTTACTTACTGGTAGCTGATCAAGGGAAACTTATTTTTGTCGGGTCGCCTGATGCTGACTTGCAAGAAGCAGAGCAC
This sequence comes from Lacticaseibacillus casei DSM 20011 = JCM 1134 = ATCC 393, assembly GCF_000829055.1. NCBI lineage: Bacteria > Bacillati > Bacillota > Bacilli > Lactobacillales > Lactobacillaceae > Lacticaseibacillus > Lacticaseibacillus casei. The sequence goes on from NZ_AP012544.1 coordinate 93,677, forward strand.
TATGTAGACGGGCCGTTTGAGTTTAATGCCGAGGCGATGGAACCGTTTCAAACCACCCTGACTGCTTACCTCACAGGAAAAACGAAGGCAGTGACGGTGCCGGTAGCCTTTCATGGCACCGCTTTGCAGACAGCGGTTTGGCAGTACTTGCTAACGATTCCTTATGGCGCGACCAGAACCTATGCGCAAGTCGCAGCAGCAGTCGGGCACGACCGCGCATTTCAGGCAGTCGGGCATGCGGTTGGCCAGAACCTGCTTATGATGGTGATTCCTTGTCATCGGATTTTACGCAAAGACGGCGGGTTAGGCGGTTTTCGTGGCGGCTTAGCGTTGAAACGCAAGCTGCTGGCGCTGGAACAAGGGGCTCGGCCGACCTTTTGACTGCAGGAAAATGCCCAACATTTTTTAAAGACGGAACGAAAGGTTCTATTTTCGGCGCAGGATCTTGTATACTGGTGGTTAGACAAACTAAAAACAAGGGGATAGTGAGACATGAAGATTATCGCTTACGGTGCGCGGGTGGACGAGATCCAATATTTCAAGCAGTGGGCCAAGGAAACCGGCAACACGCTTGAGTATCATACTGAGTTCTTAGATGAGAACACCGTCGAATGGGCAAAAGGCTTTGACGGGATCAACTCGCTGCAAACGACACCTTATGCAGCTGGTGTTTTTGAAAAAATGCATGAATACGGCATCAAGTTTCTGACGATCCGTAACGTCGGCACCGATAACATTGACATGGCGGCCATGAAGCAATATGGTATCCGGTTAAGTAACGTTCCGGCCTATTCACCAGCGGCCATTGCCGAGTTTGCCTTGACCGATACGTTGTACCTGTTGCGTAACATGGGCAAGGTCCAGGCACAGCTGCACGCAGGCGATTATGAAAAGGCCGGCACCTTTATCGGTAAGGAACTTGGCCAGCAAACGGTCGGCGTGATGGGCACTGGGCACATTGGTCGGGTTGCGATCAAACTCTTTAAGGGCTTTGGTGCCAAAGTCATTGCCTACGACCCATACCCGATGAAAGGCGAACATCCGGACTTTGAGTATGTCAGCTTGGAAGAGCTCTTCAAACAAAGTGATATCATTGATCTTCACGTTCCCGGTATCGAGCAAAATACCCACATCATCGATGAAGCCGCATTTGACTTGATGAAACCCGGCGCTATCGTGATCAACACGGCTCGGCCAAACCTGATTGACACGCAGGCCATGCTCAGTAACCTTAAATCCGGCAAGCTAGCCGGTGTTGGCATTGATACTTATGAATATGAAACCGAAGATCTGTTGAACCTAGCCAAGCACGGCAGCTTCGAGGATCCGTTGTGGGATGAACTGCTCGGCATGCCAAACGTTGTCCTCAGCCCACATATCGCATACTACACGGAAACCGCGGTGCACAATATGGTTTACTTCTCGCTGCAGAATCTGGTTGACTTTTTAACCAAGGGTGAGACGAATACGGAAGTAACGGCGCCGGCGAAGTAAGGATCAGAAGGTTAGACCAGCCAAGCGAAAAGAGTGGTTAAGATCAGATTTAAGATGACGACAAAAAGGATTATTTGGATTTGTGCATTTGGCGGTTATCTTTTCAGTGAGCTTACCGGTCGCCTGGCAAAAATGGTAAATAATACCGTATTAGAGTGGAGTATTCGCATTGGCTCTATTGTTGTTGCGTCATTGATCGCCTACGTATTCGGTCACCACTTTGACAAAAAGAAGAAGTCTAGCTCTCAAGCATGACACATTAAAACGCGCTGCTTCCTGTATATTAGGAAGCAGCGCGTTTTAATGTGTCAGGTTTAAATAAATCTGTTGATGACACTGTGTCACTTATTTTTAGGTTACGCCACCAGCATTTATTTCAAACAAACGGCCGGAACTGCGCTAGCACAAAGCCCGTAACGGTCACCAGTGCGAATGCAGCAAGCGCGCTCCACAGGATGGCTTTACTTAGGTTCTGTTGCTTTTTACCTGCAAAGGCAACTTCGATTAACCCGATTAAACCAATAGCCAACAAAATTTTAACGACTGTCAGTAAAGGGTTGCGGTCGAATGCGAAACGCATCAGCACGACGCCGGTCACGATCGAAACCAGGTAACAAACGCGCGCGATCATCGTCCACATGACAAACTGGCGCGTCCGACTGAAAATGGCAATCCCAGCTGCAACTGCCAACACTGACCATGAAATAAGATGTAGCCAAAGCCACATAAAGAAAACCTCCCTTAAACCAGCAAAAGTATTAGTTACACTATACCGCTTTTTCTGAAAAAACGGACGATATTTGGGCGTTGTCAGTAAAACACGAACATTAACGATGACCTTTTTAAAAAATAAACGTATTTTCTATTGCAAGTTGATGTGTTCTTCGGTAAACTTTTCATATTCAAAGTTTAGGGGAGCGTGTCATGGAAAACTTTTTTCATTTGAAGCAAAATAAAACCACGCCGATGACCGAGGTCATGGCGGGGTTGACCACATTTTTTGCAATGTCATATATTTTATTCGTTAACCCTCAAGTGCTGTCACAAACCGGGATGCCGGCGCAGGCAGTTTTCCTCGCGACGATCATCGCGAGTGCGGTTGGGACGTTGGTTATGGGATTGTTCGCCAATGTGCCTTATGCTTTGGCGCCGGGCATGGGCCTGAACGCCTTCTTCACGTACACGGTTGTCTTCGCCCTTGGGTTTAGTTGGCAGGAAGCCTTGGCGCTTGTCTTCATCTGTGGTGTGATTAACATTTTGATCACCGTCACGAAGATTCGGAAATTGATCATTGTGGCGATTCCGGAAACCATTCAACATGCGATTGGTGGTGGTATCGGGGTTTTCGTTGCGTATATCGGGATCAAAAATGCCGGTTTCTTGCAGTTCACCTCCGAAGCATCAAGCATTAACACGATTAACGGCCAGCCGCTGAAGGCCGGTGCGTTGACCCTCAAACATGGGGTTGAATCAGTTGTTTCCAACGGTGGGATTGTGCCAGCGCTGGTTAACTTCACTCAGGCTGGTGCTGTGCTGGCCTTGATCGGGTTGGTCATCATGGTCATCTTGAATGTCAAAAAGGTGCCTGGTGCGATTTTAATCGGGATTCTGTTGACAACGATTATCGGGATTCCGATGGGTGTCACCGATTTGCATCTTAGCGCCGCAAATTCCTTTGGCAGCACCTTCGCATCGCTTCAAACAACCTTTGGCGCGGCCTTCTCGGCTAAAGGGATGGGTTCGCTGTTCACGAATCCGGATAAAATCGTGCTGTCCATCATGACGATTTTTGCCTTTAGTTTCTCGGATATTTTTGACACGCTGGGCACCTTCATCGGAACCGGCCGGCGTACCGGGATTTTCTCCGATGCCGATGAGCATGCCTTAGAAGAAGGATCAGGCTTTTCATCGAAAATGGATCGGGCACTGTTCGCCGATTCGATTGCGACGGGCGTTGGGTCGATCTTCGGAACCAGTAACGTCACCACTTATGTCGAAAGTGCGGCTGGTATCGGTGCCGGCGGTCGAACCGGATTGACTTCGGTTGTTGTCGCAGGGATGTTCCTGATCAGTTCGATTTTCGCACCGTTTATCGCCATTGTGCCGACACAGGCGTTGGCACCGGCGTTGATTCTGGTCGGGATTATGATGATGAGTACCTTCAAGGAAATCGAATGGGAAGACCTGTCCCAAGCCATTCCGGCGTTCATGGCATCAATTGTCATGGGCTTTGTCTATAACATTTCATACGGCATTGCGGCTGGCTTTATCTTCTACTGCCTGATCAAACTGATCACCGGTAAAGCCAAGGAAATCCATCCGGTTCTCGCCGTTGTTACTATCGGCTTCATTTTGAACTTTGTCATTCTCGCAGCATTATAAAAATACGCAAAAACCACTGTCAGGCGGCAGTGGTTTTTGCGTGAACGCGTTCCAAAGCGTGGGCTATTTTGGACGCTCGGTGAAATGCCGAATCTATGCTATGCTCATCTCGAGGTGATTAAGAATGGCTCTTAAAGTAATTTTCCATTTAGATACAACTGGGCGCTGGCCCCATCTGGCTTCGAATCTGACTAACTTTTTGACGGCTGAGCCAAATGCTGATCTGGAAGTTCTGGTGAACGGCGATGGCATTACCGTTTATTTTGATCAGGAGGTTGTCGATTTCATTGCTGCCCATCCGCAGGTGAAGTTCTTTGCCTGCCACAACTCGCTAGCGCAACGCCACTTGGATGAAAAGCAGTTGCCGGCGACCGTGGCAATCGTCCCGGTTGGTGTGGTTAAACTGGCGCAGGCGGAAACAGCCGGTTATGCGTACATTAAGCCATAAAGTAACTTAAGGTTTCACTGCTGGTTGTGGTTCCGTGTTGAATGGCACGAGATTGCGCTCGATGGCGGCGCGCTGATCTTCCAAAAACGGCGGCAATTCAAGGTGAACGCCAGCTTGTTCGTAGGTTTCATCAAGCAAGAAGCCTGGGCCATCGGTGGCAATTTCAAAAAGCAGCTCAGGAATCGGGCGGAAATATTCAGACGCAAAGTAGAATCGATCGACGAAGCCGGAAGCATCCAAGCCGGCTCCGCCGATTTTTTTGATCCAGTATTGCAAGCTGTCGCGATCATCCGTCCGAAATGCAAGGTGGTGAACACCGCCAAAGCCTTGATAGGCAGCAGGAATCAAACGTTGATAGTCAATGATCACTTGCGCACCATGACCGCCGTGATTTAGCTCAAGTAAGGTATATTGGCCGTCTTTGGCGATCTTTTCAAAGCCAAGTAGATCGGTCATGATGCCGATAAGTTCCTCATAGTGATCGGTGGTAATGTACTCGGGACCGAGGCCGCCGATCGCAAACTCCGGCGGCACGGGTGAATGCCGCCACGGGGTACCTGCCGGGATGCCGTGGTGATGTTCATCGCTAATCAGCTGATATTGTTGGCCATCAAAATCGTGAAACGGCAATATTTTGGCACCGAATAGTTCGGTGATCGCGTCATGGCGCACACGTTGCTCGTCAAACCGTTTGACCCAATAATTGAGGGCATCATCGGATGGCACGCGAAAACTGGTGCGGGCAATTTCGTTGTTGCCATGCTGGGCTTTTTGGATGCCGGGGAAGTCGAAGAACGTGATGTCCGTTCCCGGGGTGCCCATGTCATCCGTGAAATACAGGTGGTAGGTGCGCACATCGTCTTGATTAACGGTTTTCTTAATGAGATGGAGACCTAGAATACCACTCATAAAGTGAAAAATCCGTGGTGCGCTTGACGTAATAGCGGTTAGATGATGTAAACCGGTTAATTGATTAGGCATGATGGGCACTTCCTTTTACTTATATTTAGTAAGTGAAAGGTACCATGCTGCCCAACATATTGCAAGGGCTTGCGTTTTCCTTAAGTTGATTAAGCTCTTTTCAAAATGTTGTACTCGGTCGCGATCTGGCCCTAACGACATGATATGCTCACCTCATTAACGTAAATCCAGGTAAAGGAGCCCGAGGCGAACATGTTTAACTTTTTAGATAATCCAGATGAATATAAACGGTTGATGAAAATGGAAATATTGATCACGGTCGTTGCCGTGGCTGCCAGTGTCGTGCTCTTCAACTTTGGCGTGCTGACTGGGGCCTTGTTTGCGACCATCGCTGCTGCATTCTTCTTGATGGACGCAATCGTCGAAGGACTGCGACTGTTAGGAGCATCACGCGGATTCAGCCGCTTCATCGGCACGGCTGTCGCGATCCCGGCATTGGCAGGCTACTTGATGGTGATGATCGCCCGCTTCCCAATTGGCATAGCGTAACGGGATTGAAAGTATCAACGACTTGCAACTGATCAAGCACAAGGACACTCAAAAAGCGATCTCCGACATGAGGGATCGCTTTTTGAGTGCCTCTGGATTGATCTGATCAGAGTTACGCCACTTTAAAAATGGAAATCCTCTTTATCCGCCACCGCTTCGGCCGTGAGTTCATAACGAACCAGCGGCACCATACTGCCATCGGGGAGGGTGCGTTCATGGCGATAATCGCCAACCTGCGTGAAAAAGTTGTCGGTTAATAACTTCGCGGCGCGGTCATTACTTGCTGGCAAAATGACATAAACCCGTTTAAGACCAAGTTCGAAAAAGGCAAACCCGATCATGCGCTTAAGCACTTCGCTCATAATGCCTTGCCCTTGATAAGCAGCTAAGGTTTCAAAGCGAATCTGCGCAACAGTCTTCTTCTCGCTAAAGTTCCAGATGCAGAAGCTGCCAAGAAAATCATTCGTGCTCCGGTCTTTAATGCCATAAAGCAAGGCATTATTACTCATCACCAGCCGCATCGAGCGGTTAACATAGCGCGCGGTGTCGGTAATTTTCTGGTCAAACTGCCGCCCGGATTCTGCAGCAATCTGCTGATCAGCTCGCAACTGAAAAACGTCTTTAATCTTAAAGGATGTAAGCCAGTCCATCGTGTAATGAACCGACATAATCGGATGGTACTTTTCAAAACTCTGCATAGCTTTCCTCCATGATCATGGTGATGACGTAAGCTTACCATAAAAGAGGTGAGCGTGAGCCAGCCCGGTTAGAAACCGGAGTGTAAGTGGCCTCGGTCGCAATGGCCCGGTCTTGGCCATTGCGACCGAGGTCCTTACACGCAGGTTTCTGGGCTGGCGAACGCGTTATGGAGAAAGAGGCAAGTCACGCCCAGTTAGAAGCCGGGATGCAAGCGGCCTCAGGGACAATGGCCCGGGCTTAGGCCATTGTCCCTGAAGCCCTTACACGCAGGTTTCTGGGCTGGCGAACGCGTTATGGAGAGAGGCAAGACACGCTTAGTTAGAAACCGGAGTGTAAGTGGCCTCAGGCGTGATGGCCGGTCTTTGGCCATTGCGACCGAGGTCCTTACACTCCGACTCCTGCGCCGGCGAACGCGTTATGGAGAAAGAACACTCCGGCACCTTGCCGTCACTCCCAACACGGGCACATTGTAAATGACATGAACCATTACCACCCGATTTACGAACCGCACCTATCTGCCGTTATAAAAGAAATGGTTTGCGGTTTGTTTTTAACGATTATGAGTAATTTGTGAAAATGTTCTTTAGCAACCATTAAAGAACAATTTCACAAATTGATCGCAGCTGACCGGACTAACCGAATTAAATTGACGCCGTTTTCAAGCTGATTTTTAGAATCTTGTATACCGAGGAAATTAACGGGATTAGCCGTTATTTTTTTATCGCGCATTTTAGAATCAAGTTAGCCACTGTCTCAAAATTTTTTGGACAATAAAAAACATCAAGAACAGATATCCTGTATCATTGAAGTTCCTACACAAACAATGGAAGAGGATATTGTCTTGATGCAGAAACAGGATAGCACACACCGCCAAAAAGGTCAGCACTTAACATCACTCGAGCGCGGAAAAGTGGCCGGATTCCGCCAAGCTGGGAAGTCCAATCGTTGGATTGCTGCTGAAATTGGCGTCTGCCCGCAGACCATTAATAATGAAATCAAGCGAGGTACAGTAGATCAGGTCAAGAAGAGTAATGGCAAGCGCGTCTACCATCGACAATACCTGCCAGAGGCTGCTCAGGCACGTTACGAGACTGCACGCTTGAGCTGCCATCGTCCTGACAAGTTCGCCAGCGTACAGGTCTTCTTAGCCTGGTACGTACAGCGAGCTAAGCAGGACAAATGGTCGCCGGATGCTTCAATCGGCTATGCCAAGCGACACAAGCTGTTTACTCCTGAAGAGCTTGTTTGTGCCTCGACTTTGTACCAGTACATTGACGACCAACGCCTAGAGATTCGAAATATCGACCTGTTGGAGAAGACTAAGCGGAAGACCTCTCACCAGCACCACACCAAGGCTAAGCGCCTGGCTGGCCGCAGTATCGAGGAACGGCCTAAGGTCGTTGAACGACGCAGGCAGTTCGGTCACTGGGAGATGGATACCATTGTCGGTAAACGCAATGGCAAGGAGAGCGTCATCTTGACTCTGATTGAGCGCAAGACCCGTTGCCAACTTCTCCGCTTGATCGAAGGACGAGATGCAGACTCTGTGAGCTATGCATTGCGTGGAATCAAGCGCGAATGGGGAGCTTGCATCAAGACCATCACAGCCGACAACGGACCCGAGTTCACCGCCTTAAATACTGCTTTTGCTGGGACGGAAACTGAGATCTTCTACGCCCATCCTTACACGTCCTGCGACCGTGGCACCAACGAGGCACATAACCGGATGATCCGCCAGGACTTCCCTAAGGGCATGTCCCTAGATGACATTAGCCCTAGTCAAGTGCAGGCCACGCAAGACCGCTTGAATCAGTTGCCTCGCAAACAACAGGGCTACTGCACACCCCAGCAAAACTTTGAGGCCGAAGCTCGGCGCGTTCGCCGCATGGCCCAGTAGTCTCTCTAGCGCCACAACTTCTATTTGATAACGGCCTGTTCTGGGATTGTCCTCAACGACTGGCTAACTTGTTCTTGCAATTTACGGTTATTTTTTTATTTTTTAAGCCTATAAATAAAAACTGAAAATGACAAACGTCAAAACCGCCTTATATAATCAATAACATTGAGAAAGGGGTGAAACAAATGAAACAGTTTTTTTTTGGCTTTTGTCAGGTGTCATGCTGTTGCAACCACTTACATTAAATGTCGGTTCACAGGCAGCTTCATCAGCACCTAGCCCAGTCTTAAATGAAGCGTCGGTTTCACAACCGGATCAACAGGCACCATCTACTAGCGCTGAAAGCAAGCTTGAGGCAAGTAGCGAAGCATCGACGAGTTCAAATCAAGCGATCGTGAGCAGCACCAGCGCGGCGTCTTCCAGTCAGCCAATCGCGAGCGATACAACTCACGAAGCGCTAACTGATCAAGCCGACGACGCAGCGACCTCGAAGCGGCGGCAAAAAAGAGCAGCTCCAGCAACAAGCTCCGATCAATCCTCACCTTTTCTGGTAGGAACTGCTCAAGAATTGGCAGCCGCCATTAAACGTGGTGAAACGCATATTCGGTTAACGGCTGATATTAATATTGGCGATGCCGCTATCCCGGTGCGCCAATCAGTCACCATAGATGGCGATCACAAATACACCTATATGTATAATAGCGGACTAGATTGGCATCGCGGTATTTATTTCGCGGCCAGTGGTATCCAGATTACGTTTAAAAATATTAAAATCGGCAAGGCGTCCGTTAAACATTCAGCCAATAACTACTACGGCATTGCGCCGGCAGACAATAGCATTAGAAACAGTCAGATCATCATTGAAAACGTCGACTATTACTCAGATTATGGGGCGCAACCGCTTCACATTCGCAATAAAAGTAACCAGATTATTTTCAGAGGGAAAAATAGTTTTTACACGACGAAGAACCCGGGGTCATTCTTCATCCAGGAATTTGCCGAAGCCACTAATTTCTTATTTGAAGAAGATTCGGACACCACTATCACTTTAGCCAAAGGCGAGGTTCTGGCAACCTTTTGGCCATCAACCGGACCGTTGAATCTGGAACTAAAGAAGCGAGCGCGGTTGAAAGTCGATACCACCAATGCGCTTGTCTACACCGGCATCGGCGCAATCCGCAACAACCATATCATCATTGGTGAAGAGGCGGTTCTGGATGTTAGGACGAATAGAACGGACGCTGGCAATTTAATGTTCTTTAACCACGATCTGACCATCGATGTTCAAAAAAATGGCCAGTTGTTGGCTGAAACGGTTAGTGCAACTAACTTCAATAGTAACTCCAGTATCAATCTAGGGCCTGGCGCGGAAGCAAATTTAAAAAACGTCAATGGTGATTTCTTCAAGAAAGGGAAAGGCACCATTACGCTTGATAACGCCGATGAATTAACACTTGAAACCGGAAAATGCGGGGGAACGAGTCCCACCGGTTTGGTTTCCAGTAAGGCCAATGTGCGGCTTGAACCTTTTAACCAAGAAACAAAAGGGTACGGGGTGCATGCTGACGGTCAATTACTGACAACGCAAACCGGTGACGATGATTGGATTTTTAACGGTAAGCATGTAAGTCGGCAACCAACAGCACTTCCCACTGATGTTGCAAACCAGGTGGGTCATGCGTCGGTTTTTAAATTAAAGCGGCAAGTGGTTCCGAAACCAGCGGGCAAGCTAGCCGTCATCAGCGTGCCGGATCTGGATTTTGGTAGTCAAACGGTCACAGGATTGACACAAATCTTACGACCACGCGTTCAAGGCAGCTTGAAAATTGAAGATTCGCGCACGAATGGCTCCCAAAAGTCACGCCTCTATCTCAGAATGGCGCGCCCGTTTAAAAACGGCAATGTGGATGCGACTCGGTGCTTAACCTATACGAATCAGGCCGGGCAGGAACAAACTCTGTCCAGTCAGGCGATTCTTGCTGAAGTCAATGTGGGTATCACCGAACGCGATGTTAGCAGTGAATGGAATACTGCCATCGACAGCTCAGCTCGCGGGTTCAAATTAACCCTGCCGATTGAAAAACAAAAAATCGGCAGCTTTTCGGGAGAACTGGACTGGTCACTGCAAGACGTGCCGGGAAATTAAGAAAGGATAGGCCAAATGAAAAAATGGTTGCCACTGGCTGTTCTTTTGCTGGGACTCGCCTGCCACCCACGACTCGTTGCCATTGCAGATAGTCAGTACACGTCGACAGGTGAGGTTGTTTTTGTTGAGCCGGCCTCATCTACTGCCGAAGAAACATCGACAGCCTCATCAACTCACGAGTCGAATAACCAGCAACAACAGCCCTCAGCGACGTCACAAGCCCCGCCGTCCAGGTCCGGACTCGTTCCGCGACTTGGGGAGCGGCCGGAACTACTATACGGCTTAATCGGCAGCTTGTTGATCGTCACCATGCTCCTGTTTTTCATCATCAAACAACCTAAAGAAGATAAGGAAGAAGGAAAATAAAAATGAAGAAGAGTATCTGGACAGCACCGTTATTGGGATTAACTTTGGTAGGACTTGTAGCACCGGCAGCAGTCAACGCAGCTTCAGCAAACGACATGATTTCAAACGGTGAGGTGACGTTTAAAGCCGACAACTCAAGTACCGGTCCGAAAGATCCGCTTGATCCTACCGATCCTAATCCAATCAAGCCGATCGATCCGAGTAACCCAGGCGGCAACCCGACACCGGGGATAAGTGGCCCGCTGTCACTGGACTTTGCTTCTAGCTTTACGTTCGGCGAAGCAGCGATCAGTAGCGATGATGCCAAATACTATGCGAAGCCACAAGTATTCACCCAACAAGATGGCACGACGGTTGACCGGCCTAATTATGTGCAGGTTTCCGATAAGCGTGGAACTTTTGAAGGTTGGACCTTGAAAGTGAAACAAGACAAACAGTTCGCTGTGAAAGATGATGCTACCCGCGAATTGATCGGCGCGCAACTGAAGTTCAAGAATGCGAGTCTGGTTTCAGCCACCGATTCGAAGTATGCCCCAACCGGTTTGGCATCATTTGAATTGATTCCGGGCACCGCCCAGATTGCCCCGGTTGAAGCGGTCAAGGACCAAGGGATGGGCACATGGATCTACCGCTTCGGTGACGACAAGCAAATGGGCCGTTCCGTTGAATTGTCAGTTCCGGGTAAGACACCGAAGATGGCCAAGGCGTATGTTACCGCGTTAACTTGGACCTTAGAATCAACCCCGGCCAACGTAACGCCTAAGCCTTAGTCAAAAATAACCGGATTTTGACCAGCATTAGCATGATTTTGCCGATAGTTACCGAGACACCATTTTTAAAAAGGAGATTTCTGTGAAGAAAATACTTTTCTGTTTAGCAGCGTTTGTTGCGATGTTGTTGACCCCTGCCGTGCATGTTTTTGGTTCAGAATTGAATTTTGCCGCAAAGGCTCAGCTGCCAGACAATCAGGTTCATACAGATGTTAGCTATTTTGACATCAAAATGGACCGCGGCGCTAAGCAAACCCTTCACGTTGATCTACGTAATGATACCGAAAATGAGGTCGAAGTCGATGTCGGCATTGCCAGCGCGACAACCAACATTAATGGCGTGGTGGAATATAGTCCGAACGACATTAAACCGGCCAAAAGCCTGGCGTTTAATCTCAAGGATCATGTCAAAGCACCTAGTCAAATCAAAATTCCGGCTAAGGGCAATACGATTTTGAATTTAGATGTCACCATGCCTGATGCCGCCTTGAAAGGGCAGATGGCCGGTGGGATCACGCTCAAAGAGCACCAAACGGAGGATCAGGCCAATGAAGAAAAAGGCAAGGGATTGTCGATCAACAACCGGTTTTCCTACGTCATTGGCCTTGTGCTTCAACAGACGACCCAGCCGGTTACGCCCGACCTGAAATTGAATACCGTTAAACCGAGCCAGGTGAACTATCGCAACGTCATTTCCGCGTCTCTGGAAAACATCACGCCGATGTTCATCAACAAAGTTGCCATTGACGCGAATGTGCATGCCAAAGGGGCCAAAAAGGTGCTTTATCGTGTTAAAAAAGAAGGCATGCAGTTAGCCCCTAACACGACTTTCGATTTTCCGATCGCCTTGGCAGGGAAGGCCTTGGAACCAGGCACTTACATTGCCCAACTAGAGGTCTATGGTAACCAAAGTTCGGATGGCAAGGTGACGCGGCAAACCAACAGTGCCAAACAACGCTATCAAAATCACTGGACATTGACCAAAGAATTTACCATTACCGACCATACTGCCAAGAACCTGAATCAAAAAGATGTGACCTTGAAGTCAACTAATCATTGGTGGGTCTATGCATTGCTGGCGGTGGTCGCGATTTTGCTCATTGTCATTGTGCTATTGATGATCGTGCTGCTAAAACGCAAGCACAAAAAAGCACGGAACGTGAATGAGTAGATTAAACATGTTACAATCTAGGATAAACATTGATACTTCTTTTGACTTCGGATCAAGCGGCGCTCAACGGGCAGTACTAAGGATATGAATGAGTTGGCTTAGGTTAAAAGTAGTTGCAACCCAACTATCTATTTGGTTCATGATGAACGCGCTTATTAAAAAATGAGCATTTACAAGCGGCGCCCAACTTGAACAACAGATTTAAAATCCGCACATTAGGCTGCCAACGTCTGAGGACGCTGACAGCCTAATTGTGCGAATTTTTAGTCATGTATGTGATTTGAATTGTGTAAAAGCAAAATTGAAAGCTTGATTTCATTGATGATGTGGGTATTTGATCATTAGGTGAAGGCACGACATCAGGTAAGCGGGTTGGTTTTAGTCTTAAGGTGAGGGTGGTATTTATGAGATTATCTGAATTAATGGAAAAAAATGATCAAAAGAAACTCCAGCTGCTGCATTATCTTGATCAACATCCAAACCAGAGACTGAGAAATAGTGAATTACAACACAAACTGGATATTTCGTATTATCTCTTTAAACGGCGGACTAAAGAGATTGCCGATGACATTGATATGTTTCAACTGTCCGGTTTATTTGATATTGAAGTGACCGACACGACGACAACTTTGCATAAAAATCACAACACCAATATTTTTGTCTTTTTGAATCATTATCTTGAGCGCTCCTACCAAATTAAAATCCTGATGTTACTGGTAACGCAACGACAAAATTTTGATCTCTATGATTTTGCAGAAGCACATTATGTCAGTTATACATTTATGTATAAACATTTCACGGCGCTGCGCCAAACGCTGCAAAAATGGGGGATTAACCTTAACAATAACAGCGAGCTGACCGGTAATGAATTAGCCATTCGCTTATTATTGGCGGAACTTATTATCATTACCCATGTTGGTGAAGAAACGTTTGATGACGAGATTCGGACAGCCTTGCATGAACTTCTTGAGCTGATTGACACGCCGGCCATTGCGCATCAATGAGTCAGCTGATTGAAACCAAAGCCTATTTGCTCGCTAGCCTATTGCGATTTCAACAAGGCTATTTCGTTGCGACTTCACCGGAAGTTGCCAAACTGATCAGCAAAATCCGGCAGCAGGCGCTTGAAGAACGGAGCAAAGTGATTGCGATTTTTCAGACTCATTTTCCAGCCGATGAGCAAGCTATCAGCAATGAGTGCGATTACCTAGGTACGTTTCTTGCCATTGTGGGAATCATTTCCGCTCCGGCAGTGATTTTTCCGGATGAAGTGACGCAAAGAAGCAGCGACTTTATTCGTGGATTTGAAGAACGGTTTGGTGTTACATTAACGTTGGAAGCGAAGCAAAATATCACTTACGAAGTTGATAAATGTTGGATCGATGTTGTTGCCTTTCCGCTTAGAAGTGGTTTCTTTGAATATCATACCGAAATTGCTTATTTTGCCAGAACGTTTCCGGAGTTTTTTGAATATTGTCAAACCTATGTGCAACAACAAGAGGCCGCGTTAGATGATCAGCAGGCCCAATTCATTTTTTATCGTTGCTTGCTGACACTGGTGGCAAATGTGCCACTGAGTAGTGTGCTTGAACCACTGTATGTTTGCGTTGATTTCACTTTGGGGGAAGCTTACAACACCATTATTGAACGGGGAATCAAGCGATTTTCGATGTTAAATGTCAAAGTCACTAATGAAGTGCAGCCGAAGACGCGCCTGATCATTACTGATTTGGTTAACGCGTACCGGCATACCGATATTCCTAAAGTGATCTGGCTTTCGCCACCGCGAGCGGAAGATTGGGAGCATTTGATAAGCGAGCTTTTGGCGTTTCGCTTAGTGCCGAATGGTGTTTGAACGACTACTGTAGCAGGCTGCCACTAAGTGATTAAACGTGAGTGTTTCACACAACTAGTTTTTTATCCAAGAGTATCTTTTTTTGATCTATAGATTTCTTATGTTATACTCACGATATTCACAACTGGAGGCGAGGCACTATGGAACAAGAAAATGGTTTTTGGCCAGCGATAAAGGACTTCTTCTTTCGTGCTGGTGACTTCAAAGGTGTTAGTTCACGTGCGCAATATTGGTGGGTGTTTCTAGCTCAAATTCTAGTCGGCGTTGTGGCCGGCGTTTTGATCGGTGTCACCGGGCCCGCGATTCTTAATGGCGAAAAGTCTTTTGGCGCTAGTCTTTTGCAAACGCTGGTGATGTTGCCAGCAATTGCGCTTGGGTATTTAGGTTATCCCCAACTAAGTCTGACAATTCGGCGGTTTCGTGATGCCAAGGTTAGCCCTTGGTTGTATCTAGTGTTAGTGATCGTGGCTTTAGCCGGACCACTAATGGCGGCGAGTGGCATGGGACTGTTGCCATTGTTCATTCTACCGATCGTTGCGGCACTGGTAACTTTAATTATCTTGGTGTTACCGAGCCGTGAGCAGGAAGTGAAGCCTTTTCCGGTTCAACCACATTCGCCTAGCACAGTTGGCGTAGTTTTTGGTGCAGCCGTTAAAAATCTCTTCCTTCGCGGCGGCGACTTTACCGGGACATCTAGTCGGAGTCAGTATTGGTGGAGTATTTTATTTTCTGTCCTCATTATGGTCCCTACAGGATTATTCGTTATTTTGTCACTAGTTGCCACATTTGTTGGGGTAGCTGCTGCAGGAAAAATAGACCCGCAAAATGCAGCACATATTTTTAATTCATTAGGCTTTGGTGCTGTCATTTTAGTTGTTCTGTTCCTTGCTATTTTCTATGCATGGTCTATGTTGTCTTTGCCGATGCTGACAGTAACTTGGCGCCGTTTCAGAGATGCAGGCATTAGTCCATGGTGGTTTGTTGCGTTTTATGTCGTGTCGAATTTCGTCTCGGCTCTTCAAGCAAGCAACAAGAACCTTGTTTTAACTTTAATTCCCTTGATTCTCGTTATCGTGCAGATCGTCATTCTTGCCTTACCGCCTAAGAATTTAGGCGAACAATAGTAAACTTATTTTGCACCAAACAATGACGGTTCATCAAAAAAAGTGCCGACTTCTCAAACGAAGACGAGCACTTTTTAATTTGTTTCACAACAAGTCAGTTGGCTCAATAAATGCCCTTTGAATCCTCATCAACCAATGGATCGTTGAAGTTCTTGTGGAAGTAGGTGCTGTCGATGACTTTGAACTTGCCGTTGGTGAAACGGGCGATGATTTCGCCATATTGAACGATAAGCGGTTCGGTATTCGGAATTTCGATTTTGAGCCGACCGATTGGTGTTTTGGTGAGGTACTGGAAGTTGGTGCCGAAGAATCCCTTTAGATCTTTCGTAGTTGTGTCCTGCGAGTAAGGTAGGAAGTGGGTCATTTTAGCGGTTGAAAAAGCCGCAAATTCGCCTTTTGGAAATCCTTCTAGCGATGAAGGTGGTTGTGCCATTTTATCACTCCTGGGGGCCTGCGTACGTTGTTGTGACAACGTCGGGTGGTTATGAATTTACTTATCATTATGTTAACACAATAATAGAACAATGGAATGATTGCGTCGCAGCTTGAAAACGCTTAAAATTAGGGCTGGACGTTGATCGGGGGTGAGCATATGGATCAAAGTCTGTTTCAAAATGGTAACTTTCAGCCGTTGGCGAGTCGGATGCGGCCACAAACGCTCGATGAGTTTGTCGGCCAGACCCACCTGTTAGGCAAGAATAAGGTGTTGAGCAATCTCATCGAACATGATGAGATTAGTTCGATGATCTTCTGGGGTCCGCCGGGGGTTGGTAAAACAACCCTGGCGCGGATTATTGCCAGGAGAACCAAAGCACAGTTTGTGACGTTTTCTGCCGTCACCAGCGGGATCAAGGAGATTAAGCAGGTGATGAAAGAGGCTGAGCAGAATTGCGAACTGGGTCAAAAGACGATTGTGTTTGTTGACGAAATTCACCGATTTAATAAAGCGCAACAGGATGCCTTTTTACCGTATGTCGAACGAGGCAGCATTATCCTGATTGGCGCCACGACCGAGAATCCGTCGTTTGAAGTGAACGCTGCGTTACTGTCGCGGACACGCGTGTTCGTTTTGCATGGCCTGACCAGTGCAGAACTGGTTGACTTGTTGCAACGAGCGCTGAAGGATCCACGCGGTTATGGCTTACAGAAGGTGAAGATCAGCAAAAAGCTGTTGGGGCAAATTGCCGATTTTGCCAATGGCGATGCGCGGATTGCGTTGAATACGCTGGAAATGGCGGTCACGAACGCCGAGACCAAAGGGGATGTTGTCTCGGTTACGCAGGCAGATGTCGCACAATTATTGACCAAAAAGGCCTTATTGTATGACAAGAACGGGGAAGAGCACTATAATCTGATATCGGCATTACACAAGTCGATGCGCAATTCTGATGTGGATGCGGCCATTTATTGGTTGGCCCGCATGCTAGAGGCAGGCGAAGATCCATTGTACATTGCCCGCCGCCTAGTTCGGTTTGCCAGTGAAGACATTGGCATGGCCGATTCCCGAGCTTTGGAAATCGCCGTCACCGTGTATCAGGCATGTCAGTTTATCGGTATGCCGGAGTGCACGGTGCACCTAACCCATGCCGTTACTTATTTGTCACTGGCACCCAAATCAAATGCGCTTTATACGGCTTATGGTGCCGCCAAAAAAGATGCAACCGAAACATTGGCTGAACCGGTCCCGCTTCAAATTCGTAACGGGGTAACTGATTTGATGCAGGATCTCGGTTATGGGAAAGATTACCAATATGCCCACAATGCCAAAGACAAGCTGACAACGATGCAAACCATGCCGGATAATCTGGTGGGTCGAACTTACTATCATCCTACTGATCAAGGTAGCGAAGAGAAAGTCAAAGAACGACTCGAACAGATTAAGGCATGGCACGTGCAACACCCTACCCCTACACCACCGGATACTAAGGAAAAGTCGTGATTGGGACGATACCGGCGCGCACTGGTTCGCGCTCATCATAACGCGCTCACTATAACGCGCTCACCAGTGCAGGGACCTGCACATAAGGACCTTGGTCGCAATGGCCAAGATCGGGCCATCACGCCCAAGGCCACTTATGCTCCGGTCCCTGACCGCACTGGTTCGCGCTCACTTATCTATAGGAGGAATAAAAAAATGGCGAAGATTCTCGCAGTCAACGCAGGCAGTTCTACCCTGAAGTGGAAACTTTTTGATATGCCGGCTGAGGTTCAATTGGCCGAGGGCTTGGTTGATCGTTTGGGCCAGCCACAATCGAAAGTTAAAATTAAATATGGTGACGGTCAAAAATACGAAAGTGATACGCCGATTGCCAACTACCAAGAAGCGGTTGCCAGTTTGATGGGCAATATTAAGTCTTTGGGCTTAGTCGAGCATTTGCATGAAATTATCGGTGTTGGTCACCGGGTTGTTGCCGGTGGCGAAGTTTTTGCTGAATCCGTTGTCGTTGACGATGAGACGTTGCTGCAGATTCAAAACCTGCGTGACTATGCGCCATTGCACAATCCGGTTGAAGCTGATTATATTGCGGTTTTCATGAAAATGATGCCGTGGGCGACAGAAGTAGCGGTTTTTGATACGGCCTTTCATCAAACCATGCAGCCTGAGAACTTCCTTTACAGCATTCCTTATGATTATTACAAAAAGTATGGCGCGCGTAAGTATGGCGCGCATGGTACCAGCGTGCGTTACGTGAGCGCTCGTGCTGCTGAAATGCTGAACAAACCATTGGAAGACTTGCGGATGATTATCATGCATTTGGGCTCAGGTTCCAGTATCACCGCAGTTAAAGATGGCCAGTCCATTGATACCTCTATGGGCTTTACACCTCTTGCCGGGGTGACGATGGGCACACGTTCTGGGGATATTGATCCATCCCTAGTCGCTTACCTGATGAAGAAACTGGATATTCCGGATGTTGGCCAGATGATCCATATTCTCAATAACGATTCCGGGTTACTGGGCATCTCCGGTTTAAGCAACGATATGCGGGACTTGGAAGCGGCCGAAGATACGAATCCGCGGGCGAAACTCGCCTTGGATATTTTTGTCAATCGGGTTGTGAAGTATGTTGGCTCTTATGCAGCCTTGATGAACGGCGTAGACGCACTTATTTTCACTGCCGGTATCGGCGAAAATGGGGATGAAATCCGCGACAAGATTATGCGCTCACTGGGCTACCTCGGCGCCAAGATCGACAATGATCTCAATTACAAGTCACATGGTGTCGAAACCGATCTCAGCACGCCTGATTCAACGGTCAAGGCGTTACTGGTGCCAACGAACGAAGAGTTAATGATCGTGCGCGACGTGATGGCCTTAAGCTAAGGATCCAGAACAGATTGCAACGATCACGATAAAAGGGTTTGTAACAACACAAACCCAAAATAGACGCTAGAAACAAGCTTTATCGCTTGTCATCTAGCGTCTATTTTTTTGTCTTCGCTAAAGCTTCGTGGCTTTAGTCAAAAATCTGCACATGGTTCGCCCGCGCGGTGCTGACGATATCTTCGGGCATGGCCTTGTCAGTGGCAATGTAATCCAGCGTATTCATGGGTGCACTCATATAGAGTTGATGTTTACCAACTTTGGTGTGATCTACCAGTAACATAACCTGGTCTGCGTGCGCTGCAAACGCCCCCTTAATGTTAGCTTCCTGGTCGTTAGCATCGGTTGCACCGGCAGCAATCAGTCCGCGACACGAGAAGATTGCCAGGTCAGCTTGGTAATTTTCAATGTCACGTGTTGCTCTGTCGCCACTAATGTTTTCCAGCATTTTATTGACCGCACCGCCAACAAGATTGACGTGCCAGCCTTTATGTTTGGAAGCTTCAAGTGCAACCAGAATGCCATTTGTGACGATGTACAATTCATCAATACCACTTAATTCACGAATTAGAACTAAAGCAGTGGTACTTGAATCAATAAAAAGGCTCATGCCGCTTTTGATCAACCGATCCGCCCTTGATGCGACCGTTCGCTTGGCATCAAGGTTCAAGGTTACCGAATAATCATAAGGGACGTCTTCGGGTTCCTCGCTTAACGTGACGCCATTTAGAACCCGTTTGATCAAACCCCTATTTTCCATATCCAGTGTATCCCGTCTGATGGTGGCAGGGCTGACGAAAAGCTGCTTGGCTAAGTCACTATACCGGGCGAATTGTTGAGCATTTAAAATTTTCAGAATTTGATCTTGCCGTTGAAAAGAAACCATTAAAGCGCCTTCTTTCCTAATTTGAATGATTTTATGCAAAATTATAGCACATATTTGGAAAAATATGAAAAATTATCGAGTTTCTCGTCACGAATTGTCAATATTTTTCATGACTCATATACTACTCTATGAAAGCGGTTTACGAAAGTGGAGGAGGTTTTCAACGTGGCACTTATGGGATTGAATCTCGGGACAACCGGGGTAAAGAGTACGATCACAGACAATCAAGGCAACATTCTCTCTGCTGCCTACCGGGAATATGAGACGTCGGTTCCCAGGGAAGGTGAATACGAGCTGGATCCAAGCGTGGTCTGGTCGGCAACGAAGGAGGTTATTCAGGAATCGAAAAAATTCGTTAAGGAAGATGTGCTGGCCGTCAGTGTTTCATCGTTCGGTGAAGCGTTTGTTGCCGTTGATAATCAAGGGCAGCCGCTGATGAACACGATGTTGCAGACAGATAGCCGCGGCAAGGATGAATTAAAGGACCTGCTGACGCGGATTTCGGCTGAGGACATCAGGAATAAAACCGGGTTGAATCCGGCGGTGACATTCGCGGTACCTAAGATCATGTGGATCAAAAAACACCGTCCGGAACTTTATGGAAAGATTCATCGTATCCTGCTTTACGCCGCTTATATCCTATACAAACTTGGTAATGTTGATGCGATTGATTACACCCTGGCTGATCGGTCGCTGGCATTTAACGTTTCGACCAATGACTGGGATCCGGACATCTTGGCAGCAGCCGGCATTGATCGCAAGCTTTTGCCGAAGTGTTACCGCCTAGGCACCGTGGTTGGGACGATCAAGCCGGAGTTGGCATCTGAGTTAGGTATTAACGCCGACATGAAACTTGTCACCGGCGCTCACGACCAGATTTGTGTGTCGATTGGTGCCGGCACCATCGATGTTGGCGATGCGACTGACGGGATGGGGTCGGTCGATAATATTTCACCGATTTTTACGGATACCAGTCACCTCAAGGAAAATGCCAAAAAGAATTATCCAACGGTGCCGTATCTGGATAACAAATATACTACCATCGCTTACATGTATGATGGCGGCACATCGCTCAAATGGTATCGTGACACGTTTGGTTTTGAAGAAGTTCAGGCGGCCGAGTTATCAGGGGTCAGCGTCTACAACATCTTTGATAAATATGTACCGAAAAAGCCAACGAATTTGTTGGTTCTGCCACATTTTTCCGGTGCAGCGGTTCCTTACTTTGACGAAGATGCGCGTGGCATGATTCTCGGACTCTTCGGAGCAACCCGAAAGCCTGATATTTACCGGGCTTTGATGGAAGGCGTGGCTTTTGAGATGCGCATGAATCTGGACAACATGGAAGCTGGCGGGATGCATGTCAATCATCTGCGGGCGACTGGCGGTGGCTCGCGGTCAGATACTTGGCTGCAAATCAAAGCGGACGTCTTTAACCGCGAAGTCGGCCGGGTTCATATGAAGGAATCAGGAACCATGGGTGTCATTATCATGGCTGGCGTTGCAGTTGGTTTGTTTGATTCTTTTGAAACCGCCATGAAGAAGTTAGTTTCGATCGATAAAGTCTTCAAGCCGATTCCGGAGAATGTTGCCTTTTACAACCACCAGTACAAGAAGTATCAGCAACTGTATGCATTTGGTAAGAAGTTACGGAGCTTATAGGAGGAAATCATTATGGTTTTAGTTAACACAAAAGAAATGATTAAAAAGGCTAAGGAAGGTCACTATGCAGTTGGTTCGTTTAACGTCACCGACATCGAAATGATCCGCGGGATTGTTGGCGCTGCCGAGAAAGAAAACTCACCGGTCATTATTCAGTTTGCGGAGTTGCATGATAAGTATGTGCCACTAGACGTGATTGCGCCGGTGATGCTGAATATTGCCCGCAAAGCAAGCGTTCCGGTTGCGGTTCATTTTGACCATGGCGAGACTTTTGACAATATTATGCGGGCGATTCGGCTTGGATTTACCTCGGTCATGGTCGATGCATCGCAGGAGAATTTTGCCGATAATCTGGCGCAGACCAAAGAAATCGTGAAGATTTGCAAGCCGTTGGATATCACGGTTGAAGCCGAACTCGGGCCAATGAATCGTGAAGGTAGCGGGGATAAGAAAGTGGATTATGCGGATCTGGACAAAACTTACACCAACCCGCAAGAAGCCAAACAGTTCATTGAAGAGTCCGGTATCGATATGCTGGCGGTTGCGTACGGGACGGTTCATGGTGTTTACACGCAAAAGCCGCACTTGAGCTTCAGTCGGTTGAAGGAAATTTCTGATTTGGTTAACTTCCCATTAGTTGTTCACGGTGCATCCGGCTTGACTGATGAAGAATATCGCAAGTCCGTTGAAAATGGCATCTGCAAGATCAATTACTATTCCGAAATGGTTCACTGCGTTGCCTTAGGCGTTCAAAAGAAGTTGGAACAGGATGATAGCGACAAACAACTATTCATCTCAGACGCCAGCATCTGGGAAACCGAAATGGTCGAAAAAGAAATTCGCGGTCGTCTGCGCGTCTTTGGTTCGGCAGGGAAGGCTTAATCACTTTAGAAAGCAGGCGGATATCCGTGATGCTGTCCGCTTGTTTTTAAAGAAGGAATGTGAGCGCTTTAGTTTGCACTCACG
Source organism: Lacticaseibacillus casei DSM 20011 = JCM 1134 = ATCC 393 (assembly GCF_000829055.1). NCBI lineage: Bacteria > Bacillati > Bacillota > Bacilli > Lactobacillales > Lactobacillaceae > Lacticaseibacillus > Lacticaseibacillus casei. The sequence continues at coordinate 116,338 of NZ_AP012544.1, forward strand.
ATACTTAAGGAGGCATTATTTTCATGAAATTTCTGGTCGATATGCTTAGTCAGCCTTCCATCATTGCCGGCATTGTTGTTTGTGTCGGGCTGATTGCGCTGCGTAAGCCGTTTACCGAAGTGATTGGCGGCACGGTCCGTGCATTTATCGGGTTTGTCGTCATGCTTGCCGGGACCAACATCATCGTCGGCGCGTTGAATAACTTCGCCAAGCTCTTTACCAAAGCCTTTAACATGCACGGCATGATTCCGAGTAACGAAGCCGCTATCGGCGTGACCGTCGCAAAGTATGGCACGGTTGCCACCTTTATCTTTGTCTTTGGACTCGTGTTGAATATTGTGCTGGCCCGCATCACCAAATTCAAATATATCTTTCTATCAAGCGACCATGCTTTCTATATGGCGTGTTGCCTGACTCCGGTAATGCTTTTAGGCGGCTTGAATACACTTGAAGCCATTGTGTTTGGATCCATGACGCTCGGCGTGATCCTCTGCGTCTTCCCGGCGATTGCCCATCCAACGATGAAAATCATCACCGGCCGCGACGACATGAGTTTTGCCGATTTTGGCACACTGGAATACTGGATGTCTGCTAAAATCGGTTCACTGGTCAATAAAAAGTCGAAGTCCATTGAAGACATTAATTTCCCGAAATCATTAGCTTTCTTACAAGATAGCAATGTTTCGGTGACCATCGTTATGACCATTCTGTTCTTTGTTGTGACCGCAGTTGCCGGTCCAGCTTATGTCGGTAAGCTGACCGACCTTAATCCATATGTTTGGGCACTGTTGCAAGCCGCCCAATTCACAGCCGGGATTATCGTGCTGGTCCAAGGGGTTAACATGTTGCTGGCAGAAATCACCCCCGCCTTCAAAGGATTCAGCGAAAAAATCGTGCCAAGTGCTGTACCGGGTTATCCGTTTGCGATTCTGTTTAAGGGAACTTCCAATGCATTACTGGCAGGCTTCTTGGTCAGCTTACTTGGTGGATTGCTTTCCATGGGTGTTCAGATTTTGATTGGCACCACCATTGTCATCCCAGGGATCGTCATGCACTTCTTCTGCGGCGGCATTGCAGCCATCTTTGGCAATGCCACTGGCGGTCGAAAAGGTGCTTTGATTGGTCCATTTCTCGGTGGCATTATCTTGAGCTTCCTGCCACTGATTGCCACCAGTCTTTACGGTGGTTTGGGCTACACCACAACATATTGGTCTGATAGTGATTTCAATACCATCGGCGTTATCTTGGGCCTCATCGCCAAAGTCGGCAAGTGGCCAATCATGATCGCAGCACTAATCATCTTTGCCTTCCCATTTGTCTTCAGTGCTTTGCACAAGAAGAAGTTGGTTGATTAATTTACTGGGTCTGATGAGTGGAGTCAGACAAAAAAAGATGCAGGCGGCTAATTTGCTGCTTGCATCTTTTTTATACTCTTGGGGTTAGCAAGACTTCTGTGGCGTTCGTCAGCCGACAAGTTCATTCAGCATTAATCCCTTGATCCGAGTCAATCATGACGCCCTTTGTTTCGTCAAAAACGCAGATATTACCGTAATTGGCTTTGAAGCCCATGTGATTACCGCCATCAATAAAGTAACGCGGCGATTCGCCTGGATATTGGATAACCTTGACAGGACACTTTGGATAACCCCCGGTAAAAGTGGTTTCGGCGATCGGCGGCTTAACCTGATCCTCATATTCGCCATAAATCAGCGCGGTCGGCGTGTGACCCGTAATCATGGTTTTATTAAGCGGGTTATGCGCAAAAATCGGGTGTTTACGACTTTGGGTTTGCTTCATATCATAGATATAAGGTTCACGTACCCACATCCGGTTAAACGGCGTTGTTTCCTTTAACGGGTCTGCCAGCGAAAAGTCTAGGCCGGCGTGAATGAGCAAAAGCTTATCAAAAGCAATGGCGGTTGGCATCTCCGCGATAAATGAGATTAACGGTGCCATATGTGTGCGCACCGCTTCACGAAGACTCATTCCTTTGACAGTCGGCGCAAAATCCTTGACCATTTGGCGCAACGTTGCTTTACCGCCATTGATAAACCAAGGATTATCTTTATCAGCCAGGTAGTCTAAGAGCATCTGATCATGGTTGCCCCGCACTGCGATCGCCTGACTATCCTGAACCTGTTCATGAATCTGAGCCAAGACGCGGCCGCCATAAGGGTAGCCATCTATGTAGTCACCAAGATAGACCGTCAGTACATGCGGGTACTTTTCCTGCATCAAACGGACTCGATCCATTGTCTTTAAGTTGCCATGAATATCCGAAACAACAATCATGGTCATCGCAATCGCCTCCTCAACGTCTTCCTGCGTGAGCGATTATGGTCTGATTAAAATAACCGTTACGTACAGTTTACTTTATTTTTTGCTGATTGTGCGATATTAATAAATGGTTAGGGGTGAAAAGATGGATAAACGGCTGATTGTCATGCATAACTTGAGCCAACATTATGGCAAACAGTACTGGTGGCAACAAAATTCGCTGGAAGATTGGCTGATGATGATTCTGATTCAACGAACGAGCTCCAAGAATGTCGCACAGGCTGTTCATAACTTGCGGCCATATATGAGTGTTGAGCGACTTTTGGCATTGTCGCAGGCCGAACTTGAAGAACTCGTCCGGCCAGCGGGCTTTTATCGGCAAAAGGCGCAACGCATTCATGATTTGTTAGTGTGGTTCGTGGCCCAAGGCGGCAGTTTTACCGAAATTGCCAAAAAACCGACCGATCAGCTGCGAAAAACCTTGCTGGCGTTAAACGGCATCGGTAATGAAACGGCTGACGTGATGCTAATGTACACGTTTGGCAAGAAGACATTTGTTGCGGACACTTATGCAATGCGGCTATTTAATCGGCTGGGGTTTGGCCCGTACACGAATTACGCTAAAATGCAGGCCGATTTCGCACCGTTGCTGGCGGATATCAATCTGGATGACGCGCGCGAATGGCATGCGCTGATCGACGAGCACGGGAAGACGCAAGTGCGGCATGCCTATGACGACCACTTTTTACTCCAACCGAATCTAACCGAAGATCAGTGGCCACCGGAAGCGACTCAGGTTGAACCGCCGCACGATGACCCTGGCAGTGGTAAGTGGCGTCATGCTGAATAATCGTCAAACGAGTGAATAGGAGGACGAAGGTCATGAATGCAAGTATTGCGGTACAGGTTTTGCCAATGTATCCGGATCAAAAGAAAGTGCTGGAGGTTGTTGACGCGGTGATTGCCTATATTCAATCAACCGGTGTCAATTACGAGGTCAGCGCGTTTGAAACGACCATGGAAGGCGATTACGATCAGCTAATGGCTATTTTGAAGCAGATTCCCGTGGTCACGGCTAAAGCTGGCGGCACGTCCCAAATGGTGTATGCCAAGATCAATTATTTTCCCGAGGATACCGGCTTAACGATTGCCGATAAGGTTGATAAGTTCAAACATTAAGCATGTCATGCAGTCAGCACTCCTGCCTGACAAAAGCGCTAACGGATTTCAGCCAATTGCTGGGATCCGTTAGCGCATTTTCGTTAGCTACTGAATAATGTCGCGATTAGGATCACGCCAATTAATGATCAAGACGAGTACCATCATCACGACGACCATCATGAAAACACCATGCAGACCCGTGAGAATCGCGGCGGCTGCTTGCGGATTGTGAACTGAGGTGGTTGATTTGGCGCTGATTGCCGCATTGACGGTTTTGAAAGAAAGCCCATGCAGGTTCGCCCGAATCACCAAAGTCAGCACGGCTCCATATACGCCAGTCATCACCGTCTGTCCCAGCGAGCGCCCTAGCGTCAAAATACTGGTAGCCGACCCGACGTAACGATCTGGCACAAGATGTTGGCTAAGGACAGTGTTCATGCTGATGATAATCCCCATCACCGTTCCATTAACCATGGCAATCACGTAAAAAGCCCATACCGGAAAATTCGGCGAAGCAACCGTGAGCAGTAAATCGTAAATTGCAAGAACAAGTTAGCCAGTCGTTGAGGACAATCCCAGAACAGGCCGTTATCAAATAGAAGTTGTGGCGCTAGAGAGACTACTGGGCCATGCGGCGAACGCGCCGAGCTTCGGCCTCAAAGTTTTGCTGGGGTGTGCAGTAGCCCTGTTGTTTGCGAGGCAACTGATTCAAGCGGTCTTGCGTGGCCTGCACTTGACTAGGGCTAATGTCATCTAGGGACATGCCCTTAGGGAAGTCCTGGCGGATCATCCGGTTATGTGCCTCGTTGGTGCCACGGTCGCAGGACGTGTAAGGATGGGCGTAGAAGATCTCAGTTTCCGTCCCAGCAAAAGCAGTATTTAAGGCGGTGAACTCGGGTCCGTTGTCGGCTGTGATGGTCTTGATGCAAGCTCCCCATTCGCGCTTGATTCCACGCAATGCATAGCTCACAGAGTCTGCATCTCGTCCTTCGATCAAGCGGAGAAGTTGGCAACGGGTCTTGCGCTCAATCAGAGTCAAGATGACGCTCTCCTTGCCATTGCGTTTACCGACAATGGTATCCATCTCCCAGTGACCGAACTGCCTGCGTCGTTCAACGACCTTAGGCCGTTCCTCGATACTGCGGCCAGCCAGGCGCTTAGCCTTGGTGTGGTGCTGGTGAGAGGTCTTCCGCTTAGTCTTCTCCAACAGGTCGATATTTCGAATCTCTAGGCGTTGGTCGTCAATGTACTGGTACAAAGTCGAGGCACAAACAAGCTCTTCAGGAGTAAACAGCTTGTGTCGCTTGGCATAGCCGATTGAAGCATCCGGCGACCATTTGTCCTGCTTAGCTCGCTGTACGTACCAGGCTAAGAAGACCTGTACGCTGGCGAACTTGTCAGGACGATGACAGCTCAAGCGTGCAGTCTCGTAACGTGCCTGAGCAGCCTCTGGCAGGTATTGTCGATGGTAGACGCGCTTGCCATTACTCTTCTTGACCTGATCTACTGTACCTCGCTTGATTTCATTATTAATGGTCTGCGGGCAGACGCCAATTTCAGCAGCAATCCAACGATTGGACTTCCCAGCTTGGCGGAATCCGGCCACTTTTCCGCGCTCGAGTGATGTTAAGTGCTGACCTTTTTGGCGGTGTGTGCTATCCTGTTTCTGCATCAAGACAATATCCTCTTCCATTGTTTGGGTAGGAACTTCAATGATACAGGATATCTGTTCTTGATGTTTTTTATTGTCCAAAAAATTTTGAGACAGTGGCTAACTTGATTCTAAAATGCGCGTTCGTAAATTGCAAGAACAAGTTAGCCAGTCGTTGAGGACAATCCCAGAACAGGCCGTTATCAAATAGAAGTTGTGGCGCTAGAGAGACTACTGGGCCATGCGGCGAACGCGCCGAGCTTCGGCCTCAAAGTTTTGCTGGGGTGTGCAGTAGCCCTGTTGTTTGCGAGGCAACTGATTCAAGCGGTCTTGCGTGGCCTGCACTTGACTAGGGCTAATGTCATCTAGGGACATGCCCTTAGGGAAGTCCTGGCGGATCATCCGGTTATGTGCCTCGTTGGTGCCACGGTCGCAGGACGTGTAAGGATGGGCGTAGAAGATCTCAGTTTCCGTCCCAGCAAAAGCAGTATTTAAGGCGGTGAACTCGGGTCCGTTGTCGGCTGTGATGGTCTTGATGCAAGCTCCCCATTCGCGCTTGATTCCACGCAATGCATAGCTCACAGAGTCTGCATCTCGTCCTTCGATCAAGCGGAGAAGTTGGCAACGGGTCTTGCGCTCAATCAGAGTCAAGATGACGCTCTCCTTGCCATTGCGTTTACCGACAATGGTATCCATCTCCCAGTGACCGAACTGCCTGCGTCGTTCAACGACCTTAGGCCGTTCCTCGATACTGCGGCCAGCCAGGCGCTTAGCCTTGGTGTGGTGCTGGTGAGAGGTCTTCCGCTTAGTCTTCTCCAACAGGTCGATATTTCGAATCTCTAGGCGTTGGTCGTCAATGTACTGGTACAAAGTCGAGGCACAAACAAGCTCTTCAGGAGTAAACAGCTTGTGTCGCTTGGCATAGCCGATTGAAGCATCCGGCGACCATTTGTCCTGCTTAGCTCGCTGTACGTACCAGGCTAAGAAGACCTGTACGCTGGCGAACTTGTCAGGACGATGGCAGCTCAAGCATGCAGTCTCGTAACGTGCCTGAGCAGCCTCTGGCAGGTATTGTCGATGGTAGACGCGCTTGCCATTACTCTTCTTGACCTGATCTACTGTACCTCGCTTGATTTCATTATTAATGGTCTGCGGGCAGACGCCAATTTCAGCAGCAATCCAACGATTGGACTTCCCAGCTTGGCGGAATCCGGCCACTTTTCCGCGCTCGAGTGATGTTAAGTGCTGACCTTTTTGGCGGTGTGTGCTATCCTGTTTCTGCATCAAGACAATATCCTCTTCCATTGTTTGTGTAGGAACTTCAATGATACAGGATATCTGTTCTTGATGTTTTTTATTGTCCAAAAAATTTTGAGACAGTGGCTAACTTGATTCTAAAATGCGCGTGACATTTCGCTTTCTTTTGTTTCGCCGAATATTTATGGCATTGTTGGTCCGAACGGCACAGGCAAGTCGGTTTTTCTTAAAGCATTGCTTGGCTTTATTCGATTAGCCAGTGGTAGTGTAAAAATCAATGACGTTCAGATTGATCCGCGCCGCGATTTTCCAGTCAGTGTGGGCGCAATTATTGAACATCCGGGTTTTATCAACGATATGAATGGCCATGATAATTTATTGGCACTTGGCCAAATTCGAAGTGATCTCACGGATGAAGATGTCCACGCGGTGATGATGAAAGTGGGTTTGCCGGATGATAAAAAGCCGGTGTCAGACTATTCACTAGGCATGATTCAGCGATTGGGTATTGCCCAGGCGATCATGGAGGATCAACAACTGATTGTGCTGGATGAACCGACCAATGCCCTCGATCGAGATGGGATTGCCTTCCTGACAAAGCTATTAAAAGAACTGCGAAATCAAGGCAAACTAGTGTTAATTGCCAGCCACGATCTTCTTTGGTTACAAACACTGGTTGATCAGACGTTTGAATTGACGAATGGTCAGCTTCATAAGATTGAGGATGTGATGCAAGCATGAGCACCTCGCAGTGGCAGTTTTTCAGGCTCGGATTTTTGGTGGTTATCATGCTCCTTATCGGTTTATTTGGGTGGCGTTACAACACAATTAATGCTAAAGTAGCGCATCCGGCAGTTAGTGTGAGGACGCTGAAGTTACCGGCTAAAGTTGGCTTAAATCAAAAGACAGCTGTACTTGAAAAGGTTGAGGCAAGGGTTGTACACGGCAAGTGGCGCGTGCAGTTGCACTTTGATCAGCCGCTTGCTAAACAAAGTATCAAGCATATGCGTTTCCAAATTGAACAGCAACGCGAAGGAAGAAAAATCGCCAATGAATCAGTGGTAAGTTTGAGTCGGAATAATAAGGTGCTTACCATGACGGATTCCTATTATAGTCCGGCTAAGTTTGATCGAGTGGTTATGGTTACCTTGCCACAAGCACTGCACTCGCAAAATCAGGCGCAGCTTGTGCCATTTAAAGCTTAAGAAGTGGCGGAGGCCGTGTGCATTGACGCATTTTTACAGCCCAGTGAGACGTTTTTGCATCTTGTTGATCATCACAAATAGTGACACAGTGTCACCGCCCTTATGGCACAAGTTTCACCGGCCAGCGTTACAAGCAGCATCAATTATAAAATGTCTAATTAGAGGTGCTTACTTTGCCTTTACCTGCTAACCTTGATACGCTAAAGGTAGGCTACAGGCCGGAAGGGAGTTGCATTTTGATGGATATAACGACTAGACCGACGTTGCAGCAGTTTTTAGCAGACACGAAGCAAGGCCCTTATGTATCACTGTATCTATCTTGGCCGGACAACACACCGGTTGAGGAATTACGGATTCGGTTCAAGAATATGATGAAACATGTCAAAGCGGTGATGGGCGAAACCTATCCGAAGACGGATTTCGCGCCATACGCTGCTGAGCTTGAACCGTATGAACAGGATCCGATGTTTTGGCAGACGTGCGAGACGAATGGTATTGGTGTGCTGACAAACGGCACGCAAACGTATGTTACCCCAATGTATGAAACCGTTGATGATGTGGCGATGGTCACCGAGTTGCCGCAGATTCTGCCGTTGATGCTGGATGAGGCGACCGCAACGGATTTCGATATTCTGGCGCTTAATGCCGACAGCATCAAGCTTTACCATAACCACGGCCATCAGGTGCGGCCGGTGTCCTTGCCGGATGACGCGCCCCAGACGTTGACAGGAACGCTGGGCACCGAAATTCGTGGCGGTGAGTTAAACAGTGTGCCTCAAGGTAGCGGCCATGTAACGTACCACGGCCACAATGACAAGTCCGCCGAAAAGGCCAGTGATCAACGCCGCTTTTATCAGGCAGTCGATCAATATTTGCTCGCGCATTATAGCAATCCGAACAAAATGCCGCTTGTCCTGATGGGCTTAGCCGAAAATGTGGCGGTTTTTCGGGAGATTTCCAAGAACCATCATTTGTTGCCAAAGCTTGCGGTGATGAAAAGTCCGGCAACGCTTGATTTTGTCGAATTGGATGATCTGTTGGCGCCAATTCGCGAAACATTACGCGATCGGCGCCGTCAGCGCTTTGCGGCGATCATCGAAAAAGCCCGCAGCAATGACAGTTACACTGAAGAGCTGACAACCATTGTCACGGCAGCATTGCGTGGTCAACTTGCCATGTTATTTGTTCAGGCGGGCGCCCGGATTCATGCCCGACTTGATGGCGAGCGAATCGAGCGTGACTCCAAAGTTGCTCAGCACGCCAACTTATTAAACACATTGGCCGATATCGTGTTAGGCCATGGCGGGCAGGTCGTGGTATTGCCAGAGGAACAACTGCCGGCTAAGGTCGGGGCAATGATGCGATACGCTTGAGTTTGTTTCGGGAAAGATTAGGCGTACAACTAAGCAAAAAGACAGACGCTCATATTTCCAAAATTATTTGGAAATGTAAGCGTCTGTTTTACGGTTCAGTTAGTGAGCCTAAGCCAAAGTGGAAATGCCAGGAGCATTGGGTTTACTGTATGAATCAAGTGCCGATGGTGATAAAAACAGAGGAACCAATATTCTGGTTAAAGGATCAGTTCTATATTGCATGATAACAGCCTCCTTAAGCTAATTCGAGCGTGCCAGTCAATTGTGCTTTTGTTTTAGGGCTGAGGTGATGCGTGATCATGATCACCGTGAGATCTTTTTCGGCTAATAAGGCATCTTCAATGGCTTGGGCACTTTCGTCGTCAATACCAGCCGTGACTTCATCGACAATCAAGATTGGTTTCCGAAATGATAAAGCGCGTGCTAGTGCTAATTTTTGCCGTTGCCCACCAGACAAGTTACTGCCATGTTCGTGGATATTCGTACTCAAACTGGTGAATGTATTGATGCCAAGAAATTCCACGATTTTATTGAGGGTATTTGAAGCTTTTGGATTTCCCAATGTTATATTTTCTTGAACGCTTTCATTGAAAATGTATGATTTTTGATCGACAAGTTCGATTTTTGCATTCAGCATTGATGCTGGAAGTGAGTTTAATTCTAGATCATCAACGTGAATAGAACCGCTGTAATTAGTAAGTCGGCCACTCATCAGGTTGATAAGGGTTGATTTTCCAGTTCCGCTTTTTCCGAGAATGGCATACTTACCACCTTTCTTGAAGCGGTAAGAGATATCCTTGATGACAGGCTTTTCGCCATAATTAAAAGAAAGATGGTCAACCGTAAGTGCGTTTTTAAATGAATCATCCTCAGGAGAGAGCGCGGGTTCTTTTGAGGAAGTATCTTTATGAAGCAATACTGTAACAGACTTCATCTGAAAGATACCTTGAATCATACCTGCAAGATTATTGAAAACAGTGCCTGCCAACGAACCACTAGAAGAGATGACACCGACTGTAAAATAACCGCCGACAACTAACAAGCAAGTTAGTGCCAAAACGAGCATTTGTGCTGTTACATTGACACCACTGATCAGCAAATTAACCAAACCGACATTTTTGGTGTAAAGAACTTTCTCTTTTCCCTGCTGATCGGAAGCCACAGCCAGCTTGTGTGTAAAAACGTTGCCGAGATTGTGACTGAAAAATACTGAAAATCCGCCAATAATGTCATCCGCTTTTCCTAGAAAAGAACTATTGGCAGTTGCAAGCCGATTAGTCTCTCTGGTCATAATTTTAGAGAAGAACTGGGGGATGGTCATTGTGAGAAGTCCCAAAATAATAGCGGCCAGTGCCAAACTGTAGTGGTAGAAAGCTAACGACGTAACGGCAAACAGTAGCGTTGTAACATTGCCTAATAGCGAGAAGAACGCATCTAAGCCATTTTGTTCGATCATATTGACGTCATTGGTTAACCATGAGACGTATTCATTATGATTGACTTTCTTGTATTCGGAAATCGGTACAGTGCTGAGCCCGTCTGCAATGTCAGTACGCAACTGATTTGTTACCTTACGGATAATTTGGGCCTTCAGTACTGAATTCACGTAGCCAATGGTTAGGGTAATGCCCCAGATGGTAATGGTGGACAGTAGCCAAAAGACGACACCGTTAAAGTTTTTGTTGATGAGCTGATCGGTCAAGGGCGCAAGGGTTAGTGAGCTGGCCACTTTGCCAAGCGACTCGATTAGAATCAGTAACGTTGTTAATAGCGTCAACACCTTTTGTCGCGATAGTAAGCTGATAGTTGGTTTCATGGCGATCGCCTCACATTAATTTGATGGCCTTAGTATATGTGGTAATATGATGCCAACAAAAAATGTTTCAGATATGAAAAAGCAGGGGAGCATCATGGAAAAGATTGGCGAAGTTATTCATATTTTTCGTGAGAACAAGGGAATGAGCCAGGCGGAGCTTAGTGACGGGATTCTTTCGAAGGCGCAGTTGTCTAAGTTTGAAAGGAATTTAACCCAAATTTCCGCTGATAAGCTTCTGGCACTCCTTGAACGCCTACATGTCACATTTGCTGAATTTGGTAATGCTCTAGCTATTCAGGAGAATCTATACGAGCAGTCGATATTGGAAGACATTACAAAGGCAATTGTCAATAACAACGAGGGCCAAGCTGCACTGGTAGAAGACAGAGCTGAAGCCCATTTCAAGAAGCATCCAGGAAAATATAATCGGCTCATTTTGATTATGGTTAAAGCAATGATTGCCGATATGAATGGGGAATCACTCTCAAAAGCCGATGTCAGTTTCTTAGCAGATTATCTGTTTAATGTGGATGGTTGGACTCGATTCGAACTGTTGCTTTTCGGAAATACGTTGTCAGTTATGCCGTTAGTAACCGTTAACCTGCTGGCGCGGGAATTAGCTTCTCAAACTAATGAGGCTTTGGAAATACACCAAAATCTGCAACTTAATATAAGTCTTCTATACAATGTTGTACTTTTAAACTTAGCGGCTAAGGATTTAAAAACTGCCCGGCTTTTTCTACGCGTGATGAAGAACAGTCATATTGAGGATAACATGATGGCTGAACGGTTTTTGATCGCACTCGCAGAAGCACTTTGCACGTACTGTGGAGATGCGTCATCCGAAAATAAAGAGCGTGTTGAAAAGATTGTAGAGATTCAGAAAACCCTTGGGTCAACAAGTTTTTTTGTTGCATTTAAAAAACAGACCGAAATGTTCATTAATGAAATGACATCTTAATAACGATACGGTTGCTAAAATTTAAATCGCTTTAAAATGTACTAATTCGATCGGGCTTCCGGCTTCTAAACATGCCGACTCGCGAATAACTACAAAGGCTCAGACATCCAAAATGCGGAATGCCTGAGCCTTTTAGGTTATTTGTAGAAACTTTGAACTGCGATCACGAACCCGCACCAGCAAAAATCGCCTTCACAATCTGCTCCGCGGTTTTCAAACTCACATCGTTGACAAGCGGGCGTGGGCTGGCGGTGGTGAGCCAGTGGACGCCTTCCGTTGGGACACCCCAGAAGAAGAGGCCGGCTTGCGGCTGTTCATTGGCGTCGAGCAATTGCTGGGTCCGCCTGTCGACAGCGATCGCACCTGACTGGAAACGTTTGTCAGCATTGAGTTGCAGTTCATAAGGATGCGCGTAACCATCATGCAGCAGTTGCTGTACGAGTGGATCTTGCGCGGTCGGGGCATTGACGGCTGGAACCCGTGCTTCGAGTAAGGCCTTGGCTTGCAAGGAAAATTTTGGATCGCTTGGTGTTTTCAAAAGAAACTGACCATCGATGCCTTTAATTTGCATGTCTGGCGGTAGGATTGTGACGATGCCTGCGCCGATTAAGGCCTGCAGTTGATCAATGCGCAGAGCAGGTGGTCCGATCGACAGAAAATTGTTCAGTGAGTTGAACCAGCGCAAGAAGAAGTCGAGATACTGGTCCTGACTAAAGAGGCCGCGTTCGACAAATTGGCGAATGGGATCGCGCATGTCGCGTAAGACCTCCAGTGCACTGGTCAACGGGCCGGTTTTCGTGCCGCGCATCGCCTCGTGGGCATCTTGCCGGAGATAATGGCGCATGAAGTCTTGGTAAGGCTGGCCACTGGGATGGGCTTTGGTCGGATCGGCAAGCACATCCCAATCGAGGCGGTCTTTGGCAGCGATCGGTAAGGCGCCTAAAGTCGCAACCGGATCCGCGATAAAGTCACGTTCAAACGCGGTCTCGTCAATGTCAGGGTAGCGTTGCGGCAAGAGGAGACGATAGTAAATCAACTCCGCTTCATGCTTTAACCCTTCCCAGAAAGTCTGGCCGCTTACTTCACCGCGGGCCTGCCAGGCATTGATTTGCTCAGGCGTCAGAAATTGCGGCTCCCATTCCTCGCCCGGTCCCTTTTGATTGTGGCCTTTAGCGCGATATGGAAAACCGCGCCGTGAGCCAGCGAAGATGTGCGGTTCGCGACCACTTGGGTGATAGGCGAGCAAGCCATCTGCGGTTTTCTGAAACCGTCCACCGCGACCTTCCGTTAGCCGGCTCATTAAATCAAAGAAGCTCAAGCCGAGACCCCGAACGATAACCGGAGCTTGCGGTTCGATGTTGCTGAGGTCGCCTTCTTCCGGGAAGCCCGGTTCCAGATAAAATAGTTTGTGCGTTTTGGCATAGTCGTGTAAGGCTTTTTGATCGCGCGTCAATGAGTTCTTTAAATTCCCCAGTGCCATGACAACTTGGTCGGTTTGCCAGCTTTCCTGGTCGGTTGTGATGGTGAAGCCGGGATCTTTTTGATCTAAGCGGGTTACTGTTTGTTGTTTGTAGGTGATCGTATTTTGGCCGGCTTGGGTGCGTAGCAAGTCGAAGAACCACTGCTGATACACGCCGTAAAGCGCGCGGGACGCGTAGCTGTTGGGTCCAAGACTGGCAGCTTGGCGTAACAAAATTGCCCGATTATCCAATTCAGGGTGGGCATCCAGATAGCCAGCTGCGACTGTCAGTGCCCAAGTGCTTAGATCGGGTCCGGTGATAAATGGTCCAACGTCAGTGACGCTCTGATCCGTAAATAGGGTAATTTGCGAAGCAGCGGTGTTCATAATTAAATCAGGATCCTGATTGATTTTCCATACCCGGCCGCCAATTGGATAAGGGTCGACCAGTACGATATTAAGCCGGCACTTGGGATAGCGGGTCGGTTGCCAACTAAGCAGCCGACTTAAAAGCAGTAAGCCACGCGGTCCGGCACCGATAAGTGTGATATGCATATTAGACTCCTTTTATGAATTGACCAATTAAGAAGCAACACAGCTATTATACTTGGAAGCGTCTCAAAGCCGTTAGCGACTTGCTTTAGGTTTCGGCCTTTTCGTGTCATAATGTTTGTATTGATAATCTAGAAGGGAAGGCAGATGCTGATGAAAGTTGTCGTTGTGGGCTGTACGCATGCAGGAACTGCGGCAGTGCGCGAACTTTTAACGAGACACCCGGAAACGGAAGTGGATGTTTTTGAACGTCGCGAGGACATCTCCTTTCTTTCTTGTGGCATTGCCTTGTACCTCGAAGGGACAGTCGGACGGCTGGAAGATATGTTTTATGCTACCCCGGCTTCACTTGAAGCGCTCGGTCCTAAGGTGCACGTTCATTTAAAGCATGACGTTTTATCGATTGACGCAGTTGATCATCAGGTCGTGGCTGAGGATTTGGCGACCGGCCAGCAGCAACATTATCAGTATGACAAGCTCATTATGACCACGGGCAGTTACCCGGTGATCCCACCGATTTCCGGGGTCAGTATTCCGCGCGTCTTGATGTGCAAAAGCTATGATGATGCGCGCAAGATTAAAGAGAGCGCCAAAGATGCCGACAAAATTGCCATTGTTGGCGGTGGGTATATCGGCGTTGAATTGGCCGAGGCCTATAGCCGCAACTACAAACAGGTCATTTTGATAAATGGCGTGTCGCCGTTGTTGAGCCACTATGTTGACTTGCCACTCAGTAAGGAAATTGCTTCGGTGTTGACGAAACGCGGCGTTGAACTCAAGACCAACACGATTGCCAGACATTTTGACAGTGATGCCAAGCATGTCTTCATTCAGACGGATCAAGGGGAGATTCAAGCCGACTTGGCGGTGGTTTGTGTTGGTTTTCGTCCGATGACCGAATTGCTGGTCGGACAGGTTGAGATGAATCCGGATGGTGCGATTCATGTGAATGATTATATGCAAACCAGCAATCCGGATATTTATGCTGCTGGTGATGCTGTTGCCGTTCATTTTAACCCGACCGGTAAAGACGCTTATGCGCCGTTGGCAACGAATGCCGTTCGCCAAGGGAAAATGGCCGGTGCCAATATTTTTGGCCAGAATATCAAATATATGGGAACACAGGCGACCAGTGCGTTAAAATTGTATGATCATAGTCTGGCGGTTACCGGACTCACACTTGCCCACGCCAAGCGCAATCATCTGCCGGCAGCCAGTGTGACCATGACGGATGATTTTCGACCGCCATTCATGCCGCATACGGTCAAGATTACGATGGTGCTGGTTTACGATACTCGTGACCGCCGGATTCTAGGGGCGCAGTTTTATAGTCAATATGACATTGCCAATGCGGCGAATCTGATTTCGGTCATGATTCAAAATCGCAATACGATTGATCAGCTGGCCTATGTCGATATGTTGTTTAATCCGAATTATGATAAACCATGGCATTATCTCAATTTATTAGGCCAGTTAGCAGTGATGCAGGCAGATAACGCAAAGTTGTAGGGGGAAAATTATGAACGCGTGGAATCTTATCGGACTGTCAGCGTGGGTGATCTTAATTGCCTACTTCATCTTCATCGTCTGGCACATTCGCCGGCGACATATTAAAGCGATCGTCAAATCCGGTCGCCAAGTGCCGGCTTCGGTGGTGCTGGTTGATCTTGCGGAAGTAGCCGTGCTATTCCTGGCGACGGCCGGGTTGGTATGGGCAAGCTGGCTGCGGCCTATCAATTACCGCGATAGTCACGCCGTCACCATCAGCCATAGCGCGCAACCGCTGATCTTACAAACAGGCGACGAGCATTCCTTCTACGTTCGTGTCCACACCGGTAACGGTAAAAATCCGATCCTCTACTATACTTACTGGACGGAAGGCGCGAAGTATGAAAACAATAGTCATAACGCGGAAGTCAGCTCAGGTGCCCAACCCTTAACGCCGCGAGCTGCCGCCTATCCGTGGTCGAAAAAGTATCTGAAGCGACTTGATCAAACTGCGGACCAAGCCTACGTGGCGACCGTAACAGCACGCTACCAGCCGGGTTTCCTGAACGGCCTGGGTATGCACGTAGGCCATATTGCTGACCGGTTCTCGATTCTGCGGGTTCCTAATGATACGTTTGTCGAGATTGATCCGGTCGAGGATTAAGGCGAACAGAAACAATCTGATCGTTTGATGCAAAATGTTGCGTCAGGCGATTTTTTTGTGAGCGCGAGCCAGCCCGGTTAAAAACGGAGTGTAGGTTTCAAGGTCCTTACATGCAGGTTTCTGGGCTGGCGAGCGCGTTATGGCCTTTTAAATTGAACTGACTAAAAATTCAGCAAAACCTGATGCTTAAGTGAATGGTTCGGTATTCAGCACATGGTATGATGAAACCATTCACAACCCGATTAAATGAAGGAGGCGAGGGGATGCATCGGCACAGCTGGTGGTTGGTACCCCTATTGTTATTGCTGGGACTCTGCGCTGCAACGCTGCAACCGGTTCAGGCGAGTTCAGGTAAATGGTATCGCGATCAAGGTGCGATGACGGGGCCTGAGAGTCGCCGGGTTTTAAACCAGCTAAATGACCAAACGTTTGCCAAGGTTAAAGGGCATCCGCAAATAGCGGTCATAACAGTGGCATCGCTGGATGATGATGACATCGAAGATTATGCCAATGACCAGTTTGCGAAGGCCGGCGTCGGCAAAAAAGACTGGGAAAATGGGCTATTGTTGGTGCTTTCCCGCAATGATCACAAGTATTGGCTGGAAGTCGGGTATGGCTTAGAGGACGTTGTACCAGACGGCAGCGCCGACGAGATCGTGACGGACAGCGTTAAAAACCAGCTCAAGGCCGAAAATTATGATCGCGCCATTGCGATGTTCCTGACCAATATCGGGAAGCGTGTCGTTGCTCACCAAAGTGCGATTACAACGCCAACTCAAATTAAGGCCAAACGCGCGCGTGCTGCGGCAATCAAGCGGGTGCTAATGATTGCGGCACTGATTGTGGGCGGATTAATGGTTCTTTTCTTCTTGGCGCATGCTGCCATGAATGCGCGGTTGCATGACGCGATGAGCGACCCCGGGGCGATGGCAGCATTGCCGATTTATGCAGCGGTGACAGCTGCTGGCATTAAGTTGCGGGTAGATTCAGCTTCCTTGCCGTTATTTCGCTTTGCTTGGGCGCATCACCAATTACGCGTGATCGGAATGGCTGGGATAGCGCGACGAAGGTTTGAATCCTGGACGCAGGAGATTCGGTTCACGACGCCACATCCATATTGGTACTATCACAATCTTCAAGGGGCACTCCGGGAATTGTCAGATCAAGAAATCATCAACGCGCCCACCATAACGGCACTGGCTGATTTGCTGAATCCGGCCTTAACGGATCGGTTGGTAACAGGCAAGCCATACGAAACGGCATATGCAACATGGCTCAGCGGGCAAAAAAGCATCTCCAGTCAGGAAGCCGCCACAACATGGACGAAGTTTCTTGAAAACGTGAAAGCAACGGATCATTTTTCGGATAAAACTTTGGCAGCAACGTTTTCGGCCATACTTTTCCATATCCGTCATCCAGACAAGGATCAGCACTTAGATCAAGATGACTTACCGCTGTGGGTGATGTCTGATTTTGGCTCTGGATCAAGTAGTGGCGGAAGTGGCGGATCCGACAGTTTCGGCAGTGGTTTTGGTGGCGGATCCAGTGGCGGCGGTGGTTTTGGCGGCAGCTGGTGACTGATGAGTCGGCGAAGCGTGGCGACCCGCTTTTTGAAAATAGCTTGAAAATCACATATCACGTGGGCTAACATTAGAAAATACAAACAAAATGGTGTGTGGTTTTAACTGCCATTGGTTAATGCATGAAAACGGGGCTAGATAAATGGAGCAAATACTATTGTTAATGGGCACCGGTTTGCTTGGCGGCATTCTTGGTGCAGTGCTTGGTATTGGCGGCGGGATGATTATCACGCCGATTTTGACGATGTTAATGGGTTTGCCGATTCAATATGCGATCGGTGCCAGTATCGTCTCCGTCATTGCCACGAGTTCAGGTGCGACCATTGCGTATCTCAAAGATGAAATGCTGAACTTGCGCGTGGCGATGTTTTTGGAAATTGCCACGACGGTCGGCGCGGTTTTGGGCGCGATTGTTACCGGGCTTGTGGACGGCAAAGTGCTGTACATTTTGTTCGGCGCGTTGTTGATTTTTTCAGCGTTCAATATGATTCGCAAAATGCGGATGAAAGAAGACGAAGCGCGCCAGACGACACCAGATGAGATTGCGACCAAGTTGCGCTTGAACGGGGCTTATTTTGACAAAGCCACCGGTAAAGAAGTCAATTATACGGTGACCAACGTGCCAGGCGGCTTTGCGATGATGTTTGGCGCCGGTATTGCCTCCGGTCTGTTAGGGATCGGCAGCGGCGCGTTTAAGGTGATCGCGATGGATACGATCATGCACATGCCGTTGAAGCCTTCCAGTGCGACCAGCAACCTCATGATGGGGGTCACCGCGGCGGCCAGTGCAACGGTGTATTATTTTGGCGGGCAATTGCAGCCGCAAATTGCTGCACCACTGGCCATCGGGATCCTCATTGGCGCGACAGTCGGTTCCCGCGTGATGCAGATTCTGCCGACCAAGGTTTTGCGCATGATCTTCATTCCGGTTATTGGCTATATGGGCATTCAAATGGCGCTTAAAGGATTTGGGGTGTCAATCTGATGGACAATAAACTTAAAACCGAAATTGATGATGTCGAAATTATGATCGGCAAGGTCATGCAAGTTGGCGTCATTTTGTCGGCGGTGGTCATTGTTTTGGGGCTGATTTTGCTTATTGCGACCGGGTCGACCGGGTATCCGGCAGGCGTTCACCCGACGCGGGTTGGCGCTATTTTGAGTGGAACCTTCGCCTTAAAACCATACGCCGTGTTAATGACAGGCATTTTTTTGCTGATTTTGACCCCGGTTTTGCGGGTGGTAGTTTCGATTTATGCGTTTGCTGTGGAGCATGACCACCTTTATGTATGGATTACGACTGCCGTGCTGATTATCTTAATCGGTGCGATGACGATTGGGTATTTGGGCAATCGTTAAGTCGGTTCCGATATAACGCGCTCACCATAACGCGTTCGCCAGCCCAGAAACCTGCGTGTAAGGACCTCAGACACAATGGCCAAGACCGGGCCATCACGCCTGAGGCCGCTTACACTCCGGTTTCTAACCGGGCTGGCTCACGCTCACATAAAAAAGAGGAATTCCCGATCACAGATAGTTTTCTGTGATTCGGAGTTCCTCTTTTTGCGTTACCAAACCGCCATGGCGCCGTCTGTTCGCGATTCGGACCCGCCAACATAAGTTTTGGTTTCAGGATTGCGCCAGATGACCTGCCCGCGGCCAAAAACGTTGGGTTCAGACTGAACGACAATATGATGTCCGGCGGCAACAAGTCGATTTACCGTCACAGCTGGCACTTCACGTTCGACTTGGACAGTTTGATCGTGCATCCATTGCCAGCGCGGGGCATCTAACGCGGCTTGCGGGTCAAGGCCAAAGTCGATAGTGTTCATTAAAACCTGCAGGTGCCCTTGTGGCTGCATGAAACCACCCATCACGCCAAAAGGTCCGATCGGGGTCCCGTTTTTGGTTAAAAAGCCCGGGATGATGGTGTTGATCGGGCGTTTACCACCTTCAAGGACATTGGGTGACGCGGGATCGAAGGAAAAGTTGTTGCCACGGTTGTTCAAGGCAATGCCCGTGCCCGGAACCACGACACCTGAGCCGAAGCCCATGTAGTTACTTTGAATCATGGACACCATATTGCCATCCCGATCGGCAGTTGCCAGATAAACGGTCCCGCCACTTTGCGGGTCACCAGCTTCAGGCGGTCGGGCCGATTCACCAATCAGTGCGCTGCGGCTAGCGAGATAGTCCAATGCAAGCAACTGATTCGGATCAAGCTGCATGGCCTGCGGATCGCCAGCAAACTTAAAGAAGTCGGCAAAGGCTAACTTAATCGCTTCAATCTGGTGGTGGACGGTGTCAAATGAATCCCGGTTGGTAAAATGCCAACCCTGCAATAATCCTAATGCTTCTAACGCCACCACACCTTGACTGTTAGGGGGCAGTTCCAACACGTCATAGCCATGATAGTGGAGCTTTAGCGGCGTTACCCAAGCCGGCTGATACGCTGCTAAATCTTCGGCCGTTAAATAACCGCCATTCTGTGACGCAGCCGTGGCAATTTTTTGGGCCAAGGTTCCTTCATAGAAATCGCGCGCCTGTGTTTGGCCAATGCGTGTGAGTGTATCGGCCTGGTCCGCAGATTGCCAAACTTCACCAGTTTGCGGCGCATGGCCATTTGGACAAAAGGTTTTGAACCATTCGTCAAAAATCGCCGGATTAGCTGCCTTTTTTTGGGCTTGGCGATAATTTTGCGCGGCGCGTTCCCAAAAATAAGCGATGGTCTGAGATACGGGATAGCCATCTTGCGCATAAGCGATGGCTGGCGCTAAGTCCTCAGCTAAGGAAAGCTGGCCAAAACGTTCAACCATCGCTGCCCAAGTCGCAGGTGCACCGGGAACATCAATGGAGGTCCAGCCAAACTTGGGCATTTCCGTTAAACCAGCAGCTTGAAGATCTGCAACTTTGAGATTTTGCGGCGCCGGACCGCTACCATTGATCCCATATTGCTGGCCATTGATACTGATAATCGCAAACGCATCACTGCCAATGCCATTGGTGGTGGGCTCGACAACGGTCAGACAGGCAGCGGTCGCTATGGCTGCATCAACCGCATTGCCGCCTTGTTGGAGAATCCGCAAACCGGCTTGAGCAGCTAACGGCTGGCTGGTACCCACCATGCCGTACTTAGCATAGACTGACTTGCGCGAACGCGGGTAAGGATTGTTAGGGCTCGTGAAAAAGGACATCGAATCGCCTCGTTTGTGTCGAATATGTAATGTGAGATATAGGTCACAGAATATCACAATCCTGCGTAAAAAGCCCCGTCACCAAATTTTGCATTTGGTAACGGGACTCTTTCATAACGGCAACTTACTTACCGTTCGGTTTGTGTTCCATGTAATCCTTCAGCGTGGCGACGACGGAAGAATCCGGCATCTCACGCATAGATTTGATGTTGTGAATATGTTCCACTGATACATGGCTGTTAAGCGCCATCTCCGTGTCCGTTAGATGATTTTTGCGCTGGAAGTCGATGATTTCCCGTGAAAATGCACTGATTTGATCTTTTTCAGCCAAAACGATTCCTCCTCGTGAGCCTTTACTAACAGTATAACGATTTTTGTCAAGGTGCGCACGTATGACATTCAATCGTAACTTTGTCATGATTCATTAGCGAAAATGTCAGGTTATAAAGACGGAATTCAGGATGAGATTCGAAAAATAGTCAGGGGGTGAACTTAAAGATTGCAAGAACGAACAAATGTTTGCATAATGAAGATGTACTAAAAGAGAGTGTCAGAACCGCCAACATCCCGATGGTAAAACAGTTGATTTGGCGGCGTTTGGACAAGATTGCCAGTCGCTCGATGTTGTAAGTATTGCCTTGATTTGAAAGGTAAGGTGAGCTTATGGAACACTATGCTTACTTGCAAGACTTAGCCGCTAGTCAAAGTGACCGTGATTTGCGTGTGCGGATTTGGGACAATAAGAATATCATCATTCGGCGAAACCAAAGCCAGCATCAAGGCTTGGCAACCCAAGTTTGGGATGCCTGGTTGCGTCAAGAATTGCGGCGCTTCAACGGATTTGAGCCGATTATCGAAGTGGATGATTTTTCGGGTCATCAAGAAATCAAGTTTTTTAAAGAAAACGAACTTGCCGATGCTGTTCATTTCATCCTTCAAGGTGAAGGAACCGTCGAAACAGCTAGTTGAAGGAGTTGCCGAGTCGCAGTGTGGGTGATACTGCGGCTTTTTGAGTGCTCACAGCTAAACATCGCATCTCACCAGTCATGTAAGCTTTTACAACCTCGAAGTTATCAGTATACTGAACTTAATGAGGTGAGGACGATGAAGGCGATCATTTTATACGCATCAATCACGGGCAATGCCAAAGGAATGGCGCGGGTTGAGCAACAGTTTTTTGAACATTACGGCTGGGATGTTACGCTTGGCGAAATGATTCAGACAGATCCAAGTAAGATTAAAGACTATGACGTGTTGGTTTTAGCGACATATACCTGGACCGGCGGCGTGATTCCGGAAGAAACCCAGGATTTCTATGAGGATTTGAGCAAGCTGGACTTTTCTGCGAAGCCGCTGGTTTTTGGCGTGCTTGGCACCGGCGATCCTTATTACGGCAAGGATTACAATACGGCTCCAGAGTTGTTTGAAGCGGTTTTGAGAGCGAGCGGAGCGGTTCAGGGCGCGGAGCCGGTCAAAATTGCGCTGAACGTTAAGCAGGAGGAAATGCCTCAATTTGCGGCGTTTACGCAGAGCCTGATTAAGCAAGCGGAGGCGCTTCAAAGTGAGAAGTGACCTGAATTAGCGTGGTATACTGAAGTCATAAAGAGTTTGCCGGCGCAGAAGTCTGCGTGTAAGGACCTTAGGCGCAATGGCCAAGATCGGGCCATCACGCCTAAGGCCACTTACACTCCGACTGCTAAACGCGCCAGTTCACGCTCACATTAACGCGCTCCCCAGCGCAGAAGCCTGCATGTAAGGACCTTGGTCGCAATGGCAAAGTGCGCCATCACGCCCAAGGCCGCTTACACTCCGGCTTCTAACCGCGCTGGCTCGCGCTCACCAGAAAGTGAGGGGATCTTGATGAGTGAGGAAATTGTTTTCTTCAATCCCGGCGACGCAGTTGCCAATGATTATGACTTTGCTGCTGCCCGGCGCAGTGCGCAAATTTACAAGGCCCAACACGTCGTTGACGAGGGATTGGTTGTTGCAAAAGATAAAGATGGCAAGTACTCGGTTTTCTATGAAGCCGCTGGGACACCTGAT
The DNA here is from genome assembly GCF_000829055.1 of Lacticaseibacillus casei DSM 20011 = JCM 1134 = ATCC 393. Classification (NCBI taxonomy): domain Bacteria; kingdom Bacillati; phylum Bacillota; class Bacilli; order Lactobacillales; family Lactobacillaceae; genus Lacticaseibacillus; species Lacticaseibacillus casei. Next base: position 139,019 of record NZ_AP012544.1, read on the forward strand.
TCAAAGGCGAAAGGCGACTATAAGAATGTCGGCAAGTACACGATTCTGGCTCACCTATGACTAAGAAAAATTGGTATCGTGTCGCGTTAGTGGCAATTGCCATTGTTCTCATCGCGGTTATCTATGGCTTCATGCAGCAGCATCAAATTGCGAATCCTTTTTTAGTCGGCGGCCTTGGTTTAACTTTGGGCGTTGTTCTTGCGCTACTTTTAGCCAGCTTTTGGCAGCCACATAATTCGCAGAAACACTAGCTTATTGAAACCATGATTTTTGTACAAAACAAAACGCCAAATGACCTGAAGCCGACATCGCGGCAAAGAAGGTTGGTTGGCGTTTTTAATTGAGTTATAGCAGCTGCTTAGCCATTCACAACGTATTGCGGCTGTTTACCGTTTAGAACAGCCAACGTATTGTCGGTGACGATTTTGGCCATGGCATCATGTGCTTCAACGGTTGCATTGCCGATGTTTGGCGTTAGCACAACGTTGTCCAGTGCCTTGAGTCCTGAGCTGACATGCGGTTCAGCCTCGTAGACATCTAGCGCAGCTCCAGCCAGACGATGCTCGTTTAGCTGTTTGAGTAGGGCGGTTTCATCAATTAAGGGACCGCGTGCTGCGTTAATGAGATAGGCAGTCGGCTTCATCGTTGCCAGTGCCTGAGCGTCGAGCAAATGGTGTGTGGCCGGCACCAGTGGCAAATGAAGGGTGACGATGTCGCTTTGCTGCAATAAAGTTGCCCGATCGGTAAACGTTGCTCCCAGTGCCTGTTCGGCTTCAGGTGTCAGTTGATGATGTTGCGTGTAGAGAATTTTGGCATTAAATGCATGCACGCGCTTGGCAACGGCTTGCCCGATCTGCCCCATGCCGATGATGCCGACGGTTTTGCCGGCAAGTTCATGGCCTAAGAAGAACGTCGGTGCCCAGCCGGAAAAGCCGGGACCGTGCATTAACCGATCGCCTTCTGTGACCCGATGCAAAACTGCCAGCATCAAGGCTAGTGTCACCTCGGCTGTTGACGTGGTCGAAACTTTTGGCGTGTTCGTCACGAGCACACCCTGCGCTTTGGCGGCGGTGACGTCGATGTTATTGAAGCCGGCCCCGTAGTTTGCGATGGGTTTCAAATGGGGCGCCTTTGCTAGTGTTGCTGCCGTGACTGGGGTTGAAAGTGCTGTAATGAGAACTTCAGTGTTAGCTAAATGACTTTGGAGCTCATCTTCAGTAATGAGTCCCTTACCGTTGTACGCGTCAAAATCCACTCCGGCTTTTTGCAATGCCGCGTTGGCGGATTTAGGCAAAGCTGCTGAAACATAAACCTGTGGCATCAATATCTGCCCTCCTTAGGTCAAACCGAACCTACGACAAAATCCATTCATGACTTACCCTTAGTGTAATACAGGTTCCGCCAAATGAATAAAAACGCGACCATCTTTTCCAAGCGTCGCTAGTGAATCGGAACACCTTAAAGGTTAAAAAAGAAGCAAGAACTGACGTGCACGATCAATTTGTGTTACACTGACGTTGGTAACAAAAAGTAAGCAAAGGGGATTGATCGTTGATGGCAACTTTGACGCAAGACATGAAAGACATGATCGGTGCACAGCTTAACTACTTGGCAACCGCCGATGAGAACGGAAATCCGCAGGTCGGCCCAAAAGGCACCATGCGAGTTTTGGATGATCATCACTTGATTTACAACGAAGAAACCGGTAAACAAGCGTGGCACAATTTGCAGTACTCCAAAAAGGCTGCCGTTGCCTCAGTTGATTACAAGGCTTTGAAGGGCTTTCGGTTTGAAGGCACCGTTGAATTTCATAATGATGACAAGATCTTTGAAGATGCGCAGGCATTTGCCAAGGAACGTCACTTGCCAGCAGCCATCAGTGCTGTTGTTATCAATGTTGATCGGATTTACAAGTTGGATGCCGGTCCGAATGCCGGCGATTTGATCGAAGGCTAATCGCGAACCGAATCCGTAAATGGCATTTGGATAAGTTGATGGTTTTTCGATTAATCCGTTAATCTTTTTAATTAACGGATTCATAAACCCGTCGTTGTGTAAAACGCATAACGGCGGGTTTTCTTGTGTCTTCAATTAAATACTAATTGTTATTATTAGCATATTTATTGCGAATGATAAGTTCGGTTCGTTAAGCTTAAGATAGTCAGAAAGTTGTTAGTCATAACGCGTTCGCCGGCGCAGGAGTCTGCGTGTAAGGACCTTGGTCGCAATGGTCTAAGCCCGGGCCATCACGCCCAAGGCCACTTACACTCCGACTCCTAACCGCGCCGGCTCGCGCTCAAAAAGAAAGGATGATTACCATGATGCATTTAATCTGGACACTGATTATCGGTGCTGTGATCGGTTGCATTGGGCAGCTCATCGTTGGTCGGGACATGCCGCTTGGTTGGCTCGGGAATATTATCGGCGGGCTGATCGGTGCGTGGCTTGGCACGGCTTTACTCGGTAACTGGGGGCCGTCACTGGCTGGCATGGCACTGATTCCGGCGATTATCGGCGCAGTAATTGTTGTCTTCCTTGTTTCCTTGCTGTTGGGATCGACCCGGCGCAAGGCGTAGGAGGCAACAAAAGATGAAACCGATAACGAAAGGATTATTCGGCCTCGTTGCCGTTTGCGGATTGCTACAGAGTGTGGGCTTTGGGTTGTTGCTTTGGCCCAATCGCGAATTTACCCGGTTCTATCTGCAGCAAGCTGTGTGGTTACGGCCGCTCATGATCGGTTTAACGGGATTGGTGCTGTTGGTCTTTCTGATCATGCTGCTAGTTGCTATTTTCCGGCGTTCAACGGCTAATGCTTTGATTTTGGCAGGGGATGATGGTGATTTGACCCTTGATAAAAGTGCCATTGAAAACACGGTGGCAAAAGCAATCGTGGCCCGCCATTTTGCCAAATCAGTGGATGTGGACGTCAGCATTCGGAAGAAGCAAGTGGCCCGCATGCGGATCGCAGCCTTTTCCGGAAACGGCAAGGAGCTGAAACAGGAAGCCAAGCAGATTGAAGAAACTGCGCGCCAGAAGTTGCAGGAATGTCTCGGCATTCCCGTCAAGCATGTGCGGGTGCAACTGCTTCCGGCAACGAAAGTGAAAGCCAAAACTGCTCGGGTCATTTGATGTCGCGGATGGATGAAGGCTGATTGCCAGTCAAACCGGGTGCGCACTCAAGCACCGTTGGCAGCAGCGTTCATCAGCTACGAAAGGGTGATAACAGCATGCAGCAAGGAACAATCGGAGCTGTGATTGGCGTCATTCTTGCCTTTGCCTGGATGCGCTTCGGGTTTATGGGCATGATGCTTGTCGTGATTTTTGGCGGATTAGGCTGGCTCATTGAGCGCTATCTCGTCCCTAACTGGGGCAACCTCATGAGCTGGCTAACGTCTGGCAAAGATGCATTTAGTAAAGGAAAGTAGGTGAGTCGATGGATGCAGTAGCATCACCAAAAACCGCACCGGCACCAAAAGCGAATCAGCTCGAGACGCTGATGGCCAATAGTCGGGTGACTTTTGAAGATAAGGTCATCGAGAAAATTGCCGCCATTTGTGCCCAGAATGTCGATGGCATTCTGGGGATGGACGGCTCCATGATGGACAATCTGACGGAGACTTTTTCCAGCGGTGAGAACCTGACTAAGGGGATCTCGGCGGAAGTCGGTGAAAAGCAGGTTGCGATCGATATGGATGTTTTCCTGGAATTCGATAGCAATGCCCAGGCCATTTTCAAGCAACTGTGCGACAAGATCAGCGCGCAAATCGAGCGCATGACCGGTCTGCAGCTAGTTGAGTTGAATATGCACGTTAAAGATGTGTTGACGAAACGCGAATGGCAAAAACGTTAAGTTACTAAACGACCTCAAAAAAGGAGCGATTAATAATGGATAACAAGAAACAAAGCGGCATCAATAAGGAATTGAAATTCGACGACGCGGTGATTGCTAAAATCGTGGGGATCACCTGTAATGAAGTCGAAGGTGTTTACTCGCTTGAAGGTGGCATGATGGCGAACATCACCGACATGTTCAGCAAAGATGAAGACCCGACCAAAGGCGTTAACGTTGATTTGAGTGACGATCAGGATGTCTCCGTCTCACTTGACGCAACGGTTCGCTATGGTGAAAACGTACCCGAAATTTTCAACAAAGTCACCATGGCGATTGCTAAAAACGTGCGCCAAATGACCGGGTTGAATGTGACTGAAGTTAAAATGACGGTCAAGGATATGCTGACAAGAGAAGAAATTGCCCGCAATGAGGCAAAGGATAAAGACAAGGACAAAGATAAGGAAATGCAACCGGCCTAAGAGCGTGAACTGGCGCGTTTCAATACAAAAGGGATAACCCCAGCCAACGGGGCTATCCCTTTTTAGATACTCTCATTGCGTCCGTTCAACGGTGCAACAGTCAGAAGATTGTCTTCCATAAAATAGTATCCGTTATAAATAGTTGCACACTTTAATCAATTCGTAAATTGCAAGAACAAGTTAGCCAGTCGTTGAGGACAATCCCAGAACAGGCCGTTATCAAATAGAAGTTGTGGCGCTAGAGAGACTACTGGGCCATGCGGCGAACGCGCCGAGCTTCGGCCTCAAAGTTTTGCTGGGGTGTGCAGTAGCCCTGTTGTTTGCGAGGCAACTGATTCAAGCGGTCTTGCGTGGCCTGCACTTGACTAGGGCTAATGTCATCTAGGGACATGCCCTTAGGGAAGTCCTGGCGGATCATCCGGTTATGTGCCTCGTTGGTGCCACGGTCGCAGGACGTGTAAGGATGGGCGTAGAAGATCTCAGTTTCCGTCCCAGCAAAAGCAGTATTTAAGGCGGTGAACTCGGGTCCGTTGTCGGCTGTGATGGTCTTGATGCAAGCTCCCCATTCGCGCTTGATTCCACGCAATGCATAGCTCACAGAGTCTGCATCTCGTCCTTCGATCAAGCGGAGAAGTTGGCAACGGGTCTTGCGCTCAATCAGAGTCAAGATGACGCTCTCCTTGCCATTGCGTTTACCGACAATGGTATCCATCTCCCAGTGACCGAACTGCCTGCGTCGTTCAACGACCTTAGGCCGTTCCTCGATACTGCGGCCAGCCAGGCGCTTAGCCTTGGTGTGGTGCTGGTGAGAGGTCTTCCGCTTAGTCTTCTCCAACAGGTCGATATTTCGAATCTCTAGGCGTTGGTCGTCAATGTACTGGTACAAAGTCGAGGCACAAACAAGCTCTTCAGGAGTAAACAGCTTGTGTCGCTTGGCATAGCCGATTGAAGCATCCGGCGACCATTTGTCCTGCTTAGCTCGCTGTACGTACCAGGCTAAGAAGACCTGTACGCTGGCGAACTTGTCAGGACGATGGCAGCTCAAGCGTGCAGTCTCGTAACGTGCCTGAGCAGCCTCTGGCAGGTATTGTCGATGGTAGACGCGCTTGCCATTACTCTTCTTGACCTGATCTACTGTACCTCGCTTGATTTCATTATTAATGGTCTGCGGGCAGACGCCAATTTCAGCAGCAATCCAACGATTGGACTTCCCAGCTTGGCGGAATCCGGCCACTTTTCCGCGCTCGAGTGATGTTAAGTGCTGACCTTTTTGGCGGTGTGTGCTATCCTGTTTCTGCATCAAGACAATATCCTCTTCCATTGTTTGTGTAGGAACTTCAATGATACAGGATATCTGTTCTTGATGTTTTTTATTGTCCAAAAAATTTTGAGACAGTGGCTAACTTGATTCTAAAATGCGCGACTTTAATCAATTGACCTTCCTACAAATAACCTTTAAACTTTTCACCATTATCAATAAGGAGGCACAGCATTTGGAATATTTGAAATTACTCGGCATTGTTATCATCGTTGTCGGCTTTGCTTTGAAGTGGGATACGACAGCGGTTGTGGTGCTGGCGGCCATTGTCACGGCTGTCTTCTCTGGCATGAGTATCCCGGACTTATTGACGACATTGGGTCAGAGTTTCGTTGATAATCGCATGGTGTCGCTTTTCTTCTTGACGCTGCCGATGATCGGCCTGGTTGAAAGCCATGGCTTAAAAGAGGTAGCGGTGACTGGCATTCAGAAACTAAAGAAGCTCACGCCCAGTCGCATTTTGAATCTTTACTTAGTGATCCGTGAATTAGGCGGTGTTTTTGGGATTTCATTGTCTGGCCAGGTGCAGTTTGTTCGGCCATTGATTACGCCAATGGTCACCGCGGCGGCTGAATCCAAACGCAAATTGACGGATAAGGAAATTGATCTCATCAAAGCGCGGTCGGCCGCGACAGATAATTTCGGTAACTTTTTTGCCCAAAATCTGTTTGTGGCAACAGCCGGGGTTTTATTGATCGCCAGTACGATGAAGGGCCTCAAGCATCCGGTTGAGCCGATGCAGGTCGTGTTGGCATCCATTCCGGTTGCGATCATCACATTAGTCGTTGTGGCTATTTATAATCGCTGGTTTGATCGGCAGTTTGAGACTGACCCACGGACCGATAAAGGAGGCAAACGCTGATGGTGAACACGTTGCTTCTAGTGCTTTATGCCTTGATTGGCGTCGTGATGGCACTAGCCGGAATTGAATCTTTTCGTGCAAAAGATAATCCGGCCCGTATCGGTACCGGCCTGTTTTGGCTCATTCTGGCGGTTATTTTCGCCTTTGGCACGTTATTGCCGGCGATGGTTGTGGGTATTTTGGTTGTGGTGATCGGCGTACTTGCGCTGTTCAAGCAGATTCAAATCGGAAAAATCAAACCGGTTGACGGTGCACATGCAGCCCAGGCAGCTAAGCGGCTCGGCGGTTGGGTCTTTGTCCCGAGCGTCGTGCTGGCAGTTGTTTCGATCGCGGTTGCCCAGTTCACGAAGCTCGGCGGTCAGGTCGGCATCGGGATTGGCGCAGCAGCTTCCCTAGTGGTTGCTATCATCATGACCAGAGCTTCCGGAAAAATGGTTTATAATGATACGCAGCGGATGGTTCGCTCAGTTGGTGCCGCCGGTATTTTACCGCAATTGTTGGCCACTTTAGGCGCAGTCTTCACCGCGGCCGGGGTCGGCTCGCTGACGGCTAAGTTGATTGCCGGCCTGTTTCCGGCTGGCAGTCATCTGGGTGGCGTCATTTTATACTGTGTGGCGATGGCGCTGTTCACGATTATTATGGGTAACGCGTTTGCGGCCTTTGCGGTGATTACCGCCGCGATCGGAATTCCGTTTGTCATTGCCCAAGGTGCCAACCCGGCGATTGTTGCGGCGATTGGCATGACGTCGGGGTATTGCGGAACCTTGCTGACGCCGATGGCAGCCAACTTTAACAGTCTGCCGGTTGCGTTGCTGGAAATGGACGATCCATTGGGCGTCATCAAGCAACAGGCACCGATTGCCGTGTTGTTGCTGGTGATTCAAATCGGTTTGATGTACTTCTTGGCATTTTAGAAAGGATATTAATATGAAGATTCTTGTAACGGGTTTTGACCCTTTTGGCGATGATAAAATTAATCCGGCGATAGAGGCGGTTAAACGCTTGCCGGACGAAATCAGCGGCGCAACGATTGTGAAGCTGGAAATTCCGACTAAGTTTAACGTGTCTGCGGATGTGGTGCATGATGCGATTGTTAAAGAAAAGCCGGATTATGTGCTCAGTATTGGCCAGGCTGGCGGCCGTTTTGAATTGACGCCGGAGCGGGTGGCCATTAACTTGGACGACGGCCGGATTAAAGACAACGCTGGATATCAGCCGTTGAACCATACGATTCACGAAGATGGGCAAACCGCTTATTTCACCCAATTACCGATTAAAGCGATGGCAAAGGCCATTCGTGAAGCCGGCGTTCCTGCTTCAGTGTCTAACACTGCGGGCACTTATGTTTGCAACCACATTTTTTATCAGGTTCAATACATGCGCGATAAAGAGTTCCCGACCATCAAAGCCGGCTTCATGCACATTCCGTTTTTACCAGAGCAAGTCGTTGCCCGGCCAGAAACGCCGGCGTTGTCGCTTGATGACGATGTGAAAGGCATTACGGCCGCGATCCAAGCCATTGTTGAACGCGATGGTAAGGGTGATTTGGAAACGGTTGAGGGTAAGACTCACTGAGGGTGAGCGTTTAGAAATCGAAGCATTAGTGGCTTTGGGCGTGGTGGCGGATTTTGCCATTGCGCCCAAAGTCGTTACAAGGAGTTTTCTGAAACTGTGCACGTCTTGTAGAACAGTAACAATCAAAGTACAGTTTGCCGCCCATAGAATAACCCTGTCTTTTCCGTTTCCTCCCTATAGGCGATATAATAATATTAGAAGTCAGTTTTCACTCAATGAACCTATACAAGGAGGGCGATTGCGTGAGTATCGGGATTATTGGATCAGGTAATGTGGGCCGCGCGCTTGGCCAGCTTTTCAGTCATGTTGGTGAAAAAGTGATTTTGTCCCATCGCCATGGCGTGGCTTCGTTGGCGCCGGCTATTGCCGAGATGCGATCGACGGTCGAGGCAGGCACGGTCGCTGAGGCGGCTGATCAAGATATTGTCGTGTTGGCAGTGCCGTTTAACGCCTTAGACGAGTTGCCGACAAAGGTAAAAGCAGATGCGGTCGTGATTGATGCGACTAACTATTTTCCCAGCCGTGATGGCGAGCGCCCGGCATTGACCAAGCATCATACCACTTCGTCGGAGCTGGTGGCGCAGCACTTCGGTACCAAGAAAGTGGTGAAGGCATTCAATACCATTGCCATGACGAAGATCCGCAGTCTGGCTAAGCCGAATCAGTCAAGCGATCGGATTGCAATTCCGATTGCCGGGGATGATGCCGCTGCCAAACAAACCGTGACGAATTTGATTAAAAAAATCGGTTTTGATGTCGTGGATCTTGGTGACTTGGCGGATAGTTATCCGGCACAGGCAGATGGTCCGTTGTTCCTGTTTACGGGCGATGCCGATCAGGTGCGGGCGCAGGCAAACAAATAACGGAAAGCTGCTATTCATGCACGCGTCATTTCAGGCTCGGGCGTGAGGCAGCTTTCCGTTTTATTGATACGTCTAAAATTTAAAAGCGATCAAGGCCGAATCACTCAGCGTCAGTCGCAGTGTTAGTGCGCAGGCTGTCCGATGCGGTCTTTGTGATTTTGCACGATCATTTTAGCGATAGCTTTGGCGATGTTCTGGTTTTTGAGAATGGGACCATGGGAATAACTGCCGATGGTATTCTTGTAGCGCATGCCTTCGACACCGTCTTCAGGATTGTTGCCATACCCTTCAATCATCTTTCCAAGAGGCTTAAGCTTTTTCTTGTCGTCAAAATAGGTTCGGCCGCTATGATTTTCAAACGCCTTAACGGTTCCGAATTCGGTTTGGTACTTGGTGTCGCCAATCATGCGACTGTCCGGCTTGAACACCGTATGCAGTGGCAAAATGCCAAGGCCTTTGATGACGGTACCTTCGCTGGTTTTATAGTAATCGCCCAGCAATTGGTAGCCACCACAGATCGCCAGCATGGGTTTACCGTTTTCGATATACCGGCCTAACGTTTGGGCGTACCGAAGCAGATCCTTAGCGACCACGGTTTGTTCATAATCCTGACCGCCGCCGAAGAAGATGAAGTCATAGTCGTCGGCATTGAAGTCGTCGCCGAGGCTGATGTTATCAACCTGCACCTGGTAGCCTTGTTGATTCAGCAAATAGCGCAAAATTTTAACATCGCCGCTGTCGCCATAGGTATTCATGAGATCTTCGTACAAGTACGCGATTTTGATTATATCCGCCATGAATCAAGTGCCTCCGTTTGGTTTGATTGGCAACAGCCTATCACAAGTTTGGGACAAAAGAGAAGTGGTAAGATTATCTGACGCTTCGACATCAAAACAATGCGGCTAAAGATCGGTCATTGTAAATCCTGATCGGTTCTTTAACCGCATTGACGTTTAAGCCACAAGGTTAGCGAAAATGCTAGCGCTTGTGAGCCTTAATCCAAGGCTGGGCCTTTTCTTCGATCGCCTTATAAATCGCATCCATATCCGGATAATCGCTAATCTCAAATACGAATTCATCAGGCTGATCATGAAAAGTCAGTTTATTGTTTAAAATGATATTCAACTGATCAAACTGATTGTCACCGGTATCTTTGCGGATCTGATACGTGAAAAACGCCGCTTCATAGTTTTGAACGTTGTCGGGTTCTTCATATAAGACTTCCATGAACTGATGCTCGGTTCGATAGTTATCTTTTTTTAATTTGTCCCACAAAGCTTGATATTGCTGGTGCAAGTCAGTCAGCTGTGCATCGGTCAGTTGTTCGTTTTCCCTGATTTCTTTGCCGTCTAATTCCATTTTTTTCGCCTCTGAGTTTAGTTACCACTTCATTATCGAACTGTCGTCAGAGATTGTCAAAATGATTCTGGATTTTATCATCTCGTCTTACTGGTTGGCATAAGCACGCCTTAAACAAGCCATATCAAAGGTGATGCGTGACGGTCAGGACATGCTGGGTATGTGCCCAGGCTTTTTGATTAGGAAAAGTGAGCAAGCCGCCGATCTGAACAATTAAATAAGTGAGCGAGAACCAGAAAAAGGCGAGGACGGCTTTTGGCGTGATCAGCCACTTGGAACCTTCCCAATTAGCATCGTATAAAAACCCGGCAATCATGGGGATGAATCCTTCGAGCAAAATCAGCCAGTTGATCAATGTTATCGGTACGAAATAACTGCGATCGACATCGATGAGCCAGATTGGATGCAGACCAAGACTTGGCATCACAAGACTGATGACCCACGCGATGCCAAAGAAAGACGCGAGCAGATATTGAAAGTTTTGGCGCATGGAAAAGAGATAGCTAAGTTGATCCAAGTCACGCAAGTCGCCGGTTTTCAAAAAGTGATGCAATAACGGCACTAAATTGTGAAAGGCAGTATACCAATGTCCGCGACTCCACCGGAAACGTTGGGTCATGCTGGCGCGCAAATGATCCGGCTTTTCATCATAAATGCGGGCAAAATGATTCCAGCCCACGGTGCCGCCGCTTTCCACAATACGGATTTCCATTTCAAGATCTTCGGTTAAACTGTGTGAATGAAACCCGTGGTTAGCTTCCAGCCATTGACGCTCGACGACAAAGCCGGTTCCGCCGATGCTGTTGTCCAAACCCAGCCGATATTTACTGAGCTGAAAGAAGCGATTCATGGTCCAATAACTCATGGCGTAACCCAACGTCAGCAGCGTATTGTCATTTTTGCTATCAAGATAGGCCTGAATGGCGGTAAAGTGCTTTGCCTGATATTGGCTGTCCAATTCCCGTAAAAGGTTAGGGTCGGTGAAGTTGTCGGCATCCAGCACCATTACCAAGTCGTATTGTTCCAAGGTGCCCGAGTCGGTCAGTTCATCCAATGCGTATTGGAGGCCGGCCGGTTTGCCGACGCCGACGCGCTGATAGCGTTGGCGTGATGTGTCGATCACCTGAACGCCCTGAGCCGCCGCAAGCGTCGTTGTTTGGTCAGTGGATTGATCGCTGACAACCACAATGTGATAGGCCGCTTTCGGATAGTTGAGTTGCTGAAGGTGTTTCAAAGTGGCCGTGATAACGGCGGCTTCATTGTGTGCCGGAATGAAAATCAGAAATCGGCTCTTAGGCGCTACCAATGGATAATCCCGCCGTGCCTTGCCCCAGCCAAACAGCATCATAAACACATAATACATGGTCAGCAAAAGAACCCAGGTGCTGCTACTAATCACAATCAAGAAAATCACGAAGCCGAAGTGATGAATAAACGGTAAAAAAGAATGACTGATACTGAACAGAATGAGGATAGGGCCACCAATGACAATCAATAGGAACAAAACGAGGGCCCACGAATCCAACTTAGAAAAATGCTTAAACATACTGACTACCCCCTTCGCGCTTTTCGGGTGAGCGTGAACTGGCGCAGTTAGGAGTCGGAGTATAAGTGGCCTTCGTCGTGATGGTCGGGTTTTGACCATTGCGACCAAGGTCCTTGTACGCAGACTCCTGCGCCGGTGAACGCGTTATGGTGAGCGCATTTTTCGGTGTCCCTTTTTATACCGATCACGCGCGGCTCCAATCCATTCGTACACTTAGAAAATCTCGCGCAGCATCGCCCTATTCAGGCAGACTTAGAGCGGACAATTTTCTCCCCCTTGTGTTGACGAACTTACCGAAAAAAGTAAAACGACTGAGCCAAAAAGATTGACTGATGACGCAAAGACCCTCTTCTTGGATGGCCTTAGATTAGCACGAAAACCTGATTGTCGAATTAGTTATGCTTGTGAACTAGTACACCATATCGACAAGTTGATTTGTGGTAAAATGAAGCGCTTGAAAATTGCGTTGACCGTGCGTACTTCATGACTAGGCACAAGGTGACGTCACGAGATTTTTGACCCGTTTTCACGTCAAGAATACGGTTGAGCACACGGCATTTTTACGTTACACTTGACGGGTACGTGAAACCTTGTTTGTTCCACAAAATCAATTAAAAAAACGGAGGCAGACATGGATCCAACAGCTTTTGTCCACGCTCTGGCTGATCACGGCATCGTCTTGGATGACCGCCAGCAGGATCAGTTCGCGGCTTATTACCAATATCTGATCAGCGAGAATGAGAAAATGAATCTGACGGGCATCACAGCTGAAGGGGACGTCTACCTCAAGCACTTCTATGACTCATTGACCTTAGGCTTGGTGCTGCCTGAATTACAGAGCCAGCCGTTATCGCTTTGTGATGTCGGCGCCGGTGCGGGGTTTCCGTCAATTCCACTCAAAATCGCGTTTCCGCAGTTAAAAATCACGATTGTCGACTCCTTGCAAAAACGGATTGGTTTCTTAGCGCGGTTAACGACGCGCCTGGAGCTGGCAGATGTTCAGTTATTCCATGATCGTGCCGAAACTTTTGGCGCAAAAAAATCAGCGCATCGTGGTCAATTTGATCTGGTGACGGCGCGGGCAGTTGCAGCGCTCAACGTTCTAGCTGAACTGTGCCTGCCACTGGTGAAGCCACAAGGGCGATTTGTGGCCATGAAGGCTGCCGCAACCGCAGAGGAACTCATCGCCGCCAAGCCGGCAATCGGTTTGCTGGGCGGCAAGTTAGTCCAGGATGCGGCGCTAACGCTTCCGGAAACCGGGGACACCCGGCATTTGCTGGTGATCGAAAAAGTGAAGGCAACACCAAATAAATACCCTCGTAAGCCGGGAGTGCCAAATAAACAACCATTGGGAGGTGCATAACGCGTGGCATTATCATTTTTTGACCATAAAAAGCCAAACGACGAGACCGTTGTGCAACAGTTGCCGCTAAACGCCATTACGCCGAATCAATTTCAGCCGCGGAAGGTCTTTTCAGCTGATTCGATTCAGGAACTGGCGGCCACGATTAAAGAACACGGCTTGTTGCAGCCGATTATCGTGCGTGAATATGCGCCTGACCAATATGAAATCATTGCCGGCGAGCGGCGTTATCGCGCGATGCAGTTGTTGGGATGGGTAAAAGCCCCGGCGATTGTCCAGAAGATGGACGATGATGAAAGTGCGTCCATGGCACTGGTAGAAAACCTGCAGCGTGAAGGCTTGAGTGCGATTGAAGAAGGCCAGGCGTATGTGGCTTTGATGAAGCTCAACCAGTTAACCCAAGGCGCTTTGGCACAGCAGCTGGGAAAGAGTCAGGCGTTTGTCGCCAATAAGATCCGGTTGCTGAAATTGGATGCACCGGTGCAAGAAGCTATTATGAAAGGCCTCATCAGCGAGCGGCATGGGCGGGAATTGCTGAAGCTTGGTGATGATCAACAGGCACAGGCATTGCATCAAATTGTGGCCGACAAATTGACGGTGAAGGAAACATCGGCTTTGGTTAATGAATGGCTAAGACCTAAGAAGCCGGAAAAAAAGCCGAAGCCAAAAGTACGCCGGTCAGCGGTTAGCCACGATACCCGCGTTGCATGGAATACACTGAAACGTTCAGTCAAAATGATTCGCGATACCGGAATGAAGGTCACGGCCAAAGAAGAAGATACCGATGACGCTTACCGCATGATTATCGAGATTCCAAAAGAGAAGAGATAGGGGGAGCTCATGACACATATCATCGCTGTCGCCAATCAAAAAGGCGGGGTTGGCAAGACCACAACGACCATTAATTTGGGGGCCTGTCTGGCAAACCTTGGGAAGAAAGTCCTCATTGTCGACGTTGATGCCCAAGGCAATGCTACAAGTGGGGTGGGCGTTCAAAAAGCCCAAGTTGAAAAGGATATTTACGATGTTTTGGTCAACGAAGATCCGATTACCGAAGCCATTTTGCCAACCAAACATAAAAATTTAGCCATTGTTCCTGCGACCATCCAGTTGGCCGGTGCCGAAATCGAGTTAACCAGTCAAATGGCCCGGGAAATGCGCTTGAAACTGGGGCTTCATCCGATCGAGGATCAGTACGACTACATTTTGATTGATTGCCCGCCTTCATTGGGGCAGCTTTCAATTAATGCGTTTACGGCGAGTGATTCGATTCTGATTCCGGTTCAAAGTGAGTATTATGCATTGGAAGGCCTGAGCCAGTTGCTTAACACGGTTCGACTTGTTCAAAAACATTTCAATCCGAATCTGGCGATTGAAGGGGTTCTGCTGACCATGTATGATGCCCGCACGAACCTTGGCGCGCAGGTGATCGATGAAGTGCGCAAGTATTTTGGCGATAAAGTATATGCAACCGTGATTCCGCGGATTACCCGATTGGCTGAGGCGCCGAGTTACGGTTTGCCAATCGTGGATTTTGATCCAAAATCGCGCGGATCCGAAGTTTACGAGGCTTTAGCCAAGGAGGTGCTGGCTGCTCATGGCGAATAAGAATAGTAAGGGATTAGGCCGCGGCATTGACGCCATTTTCAAAGATTTTGAAAGTCCTGATCTGAGTGCTAACAATACCGTTGAGGAACTGCCACTGGTCGATATCCGGCCGAACCCGTATCAACCGCGAAAAACCTTTGATCAAGAAGGCTTAAAAGAACTGGCGGATTCCATCAAGCAAACCGGCGTTTTCCAGCCGATTATTGTGCGCAAAAGTGTTTCCGGTTATGAAATCATCACCGGTGAGCGGCGTTTTCGTGCGTCTAAGCTGGCTGGTAAGGAAACCATTCCGGCGATTGTCCGCGATTTCAACGATCCGGAAATGATGGAAATCGCAGTGCTGGAAAACCTGCAGCGCGAGGATTTGACTCCGTTGGACGAAGCGCAGGCTTATGAGACGTTGATCAAACGCTTAAACCTGACGCAAGCGGAAGTTTCCGCACGGCTAGGCAAAAGTCGGCCATATATTGCCAACTATTTGCGCTTGTTAACATTGCCGCAGCAAGTCAAGCAAATGCTCAGTGCCAATCAGCTCTCAATGGGACAGGCGCGAACCTTGTTGAGTCTCAAAGATAAGACCAAGATGGTCAGTGTTGCCAAGAAGACCATTAGTGAGAATTTAACGGTTCGCCAACTTGAACGGCTAATCAATCAGATGAACGCCGGGACAAGTCGCTCGACATCGAAGGAAAAGCCTAAATCACCGTATGTTCGAGCAACCGAAAATCAGTTGGGCGAACGCTTCGGCACGAAAGTCAATATTAATGAAGGCAGTAAAGGCAAAGGCAAGATCGAAATTGATTTTACATCCGAGCAAGATCTCAATCGGATCTTAGCGATGCTTGACGTCAATATCGATTAGCCAGCCAACACGCTGGAGGTAGACGAATGTACCAATTACATGATCTGGTTCAAATGAAGAAGCCGCATGCATGTGGAATGAATAAATGGGAAGTCATTCGCCTAGGCGCCGACATTAAAATTCGTTGCACCGGTTGCGGCCATATTGTCATGATGTCGCGCCGTGATTTTGAGAAGCGGCTCAAGAAAGTTTTAGGTCAAGCAGAACAGACAGATTAATCATAGAAAGTGTGAAATAAGCAAATGGCTTTAACAGCAGGTATTGTCGGACTACCCAATGTCGGTAAGTCCACGCTTTTTAACGCAATCACAAAAGCAGGCGCCGAGATGGCCAATTATCCGTTTGCGACCATTGACCCCAATGTGGGGATGGTCGAGGTGCCGGATAAACGGTTGGCACGGATTGATGAATTAATTCCGGCCAAGAAAATCATTCATACGACTTTTGAGTTCACGGATATTGCCGGAATCGTGAAAGGTGCTTCCAAAGGCGAGGGACTTGGTAACAAGTTTCTGGAAAACATTCGCCAGGTAGATGCGATCGTGCACGTTGTTCGGGCATTCGATGACGATAACATTACCAGTGTGACCGGCAAAGTCGATCCGTTGGAAGACATGGCCACGATTAACATGGAACTGGCGATCGCCGATTTGGATTCGGTCAATAAACGCTATGCCAAAGTTGAAAAGGTTGCCCGGACCCAAACCAAAGATAAGGAAGCCCAGGCGGAGTTTAAAGTGTTGCAAAAGATCAAGCCGGTTCTTGAAGACGGCGGAATGGTGCGCAGCATTGACTTCGATAAAGATGAACAGAAGATCGTCAAGGGCTTGTTCTTATTAACGAGTAAACCGGTGCTTTATGTCGCCAATATTGCTGAAGAAGCCATGGCCGATCCGGATTCCGTTGATTATGTCAAACAAATCAAAGCCGAAGCGGCTAAAGAAGGCGCCGAAGTGATTGCTATTTCGGCCAAGACCGAAGAGGAAATTGCCGAATTGGATGATGACGAGAAAGCCGACTTTCTGGCAGCAGAAGGTGTCGATGAATCCGGTTTGGATAAACTCATCAAGGCTAGCTACCATTTGCTGGGTTTAGCAACCTTCTTTACGGCGGGTGGCAAGGAAACCCGCGCGTGGACGTTTAAACGCGGCATGAAGGCGCCTCAAGTTGCCGGTATCATTCATTCGGATTTTGAGCGCGGCTTTATTCGAGCCGAGACGATGTCCTTTACGGATCTGGATAAGTACGGCTCCGTGCAGGCAGTCAAAGAAGCCGGACGCTATCGCTCTGAAGGTAAGGAATATCAAGTGCAAGATGGGGATATCATTGAATTTCGGTTCAATGTTTAACGTGCAAGCCGAAAGCGCGCACGCGACGATGATGACTTTAAGATAGGAGTTACACATGGCAAAGAAGCAAGAAACGGACACGAATCAAACAGCGGACAGCGCTGCAGTTGATCAACAGCAGACTGCGGCATCGTCAGCGGCTGATACGCAGCAATCGGCAGCAACGGTGGCAAGCAAGAATGCCCATGTTAAACAGGAGCGACCAGCCACAACTGTACCGGAAATGATTGCAAGACTGACCAATAAGAACAACGAGTATGTCTTCAAGCTACGGCGTGAATTAAAAGACGGCGGTATGAGTGAGGCAGATGAGGAAGCCCTGCTCAAAACGATGCTGCCGGAAATGATTACCGCCCAACGGCAAGGCAAACCGGCCACGCAACTTTATGGGCCAGTCACAGTGAAGGCCAATGAAATTCTGCATACCCCGAAACCGGAACCTAAAAAGCCGCTGTGGTTATTGGTCGCCGATCAAGGTCTGTTTTTCATGGCCATTCTTGCGGCTGTCTTCGCCGTGATGACCTACATCAATCCGAAATCGCAGAACAACGCCAGCAATAGCTTTGCTTATCTTGTCATGTTAAGCCTCATGGCCGGTCTTTTCTTTGTGTATTACGCCGACTGGATGGAACGGGACAAGAAGAATCGCCGCAGTGCCTGGTTAGTGCTTGGTGGCGGGATTGTGTTGGTTCTTGCGGTTACCTTTATCGGTGGCGCCCTCATGATGCTTGACACACCATTCACCCGGGCAATGCCGTGGTATGTGGACGTAATCATCGCCGTTGTCGCGTATGGTTCCCACTGGCTTTTGCAACGGCGGTATCATCTCAAGAGCTTTTTCCGACGGTAGTGGGTTGCGGTTTAAAATAAGTTGAGTGGTTGATGATGGTCACCTCGATAGTGGGGTGGCTTTTTTGGTGTGAGCGTGAACCAGCCCGGTTAGAAGTCGGAGTGTAAGTGGCCTTGGTCGCAATGGCCCGGGCTTAGGCCATTGCGACCAAGGTCCTTACACGCAGACTTCTGGGCTGGCGAACGCGTTATGGTGAGCATGCTCCTAACCATGCCAGTTCACGCTCGCGCTCAAAAAAGTTTGACGCCTAGTTTTTTATCCGGTAAACTTCATTTGAGATTAATCGTAATTATTACGCTTTAGAAAATTTGGGAGGTTTTTTGGATGAATAAGGGGCATCAACAGCAGTACGGACGCGGATTTGTTCTGGCGGCGGTGGCATTGGCAGGTTTTGGCTTGGTGAATGCCCAACCGACTCAGGCGGCAACATCTGCTAGCGGTTCCGCTAGTCAGGCAGTTGAGCAGGCATCTGCTGTCAAGCAAGTTGCGGCTAAGGATCAAACGCTGGTTTTCGCATTACTTAATGGGATTGCGGCGAATTATCACCAGGCGATCACGGTGCAGATTGTTGCTGCCGATAACGGTCAGGTGGTCGCAACCAAAACGTTAGCATCAACTGATGAAGATGAACCATCAGCATCCGTCAGCGGGTTAAAGATCGGTGCCGCTGACGGACTACAGACAGGACACACATACCGACTCCAGGTTGTAGCTTCCGGTAACCAAGGCTGGAAGGCCGTGCCAGACAGCTTTGTTTACACACCGGGGCAGACAACCAAAATTGAAATGGACAAGTATACTTATCAAAGAGGCGAGCGGGCGTTCCAACTCGTTGACCAGCAGACCAAGCAGCCCTTGGCAAACGTGAAAGTGGCCGCTATTCCTAACCTGGTTGATGGCGCTAAGTCGGCAATCGTCAAAACAACGGATGCCCAAGGTCGCGTCACTTTTTCAACAGATGATCCGCAATTCAAGCGCAATGTGTTCTATCATTTTGAATTACCGGACAAGCACGTGACAGTGGGCTATAACTGGAACTTAATCGGCGGCGAAAAGGCGGACGACAAGGCAGCGGTCGTTTCAGTGAAAATGCCTGCGGTTGCTTCCTCAAGTTCGCAGGCGTCTCAGGCAAGTTCGCAAGCGTCGCAAAAGCCATCGCAAGCACCATCACAAAAGCCTAGCGCTGACCCGTCCGCCCAGTCAAACCAGCTGTCGCTGCGCCCATCGTCATCAGCGAGTGCCTCCCAAAAAGCCTCGGTTGAGTCGGTAACAGCACAAACGTCGCAGGCGGCTTCGTCCGTGGAAAGTGGATCAACTCACGGATTGCCAAAAACCGGAGAAGCACTTGGCCAATCAGGACTTTTGGCCGGGCTTGCAACCCTGCTTTCGGCTTTAGGCGCTTGGTTGTGGCGTCGCCAAGGCTAAGAGCGGCCGCTGAAGCGTTAATCGGTTCCCGTTTAAAAATGACAGCAGCTATTAATCCGAACGATAGCTATGATGGCACAAACCCAATGACTAAAATACGAACATTAAATTCTCATATCAAGCGTCGCTAATTTTTTGTTCGGACTAGACTGAACAATTATGAGACTTTCTTTCATTTTTAGGCCTATGATACCGGTCTTTTCAAAAAAATTACCAGACACGTTTGACGTGTTCACATTCCGGTAGTACATTAGTCAACAACTAAAAATTGAAAGAGGGATTTACGCTATGAGTCATTGGGATACAAAGTTTGCCCGGCGTGGTTTTACATTTGATGATGTGTTGTTGATACCTGCAGAAAGTCATGTTTTGCCTCACGATGTCGATCTGTCTGTACAACTTGCGGACAACTTGAAGTTGAATATCCCAATCATCTCAGCGGGGATGGATACGGTGACCGAAAGTGCGATGGCAATTGCCATGGCCCGTCAAGGCGGTCTGGGTGTTATTCATAAGAATATGAGCATTGCCGCGCAGGCTGATGAAGTGCTCAAAGTTAAGCGCAGTGAAAATGGCGTCATTGTGGATCCCTTCTATCTTACAGCCGATAAACCGGTTAGCGATGCAGAAGCATTGATGAAGAAGTATCGCATCAGTGGTGTGCCGATTGTGAACAACACAACCGACCGCAAGCTGACCGGCATTATTACCAACCGTGATTTACGGTATGTCGATGACAAGAGTGTGCTGATCGATACCGTCATGACCAAAGAAGGTTTGGTAACGGCTCCGGCAGGCACTTCGATCAAGGATGCAGAAGCGATCTTGCAGGCTCGTAAGATTGAAAAGCTCCCGTTAATTGATAAGAATGGTCGGCTTAGTGGTTTGATTACCATTAAAGATATTGAAAAAGTGGTTGAATTCCCGCATGCGGCTAAGGATGCACATGGCCGCTTGCTGGTCGCTGCTGCTGTCGGTGTGACTTCCGATACGTTTGATCGGGCACAGGCGTTGTTAGATGCCGGTGCTGACGCGATTGTCATTGATACCGCCCATGGTCACAGTGCCGGGGTTATTCGCAAGATCAAGGAAATTCGCGAGCATTTTCCACTGGCAACCTTGATTGCCGGTAATGTTGCGACGGCGGAAGCCACGGAAGCGCTGTATGATGCCGGCGTTGATGTTGTTAAAGTCGGGATCGGTCCTGGCTCGATTTGTACCACCCGGATCGTTGCCGGTGTCGGGGTCCCTCAACTGACGGCGGTTTACGATGCTGCTAGTGTGGCACGTAAACGTGGCAAAACGATCATTGCCGATGGCGGGATCAAGTATTCCGGCGACATCGTGAAGGCCTTGGCGGCTGGCGGGAACGCGGTCATGTTAGGTTCACTTTTAGCCGGAACCGACGAAGCACCGGGCCAGTTTGAAATTTATCAAGGCCGGCGCTTCAAGACTTATCGTGGCATGGGTTCGCTGGGCGCGATGGCGCAGGCACACGGCTCAAGCGATCGCTACTTCCAAAGTGGCGTGAACGAAGCCAACAAGCTGGTTCCTGAAGGTATTGAAGGCCGGGTTGCTTACAAAGGCAGCCTTGGTGATGTGATCTTCCAGATGCTTGGCGGCATTGAATCCGGCATGGGCTATGTCGGGGCACCGAACTTGAAAGAGCTGCAAGACAACGCACAGTTCATTCAGATTACCGGAGCCGGCTTACGCGAAAGCCATCCGCATGACGTTCAGATCACGCGTGAAGCACCGAACTATTCTGTTCAATAATTTAAGTTTCCATATAAAAGAGCTTACAGAAGTCCTCAATATAGGGGGTGTCTGTAAGCTCCTTTTGTATTTACCGTTTAACGATGCCGCAATCGCGCCTGGTGGAAAACCTCAGGTACCTGTGTTCCAAAAGTTGTTGCCACTGCTAATGGCCAGGCGCGTGTCGGCGGCATGATGGTCAACATCGTCTGCAACCATTGCGCGGTTGGTAACAGCTTAATCAAATGATGACCGGAAAATTGCGTAAATAGCAGGTTTCGACTATAAAACCGAATCAAGTGTTGCTTCAGCCGCTGATCAGCGACCGGTAACAACAAATCGTTACTGTTATTCCGATCGCCCAGGAACAGCGGCAAGGGTTCAAGATCCTGATGCAAATCGAATTGGCGGTGTTTGTGGGCGCTGGCCATTGCCGGTGTCAGGCGGAGCATGAACACCAGTTTGCGGTTTGCCGCCCACAACAGCATGTTAGCAATGGCGATATCGGTTGACGTGAACGCAAACGCGGCTTGGTGCGCTGCCGGACTCAACAATGCTTGGTTCAAAACCGGTTTGAGTCCAGTAACATCGGGCATATCAGGCCAAATAACCTGTAGTTGCTGCACCCCATTCAACCAATGAACATGCGTGGCAAGCCGCAACGTTAACCAGTCCGGCTGTTGGTACAAAAGCCAGTAGGTACTGCCGCTGGTATGCGCGATATTGATACCGGCGATTCGCATGTCTTGAGGCAGACTGGCGGCCACAACATTGGTTAAATTTTCCAAAAAATGTCGCCTCCTTTTTAGAATGGATAACGCTGCAACCCGCATTTTCTTAGGTTTTTCGTAAAGAATTCCCGCTTCAATTTTGGTACAATGGACATTGATGTGACAGTCCTTACCGATCGTTCTATAAATGGAGTTAAAAACATGAAGATATTAATTGTTGACGATGATAAAGAAATCGTTGAATTACTAAGCATTTACGTTAAAAACGAAGGCTATGAACCGATTCAAGCATACTCGGGAAAAGAAGCGATTACCAAACTCGTGACCAATCCGGATATTGCTTTGATGATTTTAGATATTATGATGCCGAATATGTCGGGCATGGACGTGGTGAAAGAAGTCCGCAAAGACTCGCAGATTCCGATCATCATTGTGTCAGCCAAAACGGCGGATATGGACAAGATTCAGGGTCTGATCACCGGCGCTGACGATTACGTAACCAAGCCGTTTAACCCGCTAGAAGTGATGGCGCGCGTCAAGAGTCTGTTGCGTCGGAGTCAAAACGAAGTCACCAATCCGGAACCGGATGTGCTTGAGGTTGGCCCGTTAACCATCAAAAAGGACAGCCATGAAGTGACGACTTTGACCGGCAAACAAATTCAGCTGACCGCGTTGGAATTCGGCATTTTGTATTTACTTGCAAGCCATCCCAACCGAGTTTTTTCGGCTGACGAAATTTTTGAGCGGGTTTGGCAACAGGAATCCATTGTTTCGGCGAAAACCGTCATGGTCCACGTATCACATCTCCGCGATAAAATTGAAGAGGCAACTGATGGTGAGAAGGTCATTGAAACCGTCTGGGGCGTTGGTTACAAGGTCGAGGCCTAATTCATGAGCGAAAAAGTCAAACTCACCGCAAAGGAAAAATCCGAACTGTGGATTGAAGGCATTGTGACGGTGATTTTGTTACTGATGCTTAACTTTGCGTTGCTGGTGCTGATTAATCAGATGATCGCGCATAACCCCGGATTGGAAAATGCCATCTGGGGCGTGAAAACGAATTTGACTTTTGGCCGCGGCGGTTTTCACCTCTGGAGCTGGTCGAATCTGTTTCTTACAATGATGGCGATTGCTGACGTGATTGTGGTGTATTGGCGCTTGGCGCGGCGGTATCGGCAAATGCAGATGCGCCACGTCATCGCCGAGTTGCATTATATTGCAGACGGCCATCTTGATCATCGGATTAAGTTTGAAGTGAACACCGAATTGCAAAAGGTCGTCAGCAGCATCAATGCACTGGTTGATTCGACGGTCAATTCGATGGCGGAAGAGCGGCGTATCGAGCAAAGCAAGGATGAACTGATCACCAACGTTAGCCACGATATTCGGACGCCGTTAACGTCCATTATCGGCTATCTGGGATTGATTGAAGACCATCAGTACCGCAGTGACGAAGAGTTGCTTAAATATACGCACACCGCTTATTTGAAGGCCAAACAAATGAAGGTGCTGGTTGAAGACTTATTTGAATATACGAAAGTCAAATCAACCACTACCAAGCTTAATCCGGTTCGCTTCAACATGATTGCGATGCTGGAACAGCTTGCTGCCAGTTTTGAGCTCGAGGCGCACAAGAAACATATGCGGATTCTTGTCAGCGGTGAGCCGAACCCGTTAATGATGGAGGCCGACACCGAAAAACTGGGCCGGGTATTCAACAACCTGATTGTCAATGCGTTGAAGTATGGTCAAGGCGGACGGCACATTTTTCTGGACGCACAGCGCGTTGGCAGTGAAGTTGTTGTGAAAGTTTCCAACGATGGCGCCCAGATCCCTAATGATGCTCTCAATCAGCTGTTTGACCGGTTCTATCGGGTTGAAGAAAGCCGCTCGCAGGAAACCGGCGGAACCGGGTTGGGGCTTGCGATCGCCCAAAGCATTATTGCGTTGCATGGCGGTTATATTTATGCCGATTCCAGTCCGGAGTTGACGAGTTTTGTGATTCATTTACCATTACAAGTCGGTGCTTCACTGACCGATAACCAAAATCATTCTAATGAGGAAGCAGGAAAGTCAAAATGAAGAAGTTGTTGCGTGGGTTGATTGCCGCGATGGTCGCGGTGTTAATGATTGGTGGTGCTGCTCCGGCAGTCTCGGTTGCTGCTGCGGAAAGTAGCGATACGAATGTGGTTGATGCCAAGGCCGCGGTTGCTATCGAACCCACAACCGGGAAAGTTTTGTACGCCAAGAATACCGATAGTGTGTTGCCGATTGCATCCATGACTAAGATGCTGAGTATCGAACTGGTGCTGGACGCCATTGATTCGGGAAAAATCAAATGGGACGACAAGGTGACCTTGGACAAGACGATCTGGTCGCTTAGTCAGGATCGCGACCTTAGCAATGTGCCACTGCGGCGGGACGGGTCCTATTCGGTACGCGAATTATATGATGCTTCGCTGATTTATTCAGCGAACGCCGCCATGATGCTACTTGCCAAAACGGTGGCCGGCAGTCAGGAAAAGTTCGTCAATCAAATGACTGCCAAGCTTAAGAGCTGGGGCATTACGGATGCCAAAATTGTCAACGTGACTGGCCTCAACAACAGCCAGTTAAAAGACGCTAAAGTGCCTGGTACCGGCGATCAGGCGGAGAACGAAATGTCCGCCAAAGATATGGCCCAAGTCGCGCAACACTTACTTAAAGATCACCCGGAAGTCCTGAAAACTACCAGCATCGCCAAGCAGACTTTCCGTAAAGGAACCGATGACGCGATTAATATGGAAAACTGGGACTGGATGTTGAAGGGCCTGGTTTCATACGACAAAAATCTGCCGGTTGACGGATTGAAAACCGGCACATCTGACGCTGCCGGTGACTGCTTCACAGGTACAGTCGAGAAAAATGGCATGCGGATTATCACGGTGGTCTTGCACGCTAATGGGGATGCTAAGACTCGGCGTTTTGACCAAACCAAGAAATTGATGAATCATGTTCTGGAAAACTGGAAGACAGTTCAATTGGCTGATGCTGGACAGGGTATCAAAGGTTATCGCAGTGTCACGGTTAACCGCGGCAAATCCCGGACAACGCCGATTGCGCCAGTAGCCAAGGCGGTGGCAGTTGTTCCGTCCGATACCAGTAAACAGGATCTAAAGTATACTTATACACCTGCAAAAGGGGTTAAGAAGAACACGATTGAAGCACCCGTCAAGAAAGGGGCCACGATCGGCCATCTGGAAGTGACAGCAAAGGGTGATTCGCTCGGGTTTGTCGGCGGTGCGAAACGTGAAGGCATCACGCTTAAGACCACTAAGGCAGATCCAAAGGCTAACTTCTTTGCCCTGATCTTCCGTGGGATTGGTGATTTCTTCGGCAATATTTTTTAAGCGACAACAATGATGTTAAGCGGTGAATGTTTTGGACTCCGAAACGGAGATCAACACGTTCACCTTTTTGTTAGGGAGGCAGTCATCATGGTGACTTATCACGAAATTACGCCGGCCGGATTGGCTAGTCTGAAGCAAGAGGTTGAGGATTTGAAAGCGATTCGTCCGGCGAAGATCAAGAATCTTGCCGAAGCCGCAGCGTTAGGCGATCGGTCGGAAAATGCCGAATACAGTGCGGCCAAACGTGAACTGCGGCAGTTGGAAGGGCGACTGCGGTATCTTGATAAGTTGATTCGTTATGCTAAAGTCACGGCGCCGGCTGCAAGCGACATAGCTCATATTGGCAATATGGTGAAGCTTAAGTTTGATGATGACGATGATCAGGCCACCTATGAGTTGGTTGGCCCGGCAGAAGCTGGCATGGGTGCTGATAAACTCGCCGTCAATTCGCCATTGGGAGCGGCGATCCGGCGCCATCATGCAGGTGATACGGTCACTGTCACGGCCCCAAGCGGTACTTATCAGGTGACGATTCTTGCGATTCAGACAGGAAAAGCGAACGCGTAACGCGTCCCCCCATTTGAAGTAGTCTGTCAGTTGATCATATGAACAATCAACCTCAAAGCCACGTCAATGCTTATGCTATAATGAAGCTTGAAATAACGGCATATAAAAAGGAGTAGCCCAATGGCACTATCACTTAGAGCTTGTATTTTATTGTTGAAGGAACACCATTTACTCAAAAGCGCGGCCATCCAAACCACCGAAGATGTGGACATGACCGGCATTGCTTATGACTCACGAAAAGTGTCTGGTCCGACGCTGTTTTTCTGCAAAGGGGATAAGTTTCGGCCGATTTATTTGTCGATGGCTAAAGACAATGGCGCCAAAACCTATGTCGCGGAAAAACCGTACGTCGAAGGCAATGGGCTCAATGCCTTAATTGTCCGGAATATTACCAAGGCCATGGCGATTCTTAGCGCTGCCTTTTTCGACTATCCGCAAGATGATCTGTTTGTGATTGCCTATACGGGTACCAAAGGCAAGACCACGGCATCGTACTTCACTGAAGCCATTTTGAACGAAGCGCGTCCGCGTCATATCGCCTTATTTTCAACGATTGACACGGTTGTCGGTCCGGAACCGAATCAACGCTTCAAATCAAACTTGACTACGCCGGAAAGTCTGGATTTATTCCGTGATATGCGGGAAGCAGTTGAAAACGGCATGACCCATCTGGTGATGGAGGTGTCAAGTCAAGCTTATTTGCGCAATCGCGTTTTCGGGCTGACTTATGATGTCGGGTTCTTCTTGAACATCACGCCGGATCATATCGGGCCGAACGAGCATCCGACATTTGCCAACTATCTGCACAACAAGCTGCAATTGCTGGTTAACGCCCGTAAAGTCGTGATTAATGCCGAAACCGAGCATTTTGATCAGGTTTATGCCGCCGCGACAACGACGACTTATCCGGAAAGTATTTATTTATTCGCCAGTGCCGGATTCAAGCCTAAACGCGATGATATTGACATCGACTTTCGTTTTGACAGCCAGGAAGCGGACGTTGCCGAAAGTCGCTTTACATTAGTCCCAGTGACAGAAAAAGCGGCCGCGCTCAATATCGGCGGCCATTATTCGCTGGCGTTGATCGGCGATTTTAATGAAAGCAACGCGACTGCAGCGATCATCGGCGCCGGATTGGCAGGGGTTGATGCATCGGCGGCAGTTCCGGGGATTGCTAAGGTTAAAATTCCTGGCCGCATGGAGCATGTTCAGATTGCCGGTCATGGCACGGTCTATGTTGATTATGCTCATAATTATGCCAGCATGAAGGCACTTTTGTCGTTTTTGAAACGTTCATACAAGGATCCGCGGATGCTGGTCGTGGTCGGGTCGCCTGGTGACAAAGGCGTTTCCCGGCGGCCGGGGTTTGCCAAAGTGCTCACTGAACTGGCTACGGAAGCTTATCTGACAACAGACGATCCCGGTTACGAAGATCCTGCCAATATTGTCAACGAAATCGACAGCAAAATCGACCACAGTAAGGTCAAAGTTCATAAGGTGCTTGATCGGAAAGAAGCCATCACCGAAGCGATTAAAGCCAGTGGCCCGCAAGATGTGGTGGTCGTAGCCGGTAAAGGCGCGGATCCTTATCAGAAGATTCGCGGCGTCAATACGCCGTGGCCAACCGACATGGCAGTTGTAAAAGAAGTTGGCAAGTCGTTACAGGAAGGCTGATATTAATGCGTCAATTTTTCACGGTAATCGGAGGCATGGGCACACCCGCAACAGAAAGTTACGTGCGGCTGCTCAATCAACGAACGCATGCCCACAGTGATCAGGAATATCTCAATTACATTCTGGTTAATGACGCCACCGTACCGGATCGGACCGATTACATTCTGGATCACAGTAAACCAAGTTTTTATCCGGATTTACTTGAGGATATCCAGGCCCAAAGCCTGCTGAATCCCGAGTTTATTGTGATTGTCTGCAATACGGCTCACTATTTTTACGATCAGCTGGCGGCCGCAACGCCGATTCCGCTGTTACACATGCCGCGACTGGCGATCCGCGACATGTGCGAGCGATTCCCAAATGAAAAACGCATCGGACTCATTGCCACGCAAGGTACCATTAAAGATGGCATCTATAGTCAGGAAATCGAAAACACGGGACGCGAAGTTGTTCTAGGGGATCAGGCACTTCAGGACATGGTCACGGAACTGATTTACAAGTACGTTAAAGAAAAAGGCGAAGTTAACGCTGAACTGTATCACCGCATCTTAAAGCGGATGCATGATGATTTTCATGTCAACGTCATCGTGCTCGGCTGCACCGAGCTGTCATTTGCGCAGGAAAAAGCGGGCGATCATCCGTATCACGTTATCGATGCCCAGAGCATTATTGTCGACAAAACGCTGGCATTAGGCAAAGCCTTCCGCAAGAGCGAAGCGGACGGTAAGGCGCTTTTGAATCAACTAATGGTGTGAGCCGAGCGTGAACAGGAGATTTCTGCGACTGCGAACGCGTTATCATTCATTTTTGAGTGGTAGACGGCCATACAAAACGCTGCTTACTTGTGGTAAGCTTAAATCAGTTCTCAAGTAAAGGAGATGCAGAATTTGGCACATTTAACCAAATTGACAGACACGTATACTTTAAACAATGGCGTTGAGATTCCGATTGTTGGCTTTGGCACTTGGCAGACACCTGATGGAGAAGTTGCCAAGCACAGTGTGGAAACCGCATTGGCTGCCGGCTACCGGCATATCGACACAGCTGCTGCCTATGGTAACGAAGATAGTGTCGGTGCAGGCATCAAGGCATCCGGTGTTCCGCGCGATCGGATCTTTTTGACCACCAAACTGTGGAATGCCGATCATGGCTATGAAGCAACCAAAGCCGCCATCGATCGCTCATTGCAAAAGCTTGGTGTTGATTACGTCGATCTTTATTTGATTCACTGGCCAAATCCGATTCAATTCCGGAACAATTGGGAAGAGGCTAATGCCGGCTCGTGGAAAGCCATGGAAGAAGCCTATCAAGCAGGTAAGTTACGGGCGATTGGTGTGTCGAACTTCCGCGCCAAGCATTTGGACGCGTTACTCAAGACCGCTAACGTCAAGCCAATGGTCAATCAGATCTTCCTGAATCCAAGTGATTTGCAGCCGGAAGTCGTGGACTATAACAAGGCGCATGATATTTTGAGCGAAGCATATAGTCCACTGGGCACAGGCAAAATCTTCAAAGTCGAATCCCTTAAGAAGATTGCGGAACGTTACAACAAGAGCGTGGCGCAAGTGGTGCTTCGCTGGTCACTGCAACATGGCTTCCTACCGCTGCCAAAATCGGTGCACGACGACCGTATTAAAGAAAACGCCCAGCTGTTCGACTTTGAGCTGAGCCATCACGACATGACGCTGATTGATGCATTACATGGCGAAGCGGGTCTGGCAACGGATCCGGATACTACTGATTTCTAGGAGCAAAATGACGATGCAGTCATCATTGTATGACTGAACAAAACCCCCGCGGGAGACCGCGGGGGTTTTTGTGTGCCGTGACGAAATTTATGAAGGTGAGACGGCCTGCTGCGTTTTGGCATTGATGAGCTGAACATTGTTTTCAGTCAAAAAATCGCGATATTTTGCGTCAACATTGCCATAGGTGACAATCGCATCGATGTCTTGCAAAGCACCATAAGTGAGAAGCGAGACGCGGCCAAACTTGGACTGATCGATGAGCAGGATCTTGCGGTGCGCCTTTTTAAAGATCTCGGCTTTGATGAGATATTCGTTGTACTCCGAGTTGGATAAGCCGCGTGTCAGCGAAATCCCGGTTGCGGCCATGAACGCCTTGCCAATGTTAAACCGGCTGAAGATGTTCATATCATCAATACCGGTAAACGACTGGGTCCGCCGATCAAAATTCATGCCAATGATGACGAGTTTGATGTTCGCAAGCGGTGCGGCTTGATTGATAATCTGCAGATTGTTGGTAACTAAAGTGAACGGAAAATCTGTCGGTAAAAAACCGCCCATCTCAGCAGTCGTGGTCCCGGAGTCAATAAAAATCAAGTCTTCAGGTTCGATGAGTTGGGCCGCAGCGCGTCCGATCTGGTGTTTTTCGGTCGGTGCCGCTAATTGACGCTCACTGTAAACGGTGAGGGCGTTGCCTTTCGTGCTGGGAGTCGTGGTGTTATCCGTCACGCCACCATACACTTTTTTAACGGTGCCGGCAGCGATGAGGCTGGCCAGATCGCGACGAAGCGTGCTGGGAGCGATGTCAAACTTATCTTCGAGTTCTTTCATGGAAGCCGTCTTGACGTCGCTGATATAAGCTTGCATGGCATCAATTCGTTCTTTTCTAAGCATGGATGTCACCTTCTTCATTTCTATAAGCAATTTGATTATAGCATTTAATGACAAACTTTTGAACAACTTTTGAGCAACTTATCAGCCAGATCATGATTAATTTCCAGATGAGCAATTGGTCAGGCCCCGGCTGCCCAAAAAATGTACTGATTTTCTCAAGAAAAATGGCAACATTCAAACATAAAACCTGCTTTGATCTATGCGCAAAACGGCGAAGATAACATGGGTTCCTTTGACGGAGCAGCTAGTTGTTTGTCTTTATCATACCATCATGGTATAGGGAGATTCATCTTTTTGACCGGATTTGCAAATAATTGGTCATTTTATGAACAAATGTTGAATACTTTTTAGTTGATTTTGATCGGGTGTGCCTATATGATGGCAATGTGATCATAAAGTAAGCGCTTAACTTTGTACAAAAAAACTTCAGAAAAGTTTGGAGGCTATGGAAAATGCGCAAAGCAGGAATTGTTAACGACAAAGGCGAGGCTGCGCTTGCTCCGCAGACGACTGGCGGGATCAAGTCAGAGAAGTTGCCTAAGTCGGCACGGCGCCGGTTACGGATTATCTCCGTGATTGCGACATTTGGCGGCATGCTCTTCGGGTATGACACTGGGGTGATCAATGGTGCGTTACCATTCATGACCAAGGCAGGAGAATTAAATATGTCGCCTTCGATGGAAGGCTTGGTAGCAAGTTCATTAACGTTGGGGGCCGCTTTTGGGGCAGTTTTGACCGGCCGGATTTCCGATCGTAAAGGTCGGCACAAGGTGATTACCGCACTTGCGATGTTGTTTGTTGTCTCGACAATTGCGTCGGCCTTGTCACCAACGGCACCGATATTAGCGTCAGTTCGATTCGTTTTGGGTCTGGCTGTCGGAGGTGCTTCGGTCATTGTTCCGACCTTCCTTGCCGAGGTTGCACCGTCAAATCTCCGTGGGCGGATTGTGACCCAGAATGAATTCATGATTGTTTCCGGCCAGTTATTGGCCTTTGTGTTTAATGCTATTTTAGGAACGACGTTGGGCCATATTCCCGGCATTTGGCGGTGGATGTTAGTGCTGGCCACGATTCCGGCGATTATTCTTTGGATCGGGATGAATTTTGTTCCTGAATCACCGCGGTGGTTGGCGGCCAATGGCAAACTGGATCAGGCTTTAACCGTTTTGCGAGAAATTCGGACAGAGGATCAGGCACGCGATGAAATGGAAAAGATCCAGATTTCCTTAAAATCCGCGCAGGAAGTTAAGAGCGCTTCGATTGCCGACTTGAAGATTGGCTGGATCAGACGGCTGGTTTTGATCGGTATTGGCTTAGGCATCATGCAACAGATTGTCGGGATTAACGTCATGATGTACTACGGAACGACAATTCTGCAGACCACCGGCTTTGGTCAGAACGCGGCCTTGATTGCCAATATTCTGAACGGTGTTACATCGGTGGTCGCAACCATTGTGACGATGCATTTGATGAGTAAATTCAAACGGCGTCAAATGTTATTAACCGGGATTTCCGGTACCTTGTTTTCACTTGTCGGTATTACACTGACCAGCCACTTTCTGGCAGGCAGTCCAATGTTGCCTTATTTCACGATCTTGTTGACGATTATCTATCTGGCGTTCTTCCAAGGCGCATTAGGACCGCTGACATGGTTGCTGCTATCGGAAATTTATCCGGCGCGGATCCGTGGTTTGGGGATGGGATTTGCCACCTTCTTCCTCTGGATCAGCAACTTCTTCGTCGGTTATTTCTTCCCGGTTATGTTGGCAGGCATCGGTATGTCGAATACCTTCCTTGTCTTCGTGGGAGCCAACATCATTTCATTGATTTTCGCATGGCGGTTTGCACCAGAAACAGCCGGTCGTTCGCTCGAAGAAATCGAATTGGACAACAAGTTTGACGACAAGTTCCCAGAAAAGAGCAAGATCAACAAAAATTAAGTTTCCAAAGTCAATTTATTTGAAAATGTAAGCGCTTCATATCATCCTTGAAAAAGAAGCACGAAAGGAGTCAGTTTCAATGACAACGCAACAAGCAGTGAAGACACTCAAGAATTTTATCAATGGTAAGTGGGTAGACGCCAAAACCGAAACCTTCGAAGATGTTTACAATCCCGCAACCGGTGAAGTTTTAGCTCGGGTACCGCATTCAAGTAGCGAAGATGTTGCCGATGCGGTTGCCGCAGCAAGCGCCGCGTTTAAGACCTGGCAGCGGGTATCGATTCCTAAGCGGGCCAAAATTCTATTCAAATACCAGCAGTTATTAGTCGAACACCAGGAAGAATTAGGGCGGATCGTGACTGAAGAAAACGGCAAGAGCCTCAGTGAAGCAGTTGCCGAGGTCGGCCGTGGTATTGAAAATGTCGAATTTGCAGCTGGCGTTCCAACCTTGATGATGGGGGATTCGCTAACAACGGTGGCTACCGATGTTGAGGCGACCAATTACCGTTATCCGGTTGGCGTTGTTGGTGGCATTACCCCCTTTAACTTTCCGATGATGGTGCCATGTTGGATGTTTCCGATGGCAGTGGCAACCGGCAATACGTTTGTGCTGAAGCCATCCGAGAAAACGCCGCTGACAAGCCAGCGACTGGTGGAACTGTTCCAGGAAGCAAGTTTGCCTGATGGGGTGCTGAATATCGTTAATGGGTCAGTGGATGTTGTGAATGGTCTTTTGGATCATCCGGATGTTAAAGCGATTAGTTTTGTGGGTTCCGAGCGGGTCGGCGAATATGTGTACAAGCGCGGCAGTGAACACTTGAAGCGGGTTCAGGCCTTAACCGGGGCAAAGAATCATACCATCGTTTTGGCGGATGCAGACCTTGATGCAGCTGTGAAAGGCATTATTAGTTCGTCATTCGGATCAGCCGGTGAACGCTGCATGGCAACTTCTGTTTTGGTATTGCAAGAAAGCATTGCCGACAAATTCATGACGAAATTTACGCAGGCAGCTAAGGATATCAAGATTGGCAACGGATTGGACAAAGGAGTCTTCTTGGGACCGGTTATCCGCAAAGAAAATCAGGAACGGACTTTGAACTATATCAAAACCGGGGTCAAAGAAGGCGCCAAACTGGTTTTGGATGGTTCGGAAGAAGCCAAGGAACACGATGGTTACTTCGTTGGACCGACCATTTTTGAAGACGTCAAGACCGACATGACCATCTGGCACGATGAAATGTTTGCGCCGGTGCTTTCAGTGATGCGAGCAAAGGACTTGCCAGAAGCCGTTGCCATTGCCAATAGTTCCGAGTTAGCCAATGGGGCTTGCCTCTTTACGGACTCAGCCGCATCCATTCGTTACTTCAGGGAAAACATCGACGCCGGCATGTTAGGCATTAACCTCGGCGTTCCGGCACCGATCGCGGTCTTCCCGTTTTCCGGGTGGAAGCATTCGTTCTTCGGCACACTGCATGCCAATGGCAAAGACAGCGTGGACTTCTATACGCACAAGAAAGTTGTGACGGCACGATATGATCAAAGCCGGTTCAAGTAAAGTTCTGCAGCTTTGAAAAGAGGAGGGTCACGATGAGCTTACTGTATCAAAAGCAAAATCAGGAAATTCGGCCAGGCGTGCATTTGATTCAGGATGTCAATGCAAGTAATTCGCCAATGAAATATACGGCAGTCAAGGTTTTGGCGCTTGATGCGAACGCTTCATATGACGAAACTTTGGGAGATTTTGAGGCCGGCATTGTTGTTTTGGCCGGAAAAGTGACGGTAACCGCCGACCAACAGCGATTTGAAGGTATTGGTCAGCAACAGTCGGTTTTTGACAAAATTCCGACTGACAGCGTTTATGTCGGCACCGGGTTGCCATTCAGTGTCACCGCACAAACAGTAGCCAAGATTTTGATCGCTTATTCGCCAACCACAACGTCCTTCCCGGTTCGTTTGCTTAAAGGCGATATTCATCAAATCAAGCATCGCGGCAAGTATCAGAATAAACGACTGGTGCAAAACATTTTGCCAGACGACCTGCCGTTTGCGGATAAGTTGCTGCTGGTGGAGGTTTATACGGATTCGGGCAACTGGTCAAGTTACCCGCCGCATCGCCATGATCATGACAACCTGCCGACGGAATCGTTACTGGAAGAAATCTATTATCACGAAATGCAACCAAAGCAGGGATTTGTTTTTCAGCGTGTCTATACAGACGATCACTCGCTTGATGAAACCATGACCGTTCAAAACCAAGACGTTGTGATTGTTCCTAAAGGCTATCATCCCGTTGGCGTTCCAGACGGGTATGACAGCTACTACCTCAACATTATGGCAGGACTGACCCGGGTTTGGCATTTTCACAATGCCCCAGAGCATGCGTGGATTATTGATCGAAAGTAGAAAAGGTTGATGCGCAAGGGAGGAAACATTTTAGATGTCTAAAAAATTTGATTTGATTGCCATTGGCCGAGCAGCCGTCGATTTAAATGCGGTTGAATATAATCGGCCGTTAGAAGAAACCAAGACCTTCGCGAAGTTTGTTGGCGGCTCGCCGGCCAATATTGCGATCGGTTCCGCCAAACTAGGCCAAAAAGTCGGCTTTATTGGCAAGGTGTCAGATGATCAACTGGGACATTATGTGACCCAGTACATGGCCGAAGTGGGCATTGATACCTCACAAATGGTTAAGGATGATGCCGGCCATAAAATCGGACTGACTTTTACCGAAATTATTAGTCGTAAATTGCAAGAACAAGTTAGCCAGTCGTTGAGGACAATCCCAGAACAGGCCGTTATCAAATAGAAGTTGTGGCGCTAGAGAGACTACTGGGCCATGCGGCGAACGCGCCGAGCTTCGGCCTCAAAGTTTTGCTGGGGTGTGCAGTAGCCCTGTTGTTTGCGAGGCAACTGATTCAAGCGGTCTTGCGTGGCCTGCACTTGACTAGGGCTAATGTCATCTAGGGACATGCCCTTAGGGAAGTCCTGGCGGATCATCCGGTTATGTGCCTCGTTGGTGCCACGGTCGCAGGACGTGTAAGGATGGGCGTAGAAGATCTCAGTTTCCGTCCCAGCAAAAGCAGTATTTAAGGCGGTGAACTCGGGTCCGTTGTCGGCTGTGATGGTCTTGATGCAAGCTCCCCATTCGCGCTTGATTCCACGCAATGCATAGCTCACAGAGTCTGCATCTCGTCCTTCGATCAAGCGGAGAAGTTGGCAACGGGTCTTGCGCTCAATCAGAGTCAAGATGACGCTCTCCTTGCCATTGCGTTTACCGACAATGGTATCCATCTCCCAGTGACCGAACTGCCTGCGTCGTTCAACGACCTTAGGCCGTTCCTCGATACTGCGGCCAGCCAGGCGCTTAGCCTTGGTGTGGTGCTGGTGAGAGGTCTTCCGCTTAGTCTTCTCCAACAGGTCGATATTTCGAATCTCTAGGCGTTGGTCGTCAATGTACTGGTACAAAGTCGAGGCACAAACAAGCTCTTCAGGAGTAAACAGCTTGTGTCGCTTGGCATAGCCGATTGAAGCATCCGGCGACCATTTGTCCTGCTTAGCTCGCTGTACGTACCAGGCTAAGAAGACCTGTACGCTGGCGAACTTGTCAGGACGATGACAGCTCAAGCGTGCAGTCTCGTAACGTGCCTGAGCAGCCTCTGGCAGGTATTGTCGATGGTAGACGCGCTTGCCATTACTCTTCTTGACCTGATCTACTGTACCTCGCTTGATTTCATTATTAATGGTCTGCGGGCAGACGCCAATTTCAGCAGCAATCCAACGATTGGACTTCCCAGCTTGGCGGAATCCGGCCACTTTTCCGCGCTCGAGTGATGTTAAGTGCTGACCTTTTTGGCGGTGTGTGCTATCCTGTTTCTGCATCAAGACAATATCCTCTTCCATTGTTTGTGTAGGAACTTCAATGATACAGGATATCTGTTCTTGATGTTTTTTATTGTCCAAAAAATTTTGAGACAGTGGCTAACTTGATTCTAAAATGCGCGCGAAATTATTAGTCCTGAAGAAAGTGACATTTTGATGTACCGTAATGAAGCTGCTGACTTATATTTAGCGGCCGATGAGGTTTCAAAAGACTACTTGGCCCAAGCACAAATGCTCGTCATCTCAGGAACCGGATTAGCGCAGAGCCCGTCACGCGAAGCAATTCTAAAAGCACTTTTGCTGGCGAAGGAGCTTGGTGTCGAGGTTATTTTCGAACTGGATTATCGACCATACACTTGGCAAAATGCCGAGGAAACCAGCCTGTATTACCAACTTGTTGCCCAAAAAGCTGACGTCATCATCGGCACCCGCGATGAATTCGATGTTTTGGAAAATCATCAAGGCAATACCGATGAGCAAACCATCGCAACCTTATTCCAATACGATGCCAATCTGATCGTCATCAAGAGTGGGGTTCAGGGTTCGAATGCTTATACCAAAGCAGGCGACAAGTATCATTTTGGCGTTTTCAAAACGAAGGTGCTAAAGAGCTTTGGCGCAGGTGATTCTTTTGCAGCCGGATTCTTGTATGCGTACAGCCATCATCTGGGGATTGAAACGGCCTTGAAGTATGGGAGTGCTGCGGCATCGATCGTCATTAGCCAGTTAAGTTCCTCGGAAGCGATGCCGAACTTGGCGCAGCTGACCGAGTTTATTCAAAAGGCTGAGACGCAGGGGGTGCATTAAGATGAGCGCAATGGAGTTGGAGCCGCAAACAAAAGCGTCGCAACGGTCCGCACCTGACACTGTCCGGCTGACGACCGCACAGGCGTTGGTTCGTTTTTTAAATCAACAATATATTGACGTGGATGGAGAAGTGACACCTTTTGTCGAAGGCATTTTCGCCATTTTCGGACATGGCAATGTGCTGGGGCTAGGAGAAGCCTTACAGGAAGATCCTGGTCATTTGAAGGTCTATCAAGGACACAACGAACAAGGCATGGCCAGCACGGCGATTGCTTATAGCCGTCAGCTGTATCGCCATAAGATTTTTGCGGT
The DNA here is from genome assembly GCF_000829055.1 of Lacticaseibacillus casei DSM 20011 = JCM 1134 = ATCC 393. Classification (NCBI taxonomy): domain Bacteria; kingdom Bacillati; phylum Bacillota; class Bacilli; order Lactobacillales; family Lactobacillaceae; genus Lacticaseibacillus; species Lacticaseibacillus casei. The sequence continues at coordinate 176,003 of NZ_AP012544.1, forward strand.
GACGGCTTCGGCAGGCCCGGGATCGGCAAACTTTGTTACGGCGGCCGGCAATGCTTACGTCAACAACATTCCGATTCTATTTTTGCCAGCTGACACGTTTGCGACGCGCCAGCCGGATCCGGTTTTGCAGCAGATTGAAGTGGATGGCAGCGCAACGACGACCACTAATGACGCGCTGAAGCCGGTATCCAAGTATTGGGATCGGGTTGAGCGGCCGGAGCAATTGATGAGTGCCTTGCTTAAAGCGTTTGAAGTGCTAACCAATCCGGCTATGGCAGGGCCGGTAACCATTGCCTTGCCACAAGATACCGAAGCGCAGGCGTTTGATTATCCGCGCAGTTTCTTCAAGAAGCGCGTCCATGTCGTGAAACGCATTCAGCCAAGTGCAGCCGAATTGGCGGAAGCAACCCGGCTGATCAAGGCCAGCAGCTATCCGGTTTTGATTGTTGGCGGCGGCGCGAAGTTTAGCGAAGCCGGACCGGCAATCGAGGCGTTTTCGGATCAATTGAAAATTCCGATTGTTGAAACGCCGACAGGCAAATCTACTATCTCTTCTGCTTTTGCGAATAACATGGGTGGCACCGGCGTTCTGGGGACAGCCGCTGCCAATGATGTGATTGCCAAAGCTGATCTGATTATTGGCGCGGGTACGCGGTATACGGACTTTACAACGGCATCCAAGACCGCCATTGATCCGGAGAGGACCCACATTATCAATATTAATCTGAATCGCATGCAGTCCTATAAGTTTGATGGATTCCCAGTGGTTGCCGATGTGCGCGATACCATAACGCAACTGACAAACGCGCTGTCTGGATACGAAAGCGGATTTACCGACTTAGCTGACACCAAGGCGGCTTGGCAAAAAGAACGGAACCGCTTGGCACACACGAATTATGATGCGCCGGACTTTATGCCTGAAGTTAAAAACCAGTTTAGCCCCGAAACCTTGGCAGAGTACGCGGCAAAACTGAAAACCCACTTTACGCAAACCGAGGCAGTCATTGCAGTCAACGACACGATTGCTCCAGACAGCATCATGGTCGCAGCAGCCGGTTCACTGCCGGGGGATGTTCAACGTATCTGGGATCCGGTCGAACCAAACACTTATCACATGGAATATGGGTATTCCATGATGGGGTATGAGGTTCCAGCAGCCTTGGGCGTCAAGTTGGCGGAGCCGAATAAAGAAAGTTATGCCTTGGTTGGGGATGGCAGCTTTATCATGTTGCATTCGGAACTCGTCACAGCCCTACAGTATCACAAGAAAATCAATATTTTGGTCTTTGATAATTCCGGATTTGCGTCGATCAATAATTTACAAATGGCGCAAGGCAGCAATAGTTACCTGACTGAATTCCGAACAGCCGATCACGATATTTTGACCATTGATTTTGCCCAAAATCGCTGAAGGATACGGGGCGAAAACCTACCACGCTAATGATCGGGAAAGCCTGATCGCCGCTTTGGAAGACGCTAAAAAACAAACCGTTTCAACGTTAATTGACATCAAGGTGCTGCCGAAAACAATGACGCAAGGTTACGGTCAAAGCTGGTGGCGCGTCGGGGTGTCTGAAGTTTCCGACAATCCGAAAGTCCAAAAGGCATATCGAGCCATTCAAGAAGGTATTGATCAGGCGTTTAAATACTAGGAGAAAACAGCAAAAGGAGCGATCAACATGGTTGTCAAAGTTGGTGTTATCGGAACAGGCGCAATGGGTCGAGCGCATATTGATCGGCTGACAAATGTCTTAACCGGCGCAAAAGTGGTGGAGGTCACCGACATTAATCAAGAAGCGGCTAAAGCTGCGGTGCGCGATTTTAAACTGGATGCAAAAGTTTATCCTGACGACACGAGTCTGTTACAAGATCCGGATATTGATGCGGTCTTTGTTGTCAGTTTTGGTGGGGCACACGAGGCGACGGTTCTTAAAGCCTTGGATACGGATAAATTTATTTTCACGGAAAAGCCGTTAGCGACAACCTTGGAAGGCGCCAAGCGCATTGTCGACAAAGAAATGGGTAAACCGCGAAAGGTCATTCAAGTCGGGTTCATGCGGCGCTACGACGAAGGCATTCATGCGTTGAAGGCCCAGTTGGATTCAGGCATCATTGGGACTCCGTTAGTTGTTCGGGCCAGTCACATCAATCCGGATGTGGCCGCGAACTATTCCAATGAAATGGCGATTACCGATACTTTGATTCATGAAATCGATGAGATGCACTGGTTGCTTGATGACGATTATGCATCGATTCAGATCACCTATCCGCGGCAGTCAAGCAAAGTGAACAACGAAGGATTGCGGGATCCGCAACTGGCGACGTTGACGACTAAAAAAGGCGTGGTTATTCAGGTGCTGGTTCATGTGACGGCGCAATATGGCTATGAGGTCAAACTTGAAGTGGTTGGGGCAACAGGCGAGTTGAAACTGCCGGATTATGGATTTGCGCCAATTGTGCGGACCCAGGCAACGCAACAAACCGCAATGGAAACAAGTTGGGTCAAGCGATTCTTGCAGGCGTATAACACCGAAGTACAGGAATTTATTAATCAAGTGGCCAAGAATCAGTCGCCAATTGGTCCTAGTGCGTGGGACGGCTATATTGCCGCTGTGACCGCAGAAGCCGGCATTCGCTCGCAAAAGGATCAGGAACCGGTTCTCATTAACGTAGCTGCAACACCGGCGTTTTATCAAAAGAAACAGGCAGTAAAAGCTTAGTGAACCAAATAAATGACTTGAGGAGGATATTGATGATGGCTCAACGGACAGTAAAAATCGGCATAGTGGGGTTAGGCCGACTGGGGAAAATCCATGCGACCAATCTGGCAACCAGCATTCAGCACGCTAAGCTGCAGGCAGCCACAAGTGTTGTTCCAGAGGAGTTGGCATGGGCGCGCGAAGAACTTGGGGTTGAAGAAACCTATGAAGATTTCGACGATATGGTTCAAAACGCAGATATTGATGCGGTGTTTATTGTGTCACCTTCAGGATTCCATTTGCCACAAATTGAAAGCGCTATGAATGCGGGCAAACACGTTTTTAGCGAAAAACCGATCGGCTTAGATCTTGCGGCGATCAAACACACACAGACCGTGATCAACCAGCATCCTGATTTGAAATTCCAGCTTGGCTTCATGCGGCGCTTCGATGATTCGTATGTTTATGCAAAGCAGCTAGTTGATGAAGGCAAAATTGGCGACATTACACTCATCCGCAGTTACAGCATTGATCCAGCGTCCGGGATGGAGAGCTTCGTTAAGTTTGCGACCTCGGCTAGTAGCGGCGGCTTGTTCTTGGACATGTCGATTCATGATATTGATGTGATTCGCTGGTTCACCGGTAAAGAGATTGACAAGGTTTGGGCGATCGGGTTGAATCGCGCTTATCCGGTTCTGGATCAGGCTGGCGAGCTGGAAACCGGCGCGGCGCTGATGCAACTTGAAGATAAGACCATGGCGATCCTGGTAGCCGGTCGCAATGCAGCACATGGCTATCATGTCGAAACCGAAGTCATCGGGACCAAAGGGATGTTGCGGGTCGCCCAGGTTCCAGAGAAGAATCTGGTAACGGTGATGAACGAAGAAGGCATTATCCGACCAACATCCCAGAACTTCCCTGAGCGGTTTGCCCAGGCATTTCTGAGTGAAGAAAAGGCGTTTGTTGACAGCATTTTGAAAGACACTTCAGTCGGGATCACGGCAGAAGATGGCTTGCAAGGTACGAAAGCAGCGCTGGCATTACAACAGGCATTTGAAAAGAACGATATTGTCAAAGTCGATGACGTAGATAAAAAGGTGGGTGCTTAAATTGACGATTGAGCTAGGAATTGCGCCAATTGGTTGGACAAATGATGATATGCCGGAACTGGGCAAAGAAGTGACATTTGAACAAGCGATTGATGAGATGGCGTTGGCGGGGTACCAAGGAACCGAAGTAGGCAATAAATACCCAAAGGATCCGGCAGTGTTAAAGCATTATCTGGCATTGCGCCATCTGAAGATTGCCAGCGCATGGTTCAGTGCCTTTTTGACGACCAAGCCGTATGAGGAAACCGAAGCGGCCTTCATTAAACACCGGGACTTTCTTCACGCGATGGGCGCCAAAGTGATCGCCGTTGCGGAACAAGGACATAGCGTTCAAGGAATGCTGGACAAAGCTGTGTTTGATGACAAACCGCATTTTACCGATGAGGAATGGCAGAGGTTGGCGACCGGATTGGAACGGTTAGGCGATCGGGCGCATGAAGTAGGGATGCAAATTGTGTATCGCCATCACATGGGGACTGGCGTTCAAACGACGGCAGAAATCGATAAATTGATGGCGATGACGGATCCGGACAAGGTGTCGCTTTTGTTTGACACCGGGCATCTGGTTCTGTCCGGTGAAGATCCGTTAGACATTTTCAATCGCTACAAAGATCGGATTAAGCATATTCACTTCAAAGACGTTCGCCCGGAGCAAGCTAAGCAGGAACGGGCAGAACACATGAGTTTCTTGGCAGGGGTCAAAAACGGGATGTTTACGGTACCTGGCGATGGCATGATTGATTTCAAGCCAATCTGGCAAGCCATTCAAAAGAGCAACTATAGCGGATGGATTGTGGTTGAAGCCGAGCAGGATCCTGCCAAGGCAAATCCGCTTGAATATGCGTTGAAAGCAAAGCAGTACCTGGATACCATCATGGCAATCCCGCAAACAGTTTAAGGGGTTTGATTTAGAAGGGGTATGGTCCTTATGGCGTTGATACCAGCAACAACATTGATGCAAGCCGCACTGGCTCACCACGCTGCAATTGGTCATTTTAATATTAATGGTCCCGACTGGCTGGAGACGTATCTTAGCGTTGCTGAAGAAACCAAAACGCCGATTATTGTGGCAACTTCCGATCGGATTATGGATTTTCTTGGGGGCTTCGACTTCATGTCGCGCTACGTGCGTTTCATGATCCAAGCGTTGGAAATTACCGTGCCGGTTGTACTTCATCTGGATCACGGGTTATCCGTCGAGCACGTTTATCAGGCGATTGATGCTGGCTATACATCGGTCATGTTTGATGGCTCAAAGTTGCCCATTGATGAAAATGTTGCCTTAACCAAAAAGGTGGTTGCCTATGCGCATCAACGTCATGTGTCGGTTGAAGCAGAGGTTGGCAGCGTCGGTGGGAATGAAAATGGCCTAATCAGCGGTGTTCAGTATGCCAGCGTGGCGGATGCGTTAAAAATGGCTGGCACCGGTATTGATTCGTTGGCTGCGGCATTGGGTTCGGTTCATGGCGATTATGTTGGGCGGCCCAAGCTAAACTTTGAGCGGATGACCGAGATTGCCCAAGCAACCCAACTACCGCTGGTTTTGCACGGTGCATCAGGTATTCCTGACGACCAGATTCAGCAGGCAATTCAAACCGGAACGGCCAAAATCAACATCAATACGGAAGTGAACACCGTGTGGACGGAAGCGGTTGCCAAAGCGCTTCAACAAAAACGCTCCGGTCACGATCCGCAGCCAATTCTTACAGCAGGCAAGCAAGCGATGGCGCGCCTAGTTGAAAGTAAAATGAACGACTTTCATATTTTGGGGAAAAGTGCCCGGCTAACTGCGATGGAGTGAAAGCGTTACTGATATTGTGTTCAGTAAATCATGAAGTTGATTAACTGAATAGTGCGAATTATGAAAGCAGGGATGATATGCCACTGGTTCGGTTTGACATGTTAAAGGGCCGATCACCCGAAACGATTCAACAGATTTTGCAAATCACGCATGAGGTCATGGTAGCGGCTTTTGATGTACCGGCGCGTGATCGGTATCAAATTGTCCACCAACATGAGCCTTACGAAATGGTTGTTGAAGATACCGGATTAGGGATACCGCGCACGGATAAGGTTGTGGTCATCTCATTGGTCAGCCGCGTGCGTACTGTTCACCAATTAAAGCAGTTCTATGCAACACTGGCGGAACGGTTATCGACGGCAGGGCTAGTCGATAAAAACGATCTCATGATCAATGTTTCGTTCAACAATGACCAAGGATGGAGTTTCGGCCAAGGGAAAGCGCAATTTCTGGATGGCAGTTTGTAGGTGAACCATAAGATAGATTGAAAATGCCTTGGCCGTTTCTGGAAGTCTGCAACGGTCAAGGCATTTTCTGTGCAGCCGCAAGATGTGTTAGAAAAGCTGACAACTAGCAGTATCAAAACAGTGTGTGTAAGAAAGTAGAGGCGTTAAATATGACGATTCAAATAGAAAAAATGGCGCTCAATCGAAAAGTGGCGCAGAATCGCTCACTCGAAAGTTTTTTCCAGTTAGCGACAGAGGTTGGCATTAATCAGGTAGAGTTGCGCAACGATATGACGGCGTCCGATCGTCCCGAAACCGTCATTGATCAAATGCCGGTCGCGGATTTTAATGCGTTAAAAGCCAAATATGGCATGAAAATTCTGACCATTAATGCGCTCCAACAATTTAATCAGCCAGCAAAGTTAGTCGCGAATCGTCAACTTTTGACCGGACTGGCCGAGTTAGCGGTTCAAATTGGCAGCCCGGCCATTATTTTCGTACCGGAAGTTAATCCGCAAGATAACCGAACGCCGCAACAACGACTGGAGGATGCGGCTCACAATCTGCAAGTGTTTGGCGAGATCTTAGCGACTTATCATCTGACCGGGTTAGTTGAACCGCTGGGCTTTATGGCTAGCACGTTGCGGTATCCGTGGACGGCGCAACAGGCGATTGAATTGTCCGGTCGCACGGAGTTCAAGTTAACCATTGATACCTTCCACTTCTTCTTGGCACATATAACGGCAGCGCAGTTTAAAGCAAATGTTGACGTGAAACGAATCGGACTCGTCCATTTGTCCGGCATCGAACCGATTCACGAGTTGCGCGAAGTTTTGGATGAGGACCGCATGTTCATCACAGACCGCGACATCATGCAAAACGTTGAACAGGTGCAACTTTTTGAATCAATGGGTTATAAAGGCAACTATTCCTTTGAAGCCTTCTCGACACGGTTAGCTGCCGAAAGTAACCAGCAGTTGGCGCACAAAATCACCACCAGCATCGCGCAATTGAATCAACCAACGGCGGTTTCAGGTTTGGAGGTGTAAAGACCATGAAATTAGCTTACGATCCTTCCATGTTTCGCGACACCATGACGTTGAAGCAGATGTTTGATGAGGTGGCTCGTCTCGGCTATGAATATGTTGAACTGTCGCCACGTAGAGATTTCATTTGGTTCTATGAACATCCGGTAGCTGACACGGCACTGATCAAGCAGGTAAAACGGTATGCCCAGGATGCCGGCGTTAAAATTTCCTCAGTGCTTCCGGTGCAACAATGGTCGTCACCCGATGAACAGGAGCGTGAATTTGCTGTCCGCAACCTGAAACGCACAATCGAAATCACGGCGGCATTGGGGGTCAAAGTGTTGAATACCGAATTCTCAGGTGATAAGTTCCAACCACTGGTTTCACAGGGGCAGTGGTACAAGTCCATGGAAGAGCTCGCGCCGGTGTTTGAAAAGAATGGCATCACCCTGGAAATCCAACCGCATCCCAATGACTTTATTGAATCGAACTTGGCCGCTAGCCGCTTAATCCGCTCGTTGGATGTCGACTGGGTCCATCAGGTTTGGTGCAGCTCTCATGCCTTTTATATGGATGACGGGCGCGGCGATATTCGCCAACAATTTGCTGAATCCGGTGATCTCATTACCCATGTTCTGATTGCGGACACGTTTAATCACAAAGGCAACCAAGGCTTGCGGTACATCATCAATCCGCCAGGCGCCCCGGTGACGATTCACCAGCACTTAAATCCGGGTGAAGGCGAAGTCGATTTTGCCACGCTTTATGCTGTGTTGCGAGAACGACATTTTAACGGCATCATCACCAATAACGTGTTTGCCTGGCCCGACAAGGTTGACTGGTCAAATAAAATCACACTGCAGTCAGTCAAAAACGGCTTGCAACTCTGATAGTCGTGGCTGGTGACGGTCAATACCAGCCAACTAAAAATATTTCCGATCCAAAACGACACCTGATGCATGAATTCTCAGATGTCGTTTTTGTATACTTAAAGTAACATAAGCTGCTGATGATTGATTATCGGCGCGTCGCATCAATGGTGGCGCGAACTCGGCGAAAGGGCGGAGCCGTCTGACTGTTGGTTTGAATGGCGCTGATCATAAATAGCGTATCCATGAGACTAAGCTCCGCGATTAACGCATGGAGCGCTTCGGTTCGGTAGCGCGATTCTTCGGCAACCGCGACAAACGCGGCATCGGCCATTTTGGCCAGACGGGAAGCCGGTGCGCCGGTGATCACGATAAGCGGCACCTGCTGTTGCTTGGCCAAGTCAGCTAACGCAATGGCATCTTTATCTTCACCGGAATGCGACGTCAAGATCATGGCGTCATTGGCGCCCAGATGCGTTGCTGCCATGAGCTGCATATGATAATCCGCGGCATAGGAAACGGGGATGGCCGTCCGCAGAAACTTGTGATAGCCATCTAACGCAACGAGATTGCTGGCGCCTAATCCAAAAAGACCGAGATGATCCGCATGGGTAATCCAATTAATCGCTTTAGCCAAGGCAGCCGTGTCCAAGTTGGCCAAAGTGGTTCGGAGCGCATCGATATTGGAGGTGAAGATTTTTTGCGCCAAGGTCTCAACCGAATCGTCCGGGCTCAGTTCCGCAAATAGCGTTTGATCCGGTTCCGGTGGCGATTGGACCAATGCCATCCGCAGCGCCTGGAAGTTCGGATAACCCAATGCCTTGGCAAATCGCGAAATGGTGGCCGTACTGACGCCCGTTATTGCGCTGAGTTCCGCGATATTTGCCTGACTAGCGCGATCCGGATGCGTTTGAAGAAAATCCGCTAATTTCTTTTCTTGGCGACTCAAGTTCGGTTTATAAATTTGTAGTTGTACCAGAAAATCGTGCATATGCCCATCCTCCATTTCCTCAAGAGGAGTATAGCATTAAATGTATGAATTGAAAATTAATTACGGACACTTTGCTTGATTTTTGTAATTTTTTTACATACAATGGCACCATGATCACGGAGGAGCGCTTTTGATCCCCGAGAAAGTGGTCTTGGCGTTCACATTAACGCGTTCGCCAGCGCAGAAGCCTACGTGTAAGGACCTCGGTCGCAATGGCCAAACCCGGGCCATCACGCCCAAGGCCGCTTACACTCCGGCTTCTACCCGCGCTGGCTCATGCTCAGGAGGGGATAGCATATGCAAGTAGGTATGGTAGGCTTAGGCAAGATGGGTATGAATCTGGTCGCGAATATGCGCGATCATGATATTGAGGTTGTTGCGTTTGACTTGAATGATCAGGCGCGGACGGAAGTAGGGCAATATCAAGCGAGAGCGGTTGCCAGTCTGGATGCACTGGTGATGAGTCTGGCATCACCGCGGATTATTTGGAGTATGGTGCCGGCGGGAAAACCAACCGATGCAACGATTAATCAGCTGGCCAAGTTACTGCGTCCTGGCGACATCGTGATTGATGGTGGCAATTCTTATTATCAGGATTCCATCAAGCGAAGTCAGTTGTTGGCAGAAGAGGGCATTCACTTTTTTGATGTCGGGACGTCCGGTGGCATGGCAGGCGCGCGGGCCAATGGGAATTTCATGATCGGCGGCGACCAAACGCAATTTGCCAAGATTGAACCACTGTTTAAAGCCATTGCCGCGCCTGGTGGCTATCTGTATACTGGCCCAGCCGGCTCAGGGCATTATCTGAAAATGGTTCACAACGGTATTGAATACGGCATGATGCAGGCAATCGGTGAAGGCTTCGATGTTTTGGCCCATAGTCCCTATGATTACGACAATGAGGCAGTTGCCAAAATGTGGAACAATGGCTCCGTGATTCGCAGTTGGTTGATGGAACTGGCTGGTAATGCCTTCAGCGACGATGCCGATCTCGAAAAGATTCAGGGGATCATGCATAGTTCGGGTGAAGGCGCATGGACAGTCGAAGAAGCCTTGCGTTTGCACGTGGCAACGCCGGTGATTGCCAGTGCTTTGATGATGCGTTACCGATCAGAAGCAGCCGACACCATGACCGGTAAAGTAGTGGCTGCTTTACGCAATCAGTTCGGGGGACATGCAGTTGATCCCACGACCGGAAAACACGACGGCCAAGTGAAGTAAAGGAGAAGAACGTGATGTCTATCAAATATATGATCGGGGTTGATTTAGGTACAACGAGTACCAAGGTCGTTTTGTTTGATCTAAAAGGTCAAGCGATTGCGACGGCGAATAACCTTTACCCGTTATATCAAGATACGCCGGATATGGCTGAAGAGGATCCGGAAGAAATTTTTGCGGCGACGGTTGGCGGATTAACCGAAGTCATGCATCGCGGGAATGTTCAGCCCGGTGAATTAGGCGGCGTTTCGTTTTCAGCCGCCATGCATAGTCTGATTTTGATGGATGAGCATGACAAACCGATCACACGGGTTATTACCTGGGCAGACAATCGGGCGGCGGCTTACGCGACGAAGCTGAAGCAAAGTGACCTGGGGATGACGCTGTCTAAGGCGACCGGGGTTCCAACGCACCCGATGTCGCCGCTGGTGAAATTACTGTGGCTCAGTGCCGAGCATCCCGAGCTTGTCGCCCGCACGCGTCATTTTATCGGGATTAAAGATTATATCTTGTTCCGCTTTTTCGGGCGGTATGTTCAAGACTATTCACTGGCAAACGCGACGGGCTTGTTCAATATTCACACGGTGGATTGGGATGATCGTGCGTTAGATGTCGCCAATGTCCGGCGCGATCAACTGCCGGAGTTGGTGGATACGAGTTATCAGCTGACCGGGTTAAATGCTAATTACGCCGCCGTGACCGGCATTGACGACAAAACACCGTTCATTCTCGGGGCTAGTGATGGCACGCTAAGTAACCTTGGCGTTGGCGCGATTGATCCTGGCGTTTTGGCGGTCACGATTGGCACTTCAGGCGCCGTTCGCGTGGTGACGGATAAGCCGGTTGTTGATCCGCAAGGGCGGTTATTCACTTACTACTTGGCACCTAATAAGTGGGTCGTCGGCGGTCCGGTGAATAATGGCGGCATCGTGTTCCGCTGGGTGCGCGATCAATTGTTTGCGCCGGAAAAAATCACCGCCGAGCAACTACAGGTTGATTCATATGAAGTTTTGACCGACATTGCCAGCAAAATTCCTGCCGGTGCCGATGGGCTATTATTCCATCCGTATCTTGGCGGGGAACGGGCCCCGATTTGGGACGCGAATGCGCGCGGCAGTTTCTTCGGCTTAACCCGCCAGCATACACGAGCACACATGGTTCGCGCGGCACTTGAGGGCATCGTTTATAACCTGTATATGGTGATGTTGATGATCGAAGGCATTACTGGCAAACCTCGCGCCATTCAAGCGACAGGCGGGTTCGCCCGCAGCGCATTATGGCGACAAATGCTGGCCGATGTGTTTGAACAGGAAGTCAACATTCCTGAAAGTTTTGAAAGCTCGGCATTGGGAGCCGTGGTGATCGGGATGAAATCGTTAGGGTTGATTGATGATCTCAGTGTCGTCAAGGATATGATTGGCGTCACCAACACGCATGAACCGAATGAAGCTAATTTCCAAGCTTATCGGGAATTGTTGCCAATCTGGATTCGGCTAACGCGCAAGCTAGGCAGCGAGTATCAGGCGATTGCCGATTATCAACGCGCGCATCCGGATCCGAGGGCACGTAGCAAAGAACAGGATTAATCAGGTATATAAAAATTAGGCGACAGACGCAAACGATCACAAAAGCGACTGCCACTTTTTATCGATAGTTTTGTAAACGGTTTCTAGAAGCGCGGGCATATGCTCAAATTAACGCGTTCGGCGACTTCTAACCGCGCCGATTCATGTCAAGGAGGACTGAACATGGATTTACTTGTCTTGGTGCTAGGCATTCTATTACTGTTGGTGTTGATTATTAAGTTTAAGTTCAACACTTATGTTTCTCTGATAATAACAGCTGTTGTTGTGGCGCTGGGGCTGGGGATGGCGCCGGCTAAGATCGCCACGAGTATTCAAACCGGTATTGGCTCGCAATTAGGTGAACTTGCGCTGGTCTTTGGTTTTGGTGCGATGCTGGGACGGCTGGTTGCCGACGCCGGTGGTGCTTATCGTATCGCCCACACGCTGATTAACGCGTTCGGACGCCGGGGCTTACAATTAGCGGTGGTTTTGGCTTCTTTCATCATCGGCATTGCTTTGTTTTTTGAAGTCGGGATCGTTTTGCTGGTTCCGATCGTCTTTGCCATTGCTGCCGAAGCCGGTGTCCCGATTTTGACACTTGGCATTCCGATGGCAGCCGCCTTGTCGGTTACGCACGGCTTCTTACCGCCACATCCGGCACCGACAGCCATTTCGACAGCGCTGGGTGCTTCAGCTGGACTGGTGCTGGCATATGGGGTCATCATTGCAGTCCCAACGGTCTACATTGCCGGCCCGCTATTTTCCAAACTTGCCCATCGGCTGGTTCCGGATGCTTTTGAACGGCGTGGCAATTTAAAAGCGTTGGGGCCGCAAAAAACCTTCAAGCTTGATGAAACCCCGGGCTTCGGTATCTCGGTTTTGACATCGCTGTTTCCGGTTATCCTGATGGCTATTGCGACGGTCTATGAACTGGTTCTGCATGGTGGCAAAACGCCAAAAGCACCGACAGGCATGGATAATTTGATCGCCTTTATCGGGTCACCGAGTATCGCGATGCTAATCTCACTTCTATTCGCTATGTGGGCCATGGGTTATGCCCGCAAGCTGCCGGCCAAGGATATCATGGCTACGTTGGAAGAGGCAGTGAAGTCCATTGCGATGCTGCTGTTGGTTATCGGTGGCGGCGGTGCGTTTAAGCAAGTCTTAATTGATGGCGGCGTTGGCGACTCCGTGAAAAATCTATTCGTCTCATCGTCCATTTCGCCACTGATTCTTGGCTGGTTAATTGCCGTGGTTTTGCGAATCGCCCTTGGCTCGGCAACCGTTGCCGCCATGACCGCTTCCGGACTGGTGTTGCCTCTGATGCAAAGCGCCGGTATCCAACCGGCTTTGATGGTGCTGGCAATTGGCGCAGGATCATTGGCAGCCAGCCACGTCAACGACGCCGGATTTTGGATGTTCCGTGAATATTTTGACCTCACCATTAAGCAAACCCTGCTGACATGGACCTTGTTGGAAACAATTATCTCGGTTGTCGGACTGGGTGGCGTGCTTTTGTTGAGTTTGTTTGTTTAAAGGCGAAAAGATAAAAAGTCGACGATAGGTCGGCTTTTTTGCGTTTACAAGCTGAAGCCGACCGTCGCAGTCAGCCGCTCAATATGATAAACTTACGCCATTCACAAATACAGAAATGGAGATCTTTAACTTATGTACGAACCAACCAAAAAACGCCGCGTTGCCGAAGATGTTGCCAAGGTTTTTCCCGAAGAGGTAACGAATCAGCTTTTTGATGTCATTGCCGTGATGCAAAAGGCCAAGCAACTGGTGACGGCGCCGGTGGCGATTGCCTTTTCGGATGATTATACCGATGACGAAATGTATGCCATGATTATTCAAGGTAACCTGGCGCCTGCGCAGGAATTTCCGTTGACCTATAAGGGGGACAAGCCTTTTTTGGGGCATGGCTATATTCTTGTGGTGAAGGATAAGCCGAAGACGATTCGAATTGACTTTAGTGCCGCAAATCCGTTCAAAGCAGATAAAACCAAATAAAACTGGCCTTTTCATGAAAACTTAGGTAAAATAGTAGATCGTAATCGTTACCGTCTACGATTGGGAGGCAGCTATGAGCGAACCAATTTTGTCTGTGAAGCACCTTAGTTTTGGATTTCGCGATCAACAGCTTTATCGCGACCTGAGTTTTCATTTGGATGTCGGCTCGATAACGAGCTTGGTTGGGCCGAATGGGGTGGGGAAGACCACGCTGATTCGCCTGTTGATGGCACAGTTAAAGCCGCAAGCCGGCACGATTCAGTTTCGCAAGCAGCCACCGGTTCGACTGGGCTATGTACCACAATTTCGCAATGTCGATGAGGAATTTCCGCTGTCAATCCGCAGCTTTATTCAGTTGCGGCAGCTGGACCATCTTTTCTTTTGGCATACGCCTAAGGAAAAAGCGGCGCTGAACCGGGTTATCAAAGCGACCCACTTAACGCATATTGCCGACACACGGCTCGGGATGGCGAGTGGCGGTGAAAAGCAGAAGGCCTATTTAGCCCAGGCGCTGTTGGATGATCCCAACTTTTTGATTCTCGATGAATCGACGGCAAGCCTGGATGTGAATACCAAGCATGAGTTGATGGATCTGGTTCAGGAGCTGAACCAGACCCAGAAGCTAACGGTGTTGTTCGTGACGCATGACTTGAGCCTAGCGAAGCAATATACCAAACAATATTTGCTGTTGACCGGCGATCGTTACGAAATGAAGCCGACTGCCGAGATGGATCTGGCTTCAATGCCGGAAGAGTTGCGCAATGATGCCGAGAATCGCGGGGTGATCGCATGAATTTATTTGCTTATGCCTTCATGCAAAATGCTTTTATGGCTAGCACGTTTATTGCTATCACGACCGGTATTGTCGGCGTCTTTGTGGTTGCCCGTAACATGTCCTTCCTGGCGCACACCTTGTCTGAGGTGGGCTTTGCCGGTGCCGCATTTGCAGTGTTTGCCGGCATTAGACCGCTTGACGGGATGTTGATGTTTACGGCCATTAGCAGTATTAGTGTCGGCCGGATGTCGGTTCAGGCCTCGCGTCGTGAAGCGTCGATTAGCGCGGTTTCGAGCTTGTTCATCGGTTTGGGCATTTTGTTTTTATCGCTTTCGAGTGCCAATGCTAGCTATGCGACGACGATTCTGTTCGGCAGCATTATCGGCATTTCGCGTAGTGACGTTTGGCAGCTGGTTGCGTTGGCTGCTGGCGTTTTGTTTACGTTGTATTTTGGATATCGCCGCCTAGCATTTGATTCATTTGATCCGGTGGGTTCGGCTGCGCAAGGGTTGAAAAGTAAATACATTTCCATTTACTTTCTGCTCATTCTCGCGGTTTCGGTTTCGATCGGCGCGCAAATCGTCGGTAGTTTGCTAGTGTTCATTTTGCTCACGCTGCCGCCTAATGTTGCCAAGTACCTGGGAAGAACCCTGCCGCAGATGATTGTGATTTCCGTCATCACGGCGTTAATCGGCGTCTGGAGTGGCCTTTACCTGGGGTTCCTGACGAACTGGCCAGTAACCTTCTTCATTGCCGCCATTGAGTTTATCTTTTATTTCCTGGCGCTGTGGTATCACCACCAGACAAATTGATTGAATCGTATTAAAAAATGGCTTTAGAGAGCAGATGCATGCCTCTCTAAAGCCATTTTTTCGTGTTAGTCTAAATCCCACTAGTGCCGCTCGCGCTGTTGACGCAAAAATTCAGCGACTTCTGCCCGATAGTGGTGGGATTGATCAAACTGGGCAAGGTAGGCGGCGTCGTGGGTGCTTGTCGCGCCAGTGTGCCGCAGCTTGGTGTAAACCTCTAGATAAGGCAGCTGGGCTTCCTTGGCCACTGCCAATTCGGCCGAGACGTCATAGGGAACCTGCCGTAAGTTCAGATCGGTGATGGCGCCGTTGCCGAGTTCCAATAATGCGTAATCCGCATAGCTGGTGGTTTGCAACTTGGCGCGCGGTGAATAGGCTTGGCCAATCGAACCGGGATTGAGAATAACCTGACCGCTGCTGGTATAGCGCAGCAATTGCTGATGGGTGTGCCCATAAATCGCAATGTCGATATCTTGACTCGGAGCAATCTGGTCAAAGTTTGCCTGTGGTTGGTCGGGGTATAAGCAATGACCGTGATTAGAGTCTGGCAGATTGTGGGCCAGGCTGATCACGAGGCCATCTTGTTCAAAAACGTCATGCAGCGGCCAATGACGGATGGTCGTCAACATGTCGGCCGTCAGTTGTGGCCACAGATACGCCACTAAGCGACTGAAGTAGACATCGGTGGGTTGCGCCAAGTCGACCGGACCATCTAAAACCCAGAATAAATCGTCATCCCAGTTTCCTTTGACGAGATGCGTCAGCGGCAAGGCATGCAGGCCGTGCCAGAGGTTAGCTGCTCCCGGGCCTGGTAAGAATAGATCGCCAAGAAACCAGTATTCATCTGGATGATGTGCTTGGGCGTCTTTGATGACCGCTGAAAAGGCAGTCATATTGCCGTGAATATCTGATAAAATGGCGATTTTGGTCATGCTTCATCCCACCGTTCGTTCATCGTGACTAATCCTTGCGTTCCTAAATCACCTTTGCCCGCTGCCACCATTTTGGCATACAGATCTTCGGCCAATTCGGTTGCCGGCAACTGCAAGTGCATTTTCTTGGCTTCGTCTAACGCAATGCGCAGGTCTTTGAGAAAATGTTTGGCGAAAAAGCCGGGCGTGTAATCGGCTTGCAGCATACGCGGACCGTAGTTGCTGAGACTCCAGTTCGCCGCGGCACCACTGCCGACGACTTTCAGAATTTCGTTCAGATCCAATCCAGCGGCTTTTCCATAGACGAGCATCTCGCTCAATCCAGTCATCGTGCCGGCAATCATAATTTGATTGGCCATTTTGGCATGCTGCCCGGAACCGGCCGGGCCAAAATAATTGACGGATGAGGCGATCGGTGCAAACAGCTCCTTGAGTTTCGACAGCAAGTCTTTTTGGCCGCCGATCATAATGGTGAGGGTGCCTTTTTTAGCGCCAATGTCCCCACCGGAAACAGGCGCATCAACGGCAATGACGCCTTTTTCTTTGGCTTTTTCGGCAATTTGCTTGGCCAGTGTCGGGGTGCTGGTGGTCATATCAATCACCAGGTCACCGGCCTGAGTACCGGCCAGAATGCCATCACAGCCAAAATAGACTGCTTCGACATCTTGCGGAAAGCCGACCATCGACATGACGACATGACATTGTGCAGCAACGGCGTGGGGTGATTCTGCCCAGACCGCGCCGGCATCCAAGACTGCCTGTGCATGGGCCTTGGTGCGATTGTAAACGATGACTTCCTGACCGGCTTTAAGAAAGTTCTTGATGATGCCGGTACCCATCACACCGGTGCCAATAAATCCAAGTTTCAACGAGCTCATCCTTTCTGTAAAAGTTCTTCCAATTCCGTTAAACGCTTTTCAAACATCGAAAATGCCGCTTCCAGATAGTCCGGTTTGGTCATATCGACACCAGCGGTTTTCATGGTATCGATGGCGTATTGCGAGCTACCTGACTTTAAATAGTCCAAGTAGCGGGATGCGGCGTTGGGTTCGCCGCTGCTAATACCAGCGGCTAGCGTTGATGCTGCGGCAAATCCGGTTGCATACTGATAGACATAATAATTGTAATAGAAATGTGGAATTCGTGCCCATTCGAATGCAATTTCGGGATCGCGGGCAACATCCGGTCCATAATACCGGGCATTGAGATCGGCATAGTAAGTCGCCATACTAGTTGCCGTGAGCGGTTCGCCTTGTTGGTCCTGCTGATGAATCCAGTGCTCAAATTCGGTAAATTGGGTTTGGCGAAAAACAGTGCCTTTGAAGCCATCGAGATAGTAATTCAGGATGTAGGCGCGTACCTTGGGGTCATCCGTGTGGGTGAGGAAGTAATCGGTGAGCAGATTTTCGTTGGTAGTCGAAGCAATTTCGGCAACAAAAATCGGATAGTCCCCATACACATAAGGCTGGTTGTGACGCGTGTACCAGCTGTGAACGCTGTGGCCGGTTTCGTGAATCAAAGTATAAAGCTCATCCACCGCGTCATGCCAGTTCAGCAAAATAAACGGATTCGTATCGTAAGACCCGCCTGAATAAGCACCGGAGCGTTTGCCTTTATTTTCGACGACATCAATGTAACGATTGTCGAAGATTTCCCGGACATGGCTGAGATAATCATCACCAAGCGGCGCCAAAGCCTTTAATGCCTCGGCTTTTGCCTGATCAAGCGTGAACGTCAACGGCGGCTTGCCAGTCAACGGGGTGTAAATGTCATACATGTGTAGTTGATCGACGCCCAAGACTTTTTTCCGCAATGCGACATAGCGATGCAGAAGGGGTAAATGGGTGTTGACTTGATCGATAAGGGTCGTATAAACACTTTCCGGAATGTGGTTGCTTGCCATTGCCGCCGCGCGGGCATTAGCGTAATGATGGGCTTTGGCATTGAAATTGTGCGCCTTGACCTGGCCGCTCAGGGTTTGGGCAAACGTGTTCTTCATGCTTTCGTAAGCACGCAGTAACGTTTCAAAGGCTTCTTTGCGCAATTTTCGCTGGGTTGAGCGAATCAGCTGGCCGTACAAGCCGTTACTGAGCTGCACTGTTTCGCCGTCTTCATTTTCGACAAAACCGAATTGCAGGTCGGAGTTGTCTAGGACGTTGAAAGTGGCATGACTGGCGTTCAGCGCATTACCGGCACTGGCAATCAGAGCTTCCGCTGCGGCTGTCAGCACATGTTGGCGATTGACGGTGATCGCATCGATAAAATGCCCAAACGGCTTAAGACTTTCAGTGTCGCGCCATGCTGCCAATTTGTCCGCGGGAATTGCCAGAATCTCCGGATCCAAAAAGGCTAACTGACTGGCCAGCTCGGCGCCGAGACTTTCAGCCTTGGCATTCATCGCCTGATAAGTGGCGTTGCCAGTATCCTGGTCGCTTTTCAGACTTGAATAAACATAAACTTTCTCAAACCGCCGAAAGACCGCTAAAACCGCCTTGATGCCGTTGATGAGCGCAGCGGCTGAATTGCCTAACGTTCCCTTGAGCGCAGTCGCCTCTTTGGCCTGCTCGCGAACAGCTCCAAAGTCGGCTGTCCACGCCGCATCATTTGGATAAATGGTGGTTAGATCCCATGTCAGCTTGGTTGGAACATCTTCACGTACCGGTAAATGTTGCATCTGATCAGCTCCAATTTCTAATATTTCTTTAATGTTACCATATCACGCTGATTTTTGAGCTAAATCCCTTCTTTCTTCATAATTATCTGCTACACTACCGTAGAAACTAAAACTGGAGTGAAGAAGTAATGTCTAAGCAACAAGATTCAAATCTGCGAACGACATATGATAAACCTAAGCGGCGTCATCCGATTCTTCGGGCAGTGGTCGTCATCGCGCTCGTGGCGTTATTCCTTGCGGGCGGCTGTGCGGCCAGATTCTACTCCCAAGCGAAGAAAGCCGTGGCGAAAACTTACGATCCCGTCAGCACCAAGGCTGTTGACTCTGACCTTGATGGTAAAAAACCCATCAGTATTCTCCTGATGGGAACCGATACCGGCGCTTTTGGTCGTAAAGATACCGGTCGATCCGATACCCTCATGTTAGTGACCATTAATCCTAAAGAAAAGAAAACAACGATGGTCAGCATTCCGCGTGACACCCTGGCAGAAATGGTGGGGACCGGCAACGACTCTTCAACCTATGAAAAGATCAATGCAGCGTACTCATATGGTCAATCGAAGGCGGCCATTAAAACCGTCGAGAAATTGTTAAATGTTCCGGTTAATTATTACGTAACGGTCAATATGGAAGGTCTCCAAAAAATTGTCGACGCTGTCGGCGGTGTGGACGTCAATGTGCCATTTACCTGGACAGACGCCAACACCGGTGGTCAGACGTTCAAGAAAGGCAAAGCCCATCTCAATGGCGAACTGGCGCTTGCATACGCCCGGATGCGTGACGAAGATCCGGAAGGTGACTATGGCCGGCAGAAGCGGCAACAGGAAGTCATCAATCAAATTGTCAAACATCTGTTATCAGTTAAGTCGCTGACGAACTATCAGAAGGTTATGGATTCCTTATCTTCCAGCATGCGGACGAATCTGACGTTTGATGACATGATGGCGATTGCCCAAAATTACCGGGCTTCAGCGGGCACTATCGAACGTAAGCAACTTCGTGGTATTGGTGTTTACATTGACAATGCTGCCTATCAGGTTATGAAGACCGATACGCTTCAGAAAACGTCAGACGAACTGCGTGAACAACTAGGTTTACAAAGCGAAAAGCTCAGCAACTTCAATACCCGGCAAAATGAAATTAACAATGCGGCCGGTTTTGACTGGACCGCCAACAATCCGGTTTATACGGTTTCGCTTGACGGTGCCACTACTGGGCCGTGATGTTCTGAGATATTTAGTGTCTCAAACCTAGGCATAACCGAAAAAAGACGAAAGAATTCTCAAATCGCAGTTTGCGATGGCGAGAATTCTTTCGCCTTTTTGTTTCTGCATCGAGGCGGGCAAGCCAGCGCGGCAAGCATCGTCCCTTTTACACTCCTTTGGTTCATATACAGCAAGGTTAGTCTGGATCAGGCAGGTCAGGTGCCAATTTTGCCCCGCTAAACTTGGCAGCAATGAAGCCGCAGATAAACCCGATGAGGAGGAATGGTACAAAGTCCATGCCAATGCCAAACAAGGGGATGAAGGTTGAAGCAAAATGTTGAATGCCGGCAAAGAAAGGCAATTGCGCCAAACCGGCAGGCAGCGCGTGAATGGCATCGAGTAAGGCCGGAATCATGGTAAAGGCGATGGTGGTCTTATAGATGCGGGTATTCTTGCCGATCCACGGATGAAGCAGCCCTAACATGATCAAGGCAATGGCCAATGGATAAAGCAGCATCAAAATCGGCGTGGAGTAAGCGATAATCTGATCCAGTCCGAAATTAGCGATGAAAAACGCCCCAATCGTCGTGATCGGTAAAAAGAAATGGTAACCCAGTTTCGGGAAGCGATGGCCAAGGTCCTGGGAGAAGGAAGTGACCAAGCCGATCGCGGTTGTCAGGCAGGCCAGTAAGGTCATGGCACCAAGCAAGGCGGTTCCGATGAGCCCAGTATAATGGGTCATGATTTGATTAAAGGCGGTCCCGCCATTTGCGGTTAATTTAGCAAAGCCAAGGCTGATGGCGCCTAACATGATGAGCAGCAGATAGATGATGGCCTCAAGTCCCATCGCTAAGGAGCCAACTTTCGCAACCGCTTTGGCGCGACTGGAAGCCCGATGCAATCCCATGAGCTTAAGGGCGGTAATAATCGTCACCCCAAAGCCTAAGCCTGCTAATGCGTCCATTGTGTTGTAACCCTGCAAAAAGCCATTCGTAAATTGCAAGAACAAGTTAGCCAGTCGTTGAGGACAATCCCAGAACAGGCCGTTATCAAATAGAAGTTGTGGCGCTAGAGAGACTACTGGGCCATGCGGCGAACGCGCCGAGCTTCGGCCTCAAAGTTTTGCTGGGGTGTGCAGTAGCCCTGTTGTTTGCGAGGCAACTGATTCAAGCGGTCTTGCGTGGCCTGCACTTGACTAGGGCTAATGTCATCTAGGGACATGCCCTTAGGGAAGTCCTGGCGGATCATCCGGTTATGTGCCTCGTTGGTGCCACGGTCGCAGGACGTGTAAGGATGGGCGTAGAAGATCTCAGTTTCCGTCCCAGCAAAAGCAGTATTTAAGGCGGTGAACTCGGGTCCGTTGTCGGCTGTGATGGTCTTGATGCAAGCTCCCCATTCGCGCTTGATTCCACGCAATGCATAGCTCACAGAGTCTGCATCTCGTCCTTCGATCAAGCGGAGAAGTTGGCAACGGGTCTTGCGCTCAATCAGAGTCAAGATGACGCTCTCCTTGCCATTGCGTTTACCGACAATGGTATCCATCTCCCAGTGACCGAACTGCCTGCGTCGTTCAACGACCTTAGGCCGTTCCTCGATACTGCGGCCAGCCAGGCGCTTAGCCTTGGTGTGGTGCTGGTGAGAGGTCTTCCGCTTAGTCTTCTCCAACAGGTCGATATTTCGAATCTCTAGGCGTTGGTCGTCAATGTACTGGTACAAAGTCGAGGCACAAACAAGCTCTTCAGGAGTAAACAGCTTGTGTCGCTTGGCATAGCCGATTGAAGCATCCGGCGACCATTTGTCCTGCTTAGCTCGCTGTACGTACCAGGCTAAGAAGACCTGTACGCTGGCGAACTTGTCAGGACGATGACAGCTCAAGCGTGCAGTCTCGTAACGTGCCTGAGCAGCCTCTGGCAGGTATTGTCGATGGTAGACGCGCTTGCCATTACTCTTCTTGACCTGATCTACTGTACCTCGCTTGATTTCATTATTAATGGTCTGCGGGCAGACGCCAATTTCAGCAGCAATCCAACGATTGGACTTCCCAGCTTGGCGGAATCCGGCCACTTTTCCGCGCTCGAGTGATGTTAAGTGCTGACCTTTTTGGCGGTGTGTGCTATCCTGTTTCTGCATCAAGACAATATCCTCTTCCATTGTTTGTGTAGGAACTTCAATGATACAGGATATCTGTTCTTGATGTTTTTTATTGTCCAAAAAATTTTGAGACAGTGGCTAACTTGATTCTAAAATGCGCGGCAAAAAGCCATTAACAAGATTGCCACTGATTAAGTTGGCGTTACCGGTAAAGCTAATGGTCCGAATGTCACCTTTGATCAAAAGTGCCCAGAAGAAAATGAAGGCTAGTAAAATCAAGAAAAGTGGATTTAGCAATTTGCCGATGTAAGTGGTAATTTTGCTTTCATTCCGGGCAAGAAGAAAGGTTGTCAGGAAGAAAATGAACGAAAAGATCAGTAAGCCGATTTGTTGCTGACCTTTTCCCAAAAAAGGCGAAATTCCAATCGCGTAAGTAACCGTGGCCGTCCGTGGCGAGGCAATGAGTAAACCAAGGCTGGCGTGGGTCGCAAGCAGGAAGAACAAGGCGAATCCATGACCTGCCGGACGAGCTAGATCGTACATACTACTCGCACGGGTGAGGCTGATAGCCATAATGGACAGAAGCGGCAGTAACACCGCTGATAACAAAAAGCCAATGGCGGCAGGTAGCCAGGCACTTCCGGCTAGCTGGCCCATGTGAATCGGGAAAATCAGATTTCCGGCTCCAAAGAACATCCCGAACAACAGGGAGCCAAGGGTAAGGTACTGGCGTTTGGTAAGTTTGGGTTGTGTTGACATAGAAAATCCCTCCATTTTATAAACGATTGCAATCGCGACATTGACTGCAAGAAGCTTATTGAGGCGGGCATTGCCCATAACGCGCTCCCCGGAGCAGAAGCCGGCTCGCACTCACATCAAAAAAACGCCCTTAACAGTCAGAACTGTTAAGGGCGCGGATCACGCTGTACCACCTTACTTTACCGCCAACGTCACCGTCAGCGGCCTCGCCGCGTACGGCCGGATTCCCGGCGATAAGCGATTGCTGTAATGGGCGCAATCCCAGCCACTACTCCCGAAGTCGCAATGGCAACTCGTAGACTACTTTCCACCAGGCAATCAGAGGTCTCTTTCCACCAACCGAGACTCGCTGACACTGACAACCTAGGTACTCTTCTACTCATCGTTTTTGAACATTGTTGAATTGAAACTTATTTTACAAAGAAATCGGTGAATGTCAAGAATTTTAATTTTAAAATCGTAAGAAATGTCGACCGCAAGCGATATTGTCTTAAGTAAGCAGTTAGCCAAAGTGTCACAAAAACTGTAACCTCTTAGAAGATACATCTAGGAGGAATCACATGAAGAAGGTTGTCTTAACAATGAAAGAAGAAGAACGTTACCGAGTCATCAAAGCAGTGGTCAATGGTAAGACCTCCGTGCAACGCGCAGCCGTTAAGCTCAAGCGCTCCGAACGAACCATCTACCGACTGATCAAGCTTTACAAGCAACAAGGCAAAGACGGCTTTATCCATGGTAATGCCGGCCGTGAGCCTGCCAACAAACGCAACGCGCAACTCGAACGCCAGATCATTCATCTGTACACCAACAAGTATGCCGTTTTCAACATCGCTCATTTCCACGAGTTCTTAACCACTGCCGAACAAATCGCCATCTCCGAATCCTCACTCCGGCTCTTATTCAGACACCACCACATCCTTTCACCCAAAGCCCACAAGGCCACGAAACGTCGGGTCAAGCGTGAGTTAAAAGAGAAAGAAAAGAAGGCCAAGCTCCTATCCAAACGTGATGAAGCCACCTTGTCAGCCATCGAGGTCGTTGAAAACATCAAAGCCCATCCAGAACGTCCTCGGAAACATTATTCTGGTGAACAGGTACAAATGGATGCTTCCTGGGAGTATTGGTTTGGTACTCAAAAAACCACCTTACACGCAGCCATTGATGATCAGTCCGGGAACGTTGTCGGCGGCTACTTTGCCAAACAAGAAACACTCAGCGGCTATTATCATGTGTTTGCCCAAGTCCTTCGCGATTATGGCGCTCCAGCAGAATTCCTAACGGATCGGCGCACCGTGTTTAACAGCAACAAAAAAGAGGGCTCACCTTCGACCGAGAACCCTCTTACACGTTTCGGTTATGCCTGCCAGACACTTGGAACAGAACTTTCGGCCACCAGTATTCCGCAAGCCAAAGGCCGTATAGAACGTCTTCTGGAGACTTTTCAAGATCGGCTCACAAGTGAACTGCGGTTGCATAACATCACCACAATCGCAGATGCCAATCGGTTTTTGGTCGGCTTTATCAAGCGTTACAATGACCGCTTCGCATCTACCATCAAAAGTAGCATGTCGGTGTTTGAGAAGCAACTAACACCCAAGGAAATTGACAATATTTTGATCATTGCCAATGAACGCAGCATCGGCCACGGACATTGTGTTCGCTTTGATAACAAACGCTATCTGCCACACCGGAATGGCGAATTGGTTTACTTACCACCGCATACAAAGGTCTTAGTCATCAAAAGCTTCACGGGCAGACTTTATATGACCACTGATGATGACCAGGTGTACGATCTTTTCTGTGTGCCAAAAGAACAGTTCATGTCAGCCAAATTCGATCTTACGCCAGCTGCGGCACCAACTCCTAAACGAACCAAGAAAATCCCGGCAATTACGCATCCGTGGCGCCGCACCAACTATCGCGATTACCTTGATTCTCTTGGCATTAACAGGACAAGGGTTAAACAGTTGGTCGCCGAACGATATCCATACAAGAATTCACAAGCGATTCAAGTCTAATCAGGATCATCTCGCGTCCAGTTTTCGGACGCATGTTTTATGGAATTTACTGTCAAAGTCGAAAATCGCTTGACAGAATTTTAATTTTAAAATCGTAAGAAATGTATGGGAATGCCTTTTTGGAAGGCATAGAAAAAACCTCCTCAGGCTTGTGAGGAGGCTTACCGAACTGATGAATTAGCCAACAACTTCAACGGTTGCTGACATCACACCTGCTGAAGGAATCTGGGAGTTAGGCATCGCGACGTCCAGTTGGTTAGGGTTGCCTGCCGCAAAACTACCGGTGTCATTAACGGTCCGATACCAAACTGTACCATCAGACAAGGTGATCTTCAGACGTGTACCTTTAGGGAAGACCGAAAGATTGGCAGCAACGCCATCGTATCCCATGTTTGAGCCGAGGACTGCGGGATCGTAGAAGCTCAACTTAAAGGTTCCCTTGTTGGTTGTTGTCTGGGTTGTTTGTGCAGTGCTCGTTGGTGCTGCACTTGCCGCCGCAGCGTTAGCAGCATTTTGCGCTGCCTGTGCCTGAGCTTGTTGCTCTTGCGCTGCTTTTTCGGCAGCTGCCTGATCTGCAGCCGCTTTTTCAGCTGCTGCTTTTTCGGCAGCGGCTTGTTCTTCGGCAGCCTTGGCAGCAGCCGCTTTTTGATCAGCAATTTGATGTGCTGCTTCGGCAATATCATTTGTGCCGACTGTGATGGTATTTTCATTCTTAGGTTTGATCAGTGAATATGCATTCGCCTGTTCAACCTTAGCCTCGTTGCTTAACACAATTGACTTAGCGCTGACTTTACTGTTGTCACTATCAGATGTGGCATGATCGGCAATCGCTTCAACCTTTTGTGAATGATTGCTCGCCATTCCTAACAAAGGTGCCACGCTGAGTAACGTAATGATGGATAATTTAATTTGCTTAGTAAAGATAAAAATTCACTCCTATATTTTGAATAGCCGTCGTTTTGTTCCCCCGAGAACACAAACGAAGTATATAGGTGTGGTGTGTCAATAAAATACCAGCATCATTACAAAAATAGCTAAATTGGTAATATTGTTACGCTGACGTAACAAACGGAATGTTAAATTTTTTCGTAACAATCACTGAACATTTTTTGAAAAAGTGGGTTCAACCCTTGAAGATTCTATGATTTGCGACCATTTTCTACCACAATTTGTGAATTTTTCCAAAGTTTATGGGAGCCTAAACTTTTAGCGATCGGGAAATGATATGCTAAATTCACGTCTAAAAAGTCAAAATTGTGACCGTTTACCGAGGGTGGTCAAGACCAAATTGCGGGTTATTCACTTGTAGAAATCGAAAATTGGACAATAAATGTTCTTCCTTGAAAGTCATTTAACGCGGTTTTCAAGAATCAGGTATAATAAGGCGAGACAAGTAGGGAGGTTTGTGCGGTGGCAATGTATCGGGAAAAGCGTTTTGAGGAGATCAAAAGACTGCTGGCAGTCCGTAATGAACTGAGTATTGACGATATTATGAAAGCAGTTGGCGTTTCTCGCGACACAGCGCGCCGGGACATTGTAGCCTTGGATGCTCAAGGAATTGCCCGCCGAACCCGTGGCGGCTTGGTATCTTTAAACTTCGGCCACAGTATTCCCAGCTACTCGGCTCGTTTGAAACGGTTTTCGACCCAGAAGACGAAAATGGCTAAGGCAGCATTATCGCTGATCAAACCGGGCGGCGTTTATTTCATTGATGACTCGACCACGCTGTTGAAATTGTCACAGTCCATTCGTCATCCGGTGACCGTCTATACGCACAGCCTCGACAATGCCATTGCCCTTTCAGTAGAAGAACAAGTCAACCTGCATCTTTTTGGCGGCAAGCTTGATCACCACGCGCGATTCTTCTTTGAGCCGACCATGTTAGAAACTTTGCGCCGGATTGCTTTTGATGCCGCGTTTATCGGCGCAACGGCGATTGCCGAAGACGGCGTGTACTTTTCTTATATGGAAGACGCGCAAGTGAAACAGGCTGCGGCATTATCGGCACGCCAGGTGGTCGTGGTGTCTGAAACCGAGAAGTTCCAGATTGAAGCGCCGTACCGTGGATTGGAACTAGGACAGATTAGCACGCTGATTACGGACAAGAAATTATCAGCACCACAAAAACGCTGGTTCGCCCCACAAACAAATTTCATCGTTGGCAGCTGAGCAGTACTTAGCAAAAAAGGATTTGATACGTATTCAACTTAAGCAAATAGCCTATCAGCAACGGATTCACGAGGAGGTGGCGTCATGACAACGCCGCTTGTGACGATTATTGTGCCGGTTTATAACCTTGAGGCATATGTGGCGCGTGGTTTACAAAGCCTCTTGGCACAGACTTATTCCCATTTACAGATCATTGTGATTGATGATGCTTCCGACGATCGGTCACCGCAGATCGTGAGCCATTTTGCCCAGCTGGATAACCGAATTCACGCTATTTTAAAATCGGTTAACCAAGGCGTCTCGGCAGCGCGTAACAGCGGATTGGCGCAGGCTCGGGGTGAGCTGATCGCATTCATGGATGGCGATGACTGGTATGAGCCGGACTTCATTGCCCATGCCGTTAAAATGATGAATCAAGGATGGGATCTCATTGCGATGCCGTTTTTCCGGGATGATCCTGACCCAAAACCGGTACGATCGGGGTTACGCAAGGCAAAACAACTGACGCGCGAAGGCCTGATTCGGCAGATGCTGCATCCAGTGGGTTATATTCGTGGTTATCTATGGAACAAAGTTTTTCGCCGTGACGTTATTGAACGACTGCAGTTGCGCTTCGACGAGCAAATGTCCATTATGGAAGACGAACTATTTACAGCAACTTACGTGATGGCAACGCACCACTTCCTGTATACGGGTCATCCGACTTATCACCATGTGGTCCGGCGCGATTCGGCCACCCAGTCCTTGGGTATTTTTGGTGCGATACCGCAACAACTGTATGCTTTATGGCGCATTCATCGGGTTTTGCGCCACGCACGCCGCCGCGCCAAAGCAACTAAGAAAGAAACCGTTAAAATCGATCATTGATCAGGAGGATCACGGACTTTGGCAGAAAATTTAATGACTTTCCCGCAATTGAAACAGGCAGCAAAGAAACAACTGAAAACGGGAACGAATCGTCGGGATCTCATGCTGGCGTACTTGTTACCGAGCTTATTACAGGCCGCGGCGATGATCACCGTTTATTTGATGATTCAGGCGGTGGTGCAAGGCTTCGGTGCCGAAAAAGTACTCACCGATCCGACCGGTTTTCAGGCCTACTACGCCCAAAGCAGTAATGACAGCGGCATGGTGAATACCATTCAAAGCCTTGTTGTGACGATGTTGGTCCAAGGCGTTAACTTTGCGGTGCTGGACCTCGTCCGCAACCATGAACGTGTACGGCCGCTTCAAGCTGTGTTAGGTCTGTTTAACGGTAAATGGTTTTGGGGATCCATTTCATTGTGGATCTTTATGTATTTTCTGACACTCATCGGATTTTCTTTCCTGATCTTTCCCGGGATCATGTTGGCGCTAGGATGGCGACAGGCGTTTTGGGTCTTTAAAGATGGGCGCGAAGCCGATCAACGATTTTCGTCCATCACGGCCTTAATCGGATCATGGCGCCTCATGAAAGGCTTTAAGTCAGATTTACTAGGCTTGTATCTCTCAATGATTGGCTGGTATTTGTTAGAAAATGCTACTTTCCATCTCTTCGACTGGGCCATCAATCCTTATTTGCAGCTGGTTCACGCGAATTATTACGAAAACCGCCGTGCATACAAAATGGCGGCCTTGCACCGCAATGGTTCTGACGTGCACTTTTAGCACAGGCAGGGTATACTGACAGCGATTGAAGACGGAGTCAGGAATTGTGTGGTGCTAAAAGAAGAAGGTTGGCGCTGTAATTATGGAAACCGAAGCATATATGACCTTGGCAGAAGTCAAAAAGCGGCAGGCCAGTTTAAAAGATAAAATGCCGCTTGATCAGGCGATTGCCGAAAACATTCAAAACTGGGCACAATGGCTGCTAGACGAAGGATTTGAAGGCAGCTACTTCACGGCCAAACTAAACGGGAATGCGATTATGATTAGCGATCTCGATGGCCAGCAAGTCGCAACCATCACCACCGATGCGTCTAGTTATGTCGATGCGTTCAAGCAGTCAGATAGAATGACGATGCTGACAGTTCAAAGCAAGTTGCGCCGGCTGATTGACCAGCACGGCATTAAAACGCAGTGACCGGCACAAATCCACTTGGAAGTATGCCAAAATAAAAACACCGCAATGCAGCGGTGTTTTTTCGTGTCATCAAGTTGTGGCTCATCAGAAAATCTTCATCCGATTTAACGGCCAATACCGCCAAACAACGACTGATTGAATCTTGGACTTATCAACAAAGCCAAAATCACGACTGTCGTGGGAAACCAAACGATTGTCGCCCATCACGAAATATTTTCCAGCGGGGACTTTGGCTGATTTGGTTGACGAAAGTGTCTTGATATTGAAATCGTTGGTGAACTTAATACTGGACGGATCCAGTCCCTGTTGACTGGCCCATTTATTAATTTCATCACGTGAAAACTTATGATTCAAATAGGGTTCGGCAATTGCCTTACCATTGACATACAGTTTGTCGTTTTTGGAACTCACCGTATCGCCTGGCATCCCGATAACCCGCTTGATGTAAAGCGACTTTGGCCGATCAGGCGCATTGATCACGACAATATCGTTGCGTTTAGGTTTCTTGATCCGAACTGAATATAACCGTTCATTATTCTCCAATGTCGGTTGCATCGATGTACCCTGCACCACATCTTTGCTTAGGACGTAACGCATCAGCAACTGGGACGCGAAGAAAATAACGACGAAAAGAAGCAGAAACTCAAGGATCGTTCTTAAGGCGGATTGATTGTTATTTTTCAAAATGACACCTTCCGGTACAGATTAACCTTAGTCTACCACAAGCGTTCTATCCACGACTAGAAAGTTCGTCTTTCAATCATACTTCGGGAAAAAGCCGCTTTTTTCTGCTTGCCGACATAGGTCAACAATCTGGGCGTATTCAGCCAGCATCAAGCACCAGCGATGCGGCAAACTCGTGTAACCATAGGCCAAGCCTGCTAAGCCGCCGGTCAACGCGGCTGCGGTATCGGTCGCGCCGCCGAGCATAAGCGCATTTAAAACCGCATCATGATAATCCGGCCAGGTTTGGAGTGCGTGTAAGACCCGAGCCAATAAACTTAGAGGATCGGTGGCAGTGCCATCTGATGCCTGCGCTTCGAGTTTGGTTTGGAATGCAGCAAAAGCAGGTTGATAAGTTGGCTGATCCGCAAAGTATGCGGCGGTTTTGCTGATGCCGGTGGTGATTGCCGTGGGTAAGTCAGGGGCATCGGCAAGCAGTGCAATCGCAATTTGGGTATAAATGGCAGAAGCGACCATATTTTCAGGATCCAGATTGGTGAGCGTGACAAAATTTTGAAAGAGCCGGCTGCCTTCCGCTTTTTGGAACAGGTTGGTTTCAAATGTCTGGTAAGCAAAAAAGGCAAATGGCAACGTGCGAATCAAGGCTCCTGGTTCGTTAGGCGCCGCTGTGGCTTTTCCCGTGGTCAAGGTCGTTTCGACACTTGACCAAATATCAGGATTCCTTTTCCCATAGGGTGCGTACTCGCCGTTTTTGAACCAGGCTTGGTAGGCATTGACCAGTGCATCCTGGTCGAAACCATGCTGCAACGCATCCAGACCGGCCAGGGTAAGGCCTGTTTCATCTGAGTAAGTGCCGGCCGGCTGATTGAACGTGCCATAGCCCTTCATCCCAGCCACCGGCGAAGCGGCTAACTCAGCCTGCGTTTGGCCCTTGACCGGCAGTCCCAAAGCATCACCGATGGCAAAGCCAACCGTGGCGTGAATCAAACGTGATTCCATGATGCCCATTATTTGTCTCCTCCTTATATAAGAAAGAGCCCATTATGCATGTCGCAGGCACAGCATCAGCGGACGCTATGTTTGCCAGCGAGATGCGTCATGGGCAGCACCGATTAATCATAGACATGAAGTTATTATTTCCCTAGAAAAGAAGAAATTGCAAAAGATTTGCCTCGTTGTAAAACAACAGTGGCTGTGATAGCCTAGCAAGCAGTAGCTATTTTCAGAAAGCCAGCCTGCCAATTGTTTGATAAAAGCTTTGGTGTACGGCTAGCAAGGCAGCCAAGCACGTCGCGGTAAGCACGATTGAGCGTGTCCGTGATGCTTGGATTTCAGGAAAAAGTTGATCCATTTGACAAGATGCCCAGCAATGAGCAAAAGGTGCTGCCGGTATTTTAGTTGGATCAATGACGGTTTATAGATTAAGGAGTTCTCATGAGTGTTTTAACCGTAACCGGGTTGTCGCAACGGTTTTTAGATAAAGTGTTATATCAAGATGCCAGCTTTCAGGTGAATATAGAGGACCATCTTGGCGTGATTGGCCAAAATGGGGTTGGCAAAAGTACGTTAATCAAGATTTTAACGGGAGCCTTGACGCCGGATGCCGGTAAAATCGTCTGGCAAAAGCATCTGCACGTCGGGTACTTAGACCAGTACGCTAATTTGGTGCCGGGCCAGACTGTGATCGAATTTTTGCGTACAGCTTTTGAGGAGCTTTATCGCAAAGAGGCCAAAATGAATCAAATTTACGCAGATTATGCGACAAACCCGGACGATGCGCTGTTGGCAAAAGCTGGCGAGCTTCAGCAGGAACTGGAAGCCGGCGATTTTTATGAACTCGAAACCACGATTCAAACTGTGGCGGAAGGTTTAGGCATCACGGCCATGGGGATGGATCATCCGGTTGACGCGCTTTCGGGTGGTCAGCGTTCAAAATTGATTTTGGCAAAATTACTGCTTGAAAAACCGGATATGCTCCTACTCGATGAACCGACCAATTACCTGGATGTGTCGCACATTGAATGGTTGACCGACTGGCTCCAGAACTTCGAAGGGGCTTTTATTGTTATTTCTCACGATTTTGATTTCCTCGAAAATGTGACCAATGCAGTTTTGGATATTGAGTTCGGCCAGATCACGAAATACACGGGCACTTTGAAACAGGCCATGCGCCAAAAGGAAGCCGATCACGAAACGTACCTGAAGGCATTTGCCAAACAGCAGGAAACGATCAAGAAAACCGAAGCCTTTATCCGCAAGTTTAAGGCAGGAACGCGCGCCACAATGGCTAAAAGCCGCGAAAAGCAACTGGCCCGCATGGACAAACTGACACCACCGGGGACTCGTTCTAAAGCCCACTTAGCGTTTCCTTACCTGCCAGTGAATCGGCAGATTTTGGTCGATGTGAATAACTTGGTTGTTGGCTATGATCAACCATTGTTGCAGCCAATCAATTTTTCGGTCGCAAAAGATCAGATCATTGCGTTTGAAGGGTTTAATGGGGTCGGTAAATCGACGTTATTAAAAACGATCCTCGGGTTAATTCCGGCCATTAGCGGCAGTGTCGAAATTGCCGACAACGTGGTCTTTGGGTATTACGAGCAGGAACTACATTGGGATCAGCCTAAACAAAGTCCGGTTCAGTATTTGCAACAGCGTTTTCCGGCGTTAACCCAAAAAGTTGTACGCCAGGTGCTGTCGCGAACTGCTTTGACAAGTGAAGAGGCCAATAATCCGTTAACCATGCTGTCCGGGGGCGAACAAGCCAAAGTCAAATTGGCAGAGCTCATGTTGCAGACCACCAATATTTTGATCATGGATGAGCCAACCAACCATTTGGACGACGACACCAAGAACGCATTGCGCACCGGACTACAGCAGTATCCCGGCGCCGTCTTACTCGTCTCGCATGAGGCAGGCTTTTATGATCGATCCTGGGTAGATACGGTTGTTAACGTGGAGCAATTGCAAGTTAAGGCGTGATTCAATTTCCTTCTGAAGCAAATCAACTAGGCTAATTTTCGCGAAAAAAGGCGCTACCGACAAAATGAAATTATCGGCGGTGCCTCTTTTTTTGGTGTTTAGTTCGTATTGGGACGCGCAGTGGCATGCTGAATTGCTAATGATCCGAATGCCAGACCAGTTGCGTATAGGTATAAGTGAGGTGGTCGGTGACTGGCATGTGGGCATTTTCGTTTCCAGTCAGTGCCTTGGCAAGTTGGCTGGCCGCCTCTACACCCAAAGGCACGGTTAGCTCAGGCAAAAGATCGCTAATCGTTGTCTGCTCCTCAAGATGATAAGTCAGCGTATGCGATTTGAACGGCATGTGGTGGGCACGTAACCAGCGCTCATAGCTGGCAACGCGACTAGGGTCTGCCTGATAAGCGACCGGTACGGTTTGGCCTAAATAAGTTAGCGCGCGATCCATCAAAGCGTCAGACTGTTCGCTTTGAAAGTTCAACACAACGCTTTGATTAGCCCAGTCGGTTAACAATGACAGTTCATTGGCCTCCAGCGTGGGCAACTGGCTAACAAAAATAAGATCGGCAGTAGGCCGCGCTTCGAGCTGATGCCAATCGGCGGTTATGAAGTTGACTGATGTAGTCGAATTGGCTGTTAGCTGTTGCCTTGCATATGCCAGCATGGCAGAAGACCAATCGATTAACGTCAATTGTTGGACATGCGCGGCGAAGCGAGCGGCGTAACGGCCGGTCCCGGCAGCAAGGTCAACGAGTGATTTAGTCGGCAGCAGCCCTTCAGCGAGCAGCCATGCGGTAACATCTCGAGCAATTGGCAAACGTGACGCTTTCTCGGCCGCGACGTAGTCTTCGGCGAATTGATTCCAAAAGGCCCGATTTTCTTTCATGAAAAGATATTTCCCCTCTGAAAATTTTTTTGAAAAAGTAGTTGACTTAAACGGAGAACCTGCGTAGTATATTACGAGTTGTCAGTCATCAAAACAGTTTAAACCGCACAGCGATTTAAAAAAAGATGTTGACAAAGGGTTGCCAATTTGATATTCTAATTGAGTTGTCGCTTGGCAACAAAGTCGTCCTTTGAAAACTGAACAAAGTTTCGTTTAAATGTGCAGGGTCCTTGATACTTCGGTATCGAGGCAAAAAGTAGCATTTGCGAAGTCAATTCGCTAGAACAACAAATCGAGCTATTCGAACAGCTCATATTTATATGAGAGTTTGATCCTGGCTCAGGATGAACGCTGGCGGCGTGCCTAATACATGCAAGTCGAACGAGTTTTGGTCGATGAACGGTGCTTGCACTGAGATTCGACTTAAAACGAGTGGCGGACGGGTGAGTAACACGTGGGTAACCTGCCCTTAAGTGGGGGATAACATTTGGAAACAGATGCTAATACCGCATAAATCCAAGAACCGCATGGTTCTTGGCTGAAAGATGGCGCAAGCTATCGCTTTTGGATGGACCCGCGGCGTATTAGCTAGTTGGTGAGGTAACGGCTCACCAAGGCGATGATACGTAGCCGAACTGAGAGGTTGATCGGCCACATTGGGACTGAGACACGGCCCAAACTCCTACGGGAGGCAGCAGTAGGGAATCTTCCACAATGGACGCAAGTCTGATGGAGCAACGCCGCGTGAGTGAAGAAGGCTTTCGGGTCGTAAAACTCTGTTGTTGGAGAAGAATGGTCGGCAGAGTAACTGTTGTCGGCGTGACGGTATCCAACCAGAAAGCCACGGCTAACTACGTGCCAGCAGCCGCGGTAATACGTAGGTGGCAAGCGTTATCCGGATTTATTGGGCGTAAAGCGAGCGCAGGCGGTTTTTTAAGTCTGATGTGAAAGCCCTCGGCTTAACCGAGGAAGCGCATCGGAAACTGGGAAACTTGAGTGCAGAAGAGGACAGTGGAACTCCATGTGTAGCGGTGAAATGCGTAGATATATGGAAGAACACCAGTGGCGAAGGCGGCTGTCTGGTCTGTAACTGACGCTGAGGCTCGAAAGCATGGGTAGCGAACAGGATTAGATACCCTGGTAGTCCATGCCGTAAACGATGAATGCTAGGTGTTGGAGGGTTTCCGCCCTTCAGTGCCGCAGCTAACGCATTAAGCATTCCGCCTGGGGAGTACGACCGCAAGGTTGAAACTCAAAGGAATTGACGGGGGCCCGCACAAGCGGTGGAGCATGTGGTTTAATTCGAAGCAACGCGAAGAACCTTACCAGGTCTTGACATCTTTTGATCACCTGAGAGATCAGGTTTCCCCTTCGGGGGCAAAATGACAGGTGGTGCATGGTTGTCGTCAGCTCGTGTCGTGAGATGTTGGGTTAAGTCCCGCAACGAGCGCAACCCTTATGACTAGTTGCCAGCATTGAGTTGGGCACTCTAGTAAGACTGCCGGTGACAAACCGGAGGAAGGTGGGGATGACGTCAAATCATCATGCCCCTTATGACCTGGGCTACACACGTGCTACAATGGATGGTACAACGAGTTGCGAGACCGCGAGGTCAAGCTAATCTCTTAAAGCCATTCTCAGTTCGGACTGTAGGCTGCAACTCGCCTACACGAAGTCGGAATCGCTAGTAATCGCGGATCAGCACGCCGCGGTGAATACGTTCCCGGGCCTTGTACACACCGCCCGTCACACCATGAGAGTTTGTAACACCCGAAGCCGGTGGCGTAACCCTTTTAGGGAGCGAGCCGTCTAAGGTGGGACAAATGATTAGGGTGAAGTCGTAACAAGGTAGCCGTAGGAGAACCTGCGGCTGGATCACCTCCTTTCTAAGGAAACAGACTTTAAGTCTGACGGAAACCTGCACACACGAAACTTTGTTTAGTTTTGAGGGGACGACCCTCAAGCACCCTAGCGGGTGCGACTTTGTTCTTTGAAAACTGGATATCATTGTTGTAAATGTTTTAAATTGCCGAGAACACAGCGTATTTGTATGAGTTTCTAATTTAGAAATTCGCATCGCATAACCGCTGACGCAAGTCAGTACAGGTTAAGTTACAAAGGGCGCACGGTGGATGCCTTGGCACTAGGAGCCGATGAAGGACGGAACTAATACCGATATGCTTCGGGGAGCTATAAGTAAGCTTTGATCCGGAGATTTCCGAATGGGGGAACCCAGTACACATCAGTGTATTGCCTGCAAGTGAATTCATAGCTTGTCGGCGGCAGACGCGGGGAACTGAAACATCTCAGTACCCGCAGGAAGAGAAAGAAAACTCGATTCCCATAGTAGCGGCGAGCGAAGTGGGAAGAGCCCAAACCGAGAAGCTTGCTTCTCGGGGTTGTAGGACTGGACATTGGAGTTACCAAAGTTCGACGTAGTCGAAGTCAGCTGGAAAGCTGCGCCATAGAAGGTGAAAGCCCTGTAAACGAAACGGCGGACCCTCCGTCCAGGATCCTGAGTACGGCGGAACACGTGAAATTCCGTCGGAATCCGGGAGGACCATCTCCCAAGGCTAAATACTCCCTAGTGACCGATAGTGAACCAGTACCGTGAGGGAAAGGTGAAAAGCACCCCGGAAGGGGAGTGAAACAGTTCCTGAAACCGTGTGCCTACAATTAGTCAAAGCCCGTTAAGGGGTAATGGCGTGCCTTTTGTAGAATGAACCGGCGAGTTACGTTTGCCTGCGAGGTTAAGATGAAAAGTCGGAGCCGGAGCGAAAGCGAGTCTGAACAGGGCGAATGAGTAGGCAGATGTAGACCCGAAACCAAGTGACCTACCCATGACCAGGTTGAAGGTGTGGTGAAACACACTGGAGGACCGAACCCATGTATGTTGAAAAATGCTGGGATGAGTTGTGGGTAGCGGTGAAATTCCAAACGAACTTGGAGATAGCTGGTTCTCTCCGAAATAGCTTTAGGGTTAGCCTCGGAGGATGGATCATGGAGGTAGAGCACTGTTTGAACTAGGGGCCCATCAAGGGTTACTGAATTCAGATAAACTCCGAATACCATCGATCTTACTCCGGGAGTCAGACAGTGAGCGATAAGGTCCATTGTCGAAAGGGGAACAGCCCAGATCACCAGTTAAGGTCCCTAAATTTATGCTAAGTGGAAAAGGATGTGGCGTTGCACAGACAACTAGGATGTTGGCTCAGAAGCAGCCACCATTTAAAGAGTGCGTAATAGCTCACTAGTCGAGTGGCACTGCGCCGAAAATATACCGGGGCTAAGCATAATACCGAAACTGTGGGTGCACCCGTCAGGGTGCGCGGTAGGAGAGCGTTCTAAGGGCGTTGAAGGTCGATCGTGAGGACGGCTGGAGCGCTTAGAAGTGAGAATGCCGGCATGAGTAGCGAAAGATCAGTGAGAATCTGATCCACCGTATGACTAAGGTTTCCTGGGGAAGGCTCGTCCTCCCAGGGTTAGTCGGGATCTAAGGCGAGGCCGCAAGGCGTAGTCGATGACAAGCAGGTTGAGATTCCTGCACTAGTTTATTTTGTTTAAGCGATGGAGGGACGCA
Organism: Lacticaseibacillus casei DSM 20011 = JCM 1134 = ATCC 393; assembly: GCF_000829055.1. Classification (NCBI taxonomy): domain Bacteria; kingdom Bacillati; phylum Bacillota; class Bacilli; order Lactobacillales; family Lactobacillaceae; genus Lacticaseibacillus; species Lacticaseibacillus casei. Next base: position 213,365 of record NZ_AP012544.1, read on the forward strand.
GGAGGCTAAGGAAAGCGCACGGCTGGAAAAGTGCGTCCAAGCCGCAAGTCTGGTGGCGAGTGAAATGCTTGCGACCATAAGGACAAGCGGTGATGGGGAGCGAAATTAAAGTAGCGAAGTTCCTGATGTCACACTGCCAAGAAAAGCTTCTAGTGAGAAATAAACTACCCGTACCGCAAACCGACACAGGTAGTCGAGGAGAGTATCCTCAGGTGAGCGAGCGAACTCTCGTTAAGGAACTCGGCAAAATGACCCCGTAACTTCGGAAGAAGGGGTGCTGACCGCAAGGTCAGCCGCAGTGAATAGGCCCAAACAACTGTTTATCAAAAACACAGGTCTCTGCTAAATCGAAAGATGATGTATAGGGGCTGACGCCTGCCCGGTGCTGGAAGGTTAAGAGGATGAGTTAGCGCAAGCGAAGCCCAGAATTGAAGCCCCAGTAAACGGCGGCCGTAACTATAACGGTCCTAAGGTAGCGAAATTCCTTGTCGGGTAAGTTCCGACCCGCACGAAAGGCGTAATGATTTGGGCACTGTCTCAACGAGAGACTCGGTGAAATTATAGTACCCGTGAAGATGCGGGTTACCCGCGACAGGACGGAAAGACCCCATGGAGCTTTACTGTAGCTTGATATTGAGTGTTGGTACCGCTTGTACAGGATAGGTAGGAGCCGTAGAGATCGGAACGCTAGTTTCGATGGAGGCGTTGGTGGGATACTACCCTAGCTGTATGAACACTCTAACCCGCGCCACTGATCGTGACGGGAGACAGTGTCAGGTAGGCAGTTTGACTGGGGCGGTCGCCTCCTAAAATGTAACGGAGGCGCCCAAAGGTTCCCTCAGAATGGTTGGAAATCATTCGCAGAGTGTAAAGGTAGAAGGGAGCTTGACTGCGAGACTGACAAGTCGAGCAGGGACGAAAGTCGGGCTTAGTGATCCGGTGGTTCCGTATGGAAGGGCCATCGCTCAACGGATAAAAGCTACCCTGGGGATAACAGGCTTATCTCCCCCAAGAGTCCACATCGACGGGGAGGTTTGGCACCTCGATGTCGGCTCATCGCATCCTGGGGCTGTAGTCGGTCCCAAGGGTTGGGCTGTTCGCCCATTAAAGCGGTACGCGAGCTGGGTTCAGAACGTCGTGAGACAGTTCGGTCCCTATCCGTCGCGGGCGCAGGAAATTTGAGAGGAGCTGTCCTTAGTACGAGAGGACCGGGATGGACGTTCCGCTGGTGTACCAGTTGTGCCGCCAGGCGCATCGCTGGGTAGCTATGAACGGAAGGGATAAACGCTGAAAGCATCTAAGTGTGAAGCCCCCCTCGAGATGAGATTTCCCATTCCTATATGGAAGTAAGACCCCTGAGAGATGATCAGGTAGATAGGCTGGAAGTGGAAGTGCAGCGATGCATGGAGCGGACCAGTACTAATCGGTCGAGGACTTAACCAAGTAGAGCGTGAGCAGGAGCGCTTAGAAACCGGAGCATAAGCGGGCCTGAGTTCGTTGGCCGGGTTTTGGCCAATGGATTCAGGGTTCTTATGTGGAGGTTTCTGCGACTGCGAACGCGTTTCGATGAAATACACTGGTTCCCGACAACACAAAAACAACAATGATAGCCAGTTTTGAGAGCGCAAAGTTCTCATAAGTGTGGTGGCGATAGCAAGAAGGATACACCTGTTCCCATGCCGAACACAGAAGTTAAGCTTCTTCACGCCGAGAGTAGTTGGTGGGAAACTGCCTGCGAGGGTAGGAAGCTGCCACGCTAAGATAAGATCCGGTCATATTGACTGGGTCTTTTTTTGATGAGCGTGAGCCAGCCCGGTTAGAAACCGGAGCATAAGTGGGCCTGAGTTTGTTGGCCGGGTTTTGGCCAATGGACTCAGGGTCCTTATGTGCAGGTTTCTGGGCTGGCGAGCGCGTTATAGAAAGCGAAAGTCAGATTTCGCGTTTGCCAATAATAGAACAAACTCCCAATTGATATTTGTTTAAGGCCACTTACACGCAGACTTCTGCGCCAGTGAGCGCGTTAAGAAAGCAGAAGTAGGAATTTCAAACCTGCCTTAAACAGAACAAAATTCATAACTCTCCACAAACGGAAAATCAAAAAATAATCTTGAAACAACAGTACCATGCGTGCTACATTGCAGAAGCAAGCGGAAAAGGGGGCCATAAAATGCCAGTGAATGCGACGAAAGAGACACTAAAGGAGTTGACCGCTACCGGAACGGTGGTTGTCGACTTTTGGGCGCCGTGGTGTGGGCCTTGTAAGGTGCTTGATCCGATTTTAAATGCGCTTGCAAAAGAACTGTCAGGGCTAAAAGTAGTGCGCTATAACGTGGAGGCGGATGCTTCGGTGCCGCAAACATTGGGAATCATGACAGTGCCGACAATAGTAGTCTATCAGCAGGGACAACCAAAAGAAAAAGTGAGTGGCGTTTATGCCAAAGAAAAATTGAAGCGTTACTTTGAAAAGAGGTTAGAGGCAGCGCGATGACATATTCAATTGAACAAGAAAAAACCCAAACCCCAAATCGTGTCTTAGCTACCTGCCTTTTAGCCGGGCGAATTATGATCGAAGGCGGTTCGGAAATGTATCGGGTGGAAGACACGATGCGCCGAATCGCTTTTAACGCTGGTCAACCGCAAACGTTGGTGTTCACGACGCCAACTGGGATTTTTGCAAGTATTGAAAATCAACCGTATATTCAGGAACGGCCGATTAGCAAACGCTCGATTGATATGGAGAAAGTCTCCCGGGTGAATCAGCTTTCCCGATCGTTTGCTGCCAAAGAAATTGACTTGGATGCATTATATGCGGCACTGCTTAAATTGGATCAGAATACGCCGTTTTTCCCAATTTGGTGGCAGGTGATCGGTGCTGCCGTTGTCAGTTTGACCTTAATGGTTTTATTTGCGCAAAAATACAACTGGTTTGATATGCCTTTGGCGGCGTTGGTTGGCGCACTTGGTTTTTGGGTGAATATCAAGGTGAATGCCTTAACGAATATTCGCTTTATCAGTGAATTACTCGGCGCTTTGGTTGTCGGATTAACGGCATGGATCGGTGTTAAATTAGGGTTAGGTCATGATCTGGATGACATTATCATCGGTGCGATTATGCCGCTGGTGCCGGGGGTGGCGATTACCAATTCGATCCGGGATATGTTGGCCGGGCACCTGTTGTCCGGCATGGCGCGGGGCATGGAAGCAATCTTAAGCGCCTGTGCCATCGGTGTTGGGATTGCCATTATTTTCCGGTTCTTTTAGTGAAGGAGGCAGTGCTCTTGCCGTGGTTTGTTGCGTTATTGATCCAGCTATCTTTTAGTTATTTAGCAACCGTTGCGTTTACGGTGATTATCAATGTTCCGCGCAAGGCACTGAATCTTGCTGGTTGGGCTGGCATGATGGGATGGCTGGCATACTGGCTATTGATGGAGGCAGGTATTGGCCGGATGATGGCTAACTTGACCGGTGCCTTTGTCATTGGGGTGTGCGGCATCTTCTTTGCGCGTTATAAAAAAATGCCTGTCATTATCTTCAACATCCCGGGATTTGTCCCATTGGTGCCAGGCGCCGTTGCCTATCAGGCAGTTCGCGCGGTGGTGATGGGGCAACTGGATAGCGCTTTACAATATGTCAGTCGCGTGATCATGATTGCCGGGGCGATTGCGGTCGGTTTCATGTTGGCGCAACTATTGTCAGAATTGTTGTATAAACAGGCAGTCTTAAAGCCGAAAAAGTGATATACTGTTTCTATGCGATGAGTCGAGTAAGCACGGTTCTTGTGCTGAAAGTTGCAGCTGACTGGTTAAAAGCCACCCGCCGGATTGTGGGGTCAGCGATCTCAAGGTTGTGGAGCCAGCGAGATCCTATCCAAGTTAAATTGGGTACTGTAAAAATTGGCAGTCAAGCTTAATGCTTGGCTGCTTTTTTTCGTTTCATGCCGTTTTGGCTGTTTTCACTCTGTTTTTTAAAAATCAAAAAAGTTCCGAAATCATTCACTTATTAACAAAATTATGAGAATGATCCCCTTAATTTTAGTGATATTTCACATTAGGGCAGCGTCTGGAAAACGTTAAGATAGCGACACATCAGCTGTTTTTGTTAAACGTGCAAAAAATTAAAAATTTAAGTTGACTTTTTGCGTGAATCCAATTAGTATTCTAACCAATCATTAATTTTAACGGGAGAAGGCGATTCAATGTCATCTATGTGTATGTCATCTAAAAAGCGCAATATTCGTCAAAGCATATGCTTAGTCTTGTTGTTGATGCCAGGGACCCGACAGTTTGATCGTTAATGATCAGCGTATCGAGCCCCGTTTTCGTATTGACAATGGGGCTGATACTTGGCACCCATTCGTCGGAATGGGTGCCTTTTTGTTAAAGATTAATGAAAATTACTAGGGATGTTAAAAGGGGGAACCAAAATGAAAAAGAGCGTTGTGAAAGCTTTGATTGGTGCGGGGGTTGTTGCCGTGTCCATGCTGGCACTGACCGGTTGTGCGACCAAGAGTGCGGCGAATAAAGGAAATACGGCGGGTACTACGATTAAGATCGGCGTAAATATGGAACTGTCCGGTGCCGTAGCTGGTTACGGCGACCAGGAAAAGCAAGGGGTCGAGCTGGCAGTTAAGCAGATTAATGCTGCTGGCGGCGTGAAAGTTGGTAACAGCAAGAAAAAGCTGACGGCAGTTTATCGCGACAACAAATCATCAACCAGTGGGGCGGCGTCGGTTGCGGCGCAGTTGGCAAATAACGAGAAGGTCGTTGCTATAGTTGGGCCGGCGACGACTAATAACGGGACGGCTTCGATTCCAAATATCACCAAAGCGGCAGTGCCGATGGTGGGGCCAAGCGCAACGGATCCTAATTTTACCTTGCAGAAAAACGGTCAGGTGCAGCCTTACGTTTTCCGCGCCTGTTTCACGGACACTTTCCAGGGGCAAAAAGCCGCGGTGTTTGCCGATGACACGTTGAAAGCAAAAAATGTGGCAATTATTGCCGACAACTCAACGGATTATGGCACTGGCTTGGCCAAGGCGTTTAAGAAGAAGTTTACCGGCAAGGTCGTAACCACGGATTATTATCAATCAGGCGATAAAGACTTCAATGCCATGTTGACGAATATTAAAAACACGCGCATTTTAGAATCAAGTTAGCCACTGTCTCAAAATTTTTTGGACAATAAAAAACATCAAGAACAGATATCCTGTATCATTGAAGTTCCTACACAAACAATGGAAGAGGATATTGTCTTGATGCAGAAACAGGATAGCACACACCGCCAAAAAGGTCAGCACTTAACATCACTCGAGCGCGGAAAAGTGGCCGGATTCCGCCAAGCTGGGAAGTCCAATCGTTGGATTGCTGCTGAAATTGGCGTCTGCCCGCAGACCATTAATAATGAAATCAAGCGAGGTACAGTAGATCAGGTCAAGAAGAGTAATGGCAAGCGCGTCTACCATCGACAATACCTGCCAGAGGCTGCTCAGGCACGTTACGAGACTGCATGCTTGAGCTGCCATCGTCCTGACAAGTTCGCCAGCGTACAGGTCTTCTTAGCCTGGTACGTACAGCGAGCTAAGCAGGACAAATGGTCGCCGGATGCTTCAATCGGCTATGCCAAGCGACACAAGCTGTTTACTCCTGAAGAGCTTGTTTGTGCCTCGACTTTGTACCAGTACATTGACGACCAACGCCTAGAGATTCGAAATATCGACCTGTTGGAGAAGACTAAGCGGAAGACCTCTCACCAGCACCACACCAAGGCTAAGCGCCTGGCTGGCCGCAGTATCGAGGAACGGCCTAAGGTCGTTGAACGACGCAGGCAGTTCGGTCACTGGGAGATGGATACCATTGTCGGTAAACGCAATGGCAAGGAGAGCGTCATCTTGACTCTGATTGAGCGCAAGACCCGTTGCCAACTTCTCCGCTTGATCGAAGGACGAGATGCAGACTCTGTGAGCTATGCATTGCGTGGAATCAAGCGCGAATGGGGAGCTTGCATCAAGACCATCACAGCCGACAACGGACCCGAGTTCACCGCCTTAAATACTGCTTTTGCTGGGACGGAAACTGAGATCTTCTACGCCCATCCTTACACGTCCTGCGACCGTGGCACCAACGAGGCACATAACCGGATGATCCGCCAGGACTTCCCTAAGGGCATGTCCCTAGATGACATTAGCCCTAGTCAAGTGCAGGCCACGCAAGACCGCTTGAATCAGTTGCCTCGCAAACAACAGGGCTACTGCACACCCCAGCAAAACTTTGAGGCCGAAGCTCGGCGCGTTCGCCGCATGGCCCAGTAGTCTCTCTAGCGCCACAACTTCTATTTGATAACGGCCTGTTCTGGGATTGTCCTCAACGACTGGCTAACTTGTTCTTGCAATTTACGCTTAATTTTCTGACCGAAGAAACCGGTGAATTATCGCGGGCGATTCGAGCGTTGGAAATTGGCCGCGATCATCCGGGTGAGCCGGCTAAAAGTCAGCATGCCTTGGATGCTAATTTGAAAGAAGAATTGGCTGATGTTCTCGATCAGGTTCTGATTCTAAGCGACAAGTTCGGTATTGATCCGGAAAGCTTGCTTGAACAAAGCGAACGAAAGCTGACGCAGCGGTTTAAGCACCATGCGTGAAACCATGAGTCTTGCCAGCTAGTTTAGATCTTTTATGAATCAGATCGCATAACCAGCAAAAAAACAGGTCGACCGCAATTGTGATTGACCTGTTTTTTTAATGCTTCAATTATTGCGGCTTGTTCATCAAGGATTCTGATTGCCGTCACGTGGCGCTGGACCGACACCGCGGCCGCTACCGCCTTGTCCTGGACGAACGCCTTGTTGATTTGGTGTTGCGACCATGTATTGACTGATCAAGTTAACAATTTGCCGATTTTGCGGCAAGTCGCTGTGGCCGGCCTCATCACCGGAAACCGTGATCTGGGTGTAATGGGCGACCTGATTTTGGAAAATATACTTCCCTGCCTCGACACTTTCGATCGGCACGGTGCCGTCACCATCGAGGTTTTCGGTTCCGGCAATCGAGTAAACGGTTAGGGTGCTCGGCAGCTTGTCCCGACTGGTAATGAAGTCGTTCAACATCTGGGTGCGGTTGTTAGGGTTACTTTCTTCAAGATTATATGGCGTCCCAATCGTCATGAGGCGGGTCATCTGCACGTCGGACTCGTTGTAATATTTTTCGAGAAAAAGCGTGAAAATGAGGCCGCCGTTACTGTGGCCAATGCCGCGGAAACGATTGAAGTTATAGGTTTTGGCCAGCTGCTTGAAGGCAATATTAAACCACGCTGCCTGCTTTTTGATGTTGTTGTAGCCGTCCTTGTTATTTTCAAATGCGACAACAATGTACGGCTCGGTGTCACGCGCAGCAATTTTACCGCTGTAAGTCAGTGTGCCATCTGTTTTCACCGTGATCTTCAGGAGACTGTGACCATTCGTCTGGTTGTTGAGCTGGGTGATTAAGGTGTTGAAACGGTCTTCAGTCGCCGAGCTCCCGGGGATTAAGATGATGGGCTGCATCCGCGAATTATGGACGACTCGTGCCGATTTGACGTTTTGGGCCATCCATTTGGTTGCTGGGAACACGACTGCTCCGATGGCAAGAATGCTGAAAAGAATAAGCAGCCATCTGCGCCAATGTTTAATCATGATGATCACCGACCTTTGCTGATTCAAGACTGACGGTTTCGGCTAACCGGACAAACGGTGCGTAAATTAACACCGAGACGATTAAGCAGATCACGGCCACCACTAAGGCAACCAGATTGCCGTTCGTGCCAAGAAACGCTGCCAGCGGTCCCGGCGTGGTCGTCGGGACTGTGTAAACCGAAGGCGGCATGAGACGCAGACGGATGGCGGCCCAGGCAATTACCATGTTGACCAAAGGGGTGATCAGAAACGGTACTAACAAAATCGGATTCAGCGTCACCGGCCACCCGATCATCACAGGGGAACTAACATTGACCAAACCCGGCAGAAGCGATAGCCCGGCAATCCGCCGTAATGGTTTGGATCTTCCTACCCAAAGTGTCGCAATAATCAGCGCTAATGTCATGCCGACGCCGCCAAAGCTGGCAAACGGATGGTAGATGGTATTCATGGTGATCGGGTTAGGCACGTTGAACAAATTAGCGTGTTCCAGCGCATAGTTTAAGTTCGCCGTGCCAGTCGTACTTCCTGACTGCACCATTAACGGATTAATGGGACCTTCAATTCCTGACCACCACATAAGCGCATTGATCGTTGTGACCAACGCAAGGCGAAGCGATACATGCGGTATGTTTGTGGCCGGAACTTGAAAAATCACATAGAAAAGACCGACAAAACCTTCCGTTGACACAAAAGTAAGGCCGTAAGTGATCGCAACACAGCTAATAAGGATCAGTACAGTTAACCAGGTACCTCGCAAACCCCGACTGATTAGGCCGGCGATGGTGTAATGTTGTGAAGGTTCCTCAAAATCGGCGTGGGTGAAGCGAAATAACCAGCCGATCAGCAACCCGAAAACAATGGCGATGAATAAGCCGCGATAGCCGAAGTTGTTCATCTGAAACGGTGACTGAGCATTGCGCTGTGCATTAAAATTCAAAATTAAAAAAGCACCGACACTGGTGAGCGCCGCCAGTGAATCATCCTTTTTATAAGAACGGGCAATGTATTTTGCAACGAAGCAGGCAGCCATAACGGACATCAGGTCAACGGTCACGGTTTCAATGATCAGCAACAGCGTGCGGATTTGGTTGTAATGAGGGATGACATTGTCGAGATTGTAGATGACCGCAAAAAAACCATTCCGCGAAAAGACACTTAGTTCCAGCATCTGGGCCCACGCGCCGACCATGACAAACGGGAAAATGGCAGCAAAAGTTTGCTGAAGTGCACGATAAATCCGGTTATGCCGCAATCGAACACTGTTTGCCACGAGCATGGGAAGCAATCTTTGCATGAGATTGCTCATTACTGCCATCTCCCTTAATTTTTATTTGATGAAGTTCTATTAAGGTTATTCTAACAAATATTAATGTGAGCGAGTAGCTTTAAGACGGAATCTTGACGAGTTTAACGATTTGCTAAAAAAGTAGGAATGAGAACTTATTTTCCAGCATGCAAGGGCTTCCGTACCATGGTATTCTTAAGTCAAGACAGTAAACGGAAATGCGTTCGCTGGCGCAGGAGTCTGCGTGTAAGTGCCTCAGACGCAATGGCCAAGATCGGGCATCGGGCCATCACACCTGACCACTTACACTCCGGTTTCTAAGCGCGCCAGCTCACGCTCTTAATTTTTGGAGGCGTAAAAATGAATAAGAACGAAAAACCATTGGCAAAGTATATTGATCACACCTTATTGAAACCGGATGCAACGCAGGACGAGATTGATGTCGTTTTGGGGCAAGCAAAGCAGTACGATTTTGCCTCGGTTTGCATCAATCCTTATTGGGTTGCGCGGGCCGCGGCCAGTTTACACGATACGGATGTCAACGTTTGTACCGTGATTGGCTTCCCGCTTGGCGCCAACACAACGCAGACCAAAGTTTTTGAAGCCGGTCAGGCGCTTGATGAAGGCGCAAAGGAAGTCGACATAGTCTTGAACATCGGCGAACTAAAAGCAGGCCATGATGACCATGTTCGTGCCGACATTCAGGCCGTTGCGGATATGACCCATGCAAAAGGCGGCTTGTTGAAAGTCATCATTGAAGCAGTTCTGTTAACCGATGAGGAAAAGGTAACGGCTTGCAAGTTGGCAGCTGCTGCCGGCGCTGATTTTGTCAAGACGTCAACCGGCTTTGCTGCGGGCGGGGCAACGGTTCATGATGTTGCGCTTATGCGGCAGACAGTTGGCGATAAGTTGGGCGTTAAAGCCGCGGGCGGTATTCACTCCTATGCCGAAGCCAAGGCGTTGATTGAAGCCGGCGCTGATCGGCTAGGGGCAAGCGCCGGTGTTCAGATTTTGAAGGAAGCGGGGGAGGCATAGTATGGCATTTGAGCGAATTATTACCATCGTTCTAGACTCGATTGGCATTGGCGAAGCGCCGGATGCAGCCAAGTTTCATGATACAGGCGCCGATACGCTTGGTCACATTGGCGATTATTTTGGCGGGAAACTAGCGCTGCCGAACTTGCAGGCGATCGGGCTGGGCAATATCGATCGGAAAACGCCAATTGCTGGGGTTGGACCATTGGGAAGTCCCAACGGCTATTTTGGCAAGATGGCGGAGATTTCTGCTGGTAAAGATAGTATGGATGGCCATTGGGAGATGATGGGTCTTCCGGTCACTGAACCGCTTGGCTATTTTCCTAAGGGCTTCCCGGCTGACCTGATTAAGCAAATCGAAGACTTTTCCGGGCGCAAAGTCATTCTCAATAAGCCGTATTCCGGCACCGAAGCCATTAAGGATTATGGTGAGCAGCAATTGAAAACCGGCGATCTCATTGTTTATACTTCCGGTGATTCAGTGTTACAGATTGCCGCGCAGACCGATGTGATTCCGCTTGAAGAGTTGTATCGAATTTGTCGATATGTCCGCAGTATTACGATTGATGCGCCATATCGAATCGGCCGGGTCATTGCTCGCCCATATGTTGGCACCGATCCGACAACCTTCACCCGCACCAGTGATCGTCACGATTACACGTTGCAGCCGGATAAGCCGACTGATCTCGATCGCTTGCAAGGAGCAGGCGTGTCGACTTATGGTATCGGGAAAATCAATGATATTTTCTCGGGACAGGGCTTAGACGATGGCGTGCACGCCGTCAGCAACACAGACGGCATGAACAAAACGATTGAGGCGGCGAAATCTGACCGTAAAGGCTTTATTTTTACGAATCTGGTCGACTTCGATGCCATGTATGGTCACCGCCGCAACGCCCAAGGGGATGGTGAGGCGTTAATGACGTTTGACCGCCAGCTGGGTGATTTACTGACGGCTTTGCAGCGCGACGATTTACTCATGATCACGGCCGACCACGGGAACGACCCGACTTTCCGCGGGACGGATCATACGCGCGAATATGTACCATTGTTGGCTTACAGTAAGCAATTCGTTGGCAATGGTGATTTGGGTATCCGATCGCCGTTTGCTGATTTAGGCGCCACGATTCTCGACAATTTCGGCGTCAGCGGCAATCAGGTCGGCCAATCATTTCTGAGTTTGTTAAAATAACACAACCCAGCGAAAGGGGATCAACAATGAGTACACATATTGCAGCTCCAAAAGGCGCCATCGCGGATGTGGTGTTGCTGCCAGGCGATCCGTTGCGCGCGCAATACATTGCCGAGAACTTTTTGGGAAATGCGACGCGCTACAACACCGTTCGCAATGCGTTTGGCTACACCGGAATCTTTGAAGGCCGGCGCGTGTCGGTTCAGGCAACAGGGATGGGCATTCCGTCAATTTCGATTTATGTCAACGAGTTGATTCAGGATTATGGCGTAAAAACGCTGATTCGCGTGGGTACGGCTGGCGGAATGGGCAAGGACGTCAAGGTTCGCGATGTGGTGTTGGCGCAAGGCTCATCGACAGATAGCAGCATCATTTTGAATACCTTTGGCGCTGGAATGTACTTTGCGCCTTTGGCAGACTTTCAGCTATTACGCGAAGCAGCAAATTTGGCAGATGACAGTTCGATCCGCTACCATGTTGGTAATGTACTAGGCGAAGACCGTTTCTATAATGATGAAATGGATCGCCAAAAGCTGATTGACTACGAAGTTCTGGCAACGGAAATGGAGACGCCGGCGCTATATTTACTGGCAGCTAAGTTCCATGCGCAGGCGTTATCAATCCTGACCGTCTCGAATCACTTGATTACAGGCGAAGAAACCACCGCTCAAGAGCGACAGACCAGCTTCAATGACATGATCGGATTAGCACTCGGCGTGGCTAAAAAGATTCCTGTACGTTAAATAACATATAAATTTTATGTATACCAGCAAGGTTGTTTCGATTGATTTTCAGCTGTAACAGCAATTTAATATGCGAACAAGTGGGAAACGTGTTATTCTGTATATGGTTTCTTAAGAAAAGGTAAATGACAATTGAATTGTAAAACTCAGTCTCATGCAATTATTCAGTCGAAGAATGGAGGAGTACATACATGGTAAAATCTAGAAAAGTATGGTCAGTAACGGCAGGCTTTGTTGGTGCTGCCGGTCTGGCGGCTTTAGCAACCGGTGCTAATACTGTTTCTGCATCTACAACGGGAACGGTCAACTACAAGACCGGTGCAACCACCGTATGGAATAGTCCATCATGGAACCACGTAAAACGCTATGTAACGTTTGGCGACACGGTGCAGCTATTAGGTAAGACAGTTGACCACAATGGTGCAACCTGGTACAAAGTTGGCGACAACCAGTGGATCCCTGAGCTCTATTTGAACGTTGACGGGAAGACTGCCCAGGTTGAAGCACCAGCATCAACTGCCAGTCAGGCACCAGCTAGCCAAGCACCAGCATCCCAGGCACCGGCAAGTCAAGCGCCTGCCAGCCAGGCGGCACCTGCAACGACTCCAGCAGCTACACAAAGTGCCAACATCCAACTTTATGTTAAGAATGTTGGCTCGGCTGTGACGGTTTGGGCAACGCCTGCATACGGTCGGGCAACGGGTCAGTATCTTGAAGGCCAGCAGTCAGTTACAGCTGTGGCTCAACAGCAAGCAAATGGTGAAACCTGGTACCAGCTTTCCAACGGTGGCTACGTACCTGCACGCTTTGTCAGCACGACACCTGTAGCAGCGGCACCGCAATCCACAGCACCTCAGTCGACTGCTTCAAGCGCAGCTGCCCAACCTGCACAATCTGCTGCATCACAGGCACCAGCTTCAAGCTCAGCAGCACAACCAAGTCAAGCGCCAGCATCACAAGCGCCTGCTTCTAGTGCAGCGCCACAAGCCAGTCAGGCACCAGTCTCACAAGCGCCTGCTTCAAGCTCTGCAGCTCAGCCAAGTCAGGCCACTGCGTCACAAGCACCTGCTTCAAGTGCTGCCACGCAACCGGCACAGCCAAGCCAAGCGCCAGCATCATCAGCAGCACCGCAGGCACAAACAGTGCAAGTAAACAACACTAACGCAGGTAATAACGCGCAGATTCAACAAGTAGCTGCTTATTCAGCGCCTGTTGCGTCAACCGCAACCGATACATCGCGTCAGGCAAAGGTTCAAGCTGTTATCTCGGTTGCTGAACAGCAAATCGGCAAGCCATATAGCTGGGGCGGTAAAGGTCCTACAGGCTTCGATTGCTCAGGCTTAATGTACTATGCATTCTTGAACGGTGCAGGTAAGAACATCGGCGGTTGGACCGTACCACAAGAATCTTCAGGCACGCAAGTTTCTCTGGACGCGCTTCAACCAGGTGACTTGCTCTTCTGGGGCAGCCATGGTTCAACATACCACGTAGCGCTTTACATCGGTGGCGGCACCATGATTCAGGCACCGCAACCGGGTGAAAACGTTAAGTACACTGCATTGGCATACTTCCAGCCTGACTTTGCGGTTCGTCCGAACCTGTAAACTTAAATTGAATTATCTTTTTCAAAGAAGAGCGTCTTTTAGCGAGGCGTTCTTTTTGTTTGGGGTGATTCTTTTCAATATTCGCCAGATAAAGACGACTGGACTGGTGCGCCTTGCTGTCTTTACATTTGTTCTTTTTTGTTTATTTGAACAGCCTGAAAATACCTATATATAGGCGTTGTCGGCCCAACAAAATCAAAAAATGAAAAAAGTTGTTTATTAAGCGTTTACATTAAAACGGTTACATGTTATAGTCAATTTGTTGAATACAGGAACACATGTGGATCGTTACTATTCAATTAGGCGTAACCACGGCAGTCGAAGATAGCTGGATATCTTCGACCGACCGTGGTTTTTCTTTTGCCATTTTTTGTTTAGCAGTTTATAGCCATGAGCCGGATCGCGACCGGCGAAGGCATATCAATTTTTCACCTAGAAAGAAGGCTAACTCATGCAAGTCATTGTGAAACGACTTGAGAAGCATCAGGCTTTATTTGAAAAGATCTCGCGAAACATTTACTTGATGGCCATTAAAGATGGTTTCCTGGCAGCAATGCCGATCATTCTGTTTTCCAGTATTTTTATTCTTTCGTAAATTGCAAGAACAAGTTAGCCAGTCGTTGAGGACAATCCCAGAACAGGCCGTTATCAAATAGAAGTTGTGGCGCTAGAGAGACTACTGGGCCATGCGGCGAACGCGCCGAGCTTCGGCCTCAAAGTTTTGCTGGGGTGTGCAGTAGCCCTGTTGTTTGCGAGGCAACTGATTCAAGCGGTCTTGCGTGGCCTGCACTTGACTAGGGCTAATGTCATCTAGGGACATGCCCTTAGGGAAGTCCTGGCGGATCATCCGGTTATGTGCCTCGTTGGTGCCACGGTCGCAGGACGTGTAAGGATGGGCGTAGAAGATCTCAGTTTCCGTCCCAGCAAAAGCAGTATTTAAGGCGGTGAACTCGGGTCCGTTGTCGGCTGTGATGGTCTTGATGCAAGCTCCCCATTCGCGCTTGATTCCACGCAATGCATAGCTCACAGAGTCTGCATCTCGTCCTTCGATCAAGCGGAGAAGTTGGCAACGGGTCTTGCGCTCAATCAGAGTCAAGATGACGCTCTCCTTGCCATTGCGTTTACCGACAATGGTATCCATCTCCCAGTGACCGAACTGCCTGCGTCGTTCAACGACCTTAGGCCGTTCCTCGATACTGCGGCCAGCCAGGCGCTTAGCCTTGGTGTGGTGCTGGTGAGAGGTCTTCCGCTTAGTCTTCTCCAACAGGTCGATATTTCGAATCTCTAGGCGTTGGTCGTCAATGTACTGGTACAAAGTCGAGGCACAAACAAGCTCTTCAGGAGTAAACAGCTTGTGTCGCTTGGCATAGCCGATTGAAGCATCCGGCGACCATTTGTCCTGCTTAGCTCGCTGTACGTACCAGGCTAAGAAGACCTGTACGCTGGCGAACTTGTCAGGACGATGGCAGCTCAAGCGTGCAGTCTCGTAACGAGCCTGAGCAGCCTCTGGCAGGTATTGTCGATGGTAGACGCGCTTGCCATTACTCTTCTTGACCTGATCTACTGTACCTCGCTTGATTTCATTATTAATGGTCTGCGGGCAGACGCCAATTTCAGCAGCAATCCAACGATTGGACTTCCCAGCTTGGCGGAATCCGGCCACTTTTCCGCGCTCGAGTGATGTTAAGTGCTGACCTTTTTGGCGGTGTGTGCTATCCTGTTTCTGCATCAAGACAATATCCTCTTCCATTGTTTGTGTAGGAACTTCAATGATACAGGATATCTGTTCTTGATGTTTTTTATTGTCCAAAAAATTTTGAGACAGTGGCTAACTTGATTCTAAAATGCGCGATTTTTATTCTTTTGTCGAATATCCCGCCATTAATTGGGATCAAGATCCCCACTGATTTGAACGCATGGTTTAATAAGATTTACAACTACACCATGGGCTTTGTTGGATTTTACGTTGCCGGAACGACGGCGAAGGCGTTGACCGGCTCCATGAACCAGCGCATCAAAGGTGGACGGTTCATCAACAATACATCAACGATGATGGCCGCAATGGTCGGGTTCATGTTACTGGCGATCGGAACAACCGGTAAAGGCAACTTCTTGCCGACATTCTTTGGCACTCAAGGCATTTTGTCAGCGTTTGTTGCGGCGTTTGTGACCGTATGGGTTTACAAGTTCTGTGTTGAAAGCGATTTAACCATCAAGATGCCAAAAGAAGTTCCGGGTGCCATTTCCCAAAATTTCCGCGATATTATCCCATTCGGTGCAGCAACGATTGTCTTCTCACTGATTGATGTCGCAGCCCGAGCAGCTTTCAAAGTACCGTTCAGCGCCATTCTGGCCACCGTTTTAGCACCTGTCTTTAAAGGGGCAGAAACTTATCCCGGCATGATGCTAATTTGGTTCCTGATTCCCATGTTCTGGTTCCTTGGTGTTCATGGGCCATCGGTTGTTAAACCAGCGCTTGAATCTGCATTGTTTGGGAATACCACGGCAAACTTAGCACTTTTCAAAGCTGGTCATTTTCCATACCATGCCTTGACCGAAAACTTCGGTAACTTTGTCGGCGAACTCGGTGGTACCGGTGCAACATTTATAGTGCCATTTTTGTTCATGTTCTTTATGAAGTCAAAACAGCTAAAAGCTATTGGCAAAGCTTCCTTCATCCCAGTTATGTTTGCGGTTAACGAACCGCTGCTGTTTGGGGCCCCGATTATTTTGAATCCATACTTCCTGGTGCCATTTGTGTTGGCACCGGTTGTCAACGTTGTGATCGGTAAAGCATTTATTGACCTGCACATCATGCATGGGTTCATGTACTTCATGTCTTGGGCATTGCCAGGGCCGATTGGTGCACTGATTGATACCGGCTTCCAGTGGACCTCGCTAGTGCTCATGGCGATTTTACTAGTGGTGGACGCGCTTATCTACATGCCGTTCATCAGAGCATATGATGCGGAACTTCTTCAACAAGAAGCTGCAGTTGGTGCCGCCGATGCTGGTGCCGTCGCAACTGCAACAGCAGCTGGGACAGGAGAAGTTGCTGCTGAAGCCGATGCTGCAGCTCCTAAGGAATTTCCGGAACCAGCGGATGTCAAAGCAGCCAAAGCCGAAAACGCCTTGACTGATGATGGGCAAACTGCGAAAGGTCCCCACAAGCTTGATCACGAATTGAAAGTTTTGGTTTTGTGCGCTGGCGGTGGTACAAGTGAGCAGCTAGCCAACGCGCTGACTGATGGCGCCAAAACGTATCATGAACCGATCGTTGCCAGTGCTGGCGCCTACGGATCACATCATGATATTTTACCGAACTATGATATGGTGGTTTTGGCACCGCAAGTCCGGACTTACTATAGCGATTTGAAGCATGATACAGATCAATTAGGCATCAAGCTTGTGGCAACCAAAGGCCAGCAATATATTGCTTTGACCCGCGATCCTGAAAAGGCGCTGGACTTTGTTGTCAATCACTACAAAGAAAGCGATCCAAAAGAGGCTCCTGCGACAGAATAACGTTTTGTTGAATCAAACTGAATACTGATAAAAAGAAAGATAAGGCGGTGTACCAATGTTGCTAAGGGTCAAGCAAGTGTATAACAACAATGCTGTACTTGTAGACGTTGGCAACGGTAAGGAGGCAATTCTTCAAGGCAGAGGTATTGGTTTTAGTAAACGCAAAGGCGATCAGATCGATCCCAAAAAGAGTTCAGAGATACTGTATCTCCATGATGCACAAGTGAAGAACCACTTTACGTCATTGCTCAAGGATGTGCCAATTGACATCGTTGTCGCCACGTTCGGTGTGATTGGCATGGCGAAGAAGACGTATCATTACCCAGTTTTGAATTATATTTATGTCACGCTGACCGATCACGTTTTCCAAATGTATAAACGTCTGACCGCTGGCAAATATCAAGCGAGTCCGGCTCCGGATATTTGCGATCGTTATCCGTTGGCTTATCAGATTGCGACAGAGGCAGTCAAACGCCTTAACCATGATCTGGGCGTCCATTTTCCCGATGCCGAAGTGAAAAATATCGCGTTGCATTTTATTAATGCTAAAGGTGTGGATGGTGACTTGGATCCGACCGTGACGCTCACGGCGCGCGTTAATACAATCGTGACGCAGGTTTTTGCTAAATATGGTCTGAAACGGAGCTTGACGAATCAAAACTATTTTGATCGATTGATGATTCATCTCCAGTATCTGGTTGAGCGATTAAACACCGATGAACAAGATGAAGCTGATCTTGATCCAAAAATCGGGCAAGACTTCAAGCGGCTTTACCCGAAATCATTTGCCATTGCCATGGAGATTTGCACGGAGCTTGAGAAGGCTTTGCAGATTAAGCTTAACGAAAATGAACATGTCTATTTCATCATCCATATTCAGCGGCTCATTCAAGAACCGCAAACACCTGCACCTCAAGATTCATAACCAAGGAGGAAATTTTGATGGCAACTAAAGAAGAAATTTCAATGACCGGTTTTGCAATCGTTGCATACGCTGGCGATGCGAAAACTGATTTGATTGAAGCGCTGAATGAAGCGCGCAAAGGGAACTTTAAACATGCGCGGTCATTGGTTGAAGAGGCGCGCCAAAGCATTAACGAAGCACATAACGAACAAACCAAACTGCTTAGCAAAGAAGCAGGTGGCGATAATATGGATGTTACTTTTATCATGGTGCATGGGCAGGATACCTTGATGACCACCATGATGTTGTTGGACACGATTAGCTTCACGATCGACGAGTATGAACGGCTGGCTGCGATTGAAAAACAGCTGGGCATCGCGCTGCCAACAAACGACATCCATTAGTAAGACCAAAGGAAGGAGCATCATCGTGACGAGCTTATTAAAACGCGTCCAATCATTACCCAAAGGCTTTGTCTGGGGCGGTGCAACGGCTGCGTATCAGGTAGAAGGTGCCACAAAAGTAGATGGCAAAGGCAAAACGATGTGGGATGACTATCTCAAAGCACAAGGCCGCTTTTCCCCTGATCCTGCCAGCGACTTTTACCATCTATATCCGGAAGACATTGAGCTTGCCAAACTATATGGTTTAAATGCGATTCGGGTATCGATTGCGTGGACACGGATTTTTCCCAAAGGATATGGCGAACCCAATCCTGCCGGCGTAGCGTACTATCATCGCTTGTTTAAGTGTTGCTTGGACAACGGCATTACCCCATATGTTTCCTTGCATCACTTCGATTCACCAAAGACCTTATTTGATGATGGGGACTGGTTGAATCGCAAGAACATTGATTATTTTGTCGACTATGCTGACTTCTGTTTCAAAGAGTTTTCCGAAGTCAAAAATTGGTTTACGATCAATGAGCTGATTTCGTTGGCCTTTTCCCAATATATTCAGGGTAATTTCCCGCCGAATCATCATTTTGATGTGACAAGTGGGATCCAGGCACAGCATAACGAGTTGTTGGCGCATGCACGGGCGGTCAATCTGTTCAAAGAGAAAGGTTATCAAGGGCGCATTGGGTTGATTCATGTGTTGCAGCCGGTCTATCCGTATCCGGACACGCCGGCCAATGAGCATGCGGCAGCACTTGAAGATGCTTTCATGAACCGCTTCTTGCTGGATGGCACGTTTAAGGGTGAATATACGCCGGAAACGATGGCGCTGATTAACGAATTGCTGGAAGCCAATGATGCCAAGCTGAAGATCGAACCGGGCGATATGGACATTCTGAAAAAGGCCTCCACGCAAAATGATTATTTTGGTATGAATTATTACCAGCCGTCTTTTGTCGCTGCCTATGAAGGTGAAAGTACCAATTCGTTCAATGGCACAGGCGAAAAGGGAACCAGTTCCTTCAAGTTCCAGGGTGTCGGCCAACATGTTAAGAAACCTGACGTGCCAACGACCGACTGGGATTGGAACATTTATCCCGCGGGCATGTACGATATGCTCAAACGCGTCGCGAGGGAATACCCGAATAGCAAAACGATTTATATCACCGAAAACGGTCTTGGCTATAAAGACAAGTATGAAGGCATTGGTCAGCTTATTGACGATGAAAAGCGCATCGACTTTATTGACCAGCACGTTGAGGCACTGCTGAAGGCTCGCAGTGAAGGCGTTGACGTACAAGGTTACTTTGTCTGGTCATTGCAGGATCAGTTTTCCTGGGCCAATGGTTACAATAAACGCTATGGTTTGTTTTACGTGAATTTTGAAACACAGGCACGGGAAATCAAAAAAAGTGCGCTGTGGTTCAAGGAGCTAGGGCAGACACTAAAGGATTAATGGGATCACAAAAAGCAGACAGGTCATCAGCAAGTATCGGCTGATGACTGTCTGCTTTTTTGAATATAATACAATTTTGGTTCATTAGGAACGCGCTACAGGTAAACAGGTTGAGATGATTTAAGCCACCGGTTCTTTATCCGCCGCGTTAGCTTTCTCAACCGCTGCCATTGCCACAGCGTTGACCCAGTTGATCGGCTGATCGAAGTTTGGCTGGAACAGCATATCGACCATAGCGAGGGTTTCGATGGTCATGTGAGTTTGGATGGCCAAGGAGATGACATTGGCGCTTTGGCTAATGTCGTGTTTGGAGAAGAATGCGCCGCCTTTGACTTCGTGCGTTTGCGGATCCCAGGTCAGGCTGCATAGGACCGGTGTGGTGGTGAGCATGAAGTCCGGGCGATAGTCTTGCTCAATGGTGACACTATCAAGTTCAAGCCCGCGTGCCTTGGCGCCTTCGGTTGTGAGGCCGGATGCGGCAATAGCATGATCAAAAAGTTCAACCGCCGAACTTGCCTGTGTGCCGAGGTACTTCTCGGTTGGTGCCACAATGTTTTTGCCGACCAGAATGCCTTGGCGAACAGCATTGGTTGCCAAGGGAATATAGTCATGCTTGCCAGTTGGATTATAATGCACAGCTGCAGTGTCACCAGCGGCAAAAATAGCTGGATCACTGGTTTGCATGTAGGCGTCGGTGATGATGGCGCCATTTTGCAAGGTATCGAGATGATCCTTAAGCAAGTCGGTGTTTGGCCGGAAGCCGGTGCACAAAATCGCAATGTCGGCAGTATAGGTACCCTTGTCGGTTGTGACTACAGTCTCACCTTGATCATTTTTCGCGAAGCTGGTGACCATTTCGCCGAGTGCCAAATGAACGCCATGATCGGTGTAAAGTTTTTCAACGCGGTCAGTGATGGTAGCGTCAAAGTTTTTAGCCAATACCCGCGGCAGGCCGTCGATTAATGTGACCTGCTTATCGGTGACGGCATATTGTTCGGCGAGTTCGGCACCGATATAGCCGGCACCGATGACAATCGCACTTTTAATGGTTGGCGCCAGATCTTTTAAGGTTTTGGCATCTTGCCAGTTCTTGCACAGGTGGACATCCGTATCATGAATGCCCGGGATATTTGGAACGATTGGAGTAGAACCGGTGGTGTAAACCAGTTTGTCATAAGTATCAGTGGTGACCTCGCCAGTGTTTAAGTCCTTGACTTCAACGGTTTTGGCGTCGGGGTCGACGCTGAGGACGTCATGCTCCATTTGCATATTGGCGCCAAGCTTGGCAAGTGCCTCAGGGCTGGAATAGAACATCTTGTTAGGATCGCTGACATGATCACCGACCCACAAGGCGATGCCACAGGAGAGAAACGACAGGTTGTTGTTGCGCTCGTAAACGGTGACATTTGCGTCTGGGTGGTCGGTTAGAATCTGTTGGGTCGCAAACGTACCAGCATGGGTGGCACCGATAACAATAATTTTCATAAGTAGATCGCTCCTTTGTATTTTTGATAATGATTTCACAAAGAAAGTGTAACACAATTAATTGTGTACGGCTATATTGTTCGGGACCTTTTTTGTGAAAAAATAGTTAAGAAGCGTTTTCACTATTTGCTGTTAATCTTGCAGCCAGCGGCCGATCATCTCTAAGTGGTGCATCAGCTGGAACTTTCGGACAACACCTAAGCCGGGAAAATGGTGATCAGCAGCGGCCTTCATGAGTGCCATTACCCCGGCCGTTTGTGCTTGGGGATGATAGGGCAGCCAGGCGGCGAGTTGCGTAAGTATTTCGAAAAATTTGGCTTGCGGGTTGGTGAAGCCTTCATTATTGACGGAGACAAAATGATGCATTCGTAGGGAGCCATCAGTTGCGGGGTAGACCAAGTGGATTGCCAAGGCGCGTTGAGGGAAGCCGTGCTCAAAGTAGTCAGAGGTAGCGAGCGGATAGTTGGCAAAGCCAACGCCGGGCAACATGTCAGGCGGGTACTGATAAAACTCGTCTTGCAACAAGCCATACGCCGATGTATGCGAATAGACGGTGAAATGGTCATTGAGATACACAGCATGCCGCAAACCTAACCGTCGAACCCGTGCTTCATCCGGTACTAAGGCGAGTTGGCGGCGTGCCAGCAGTTTGGCTTGGGCAGCAGTGGTGGCGATGATCAATGGTGCTGGCTGGGCATCAAAAATCCGCGCGACTTGCACTGATGGACTAAGCATCGGCAGGTGGCGCGGCGTTGCCAATAGTCGGTAAGTGCCGACTTGCGGATTCTGAATCACATATGCTGCGTGGGCGGTTTTCGTTAGTGCCTGCGTGGTCTTGGTCAAACTGGGGATGTCTTTGACAGGTTCAAGCACCGGAATGACGGTCGCAGGTAGTCGCTGGCTGTTTGCCAAGGCGGTGATCGCTGCCAAATCGTATAATTTTCCGCGAATGATAGGGAAGTAGTTCATGATAAGCGATCCATTTTCAACGTTGCCATTTCCGCATTGAGGGCGTCGACTTCTTCTTGAAGCGCAGTGATGGTCGTGTTGTTGAGGTCACCGACAAACTGGTCATAAAGATTTTTATCGGGATGATAAATATCATAGTCAGCGGTTCGTTTTCGCAGTTCGGTAAACAATTCCGCAGTGGAAAATTGTCCGAGTCCTTTGGCGACTTGCTTGGCTTTGACAACTTCACGATTAAGACTGGCAATGAAATGATCGGTTAATTGTTCTTCCGGAACCTGTAAGCTCTGGCGTCGCGCCGGTTTAGCGATTGTCAGTGTACCAGGTGTGCTCACTGGAACGGCACTGGCAGCAATGGCCGCCTTGGAGAACGGGTGGTAGACGAAGACGCCGATGCCGGCTGGAATTTCGGCGACGACCGCTTGATAAAGCCGCTGTGGCAACACAAAGTAATTATAATGGCCAACAAAACTTAAGCGGGCCTGACTGTGGAAGTCCGCTTTCGTTACTTTTAGCTCAAAACAGCGCCAAATCGTTTCATTTTCCTGCTTTTGCCGTACCAAGGTGTCCACAATGCCGAAATCATCGGGCATCGTGACTTCTTCAACAGCAGTGGCCCCTTGTTCTTCCCAATAGGCATACAACGTCTTTTCTAGATCACGCGTGAGTTGGGTCTTCATGATGTGCCTCCCAAAAGTGAGTGAGTAACTGAGCGAGCTGCGCCGGATTACGGCTAACCTGAGCATGCGTCCAGTGGTCCGGAAACAAGCGCGCGTACCGTGGCGTCACAAACCGTTCATCGATGAGCAAAATAACCCCGACATCCTTAGCACCACGAATCACCCGGCCTCCCGCCTGCAAAACATTGTTAAAGCCAGGCAGTTGATACGCGTAGGCAAATCCTTGGCCTGCATTTTGATCAAAATAATCCCGCAGTTGATCGGTTTCCGCATTGAGTCCCGGTAAGCCAACCGAAACAATGGCAACGCCGATTAGCTGGGCACCGCGCAGATCAATGCCTTCTGCAAAAATACCGCCAAGAACGGCAAAGCCAATCACTGGTTCATGGCCGGCTTTGAAATGATCAAGAAAAGCTTGGCGATCCGCTTCGGTCATGGCATTTTCCTGCACACAGGTTTTAAGTGTGGGATTGGCAGCGGTAAATGCGGCATAGGCGGTTTTTAAATAAGCATACGACGGGAAGAAGAAAAGATAATGGCCTTTTTTGGCGCTAACTAAGGTTGTGAGACTCGCAATCAGCTGCGGCAGATCCTGTTCACGCCGGCGATACGTGGTGTTGACGCTGGTGTCAACGATGACAGCCTGATTCTGCGGGTCAAACGGCGACGGTAAGGCGTAAGTCAGACTATTGTCAACGCCGCCGAGTAACTTTTGAAAATAAGACATCGGCGATAAGGTGGCGGAAAACAACACGGCGCCGCGGCCTTTTTTCAATGATTCATCAACAAAATGCGATGGATCCAAGCACAATTCTTTGACTGTAACAACGCCATGATCCTTTGCAATTTCGGTTTTGAACGTCTCATCGTAAAAATCGCCAATGCGTAAATATTTATTCGCCAGGAAGAAAACCGGTAACACGAGATCAACGGCGGGCTGCAAGGCGGGCGTTGGCGGTTCGGCTAACCAATCGTGGACCGTTTCCGTGAACTTGGCGAGGACATTGGTAAGGTCATCAAGCGGGGCTTCTTCAAAGACGGGTGATTGTTTCATTAACCGCTGATCGGCGATGGCTGACAGGGTATTCACGATCCGAGTGATGGCGCGGCGCAGCTTGGTGAGTGCCGCGCCTTTGTATGGGGACAGTGCTTTCTTGAGGTTGGCAAAGTCCTGATCGGTGATGCTGGCGGTATACATGTCCCGTGCCCGACTCACGAGATTATGGGCTTCATCGACTAAGAAAAACTGACTGTCATCGGCATCGCTAAAGAACCGCTGTAAAAAGACCAGTGGATCAAACAAATAATTGTAATCACAAATGATAACGTCACAAAACAGGCTGGCGTCTAACGAAAATTCAAATGGATCGACCGTGTGCTTTCGCGCATAAGTTTCGATGACGGATCGAGTGATTTGGTCTTCATGTGCCAGGAGGTCGTGCAGTGCCGGCTTTAGGCGGTCATAATAGCCCAACATGTAAGGATTTTGACTGGGATCGTCTGGCTCATCGGCAAAAGTGATCGTGTCTTTGGCCGTCAGCGTGATGCTTTTCGCCTTAAGCCCCGAGCCTGCCATCAACGCCATCGCTTGCTCGGCTACACGTCGCGTACTTTGCTTGGCGGTTAAATAAAACGCTCGCTGAATCAAGCCGCTGCCCATAGCTTTGACAGTCGGGAAAAGTGTCGAAATTGTTTTGCCGGTACCAGTGGGCGCTTGGACGAAAAGGCGCGCGCTGCTGTAAATGGCTTTGTAAACGGCGGCGGCGAATTCGTGCTGGCCGGCACGATACTCGGGAAAAGGAAAATCAAGCGCATCAATCGACTCATTGCGGCGCTTGATGATGTCGCTCCGCAACTTGAGCCAATCGGTGAATTCTGTCAGTAAATCCGTGAAGTTATCGGCCAACTCGGCAGCCGTTTTGGTTTCGGTGAAACGGGTGACGGTATCAGTGCTGGTCTGCACATACACCAAGGTGATGGTCGCGTGGTCAAGGTGGCGTTGTTGACAAAGCAAGTGACCATAAATACGCGCTTGAGCCCAATAGCGATCCTTGGTATTTGGGGTGCAGTCTTCCCATGGTCGGGCGCTGGTTTTGATTTCTTCGACGTTTAATGTTTTGTCGTCATCCGTCCAGACGCCATCGGCACGGCCTTCGAGTTGGTAATCTTCATATTCGACGGTAACCGTGGTTTTTAAATAGACTTCTTTTTGGTAATCAGCCTCATGGTGAGCAGCTTGCAACTTGCGATGGATCTGGCTACCGATGATGGCGGTATTATTTGAATTGCTGGTAATCGGGTTGAGATCGCCGGTACGAACGGTTAACTCAACAAATTCCCGAATACCAATACGATTATGCGCCATCACCGAGTCCTCCTTTAATGTAGTTGAAAATATAACTAGCCTTCAGTATAGAACATACATTCTGTTTGGGAAAATGGCTCACCTATGATTTTCAACGAATTCCGGGTGTTCCTTGGTTTTTATTTTAATTAGAGGCATAATAAAGGGTATCAAGACATATGACAAATACGGCGGCTTGCAAACACTGTCGATCGGTAAGCCGCGACATCAAATGAGGGACATATGATGAAAAAGACTAGTTTCTGGCGTTTGTTAGGTTTTATGGGTGCGATTTTGGTATTGTTGACCGCTTGCGGTAAGCAGAGCTCAGCAGCAAAATCGTCGTCATCCAGTGCACCAGTGAAAATTACATACTGGCACCGGATGACAGGCTCTTATGACAAAGCATTGAACAAGCTCATTACGAAGTTCAATCAAAGTCAAAAGAAGTACAAAGTGGTCGCAACGTCACAGGGATCTTACAATGCGTTGCAGCAAAAGATCATGGCTGCAGGCAAATCCAAGACCCTGCCGACGATGGCCCAGTCACCTTATACCAATATTGGTGACTATGTGAAGAACCAACTGTTGTTACCGTTTGACTCCGAAATGTTGAACGGCTCGGATAAGTTGAGCAGCAGTCAACGGAAAGATATCTATCCGAGTTTCTTGGCTGCGGGTAAGTACAACGGTAAATACTACGGTCTGCCATTCTCGGTTTCGACTTCGGTGCTTTTTTATAACAAGCGCTTGATGTCACAATATAATATCAGTATGCCGAAGACATGGGCGGACTTTGCGGCTGATCAGGATAAGTTAAAAGGGACGGACATTAACGCTGTCGAGCTGGATCAAAGTTACGATGTTCCGTTAGAAGGGATGGCTTACGGTGCAGGTAGTCAACTGATTACCCCAAAGCTAAAAGCTAACCTGAATGCACCTAAGACATTGGCCGCCGTCAACCAGATTCTTGATCTGCGCAAGAGCGGCGCATTGAAGACTGCGGGTGAAGATCAGTACTTCAGCGTCCCATTCGCAAATGGCAAAGCCGTCTTTGGGATTGGCTCATCAGCCACTGTGCCGGTCTTATTGCAACAGGCACCAAAGAATCTCGAATGGGGAACCGCGGTGATTCCTGAATATGAAGGCAAGCGCAGCAATCCATTAAACGGAAACTACAATGTCTTGTTCAAAGGCGCATCCAAGGCGCAACAAGCCGGCGCATGGGCATTCCAGAAATTCCTGTTGAAGTCGGAAAATGCTTCACAGTGGGCGATGGATTCCGGTTATGTACCAGTTACCAAGAGCGCATCCAACAGTACGACCTTTAAGAATTACCTGCAAAAGCACGAACAATATAAAGCCGCCGTTTCTGATGTGCCACAAAGCTTTGCTTCAACGGTCTTTGCTGGCTACACAGATTACCGCAATGACCTTATGAGCACAGTTGACAGTACTTTGACGAAAAACGTCAGCGGCGAAACAGCGTTTGATCAGTTGCAAAAGCAGACTGAGAAGATTTTGAAAGAAAATAAGTAATAATGTTTGATTGGAGTCAGCAATGCCACAATATCTTGCTGGCTTTTTTAATGCCCATCAGTAACTTTGCCACTAGCCAGTACGTGATGATGATTTTTCATGCTATGGCGTTTGCGTCACCCAACCTCGGTGGGCTATGATGGTCGGAGGATTGTTAAGCATTAAAGGAGATCATTATGGAAATCAATGTACACAAGTTTCAGGAGGCAATTTTTGCAGGCACCTTCGAGCATACGGAAGTGCATCTGACCGCAGCCGCTTTTAAGAAAGACGGTGTTGATACCGCGATGGCGAAGGTGTTCGCAGATGTTCGCAGCGCCATTGAAAAGAACCAGTTGATTCAGGCTGATTTGGTCATCGACTTTCCTGAGCCGACCACGATCACAGTTGAAACCGGCGTGATCAACCTGCCGTTTGCCAATGTCAACAAAATTACGAACTTCCTTGAACCGGATGAAATCGTCCCGGTCCGCGTTTATTTAATCGTGACCTCGCCATTCGTCAACGTTTCTGGCTTACGGATTGACGAAACTGCAACGGCCGCTGATTATCTGCAGGACTTCGCAACGATCAATGACCAGATGATTGCCTCCGTTCAGGAAAAACTGGATCACATTCAAACCGAGATGGCCAAGCCTAAGGAAATCGCCAAGGAAGTTCCGGCCAATAAACAAAAGCCAGCGGCCAAAAAAACAACCAGACGGACTGCCACGAAGAAACGCACCACGACGCGAAAAACCACCAAGAAAACGGCAACTGCAAGTAAAGCAGCGGCTAAAACCACTACTGCCAAAAAGACAACGACACGAAAAACCGCTAAAAAGTAAACGAGAAAATGATGTTCCGAATAGCTAGCGAGATTTAGTTGGATCGCTGGCTATTTTCATGCACGCAGAAATGGACATCTCAATTTTCAAAAACATAAACAACGATGCGGTAACAATTCATCTGAGGAAAACGTGAGAATGATATGTGAAAACGGTCGATTGAATTGAAATGAAAACGATTGCATATTATTCTTGTGATGTTGGCGGAATAGGCCAATTTCGTTTTAGACACCAACCATAGGGGAGGTCGAATTTTTGAAAAAGCAGGGGATACACCTTTGGCTCTTGGCACTTGCGGTACTACTGGTATTGCCGTGGGTTTGAAGCAGCCGCCGAAGCAGGTCGCAGCTGCCGATAATCGGCTGCAAAGTGTCTTTTCGATTGATGCCGCGCGGAAATACTTTTCGGTTGATCAATTGGAAACGATCATTGATCGGGCGCACACGGACGGATACACCGATGTGCAGATTTTATTGGGTAATGATGCGTTACGCTTCATGCTGGATGATATGAGTCTGACCGTTGACGGGAAAACATATGCCAGCGATGCGGTTAAGCAAGCCGTACTTGCCGGGAATCAGACTTACTACAACGATCCAAACGGCAATGCCTTGACGCAAGCAGACATGGATGCGGTTTTAAAATATGCTGCAGCGCGCGACATTAACATTATTCCGGTGATCAATAGTCCCGGCCATATGGATGCGATTTTGACCGCGATGACGAAGCTTGGGATCAAAAATCCGGCGTTTAATGGCTCCAAACGAACAGTTGATTTGAATAACGACACAGCCATTGCGTTCACCAAGGCTTTGTTGCAAAAGTACGTTAGCTATTTTAAAGACCACGCCACGATTTTTAATTTCGGCAGCGACGAATATGCCAACGATGTCGATACCGGCGGCTGGGCCAAGTTGCAACAAACCGGCACTTATCGCAAATTTGTGGCGTATGTGAATGACTTGGCCCAGATGGCGGAAAATGCCGGGTTGAAGCCTATGGTGTTTAACGATGGCATTTATTACAACGATCGCACGGATTTTGGCACGTTTGACCAGAATCTCATTGTGTCTTATTGGACGGCAGGGTGGTTTGGCTATGACGTTGCCAAGCCGGAATTCCTGGCGAATAAAGGCTTAAAGATCATGAATACCAACGATGGCTGGTACTGGGTGTTAGGGCGTATGACCGGCAATCTGTATAGTTATGAGACCGCGGTTGCCAGTTTAAAGAGCAAGAAATTTACGGATGTGCCAGGTGCCAGCAGCACGGTTCCGATTATCGGTAGCGTTCAGGCAGTGTGGGCCGATAACCCGAGTGCACAGTTGGATATGCCAGCGTTGTTGAAATTGATGGATCAATTTTCCACGGCATATACCGCGTACATGCCGCGGCCAGCGGATTACAGCAAAGTCGACGCCGCGATTGCCACCGTGCCGCGGCAATTGAGCCAGTACACGGATGCCTCGTTAGCCAAATTAGAAGCAGCGCTTAATGCGGTGATTCGCGGTAAAAAGGCCAACGAACAGACAACTGTTGATGGCTATGCCCAAGCGATTACCGCTGCCGTTAAAGGTCTGCAGCTGCGGGGCGCTGATTATAGTCAAGTCGATGCCGCGATTGCAACGGCCAAAAAGTTAGACCGGCAGCATTACCAAGACTTTGCTGCAGTTGATGCTGCGATTGCGGCCGTGAAACGTGGCTTGGATATCACCCAGCAAAGTAAGGTCGACGCAATGGCGAATGCGATTCAGACGGCGATCAAAGGACTGGCACTTAAACCGACACCACCAAAAGCGCCAACGCCGTCAACACCGGAACCCGCACCAAAACCGACAGCGGTCGCGCCAGCAAAAGAGACAAACAAGCAACCGCCGTTACCAAGTACGGCAGAAGCAACGACACCAGCGTTAATGCTCGCAGGTGCCTCACTGCTCATCAGTATGGGCCTGTTATACTGGCGCCGTCGTGAGACAGATTAGTTATTTTTAAACTGACAATAACGAGGCTGGGTCATAATTCACAGCCAGACTCAAAAAGATGAACATACTCTTTGTCGTTATCGAGAGTATGTTCATCTTTTGTTTCTATGGGGTAATTCGGTGAGGTCATTTAAGCTATGAGTGCCAAAGCGGAGCAATCGTAGGCTAGATGGGGCTCAGCCGTGCAAACAACACAGCGACCGGGCTTTGTCGCTGATGTTGTTAGGCGACTTTGAGACAGCGGGCTTCTGGCTCAAAGCGCCGTCTCCGCTCTAGCTTCGCGTCGCCACACCAGCTGGCCGGAGATTGCGGAGTTTGGCACGACTCGGAACTTATTGCCTCAGCTTTTTTGATTGTTCGTGATTCACTAATCTATGAACGTTCTCGTAAAATTATGGCTCAGCCACTTTTGGTTGCCCTAAAATCGGTCAAGTGGCCGGCAACGACACGTCCAGCAACGAAAGGAATCAACATGAATGACAGTTTTTGGAATCACGACGCAATAACAGTGCAAAAATTGCGCTTTCATAAATGCAAAAGCAAGCGTTTGCAACAGCTTGCAGGTGGTCTAGACTTTTTAATTGGAAAGGGGGAACGGCAATTTGAAAGATAAAAAGCTGTTGATTCTGGACTTTTTACTGAAGCACGGCACGGTTCATTACGATCAAATTGCCGAAGCGACCGGGCTTTCCGAGCGCACAGTTGGCAATTACTTAAATCGGCTGGACGCGGACTTATCGCCATATGCCGTCAAATTGGTGCGCAAGCGCAATGTCGGCGTGTCGTTAGACGGACCGGCCGACCAAAAAGCCCATTTGTTGCGTAGCATTCATGGTCAGGAAGGGTTCACCTCGCAAACAGCGCGTGAGCATTATCTGATGATCAAGTTGCTGCTAACCAACCGGCCGTATACCCTCAGCAAGCTTGCTGACGACCTATTTGTTAGTCGCCGCACCATCGACAACGACTTTAAGTCCGTCAAGCGAGTCTTCCGAGAAAATCACGTAACCGTGCAAACCAGCCGAACCGGTATCCAAGTAACAGCCTCCGAATCACAGCGGCGCCATATGTTGGCAAAATTACTTCGCGGTTACTGGGGTGAAAGCCTGTCCGTTGCCAAGCAAAAAGATGGCGAGGTGGTCCAGCAGATTCAGTTGCCGGCGTATCTGAATCATTTAGTCAATCCAGCGACCACCAAGGCGGTTATGCAGAGCTTGGCTGAATTTCTGAAACAGTCAGACTTGATCTTTTCAGATTATGCATTGCAATCGTTGGCCATTCATCTCATTATCGCTTGCGAGCGCCCCAAAAAAGCCGCGCCTGCACCAGTGCACCCAGCACCTTTACTGCCGGAAACCAAACAATTATTAACCCTTGTGACTAAGCATGTGCATCGGACGCTGGACAATGCCGATGCGCAACAGATCAATGCTCATATTGCGGCGATTCTGGATCGGCAGGTCAGTGATGCCCCGGCCGCAAGTATTGAGGATCAGGCAGCGCCGGTGCTTAGACAACAGATTGCCGGGTGGCTAACCGGGATATCGCCAGACACGCGGTTACTGGAAGATTTAAGCGTTCATCTCAGCGGCGCGCTGGCCCGGATTGCCCGTGGGATGACGATTCCCAATCCATACACGGAAGAGAGCAAACGCAACTTTCCAATGGCGTTTGATGCGGCTGCTCAGCTAAGTATGGCCGTTGCTAAACGCTATCATGTCACTCTCAACGATGACGAGTCTGGCTTTCTAGCGCTACATTTTGAATCCTTCTTCGAACGGCAACATGCCGCAGACCGCATTTCCACGGTGGTGGTTTGTTCCAGCGGTGTCGGGACCAGCCGTTTGCTCGCCCAACGCCTGGAAGAACGCTTCCGCGAAAAGTTAGTCATCACTCGGACAATCGGCTTGGCAGACCTGATGCGGCAAACGATTCCCGAGACGTTGATTATCAGCACGGTGCCGATCCAAGGGATGCGCCAACCGGTGGTGATCGTGAATCCGTTACTGTTGCAACATGACATCGAAAAAGTCGCGCAGCAAGCTGATCGCCTGCGTCTTGGAACAGATGGCGATGCTTTCCTCAGCCTGTTAGATCCAAAGCTAGTGTTACCGAACCTGCCGCAGACTGATCACCATGCGGCCATGCAGGCAATGATTCGGCAATTGACAAAAAGCGGTGTGTTTGAAGACGAAACGTTGCCGCTGAAACTGGCCGAAGATCGCGAAAAGCTTGCAACAACGGCGATGCGCCTCGTCGCGATTCCCCATATCTCGCCGGAAATGGTTCAACGTCCGGCAATTGCCCTTGGACTGGCACCCGAAGGCATCGACTGGTCCGGGCAGAAGGTCAAAGTGGTCTTTTTCCTCGCACTCAATGCGGCTGCACCTGGCGATCAGCGCCGTATTTACCAAGTCATGAATCGAATGATTGATGATCGCCTATTTTGCGAAAAGTTGGCACAAAGTCCGACCCCAGCAAGCGCGTTAAAAAACTTATCTGAATATGTTCATAAAGGAGCGAACGAATTTGAATGAAGTTAATGTCACCACTGATGTCCACACCGATGTTGCCGTCCCTGCCGATAAACATGCAGCACTTGGGACCATTGCAACGATTTTAAGCACGAACCGCCCAATTTCAGCTGATGAGTTGCGTGATAACCTCATTGCACGCGAAGACGAAAGCAGCACGGGATTTGGTAACGGCGTAGCTATCCCACACGCCAAGGTCAACGGATTAACTGAACCTTTTGTTGGCGTCGTGACGTTTAAACAGCCTGTTGCGTGGGATTCTTTGGACGGTCAGCCTGTCTCGATCGCCATTGTCCTGGTAATGCCAGATCAAAACGGTGCGGATAAGCTGCATTTGAAAATGTTGTCGAAACTGGCGCGTAAGTTAATGGATGATGATTTTATCAAAGCCTTGAAGGACGCGCAGCACGAAGGTTCACAAATGACCAAAGTACTGGATCAAGTTTTGTAAAAGGGGGAATTTTTGATGGCAAGTTTTGTTGGTGTTACCAAATGTCCGGTTGGCATTGCCCACACCTATATGGCAGCCGAAAAGCTGCAAAAAACCGGGCAGACTGACGGCTATAAAGTTAAAGTTGAAACGCAAGGTGCGTCAGGCACTGAAGATAACTTAACCGCTGATGAGATTAAAGCTGCTGATTTTGTTGTTTTGGCCATTGATGTAGCCATTGATGGCATGGAGCGGTTTGTCGGCAAGCGCGTTGTCTTTTCAACGACGGCGGAGGCGATTAAGGATCCGCAAAAGCTGGTTGATGAAGGTAAGCATGCCGATGTTTATACTGGTGAAAAACAGCACACTGCTGAAAATGAAGCCGATGCTGAATCCGAGGACACGGCCCATGAGCAGAGTCCCGTAATTAAACAGTTATTAAACGGGGTTTCCCACATGATTCCGTTTGTCGTAATTGGCGGGTTATTCATTGCCTTGTCCATCGCATTGGGTGGTCATGCGACCGCTAAAGGGATGGTGGTTGCCCCGAATACAATTTGGTCAACGATGAATCAAATCGGCAACATTGGCTTTAGCTTGATGATTCCGATTCTGGCAGGCTTTATTGCGTATGCGATTGCCGGACGTGCGGCCTTGGCTCCAGCGATGGTTGGCGCGATGGTCTCTAACACCCCAGCCATTTTAGGCACCAAAGCAGGAACCGGTTTTCTAGGCGCTATTCTGGTTGGTTATGCTGCTGGTTATTTAACCAAGTGGATGAACTCCTGGCCGATTCCTAAGAGTCTGCGGGCCGTGATGCCGATTTTCGTCATTCCACTGCTTGGTACCGCGATTATCAGTGCGGCCTTTGTCTATCTGCTAGGCAGTCCGATTTCCTGGTTGATGACCGCGCTGCAAAACCTGTTGACGTTCTTGTCCAAGAGTCCGTCCACGAGTGTCGTTTTAGGGCTTGTTTTAGGCGCCATGGTTTCGATTGATATGGGTGGTCCGATCAACAAGGTTGCCTTCCTTTTCGGGGTCGCGTCCATTACTGCAGGCACGCCTGAGATTATGGGTGCCGTTGCTTGTGCCATTGCCGTACCGCCGCTGTCATCCGGGATTGCGACATTGTTCAAGTCAGAATTGACTAGCGACGAAGAAAAGACAGCTGGCGTATCGGCCATTTTGATGGGACTGATTGGTATTACCGAAGGCGCGATTCCGTTAGCAACTGCGCATCCTAAGCAAGTCTTCCCGGGCATTATTATCGGTTCCGGGGTGGCTAGTGCTGTGGGGATGGTCTTCCACATTACCGATGCTGTTCCGCATGGTGGCCCGATTGTCGGCGTACTGGGTGCGACGAACAACTTAGGCTTATTCTTCTTGTCAATTTTAATTGGGGTCATTGTCTCGACCGCTATTATCGTATTCCTCAAGCAGCGCGCCGTTGCCCATCAAAAGAGCATGGCATCTGCTGAATAACGCAAATCAGCCCGCTGCGCATCTCTTGCGTAGCGGGCTGTCGATGTTTCCCAACACCAAGGATCATCTTAGTAGTTAATTGTGATGAAACGTTGAATCAATTAACGAGTTTGGTTAATTTTAAAAAATGATAATGCGCTATTTTGATGAAGGGGAGCACGCGATACCGGATGATTGGCCTAGAGCAATCGTGTATAATGGGAGTCGATAGCAGGAAAAGCAGTTATGACACAGCGAACTGCTGGTAAACGTGACTAAAAGGAAGTGGATCTTTTGACAGAACCATTATTTTTGAAACCATACTTCAATCCCAAAATTTGGGGCGGACGTAAACTTAAAACAGAATACGGGTTTGATATTCCGGACGGTAAAATCGGTGAAGCCTGGATCATCTCAGGGCATCCGCATGGACCGGCAACGATTGAAAATGGGCCGCTCAAAGGCAAGACGTTGCGTGAAGCCTGGCACGAAGACCCGGCTTATTTCGGGCCGCAACATAGTCAGAAATTTCCGCTTTTGGTGAAAATTCTGGATGCCGAAGCGAGCCTAAGTGTGCAGGTACACCCAGACGACGCATACGCCGCTGCCCATGAGGCCAAGGGCGAGCTGGGTAAAACCGAATGCTGGTATATTTTGCAAGCTGATCCGGGATCTTACTTGATCTACGGTCATCATGCCAAGACGCGCGAGCAACTGAAGGACATGATCGAGGCCGGCGACTGGGAACATTTATTGCGCAAATATCCGGTGAAAACCGGTGACTTTGTTTATGTGCCAAGCGGGACGATCCATGCGCTCAACAAAGGAATTGTCGCTTTGGAAACCCAACAGAGTTCGGATACGACATATCGGCTGTATGATTACGACCGAACCGACGATCAAGGCCATAAACGCGAGCTGCATATCAAGCAAAGCCTTGACGTGACCACCGTACCGTTCCAGGATCCGAAGCTGGACATTACCAAGCAGCAAGTACCAGGCGGCCAGATCACGACCTTTGTCAAGCCACCGTTGTCGCCACATTTTGCCGTTTATCGTTTGGATATTGACGGCACGATGCCGTTTACCCAGCAAGCACCTTATACCAATGTCACCGTTCTCGAAGGCGAAGGCACCTTCACGGCAGACGGTCAGGATTATCCGATTAAAACCGGTGACAGCTTCCTGATTCCTAACCAAATCAAGGCATGGCAGTTCACTGGAAAGCTGGCTATTGTCACATCGACACCGGGTGTGGATGCTTAATGGCTAGCGTTGACGGTACTGACCTGCCAAATAAACTCGGTCAAACGCAAGCAGTTCTGGAAAATCTCTGGAGCTGTTTTTTTTGATGACTTTAAAACTTTAACACCCAAAAAATTAACCAAAAATGAGAACGCTTTCGTATTGATTTTTTTATATCAAACAGTTGGTTAAGCCAGTGAAAATCTGAATATTTGCGTCTGTGGTATCTTTTCGTGACAAGAACGTGTGACTGGTATGGACCACGTCAAATCAAAAAGGCAGATTCGCCAGATTAGAATTAGATCGTTTCCGTTGACAATCAGAAGTGCAAGCGCATACACTACTAAGTGGTTGGTACCACGTGGAGGTGAGGATATGGAAAAGGTTCCGTTGACTAAACAGCTGGTAGATCAGCTGGAGACATTTATCAAAGAAAAACTTCAGCCCAATGACAAGTTGCCGTCCGAGCGGGATCTTAGCGAACTGTACCATGTCAGCCGAAACACGGTTCGGTCAGCGTTGAACGAATTGTTCCTGCGCGGCTTCATTTATCGCAGTACCGGTAAAGGGACGTTTGTAGCGGAACGATTTGACGAACGAACCGATGTCAGCGGCTCGTACAGTTTTACCAAACAGATGCTAGCCATGAATCGCCAACCCGTGACGAAGATTCAGCGGCTGGAAAAAATCGCGGTACCGGCAAATATTGCGAAGCGAATGCGCATTGATCCAGGGACGCCGGTTTATGTATTGGATCGGCTGCGGATTGCGGACAAACTACCGATGATGATCGAACGCAGTTACTTACCGGCGTTAACCGTGCCGGATCTTGAAAAAGACGCCTTGGAAAGGTCACCGTTGTATGACTGGCTGGAAGAGCACTACGGCATCCATATTGCGTCGGTTGACGAAGCGTTCTTCGCCGGCTTGGTTTCACCGGAAGACGCCAAGCTGCTCCGGGTCGCGCCGGCATCGGCATGCTTGAACATTCGGCGGACGACTTTTGCAGACACTGGCGAGATCGTCGAGTATACCTTGAGCGTGGCGCGGGCTGATCAATTTGTTTATCACGTTCATCATGTTAATCACTAGGAGGATGGATAATTTGTTTGAAAAGACAACTGAAGAATTAACCAAATTAGGCGCACAGATTACGACCGCTGAGATCAAACAGCAGCCGGAACTGTGGCAAGAAGCGTTTGACAATTACACCCGTGACAAAGAAAAGATTACTGCTTTCTTGAAACAAGTAACGGATGCCGCTAACGGTAAGCAGATTCGGGTTATTTTCACCGGTGCCGGGAGCTCCCAGTATGTTGGCGACACGGTGACCCCGTACTTGCGGGCACATGGCGATCGCAGCAAGTTTGTCTTTGAATCAATCGGTTCGACCGACATCGTATCAGCACCTTACGATTTTCTAGAAGCCGACACACCAACGATTCTGGTTTCCTTTGCTCGTAGCGGGAACTCGCCAGAAAGCTTGAAGACGGTTGAACTAGCGGAACAAGTGGTGCATAACCTCTATCAAATCAGCATTACCTGTGCGCCTGAAGGTCAGTTGGCTAAGAAATCCGCCAGTGAAGACAAGACGTTGCTGCTGTTGCAACCGGCTGGCTCTAACGACAAAGGATTTGCGATGACCGGCAGCTTCTCCTGCATGACATTGAGCGCATTACTGGTATTTGATACCGCTAGTGACGCTGACAAACAACAGTGGGTCAAGGCGATCGCTGCGATGGGCCAAGAAGTCGTTGACCGCGAATCTGAAGTTCAAAACGTCATCAATCGCGATTTTGAACGTATCGTTTATCTGGGCTCCGGCAGTCTCGGTGGTTTAACCCGTGAAACGCGCCTGAAGGTTTTGGAACTGACGGCTGGCCAATACGCCACGATGTTTGACACGTCAATGGGCTTCCGTCATGGTCCTAAGAGCTTTGTGAATGACAAGACCTTGCTGTTCGATTTCGTCAGCAACAATGCCTATACCCGGCAATATGACATTGATGTTCTTGAAGAAGTCAAAGGAGACAAGATTGCCCCATCCGTTATGGCAGTTGGCACCAAGCAAGACCAGAACTTCTCAGGCGACGGTTTCTATTTTGAAAATGGCCTAAAAGATCTTCCTGAAGGTTATCAGGCTTTGCCGGACGTGATGTTTGCCCAGACATTGGCACTTTTGGCTTCCATCAAGGTTGGCAACTTACCTGACACCCCATCACCGACCGGAACCGTTAATCGGGTGGTCAAAGGGGTTATCCTCCACGACTATTCAGGTCAGGAATAAGGTTGGCGTTGTCATGGTGCAAGCTGGCAAGAAAATCGTGTCGGGTTGCATCGCTTAAACTGGGAGGCAAATGTTCATGAGTTATTACATTCACGCCGCAAAGTTTTTCCTTAAACATGCGACTGAAATTGGCGGGTATCTGGAAATTACCGATGACGGAGAATTCGGCGAGTATCTGCCGGAAAATGCCAAGCCGGATGGCGACATCGTGGAACAACCCGGTAAGCTGATCGCGCCGGGCTTGGTTGACACCCATATTCACGGCCTTTTGGGTCATGATGTGATGGACAACGATTGGGACGGCATTGAGACAATGAGCCAGAACTTGGTAAAAGCCGGCGTCACCAGTTGGCTGCCGACCACTTTGACCGGTTCGTTTGATCAGCTGAACGATGTCTGCAAAACCATCGCCGCACATGCTGGAGAAGAAACCGGCGCCAAGATCCAAGGCATCTATTTTGAAGGCCCGTACTTCACCACCAAACACAAGGGTGCGCAGAATCCTAAGTATTTTAAGAACCCAAGTGAAAAAGAATACGATGCTTGGCAAACGTCGGCAAATGGCCTCTTGAAAAAGATTGCCATTGCACCGGAACGTGACGGTGCCGCTGCCTTTACGCGGTATGCGACTGCTGACGGCACTGTGGTCGCACTTGGCCACAGCGATGCCACGTTTGAACAGGCAAAGGCATGCGTTGATGCTGGTGCGACCGTCTTCACCCACACGTTCAATGGCATGAGTCCGTTGAATCATCGGGAACCCGGCATGGTCGGTGCCGCGATGTACCTGCAAGGCGTTGACGACGAGTTGATCTGCGACGGCCACCATGTACGGCCTGAAGTTGCCACCACGTTAATTCGGCTAAAAGGTGCGGAACATATCGCGCTGATCACCGATTGTATGCGGGCCGGCATGATGCCGGATGGCGATTATGTTTTGGGCGAATTCCCGGTTTATGTCAAAGACGGCATGGCGCGGTTGAAAGATGGCGATAGTTTAGCCGGTTCCGTGTTGGAATTAAAAGATGCGTTGACAAATTTGCTGACATGGAATGCGGCGACACCGGAAGCGATCATTCGGATGGCGACCCAAACGCCGGCTGCTTCATGCAACATTGACGGTCAGTGCGGCAGCATTTTACCGGGTCGCGCGGCTGATTATCTGGTGCTGGATGCCGATTTGACGCTTCAGGCAACGTATTTAGACGGCAAAATGGTTTATCAAGCCGAAGCATGAGAGCTTATGTGACACAAAACCTGTGAAAATCGGGACTAATGTGTGAAACTGAAGAGTGTTAGCAGGACAGCTGTTATGAGTGAAAGGGGGCCAGGCCTTCATGACGACTTTTTCGATCGAGCATGATTTTATGTTGGATGGCAAGCCGTTCAAGATCTTATCTGGCGCAATTCATTACTTCCGGGTTCATCCAGACGATTGGTATCACAGTTTGTATAACCTGAAAGCACTGGGCTTCAACACGGTTGAAACGTATGTGCCATGGAACTTGCATGAGTATCGCGAAGGCGAGTTTGATTTCAGCGGCATTCTCGATATTGAACATTTTCTGGATGTGGCTGAAGATCTTGGCCTGTACGCGATTGTTCGTCCGTCACCGTATATTTGTGCCGAATGGGAATTCGGTGGTTTTCCGGCGTGGCTGTTGACCAAGTCCATGCGGTTGCGTACCGATGATCCAAATTATCTGCAAGCGATTGATCGTTATTATGCAGCGTTAATGCCGCATCTGGTTAATCATCAAGTCACCCATGGCGGCAACGTCCTGATGATGCAGGTGGAAAATGAGTATGGCTCATACGGTGAAGACCACGATTACCTAGCGGCGCTTGCCAAATTGATGAAGAAACACGGTGTCGATGTGCCGCTGTTCACCTCAGACGGACCGTGGCCAGCAACGTTAAATGCCGGCAGTATGATCAACGATGGTATTCTGGCAACCGGCAACTTTGGTTCGGCAGCCGATAAGAACTTTGATCGGTTGGCAGCATTTCATCAGGCGCATGGTCAGGATTGGCCACTCATGTGTATGGAATTTTGGGATGGCTGGTTTAACCGCTGGGGCGAACCGATCATTCGCCGCGATCCTGACGAAACGGCCGAGGATCTGCGAGCGGTCATTGAGCGCGGCAGTGTCAATCTCTACATGTTTCATGGTGGCACCAATTTCGGGTTCATGAACGGTACCTCTGCACGTAAGGATCACGACTTGCCTCAGGTGACCTCCTACGATTATGACGCCCCGCTCAATGAACAAGGCAATCCTACCCCGAAGTATTTTGCCATTCAAAAAATGCTTCATGAAGTCTTACCGGACATTCAGCAAGCCGAGCCGCTGGTTAAACCGACACTGGCACCGGCTGAACATCCGCTGACGGCCAAGGTTTCGTTGTTTGCGGTGCTTGATCAACTTGCTAAGCCGGTCGCAGCTGCTTATCCGCAAACCCAAGAGTTTTTGGGCCAGTACACGGGTTATACCTTGTATCGGGCGCAGCCGTTGATTAGCGGCACTGACAAAGGAACGCCAGCTAAATTAAGGGTGATTGATGCCCGCGATCGGATTCAAGCTTATTTGGATCAGCACTGGTTGGCGACCCAATATCAGGAAGCCATAGGCGATGATATTTTGTTGCCACAGGTTGAAGGCCATCACCAGCTGGATTTGCTGGTCGAAAACATGAGTCGGGTTAACTACGGTGCCAAAATCGAGGCCATTACCCAGTTCAAAGGCATTCGGACCGGTGTCATGGTTGACCTGCATTTTATCAAAGGTTATCAGCAGTACCCGCTAGACTTGAATCAGGCGCCAGAACTGGATTTTTCAAAAGATTGGCAGCCTGAAACGCCAGCGTTTTACAAATACACGTTTGATCTGACAGAGCCGCATGATACTTATCTGGATTGTCGCGGATTCGGTAAAGGAGTGATGCTGGTTAATGGTGTCAATGTCGGCAGGTTCTGGGAGAAAGGGCCCACGTTGTCACTGTATGTGCCAGCGGGACTCCTGCATGCCGGACAAAATGAGGTCATCGTGTTTGAAACCGAAGGCCGCTATGCCGAAAGCTTGAAAATGGCTGACCACCCGATATTTGAAGAACCAAATAATGAGGAGGAGTAGAAAATGGCTATTATTGCAGCACGTATTGATGGTCGCCTGGTCCATGGCCAGGTTGCCAACCTTTGGACCACCAAACTGGGTGCGACCCGAATTATCGTTGTCGATGAGGCAGCTTCCAAGAGTGACATCGATAAGAGTGGGTTGCGGATGGCAACCCCGGAGACGGTTCGCTTGTCAGTTCTGGATGTTAAGACCGCGGCTAATCACATTTTGAACCACAAATATGATTCCCAGCGGGTTTTCATTGTCGCAAAGCGGCCGGAAACATTTTTGGCCTTAGTCGAAGCTGGCGTGCCGATTAAAGAATTGAACGTCGGCAATATGTCTCAGACGGATCAGACTCGGTCCATTACCAAGTCAATCAATGTGGTTGATGATGACGTTGAGACCTTCAAGAAGCTGGATGCCGCTGGTGTTCACTTGATTGCACAAATGGTTCCGGGGGATCCCGCAGCAGATTTCATGACGCTGCTCAAAAAAGGATAGGGGGAGTCAACAATGATTGCATGGTGGCAAATAGCACTTTTAACATTATATGCAGGTTATCAAATCCTTGATGAACTGCAAATTTATTCAGCCATGAGTTCACCGGTTTTTGC
Organism: Lacticaseibacillus casei DSM 20011 = JCM 1134 = ATCC 393; assembly: GCF_000829055.1. NCBI lineage: Bacteria > Bacillati > Bacillota > Bacilli > Lactobacillales > Lactobacillaceae > Lacticaseibacillus > Lacticaseibacillus casei. The sequence continues at coordinate 254,688 of NZ_AP012544.1, forward strand.
CGGATTAGTATCAGGTTTAGTCATGGGCGATATGAAAGCCGGTTTGATGATCGGTGCGTCCGTTCAGTTGATGGTTTTAGGGGTCGGCACATTCGGTGGTGCATCTAAAATTGATGCCAACTCCGGGACGATTCTGGCAACGGCTTTCTCCGTTAGTTCAGGGATGAAGCCGGCTGCAGCGGTTGCTGCGATTGCGGTTCCGGTTGCAAGTATCATGATTCAGACCGATATCTTAGCACGTTTTGCCAACACCTTCTTTGCACATCGGATTGATAAGATGGTTGACGAATATAACTACAAAGGTATCGAACGTTACTTCCTTGCCGGTGCACTTCCATGGGCACTGTCACGGATGATTCCGGTTGGTTTGGCGCTTTCCTTTGGTGGCGGCTTTGTTACCAACGTGGCACATGTCTTGAATACAAGTTGGAAATGGTTAGGCGACGGACTCACGACTGCCGGGGCGGTTCTGCCGGCTGTCGGGTTTGCGATCCTGCTCCACTACTTGCCAGTTAAGAAGCATTTTGCTTATCTATTCCTTGGGTTTACCTTCACGATGCTTTTCACAACGCTATTTGGCAGTGTTCAGATGCTGGGTACGGCGATGACTGAAGTTACCAAGAAATTCACGGCAAACTTCAATGGCCTGTCCATGTTAGCGATGGCGTTCATTGCCTTTGCCTTTGCTGCGATTGCTTACCAGCAGTCAACAGCACTGCACGATAGCACTGGCGGCGGTAACGGTGAAAGCGGTTCTGCACCGAAGAAGAATACCAATGAAGAGGGGGAAATCACCGATGATGAACTCTAATAAACCCACTTACAAATTAACGGATAAAGATTTCCGGCAGATTAATCGGCGTAGCTTGTTCGGCTTCCAGTTGGGTTGGAACTACGAACGAATGCAGGCATCAGGTTATTTGTACACGATCCTGCCACAACTGCGGAAGATTTATGGTGATGGCACACCTGAACTGAAGAAAATGATGAAGACGCACACGCAGTTCTTCAACACGTCTAACTTCTTCAACACCATCATCACCGGGATTGACTTGTCAATCGAAGAAAAAGAAGGTATCGCCGGCGAAGAAACCGTCGTTGGTATGAAAACCGGGTTAATGGGTTCCTTCGCTTCCATTGGGGATTCAATCTTCGCTGCTTTAATTCCTGCCATTTTTGGGGCCATTGCGGCTAACATGGCGCAGGAAGGTAACCCAGTTGGGGTGTTCATCTGGATCGCCGCCCAAGTTGCCATCATGGTCTTCCGGTGGAAACAGTTACGGATTGCGTATAACGAAGGGGTTTCCTTAGTTACCACCATGTCGCATCGTCTGGCTGCTTTGACCAATGCCGCAACGATCATGGGGGTCTTCATGGTTGGCGCGTTGGTTGCAACCATGATTAACGTTAAATTCGCCTTTGCACCAAAGATTGGTAATGTACCATTGGATTTCCAGAAGTATTCAGATATGATTATTCCTAAGCTACTACCAGCCTTGATCGTGGGTGCCATTTACTGGCTGCTTGGCCGTAAGCACATGACCTCAACCCGGGCAATCTTTATCGTATTGTTCGTATCCATTGCACTGTCCGCCTTGGGTGTCATTGCAAAAGGCTAATCAAGTACGCTAAAGTTTTTGTTGTAAGCATGAGCTGCTCCAGCCATATCTGATTGCAGGTATCATTAAACAGTCATGCGATTTTAAATCATCATGAACCGCGGTCGGTTGGACCGGCGCATGTTAAAGGAGTTTTACGAGATGAGCAAATTAGTTTTAATCAGTCATGGTCAATTATGCGAGGAACTCAAAAAGAGTGCCGAAATGATCATGGGACCACAAGATGATATCGCGACAGTTGCGTTACTGCCGAACGAAGGGCCTGAAGATTTTCAAGCCAAGTTCAAGGCCGCAATCGAAGGCGCCGATGATGTTACTGTGCTAGCCGATCTCAAAGGCGGCACCCCCAACAACGTCGCTGCCCGGGTGTTGGCAGAAGGCGGCAACTTCGACCTTTATGCCGGCATGAACCTACCAATGGTCATCAGCTACTTGAATGCCCAGATGCTGGACATGAAGCCTGATCTGCTAGGCGACGGTAAAGCTGGCGTGGTTTATATCAACGATATCGTGAAACACTAGTCAGTTTTGAATGACTGAGGAAAGCCTGTGTCCGGTTGGATGCGGGCTTTTTTCATGGCTTATTTATCATAGTAAAAGTTCACGATGCCATGGGCGGCTATGAATTATTCGAATATGATCTTGCCCGCGAGTTGAATATTCATCCCCGAAAAGACGATAAAAAGTAGTGCACGATCAACACCCGCACACCGCGATGCAGAATTGGCGGTATGCGGGTGCTGTTTTTGCGAGTATGATGGACGAAATGACACGTTAGCGTTGTTCTTATTGGATACATCACATTTTTTTAAAAAATTTAAGGTAGAATGCTTTTCGCGCATTTTAGAATCAAGTTAGCCACTGTCTCAAAATTTTTTGGACAATAAAAAACATCAAGAACAGATATCCTGTATCATTGAAGTTCCTACACAAACAATGGAAGAGGATATTGTCTTGATGCAGAAACAGGATAGCACACACCGCCAAAAAGGTCAGCACTTAACATCACTCGAGCGCGGAAAAGTGGCCGGATTCCGCCAAGCTGGGAAGTCCAATCGTTGGATTGCTGCTGAAATTGGCGTCTGCCCGCAGACCATTAATAATGAAATCAAGCGAGGTACAGTAGATCAGGTCAAGAAGAGTAATGGCAAGCGCGTCTACCATCGACAATACCTGCCAGAGGCTGCTCAGGCTCGTTACGAGACTGCACGCTTGAGCTGCCATCGTCCTGACAAGTTCGCCAGCGTACAGGTCTTCTTAGCCTGGTACGTACAGCGAGCTAAGCAGGACAAATGGTCGCCGGATGCTTCAATCGGCTATGCCAAGCGACACAAGCTGTTTACTCCTGAAGAGCTTGTTTGTGCCTCGACTTTGTACCAGTACATTGACGACCAACGCCTAGAGATTCGAAATATCGACCTGTTGGAGAAGACTAAGCGGAAGACCTCTCACCAGCACCACACCAAGGCTAAGCGCCTGGCTGGCCGCAGTATCGAGGAACGGCCTAAGGTCGTTGAACGACGCAGGCAGTTCGGTCACTGGGAGATGGATACCATTGTCGGTAAACGCAATGGCAAGGAGAGCGTCATCTTGACTCTGATTGAGCGCAAGACCCGTTGCCAACTTCTCCGCTTGATCGAAGGACGAGATGCAGACTCTGTGAGCTATGCATTGCGTGGAATCAAGCGCGAATGGGGAGCTTGCATCAAGACCATCACAGCCGACAACGGACCCGAGTTCACCGCCTTAAATACTGCTTTTGCTGGGACGGAAACTGAGATCTTCTACGCCCATCCTTACACGTCCTGCGACCGTGGCACCAACGAGGCACATAACCGGATGATCCGCCAGGACTTCCCTAAGGGCATGTCCCTAGATGACATTAGCCCTAGTCAAGTGCAGGCCACGCAAGACCGCTTGAATCAGTTGCCTCGCAAACAACAGGGCTACTGCACACCCCAGCAAAACTTTGAGGCCGAAGCTCGGCGCGTTCGCCGCATGGCCCAGTAGTCTCTCTAGCGCCACAACTTCTATTTGATAACGGCCTGTTCTGGGATTGTCCTCAACGACTGGCTAACTTGTTCTTGCAATTTACGGAAAAAACAAAAAGAGAGTATTTGTTTGCATACTCGATTGCCTGTTTTCTCTATGATGATCTAGAAAGTGATTTTGATTTGCAAATACCCGAGTCCGAAATAGCTTATTTAGCCATTCACATTCAGCTGGTTTTAACTGAGGAAACCAAAAATGTTATTCCAACAAAATTGGTATTTCAGGGTAAAAAGGCCGAGGGAGAATTGTTTCGATATAAGATTCAAACCTATTTTCCCAGATTAGAGATCGAGGCCGTCACACCGGCAATAGATCAATCAGACATTGAAAAGTATCAACTGATCATCTGCTGCGGCTTTCAAGAAACCACTAGTGTTATTAGTTCTAAGGTCATTGAAATTAGCAAAGAAATGGATACGCGTGATATTGCAAAGATTCAAAACTTTGTAGAAACAATTGGGACAGCCTCTTTAATTCAACAGCTTGATTATCATCATATAAATGAATCATCAAGTGAGGAAGCAATTGAATATTTATTAAGGAAATCTGAGTACCTTAATCTTTTACCATATTTCCAAAAACGTGAGTCGATGTCACCAACCGATATTGGACATCTGGTGGCGATGCCTCACCCATTTTTAAAAGGGGCAGAAACCACGGCGAAAGTAATTGTAGGTATCAATAGGCAAGAGATTCCGTGGGGTCATCAAAAAGTTAGATTAGTTGTAATTTATATTCCTGCTGCGGATTTGAAGACAAACAAGAATTTCTTCAATGATGTCTATGAACATACAAGTGATTTAGCTGAAGTTCATGCTTTATTGGAAACAAAAACCAAGCAGGAGTTTATTGACGTTTGGAATAGAAAAGGAGAGTATTCACATGCTTTATAATATGGTCGATTTGCTGAGTGTCGCGTATAAAAATAAGTTTGCCGTTGGGTCTTATAATGTCGCAAATAGCGAGTTTGTTGAAGCAATTATTCGCGCGGCAGAAGAGAAGAATGCACCAGCCATTATTCAGATTCATCCCAATGAAATTAATTTGGTTGGTGATAACTTTATTGCCTACGTTAGACAGGCGGTGTCGCGTACGCACATTCCAATGGCAATTCATGTAGATCATGGAGCAACATTGGGAGATTGTGTTCGCGGGATTCATAACGGATATACCTCTGTCATGATTGATGCGTCAGCAGACTCATGGGATAAAAATGTAGCACTCACCAAAAAAGTTGTTGATGTAGCGCATAGTGTGGGCGTATCTGTTGAAGCAGAACTTGGCACAATTGGATCCAATGAACTTTCAACTGAAGGGACAGGTGTAAATAAAATTCTGTATACCGATCCTGAAGATGCAAAGAAGTTCGTAGCATTGACCGGTGTTGACACTCTGGCCGTAGCAATTGGAACTCGCCATGGACATTACAGTCACGTTGAAAAACCTGAGTTGAGAATTGATTTACTCGAGAAAATTCATGAAGCCGTTGATATTCCCTTGGTTTTGCACGGTGGCTCCGATAACAAAGATGCGGAAATTAAAAAGACTTATCTTCACGGAGTGGCAAAAATCAATCTGTCTACAGACATGAAGACGGCATTCTTTAAGCAACTTAGGAAGAATTTGGATAATAATCCAGATGCGTATGAGCCTGATCAGCTGATGCCATCGGCTAGAAAAGCAGCACAAGATGTTGTTGAACATAAAATGGATCTCTTTAATTCTACTGACAAAGCCGACTTATACTAATATCTAACAAACAGGCCTAGTTTCGGAGGTGAGCTAGATGCATATAGACGAATTAATTGATATCAAAAATATTGATACTAGTATTGAACCAATGACAAAAGATCAAGCTATTGAACGCATGATCCATAAACTAAAAGTGAATGGTTATATTCAAGATACAGAAACGTTCAGTAAGGCTATTTACCAACGCGAAAAGGAAATTTCAACTGCTGTAGGCTATGGCGTTGCAATTCCACATGCGCGAACTAGTACTGTCAAAAAGTCAACGATTGGCGTTTTTAGAAATCTATCTGGCATTTCATGGGGTCAAGAAAGAGTCAACTTGGTATTTATGATTGCTGCTGAGAAAAATGCTTCAGAAGAGCATTTAAAGATGCTGTCAAAGATTTCGACGTTTTTGATGGACGAGAGCTTTCGAGCTAAACTTATCACGGCTGCTGATCCTAAGGAAATGTATGAAGTTCTTGTTCAAGAGGATGCTAAAAAAAGTGAAGATGCAGATGTTTCGCAGGCTAGAGAATCTGCAGGAAAATATCTTGTGGGAATTAGCGCTTGCATGACAGGCATTGCACACACGTATATGGCGGCTGAAGCACTTGCAAATGAAGCTAAGAAACGTGGTATGCGCGTTAAGATTCAAACGAATGGATCTACTGGTGTTGAGAATAGACTCACATCGAAGGACGTTGAGGAAGCAGATGCTATTGTTGTCGCTCACGATGTAAAGGTTGACACCACCATCTTTGGAGAAAAGCCTTTTTTAGACGTTCCGGTTAAGCGCGCTATTGATAAGCCAGATTTAGTTGTTGATCAAGCATTAGAAGAAGATGCAATAACATCTCAACCTGTTCAATCTCATAAGAATCTTGAGTCGGCATTAGGAAAAGAGAAAAAGGCTGAAGAGGACTTAACAAAAGGGGGCAAATTTGCCCGTGCTTTCTACACACACATTATGAGCCGCGTATCGTATATGATTCCGTTTGTTGTAGTCGGCGGTATCTTTATCGCAATTTCGTTTATGTTTGGCATCTACGCCTCCGACCCTAAGAGCGACCAGTACAATATCTGGGCAGCATTTTTTAATGAGATTGGCGGAAATGCAGCTTTTAAACTCTACGTTCCAATTCTAGGTGGGTTTATTTCTTGGAGTATTGCGGATAAAGCAGGCCTAGCACCAGGCATGATCGGTGGCATGATGGCAGTGAATGGGGGATCGGGATTTCTAGGCGGAATGGTTGCAGGATTCTTAGCTGGTTATGTCACTCGTTTCATCGTTCAAAAGACGCAAAACGTTCCCCACTCTTACAAAGGAATTATGGCAGTGTTGGTCATTCCGCTTTTAGCAACATTTATTGTCGGTCTCGTCATGTTCTTCCTTTTGAACACACCGATGTCGAATATGATTGCGTTTCTGACAAACTGGCTGAAATCCATGAGCGGTGTCAATGCTTTCCTTATGGGCGCACTCTTGGCTGGTATGATGGCTTCAGATATGGGTGGCCCAATCAATAAGACTGCTTCGGCCTTTGGCCTAGCGATGTTTGCATCAAAAATTTATGGTCCTTCGGCAGCGTTAATGGTTGGAGGCATGGTTCCTCCACTTGGAATTGCGCTAGCAACCGTGCTATTTAAGCGAAAGTTTACGATTCAGGAGCGCGAGGCTGGCAAAGCCAATTGGGTACTTGGTGCAAGTTTTATTACGGAAGGAGCGATTCCATTTGCTGCGGCTGATCCCCTGAGGGTTATTCCCGCAAACATCATTGGTGGCGCTATTGGCGGTGCAATTTGTATGGCGACAGGCATCACTTTACAGGCACCGCATGGGGGGATCTTTGTTATTCCAATAGCCTGCAACAAGCCGATTCTTTACATTGGATGCATCGTCATTGGATCAATTGTTACAGCGCTCATTTTAGGCTTCTCTAAGAAGATATTGAGTGAGCAACAAATGAATCAACAGATGGCAGCAGGCATTATTTGAGCCTAAATTTAAACGTGCCAATAATTTCAAAATTGTGCATGCACCGAGAAAACAAAAGTAGCGGACAACAGATGTTCGCTACTTTTTGATATTGAGTTGTAAAAAGAATCATGAAATGTGAGAAGAAACAAAACATTTCAAGGCCAATGGGACCAGTCAATATTCGGCCTAATCAATGTAGTCAGGTTCATTTGCAAGAATCCACTCCTCAGCTTCTTTTGACCATAAACCATCATGCTTAGCGAGAATCTTTCCTAAATCGGAGGCTGGATCAACCTTAGCTAATTCGATACGATCAAATTTTTTACCGCTATAGACTAGCTTTTTGCCGCCGCCAATTTCGGGCTGATTCATGGTTGTTTCGCCTGCATCATTCAGTCACATAACATGAGTGATGACTTTTGAAACATCCAGTTTCCTCTCAGCAATTAACTGTGCTGCTTCTGCCTCGTTATCAGCATCTCCGCCTGAAGTACCTACGAAATGCGTGAAATTGTAGTGGATATTGTAGAAGTTAACTGATGCTGAGAAGTCTTTCTTCATTGGACCGGCAAATTGATTTAAGCACCCGTCAGGATTTAGCAAAGAATCTGCTAAAGTGGCTAAAGGCGCTACGCTGATCATTAGAAATGCATCGTCATATCCAGTTCCGTCGACCGCATTCAAAAGCGCGGCTTTTTGTTCATCCATTGACAAACCATTTACATTCACGAACTTGATGTCGACCCAGTCAGATGGGTAAAGCTTTTTAGCACGATCAAGTTTTTCTTGATTGACGTCAGTAACAACTAATGTGGAGGGCTTCTTGGGGCCATGGAGTGCATAGTCAATGGCTAACAAGCCCATTGGACCTGTACCGCCCATGATTAACATATTGCCGCCCTCTTTAATTCCCGTTGTCTGTTGATAAGAGTGGAAATTAACGTGATATTGAGCTCTGAATGCTGCAATAACACAGCTTACTGGCTCACAAAGGGAACCTTCGTAATACGCGTCGCCTTCAAATGGGATCAAGCACCCCATAGTCATCACTTCATCAGGGATAATTATCTTTGTGGCGTCTCCACCAATATAAGGGTACGAGTAGCCGGGAACAAATGGCGTATCTTGTCGAGCTAGGTTTGGTTGAATGACGTAATTTTGACCAGCGTGGAACTTGGATTGCCATTTTTTCCCAACCTTTAAGATTTTTCCTGAAAATTCGTGTCCAACAACCGCTGGATGATGCGCCAAGTCATCGGGTGTCTTCTTATGGTCTTCGCCCTCCATGGCAAGCTTCCATGATGACATACACATTGTGTCACTTACTACAGTTGCGAGGATTTCATCATCCTTCATTTCGGGAAGTTCGAACGTATCAATTCGAAGATTTTTTTTCCGTAAATTCGTAATGCTGTACTTTCGTAAATTGCAAGAACAAGTTAGCCAGTCGTTGAGGACAATCCCAGAACAGGCCGTTATCAAATAGAAGTTGTGGCGCTAGAGAGACTACTGGGCCATGCGGCGAACGCGCCGAGCTTCGGCCTCAAAGTTTTGCTGGGATGTGCAGTAGCCCTGTTGTTTGCGAGGCAACTGATTCAAGCGGTCTTGCGTGGCCTGCACTTGACTAGGGCTAATGTCATCTAGGGACATGCCCTTAGGGAAGTCCTGGCGGATCATCCGGTTATGTGCCTCGTTGGTGCCACGGTCGCAGGACGTGTAAGGATGGGCGTAGAAGATCTCAGTTTCCGTCCCAGCAAAAGCAGTATTTAAGGCGGTGAACTCGGGTCCGTTGTCGGCTGTGATGGTCTTGATGCAAGCTCCCCATTCGCGCTTGATTCCACGCAATGCATAGCTCACAGAGTCTGCATCTCGTCCTTCGATCAAGCGGAGAAGTTGGCAACGGGTCTTGCGCTCAATCAGAGTCAAGATGACGCTCTCCTTGCCATTGCGTTTACCGACAATGGTATCCATCTCCCAGTGACCGAACTGCCTGCGTCGTTCAACGACCTTAGGCCGTTCCTCGATACTGCGGCCAGCCAGGCGCTTAGCCTTGGTGTGGTGCTGGTGAGAGGTCTTCCGCTTAGTCTTCTCCAACAGGTCGATATTTCGAATCTCTAGGCGTTGGTCGTCAATGTACTGGTACAAAATCGAGGCACAAACAAGCTCTTCAGGAGTAAACAGCTTGTGTCGCTTGGCATAGCCGATTGAAGCATCCGGCGACCATTTGTCCTGCTTAGCTCGCTGTACGTACCAGGCTAAGAAGACCTGTACGCTGGCGAACTTGTCAGGACGATGGCAGCTCAAGCGTGCAGTCTCGTAACGTGCCTGAGCAGCCTCTGGCAGGTATTGTCGATGGTAGACGCGCTTGCCATTACTCTTCTTGACCTGATCTACTGTACCTCGCTTGATTTCATTATTAATGGTCTGCGGGCAGACGCCAATTTCAGCAGCAATCCAACGATTGGACTTCCCAGCTTGGCGGAATCCGGCCACTTTTCCGCGCTCGAGTGATGTTAAGTGCTGACCTTTTTGGCGGTGTGTGCTATCCTGTTTCTGCATCAAGACAATATCCTCTTCCATTGTTTGTGTAGGAACTTCAATGATACAGGATATCTGTTCTTGATGTTTTTTATTGTCCAAAAAATTTTGAGACAGTGGCTAACTTGATTCTAAAATGCGCGCCTTGAATTTGGCTATATCTTTATATTCATAGTAGCGAGACTTCGGATTAAGAAAGATTATCTGCCAGCTCGTGCACGAAAATTCAATATACAGGGGACACAGGAGTTCTTGCTTTCAGAAGCATTGTTGGCTGAAGAAGGCATTCATAGTATCACAGCCTCAGAATACCTAACAACAATTATTTTATGTTTGAGTGTTGGCGGGTTAGAGAATATGCGTGCTGATCGTCATATCTTTTCTGTAACCAGTGAATTTGTCCAAAAATTTTCAGATATTTCTGGCATTGTATTCTCAGATCTGCATAAGGTGATACGTCAAATGTTCACGCATTTTCGTTCAATGTACTACCGTTTACAGTTTGACTATCCCATTACAAATCCGTTAACTGAGCAGGTTATTAATAACTATAAAGAAGTCTTCACCTTGGTCGCTCAAGCCATTCGATCGTTTAGCGATATTCTTGGAGCGGTTCCAGATGATGAGATTGCTTTTTTAACGATTCATTTGATTAGTTTTATTTATACTGGCGACAACTCGAAGAACGATTCTATTACGGCGGCAATCGTTTGTCCCAATGGCATAGGCAATTCAGCATTGGCCTATTTACAATTGACAAGCTTATTCCCAAATATAAAGTTCCTAAAGCCCTTCCGGTATGCTGATCTGGATCACCATTTAGCCAATGTAGATATGATCTTTTCAACGTTTTATCGGAGTGATCTCTTTACGAAAGGCAAACCTTGCTTCATCATTGAAACCGATTATGTCGACAGAAGAAAAATATAATCTTATACAAGAAGTCAATACGAGGATGTCCTCAAGTACTTTAACAATCCCAACATTGAACTCTGTGATGGAGATTGTCGCCAGGACAGTTAAGAATGATAAGCAGTTGGTGCAAATTCGAAGAGAGTTAGACTCCAATCTATTTAAGCCGAAAGTTCGTCAGGTGACACACAAACTTGCACTTGTCGATGTTTTGAATGAGAACGATATTAAGTTAGCTGTTGAAGCAAGTTCTGCAACAGATGCCATTCGAGTTGCGGCGGAACCATTAGTTGAGCAAGGAGCTATTAGTCAGAATTATGTCGAAAAAATGGTTTCGCCGGATGATGAGCATGCCTTGTCTGCGTATATTATTTCTCCTGGTGTTGCGTTGCCACACTCCAATCCTGAAAATGGGGCTAAAAAGGTTGCCATTGGCATGACCGTTTTAAAATCCCCGGTCACTTTTGGCAAAATGGAGAACGAAAAAGTTAGATTCATTTTTGTGCTAAGTGCTGTTAATCCGACTGATCATTTGATGGTTTTGCAGGATTTGATGGACTTATTGGCTGACAACCATTTTATGAGCTTATTAGTTAGCCCAAAGACAAATGTGCAAGATGTTCTTCGGTATTTACGCGAAAAGAGTAAGCTGAAACTGAAGGGTTGATCTGATCAACGAATATTTATATGCCAACGCGCAAACTAAAGCAAAAACCGTTTCTTTTTGACATAATCTAAAAATCATTTTCTGTGGATTTACCCTACAAGATTCCTCTAATTGATGAAACGGTTTGATGTCGCTTGTTGTGTCGAGTTGGCATATTTGTGTGCTCATCAAACTACATTAATTTGACTAGACCATTTTTGAGTTCATCGTTCCGAAGTACTATAGATCGTTTCGAAAATCCGAATGTAGCCCCCCGACAGTATATGTTCTAATGTTGCGCAAATTTTTCTTTGGAACTCACGAGTACTGGTTGGCATTCTAATAGGGTTTTAGGAAGAAATCAAAGATCATGCAAAGATTTCCTTAAAAATAGAGCCCCCTTAAAAACAACATAATGACATTTTTTAGCAACAAACATAGCTCTTTACCAGCCGATTTGCTCGTATTATGAAAGCGCAAACAAAACCAGCATGTTTAAAAATTACGCGTATAAGACCGGTTTTATTGCTAGGCAGCACATTGATGAGGAGGAGCACGATGACAACAGCAAAACTATGGGAGCAACCTGAATTAACCGACATTAATCGAATGGCGCCACGAAGCCATTTCGAAACTTTCTTTCCAGGTGAGTACAAACAACCGCGGCATTACCAATTACTAAATGGCACATGGCAGTTTAAATTCTTAGACGCGCCGGAATATGCGCCTGCAGATTTTATGGCGAGTGACTTTGATGATCATGACTGGGATCAGATTCCTGTGCCAAGTAACTGGCAGTTGCAAGGTTATGGGAAAATGCATTATTCCGACCTCTGGTATAACTTTCCGATTGATCCACCCTTTGTACCACGGGAAAATCCGACCGGGCTGTATCGGCGAACCTTTACGGTAGATGAAGTGGCAGCAAATGAACAATATATCATTGGCTTTAATGGCGTCGATTCTGCTTTTAAGCTATATCTCAATGGCAAGTTTATTGGATATAGCAAAGGCGCACGGTTGCCAAGCGAGTTTGACGTTACGAAGGCGTTGAAACAAGGAGCCAACACGGTCGCCGTTGAAGTCGTTCAATGGTCGGATGGTACATATCTTGAAGATCAGGATATGTGGTGGTTAAGTGGACTATTTCGCGACGTGAGCCTTTATTCGCGCCCACAAAACGGCCTTTATGATGTTCGTATTCGCACATACCTATCGAATGCATACGTACCGGCGAACTGGTAGTCACACCGACTTTGACGGGTAGTGTCTCGTCAGAAATTCACTATGAGTTAACTAAAGACGGTGCAACGTTGGTAGATCAAACGCTACCCGCTGATGTTTCTTTGGATGCGACTATTGACAACATTCAAGCGTGGTCCGCTGAAGCACCGCATCTATACGATTTAACCATGACGGTTTTGCAGGACGATCAGCCGCTTGAGGTAGTACGACAACGGGTTGGTTTTCGCCAGATTGAGTTGAATGGCAAAACTTTTTTAGTCAATGGGCAAGCAATTAAGTTTAAGGGCGTCAACATGCATGATTACAGCGCTACTAAGGGGCGGGTCATGTCTGAAGCTGATTTCAAAAAGAATATTATTTTGATGAAGCGTCACAATATCAACGCGATCCGCACGTCACATTATCCAAAAGCACCGTACTTTTATGACCTGTGTGACGAATTAGGCATGTATGTCATTGATGAGACTGATCTTGAATGCCACGGATTTGAATTGACCGAGCGCTATGACTGGATTACTGATGATCCGCGCTGGAAAACGGCATACGTGGATCGGATGCGCCGTACGCTACAGCGCGATAAGAATCATCCATCGATCATCATGTGGTCACTTGGCAACGAGTCTGCTTTTGGGGATAACTTCCGGGCAATGGCAGCTTACTGTAAAGCCGAAGATCCAACGCGTCTAGTTCATTACGAAGGCGATTTCGAGGCTGAGGTCAGCGATGTTTATTCGACTATGTACACTTGGCTTGAACATGATACCAAGATGACGATGGCGGATGTTCTTCAGAAAACTCAAAAGCCGCACATCTTATGCGAATATGCCCATTCAATGGGTAACGGGCCTGGTAATCTGAAGGAATATCAAGATCTTTTCTACGGTCATAAGCAGTTGCAAGGTGGTTTTATCTGGGAATGGTTTGATCAAGGCGTTGCGACTAAGGAAGGTGATCAGACCTATTACCGATATGGTGGTGATTTTGGTGATCAACCTAACAACGGCAACTTCTGTATTGACGGCTTGATTCACCCGGATGGGAACCCATCGACAGCATTGACTGAAGTTAAAAAGACGTTTGAACCTTTCCAGATAGCGGTGCGTGACTTAGCAACGCAGACCATAACGATTACGAACCGGCTTGATTTTCTGAGTTCGGATCAATTCAGCTTTGCTTATGAGCTGGAAGCTGACGGTCAGACGGTCGCAAAAGGCAAACTTGATTTACCGACTATTCAGCCGGGAACTGCTAAAACGGTTAAATTAGGTATTCAATTGCCAAAGTTTAACGCTGAAACCATTTATAACCTGCATTTACTCATTGAACTCAAGGAAGCAACCGCTTGGGCTGATGCCGGCACGGTATTGTCACAATCAGTCATCAATCTGCAACGGCCAAAATTTCAAGTGGCTCATCAACAGACGACCGCGTTACAGGCAACCGAAGATAACACCACGATCACGGTGACGGGCGGGGATTACGAATACCGGTTCGATAAAATCAAGGGAACTTTCAGTCTGAGTCATGCTGGAAGCGACCTAATTCGCGACGGGATTAAGATGAACTTCTGGCGTGCGCCAATCGACAACGACATGTATTTGCTGGATGACTATTACAACAAATATTTCCTGAATCTTTGGCATGAGAGTACCCGCGAAGTTCATTTGCAGCCCCAAACAAATGGCAATTATGTTGTTAGCTTAACCAAGCAAGTGGGTACGACCAATAGCGGTTGGTATTACATGATCCAGCAACAATATACCATTCATCAAGATGGCAGTTTTGACCTTGATGTCGTAGGCAAGGCGAGTGGCAAACGCGATATGGCTCCGGAGATGCTGGCACGAATCGGGGTCAAAATGACCTTGCCGAAAGCTTATCAACAAGTCTCCTATGATGGCCTGGGCCCTACGGAAAACTATCGCGACTCACACCAAGCAGCATATTATAGTCACTTCACGAGTAGCGTTGACGATTTGTTTGTGACGTAAATTGCAAGAACAAGTTAGCCAGTCGTTGAGGACAATCCCAGAACAGGCCGTTATCAAATAGAAGTTGTGGCGCTAGAGAGACTACTGGGCCATGCGGCGAACGCGCCGAGCTTCGGCCTCAAAGTTTTGCTGGGGTGTGCAGTAGCCCTGTTGTTTGCGAGGCAACTGATTCAAGCGGTCTTGCGTGGCCTGCACTTGACTAGGGCTAATGTCATCTAAGGACATGCCCTTAGGGAAGTCCTGGCGGATCATCCGGTTATGTGCCTCGTTGGTGCCACGGTCGCAGGACGTGTAAGGATGGGCGTAGAAGATCTCAGTTTCCGTCCCAGCAAAAGCAGTATTTAAGGCGGTGAACTCGGGTCCGTTGTCGGCTGTGATGGTCTTGATGCAAGCTCCCCATTCGCGCTTGATTCCACGCAATGCATAGCTCACAGAGTCTGCATCTCGTCCTTCGATCAAGCGGAGAAGTTGGCAACGGGTCTTGCGCTCAATCAGAGTCAAGATGACGCTCTCCTTGCCATTGCGTTTACCGACAATGGTATCCATCTCCCAGTGACCGAACTGCCTGCGTCGTTCAACGACCTTAGGCCGTTCCTCGATACTGCGGCCAGCCAGGCGCTTAGCCTTGGTGTGGTGCTGGTGAGAGGTCTTCCGCTTAGTCTTCTCCAACAGGTCGATATTTCGAATCTCTAGGCGTTGGTCGTCAATGTACTGGTACAAAGTCGAGGCACAAACAAGCTCTTCAGGAGTAAACAGCTTGTGTCGCTTGGCATAGCCGATCGAAGCATCCGGCGACCATTTGTCCTGCTTAGCTCGCTGTACGTACCAGGCTAAGAAGACCTGTACGCTGGCGAACTTGTCAGGACGATGGCAGCTCAAGCGTGCAGTCTCGTAACGTGCCTGAGCAGCCTCTGGCAGGTATTGTCGATGGTAGACGCGCTTGCCATTACTCTTCTTGACCTGATCTACTGTACCTCGCTTGATTTCATTATTAATGGTCTGCGGGCAGACGCCAATTTCAGCAGCAATCCAACGATTGGACTTCCCAGCTTGGTGGAATCCGGCCACTTTTCCGCGCTCGAGTGATGTTAAGTGCTGACCTTTTTGGCGGTGTGTGCTATCCTGTTTCTGCATCAAGACAATATCCTCTTCCATTGTTTGTGTAGGAACTTCAATGATACAGGATATCTGTTCTTGATGTTTTTTATTGTCCAAAAAATTTTGAGACAGTGGCTAACTTGATTCTAAAATGCGCGGATTTGTTTGTGAACTATGTGAAGCCGCAGGAAAATGGCAATCATATGGATACAGATCGACTTGCACTCACAGATGGCCAACATCATCTGACGTTGACGATGACAAAACCACTGAACTTCAGTGTGTCTAACTATGCTGATGAAACGCTGGAGGCTGCGAAGCACACGATTGATCTTAAACAATCAGATAGGCTGAACCTGTATTTGGATTTCCGGCAAAACGGTTTAGGGACGAATTCTTGTGGCCAGGATCAACTTAAGCGTTATCGCTGCAAGTTTGATGATTTTGAGCTTGGTTTTAACTTCAAGGCGAATTAGTGAAAACGTCATAAAGAAAGGAAGTGTTTTCCAATGTCAGAAGATAAATCACGGCAGCGTTTAGGTTCGGCTGCTTTAATGTTGATGACTTTCTCGGCGGTGTTTGCTTTTCCGAGCATCGTCAACAACAGCATTCAAATTGGCCTTGCAACAATTCCCGGTTATATTTTTGGCAGCCTTTTCTACTTCTTGCCGTTCATTTTGATGATTGCTGAATTTGCTTCGGCTAACTCTGATAAAGAGTCAGGGGTGCATAGTTGGCTGGAAAGCGTACTGGGTAGTAAGTTCGCTTTCCTGGGAGCATGGTCGTATTTCTTCGTCAATTTGTTTTTCTTTGTTTCATTGTTGCCTAACACCCTGATTTATGGCTCATATGCGTTGCTAGGCCATAACGTTTTTGGCGGGGCTATGGGGACGAAAATTATCTCAATTCTGTCAATTGTTTTGTTCTGGTTAGCCACGTGGGTTTGTATTAAGGGGGTCTCGTGGATTTCGACTGTCACCAATTTTGCCGGAACTGCGCGATTACTGATGGGCGTGATCTTTGTTGTCCTTGCCTTTGTGGTCGTCATGGGGATGGGCGAAAAGCCTGCTCAAGACTTCAGTATGAAGGCAATCACCCCGACGTTTAACTGGACATTTTTCATGACCATGGCGTGGATTTTGCAGGCCGTTGGTGGTGGCGAAAGTATCGGTGTTTATATCAAGGATACGAAAGGCGGCAACAAGACCTTTGTACGCACCATGATTATTTCGACCCTTATTGTGGGCTTAATGTATGTTCTCGGTGCTATCGCGGTTGGTTTCGTTGTTCCAAAGTCGGTTTTGGCCGGCAACTTCTCCAATGGGATCTTTGATATTTTTAAGATTTTAGGCACGCATTTTAACATTCCTGGTAATGTGATGGTCCGGCTCGTTGGATTAATTCTCTTTATTGGGAGTTTGGGATCTCTAGCCCTATGGACAGCAGCGCCGGTTAAAGTCTTCTTCTCCGAAATTCCTGAAGGTGTCTTCGGTAAATGGATGGTCAAAACCAATCAGGAAGGTAATCCAACGAATGCGCTGATCGTGCCAGCGCTTGGCATTGGTAATCTGGATAGCTTCTTGGAAACCCTGATCAACATGACCGCCGCAACTTCCTTACTGCCAGTCTTGTTCCTGTTGATTGCTTATATCATGTTGCGATGGAAGAAAGACGATATGCCGCGCGACTTTCGCTTTGGTAATCGAACAGTCGGGTTGATTGCAGGGATTTTCCTGCTATGCGTTTTCCTGTTCGTCTTCTTTATGTCCACTGTGCCTGACCCGCATCTGATTGCTGAGGAACTGGCAGGTCATTTACCAAAAGGAACTGCTAGCCCGATCGGCACGTTACTATACAACGTACTTGGTGTGGTCATTTTCATGGGTGTCGCATGGATATATTGGGATCGCTATGAAAAACGCGAACGGCTGGCAAAGGCTGAACCAGTATCCCATTAAGTTGATTTTCAATTTAAAAAAATGGACATGGTCGCGGTAATTACCGAGGCCATGTTGGTGCGTTGAGCTGCTTTTGAGGAAGATAAAAGGGGTCGAACATTGGCACCGGTCTGTTTGTTGCTAGCGGGAGTGCAATCGCTACTGCTGGGCCGGGCGGAGCAATCGTTGCGTATATTGCGATTGGCTTGATGGTCTTTTTCTTGATGACCAGTCTTGGTGAGATGGCCACTTATTCGCCGGTTTCGGGATCGTTTTCCGAATATGCCAGTCGGTTTGTTGATCCGGCTTTGGGGTTTGCGCTGGGATGGAATTATTGGCTCAATTGGGCGATTACCTTAGCAGTGGATGTTTCAACAACCGCGATTGTGATGCACTTTTGGTTACCCAATTTACCGGGATGGGTCATCTCGGTTGGCTTCCTTGCGCTGATTTTTGTCATCAATTTTGTTTCTGCAAAGTCGTTTGCGGAGACCGAGTACTGGCTATCTTTGGTCAAAGTTGTAACCGTGATTGTTTTCTTGGGTGTTGGTGTTTTGACCATTGTTGGTATTATGGGCAGTGATGGTGCGGTTGGTTTGGGGAATTATACAACCGGCGCAGCACCCTTTGTCGGAGGCTTGCCCGCAACGCTCTCGGTATTTGTGGTAGCAGGCTTTTCCTTTCAAGGCACGGAACTGATTGGTATTACAGCGGGAGAAAGTGAGACTCCGGAAACCAGCATTCCCAAGGCAATCAAACAGGTTTTCTGGCGTATCCTATTGTTCTACATTTTGTCGATTGCCATCATCGCAGCGATCATCCCATATACCAGTCCCAATTTGCTTGGTTCCTCGGTCAACGACGTGGCCATTTCCCCATTCACATTGGTTTTTAACCGAATTGGGATGGCGGGAGCAGCCAGTATTATGAACGCTGTGATTCTAACATCGGTGTTGTCTTCGGCCAACTCGGGGATGTATGCTTCGACTCGCATGCTATGGGCGATGGCAGGCTCAGGGTTTGCACCCCGCATTTTTCAAAAGACGAATCGTCGTGGCGTACCAATTGCTGCGTTGCTTTTGACCACACTGGTTGGTGGTATGACTTTTTTGACCAGCATCATGGGCCCGGGTGTGTATCAATTATTAGTGGCAGCATCAGGATTGACCGGATTTCTGGCATGGTTAGGGATTGCGATCTCGCATCTTCGTTTTCGTAGGGCATTCATCAAGCAAGGTCATTCATTGAATGAGTTGGCCTATCACGCTAAATGGTTCCCGATCGGACCAGTGCTTGCAATGATCATGAGTTTGATTGTGATCATTGGTCAGGATATTGGTTCGCTAACTAGTTTTGCTTGGCGGCGGCTCTTGATTTCCTATATGTCGATTCCACTATTTATCGGTTTGTTTGTTTATTACAAAGTTAAAAATAAGACAAAACTGATTCCACTTGACCAGATTGATTTAACACGCCGCCGGGAACGGCGCTAGTATTTTGAAGCTATTTTGGAATAGGTCACTTAAATAAACGCAATTTCAAAAAGTTCCGAGTTTTACGAGGGTAAGGTTAAAGAGGTTTATCAGAATAACCACTGGAGGAAAAAATGAAGAAGCTGATTAAGTACGTGGTTGTTGGCTGTGCGAGTCTCATTTTATGTTTCTGCGGCATCATGTTAACTCGTGGGACAGTCGTACATGCAGATACCATCAACGATTATCCGAATCTGTTAAATGTTGGAGGGAACCCAACTAAACATATTTATTCCGCAAATAAAGACGTTTCGACTAACAAGTATTCACATTTTTCAGACTTAGGAGCTTGGCATGGCTATTATCAGCCAATCAAGCGGGTTGCGTCGACCTTGGGCGGTTTTCCTGGCCCAATGATTATCGCTGAAGAATATCCGGTAAATCTGTCGCACCAGCTTTCGCAGCTCAACTTGGTTAACCGCAAGACTGGTAAAAAATACAGTTTTAAAAATGCCAAGGCAACATTCACATCGTATCCCGGACGGTTAAATCAGATTTACACGTTTAAGGATCTTGAAGTGACTTTAAATTTGATTTTTACTTCAAATCGGACGGCGCTCATCCAAACAACGTTAAAGAATAGAACCGAGCAATCGTTAGATCTCAAATGTGCTTGGACAGGGGATATCATCAATAAATTACGTGCTGGGGAAAAGGATATCTCTTTAAAACAGCATTTTGTAGCGACGAATGACGGCGTACAAGTTGCTTTCCAGAAAGTTCGTAATGACAATTATTACATGACGACCGATCAAAACAAGGTGACTGTGGCATACAGTCGACCAGTCACAACGACAATTACTGGCAACCAGTACAAAAGTAGTATGAAAGACTCGATCAGTTTAGCTGCAAAAGGGACAACTGATTTATATACGGTAGAGTCCTATGTCTTTAATGCAGCAGAACAAGCAAAAGAAATAGCGAACTATCAAGATTACTTCACCAATGCAAAACAGTATTTTGAAAAAAATGCAGCCCGTTGGAACAATTACCTCAACAAAGCTGTTTCTTCTGACCAAAAGAATGTGAAGAAGAAAGAGAAACGCGATCGGGTCGCCATTAAAAGCGTCGAGACGTTGATCAATAACTGGATGAGTCCTGCAGGAGCCTTAAAGCATGACGGAATTGTTCCATCGATGTCCGATCAGTGGTTTGTGGGCTTATGGGCTTGGGACTCTTGGAAAGAAGCTTCTGCCGTAGCCGAAATTGATCCAACCTTGGCGGAAAATACGATTCGCGCTTTGTTTGATTATCAGATTCAAACCAGTGATAAAGTGCGTCCTCAAGATAGCGGGATGATTCCTGACGCCATTTTCTACAACAAGAACAAAGAGCGTGGCGGTGACGGCATTAATTGGAACGAACGCAATTCTAAGCCGCCATTAGCTGCATGGGCAGTGTGGCAGGTATATCAACAGAACCATGACAAGCAATTTCTTGCGGAGATGTATCCGAAGCTCGTTGCTTATCATAATTGGTGGTACACAAATCGTGATTTCAACAAGAATGGGTTGGCTGAATACGGCGCAACAGTTGACCCATTACATTTTAAGAAAATTAAAGGCAAGAAGGAGCCAGATACTAAGGCGATTATTCTGGCTTCGGCGTGGGAATCCGGAATGGATAATGCCGTTCGGTTTGATGCCAAGGGTGTTGGCAAGACGGACAAAGGCGTTAAAATTAGGGAAGATAAGAATAGCGATGGCAAGGTGGTCGGATATTCCATTAATCAGGAATCGGTCGATCTTAACGCATACTTATATGCGGAGAAAGGTTACCTAACCTCGATGGCGAGAGTCCTAGGGAAACAAGATGATGTGACCAAATATACGGCTGAGGCAGCAAACCTCAAAAAGGTCATCAACCAAGATTTTTATGATCAAAAGACCGGATTCTATTACGATCGCCAGGTGAATGGGAAGCAGTCTATGTTGCTGAGCAATCGCGGCAAGGGAACTGAAGGCTGGATTCCACTTTGGGCTAACTTAGCCACAACAAGTCATGCAAAAGGTGTTGAAAAGGTCATGATGAACAAAAAGATGTTCAATACTTACATGCCTTTGCCAACTACCTCGCGCGATAACAAGAAATTTACCGCGACGAAATATTGGCGTGGACCGGTTTGGCTGGACCAGGCGATGTTTGGTGTTGAAGGGTTGCAAAATTATGGGTATACCAAGGATGCTTTGGCGCTGACTGACAAACTTTTTGATCATGCCCAGGGATTGAATGGCACCGGCCCTATTCGTGAAAATTACAATCCGTTAAACGGGAATGGACTCAATTCCATGAATTTTAGCTGGTCCTCAAGTGTCTACTATATGCTCCACCACAACATTTACGGCACCGAAGAAACCTCATCCCAAACAGCTTTCAACGAACGTCTCTAACAACAAATAACCATTGCGATCCGTAAAAGGTTCACAATGGTTATTTTTTTGCCTTAAAAATATAACGGAACAGAGCGCGAAATCTGGTTCTAAGTGTTAAGCTATGGTCATGTAAGCGCTATAGAAAGAAATGGGTTCGAATTATGTTTAAGGAAAACAAGTGGCTGCGAACGGATCAGTTTGTGTGTCCGGAACTGTCGGTTTTTGAAGAGGGGTATGAGGACGTTCATCCGCGGGCGCCTTATCAGTATGAACAGCTGGATTACTACTTGCTGCATTTTATTCTTCAAGGCGAAGGGCTGTTCTTTATTAACAACGAAATTCACCAGTTGTCACGCGGGCAGGGCTTTTTGATCCCGCCTTTTACGGATAACAACTATTATCCCTTGATTGGCAACCCGTGGAGTTATCGGTGGATCGGCGTTCGCGGGTCAGGCGCTGAGGCCGTTTTTAAAGCTGCAGGTTTGGGGAAGACCAATTTTGTTTATAGGCATCAAGATGTTCATCAAATGGATCGCTTATTTGGCGAGGCTTACGACTATTTTAGCGGTGACCATTTGTATGGCGCTTTGGGGAAGTTTTATGAAATTGTGAGTGCCTTGGTTGAGGATTATCAACAAGAGACGCGGTTGGGTGTGCTTCCTACTCAGCAATATGTGTTGCAAGCCGTTGAGATTCTTAAGAATGAGTATGCGGATAACACGCTGAGAATTGATGACGAAGCAGCACGCGTTAAAGTCGAGCGTACTTATCTTTACCGCATTTTCATGAGCAATCTCGGCGTTTCGCCGAAAAGTTATTTGATGCAGCTGCGGATTAATCAGGCAATCGAGTTGTTGCGCAATACCAACGATGCGATCGGCGATATTGCGCTCAAAGTCGGGTTTACCAGCTATCCGCAATTCGCAAAGGCGTTTATGAAGGCGCGAAGCATGTCGCCCTCGGCTTTTCGGAAGGCAATTTCGAGCGGTGAGTTGAGTCCGCGGAAGATTGATTGAACAAGGCTCATCATTTTGATCTGGCAAATATTAGTGCAGTTGAGCTCAAAACAGATCGCCGCGTACTGGCTGATTTTCTGCGGGTAAAGACGGAATGTAGCCATATTAAAATAAGCCAAGTTGGCTGCATATGTTACGAGAACAGGCGTGTCTGGGGCAATTCCCTGGACTCGCTTTTTCTTGTCCAAAATTTCAATGTAACTGTTCCCACAAACAATTGAACAAAAATTTTCTGCGCAATACATTCCAGCAAAATACCGCCACAACAACCTTTTTCAAATAACCAATCCCAACGAATAATGCCAATCCTTATTAAACCAACCTTCACGCCACTTCATTGCGATCAGACAACTCCCTTCATCATTCGCTAAACTACGCCTATCGATATCGAAAGACATGAGGCGCCGGATTGGATGAAGGATGGCAGTAGCACAGAAAGGATTTTCGTTGTTTCTTGAGCACCAAGCCGTGGTTTACGGGGCATTAGCGAAGTTGGGCATTCGCCCGCATCATAGTGATTTTCAGGATTGGCGCGATGAGGGAATGTTGGTGTATCTCAACTACTTCAACCGGTATCGCGATCCGTTAACGCACGAGGCCGCGATTACCAAGTTTAACAAGCTGGCGTGGCGGTTTGTTTTCCTCACGTTGATGCAACGGATGCAAAAAGTTCGGCATCGGCGGGAGTTGGAAGAAGCACCGGCCAATGCGGCAGTGTTGCAGACGACCACCGTGGCCACGTCACCCGCTAGCTTGGAGCAGTCAGTGGAATTGAAGCTGCAGTTGCGCCAGCTTGAAGCTATTTTGACACCGGTAGAACGGCGGGTTTTGCAGCTGCGACTAGCCGGACTGGCTGATACCGGCATAGCGAGGCAGTTGCAGATCAGTCGGCAACGAGTTTTAAAAGTGCGCAAGCAAATACAGGCGAAATATCGGCAACTCGAATTGGAGGAATTTTTAAATGGATAAGGAATTATTAACGTATGTTTTGGATCAGGCAGTTGGTGTTGTCATTGCCGTGATTTTACTCACGCGGATTGAGCGGCGACTCGATACGCTGATTACGAATATGGGCACTTTTATGGTCAAGCTTGAAGGCAAGCACGAAAGATAGGAGGGAAAAGATGGCGATTTAATGGCAGATGTCAGCAGTTGGCAGCCGGATTCGGAGAGCTGGTTTCGTAAGTTGGCCGATTTTGGCGTCAAGGCGATGGTGGTGAAGCTGACAGAAGGCACCACTTATCAGAATCCAAAGGCCGCGGCACAATTGGCAGCCGGACGCAAGATGGGGATGCAGGTGCATGCGTATCATTATGCGCATTATCGCAATAGCGCCGAGGCGGTTGCGGAAGGCCGATTTTTCGGCTTGGCGGCGCGGGCGCTTGGGGTATCGACGCAAAGTGTGATGGCGGCCGATGTGGAAGCACCGGAATTAACCGGTGACCTGACCGGCTTGACGAATGTATTCATTCAAACGGTCAAGTCGCTGAGGTATCCACACACGGATCTATATACAATGGCCAACTGGATGAAAACGGACCGTTTTGATCGGGTGGCGCTGATTCCTAAGAATTTATGGATTGCGAGTTATGGCGTTGATCAGCCAGGGATCGACAATGTGGGCACGTGGCAGTTTACCAACAATTTTCACGGGCTGGGCGTCGACATGAGTTATGATTTCTTCGGCCACTACACGACCAGGCTTTCAGGCGAGCTCAACGGTGGCGTGGTTCGAGCGCCCACCGTCCGGTATCATAGCGTTCAGGCAGGCGAAAGCTGGTGGGCGATTGCGCATCGATACGGCCTGAATATGGACAACTTGGCTGCACTGAATGGCAAAACCATTTACAGCGTGATTCATCCCGGCGATCAGTTGCGATTGAATTAGGCGAGACTAGTTGAGACACAGTTCGCGGACGTAATATAAAAGCAAACGTTATCCATTGGTTGGAAAATGTTTGCTTTTTGTTTCGTCTGAGAAAGTTTGTCAAAAGTATTAAAGAACATAGTGCCAAAGCGGAGCAATCGTAGGCCAGATGGGGCTCAGCTGTGAAGTTGTACAAGCCGGGCGGTCTTCCCGGCGTAGTACAAGGCCGAGCTTAGAGACTCTGCCGATTTTGCAGAGGCTCTAAGTCGTGCCCACAGCGTTCCAGCCCCAGCTGGCCGGAGATTGCGGAGTTTGGCATGGCAAGAGAACAATTGCCTAAACAGTTTTCGTGTTTGGAGATCACTCAAATGAAAATTTCTTTACCAAAGTGTTGACACGGTGTCACCTTCCGTGTAGACTACAGGATGTTAAGAAGTGACACGGTGTCACCAAGGAGGATAACGATGGTTTTATCAACGTTTGAACATTTAGATGAAAATAAACAACAACGCATTTTAGCTGCGCTGGTAACTGAATTTTCCAAGTATCCATTGGCGCAGGCGCAAGTCGCGCGGATCGTCAAGCAGGCCGACATCGCTCGCGGCGCGTTTTATAAGTACTTCAGCGATTTGAAGGATGCGTATCAATACGCTTTTAAAGAAGTGATTGGGCGCTTACACACGGGGATCGCCGGGCCGGAAATGCGGCGTGATCCTTATGCCGCTACGGTTGCTTTTCTGCAGGAAGCTGATGAAAGCCAGGATCGCGATTTTATCCGGCTGCATTTTACCAAGAATAGCGGCATGGTGTCGGTTGGCGAACCGCCGATTGCTGCCAATGCCATTGAGTGGGCCGTCACAACGCTGTGCCACAGCGCGATTTCCCGGGCCCTAGCTAATCCGGAGCAGGCGGATTTAATTTTGAAAAACTTGAAAGCAGCTCTTTTACAGCTGCACGTGAAGGAGTCGTGAGTCAATGTATCTATCATTAAAAGAAATCTGGCATGAAAAATTACGCTACGGCCTGATCGTCGCGATGATGCTGTTGGTCACCTACCTAGTGTTCATTCTCAGCGCACTGGCCAACGGGTTATCGCAACAGAACACGCAGGCGATTAACTCGTGGGACACGTCGCGGGTGGTGTTGGCAAAAGATTCGGATATCAATTTAAGCCAGTCACTCCTGACGTCTCAGCAAACCAAAGATCTCAACTTAGGCAAGTCGCAAGCTTACGTCGGAACAATCGGCGTAGTCGCGACCAGCAGCAAGCATGACGAAATCCGCTCGACCATGATCGGGCTTGACTGGGATCAGTATATTGGCAAGGACATGAAGCTGGTCAGCGGTCATCGAGCTCAGAGCGACCATCAGATTGTGGTGGATTCGGAATTCAAAGATAAAGGCTATGCACTTGGCGACAAGGTTAAGTTGAGCACGAAAGGCAAGCGCTATACGATTGTCGGTTTTACCGAGAATGCCAAAATGAGTGTTGCCCCGGTTGTTTACGGCACGATGAATGCTTGGCGCACCTTGCATAATCTGCCAAACACCTTCACGGCTAGCGGCATTGTTTCCAAGTCGAATAACTTTAAAGTCAACACCAGCGACCTGAAGACTTACTCAGCGAATACCTTTATCCAGAAACTGCCTGGGTATTCGGCCCAAAATAGCACCTTTACCTTTATGATCGGTTTTCTGTTCGTGATTTCGCTGATTGTCATCGCAGTGTTCCTCTATATTTTGACGATGCAAAAACTGCCAAACTACGCAGTACTGCGGGCGCAGGGCGTGCCATCCCGGACGCTGGTCATCACGACCATTGCCCAAGCCTTGATTTTGGTCACATTAGGTCTGGCTTTAGGTGGCGCGTTGACGGCCATCACGGCGCAGTTCATGCCGATGGGCGTCCCGATGATCTTCTCGCCTCAACTTAACGTCGCCATCGTCATCGGCATTTTGCTCACTGGTTTCCTCGGCTCAATAATTCCCATCCGCACCATCTTAAAAGTCGATCCCGTTACCGCCATTGGAGGTTGATGTTATGTCAGCAATCGAATTAAAACACATTATTAAAAATTTCAAGACCCCGACAAGCAACGTTGAGGTACTCAAGGATGTCAATTTTAGCGCTGATTCTGGCAGCCTATCATTGGTATTAGGTCCGTCCGGTTCAGGTAAAAGTACATTTTTGACCATCGCCGGCGGTATTCAAACGCCGACTGAAGGGGTGGTCACGACTGCCGGGAAGAATCTTGAACAATTGTCCGGCAAGGCGCGCGATGCCCTACGTCTAGATAACATCGGCTTTGTGCTTCAGTCTTACAACTTAGTACCTTATCTGACGGTCGGCGAACAGTTTAAGCTGGTTGATAAGATCAAGCCAAAAGGCAACCTCAGTCACGAGGCCTTGGAAGCATTACTAGACGATTTAGGAATTGCCAACTTGGTGAACCAATATCCGGCATCATTATCAGGGGGCCAGACCCAACGCGTTGCTATTGCCCGGGCGCTTTACCCGGATCCAGCGATCGTGCTCGCCGATGAACCGACCGCGGCTTTGGATAGCCCGCGGGTCGCCATCGTCGGCCAGCTGTTAGCTGACCTCGCCCACAAACACAACAAGGCTATCGTCGTTGTCACCCACGATGTCCGGTTGGAACAGTTTGCGGATCGAAAGTTCACACTGCTCGATGGCCAGTTAAAAGAAGGCGCACCGAAATACGCTGCGTAAGTTTGTGGCGGCACACTGAGTCATACGAAAAAGGGCCAAGCACAATTTGAAAAGTGCTTGGTCCTTTTTGCATGGCTGATGAAAGGCACTAGCCCAAATGCCTTTTGTCAAATAAACAATAGTCGATTAAAAGCGTGGTTCGCCTAATGCGTGTTGCGCAGCTAGGTTTAGCAGGCTCCATTGCCGATCAAAACCAGGTTGGAAGAAGAAGTCGGCTTCGGCTAAATCTTCTAGGCTCAAGCCATGTTGAACGGCGAGCGCCAAGACATTGCCTTGCGCAGTGACCTCGTACGTTGATAAAACAGCGCCACCGAGCAGTCGATGGGTTTGCGGATCAAAGACAAGATTGACGCAAACCGGTGGATTGCCATTGCCTTCCGGTACATATGCCGGGCGCAAAGTATCCGTATAGAACGAAGTGTCAACCTTAACCCCGGAGCGGCCGGCTGTGAACGTGTTCAGACCGGTAGCCGCAAAATGATAATCGAAAACGCTCAACGCACTGGAGCCAACGACGCCGCCAAATGGACGCGCCGGATGTTCTGCAAAAATGTTAGCCGCCAGATAGCGTGCTTCACGCCGGGCAACCGTTGCCAGTGCAATTGGCACCTTTTGCTGAGCGGCAACCCCGTAAACCAGCGTTGCGTCGCCGATAGCGTAAACATCAGGCAGGTTGGTGCGCAGATATGGATCCGTGTTAATGAAGCCGCGGTCGTCAAGGTCAACAGTACCTTTCAGCCATTCCGTTGCCGGCTTAACCCCAGCAGCTTGAATGACCAGATCCGTCGCAACATCGCCCGCGTCGGTTTTCACGGCGCTGACGGCACCGTCACCGGCGAAGCTTTCGATTTTGACGCCGAGTTTAAGCTCAACGCCTTTATCGGTAAGTTCCTTGGCGATAATGTCGGTCATATCAGGATCGAGATAAGTGCCCAATGGCCGATCAATGATATCCAGTAGTGTGACTTCTTTGCCCGCTTTCCGGCTGGCTTCGGCCGCTTCAATACCGATGTAACCGGCACCGATAATCGTAATATGTTTAACTGCCGGATCTTCCAGCTTTGCTTTAATTTTGGTTGCCCAGTCGTAACCGCGCATCAGGAAAATATTTTTCAAGTCGTTACCAGGAACTGGCAATGAATTCGGCCGCACGCCGGAACTCAGAATTAATTTATCGTAAGGGTAGTCCTGTGCCGTGCCATTCTTCGTGTCGCGGACGGTCACCGTTTTGACATCAGCGTTGATCGCCGTGACCTCATGATTGTTAAGGACATGGGCACCGCGTTTGATCAAATCATCCGGGCGGAAGTTCCGCACGTCATTGACGTCCGTCACCTGGTCTTCCAGGAAAAGTTCCATTCCACATGACATAAAGGAAACAAAGTCACCCGCTTCAAACATGGTAATATCAGCATCCGGATACCGATGTAATAACTCCAAAACGCTTTGGTGACCACCATGTGATGCTCCAACAACAATAATCTTTGGTTTGTCCACAATAAATTCCTCCTCTTATGTAGTAACCGCATTCAGTCTCGCGATTCCATCTCTATATTAGAATAGTTACAATATAACGTCAATGGCTGACTGCAATTAATTATCGTACAATTTTATTTTAGCTTTACCTAAATCAAGTGTACCAAAAAAGCGCTGTAAAGGGCAGTTATCTGCCTTGTCTACAGCACTTTTCCACGATGATTTAGTTAACCAAGTAAAACTTAAATGATTTTGAAATGCTTCAATGCCTGGACCACGCCATCTTCGTCATTGCTGGCGGTGACGTAATCAGCTTGGTCTTTAACAACGTCCTGACCATTCGCGACTGCAACGCTAGTGCCGGAAAAATCAAACATGTCTAAATCATTATGTTCGTCCCCAAAAGCGATCACGTCTGCTGGTTGCAAGCCCAGATACTGGGTCAGCTGTGCCAATCCCCAGCCCTTGTTGACACCGCGGGGCATAATCTCCAGCATGAACGGCATACTGCGGATGACGGTAAAACGATTGCCAAACTCGGCCTCAGCTTGCGGTTGGATTTTAGCGAGATTTTCCGGTTCACCCAGCAACAAGCCCTTAGCGATCACAAAATCATTCGGCATTTCCTGAGGCTCACGCACCTTAATCCCGGCATGGTTTTCCCACGCCTGCAAAACCGTATACTTGCTGATGTTACGATCAGCCGTATACACTTCGCCAGCAGGGGTAATCACGTTGCTATCGATCCCGGCCGCCGAAACATGCGTCGCAAAAGTCGAAAAATCCTGATAATCCTGATGATTCAGAAACTTTTGGGCAATAATTTTGCCGTTAGTACTTTGTACCACCCCGCCGCCTTGAACAATGACATACTGATCGTCTCCGTGCAGCCCCAAAGCATCCAACGTGGTTCGAACGCCCGGCAACGGCCGCCCGGTGCACGGTACGATTTTAATCCCCTTAGCCTGCGCTGCCTTCAACCCACGAATGGTGGTCGACGACAACTGCTTGTGCGAGTCGAGTAGTGTGTCATCCAAATCGACTGCGATCAAGCGAAACATGGCAGTCACATCCCTTCTTGAAGTCAGCTTAGCATGGAAAACGGGCGGCAACAATGTGGAAAAGGGGAGGCAACGCCAAAATTGCATGATGTCCATCGACAAGGCTTTCGATAAGTCAGAATTCTAAACCTCCCCATGCCGGCCAACATCTAGCAGGCGGACAACATCAGCCTCAAGCCGATAGATCAACAGCCAGTTACCCTTAATAAACAACGCACGATCGGTTTTGCGTTTCTTAATAACATGATCGTCATACTTTTCCGGCAGCGGTTGCCCTGCACGCAAGTAGTCCAATACTTGTTGATAGTCCGCTTGCGTAAATCGACCGGCCTGAAGTAGGTGCTTGAGATGTTTTTTGAAGCGCGATTGTTCGATGATCTGGTGTGTGGGCATTTGTGAGAAGGCTCCTTCGTTTTCTTAAGCGTAACGCTAAAAAGATAGGCTGAACATTCTTTAATTCAATGCCTTATTTTTACGCTAGGTTTCAAACTAGTTTTGAATTAGAGACAGAATTTCAAATTTAGTTCTTTGGTGATTAAATTGCCTTTTTTGAAATCGATACCAAAAATTGTTGACATTTATATTGAAAGCGCTATATTAGTTGTGTAAATAAGGGTCGAATGGGGGCGGTGACAAATGGCAACGATTTCAGAGGTTGCAAAATTAGCAGGTGTCTCAGTATCAACAGTTTCACGGATTATTAATCATCGGCCTCATGTTTCACCACGAAAAGCCGCGCTTGTAGCAGATGCGATGAAAAAACTAGGATATCAACCTCTACAGGCCGCGCGACAAATGCGCGGCTCTGGATCGCAGACGATTGCGGTGACGGTACCTTATATTACAAACCCATTTTTTTCTGAATTGGTGGCGGCAATTGAACGAACAGCAGATGAGCGTTCATACAAAACCGTTATCGTGCAAACTTTTGGTCAAAAAAGTCATGAACGGAATGCCTTGGATTTCCTGAAAACAAACCAAGTCGACGCCGTGATCATGTGCGCAATTGAAAATGACTGGGATTTGATTAAGCAGTATCGGCAATATGGCATCATTGCTGTTTGCAATGAGTATGTTGCTGATGATGACACATTGATGGTGCACGCTGACCAAGAAAGTGGCATGTATGCTGGCACCAAATATTTGCTCAATCAAGGTTACCGCAACCTAGCTTTCTGCACAGGGCAAAAAGCTATTCGCTATGAAGCGGAGGCTGAGGATCTCAACAGTGATCGTTATCGCGGTTATTTGCGAGCTTTGCGTGAGTTTGATTTGGAGCCTTCTGTTGAATGGCAATTCACTGATATCAACACGATTGCAGATGGGCAAAATGTTTTGCAGCGATTGATGGCTATGAAGCAGCAGCCTGATGCGGTGATTGCCGGTTCTGATCAAGTAGCAGCCGGTATCATTGCCGAGGCGCAGGTTATGGGCTTAAAGGTGCCGGAAGACCTTGCCGTCATGGGCTTTGATGATCAACCGCTGAGTCAAGTTGTGGCCCGCCCACTAACAACCATTCATCAACCGGTTCATGAGATTGGCGATCAAATTGCAAATGTGGTGGCAAACGAGCTAGAGGGTAAATCGATTTCGAATAAGCGAGTTGTTTTGCCGCTTTCTGTTGTGGTTAGACAGTCAGCCTAAAAATTTTAGTCAAAATTGGTATCAATACCAAAAAAAGTGGAGGTAGTTTCTTATGACAGTTGTATTATCCAGAGTAGATCAGCGTTTAGTTCATGGTATCGTTGTCAATCAATGGGCGGCAGAGGTTCAACCAAAACGATATATGGTCATTGACGATGTTGTCAGTCAAGATGAAAACGTCAAGGCCAGCATGCGATTAAGTAAGCCGGCGGGCACAGGCATGTCGATCATCAATACTGAAAAAGCTTTGACCAACTTTAAAGCGGGTAAGTATGATGCGCAGCGTGTATTTGTCATTGCAAAGGAGCCTAGCACGATGCTGAAGTTGCTGGATGCGGGCATTGAGATTCCACGCGTCGACATTGGCATTATCTTTGCGGAAGATGGGCGGACGCAAATCAGCAAATTCGTTTCAGTCAACCAACAAGAAGTGGCTGATTTTA
Organism: Lacticaseibacillus casei DSM 20011 = JCM 1134 = ATCC 393; assembly: GCF_000829055.1. Classification (NCBI taxonomy): domain Bacteria; kingdom Bacillati; phylum Bacillota; class Bacilli; order Lactobacillales; family Lactobacillaceae; genus Lacticaseibacillus; species Lacticaseibacillus casei. The sequence goes on from NZ_AP012544.1 coordinate 286,580, forward strand.
AGGAGTTGGAGAAACGTGGTGTCCCAGTGAACATTCGTTATGTCCCGGCAGATGCCCCGGTGCCATTTGATAGAGCGCTTGAAGGGAAAACCATTCAGTAGTCCTTGATCAAGCGGACAAATAATTTGCGGAGAACCCACAGAATAATGCGTTTTTGAGATCAGAAATTAAAGTAGCTTGGGTCAGGCATCATCGCCCTAGCTAGCCGAGTTGGTTTCTATCTAAACGTGTTTATGTTCATCATAACGCGCTCACCAGCGCAGAAGCCTGCATGTAAGGACCTTGGTCGCAATGGCAAAGACCGCCATCACGCCCCAGGCCACTTACACTCCGGCTTCTACCCGCGCTGGCTCGCGCTCAGGAGGAAATATCATGCCTCATATTTTGCAAGATATCTTAATTATTTTATTGGCATCATATGCTACGTTGGACAACCAAGGCATTACCATTATGAACTATTGGCCGGTCACGGTCGGACTATTCGCTGGACTGATCATGGGCGACCTACCAACAGCAATGGCGATTGCCGGCACATTTCAACTCATGAGTCTAGGTGTGGCGGGCTTAGGCGGTGCTTCGGTTCCCGATTACGGGTTGGCGACAATTGTCGGGATTTATCTTTCTGCCCGAACTGGAGCCGGATTGGGCACCGCTGTGGCAGTCGGCTTACCTGTAGGACTGCTAACGATTCAATTGGACGTTGTGATTAAAATTATCAACAACTTTATTGCACACAAGGCTCAAGCTTATGCACATGCAAAAGAGTTCAGCAAAATGCGAATGATCAACTGGCTTGGACCGTTGTTCTTTGGCCTTAAGAACTTTATTCCCATGATTCTTATTGTCACAGTCGGCCCATCTGCCATCAGTGCTTTGCTAAAGATCATTCCTAAGTGGCTCACCAATGGCCTGACGATCGCCGGCAGTATGTTACCGGTCGTAGGTATTGGCATGTTAATGCACTATATGCCGCTGAAGAAATACATTTGGGTACTCATGATTGGGTTTGTTATGTCAGCTTACTTGAAAGTGCCGATTCTTGGTGTTGCCATTATTGGTCTGGCGCTTGGCATTTACACCTATCAGAATCTGATTAACGCTTCTAAGAAAAAAGAGGTTGCTGCTGTAAACGGTGCCGATGCCGCGGATGACGATGAAGGAGACGACTACGATGAGTGATGTACAACCGAAATTGACGAAGAAAGAACGTCATAGTGCGATCCTTCGTTACATGGCGATGGGCGTTAACAATTTTAACTACGAGACGCAACAAGGGCCATCAGTTGTCTGGGCTTTTTCCAAAGTCTTACGGAAAATTTAACCTAATGACGATGATTATGTAGCTGCATTAGATAATCATTTTAAATATTTCAATACCACCACTGCCATGGCGGGGATGATTTTAGGCGCGACACTAGCCATGGAGGAAAGGGACGGCATTAAGTCAAAAGATGCCGTTCAAGCATTAAAGACTTCTTTGATGGGCCCGTTTGCCGGTGTTGGCGATACGATCATCTGGATTCTGTTGCCAACTATTATGGGATCTATTGCTGGTTACATGGCACTTCAAGGGAATCCACTAGGGGCTATTATTTGGATTTTGGTTGATATCCTGTTGTTCTGGGCCCGAATTAAATTGTTTGATATTGGCTATGATTCCGGTGTTAAGTTGGTCACAACAATGGCTAATCAACTCAGTGCCTTTACCGAAGCAGCTTCGGTTATGGGAATTACTGTTGTCGGGACTTTGATCGCAACGGTTGTAAAGGTCTATACGCCACTTCAATTCCAGTTTGGCAAAGTAAAGCTAGCCATGCAGACCGGGATTCTCGATAAGATCATGCCTGCACTTTTGCCGGCGTTAGTTGCATGGATGGTTTATAAATTGCTTGGATCAAAAAAATGGACCGCGCATTTTAGAATCAAGTTAGCCACTGTCTCAAAATTTTTTGGACAATAAAAAACATCAAGAACAGATATCCTGTATCATTGAAGTTCCTACACAAACAATGGAAGAGGATATTGTCTTGATGCAGAAACAGGATAGCACACACCGCCAAAAAGGTCAGCACTTAACATCACTCGAGCGCGGAAAAGTGGCCGGATTCCGCCAAGCTGGGAAGTCCAATCGTTGGATTGCTGCTGAAATTGGCGTCTGCCCGCAGACCATTAATAATGAAATCAAGCGAGGTACAGTAGATCAGGTCAAGAAGAGTAATGGCAAGCGCGTCTACCATCGACAATACCTGCCAGAGGCTGCTCAGGCACGTTACGAGACTGCACGCTTGAGCTGCCATCGTCCTGACAAGTTCGCCAGCGTACAGGTCTTCTTAGCCTGGTACGTACAGCGAGCTAAGCAGGACAAATGGTCGCCGGATGCTTCAATCGGCTATGCCAAGCGACACAAGCTGTTTACTCCTGAAGAGCTTGTTTGTGCCTCGACTTTGTACCAGTACATTGACGACCAACGCCTAGAGATTCGAAATATCGACCTGTTGGAGAAGACTAAGCGGAAGACCTCTCACCAGCACCACACCAAGGCTAAGCGCCTGGCTGGCCGCAGTATCGAGGAACGGCCTAAGGTCGTTGAACGACGCAGGCAGTTCGGTCACTGGGAGATGGATACCATTGTCGGTAAACGCAATGGCAAGGAGAGCGTCATCTTGACTCTGATTGAGCGCAAGACCCGTTGCCAACTTCTCCGCTTGATCGAAGGACGAGATGCAGACTCTGTGAGCTATGCATTGCGTGGAATCAAGCGCGAATGGGGAGCTTGCATCAAGACCATCACAGCCGACAACGGACCCGAGTTCACCGCCTTAAATACTGCTTTTGCTGGGACGGAAACTGAGATCTTCTACGCCCATCCTTACACGTCCTGCGACCGTGGCACCAACGAGGCACATAACCGGATGATCCGCCAGGACTTCCCTAAGGGCATGTCCCTAGATGACATTAGCCCTAGTCAAGTGCAGGCCACGCAAGACCGCTTGAATCAGTTGCCTCGCAAACAACAGGGCTACTGCACACCCCAGCAAAACTTTGAGGCCGAAGCTCGGCGCGTTCGCCGCATGGCCCAGTAGTCTCTCTAGCGCCACAACTTCTATTTGATAACGGCCTGTTCTGGGATTGTCCTCAACGACTGGCTAACTTGTTCTTGCAATTTACGCAAAAAAATGGACGCCAAATCGCGTGATTATTTTGATTTTGGCAATAGCTTTGGTAGGCTCATTCTTCGGCATCTTAGGGGTGCAGCCAACCAAATAGATGAGATACGACAATTAAAAGAAGGGCTGATATTTTGAGTCAAAAGAATCAAATCAAAGGTGATCATTTTCGTTTTACGGTTCTGACTAACAAAATGATTCGCATGGAGTATCAACCTGAAGGTAAGTTCGAAGATGCAACAACGCAGACTGTCACGAATCGTGATCTAGGTCAGCCGGAGTTTCGGGTCGAACATAATAAGGATGGTTTTGTGGTTCAAATTGAAACGGACTCCTTCCATCTTTATTATCGAGGCGGCGAATTCAGTGGCGAGAACTTATTCATTGACACAAAATATAATTACCAGACACATTATCCCCGCTGGCATTACGGAGATGACGATCCTAAGAATTTACTTGGAACTGCCCGGACGTTAGACGGTGCTGATGGTGCCATTCCACTTAAGCCGGGAATCATGTCGCGGAGTGGCTTTGCGATTTTAGATGACTCCCTAAGTATGTTGCAGTCTGGGGATACAGTTAGCCAACGTTCAGTCTCAGAGATTGATCTCTATGGGTTTGCTTATGGCCATGACTATCGCGCAGCATTACGTGATTACTACCGATTGACTGGCTTTCCACCTTTAGTACCACGTTTTGCACTAGGCAACTGGTGGAGTCGGTTTTATCCGTATACCCAAAAAAGTTACCTTGATTTGATGGCGCATTTCAAAAAAGCCGGTGTGCCGATTTCCGTTGCAGTCTTGGATATGAATTGGCATGTCACCGATATACCGGCTCAGTATGGAAGCGGTTGGACTGGCTATACTTGGAATAAAAAGCTGTTTCCAGAACCTGCCAAATTTTTGCAAACTCTGCATGAACAAGGCAAGCACGTGACTCTAAACGTTCATCCGGCGGCGGGGATTCGCCCATCTGAAGCGAAATATGAGCAGGTCGCCAAAGCAGTTGGAATCGATCCGGCCTCAAAGCAGCCAGTGCTATTTGATTTAAATAATCGGAATTTTGTGCGAGCTTACTTTGATTTAGTGCATCATCCGCTTGAACGGGAAGGTGTTGATTTTTGGTGGCTGGATTGGCAGCAAGGAGCGGCGCGGTCACAAAAACAAATTGATCCATTGTGGGCGCTGAATGTGTTGCACTTTGAGGATCAGCAACGGGAAAAGGGCAATCAAGCACTGATCCTTTCCAGATATGCCGACCCCGGAAGTCATCGTTATCCGATTGGGTTCTCAGGGGATACCGTAGCTAGTTGGCAATCTTTGAAATTTCAACCTTATTTCACTGCAACAGCTACGAATATTGGGTATACATGGTGGAGCCATGATATTGGCGGGCATATGCACGGACACTATGATCCGGAACTTTCATTAAGATGGCTGCAGTTTGGTGTATTTAGTCCAATCATGCGACTCCATAGTTCGGACAATCCTTTTATGGGCAAAGAGCCATGGAATTATGACGAGGTTACTGCCGAAATCATGACTCAATTTATGCGATTACGTGCACAATTGGTTCCTTATCTATTCACGGCCGATATTTTAACGCATCAACAGGGACAAGCCTTGATCGAACCGATTTACTATCGCGATTCAGAAGTTAAAGAGGCATACCAGTTTAAGAATGAGTACTTTTTTGGCTCCGAGATGCTTGTTGTGCCGATTACATCGCCTAGTGATCAAGAGACTGGATTAGCAAGTGCAACTGGTTATGTGCCTGCAGGAGACTGGACAGATTTCTTTACGCACCAGATGTATCATGGCCCGGCAATCGTGAAGTTTCATCGTGAGGCTTCACATTATCCGGTTTTGGTGCGTTCAGGTGGGATTATTCCGTTGGCCCTCGATCCCATGGCATCGACAGATACTTTGCCAAATGCGATGACGATCAAGCTTTTCCCGGGTGAGCGCCACGCTTATGTGTTGCGAGAACAAACGTCATCGGGAGAAGCACAAACCAAGTTTACATGGGATCCGCAGGCCAAAATATTTGCGATTAAAGTGTCTGATCCAAATGGTGTGATTCCTGCTAATCGGACATATCAACTCGACATAGTTGGATCTGCTGAAAAGATTAAGCCAGTTAATGGACATCATAACCAAGAGATGAGTCTTGCTATGAAGTCGCAAAATCACGAGACAGAAAAAATGGCGCAGATTTTTACGGTTCTTCAGCAAGCCAAAGTGGATTTCGACTTAAAGAAGCAGTTATGGCAAAGCATTCAGAATATGCCAACTATTAAGACGGCCCTAACCGTGACGAGTCTTGCTCCCAAGAACCTGAGTGATGCGCTCTTAGAGATACTTTTAAATGATCACGCTTGAATTCAAAAATACGCTGGTTTAGTTGATCAGAGGGTGTCTTTCAAGCATTAAAAACGACTGATTGAAGAGACAACAAGGAGGAAAAGACAATGGAACGCACAATTGTGTTAGCATCGCACCATCGACTTGCAGAAGGTTTGAAAGATACGCTTAATTTTATTAGCGGCGGCGGTCAAGATATCGTGTCGATGGCAGCATATTTAGACAATCAACCGGTTGAAAATCAAGTCGATGCTTTGATGGCATCTTTTCCCGCTGATCGCGATGTGATTGTATTAACTGACATGATGGCTGGCAGCGTTAATCAAAAATTTTTTAAATATCGAACGCGCCCGCATACACATATTATTAGCGGTATGAACTTGCCATTAGCACTTGGCATCGCAATGGCGCCGACAAATGAGTACGTGAGTGACGACCAAATTAATGACCTGATTCAGGAGGCAAAGAATGCGATCGTGAATGTCAATACGCTCCAAGTCGAGGCAGATGACGATGATGAATAAGGTGCCTTGGTGGAAAAAGAGCGTTGTGTATCAAGTCTATCCAAAAAGTTTTAATGACAGTAATGGTGATGGCATTGGCGACCTGAATGGCATCACTGCTAAGTTGGATTACTTGGCAGATCTTGGTGTGGATGTGCTTTGGCTGAATCCAATCTATCAATCGCCCCAAATTGATAATGGCTATGATATTTCAAATTATCGAGCTATTGAACCGCAGTTGGGAACCATGGGTGATTTTGAACGACTTTTGAAGGCAGCTCATACACGCCATCTGAAAATCATTTTAGATTTGGTTGTCAATCACACTTCTGACTTACATCCGTGGTTCCAGGCTGCCAAATCGTCAAAAAATGATTCGCATCATGACTTTTATATTTGGAAAAAGCCTGTGGACGGACATGAACCTAATAATTGGGGTTCAAGCTTTGGCGGTTCTGCTTGGACATATGAAAAGGATCTGGGCGAATATTACTTGCATCTTTTTGCCAAACAGCAACCAGATCTTAACTGGGAAAATCCGCGTGTTCGTCAAGAAGTCTATGACTTGATGCAATTTTGGCTGGACAAGGGTGTAGACGGTTTCCGAATGGATGTCATTTCACTTATCTCCAAAGATCCAGCGTATCTTGATGGTCCTTTGATTCAAGGCAAAGCATATGGGAGCTACTATGCCGGAGCGGCAAATGGGCCCAAAGTGCACGAGTATTTACAGGAAATGCACAAGCGAGTGCTTTCATCAAAAGATATTATGACAGTAGGCGAAACACCGCATACAACCGCCAAGCAGGCGCAACTATACACCGCAGCAGATCGACACGAATTGGATATGGTTTTTCACTTTGATCACATGCATCTTGATTATGGTCAGTATGGCAAGTTTTCAACTAATCGATTTAGATTAACTGATTTGAAGGAAGTTCTTGCACGTTGGCAAACAACATTGGCGCAGGTTAACGGATGGAACAGTCTTTATTGGAGTAACCATGATCAGCCCAGACCGGTTACACGATTTGGCGATGAGGGCCAGTATCGGGTTCGGTCAGCCAAGATGCTAGGAACGGTTTTGCACATGCTTCAGGGAACGCCCTATATCTTTGAAGGCGAAGAACTCGGTTTAAAGAATGTTCATTTTAAACAGTTGAGTGATTAAAACGATCTTGAAACCAAGAATATATTTAAAGAGCTCACACAATTGCATCATGAGAGTGAGCAGGAGGCAATGCGGGCGATTTATTTACATTCGCGAGATAATGCGCGGACGCCGATGCCATGGGATCCAAGTGAGCAAGGTGGCTTCACGACCGGTAAGCCATGGCTGAAATTGAATCCTGATCATCAGGAAATTAATGTAGCCAAGGATCTTGCTGACAGTGATGGCGTTTATCATTATTATCAACAGCTGATCAAGCTGCGTCACGAAGAGCCCTTGGTCACAACCGGAGTTTTTGAGCTTTTAGACCCAGAAGATCCGAATCTTTTCGTTTATTTACGTAAAGGTGAAAAGGAAACCTTATTAGTTGCTGGTAATTTCTCCGCAAAAACTCAGAAGTGGCAAACTCCAGAGTCGCTCCAACAGCAAGCAGCAACTATTTTAATCTGTAATGCAAATTTTTCGAAACAACTTGGTAGCACTTTAACGTTGCCTCCCTTTGGAACTGTGGTTTATAAATTAAAGCAATCGTGATAGTGGTAACACTCATTTGAAGAAGCCGGTACTTAAGTGAAAGTTGAGAAGGGGTATTTGATGAATCGTCTGACCTTATATCGGGTGCATCTTTCAATATGATTCACAAGATAATCTATTTGCAAAATACGTTGACCGCTACTAAGATAAAGCCATCAAAGCAGCGATGTAACCGTTACCAAAATTGCTGCTCTGATTTCAAAATTTTAAGTTAGAAGCAATGTCTACGAGGTGTAGATGAAGGGTGATGCTTAATGGCAGTTGACGAAAAACAAGCGCTCATTGCTAAGATGCTGAAGCTTCAACACCTTTTCGAGCCGCAAGCGGACGAGATATCCCAAGAAATTGTTGTCAAAATCAAGCAGGTTGTCGATCGGTTGGCCAAGAAAAGGATACAAGGAGCCAACATTGAACCCGAAGTGCATCCGGTCAGCATTTTTATTAGGGACCAAATGTTAGATCATCACTATCAGATCACGACTGAGCAACGCGATGCGCTTTTTGATATGGAGGAAGCGGCGCAGGAGATTGCTAAGAAGTTTTTCATTAGCTTTCCAGGCATCAGTGGGCCCCTGTAGTTGCAAGGTATCTGGAAACATATAAACAAAAACACAAGCGGCACCACCTCATGTCGATTCATGAAGTGGTGCCGCTTGCGTAGTTTAAGAAATAGTATGGGATCAGTTTGCTTAAACAAAAACGCTTTTTCGTTTCAAATATGATACAGACCAAGCTCCGCCAGATCTTTTTTTAACGAGTTAACAAATTCCACGCAGTCACCCGCTTTTAAAGCTTGCAGGGAACTATCAATCAACTGGGCACCTTCTGTTCGCTTGCCCGTTTGAGTCAGTAATATTCCCTTGTAGTAGTTTAGCAACACACGTTCCAAGAGGAAGGGTTCTGGCAGCTTCTTTTGTTCAAGAATTGCCAACGTTTTTAGAGCATGCTGGGTTTTCCCATGGCGGATGAGTAACGCGATCGTATTCAGCAACACATTGATGCAGGTCTCGTAAACGCTGGTGAGGCCAATGTAGATGGAACATTTATCTAACAGGGTTTGCGAAAAGACCGTGATAGTTTCGATCGGCAGTTGAGTCATGGTATTGCCGTAGAGAACCAATTCAAAGTTGCCCCAATCTTCACACTGAAATAAGTAGTTGGTGAGCACATTTAAGTGGACTTTATCAGACAAGGGTTTCTTTTCTGCCTCTGCGCGAACGCATTCGGCCATGATCCAGTTCAGTTGGTCAAAAATTGAATGCGAGTTTTGCCAACGCGCATATTCACTATCTGCCAAGCGCTTAAGGCCCCCAAAGTCATTGTTTAGTGCAGATTGCGTTAAATTTGTCGCGAACTTGTTGTCGTATAAAGGCTCAAAGTGATTCATGACGACCGTGAATTCGAATGGCGTGACATAAAGCTTTTTAAGCAAATGGAAAAATCGTGTTGTTGATAGATCGGATGTCCCGTTTTCGAATTTTGAGATCATGCCTTTGGACACAACGTCATCGGCCAAAGAGCTAAGGGTGATACCGCGCGATTCTCGTAAGTATTTTAATGTTGCCCCAAAATTTTCGATGATGAACCGCTCCTTGTTTCATATTTTAAACGTATCGGTTATCAGTCATTTTAGCGGCTATCGTGTGAAGTATCAATAAACGATAGAAGATGCAGATGCGTTGAAGCATATGAAAAGAGGAACTAACATGAAAACTTGTTTAAAACACGAACGTGGACGCACAGTTATCAACGTTGTTTGGATTGTGGTGAACGTTCTTTTATACACGGGTACTTCGGTTCTTTTAACCTTCACAACGAATGCGATCTTTTCTAGAGATATGCGCGCTTTGTTGGTGTGGTCGGCGATTAATTTCTCGGTTTGGGGAGCCTTTCTGATCAGCAATTATTTTCAGGTGGTTTTTCAAGAGAAGCTGACTCAACGGATTATGGTGGACATCCGGGACACCATCTCGCGAAAAATTGTTGGCAGTTCATACGCGCAGTACCACAACAAAACGACCGGTGAGTATCTTTCCGAATATGTCAATGATGTGGGCAACATTGAGAATAATGCGATTAAGAAGTTCTTCACGTTGCTTTCCGATGGGACAACCGTTGTCTTCTCAACCATTGCACTTGCTGCATATCACCTGCTATTTATCCCGGCGATCCTCCTTTTGTAGGTGTTGATGCTTAGAGTGCCCTCACGGCTAAGTCGGCCTATGACCTCAGCAACAAAAACAATGTCGAAGGGTAACGCAGCCTTTTCAAATCAAGTGACCAACGTGCTTAATGGCTTCGATGTTTTGTTTAATGCTAATAAATTAGGCAAGCTTCATGACTTGATTAAGTCTGCCGCAAAAAAATACGCCGCGGTCAAGGTGGCTTATACGAAGACCAATGCGCGCGTTTCGAATTTGATCGCAGCGTTGAGTATTTTCTGTCAGGTGATGGTCGATATTATGACCAGTATCCTTGCGATTCTTGGTGCCATTCCGCTTGGGGCTATTAGTTCAACCGGCAGTATTGCCGCCAGCATTTTTAACTCACTGTCGAGCCTAAGCAATGACACCGTGCAAATTAAGGCGACTTATCCCTTATTTGATAAGGTTAGTGCCGGCGTTTCAAAGGCGTTACCATCTAACAAAAATACACAAGCACCTGTCTTTCGCCATGCTCTAAAGGTTGTTGATCTTAGCTACGCGATTGGCGGGAAAAAGATTCTCAACCACTTGAATCTCACGTTCGAGCGCGGTGGTAAGTATGCGATTATTGGCCGCAGTGGTGTGGGCAAAAGTACCTTGCTGAAAATTCTGGACGGACAGATTACCGATTATACGGGACATGTTTATATCGACAACAAGGACTTGCGAACAATGAGTATGGCGGAGTTAACCAAGGTTTCGCAGTACGTTGATCAAAACGTTTATTTATTTAATGATTCAGTGGCAAACAATACTTCGCTGTGGGAAAACCAGTCGCAGTCTAAGCACCGTTTACAAGAAGCTTTTTCAAAGGCAAAAGTAGATTTTGTTAAGTTCCCGGGCCAGATCATTCAAGAAAATGGTCAGAATTTATCAGGTGGTCAGAAGCAACGTCTGGCTTTGGCGAGATTCTTCTATGCACCAAAACCAATTGCATTTGTTGATGAAGGGACGTCTGCGTTAGATGCTAAAACAGCTAAGCTCGTCACTGAGGAATTCTTGAAGGACCCTGATATGACACTGATTGAAGTGAGTCACCATCTCGATCATGAGCTAAGGGGTGCGTACGATCAAGTAATTGATTTAGGCGCATAGAAGGATACTGATAGACTTTTATCTTTTAGGGAACAGTAAGCAGGCAAAATAAAAGGAGGCTAAGGAAATCCCTAGTCCTCCCAAGATCAAAAAGCCATTTTGAGTGGAATGAAACTAACTTCTCACCGCTTCAACTTATCCATATCCGCCAGCGGACTGTTGTACAGTTTCGCGTAAAAGCCACCAGCGGCCAGTAACTGTTCATGCGTGCCGGATTCAATGAGCCGGCCTTGGTTGATGACGAGGATTTTGCTGGCGTGGCGAATGGTGGAGAGGCGGTGGGCGATGACGAAGCTGGTGCACTGCTGCATGAGGCGGTTCATGGCGCGCTGGACGTCGGTTTCGGTGTTGGAGTCGATGGAGGCGGTAGCTTCATCGAGAACCAGAACCGGCGCTTGGGCCACAAAGGCGCGGGCGATGCTGAGGAGTTGGCGCTGGCTTTGTGATAGGCGGCTGGCGTTTTCGCTGAGCATGGTGTTGTAGCCGTCTGGTAGTTGCCGAATAAAGGTATCGGCATTGGCGGCTTGTGCAGCGGTTTCGACTTCCGCGTCGGTGGCTTCGGGACGGCCCATCCGAATGTTTTCGCGGATGGTGGCGGTGAAAAGAAACGATTCCTGCTGCACGACAGTCACCAGGCGGCGCAGGCTAGCGCGGGTGAGGTCAGTGACGTTGTGGCCGTCGAGGGTGATGCTGCCGCTAGTGAGTGGATAGAGATTCGTGAGCAGGTTCATGATCGTGGTTTTGCCAGCCCCGGTTGGCCCGACGATGGCGACCACTTCGCCTTGGTGTGCGGTGAAACTGATGTCGTGGAGGACTTCGGTTTTACCGTCATAGGCAAACGAAACGTGATCGAACTGCACATTGCCGGCTGTGTGGGTCAGCGTCAGTGCGTTTGGCAAGTCTTTTTCCGGCTCGGCGTCCACGACCCGGAAAACCCGTTCGGCGGAGGCCAGCGACAGTTGCAGGGTGTTGATCAGGTTGAGGATGTTATTGATGGGGCCGGTGAAATTGCGCAGATAAATGAGAAAAGTGAAGATGACGCCGACTGTGATGCTTGTGCCGCCACGCAGAATCGCAAGTGCGCCGGCAAATGTGATCAGCAGGTAGGCGAAGTTATTGGTCATGTTGTTGAACGGGCCGATGACGCCAGAAAAAAGTTGTGCCCGATACGCCGCGGCCGTGTAGCGGGCGTTGGTTTCATTGAAGCGGTCAAGTGTGTCTCGCTGGTGATCGAAAAGTTGCACCAGCTGCTTGCCGGCAACATTTTCTTCAATTTGCGTGTTGAGACTGCCGAGTGCTTCCTGTTGCACGACGCCCGCTGGGTAATCCGCGCGGCTGCCCGTGAATAGAAGAACGTCGCAACCGAGGCCAGGACGACAAATCCCGTCAACAAAGGACTGAGCAGCAGCATCGCAATACCCATTCCAACGACACTGATAATCCCGGTGTAAAGCTGCACGAACGTCTGCATTAGCGCCGTGTTGATATTATCGACATCGTTGGTCAATCGACTCATAATATCGCCATTGTCATGGGTGTCAAAATAGCGCATCGGGAGGCGTTGCATTTTAGCAAATAAATCATGGCGAATGGCGGCACTGGTGCGTTGTGCGACCTTGGTGGTGATGCTGGTCTGAAAATACGTGAAAACACTGCTTAGAAAATACATGCCAGCCAGTAAACCACTGACGATCAACAGTTCGCGTAGTCGACCCTTGGTGATAAATTGGTCGACCACAATACCATTGACGCGGTTACCGATGATGGTGGCTAGGGTTGTGAAGAGGGTTAAACCAAAAACAATGAGTAATTTACTGCGATCCGCATTGAGGTAGCCCTAAATCCGGCGCACGGTTTGTTTCCAGTTCACTAAGGTTACTTTTTCCGGATGCAGGTTGCGCGGGCCGCGCCGTCCACCGATATTAATCAAGGTACTCACCACCTAACTGGGTTTGAACAAGTTGCGCGTAAAATGGCGAACTTTTGACGAGCTCATCGTGGGTGCCGCGGGCAGTGATGCGAACGTTTTGCATGACGATGATCTGGTCACAGTCCATGATGTTCGGCACACGTTGGGAAATGATAATAGTCGACCGGTTGCGGCGATTTTTGACTAGCGCGTCTTGAATGGCGGTGTTGGTTTCCTGATCGACCGCACTGGTGGCATCGTCCATGACCAGAATATCCGGGTCGGGGATGATCGCGCTGGCCAGATTCAGGCGCTGGCGTTGGCCGCCGGAAAAATTCTTGCCGGCTTCTTCGACTGGCGCGGTGTAATCCGTCCCGATGAATTCCGTGGCACTAGCGATGGCAACGCCGCTGGCCAGTTGTGCTGGTGTGGCTTGCGGGGCACCATAATCCAGATTGCGCTCGACAGTGCCGGAGAAAAGCAACGAATTTTGCAAGGCAACGGTGATCTTTTTATGCAGGGATGCTAGACTGATTTGCTGAATATCGGTGCCGCCGATAGTGATGCTGTCTTGATAGTGCTCGTAAAGTCGCGTCAGCAATTCGATGAGCGTGGTTTTACCGGAACCGGTTGAGCCAATAATGCCAAGCCACTGACCGCTGGGAACAGTGAGGTTGATGTCATCGAGAATCGGCCGACTTTTGGAAAAGCCAAAGGTGACGTGGTTAAACGCAATGGTGCTGTCGGTCGGGGCAGCCAGCGTCCCAGTGGCTTCGGTGCCGGCTTCTTCGGCCAAAACGGCACTGACCCGCGCACTGGAAGTAACGGCTCGCGAGAAGGTGGTGATAAGGTTGACGGTGTTGGTCATGGCGGTGGTGATTTGAATCATGTAGTTCACAAATGCCATGATTTCGCCGGTTGTCATACTGCCACTGATTGCAAGATTGCCACCATAGGCCAAGGCGGCGACCACAGCGAGGTTCAAAACCAACATAATCAGCGGCGCCAAGGTAACCGTCGCGAGTACGGCGCGCTGGCTGATTTGCTGCAGATTATGATTTTCGGTGTTGAACTGAGTGCGTTGGTGGTCTTCCAGAACATAGGCTTTGATCGTTTTGGCCCCAGTCAGATTTTCACTCATGATGCGGTTCATCACGTCCACTTGTCCTTGCATCGCGGTATAAAGCGGCAAGGAGCGGCGAACGACAACGTAAATATAAATCGCCAGAATCGGCAAGGCGATCAGGACAATCCATGAAAGTCGCGGCGACACGATCATGGACATGACAATCCCGCCGAACAGTAACATCGGCGAGCGGATCAAGCCACGGGTGAGCATGCTGACCATGGTCTGCATTTGCGTCACGTCGTTGGTAATTCGGGTGATTAAGGTTTCCGGCTTCAACGCTTGCGGATCGCGATCGGCTAACGCAATGGCCAGCATGTGGCTACGCAGATTCTGCCCCATTTTCAGCGCCGCGTATGATGAAAAGGCATTACAAATGGCGCCGAGCGCAAACGCCGCTACGGCAATGACCGCCATGAGGATCGCGGTCTGCCAGACATAGGTCATATCCTTGCGCGCCAAGCCGACATCCACGATCCTAGCCATCAAAGTTGGCTGCTGCAGATCCAGCAAGGCTTCACCCATAATGGCGATCGGCGCCAGAAAAAAGCTAACTCGCGCCCAGCCATGCATGTGATCGAACAAGATTTTCAGCATGTTAGTTGCCTCCGTTTTACTTATGAAGCCATTCTACGGCGGGAATGGAAAAGTTGCATGTGATTGGCTTGTTAAGTGGGTTGATGAGGGGGTTGGGGGGTGTGGATGGGCGTTGGATATGGTTTTGGGCGGTATTGGGAAAGATCAGGTTGAACGGCTTGGAAGCAAATAAAAGCTCTAGAGTTCCAAGTGATTTGGAATTCTAGAGCCTTTAAAACAAATGCACAATATTGGCATCGTTGTTGCTATCATCGGCAATCAAAAAGACCGTTACTAGATTTCTGGCACGGAAGTCTAACGGTCTTTTTTCGCGCATTTTAGAATCAAGTTAGCCACTGTCTCAAAATTTTTTGGACAATAAAAAACATCAAGAACAGATATCCTGTATCATTGAAGTTCCTACACAAACAATGGAAGAGGATATTGTCTTGATGCAGAAACAGGATAGCACACACCGCCAAAAAGGTCAGCACTTAACATCACTCGAGCGCGGAAAAGTGGCCGGATTCCGCCAAGCTGGGAAGTCCAATCGTTGGATTGCTGCTGAAATTGGCGTCTGCCCGCAGACCATTAATAATGAAATCAAGCGAGGTACAGTAGATCAGGTCAAGAAGAGTAATGGCAAGCGCGTCTACCATCGACAATACCTGCCAGAGGCTGCTCAGGCACGTTACGAGACTGCACGCTTGAGCTGCCATCGTCCTGACAAGTTCGCCAGCGTACAGGTCTTCTTAGCCTGGTACGTACAGCGAGCTAAGCAGGACAAATGGTCGCCGGATGCTTCAATCGGCTATGCCAAGCGACACAAGCTGTTTACTCCTGAAGAGCTTGTTTGTGCCTCGACTTTGTACCAGTACATTGACGACCAACGCCTAGAGATTCGAAATATCGACCTGTTGGAGAAGACTAAGCGGAAGACCTCTCACCAGCACCACACCAAGGCTAAGCGCCTGGCTGGCCGCAGTATCGAGGAACGGCCTAAGGTCGTTGAACGATGCAGGCAGTTCGGTCACTGGGAGATGGATACCATTGTCGGTAAACGCAATGGCAAGGAGAGCGTCATCTTGACTCTGATTGAGCGCAAGACCCGTTGCCAACTTCTCCGCTTGATCGAAGGACGAGATGCAGACTCTGTGAGCTATGCATTGCGTGGAATCAAGCGCGAATGGGGAGCTTGCATCAAGACCATCACAGCCGACAACGGACCCGAGTTCACCGCCTTAAATACTGCTTTTGCTGGGACGGAAACTGAGATCTTCTACGCCCATCCTTACACGTCCTGCGACCGTGGCACCAACGAGGCACATAACCGGATGATCCGCCAGGACTTCCCTAAGGGCATGTCCCTAGATGACATTAGCCCTAGTCAAGTGCAGGCCACGCAAGACCGCTTGAATCAGTTGCCTCGCAAACAACAGGGCTACTGCACACCCCAGCAAAACTTTGAGGCCGAAGCTCGGCGCGTTCGCCGCATGGCCCAGTAGTCTCTCTAGCGCCACAACTTCTATTTGATAACGGCCTGTTCTGGGATTGTCCTCAACGACTGGCTAACTTGTTCTTGCAATTTACGAACGGTCTTTTTTGATTGTTAACCCAGTGCTAGTAGTGTTCCTAGCAAAAATTATTTTAACACGGAGGACTTTTTGCTAGCAATGACAACGCCACCAATGAATTCAAATGATTTAAAAGGAAAACCGCCCAGCATGATATACTCGAACAATGCACTGCCATTGCAAAAGCCCAGTGTGCGAGGAGCTTTTGCACTAGAAACCAAGTGTCCGTTAGAAGGGGAACCATCAATGTTTGAAGATAAGTACCGCTTGTTTCCTAGAGATGAACAACTGCTGTTTGAAAAGAACTTGGTGTCAATGATTTATCTTGCCGGGAAGTACGAAAACGTGGGTGCTTCTTTATCGCAAGTCAAAGCAATCGTGGAAAATCTGACCGTCGACGGTGTGAAGCCAGAGGATGTTCAGACAGTGCTTAATTTAAAAGCCGCCTATCAATTTGTCATGCGCTTACACAATGTGGCAGAAATTGATACTGACACAATCAAGCAGATTAATTTAATTGTTCAAGGCGCTGGCGAACCTGATGCCGGTCAGATTAGGACAAAATCGGTGGTCGTCGGCTTAACCAATGAGGACTATGTGCCACCGATTCCGATTGAAAGTAATGTTGTTCAAACGGTCAACGCCATTTTACATTCGGAAACAAGCGTGACGGACAAAGCCATCACGTTAATGCTGACACTTTCACGGTTACAGGTTTTTACCGATAGCAACAAGCGTATTGTTGTGGCCAATGCGTTGATGTATCAAGCAAATGTCGGATTACTGGCAGTGCCGGAAAAGAAGATGCATTGGTATTTATCACAGTTGGCTAAATATTATAAGACCGGTCGCATTCAAGTCATCAAGCAATGGCTGTATGATCACGCTGTATTCGGTATCAACGAGTCTTGAACGTAGCTTGGACTTTAAATGACAATGCAGTATGCCAATTCTGATTCTTGCTTAAAGGCTTGTTCGCTTGACGGAAAATAAAAAACGCCCGTAACCTTTGCGGCTCTAGCGTTTGGCGTTCAAGTATGGTATAAAAATATAGCAGAGAAGTTTAATGACAGTTGGCAAATCCAATTACAAGGGAAGTGGTCGCCTATGGGGGGATACACAAGCTCTAAGTGAAAGGAGACGCCTGTTTGTCTGATGTAGACGCGATCAACCTCATGCTAACGTTTGGCAGCTTTGTGCTGCTGCTCATTGGCACTGTGGTTGGCATCGTTGTAGCAATCATCGGCAATCAAAAAGACCGTCACTAGATTTCTGGCGAGGAATCTGACGGTCTTTTTTTGATTGTCAACCCAATGCCAGCCGTCTTAATCGGCTCTGCTGCAGGGAGAGCATCAGGTGGAACTGGTGCTCTCTTTGTATTTGTATTGTAACATGGAGGAGTTTCGGCTAGCAACACTAACTAATGGGATATAACATTTTAAGATCATACTGACATTCAAACGGAGGTAGGACACTTGAAACAAAAAACGCTTAGGGTGATCACAGGCATTTTTTCAACCGGATTACTGTTTTTAATTCTTGTCTTTTTGACGTATCGAGTTCATCGTAATGGCAGCCGTATCGGAACATTGCAATCATATCTGGCACTAATGGTCGTCATGGGGGTGACGATAATACTGATGATGGTAGCAGACCGCACTTATTTGCTTATCACCGGACGTCATTTGATCAAGTCTTTCGTAGAATTGCGGGATGCCATTGACGAGTTGAAGGAAGCACTCAGAAGACTCCGGGAATAGCAGACACAATAAAAAATGTACCGACACCAGCAGAAATTGCCATTTCTAGTTGTGCCTTGTTTCTTGAACTCAGGTACGCTTGATGTTGTTAACGATAAATCCGATATTCCTGTCCTGTTTGTTTTCCCTGAACACTTTTCAAATAACCTGTCGCTGCGAGTTTTGCCGGGATGGGGATAAAACCAGCATACGAATCCTTGAGTTGGTCGTAAGATTCTTCTACGATCGTCGGGCTCACACAATTGATTCGTAAACCGCGCTTCAAATCGATCGCGGCTGATTTGACGAATGCTGCTACGCCACCATTTGCCATCGCGCCTGATGCACCACCTGCAATCGGATCGTCTTTGGTAACGCCGGTGGTTAAGGTGATGCTGCCGTTGTCATTGAGATGGTGTTGGCCGACCAATACAAGATTGATTTGACCGAGAAGTTTGCTAGTCACCGCAACCATATTATCCGCCGGTGTCATCGTGTCCAATGGCATCACCTTGACCGCGCCCGCCACATTGACGATTGCATCAATGCTGCCAATCTTGGCAAACATAGCCTCAATACTTGACAGATCGGCAATATCAACTCTTACATCACCTTGATGCCGACTAGCAGTGATGACGTCATACCCATACTTTCGCAATAATTGCGCTACTTGTGACCCGATTGTCCCGAACGCACCAATCACAACGACTTTCTTCATGAAAACGACCCGCTTTCTAATAAAATTTTGCCCGCGCTTTTGCCTGATTCAAGCAACTCATGGGCTTTTCGGCCATCAGCTAACGTTAAGATAGTTGGCGGCTGTACTTTAATCGCACCGTCTAAAACATAGTGAAACAGCCTGGTGCTACGAATCTGGCGGGCTTTGAAGCTTGTGAGATAATCCCACAAATCGCCAGTAAGCAGACTTTTTGATTGATTCAACAAGTTAACAGCGTCAATTTTGGGTGGGAGTCCGCCTGCCATGCCGTAAAAAACAACGCTGCCACGGTGTCGGATCAGGTCAAAACTTAGCGGCAGCGTAACGCCGACCCCGTCGAACACCGTGTCAAAATGGCCGCGTTCACGTTCAGCCCAATCCGAGTGTCGAAGGAAAACCGTTGATGCGCCTAACTTCAAGGCAATCTCTTTCTTCGCCAAAGTAGAGGTCACGCCTGCTACTTGGACGCCATCGGCAATCAACATTTGGGCCAACAATTGGCCGACACCACCGCTAATACCGTGAATCAATACACGATTGCCTGCATGATTTCGGGCCAAGTCGTGCGCCAAAAAGTCGGCCGTCAGTCCTTGCAATCCAATGCTTGCTGCGGTTTTATCATCAATTGCTGAAGGAACACGAATAGCGTGATCGCGCGGAACGCGGACCAAAGAGGCATTCGCGAATGGGACGTCAACAAATAAAACCCGCTCGCCGAGTGTAAACGTCGTGACGTCGGATCCAATGGCAACAATCTGACCGAGGCCTTCATATCCATCGATGAATGGTGTGTGTGGCTCGAGGTGATAGGTTCCGCGCCGCCGATAAATATCAGCAAAGTTTAGACCGATATAGTGGGTTTGAACCAAAAGATCCTCTGGGCCAACTTGCGGGTCTGGCAGCGTCCCATACTGCAATACATTCGCGTCACCAAACGTTTTGAAGAACAATGCTTTCATTTGAGTTTACCCTCTCAATCCATGGTGTTCGGAGATCAGTGAATCTTGGCGATGTGTCTTCAACAGGCGCGCGCACAAGTGGGTCTTGGTGCCATGGGTTGGTAAATGGCGTTGCGGACATATATCAGCTAGATCGGATCTATTCATAAGCATTACCTCCGTACAGTCTTGTGACCAGTGTACGTCTCGAGATAGACGGGAACAAGTTAAGCTTCTTCAGAAAAGATCATTAAACATATCGACCTTTATATTTTGTTTTGGCCAGCTTGATGTATTTCTGGATAAAATCCCCTTTGGCACTGGTGTAAGCATCGCGATTATGCTCGAATTGATGCCACAATTTAATTTTTAAGGTCTCGTACTTTTTGGCTACTTCTGGATGATCGTTCAGGTAATCTCTGAAATACAATTCATCGTTATCGCCGGCAAAACTTAAATGTAAATGGTAAACAGATTTAGCGAATCCGTTAACTGTATATCCTTTATTCAGAGAAATTCTTTGCTTTTCTTCAGACATGATGATGTATAGCCATTTCTGGATAGCTGTTCAGCAACATCGATCAAATTAGTTTTTGGTGATACCTCGACCAAAATATCCACGATTGACTTAGCCCAGATGCTTTTAATGGCTGTGCTGCCAATATGACTGATTCTGACGACGGCGACATTCTGCAATATTTTGCGAATTCTGTTTGACTCTTGTTCATAGTCAGTTGCCCATTGTTTCTGCGGTTGAGTCAGCGAAATTGGAAATAGTTGCCATAGCTCTTCTAAAGTCATTTCAGACAGTGGCTTGGTCATTTTGTTTTCCTCTCTTTTTCAAGATTTGCATGTCACTAATGAAAATATAATGCTTATTCAGGATCCGTGAGAAGCTCTGCTTTCGATATCCTATGTGATTGTGGTCGTTCAGGACAGGCTTGAATATATGTTGACCCTCATAATGGCGCGAGTAAAATGAGAATAAAATGAAAGTAGATGCTGTGAATGAAAATTGAGACGATTCAAGTCTTTCGCCGCCCGATCACTTTGCATGAGCCGTTCAAAGTTGCGTTTACCACACTCTATAAACTCGAGACACTGATTATCAAAATCACCACCGACACTGGCTTGATCGGCTATGGGGAAACGAACCCACTTGAGCAGGTGACCGGCGAAAGCATTGATACGGAAGAGGTTGCGCTCAAGGCCTTATCCCAGGCGTTAAGTGCGAGTGATCCGCGCAGCTTAGAAGCCATTCATGCCAAAATGGATGCCTGTTTTGCTGGACATACCGCGGCAAAAGCGGGGATTGATATGGCTTGCTGGGATTTGCTTGGAAAAGATGCTGGGTTGCCGGTTTATCAGTTGCTGGGTGGGAACGGGAACGTTTTGACCAGTGATTATACCATCGAGATTAATTCGCCGGAAAAAATGGCGCAAGAAGCGAAACAGCTGGTTGATCAAGGATACAAGGAACTCAAGGTAAAAGTTGGTATTCAAGATGCTAATGATCTTGCGGCTGTTCAGGCGATTCGCAAGGCTATTGGCTCAACGGTAGATTTGCGTTTGGATGCCAACCAAGGATGGACGCCTAAACAAGCTATTCGGATGATGTGAGCCATTGGCAGTGCTGCTTCGGCGGTTGAACAGCCGTTACCGGCTAACCGCTTGGATCAGATGCCGGCAGTGTGTCAGCAAATTGACCAATCGGTGATGTTAGATGAAAGCGTCCATAATGCCAGCGATGCCTTTGCTGCGATGCGGTCAAATGCGTGCGATATCATTAATATCAAATTGCAAAAGTCGGCAGGGGTGTCTGGCGCCGAGCAGATTAACGCGGTGGCTGAGGCGGCTGGGATTCCGTGCATGGTGGGCTGTATGGCGGAAACGCGCATCGGCATTGCTGCGGCAGCGCATTTTGTTGCTGCCCACCAAAATGTCCAGTATGCTGATTTGGATTCTTTTTTGCTGTTTGATGAACCGGCGTGGTTGCGCGGTGGGTTTACGGCGGATGCAGGAAAATATCAGCTAAGCGACAAACCGGGATTAGGCATCGAATGCGATCTATAAAAGCTGTTTGAGCTGTTGACAGTGGTTGCTATAACGCGTTCACCGGCGCAGAAACCTGCGTGTAAGGACCTTGGTCGCAATGGCCTAAGCCAGGGCCATCACGACCAAGGCCGCTTACACTCCGGTTTCTAAACGCGCCGGTTCACGCTCACGCTAGGTTAGGAGGTCTTTATGACAACTTTTAAATTTTATCAATCGGGTTTGCGTTTCGGTACGTTCGAATTGACTGATCAAACCATTACATATTCTTGGTTAGGTAGTTGGGAAAAAACGTTAAACGATGACGATAATGCGACTTTTAAGACTTACGGCGAGCTTGATATTCAGGCAACGTTAATGCGGTGGCAAGATGGCGGCTACGCGAACTTTTCAAAGGCGGATCATTTTAAAACCGCTTGGGGTGCCGAATACCAACGGGCTGATGAACATCACTGGATGAATCGCGGGCCAAAGTATGCGGTTGATTTGATTGAGGCTGAGGGACAGATAGTCGGGTTTCAGGTTTGTGCGCGTAATCTGACCAGTGTGCTGATTCAACCGGGATACGAGGGTTATAGTGTTTTGACTAAGTGGCAGGAAGCCGGTTATGCAACGACACCAGGTCGCGCGCATCAACCGTTCACGGCTTGGGCACCCATGCGTGACGGTATCGGTTTGGCGGCGACGGTGATTTTGCCTGCCGGATCCGGACCTTTTCCAACCGTGATGGAACGAACGCCTTATGGTCGCGAGGTTTATGTGGCGAGTTACATGCGTTATGTTTTGCGGGGCTATGCGGTGGTGTTGCAGGATGTGCGCGGACGCGGCGATTCGGAAGGCGAATGGTTGCCGATGATCCACGAGCAGGATGACGGTGATGACACGCTGAATTGGATTGCTGCCCAGCCGTGGAGTAACGGCAAGGTAGGGATGTCTGGCGGCTCATATGGCGGGTACGTTCAGTGGGCTGCGGCCGCCAGTGGGAATCCGCACCTTCAGGCCATTGTTTCGATGGTCACGGCAGGCGGACCATTCACCGATACCTACTATCGCCGCGGCGCCCCGTTTATGGCACAGGTGGCATGGTCAATTGCGATGGACGGCCGCCACTTTAATTCGGCATTAACCGATCGCGATGACTGGGATCAACTCATGAAGGTTCGGCCGATCGAAAAGATTCCCGAGATTGTTCTGGGGCATCCCCAATATGGCATGACCCAGTTTATGCGCCATAATCATTATGATAGTTTCCTCAACCGAGGCGACTGGTTCGCCAGACGCGCCAAAATTAAAGTGCCGGCGCTCATTCAAAGTGGTTGGTATGACGATGACGGCATCGGCTCGACGGAGGCCATTGCGGCGACGGCTGACTATCCGTCCGACAAGCGCCGGATCATTCTTGGTCCGTGGCTGCATGGCGGGAATGCCCAATATGATTTAGGACCGGTTCACTTAGGCGCCGAAGCACTGCGGCCGGATATTGATCTGATTCACCAGCAATGGTTTGATTATTTTCTTAAGGGCGTTGGAAATGGCGTCGCTGCGTGCCCATTGGTTGAATACTATACCGTTGGCGAAGAACGCTGGCATACGGCGGCATCTTTTCCCCCAGCGGGCCTCGTCAAGGTCTTACATCTGGGCGCAGATGGCAGTTTGGCGGCGTCCGCGCCAGCAGCGGGCACTGTCAGCTATGTTCACGATCCGAGCAATCCCGTGCCTAAGTTAATTTCGGTGACCCAGAATGAATTCGAATTTCCGGCTGATTATCAGGAAGTTGAAAAGCGTCCGGATGTGGTTAGTTTTACCACGAAGGAACTAACAACCCCGCTGCGTGTCGTTGGCCAGGTGAAGCTTGATCTGTGGGCGTCATCCAGCGCCGTCGATTGTGACTGGGACTTCCGGGTCTTGGATGTCACGCCGGACGGTCAGTCCATTCAAATGGCAGAAGGCACGATGAATGCCAAGTTCCGTGACAGTTTGTCAGAGCCAAAATATCTCAAGCCTGGCAAGATGACCCATTTTACCGTACTTTCTCAGAAAACATCCTATGAATTGCCAGCTGGCCATCGCCTGCGCGTCGACATTCAAAGTTCGGCTGGCAGATTCGTTTTTCCGAACCCCGGAACCGAGGAAGGCTTCGCCAGTGACCGCTTCGTGAAGGCGACACAGACGATCAGTTGCGGTGGCGAACATGCCAGTGCGATTAGCTTTGTTAGTGATCGGCCAAAGAACTGATGAACCACGCCAGCTCACGCTCTTGGTAAGAAATTTGACATTTGCGAGTAAAGGCCGTATATTCCTAACAACTAATCAACACTTTGAGAAGAAGAGTAACCTTGGCGCAAATGATTCAGCGAACCCGGTTGATGGAAAAGGGGCATTGGCAAGAAGGTAAAGATGAGCTTCGAATAGTGATTCGTGTGGTTAACGCCCATGGATCGGCTGCAGCCGTTATCCTGCCAGGTATCAACAGGTACTGGAGGCGGTGTTGTGACATCGCGAATAAGGGTGGTAACACGGCATGGTCGTCCCTTGACTACAAAAAAGTAGTCAGGGGGCGACTTTTTGTTTGCAGCAGTAGCAAGTTTGAAGGTCACTCAAAACAAGGTGTTGAGACGGTGATAGTAAAAATAATTTTTGTCGAGGTTTCTATCGTCCATGTTCATGCTGGTCGATTATCTGAGGAGGCTGCAATTATGAATCGTTGGAAGAAAATAATCATCACAGGGATCGCGTTGGTGTCACTTTTGACGCTGGTCGCTTGCGGTAAGGCTGCGAATGATAGCAGTGCTGCCAGCTCAAGCAGCAAGCCCATCGTGCTCGGCAGTAGTGGCTCGGACTATCAGATCTGGCAACATATCGCTAAATCGCCGCAAGCCAAAAAGGCGGGACTGACGATTAAAGTGAAGCAGGTCACGGATGGCAACGTAATTAATGCTTCGACTGCTGAAGGGCAACTTGATGTAAATGCGTTCCAGTCGTATGCCTATTTTCAGCAATACAATAAAATCAATCCGAGCCAAAAACTGGCCGCACTTGGGACGACCTATCTTGAGCCGATGGGATTGTATTCAAAGAAGTACAAACATTTAAGTGACATTCCCAATGGCGCGACGATTGGCATTTCAAATGATCCAGCCAATGCGACCCGCGGGCTATTACTACTTGCGGCCGCTAAATTGATCACGCTGAAGCCGAATTTTAATGCGCTGAGTACGGTGAAAGACATTCAGACGAATCCCAAACAGCTGAAATTTAAAGAGGTGGAAAACACGGTGCAGACGTTGCCGGACGTTGATGCAGAGCTGATTTCCAATACACGGGCCTTGGATGGCGGGCTGAACGTTTTGAAGGATTCACTTTTCCATGAAAAATTAACCCAGAAGACGCGGGCAAATGTCAATATTCTTGCAACTGCAGCCAAGAACAAGAACAATAAGCAGTTCAAAAAACTCGTGAAACTTTACCACGATCCAACGCTTCAAGCCTGGATCAAGAAGACTTTTTCCGGGACGAAGCTTGAGGTTAATAAGCCGATCAGCTACCTGCAAAAAAGTAACTAAGTGAGTTTACCTGGCTGAAACGCGTTCACTAGCGCAGAAGTCTGCGTGTAAGTGGCCTCAGGCGCAATGGCCAAAATCGGGCCATCACGCCTGAGGCCACTTACACTCCGACTTCTAACCGTGCCAGTTCACGCTCTTGTCAATTTCCACGGTTCCTATGTCATTCTGGATCTGTTATAATGGACACGTAAAAGGGACGCTTTGCCTCAACAAAGCGTCCCTTGTTACAGCAGAACCGTATTAAGAACGGTGGCTTACATCGCAAACTAAAAGCCGCGATTGGTGTCCAAAGTCAACGCGGCTTTTAGTATGTTTATTTTTTTCGGAATAATCCGAGCGCCTGCTTTAGCTCGTAAACTGCAAAGCACAGTTTGATCAAAGCCTTGATCAAACGAGTGAACGCGTTGACCAAAACAGTGAACGAGCTGATGCAAACCGTGATTGTCGCAAGTGCGGCAATCATAAACACACCGGCACCTCCTTTCGTCGGAATGTGGTTCGATAGTTTTTACACCATCGGCATCACCTTCTTTCGATTGCGAGGCGCCACCGCCTATTAACTTTTCTGCTCATTCATAGCTTATCAGATGTCACACCCGCGACCAATCATATCGCGGGTTTTTGAATAACTAAAAGCCTGAAAAGATGTCAGAGGTTAAATGAACCTAAAGTGCAGCCAGAACAAGCGTATAATAGCAGATGTACTGTTAGATCACGTGATTCAATTTTCTTGAAGGAGGTTTTTCTATATGTGTTCATCCATGACGATCAAATCGCTTCAAGGTGATATTTTCTGGGGCCGAACGATGGACTATAACACGAGTTTCTTTCACGAGACACCGGCTGGCGGCGTTCCGGGGAAAATCGTGAGTCTGCCGGCCGATCATCAATTACCGGCGCAAAGTGGAACTTGGACAACCAAGTATGCTGCGGTTGGCGTTGGTGTTGATCAGAGTGTCGCTTTATTTGATGGCGTCAACAGTGAAGGACTTGCTGGCGATCTGCAGGTGCTGGTTGAGTGCAGTTGGGCGAGTGCCGATTCACTGGCAAAACGCAACTTGAAACCGATCAAAGGTGAAGAGTTTGTCAGCCTAGCTTTGACAACTTGCAAAAATGTTGCTGAGGTCCGTGAACTGGCCGGTCAATATGGCTTGATTGATGAACCGCTTCAGTTCGGCGGTCAAGGCGTTAAAATTCCGCTGCATTATACGTTTGTCGATCCGTCTGGCGCTGGGTTAGTCATCGAGCCAACCGATCACGGGGCCTTCAAGCTTTATGACAGCATTGGCGCCATGACAAATAGCCCGGAATATCATTGGCACACCACTAATTTACGCAACTATGTCAGCCTGAACGATCGCAATTATCCTGAAGGTGCCGATCTCGGTGATCACCATCTTGACCCGATTGAACTGGGCACCGGCTACGGCATGTTTGGCTTGCCAGGTGATTACACCTCCCCGTCGCGGTTTGTCAGAGCCATGTTTGTGTCCCGCAATCTTGATCCGTTTGAAAGCAAAGATGGCATCCGCGTGCTTTACAATGCCTTCAAGACGGTCCTGATTCCGCAAGGCTTGGGTCGCGATCCCAAACACGACATTTTGACGGATTACACCCAGTATTGGTCAGGCTATGACTTGAGCAAGCGCGCAATTTACGTTCAGGATTCAAACACGCTAACCATGACCACCAAGACGCTCGACCCGACCGTTACGGAAGTCACCTATGACGATTTGGTAAAAACGGAACAGTTTAATCAACTATAAAAAATCTCCAAAAACTCATCACAAAAACGCCGCCAAATAGGGAGCTCCCCTTTGACGGCGTTTTTGCACAATGCTATAAATTTTATCGTTGCCGTTTTTGCCGTTTGTTCTTCTGCCACTCGGCCATGGGAATAATCTGATCCGAGTCGGCGTGACCGGCTGTTTTGGCGTGGCCTTTTCGCGGGACCGGCTTTTTGGTCAAGGCTTCCTTAATCTGATTTTGCGCCGTGTCAGCTAGGGATTTCATTTGGGTTGCCGTCCACAAGTGGGTGCTGGCGGTGGATTTGATAAAGATGGCTAAGGACTGCCCCAAGCCTTCCTGCTTATCCGGCGGCACGAGTTTGGTGTCGCGCAGTAATAGCAACAGCGCCGCGCCGATGTCCTGGCTGGTCCATTCTTTTGGTTCGTGCCCAAACATGGCTTGGATCGTGTGAATTAGGAAAAAGATCACCGCGCCAAAGAATTCTTCGTCCTGAGTGGCTTCTGGCAGGTGATGCCAGGCCTTTGAATCGAAAAAGACCATCAGCTGGTCGACTAGGATTGACATGCTTTCGGAATCGACATCAAGATCGCCAGCAGGATCAAAGCCAATATCACGCCCGTCAGAATCATCAGCCATCGGAGACGCAAGCTCACCATCTTCGACTAACCCGAGGACATAGGTTGTTGTGAGCAATGCGCCCATTAATGCATCAATGAAGTCGACAATCGTCAACTTGACGCGTTTGGTGCGAATCAACCAAATCATCATGGCTTTAATGAGCTCTGAAGCAACGGCGATCGCTTCGCTGCGGCGGCGATCGTCATCGTTGACCTGTTGCAGTGTCGTTTCGAGTGCAATCGACACCGATTCAGCAGAAAGTGTCTGAATGGTGGAGCGTAGATTCTTGAATGACGCAGCAAAGAAGGTGACCAGAATGGCGCGAATTTCTTTTGGTGGTACTTTTCTAAAATCCGGATCCTGCATCAAAGCCGCATAGTCATCGCTTTTTTGAAAATCAGACCAATAAAGATCGATTTCCTTGCTAGCATGTCGTTGCAGTTTTTCTTGGTAATCCATGTTGCCCTCCACTTCTTGTTGTTAGGGGTTTGCTTACCTTCAGTTTAACAGTTGTCAGCCTTTGCTCACATGAAAAGTTGCTTTATTTTCCAGAAGAAAATCATCGCAGCAAAAGTCCTGCGATATGGGTGTTTTTGCAAGTTTCTAATGGTTAAAATCTAGCCAAATAAAATCGGCACCAAAGACAGAATACGCGTCTTTGGTGCCGATTGACTGTAAGTGTGGTGGATAAATGATTTTTACCTGCACAGGTTGCTTCAGTGGCGGTTTATTCGAACATTTTCTTCGTTGCCCGCATCAGCGTCTTAATATCCTTGTCGTATCTTGGCGTTTGGACAAGGTGACTCATCGGGATACCAGTGAAGTGATAAGCAGCAATTTCACCGGAACGGACAGCGCTTTGTTCTGTGAAGACCATCTGGAATGGCTGTTCGACGAATTCACCGGTGAAGGCGAGGTTCGTTGAATGGGCCGGAATGACTTCGGGACGATCGACTTTGGCGCGATTGTTGAAAAGCGCCGAAGCATATGGCATGTAGACTGGAATATTGTTGATGATGCTGGCCATAATCGCATCTTGGTGATCGCGGATATTGCCGGGACCCGGATCGACTTTTGCCAATTGGCCGATCAGTTCAAGTGCCATTTCCTTACCGGTCATTTTGATATACGGCTTGTTCACGAACTCTCCGTAACGCCGTGGATAGAGGAAATAGCCCCAAAGAACGGTCTCGTTTGGTTTTTGAGTGGTGAAGTGTGGCTGATGATGTACGACAATCGACATCATCACATCTTTTTGTCCAAGCGCCGTGATCGGCTGGGTGGATAAGAAGGAATTCAAAGCATTCCCCGGAAGCTGCGTTGTGATGCGCTCGATTTCATTGAGCAGCAGGTGATCCTTGGTGGTCAAAGTAAAACTGACCCATTCGCTGGCGGCGCGATCAGCAAAGAATTTATCGGGATTGCCTAGGTTATAAAAATGCTCGGTAGCTTGTTTCCATAAGCCAGCCGCAGCACCTTGATCCATGTTTTCAACGGCCGGGTGGTCAAAGTCGCCTTGCGTGGCCGAATCAGTGATGGAGCCGTTGGTAAAGAAGACGGCAGTGTCATCATCAACATCGACATGCTCGGTTTTGTCGGTTTCAGTGTTCAGCATGTTGAGGGCAGTGACGGTGATTTCGTCGGTCATAGCCGTATCTTTAAACTCAAAATCTGTGACCCGGCGATTGAGAATAATCCGGCAGCCTTGATCCTTCAGATAGTTAATCAGCGGCAACATGATGCTTTCGAATTGGTTGTAACGGGTGCGGTTAACGCCCACCAGATGCTCGATTTGCGTGAACTCGTAAATCATCATGTGCATGTAGCGCCGCAACTCTTGCGCTGAACTTTCAATCCGAAAAGCGAAGGTCGTTTCCCACATGTACCAGAAATTCGTCTGGAACATATGCGGATCATCTTTGAAGTAATCGGCAATGCTGACATTGTCGAGTTTTTCTTCTTCTGAGTCCGGCATCATAATCAGCTTGATCAGCAAAAGGCGATCCGTGTTGTTCAGTCCTAGATGGCCAGCCTGAATGATGCCGATGCCGCCTTCCATCAGCCGCGCTTTGTCAAAAGTGCGATGCTGGGCGTCGAATTGCCGGGTATCTTCTTCAGCCGTCAGCCCCGGTTCGGTTGCTGAGGGGATCCGACTCAACAGGTCCATCAAATCAACATAGGTTCGATAGTTCAGCATGCGACCGCCGCGTGCCACATAGCCATTGGTGTTTTCCATGGGATGAACCTTATTCCAGTACTCATCTGCCGTATCAGCAGCCGGAGCACCGTCATTTGACCCATGATCGTCCAGTGAATAAAACGTGATTTGATTTCCCTGCCAATGACCTTCCTGAATCAGATAAACGGCGGCCGCCATATTTGCCAGCCCAGCGCCGATCATGATCGCCTTATGCTTGATCATCTTTTAGTCCCCCTAACGACTTTCAAACTTCTTGTATGCATCCGCGTCATCTTTGAACAGTTCCATTTTGTTAGCGAAGTACCAAGCTGTTCCCCCGGTCACCAAGGCCAGGCCGAGTGCCGTCCATAAAAGTTTTTTCATATAAAAACGCTTCCTTTCCGTCTATAGCTATAGTATAGCCATCCGAAAAAGAAGCGTCTTTAGTCAAAATGTGGCGTTTGTTCGAAAATTAAGTTCTTTTATTGTGCGCTTGCTTGTGCACAATGAACGCAATCGAACCGTTAAGCATCAGATCAGCGCGCTTGATCAGGTCCTCTTCGGGTTCCTGTAACGACTGTGATAACCACAACAAAACCTGGCCGACAATCGCGGCGCCATAAAAATTACAGATGTCCGCAACCATTTTGGCAGGCGTGGTTGGATCAATGTCCAGGACCACTGGCTTGACCATGTCAGTCGCGGACTGGAAAAGGAACTCTTCCAGCATGTCGCGACCAACGGAATTGAAGGCGTTCAGACAAAATGCCTGATTGGCCAGAATGTAATCGAGCACCAGCCGATACTTGGCTTCCCAGGTGGCTGCTCCAAGATTCTTCATGACTTTACGGCCGATGTCAGCTTCAAACGTCCACTTCAGGAGGCCGTAAATATCTTCAAAATGATAATAAAACGTGTTGCGATTCACGTGGGTTGCGGCACTCAATTCCGCAATGGTAATGCGATCCAGCGGCTTATGCTGCATGAGCTGCTTTAAGGTGGTCGCGAGTTGCATTTTTGTCTGATCGGATGTGGCCATCAACATCCCTCCTGTAGTTAGGGGACAAAGTACCGGATTGATAACATGAAAACCCGCTCGTCTGCTGCGGAAGTCGACAAGCGTGAGAGGTTACTTAACTTTCAACGGCTTCAACTGTGCCTCGATTTTATCCAGTGTCACGTTGGCTTCAAGTAACGCAGCCGCGGCATAAGCGCCTTCGACAAACGCCAAGTCATAGACATGCATTTGTTTGTCGCTGACTTCTTCGGCGATGTCGAGATTCATTTTGGCGCTGCCGAGATCATAGAAAACCAACAACTCGGAAGCCGGGTTGTCGTTAATGGCTTTTTGAATATGGTCAAGATCGGTGCCGATTTGACCGTCACTGGTACCGCCGGCTGTGGTGATGGGAACATCTTTGGCGACTTGTTTGATTAGCGTTTCAAGGCCGCTGGCGATGGCCGGTACGTGGGAAACGAGCAACATGCCCATTGCCATAGAATCACGCTCCTTTGAGGTTTGACAGTTCACGCTTTTGCATCGAGGTATGCTTTTAGTAGCTCACCAGTCGAAGCAGCACCTGGGTCAACGTGGCCGATACTCTTTTCACCGAGGTAAGAGGCGCGACCACGTTTGGCAGTCATTGGCTTGGTGGCTTCGACCAGCTTGTCAATGGCGTCGGCGGTCAATTTGTTTTGCTTGATCAAATCAGCGGCAGGTGCCCAGACATCCAACATGGTTTTGTCACCAGGCTTGGCTTGGCCGCGTTTGGCAATACCCTTGGCAGCTGCTTCGACAAGGTCGCCAAAGTCAGTGTCGGTTTTGGCAAGTTTAGCCATTTCCAGAAAAGCCGTTCCATACAACGGACCACTGGCGCCGCCGACTTTACTGAGCATCGCCATGGCAATTGTTTTGAAATCCTGAGCCAGATCGTCGGTTGGCGGTGTCTTTTCGAACGCTGCTTTGATAGCATTGACGCCGCGTTCCATGTTATTACCATGGTCGGAGTCGCCGATCACGCGGTCAAGTTCGGTGAGATGATCTTTTTGATCGGCAATCCGGTTTTCAAAATTCGTCATCCATTTGGTTAATGTCTCAACGTTTAACATCAGTATCCCCCCAGCCTACAGTATGTGCAGATGCATTCAGATAAGTCAGCCATTGCGGATCGTCCAGCGCCAGCATCGTCAGGGAAATGCCGGCCATGTCGAGTGATGTGACGTAATTGCCTGCCTTGGTGAAGCTGGCTTCAAGACCTTGGGCATGCAATTCATTCAAAACATCGCCCATGAAAATGTACTGTTCGGACAGTGGGGTCGCACCCATGCCGTTGACCAGCACGGCGTATTTATGTGCTTTAGGATCTTTGAATTCAACCGTCAGCTTGCCGATGAGTTGCTTGGCTAGCACTTTGGAAGTTGGCAGCTTTTCCTGACCGGTGCCGGGTTCGTTGTGAATACCGACGCCGAATTCGATTTCATCTGGCTTCAGATCAAAGCCGGGTTTGCCGACTTCCGGAACGGTGGCGGCATGCAAGGCAACCGCGAACGACTTGGTATTTTTAACGATCGCATCGCCTAGCTTTTTGAGGTCATCAAGGCCTAATCCAGCCTCAGAAGCCGCGCCGAGAATCTTTTCGACAAAAATTGTGCCGGCAACGCCGCGACGACCCTGTGTGTACAGTGAATCTTTGACGGCCACATCGTCATCCACGACGACTGACTCGACTTTGATGTCATCAACGCTGGCCAGGTCCTTGGCCATGTCAAAGTTCATGACGTCACCGGAGTAATTCTTGACGATCATGAGAACCCCTTCGCCTTGGTTAACTGCCTTGATCGCGGCGTAAATCTGGTCGGGCGTCGGTGAGGTAAAGACTTGGCCGGCCACTGCGGCATCAAGCATACCTTGACCGACATAACCAGCATGCAGCGGCTCATGACCTGACCCGCCACCGGAAATAACCCCGACTTTTGCATGTTGCTTAAATGCGGCGTCATTGCGGACGACCGCCGTTGTTTCAGGAATCTGTTTCAAATATTGTGGATAACTGGCAGTGAGACCAGCAATCATTTCCGGGACAATATCGCCCGGGTCATTGATAATCTTCTTCATATTTGCAACTCCCTTCTAGTTATCAGTGTACCGCTTTCAGTGCTAAAAAGTCAGGTCGCCAGCTAAGAATAACAAGGGGAATCTTAACGGTGGCGGCGTTTGTGGCAATCGGTTTTAGATCGTGAGTCAGAAAATAAAAACGCCTCGTTAGGCACATTTTGGCATAACGAGACGAATAGGTGATGCAGCGATTAGTCATCGAAATCGGTGACGGTTTCGATGGTGTAGTTGCCGCTATTTTTAAGTAATTTTGAAACCGGGCAGCGATTTTCAATTTCTTCGGTGAAGGATTTGGCGGTATCCAGATCGACGCCTTTCACCATAACCTGGGCATGAACCAGAAATTGATACTCAGCACGCGCGCCAATGAACGCCACCTTCACGCGAACCGCGCCGGTATGTGGCAGTCCGTGTTCTTTTTCAACGGCTTGCAATGTGGCTTCAAGGCAAGTGCTCAACGACAAGCCCAAAAGCTGTTCAGGGTTGGTCCCCGGATGGTCATTCATCGGGCTGCTCGTCTGAACCTTCAGGCCGTCTGGCACATAAGCGTGACCTTCCAGGCCTTCGTCGTTGATGGCTTCAGTTGTATACAGTGGGTGATTCCAACGTTCGTCTTGCATGAAAGTTCCCCCTTAGGATTGTCGATAGACTTGGACTCATGGAGCGGGTAGTTAACGGTTAGGTTAGTGCATGGTGTCCTTAAATCAGTTGTAGCATACTAGGTAACCGTATTAAGTATAAACGCTTACATATGTTCAGTAAACTGATGTTGTTATTTGCTAAGTCAAGGACTGTATTACGATTTAATAGTTCTGAAAATTGACTTATAAAGAATCGTAATCAGAATAATAGCGTTTCCCAAGCCAAAAGCCAAAGACGCAAGCAGAAGAATGCTGCCACTAATTTACATATAAAGAAGACCAAGAACTAAAGAAATAAGGAAAGTCACAATGACTGAAATCCATAATTTTCGCATTTTGATTGACACCTCAAAATTAAATTAGCCATCTTTGAGTCTGTGTAGACGCACAAATTCATTGGCTTTATTTCTAACTATTTGTCACTCAAATCCGGCTTCTGATAAGGCTCCGAATCATTGGCGTGTTCAGGTGGGCGTTGTTCAAAGCCAAGTTCCTTGGTGATAAGTGGGTTGCCTTCCCAAATGAGGTGTTCGAGCAAGGCCATCGTGGTTTGGGCATCACTCAAGGCTGTGTGAGAAGGCAAATCAATGCCGAGCGCCTCTTTATAGTATTGCAGCGACGGCGTATGCTTTTTGCCGATTCCGAAAGTTTTACGGGCTAATGCGGCGACGTCGAAAGTTTGAACAGGTGGCACATCGATCGCGAGGCCGGCGCGAAGGGCACGTAGGTCATTGCTGGGTGCGAAGCCGACAACGAGTTCATGCTTCAACAATTGTTCGACAGCTGTTTTCGCCAGCGGCAGCGGTTGCCCGTACTGATTCAACAAGTCATCGGTAATCCCGGTGATTTTGACCGAGAATGGCATCACGTGATGGCCTTCAGGTAGTTGGGTGAAAATATCAAACGCACCTGCGACTCGATGATCACGCACACGTAATAAGCTGATTTCGGTTAGGTCAAGTTGATTCCGATCGGCCACAAACTCTGTATCGATCACGATGTAGTCGCCCCGGGCTAGTCGATCGATGACGTCTTTTTGCGTTTTTAACGGTGCCTGGTCTGAGGCAAGCTGGGCCATAGTTGGTGGGTCTAACTGCAGGGACTTGGCCGCGCGCTGGTTGGCGGATTGCACTAACGGCGCTTTTTCCTGCGCAAACTTGGCTGCTAGTTTGGTGGTTAAACGGTCTGCCTGTTCTTGCCGTTGATGGCGCAAATCGGTCAGAGTCTGATCGGCTTGGCCCAAGGAAATGCCAAAAAGCCTGGCTAGCCAAGTAGCTGGGGCAGTCGGCATCGTCGTCAAGACATAGGCGCCCTTGAGATCAAGCAAAGAAAAGACTACCTGACCGGTTTCAAGCCAATTTTGCAACCCGAGGGCGAGGAGATGAACCCAGTCGCTAAACGGCTGCATGATGATTGGCAATTTATCGGCGGCTCTCATTTGATCCAGTTGTCGAGCAGCTCTAGAAACAGCTAGCGTGAGGCCGCGGGCGAGGCTTTTGCGGTGATTACCAAAATCCTGAACCGAAAACATGATCGGAAGCAGCGGACTGCGCGGGCGCAACATGTCACGCAGCCGGCCACCTTCAGGGTACCAACGAGCCAGATCAAATTGCACGTTTCCTTGAATGTTGACCCGATTAACGGTTGCAGACTGGTGTGACCGGTATTCACGATGCTGAAAGAGCGCCGTGAGTTCATCAAGGCGAATGCGCACCGCTGCGGCGTTATGCGGTTTGGCAATTGGATCGCGCAATAACTTATTCAACTGACGCCGTGCCTGTCGCGGTGAGCGCATTTTTCTTTTTCGATTAGTGGACCGCGCCATGCTGCAACCCTCCTTACTTGGTATTTGACATATACGAACAGTATACCAAGAGTGAAGCAAGATTGCTTTTGGGGAATCAATTAAAGCCGATACTGCGAGCGGTTAGACGCTAAAAATGGTGCGAACGTCCACTTATTTTTAAGGAGTTCCTTGTTTTCATCGATGATCTGTGGCATAACTGTTGTATGGATATCAAACAATCAACAGACGCAACAGCTTTCAAGCAGCGAATTTTCTTTGCCTTGTCCGAGCCGGGACGTTACACGATTGTGCGCATGCTTTACCACGTGGGCCACGAAATGGGGTGCAATGAGCTTAACCAGCACGTGGAGATTGACAAATCAACGATGTCATATCATTTGCGCACGTTACGTGAAATCGGCATGATTACCACACGCGTTCAGGGACGGCAAAAATTTGTCACATTAAATACCGATAAGATTGAATCTGTCTTCCCGGGATTACTTGCTGAGCTGTAAATAAGCACATGGTTGCTTATTTTTTAGCGATAATTGTTTGATAAATTTAAAACTATAAAACAGATTGGAGACTTTTTGCATGAAAGAACGTAGACTCTCGCTTTTATTTTTCCTCGTTATGTTCGTGATTGGCACAGATACATTTCTGGTTTCACCTTTATTACCGACTTTAACTCGGTATTACGGCATCTCAACGAGTCTTTCCGGTCTCATTGTCAGTGCGTACGCGGTGGGTTACATGCTGTCAGCGTTGCTGATTGGCCCGATTTCCGATCGCCATGATCGTAAACGTATTTTAGTTATCGGCTTAGTTGTCTTTACCCTCGCAACTGCTGGGTGCGGACTGGCCAATACGTTTCCGCTGATGCTCGTCACCCGATTCACTGCCGGCATTGCCGCTGCGACAGCCGGTCCGCAAATCTGGGCGGCGATCCCCGTGCTCTTTCCCAAGGGTCAGGTGGTCAAAGTCATGGGATACGCTACAGCTGGTTTGGCGGTTGCCCAGATTGTCGGCGTTCCGCTCGGTAGTTATTTGGCCGTTATCTCGTGGCGTTTTCCTTTCTTCTTTGTCGGCACGATTGCACTGATACTGACATTGTTGGTCGTGCGGTTCATGCCTAGTCTTAATGAAGTTAGAACCGCCCAGCCGAAATCCAGCATCTATGGTCAGCTTTTGCAAAACAAACCGGTACTTAAGTTATTAGACGCATACTTATTGTTTCAGACGGCAAATTTTACCGGCTTTGCGTTCATCGGTACCTGGTTCGCGAAAAGCTTTGGGCTCTCGGTGGGCACGATCGGCAGCTTTATTCTGGTGATCGGTGTCGGACAGTTTGTCGGCAGTTTGATCGGCGCTCGACTGGTGACGTGGTTAGGTCAGCCGCACGCGTTCCTGCTTGAATTCCTGCTGTTCATCAGTGGTTATGTCGTTTTGCCATTGGCGTCGTCGGCGTTAGTTGCAACGATCATTCTGGCATTGATTTACACCATTGGTGGCGCGCTGTTGCCGTTGTTCATGAGCACTTTGCAGGATCAGGCACAATCAGCTCGCGGCATGATTTCCTCTTTGGCTAACGCGGTGATGTATCTTGGCGAAGCGATTGGCGGCGTTGTCGGTGGTATCTTGATTAAACAGTTCACCGGCTTTTCCGTTATTGCGGTGTTTACTGCTATTGGGGTAACCCTGGCAATGTTGTTGTACGCGCGGCAAGGCTATTTTAAGCAGCTGCAAACAAGCCGCTGATGATTCGCAATTTTTTGCATAGAGGTATTGTTCCGAAAAGTAGCAAACGATATAATTGACGTAAGAACATATGTTTGCTGTTCGGAAAGAAGATGCGATTTTGCAGGAGAATTTAGCACAGGAAATCTTACTGTTGTTAGGTAGTGGGCGGTTTTTAACGACTAAAGAAATCGCTAAACTGCTAAACCATCCAGAAGCAAGTGTCAAAAGCGAACTACTTAAATTGGTGCGTGCCGAGAAAATTAACCGGCGACATTTTGCCGGTCGCGATTATTTTCAGACTGCTCAACCACAGACAGAGTCAAATGCCTTCAGTACGGCAACTGAACAATACTTGGATCAGCGGCACGCAGCGCGAAAATTGGGCAATGCACGGACTTGTTACCACCATTTGGCCGGAAAAGCCGGCGTGGCCTTGTTTGACCAACTTTTAATGCAAAAACTCATTACCTTGACGACCGCCAACGCCTATCGATTGACGGAAAAAGGCCGGCACGTCTTGGCACAATACCTCGGTCACCCAGTGCGCCAGGGGAAGGTTCAGACTTGCATCGACTTTTCAGAGCGCCGGGTTCATTTAGCCGGTAAATTAGGGGATGAACTGCTGACAAAGCTGGTGGCTAATCGTCAAATGACCTTGAGCGGGAACAGACTCGTCCGGGTTTTACATCCAATTGACCAGCAATCATTGGCGGTGTCCCATGTCAGTTGAGCGACAACGGTGTGCATGGGGTGAAACCGACAATGCCTTGATGCAGCAATACCACGATGAAGAATGGGGCAGACCCAGTCATGACAGCCACCACTTGTTTGAACTGTTGTCGCTGGAAATCATGCTGGCGGGTCTGAGTTGGCAGACGGTTTTGAATAAGCGGGCAGCGTTCAAGACAGCCTTTGCCAACTTTGATTATCGCCGGGTACAGCAGATGACGCCCGAAATTCCTGTACTCTTGCAGAATCCGCAAATCATCCGGAATCGTCTGAAAGTGACAGCGATTATCAACAACGCGAATGCCATCGCAAAGCTGGCTGATAGAGGCGAAGACTTTGATCACTATGTCTGGGCGTTCGTCAAAAATCATCCGATTCAACACCACATCACAAATCATGCGGAAATTCCCAATACAACTGATTTGGCCAAGCGCATGGGCAAGCAAATGAAGAAGGACGGTTTCAGTTTTACCGGCCCCGTCGTCATCTACTCGTTTATGCAGGCAGCAGGGTTGGTCAACGATCATGAAACCAGTTGCTTTGTTTATCAGTTGCTGGAAAAATAAAAGTGTTAACCGGTATTCGTCGATTGGAATGCTGACACCACTTGTCAGAGCGCGAGGAGGATCGTATCTATGGAAACAACCATTCGCAAATTCGGAGATTCAATTGGGGTCATTATTCCAAAAGAATTTCAAGCAAGAGTTGGCGAAAAGTATCAGATTCACAAGATCGCTGATACATTTGTTTTGACACCAGTTCACAAAGATTTGTTTGCTGACGAAACGAAATGGTATGGATTTAGAGATAGTATTACGGAAAGAGATCGTGAGTGGGATGAGAGCGCACTTTTATAACAAATGATATTCCATAAAGGATGCAGAATACTGAACGTTTCTGAAACATCAAAAAGCACGCCACTTCTTGTTGAAGTGACGTGCTTTTTGGTCGGCAGCCATGCGAATTCGCTGAAGATGCAATAGAAGTCTGCCATTAAGAGCAACTTATCTTGAGTGATTAGTCGTCAACGTCATTGTGCAAATCTTTCAATAAAGCATCGACCGTCTTAAAGCTTTTGGTCCGGCCAGCTTTGACATCCGCTTCTGCAGTTTGCAGCTGGCCTTCGACAATTATCTCAGGGGTAAATGGCAATTCACCACTGTCGCTAATATGCTTCAAATACATATTAATGGCAGAGGACATGTCTAATCCCATACTATTGATGATACGGAGCGCGCGATCTTTTGTTTCTGTATCAACTTCAACGTTAATGCGTGATCGAGATGCCATTGCTGCCAACCTCCTTAGGCCATTGTTGCTTTATTATGACGCAAAACCGGCGATATTGTCACCCATTATAAATGCCATGAAGAGTTCGAGAAATCCTCAATGAAAACTGAATTAAAAAAGCCCACCCGCATCAAATGCGAATGGACTCATTAAACTTAAAACGGTTTAAATTAAAGTGCCTCAGGAACCATCTTGACAGGCTTGTTGCCAATCCAGCCGGTGATTTCCTTGAAGGTGTCTGTGATGGCATCGGTGCCTGGCTTGAGCATCTTACGAGGGTCAAAGCCCTTGCCTTGTTGATCCTTGCCAGCTTCGATGTATTCACGAGTTGCTTTAGCAAAGGCAAGTTGGCATTCGGTGTTGATGTTCAACTTGGAAATACCCATGGTGATCGCCTTTTGAACTTGTTCTTGAGGGATACCGGAACCACCGTGAAGAACGAGTGGCATCTTAACGGCGTCATTCAATTCTTGCAAGCGGTCGAAGTGCAGGCCCTTCCAGTTGTCTGGATATTGGCCGTGGATGTTACCAATGCCGGCTGCCAGGAAGTCGATCCCGGTAGCTGCCAAAGTATTGGCTTCTTCAACGTCAGCTAATTCACCTTCGCCGACAACACCGTCTTCTTCACCGCCGATGGAACCAACTTCGGCTTCAACGGAAATGCCCTTGGCGTGGGCCAGCTTAACGATTTCCTTGGTCTTTTCCAAGTTATCTTCAAAGTCGAGGTCGTGGCCGTCGAACATAACGGAGTTGTAGCCGGCAGCAATAGCTTCCTTAGCAGCTTCGTAGTTACCGTGGTCCAAGTGGATAACAACCGGAACGGTGATGCTCATGGCTTTAACCGTTGCTTCGATCATGGTTTGGCAAAATTCATAGCCACCCATGTACTTAGCAGCACCCATGGAAGTCTGGATGATAACCGGAACGTTCAATTCTTGAGCACCGGCGAGAATGGCACGCGTCCATTCCAAGTTGTTGGTGTTGAAGGCACCGATACAGTAGTGACCTTTATGTGCAGCTTTTACAAGCTCTGCAGCGTTAACTAATGGCATGTAGATATCCTCCTACGAAATATACAATTCAAAACCGTTGTATTCTACCATAGATTGCAAGAGAAAAGGGCGAGAAAATGATGAGATCCTGACAGTTTAAGTGACGGGTTTTGCGGGAACCGGTCATCATGACCCTCGCCAAATAATGAGAACGCTCTCATTATTCGAATGATCGGTCCATACACTACGTAGTTAATTTCACAAGCGACTTTAAAAATAATAAAAATAAAACAGCTTTATCACGCTGGTTCTAGGCGCTATTGATTACTAGTCTCCAAAAATAGATTATATTTTCACAAGTGAATTATACCAATATAAATGAAACCTTGCTAAGAATGATTGACCAGAGAAATCAAAGCACTAAGGTGAAGGTAGTAACAGATTGAGAACAATTGAGTTGTTCACTTGAAAAAGTAGTCAAAAGAGGAGATCTTGATATGGCAACAAAAGCAGCAGATCAGTTAGTCAGCGTTTTGATGGATTGGCAAGTGAAGCACGTTTTTGGCCTACCAGGCGATTCGATTGATACGACCGTCGATGCGTTGCGCCGTCATCAAGACAAGATTAAGTTCGTTCAGGTTCGGCATGAAGAAGTTGCGGCACTAGCTGCCTCAGCAACGGCTAAGCTGACTGGTGGCCTTGGCGTTTGCCTGTCAATCGGTGGTCCGGGTGCCATCCATCTGTTGAACGGCTTATATGATGCCAAAATGGATCACGCCCCGGTTTTGGCATTGTTGGGACAGGTCACGACCAGCAATCTGAATGAAGGCTTTTTCCAGGAAGTCAATACGCCTAAGCTGTTTGATGACGTGGCGGTTTACAATAAAACGGTCATGGCTTCGGATAATTTAGGCCAGATTATCGATACGGCGATTCGAACCGCGTTTACGGAAAAAGGCGTAGCGGTTTTGACGATTCCGGATGATTTGCCGGATCAAAAGGAAACGACGAGTTATCGTGACAGTGCTGCGGCTTTTGCATTGAATGTACCGGAAGTTGATCCTAAACAGCTGGATGATGTGGCATCGCTGTTGCAGAAGTCGCAGAAGCCATTAGCTTTGATCGGCCGTGGGGCGGAACATGCCGGGGAACAGGTTCAAAAGTTTGTTGAGGCTAACCACATCCCGTTTATCCAAACGATGCCGGCCAAGGGAACAGTTGCGGATGATCACCCTAATAGTCTTGGCAATGTCGGTAAGCTCGGCACCAAGCCGGCTTATGAGGCGATGAAGGCAACGGATTTGCTGTTCATGATCGGCACCAACTACCCGTATACAGCTTACTTACCTGATGAAGGACAAGCAAAATGTGTCCAGATCGATACGCAACCAGAGAATCTGGGCAAGCGGTACTCAGTTGATGTGGCGGTTGATGGCGATGTCGAAACCTTTTTGACCGAACTGAACGCCAAGGGGTCGTTGCGTGATGACGATCGCTTCCTGAAAGCTTGTCAGAAGAATATGGAAAGTTGGGACAAGTGGATGGCCGAAAAGCGTCTGTTGACCACGAACCCAGCCTCACCAGAAGCAGTCTTTGCCACGATTGATCAGACTGCGCCAAAAGATGCGGTTTACTCAGTTGATGTCGGGACGTCGACGTCATGGGGTGCCCGTTTTCTAAACGTTCAACCAACGCAGAAATATACCATTTCGGCTTGGTTAGGCACGATGGGTTGCGGCTTGCCGGGCGCGATTGCCGGGGCCGAAGCCTTCCCGAAGCGGCAAAATATCAGTGTGGCCGGTGATGGCGCGTTTGCCATGGTCATGCAGGATTTCGTTACCGCGGTTAAATACAAGCTGCCCATTATCATGGTTGTTTTGAACAACCAAAAGTTGGCCTTTATCGAATATGAACAGCAAAGTGCCGGTCAGCTGAATTATGAAATCGATTTGGCGGACATGGACTATGCCAAGATTGCTGAAGCTGCTGGGGGCGTTGGTTACACAGCCCACAGCAACGACGAGTTCAAAGAAGCGTTGACTAAGGCCTATCAGGAAACGGAGAAGCCGGTTTTGATCAACACCTATGTTCAAGACGACGCCCCGCTACCAGGCAAAATTGTCGGCGAGGAAGCGAAGGGTTACATGAAGTATGGCTCCCAGTATCTCGAAAATTACTGGAAGATTCCATCCATGCCACCGTTGAAAGACATTATGCGGCAGTTCTTTTAAATCGGGGTATTTGCTAACTCTAGGGAAACGCAACAGGCAGCGAGAGTTGTTTGGAATATAAAAAATCGCTCTTAGCAATGGAGACTAAGAACGATTTTTTTAATATTGGTAAAAAGATGTTATTCAAAAATTTTGCCGGAAATTGGTGTAACCGTTTTGTTAGGTGTCATGCA
Organism: Lacticaseibacillus casei DSM 20011 = JCM 1134 = ATCC 393; assembly: GCF_000829055.1. Classification (NCBI taxonomy): domain Bacteria; kingdom Bacillati; phylum Bacillota; class Bacilli; order Lactobacillales; family Lactobacillaceae; genus Lacticaseibacillus; species Lacticaseibacillus casei. The sequence goes on from NZ_AP012544.1 coordinate 329,061, forward strand.
CGAGTGGTTAAATTTCATTACCACTCGGCTTGCCCCAATCTAGTTCGCCTCCATGCTTGACTTTCTTTGAGTAAGTTAAAACGTCAAAATCAATAAACCGTTCTTCCAGTTTTGAAGGACTTTTTTTCTTTTCAATGATTAAACGGCCTTTGCCATCTATATGCATCTTTACCAGTTGGTCATCGAGATCATCAATTCCCATTTTTGCCAGCATTGTTTTTGAAATGATGACACCTTGAGAGTCTCCCCAGCGTTTAATCGTCGTTTCCATAACAGATCCCCCTGTTGCCAATAGTTGCTCGATCAAAATCGCGATCACTCGCGCAGATAGAGTTTAACATACGCTTATACAACCGCTAAAGGGATCCGAGCCACGTAGCCATTTCCTTATGCCATGCCTTACGCGCGTCAGTGCCTGGTGACATGTTGTTTAACGTGATGTGCGCTAATTGTTTGTCAAATGAAACGTCAAAGTAGGCCCAGTACCCAAATACGTGACCGTTGTGCGCCAGCCATCCCGGCGTTTTGGACTTCATCCAGCCCATCCCATAAAAATCGTGCGTCAACGTTAATGCCTCATGCCAAGCTGACGTAGGTAAAATCTGCTGATGCAAGGTAGCTTGCGCCCATTTAGCCAAATCGGTGACCGAACTGACCACGGCGCCATCGCCACCGGTGTAATCGCCGCGACCTAAAGCCACTGGTTGGCCGTTGGTAAAATCTAGATCGTCGTAGCTATTTGCCTCGGCGGTCTGCGTTCCGAAACGGGTTTGGACCATGCCCAACGACTGGAAAAAGTGCTGTTCGATGAAATCGCCCAGCGGCATATTCGCGACTTGGGCAATGATGTGGCCAAGTAGGAAATAATTACTATTTGAGTAAGCACCTTTTGCATCCGGCGCAAAATCTAGCGGATGGCGGTTCAATAAGTCAAGGACTTGCTGAAGAGCATCGCCGTGATTCAGATCTTCCAGTATCGGGTAACTTAAATGGGATTCACTAGCGTTTGGCATCTTTTTGGTATATTCGACTAACAACAATTCCGTGTAATCGGGAATACCGCTCGCCATGTGTAACATCTGGCGCAAGGTGATCTGCTCGGCGTACCGATATTCCGGCAGATAGTCCGATAACGGCGCGTCAATGTTCAGCGCCCCATCCGCAGCCAACACCAACATGCTGTCAGCCGTAAATTGCTTGCTTAATGATCCTAAACCGCTAGTAGTGTGGATCGTGAATGGTTCTTTTTTCGCAAAATCCGCCATGCCGTTTTGCCAGTGGGACAATTGATGATTGGCATCCACTAAAATGGTGGCACCATTGAGATGATATTTTTCATTGATAGCTTGATAGCCGTTCCAATCTGTCACGAAAAGGCCTCCCTTTAGCCGAAAAAACGTTGAGGCAACGATAGCATGCATCACGATGCTTTTCAAACTAAAATATCATCATTGGCCAATGAGAATCTAATTGGGGGCTTTACTTCCCATACCGGTTGCATCATCTTGCCTGGACGGCGATGATGGCCTTAATCACCGAAGGAGGAAACACAGATGGCTGCGATTTATGATAATCCGGATTTTTTCAAGGCATATAGCCAAATGGATCGCTCGAAAAAAGGTTTAGCCGGGGCGGGGGAGTGGCATGAGTTGAAGACGGTCTTACCGGACTTTACCGGTAAACGGGTGCTTGATCTCGGGTGCGGTTATGGTTGGCACTGTCGCTATGCCGCTGATCATGGCGCTAAAAGTGTGCTTGGCATCGATACGTCAGCCAAAATGCTTGCCAAGGCTTCTGAGCTGACGGACGACAAGCGGATCACGTATCGCCAGCTGGACGTGCAGGCCATCGACCAATTGCCGGAGCAGTTTGAAGTCATTTTAAGCTCGCTAGCCATTCATTACATTGCCGATTACGCTGAACTTGTCGGTAAGATCAGCGACAAACTGCCAATTGGCGGGCAATTTGTCATGTCCGTGGAACATCCGATTTTTACGGCCCAAGGCAATGAGGAGTGGGTCACGGACGAGCAGGGCCACAACCTGTACTGGCCGGTTGATCGTTATTTTGACGAGAGCAAACAGGAAACCGACTTTTTAGGCCATCGAATCAAAAAATACCATCGGACGTTGACGACCTATTTGAATACCTTGCTCGACAACCATCTGCGACTGGATCGCGTGATTGAGCCGACCCCGACTGCTGAAATAGTCAAAACCATTCCCGGTATGGCAGATGAGTTGCGCCGGCCGATGATGCTGATTGTGGCAACGACCAAAACGGCGTGAGCAATCAGGCCTGTCTATTGTCGCCAATCCTTTCACGGCGTATACTCGTGGAATTAAAACTAAATCGAATAGAAGGAAATCGCTCGTGAAACTAAGAATTGGTATTCCCACAGACGAACTGATCGAAGTCAATCCCGTGATGCCGAATAATCACCCTGCTTATGTGCCGCATGATGTCAAAGAGGCGTTCATTCACCTTGATGCGCTCCCGCTTGTGTTGCCGTTCCCTGATGATGTGAGTCAGACCGAACAGCTCGCGCAAGATGATATGGCCTTGGTCGATGGCTTGATGCTGCCAGGCGGCCCGGACGTGGATCCGACGCTCTATGGCGAGGAACCGCATCCCAAGATCGGCATGACGCTGTACCAAAAAGATTTGTTCGAAATTGCCTTGATTAAGGCAGCCCTAGCCGCAAACAAGCCGATTTTTGGTATTTGCCGCGGGATCCAAATCATGAACGTTGCCATGGGCGGCACGTTGTATCAGGATCTTGAACAGCAATATCCTGATTTGAAAATTCAACATCCCCAAGCCACATTGGGTCAGTTTGCGACCCACCATGCCGTATTAACGCCTGGTAGTCGCCTGGCTGATTTGTACGGCAAGGAGACCATTAAAGTCAACTCCCGCCACCACCAAGCAGTTAAAACTGTCGGCAAAGGGTTGAAGGTGACAGCCGTTGCGCCGGATGGCGTGGTCGAAGGAATGGAGTCCACGGACAACGATCTGTTCCTAGGTGTTCAGTGGCATCCTGAAAACATGTGGCAACAGGAAGATCCTCAGCAGCTCGTTGTTTTCCAGGACTTTTTGAAGCGTGTTGCGGATCATCAGAAGTGATTTCTGTGGTTCGATGAATCGTAAAAAGTGCCCCGTTAAACGTATCCGTTGAAAACCGTCTCGTTCATGAGGCGGTTTTTCTGTGTGGTGCGCTACAGTCAAATCGCAATTAGTAGTGACAAGCCCCAAAAACAATTTTCAGAAAATCTTTTCTTTTAGCTAGAATCATGTAAGATTGAAGCCGAGTAGCATTGACGAAACGGTTGTTGTTTAATGAAGCCGTTAGCATGGGACCGGAGGATATGAGGAGGAACCGGAATGGACGATGAAGCCGTTAGTGAGCAGCTCACGGAGAAGCAGACTGAGCTGATTGAGTTTTTGTATGTGGACTATAACGGACTGACGCGAGGAAAAGTGATTCCGCTGGCTAGCCTGAAAGCCAAGCTGGCTGACGGGATCGGCTTGACCAAAGCAACGCTGAATGTCAGTGAACGCGACACCATTTTGCCGGTCGCCGACATGACACCGATTGGGGAATTGCGGTTGATCGGGGACGCTGCTTCGGCGCATGTGCTGCCTTACATGCCGCAAGTGGCAACCTTGATGGGCGATATTTATAATCTCGATAAAACCCCTTATGCCTCCGATCCACGCACCATTTTGAAACGGGTAGTCAAGCAGTTGGCCGATGCCGGCTTCAGCGTGAAAATGCTTATGAAAACGAGTTCGAATTGTTCACCGGGGATAAGGATCATCGCGAACCGGCGATGCCGCGAGTTGCCTTTTCAACGGAGTCCATGGACTTTGCCTATCCGTTCATTCTTAAAACGATCAATCAACTGCAACGGGTCGGGATTATGCCGAATGCCTATTATCCGGAAGGCGGCATTGGCCAGCATGAATTGAGCATGTTGCCGCAGGATCCAGTGACCGCGGCCGACAATGAAGTGATTTACAAACGGATCATTAAAAACACCGCCAAAGATTTTGACTTGTATGCCTCCTTTGCGCCGAAGCCCCTTGTCGATTCGGCTGGCTCCGGCGCGCATATTCATTTATCGTTGTGGCGCGGACAAGAAGATGCCTTTTTCGATGCAGACGCGCCGATGCAGCTATCCAAGACCGGTCAGTATTTTGTCGGTGGCGTGTTGAAACATATTCAAGGCTTGCTGGCGCTGACCTGTCCATCGGCGAATTCCTATCAGCGGCTGGCTCCGGGACATTGGGGCAGCGCATACGCGACCTATGGCAAGGACAATCGTGAGGCGGCGGTGCGGATTCCGTCGACAGCGTGGGACGATCCGGCTAGTTCGATGAACATTGAGCTGAAAGCGAGCGATGCGACGGCAAATCCGTATTTGGCATTTGCTGGCTCGCTGGCAGCAGGGCTGGATGGCATTCAGCACCAGACGCAACCGGGTGATTATTGTGATGTGGATCCGGCAACGTTAAGCGAAGCCCAACGCAATGAGATGGGGATTCACTGTCTGCCGCAGTCATTGAACCAGGCGGTCGACGCGTTCGTGACTGATTCGCTTTTCCACGACGTGTTCGGGCCGCAACTGATCGATGCTTACGCCAAAATCAAGCGTGAAGACGATCAATATTATTCGAAGTTAGCATTAGAGAAAATTGCGGCATTGCACCGCGAGCTATATTGAATTGCAAGTTGAAGAACTAATTTCGGCCATCATCATGAATGGTGACCGCTGTGCATGAGGAGGAAACATTTTGGACGACCTAACGGAGTTTGTCGACCAAGTCCCATTGTTGGACCATCACTGTCATTTCTTAATTAACGGGAAAGTGCCGAATCGCGACGAACGGTTGGCGCAGGTGTCGACAGAGGCGGACAATGATTATCCGCTCGCCGATACCAAAAACCGCTTGGCCTATCACGGCTTTTTAGCTGTAGCCAAGCAATTTGCCCTTGATGCCAAGCACCCGCTGGCAGCGATGAATGATCCGGGTTATGCCACTTATAATCAGCGCATTTTCGGTCATTATCACTTTAAAGAATTGCTGATTGATACCGGATTTGTGCCGGATGACGCGATTCTCGACTTAGATGAAACTGCTAAGCTAACCGGTGTGCTGGTGAAGGCGATTTATCGTCTGGAGACGCACGCTGAAACATTCATGCTGAAATCGGACAATTTTGCGGCTTGGTGGCAGGCTTTTAGTCAGGATATTCAACAGGCGAAGGCACATGGCTATGTCGGCTTCAAATCGATTGCAGCTTACCGCGTGGGGTTGAACATCGAACCGGTTAATCTCATGGAAGCCGCCGCTGGGTTTGATACCTGGAAGAACTCCGGGGTCAAACGGTTAACGTCCAAGCCGCTTATCGATTACATCCTGTACCACGCAGCGCCGTTGATCATGGCGCAGGATTTGCCGCTGCAATTTCACGTTGGCTATGGCGACGCGGACACGGACATGTACCTAGGTAATCCATTATTGATGCGCGATTTCCTGAATGCCTTTGCCAAAAAGGGACTCAAAGTGGTTTTACTGCATTGCTATCCGTATCATCGCGAAGCCGGCTATTTAGCCAGTGTCTTTCCGAATGTCTATTTTGACATTTCGCTGCTGGACAATCTCGGCCCCAGCGGCGTACAGCGGGTTTTTGATGAAGCAGTCGAACTGGCGCCTTACACAAGGTTGCTGTTTGCCTCCGATGCCAGCACGTATCCGGAAATGTATGGGTTAGCGGCGCAACAATTCAAACAGGCACTGATCGGGCATTTTACCTCCCTGCCATTTGTCGATCTGGCGCAGAAAAAAGCTTGGATCAACGCGATTTGCTGGCAGACAGCGGCCAAGCTTTACCACCAAGAAGAGGAGTTTGTGAATTAGTTATGGAAAAACGCAAAAAATTAACCTTGCTTGAGGTCTTCGGACTCTCAATTGCGATGGTGGCGCCAACTGGGGCGATGTCGTTTAACACGGCAAGTGCCGCGGCCAATGCTGGCATCAACATGCCAATCGCTTTTTTTGCTTGGCGGCATCGGCGTCTTGTTTGTGGCGATTTCGTTTGTGGAACTAGGCAAGCGGATCCCCGGTGATGGCTCGGCTTATGCGTATAATGCTAAAGCGCTTGGCGAAAAGGCTGGCTTTATTTCCGGCTGGTTATTGGTCTTGACATACGTGACGTTTGTGTTTAGTTCCGGCGCCATTGTCGGTAACTTTGCCAATGTCTTTCTCAGTCATTTAGGCGTACATCTACCGGTGAATCTCTACAACATTTTGGTTTTGTTGCTGGGCGGCTGGCTGAGTCATAAAGGCATTGAATTTTCAACGCGCTTGACACTGGTCCTTGAATTGCTGGCGGTTTTGGTTTTGAGTGTGCTGACGGTCGTGATTATTTTTTCCGGCGGCCGCAGTGGGAACTCGGTGCAGCCGTTGATTCCGCAACCGCATATGGTGACTGGTTTGGGGATGGGCATGGTGTTTGCGCTGATGTCCTTTGCCGGCTTTGAAGGCTCGGCGACGATTGCCCCGCGCGCCACGAATCCGAGTAAAGCGATTAGTATTGCCTTGCTGGGGGCCGTGAGTTTTGCGGCGATTTTCTATTTTCTTGTTAGTTACGCTGAAGTGATTGGCTTCGGCTCCGCACACATTGGCGATCTTGCGAAAAGTACGGCACCCATGAACTTCCTGGCGACCCATTATCTCGGGACCAATGCTGCCATCTTCATGGACTTCGCGGCGATGGTCAGTTATTTCGCTTGCTATTTCGGGGCGCTTAATGCCGGTGCGTTCATGCTGGAGGCGTTAGGGAAAAGTGGCTACCTGCATCCGTGGCTGGCGGTAGAAAGCGGAGACAAGCAGACGCCGACGCATGCGCTTGACAGCATTACCGGACTCGCGTTGATTGTGTATGTTATCTTTGCGATCGGCCTGGGTGTAAGTGCTAGTGATATGTATAACTGGTTTGGTACGATCGGGATGCTAGGGCTACTGACGGTTTACGTGTTGGTGAATATTGGCGCGATCGTTTACTTCCGCAAAGACAAGGGCCGGTCGATGTTCAAACATGTGTTGGCGCCGGTGATCGGGATTCTCGTACTCATTTATCCGATTTACACGAGTCTCTGGCCGATTCCGGCATTTCCAATGAACACGTTTCCTTACATCGCCATCGTCTGGTTTCTGATTGGCCTGTGGGTCGCGACCAAGCGGCGAAAAGTTGAAACGCGGTTGGAAGATTTTTGATTTTTTCTGAAGTTTAACGAAAAAAAGTGCGCTTGACATGTTGAAATGTCAGCGCATTTTTTAATCTCGCCGCTCTTGCTCAATAGTAACAGCTTTAGCATGGGCAGTGCCGGTTTTGACGTACTTTTCAGTGCCGTCTGCAACGGCTTGGCGATAATAGTGTTGCTTGTATTCAATCGTGTTGAGCGTTTGTTCCAGTTGCTTCATCTGGTTTTCGACCGCGGTGTGGAGCTGGTTAAAGAAGTCCAGCCGCTTGGTAAGGGTGGCGTCGCCTTCGAGATTCCACTGCATAAACGTGCGGATATCCTTAATCGACATACCCGCCGTTTTAAGGCAATTGATCATTTCCAGTGCGCTAAGATTCTGGTCGGTAAAACACCGCACACCTGCTTGATCTTTTTGCAGGTCAGGGATGAGTCCTTCCTTATCATAGTAACGAATGGTCGGGACGGATAGATGGGTGATTGCGGCAACTTCACCGATGGTGTATGAAACTGACATGAAAGCCTCCATGTTTCCTTACGAGATGACAAGACATATTGCAAAAAGAAACGACTTGCCCTAAAGTCGACTTTAGGGGATAAAGTGAGTGTAGCACGTAAGCCGATTGATGCAAAATTGCGTTCATCGGTCTTTTTTATGCCCTTGTCGGCGAAAAAATGCTGTTATGGCTACATCGCACGTGATGAGCAATGTGCAGCAATTTTTTAAAAGGAGTGAGGCTATCTTGTTGGAAGAGACATATACGTTAACGAATGGGGTCAAGATTCCCAAAATCGGCTTTGGCACCTGGATGATTGATTCGGATGCTGCAGCGGCAAAGGCCGTTCATGAAGCGATCGATGTCGGGTACCGTCACATTGATACGGCAGAAGCTTACGACAATGAGTCCGGGGTTGGCGAAGGTGTGCGGGCATCCGGCGTGGCGCGTGAAAACATTTTCGTCAACACCAAGCTCGCAGCCGAGATCAAGGACCACGACACCGCCGTCAAAGCTATCGACGGCTCGCTTGAGAAGCTTGATCTAGAATATGCAGACATGATGATCATCCATGCACCGAAGCCATGGGCCAAATATGATGAGCCGGAGCGGTACTTCGAGGGGAATCTGGAAGCCTGGCGGGCATTGGAAGAAGCTTATAAAGCCGGCAAATTGCGCGCCATCGGAGTTTCTAATTTTGATCCCACCGATCTCAAGAACCTGCTGGATCATGCTGAAATTGCTCCAATGGTTGATCAGATTTTAGCGCATATTACCCAGACACCGTTCAAAACGATTGACTTTGCGCAAGAGCATCAGATATTAGTCGAGGCCTATTCGCCATTCGGCCACGGCGAGATGTTCAAGAATAAGGACATCCAGAAAATGGCGGCTAAGTATCAAGTCTCCGTTGCACAGTTGGGCATGCGGTACCTTTTACAGTTAGGTCTATTGCCGTTGCCAAAAACCGTTAACCCGGACCACATGAAGGCTAATGCAAAGGTCGATTTTACCATCAGCGACGATGATATGACGGCGTTGAAGCAGATGAAGCCGCTAACCAATTATGGCAAGTACCAGTCATTCCCGGTTTACAGTGAACGATTGAGCTAAGCCCACGGACCGGCCACAACGACCTTGCCAATCATGTGACCAGACTCAACCAGCGCATGTGCTTTCCGCAAATTGGCTGCATTCAACGGCTGCAGTGTCTTGGTTAACGTGCATTGAATCGTGCTGTCATTGAGTAAGCTGGCAACTTTGTCGAGAATGATCCCTTGGGAAGCGAGATCATAACCATACCAGGACTTTGAAAACATCCACTCCCAGGCAAACGTGGCTCGCTTTTTAGTCAACTTTTGCAAGTCAATACCGCGCCGGTTTTCCGTAATGGCCGCAATCCACCCGTCAGGCCGAATCATGGTGGCAATTTCGTTCCAGTGTTCGTCTAGATGCGAGAGGTTAAGGATATAGTCAACATTTTTGAAACCGGCCGCTTTTAACTGTGGTGGTAAAGGCTGACGGTGATTCAAAACGTGATCGGCACCATGTTCCCGTACCCATCTTTGTGATTCTGGGCGTGATGCCGTGGCAAGGACCTGCAGGCCAGCGAGGTGGGCAAGTTGCGTCGCCATTGAGCCAACCCCACCTGAGCCGTTAATGATCAAAATCGTATGCTTCCGATTTGCCACTTTGGCATCAAGTGGAATGTGCAGTTTTTCGAACAGCGCTTCCCATGCGGTGAGACTGGTCAGTGGCATGGCAGCGGCTTGGACATCGGTGAGCTTAGCCGGAGCGTGACCGACAATGCGCTCGTCAATCAGTTGATATTCAGCGTCACTGCCGGAACGTTTGTAACTGCCAGCATAGAATACCCGATCGCCTACGTGGAACCGGGTAACGTCCTGGCCTAAAGCCGTCACAATCCCCACAGCATCCCAACCAATGATCTTCGGCTGGGCAAGGCGGGCATGACCTGCGCCACGCGTTCCGGTATCGACCGGATTCACCGAAACTGCCCGGACATTCACTAATAAATCGTGGCCTTCAGGAGTTGGCTTTGGTAGCGTCAAATCTTCTAAACTATTTTCCTGTTCAATCGGCAAACGCTGCGTAAATCCAATGGCTTTCATCAAAATGACTTCCTTTCGTTTGCTTGCTTAACCTTTCACCTTGTATGTTAGCCAGCATGCACTAACATAGTAAGTGAACAAATTGTAAGTAACTTGTAGGAAAGCAACGAGGGGGCCTTGTGATGGATCGTGAACTTTATAATTGTGCTGCAGGATGCCCGGTTCAAAATACGGTTGATCTGATTTCGGGAAAATGGAAGAGTGTGATTCTTTATCATCTCTTTAAAGGGGATGCCACTCGCTTCAGCACGCTGAACAAGGCCATTCCTTCAGTGACTCAGCGCATGTTGGCGTTACAATTATCGCAACTTGAAGGTGATGGGATTATTTACAAGAAAGTCGGCGATGAAGATGGCCGCGCCACGGAATATGGTTTAACCAAGTTGGGCCAAACGTTGGCGCCGGTGATCAATGCCATGGCGGCGTGGGGTGAGTTTTATCAAACGCAGCGGGCCGCACTGGCATGAACGGTGCCGACATATTTTCTTTTGTTCTTCAACCGGTCAAGAAAAAAGGCATCGTCGAAAAAATTCGGCGATGTCTTTTTGCATTTTTTGCATTAAAGATAAGCTTGGTAAAACAAGACAACTGCAAGCCCGATCGCGAAGATCCCAACCGCTGTTTTAATCACGTGCGACGGAATCAGGCGGACAATCATTGGGCCCAGAAAACCGCCTGCGAACAAGCCGATGCAGACCGGAATTAGAACCCACCAGGCAATCGGCATCGAGAAGATGAACATGATTGATGTGACCGTATTGTTCACAAGCGATGCGAGGTTACGCATGGCGTTGTAAGTTGCATACGGGCCGGCGACGATGCGCGATAGCACCGCGATCATCAACAGTCCGGCACCGGCGCCAAAATAACCGATATATAACCCGACGAGCATAATTAGCGCATAACCAAACCCTTGGGCGAGTTTGCGATGGGTAGCCTGATCGGGATCTTTTTTCGGTGTCAGGATCATGACCCCGGCCAGGAAAATGATAAACGGAACGACTCTTTTGAAGCTGGCATTGGAACTGTGGATTAAGATAAGCGCCCCTAAGACGCCGCCAAGGGCATTAAGTAATGTGATGAGTAGCGCTTGGTGCCAGTGGCCTTTTAATTCCCGCCGCGATGAAAGCACTGACGAAGATCCGCTGAACAAAAGGCCGATCGTGTTGGTTGCATTGGCCGTGATCGGCGGAATGCCGACCGACAGCAACATCGGGTAAAGCGTGAGTGCCGCCATTCCCACTGTGCCATTGAGAATACCGGCAATTAGGCTCATACCGAGTAAATACAAGATTGTTTCGAGCGTCATAAGCTCGCCTCATTTGATTTGTTTTTCAGGGTAAATCTGTTCTCTTTTAGTATTTTACACCCAATGTTATCTTATCAAGCTTAGCATTTACGGATACTGCTGTCGCTTTTGAGCGTTTCCAGCTTATGGATTGATCGGGTTGCTTTTGGGAGTGAAAGCAGTTATTTATCGGCTAGTGTCATGAGTCTTGTCAATGGTATGGCTGAAAATAATTTGCTATACTCAAGAAAAATTCAGGTGGCACTGGAGGTGGCGGGATGAAAAAGCTTGAAATTGTCCATTTGGATAAGGCCTTTGATCAGCAGGTTTTATTCAAAGACGCCAATTATACGTTTCAACAAGGTAAGATCTATGGCTTGCTGGGGCGCAATGGTTCTGGTAAGTCGACGTTGTTCAACATGATTGTCCGTAACCTGCCGATTGATAGCGGCACGATTGCGGTTGATTCGGATGATGGGCAAGGGCTGATCACAAATTACTCGGATACGGCAGTCGGTATGGTTTACACTCAGCCACATTTGCCGGCATTCATGACCGGGGTTGAATTCGTTGACTATTTTATCGCGATTAATCGCGAACGGCTGGACCGGATGCATACAACGGTCAAAGCGGCGGACTTTTTTGATATGGCTGGGCTGGGTAAGGCAGATGCCAATAAGTTGTTGCGCGACTATTCGGAGGGGATGCGCAATAAGCTGCAAATTGTGGTGTCGTTGATGCTGAAGCCGCCGGTGCTGTTACTCGACGAACCGCTGACAACCGTCGATGTGGTGGCGGCGCATGAGATGCAGCAGATGATCGTTGCGATGAAGGCCGACTCGGTGGTTGTCTTTTCCACGCACATCATGCAGCTGGCGCAGGCCATCTGTGACGCGGTGGTGCTGTTGCATCAGCAGCAGTTAACTGAATTGACGGGGCTGGATATTCACAGTCAGGCATTTGAAGACGCCGTGATTGCGCGGTTAAGTGACGAGGTGCAGGCAGATGCGTGATGCATGGCGATATTACTGGTTTCAAGCGCAAACCGATGCGACTACCGGGGTGAATGGGATCATTTACTTTCTACGGCGGATCCCGTTTTTAGGAAAAAAGATTCCGACCAAGTGGTACCGCACCGGAGCTTTGAAAAGTCTTTTGGCCATTTTGTTAAATTTCATGATGCTGCTGACCAAGCCGGTGATAACCCTCTTGATGATGGGCTTGGCGTTCCTGGTCGGCAATGCTTACAACGATTTCATTCATCCGCTCCCAACTGCTTTCACCTTGCGAATCATGGTCGCCGTGTTGGTTTATTCGCTGGGATGCCTCATGCTGCGCGGACTGATTTTTCGGTATGCAGCGATTAATATTAAAACAATTAAACTTGGCGAGTACTTTTCGCTGGATCGGGTTGCGTTGGTTCGGGGTACTTTGTTGATCAATCAGATCATTGGCGTCGTGATTGGCCCGTTTCTGCCGCTTTTTATTCTGGCACTTATCACCCGTAATCTATGGTTGTTGCTGGTTGGGCTGGAAATGGCCATCTTTAGTTGGCGTTGGCAGGCTTTTCTGCCGCGCTTGGCGTGGTCACACCGGCAACTGGGCTTAATGGCGCAGATCACTTACTGGGTGAGCCTGTGGGGTGTGGTTGCCGGCGTGATGATAACCGGCCAACTCGCGGCATTTGTTAGCGACGTTTTTTCACCTTTAGGATTCATGATCGGCTTGTTGGCTTTGCTGGCGATGGAATGGTATATTCACCGCTTTTCTGATGATATTCCGTTTTTGATGGCATCCATTCAGCAGGCGACCATGACATTGAGCAAGGTTGCAGCATCTCGTGATCAGCAGTTTTTGGCAGCTGGTAAGGCGATGCAGAAAAAGTTGACACTGGACACCAACACAACGATCAAGCCAACCAGCCGCTCCGGCAGTAACTATCTGAATGCCTTATTATTTGCCCGCTATCGGCAGCAATTATGGAAAAAGTTGCGGACGCGGCTGTTATGGATTTGCGGCATTGGCGTTGCATTTTTAGTACTCATCAAACTTTTCGCTGGGCATTCGGTCGGCGATTTGACATCGATTTATGGGACCTTGTTCTTTCCAATGTACTTGTCATCACTTGGCGCACCAATCGTTCAACTCTTATTTGTTAATTGCGACTCCGCCATGTTGTACTATCCATTTTATCGGCAACCGAAAACCATTTTGGCCGGGTTCTTCTACCGATTCTGGCGGATTGCCCAGTACAACGCAGTCACAGGCGGGCTGATTTTTCTGTTTATTTTTGCGCTGCAATTCGTTTCATCGGTACCGGATGCGGTGAATTTTTATTTGGTGTTACTGCTGGAAGTTTGCGGCATGGTGCTGTTCTTTTCCTTCCACGACTTGTTTATCTATTACTTGATCCAGCCGTTTACAGATGACATGTCAGTTGTCTCACCACTGTATCGCTTCTTATATTGGGGCATGTACTGGGTGGCGTGGGTCTTCACCCAAGTGCAATTTTCCGGCTATGCATATGCCATTTTGATTGGCGTGATGACGCTGGTTTATGTGGCAATCGGCACTGCAGTGATTTATCGGGTGGCACCGAAGACTTTCCGGATTCGGTATTGAGACTCGCTTTGTGGTGGCGTGTTGCTAGTGGGAGTGAAGCTTTCGACAAAATCCGCTGAAAAATAATAAAGGGCCAACCACTTCATTCGGAAAAAGGTGGTTGGCCTTAATAGCAGTTTGGGTTGACCGTTCGTGCAATTCCAAATTTCTGGTATCACGGTACATTGGAATTTAGAAAAGCACCACGATCTTGAGAAATAGAAGGATTGCAAAGATGAACGCTGCTATCATCACGACTAAAAAAATGAGTGAGGCTGGTCTTTTGATTTTTACGTAAATTGCAAGAACAAGTTAGCCAGTCGTTGAGGACAATCCCAGAACAGGCCGTTATCAAATAGAAGTTGTGGCGCTAGAGAGACTACTGGGCCATGCGGCGAACGCGCCGAGCTTCGGCCTCAAAGTTTTGCTGGGGTGTGCAGTAGCCCTGTTGTTTGCGAGGCAACTGATTCAAGCGGTCTTGCGTGGCCTGCACTTGACTAGGGCTAATGTCATCTAGGGACATGCCCTTAGGGAAGTCCTGGCGAATCATCCGGTTATGTGCCTCGTTGGTGCCACGGTCGCAGGACGTGTAAGGATGGGCGTAGAAGATCTCAGTTTCCGTCCCAGCAAAAGCAGTATTTAAGGCGGTGAACTCGGGTCCGTTGTCGGCTGTGATGGTCTTGATGCAAGCTCCCCATTCGCGCTTGATTCCACGCAATGCATAGCTCACAGAGTCTGCATCTCGTCCTTCGATCAAGCGGAGAAGTTGGCAACGGGTCTTGCGCTCAATCAGAGTCAAGATGACGCTCTCCTTGCCATTGCGTTTACCGACAATGGTATCCATCTCCCAGTGACCGAACTGCCTGCGTCGTTCAACGACCTTAGGCCGTTCCTCGATACTGCGGCCAGCCAGGCGCTTAGCCTTGGTGTGGTGCTGGTGAGAGGTCTTCCGCTTAGTCTTCTCCAACAGGTCGATATTTCGAATCTCTAGGCGTTGGTCGTCAATGTACTGGTACAAAGTCGAGGCACAAACAAGCTCTTCAGGAGTAAACAGCTTGTGTCGCTTGGCATAGCCGATTGAAGCATCCGGCGACCATTTGTCCTGCTTAGCTCGCTGTACGTACCAGGCTAAGAAGACCTGTACGCTGGCGAACTTGTCAGGACGATGACAGCTCAAGCGTGCAGTCTCGTAACGTGCCTGAGCAGCCTCTGGCAGGTATTGTCGATGGTAGACGCGCTTGCCATTACTCTTCTTGACCTGATCTACTGTACCTCGCTTGATTTCATTATTAATGGTCTGCGGGCAGACGCCAATTTCAGCAGCAATCCAACGATTGGACTTCCCAGCTTGGCGGAATCCGGCCACTTTTCCGCGCTCGAGTGATGTTAAGTGCTGACCTTTTTGGCGGTGTGTGCTATCCTGTTTCTGCATCAAGACAATATCCTCTTCCATTGTTTGTGTAGGAACTTCAATGATACAGGATATCTGTTCTTGATGTTTTTTATTGTCCAAAAAATTTTGAGACAGTGGCTAACTTGATTCTAAAATGCGCGATTATTCATTATGGGATATTTGATCTACGAATATTTCAAACTAAAAGTCGAACGGCCAGCAAAACTGATTCTCTTGGTTTTTATGGTACTGGGTCTCCTTTTGGTACTACTTGTGTTTCTTAAAATCGTCAAGCTATGATAAATCCAACCATATCGCAACGTTGCTGACATGTGGGATTTAAAACAGCGGGGTGATTCAAATGAATAACGAGGACGTCTTTAAAAAACGTTACAAGCACTTCCTTACTTTTTTAACTTTTTGGATCGCCGGATACTTCACGCTGGATTCATTGCTTTCTGGTTTGCCTCTGCCTCTCACCGTTTTTTCTTCTACAGTTGTGCCGATCAGCTTTTTGAGCTATTTGGTTTATGATTATTTCAAACTAAAAATCAAAAGCGCGCATTTTAGAATCAAGTTAGCCACTGTCTCAAAATTTTTTGGACAATAAAAAACATCAAGAACAGATATCCTGTATCATTGAAGTTCCTACACAAACAATGGAAGAGGATATTGTCTTGATGCAGAAACAGGATAGCACACACCGCCAAAAAGGTCAGCACTTAACATCACTCGAGCGCGGAAAAGTGGCCGGATTCCGCCAAGCTGGGAAGTCCAATCGTTGGATTGCTGCTGAAATTGGCGTCTGCCCGCAGACCATTAATAATGAAATCAAGCGAGGTACAGTAGATCAGGTCAAGAAGAGTAATGGCAAGCGCGTCTACCATCGACAATACCTGCCAGAGGCTGCTCAGGCTCGTTACGAGACTGCACGCTTGAGCTGCCATCGTCCTGACAAGTTCGCCAGCGTACAGGTCTTCTTAGCCTGGTACGTACAGCGAGCTAAGCAGGACAAATGGTCGCCGGATGCTTCAATCGGCTATGCCAAGCGACACAAGCTGTTTACTCCTGAAGAGCTTGTTTGTGCCTCGACTTTGTACCAGTACATTGACGACCAACGCCTAGAGATTCGAAATATCGACCTGTTGGAGAAGACTAAGCGGAAGACCTCTCACCAGCACCACACCAAGGCTAAGCGCCTGGCTGGCCGCAGTATCGAGGAACGGCCTAAGGTCGTTGAACGACGCAGGCAGTTCGGTCACTGGGAGATGGATACCATTGTCGGTAAACGCAATGGCAAGGAGAGCGTCATCTTGACTCTGATTGAGCGCAAGACCCGTTGCCAACTTCTCCGCTTGATCGAAGGACGAGATGCAGACTCTGTGAGCTATGCATTGCGTGGAATCAAGCGCGAATGGGGAGCTTGCATCAAGACCATCACAGCCGACAACGGACCCGAGTTCACCGCCTTAAATACTGCTTTTGCTGGGACGGAAACTGAGATCTTCTACGCCCATCCTTACACGTCCTGCGACCGTGGCACCAACGAGGCACATAACCGGATGATCCGCCAGGACTTCCCTAAGGGCATGTCCCTAGATGACATTAGCCCTAGTCAAGTGCAGGCCACGCAAGACCGCTTGAATCAGTTGCCTCGCAAACAACAGGGCTACTGCACACCCCAGCAAAACTTTGAGGCCGAAGCTCGGCGCGTTCGCCGCATGGCCCAGTAGTCTCTCTAGCGCCACAACTTCTATTTGATAACGGCCTGTTCTGGGATTGTCCTCAACGACTGGCTAACTTGTTCTTGCAATTTACGTTCTGAATCCTTCGTTGCCAGTTACTGGATTTAGAATAGCGTGACAATTTTGAGAAATTGTAGTAATGCCAAAATCAACGCTGCCACCAATACTAATAGGAACACTAGCGAAGTGGGCCTTTTGATTTTTAGTTTAAAGTATTCATAAACTAGATAACCTAAAAGATATACCGGCACTATTATCATGAGAAATAGGGTGAGAGGTATCGGCAGATCAGGAAATAATGAATCCAGAGTGAAATATGCGGCGATCCAAATAATTAAGAAAGCAGCAATATGCTTGTAACGCTTTTGAAACACATCATTGTTACTCATTTGAATCACCCCGTTTTTAAACCCTGCATAAATTAATTAATCGTTTTGATAAACTCGATCAAATGTGGTTTGCGTGATATAGCTTGTATGACTTGCGTTCTTGTAAAATTTAATGTTGACGGCTACGTGGAAGCCGTCACTCGCACTCCAGCTTGTTTGCGTGTAATGATAGTAAACAGTGCTTACACCGGACGTCCGTACGAGAATTGCAGCAACACCAAGCGCCAGACCAGCATTAAAGCTAGCTAGCCCGGCAATAGTTGAAGCCACATCCACAGCTGTTCCCAGTTTGAAGGAGCCATTAGAAGTTGAGGTATATGATGCTGAAGCTACACTCATCGTACCGAAGGCTGATTTTGAGGAATTCAAACGGCTCGGAACCGAGTAGGTCTTCTTAATAGCAGCCAGCTGTTCATCAGTCACACGGTAGGTCAAAGTGATATGGGTTCCGTCTGCAGAAGTTGTTTGACTAACCAAATTGTTCTCTGGATCTACGACAACATTTGACGGGATTACTGTCGGTAGTGTTGAGTTAACTGATTGGTTGGCGTTATCAGCAGCGGAAACGGTTGTCCCTGCCAAAATAACAGGGGACAATCCAAAGGTCAAAGCTGCAAGGGCACCAGCAAATTTAATAAACTTTGACATTTCTTTTCCTCCTGGAAAGTAAACACTTAACAAAAGTTGTTAGCAATAATGTTGGATACAGCGCGCTCTGCATTCGGTTACATTATAAAACTGCAAATGTCATTTTGCCAACGATTGGTTTATGACTTCAGACCCTTATATAGAGCTGTATTTCGCCGATTTTATACGAAAGGCATATTTTATATAAAGGTTATCCATTTTGTTATTTTAATCCGCGTTTTCACCAATCTTGACAAGGAGTACACATCACGTTCAATTAAAAAATTGCGATGAATCAATGACAAGCTCTAAGTTAAAAAATGGCCGTCCGCTAAATACCGTAAGAGTGCTAATCAAGAAACGCTGGCGAACCACTCTCTATTCAGCGTAACCGTTTATTAGTGGGGCTTTTCCCTGCCCAGAAAGTGCACTTGGCGTATAATGAGCGTAATCTAACAATTTGAGGAGGCACTTCATGAGCAAATCAGCACATTTCTATGAGACTTTTCAGCCGTCACATTATGATCTTTATTTGGATATTAACCGGGCGACCAAGACCATTAGCGGCAAGACGTCGATTATCGGTGAAGCGAAGCAGCCGAACATTGCGGTTCATCAAAAGTATTTGAAGGTTGAATCCGTTGAGGCGAACAACCAAGCAGTCCCGTTTACAACCGATGATCCGGCTGAGGCCGTGCGGATCACGTTGCCGCAAGCAGGCAATGTGAAGTTGACGATTACCTACACGGCGCCGTTGACGGATACCATGATGGGCATTTACCCGTCTTACTACGAAGTGGACGGGGTCAAGAAGCAAATCATCGGGACCCAGTTTGAAACCACGGCGGCGCGGCAGGCTTTTCCGAGTGTTGATGAACCTGAAGCCAAAGCAACATTTGATTTGGCGATTAAGTTTGATGAACATCCGGGCGAGACGGTGATTAGTAATATGCCGGAAGTGCGTGAAATCAATTGCGTTCATTATTTTGATACCACGGTGCGGATGTCGACTTATCTGATTGCATTTGCGTTTGGCGAGCTGCAAAGTAAGCAGACCACGACGAAGAGCGGCGTCAAAATCGGCGTTTTTGCCACGAAAGCGCACAAGCCTAACGAACTGGACTTTGCGTTAGATATTGCCAAGCGTTCGATTGAATTTTACGAAGACTTTTACCAGACGCCTTATCCGTTACCGCACTCTTGGCAGCTGGCATTGCCGGACTTTTCTGCCGGTGCCATGGAGAACTGGGGCCTGGTGACGTATCGGGAAGCGCTGCTGACGATCGATCCGGATAACACGTCGCTGGAGACCAAAGAGCGCGTTGCCACGGTCATTGCCCATGAGTTAGCGCATCAATGGTTCGGTGACCTTGTGACCATGAAGTGGTGGGATGATCTCTGGTTGAACGAAAGCTTCGCCAACATGATGGAATATGTCGCGGTGGACGCGTTGCAACCGGATTGGCACATCTGGGAAGCTTTCCAAACGCTGGAAGTCCCGATGGCGTTGCAGCGTGATGCCACGGATGGTGTGCAGTCGGTTCATGTGCAGGTTGAAGATCCGGCTGAAATCGATTCGCTTTTCGACAGCGCGATTGTTTACGCAAAAGGGGCACGGATGCTGGTGATGGTTCGTGCGTTAATTGGCGACGATGCCTTGCGCGCCGGTTTGAAGGCTTACTTTGAAGCGCACAAGTTTGGTAATGCCGCGGGCGCCGATTTGTGGGCAGCATTGGGTCAGGCTTCCCATCTGGATGTTGGCAAAATTATGCAGTCGTGGCTGGAACAGCCGGGTTATCCGGTTGTAACCGCCGCGGTGGTGGATGGCAAGCTGACCTTGTCGCAGCAACAGTTCTTCATCGGTGCAGGCAAAGACGTCGGCCGCCAATGGCAGATCCCGTTGAATAGTAACTATGCCGTCGCACCGCAGATTTTCGCCGATAAGCAAGTGACATTGGGCGACTATGCACAGTTGCGCCAAGACAGCGGCGAGCCATTCCGGGTTAACGTAGGCAACAACTCCCATTTCATCGTGCAATATGATCAAACGCTGTTAACCGATATTCTGAATCACCTTGACCAGCTGAATGCGATTGATCAGCGTCAGATCCTGCAAGATTTGCGGTTGTTGGCTGAAGGACGGCAAAATTCATACGCTAATATTGTGCCATTGTTACCGCGTTTTGCCGAGAGCCATAGCGCCATTGTCATCAATGCCTTGTATCGCGTTGCCAATGATTTGAAGCAGTTTGTGACACCTGACTCCTCAGATGAAGCCCAGCTGAAAGCATTCTTCGATCAGCTCAGCGCAGGCCAATTTAAACGTCTCGGCTGGTTGCCGAAGCCAAACGAAACCAATGATGATCAATTGACGCGGCCATATGTGCTAAGCATGGCGCTTTATGCTAAAAACGCTACGGCCATTGCGCAAGGTCACGACCTTTTCACGGCTAACAAGGATCAATTAATCCAGTTGCCGGCAGACGTGCGGATGTTTGTGCTCCAAAACGAAGTGAAAAACTTTGGCAGCGCCGCCTTGTTCGATCAGTTATTGACAGCCTACAAGCAGACCACGGATTCAAGTTATAAGGCAGACATTCTCGCTGCCTTAACCAGCACCCCAGATGAGGCCTTGATCGGGAAAATTGTTGATCAGTTCGAAAATGCCGATACAATCAAGCCTCAGGATTTACGCTCATGGTTCCGCGGCGTATTGAACAACCATTTCGGCGAACAGGCTGCATGGGACTGGATCCGCAAAGAATGGTCATGGCTGGAAAAGACGGTCGGCGGCGACATGGAGTTTACCACCTATATCACCGTAATTGCCGGCATCTTCCGAACCGCAAACCGGCTTAACGAATTCAAAGCATTCTTCGAGCCTAAACTACCGACGCCAGGGTTAACTCGTGAAATCACGATGGACACCGGCGTCATCGCCAGCCGGGTTGATTTGATTCAGGCCGAGCAACAAGCAGTTAATGGGGCGGTTGCTAAGGCGGTTAAGTGAAGCTGATTCGCGAATAATGAGTAGAAAATAGCTATAAACAGGCTAGCGTTACAATTCGCGGTTTCAGTATAGAGACGAGCATATTTCCAAGAATTTTTTGGAGGTGTGCTTGTTTTTGTTTATCTAAGGAGTACTAGTCAAGGTTGTCAAGATACTAGTGACAAAGCGGAACAATCGGAGGCCAGATGGGGCTCAGCTGTGAAATTGGCCTTAAACGGGCGGTTTTCCCGTTTTAGGCCAAGGCCGAGCTTTGAAACCGCGGTTTTTGCGGGTTCAAAGTCGTGCCCACAGCGTTCCAGCACCATCTGGCCGGAGATTGCGGAGTTTGGCACGGCGGTGACCTATTAGTAAGAATTTTATACCCTTGAAAGCCCGCCCATGGCGAAAAAGCAACTGCCTTTTTAGAAAAATCTAATCCATATCTATACATTTTCACGGGAAATAGGGGCTACTAAACCGGTACACTGGAGAACAAATTCCCGTTTTTCCAAAGGCGGGATTTGTTTGGAGGGATTTTCGTGGCAGACACTAAGAAACAACTGCGCTGGTATAACGTGGCTTTGATTGCCTTCGTCTCGGTCTGGGGCCTTGGCAATGTGTTTAACAACTATGCACAACAAGGCCTGTCCGTTGTGACCAGCTGGATTCTGATAATGCTGATTTACTTCGTGCCCTATGCCTTGATCGTCGGTCAGCTTGGTTCAACCTTTAAGGATCAGGCGGGCGGCGTTAGTTCCTGGATTAAGGAAACCGGCAGTGTGCGGCTGGCTTATTACGCTGCATGGACCTACTGGGTGGTGCATATTCCGTACCTGGCCCAGAAGCCGCAAGCGATTTTGATTGCGCTCAGCTGGCTTTTCAAAGGCAACGGTAACTTTGTCAACACCGTATCGTCGATGACCGTGTCGTTGATCTGTCTGGCGCTGTTCTTACTTTTCTTATGGCTGTCATCACGCGGCCTGACGACCCTGAATCGCATCGGCAGCATGGCCGGTACCGCGATGTTCCTGATGTCGATCCTGTTCATCATCTTGGCAGTCACGGCACCTTTGATGGTCAAAGGGGTTCATGTGGCCACGCCGGACATGGGCGATTTGCACACTTACTTACCGAAATTTGATTTGAATTACTTCACCACGATTTCCATGCTGGTCTTTGCCGTTGGCGGGGCGGAAAAAATTTCGCCATACGTCAACAACACCAAACATGCGTCCAAAGAATTTCCGTTGGGCATGCTGGTCCTTGCCGGCATGGTTGCGTTTTGTTCCTTGCTGGGATCTTTTGGCATGGGCATGTTGTTTGACAGTCACCATATTCCGACTGATCTCATGTCTAATGGCCCATACACTGCGTTTGCGATGCTTGGCAACTATTACCACCTGGGGAATATCTTTGTCATTCTCTACGCCATCGCCAATGCGCTTGCTTCGATTTCAGCTTTGGCCTTCTCAATTGATGCTCCACTGAAAATCCTGCTGAGTGACGCCGATCCGCATTTTATTCCTAAAAAACTACGGCGGATCAACAAAAAAGGCACGCCGATTAACGGTTACTGGATGACCGGGATTCTGGTCAGCATTCTGATTATTGTGCCGGCGTTGGGTATCGGCAACATGAATGAGTTATACAAATGGCTGCTGAACCTGAACTCGGTCGTGATGCCACTACGTTATCTCTGGGTCTTCTTAGCGTATTACCTGCTTAATCGCCATCTTGAGAAGTTCCAAGCAGACTACATGTTAGTGAAAAACAAACACGCAGGCATGCTCATTGGCGGCTGGTGTTTCTTCTTCACCGCATTCGCCTGCTTACTGAGGATGCTGCCGAAAATCAGCTATCTGAGCGATCCCGGCACATGGTGGTTCCAAATGGGCCTCAATGTGATTACGCCGGTGGTGCTCTTGGCATTGGGGCTCGTTTTGCCAATGTTGGCCCGGCGCAACGAGTTAACCACGGAATAAACTGCGATATGAAAAAGGATCTGCTACCGAAGAGGGTGGCAGATCCTTTTTTGACCTAAAGATGATGTTCGCGAATCGCGGTCAACATTTTCTTTTCAGGGTAAAAGTGAATGAGCAGCAGCAAGATGCCGTAAAGCAACAGGGGCAACCAGACATAATTCAAATCAATCATGCCAAGGGTTGCGGCATTTTGGCTGGTGTTTGGAACATAACCGGTGAGGTCGAACAAGCCAGCGGTGACGAGGCCGCCGATACCCAGCCCGAGGTTGACCCCAAAGTCGTTGCTTGAGGCGAAGAAGCCTTCAGCTTGGGCGCCGAGGGTGATGCCATAGCGAATGGTGTCAGCTAACATGATGGAAACCAAGCCGACGATCATGCCTTGACCGATGCTGTTGACCAGAATGCCGAAAAATAGCAGCCACAGCTGGCGCAGGTACACGCCCCCGGCAATCACCAACTGTCCGGCCAAGCCAATCAGCATTCCCAGACGCATGGTGTGCTTGTTCCCATAATGTCCGGCAATGCTAATAATCAGCAAGACGCCGATCAATGATGAGAACGTAAAGCTATTGGCCCAGGAAACCAGATTCTAATTGTGCAACGTGTATTTGAAATAGTAAACCGTCGTCTGGTTTTTGATCGCCGTCAGTAGCCAATACGTGAAAATAACGCCTGACAGAATCAGCCAAGGTTTGTTGCGAACCGCGATTTTAGCAACTACACGAAACGGCTGATGGGCGATTTTTTTCTGGGTAAAGCGCTCACGAATATGCACAAAGGTGTTGAGAATTAATAGTAATGAAATGCCGGCAAACAAAGCCATGGTTAAAAGAAAGCCGTGCTGATCATTGCCGCGGCCGAAAAACGCCACTAGCGGTAAGGTGAACACAGCTACAATAATCTGAACGGAACTGCCGAAGAACTGGCGAATGACCCCGAGCAAAGTTAGCTCCTGTTGATTTTGGGTTAGCGTCGGCAGAACCGAGGTGATTGGCAGGTTAACTGCGGTGTAGAGGAACCCCAAGATGAGGTACGTCGCGTAAGCCCACAGCAGTTTACCGTTAGCCGACCAGTCTGGCGTGACGAAGGTAAGCACCGCAAAAACGGCATAAGGCAGTGCGTACCAAAGGAAGAACGGCCGGCTTTTACCAAAGCGCGAGTGGGTGTGGTCGATCATCAAACCGACCACCGGACTTTCGAAAACATCGGCAACGCGGGCGATCAGGAACAGCAAGGCGACCGCGCCGGCACTCAATCCGTAAATGTCCGTGTAGAAATACAGTAGATAGGTTGTCATCACCTGAAAGACCAGATTATCAGCCGCGTCGCTCAGGCCGTAACTGATGCGTTCAGGCCGCTTTGTTTGTTGTGCAGTCGGCTTTTTTTGCATCCGCAAACCTTCTTTCGTGGATAACTGACACGAAACATGTACGACTGCAATCTTCGGGTGTTAGCAGTCGCTCTTAATCATGCTTTTCCCGCAACATGTCACTAATCACGATTTGGTTAACCGTATTCCAAACCATGTGTCCAACAGCTTCGGACAAATGTTCTTCCGCCGGTTGATCTTTGGCAGGCGGCACGATTTTTAGCGCAGGCATGGCCCAAAGATGAGCGCCAGCCCACACGCCAAGTCCCCACATGCTGCCGTAACCTAATTTAAACAACGGGACATAATGCCCGGCAACGGCATAAAGCGCACCGAGGCTTGACGAAAAGCCAAAGTGAACCAAAAGACTAACCCAAGGAATCTGATGGCCGGAATACGTGTAAGTGGCATGAGTTTCCGCCGGCGTGAGGCCGTGCTGCTGCAAAAATTGTTGCGGCGGATTGGTGGCATCACGTTCCGGTGTTCGCGGCGGTAAAATATTTTCCCAACCCAACTTGACAAGCCCTGATACTAAGCCCGCAACGGCACCAACCGCTGCCAGCTTCAAGACAGATGACTGAGTTTGTGTACGCATATAAGCGACCTCCCTAGATGAATGCGTCAAGAACTTTAGCACTTCTATTTTAAAACAGCAGTACGGTTTTGGCATGCCTAGATAACAAATTGTAAGTGTTTATTGCCAGATGGGTAAGGAGCCCATTGCTATTGGGCAATGGTAGCTTGACCAGCAGCTATTATTGATGAATGTCGGCGTGATGCGCGTGAACAAAATCAATAAAGTCAGTCGCAGCAGGGGATTGATAGTGGTCTTTTAAAGTAGCCATGTAAAAGATGCGCTGCCAGGTGGGGAAGCTAAGTGGAATGATTTTGACTGGCAGGGTTTTAATGATTGGCATATTAGGCACCACCGCAATGCCAAACCCGTTGGCGACCAGACCAGCCACGGCTTCATCTTCTTCAATTGCATACACGCTGTGAGGCTGGCCGCCACATTCGGCAAAAAGTTGGCGAATAATCGGGGCCAGACCGCTTCTTTTCGAGAAAGTGACCTGGTCGAAGGCGAGCGTTTCACTGAGTTCGATGCGATGACGACTCGCTAAGGGATGGTCTAGCGGCGTGATGACAACGAGTTCTTGCGATGCAATCGGAAAATAAGCAATATCCTCTTGTTCGTCAACCTTTGAGCAAAAGCAAATGTCATAATTTTTAGAGCGTAATCCTTGAATAATTTGTGGTGATAAACCATTTTCGTTCGTGAATTCAAAGCGGACGTCATCGGGACTTTGTTGTAGAAAACTGCGAACAATGCCGGGAACCCAGCGTGTGCTAAGGGTGCGTAAGGCAGCTAACTTAATGACCGTTTGCTCCGTGTTTTGATGCTGCAGCTGTTCAATGCCGCTGTCAAGAATGGTAAGCGAATGCTCGACGATTCGGCTAAACTCACGGCCTTCAGGGGTTAAGACAATATTGCGCCCTTGCCGGACAAACAAAGCAAGGCCGAGCTCATTCTCGAGCCCGTGAATGGCGTTGCTAAGACTGGGCTGGGTAATGTTTAGTTGGCGCGCGGCCTGAGTGTAATTCTGCAACTTAGCCAACGTGACGAAATAGCGCAAGTGAAAAAGGTTCATAATTTGCCTCCAGAGTGTCTACAAAACGAACAATAGCTTCCAGCTATAGACGCCCCCATTATAATGAATTAGAAGTTGATTGTGCAACCGCATACAATTTAATTTGTAAATGAGATTGAAGAAATAATCACAAATGAATTTGGGAGGCATTATCATGACACTTACACATCCGATTACAGTCAGTTCATGGACATTAGGCGACCAATGCACTTTTGAAGATCGCGTCAAAGCTGCCGCAAATGCGGGTTATGACGGGATCGGCTTACGGGCTGAGACTTACGTTGACGCGTTGAATGAAGGCTTAACCGATCAGGATATTCTCGACATTTTAGACCGCTATCACATCAAGTGCACAGAGGTGGAATACATCGTTCAATGGTGTGAAGAACCGCGGTCTTATGAACAAAAATATAAAGAACCAACGTGTTTCCACATGTGCCACTTGTTTGGCGTTGAACATATCAATACCGGTTTGATGGAAAGTTATCCGGTTAATTTTACAGCGAAGAAACTTCAACAGTTGGCTCATCGCGCGGCGCTCGCTGGCAACCTCATCATTGCACTTGAGCCGATGCCATATAGTGGCATGCCTGATTTAAAGAAGACTTGGGCCATCCTTCAAGGGGCCGGGGCGCCAAATGTCATGATGCTTCTGGACATGTGGCACTGGGTACGGGCCGATCAGCCATTTGATCTGCTAACCAAGGAACAGGCCAAACGTGTAATCTCGATTCAGCTTGATGATGCTTACAAACGTCCGTATGCCAAGAGCATTTTACGCGACGAGTCGATGCATGACCGCCTCGCCCCGGGAACTGGGTTTGAAGACCGCACGGAAAAATTCATCAAAATGATCAAAGATGCTGGCGTGGATCCAAAGGTGATCGGCGTTGAAGTTATCTCTGATCAGTACATGGCCAAAGGGATCGACTGGGTTGCTAAGTATACGTACGACAATACCGTTAAAACTTTGCAAGCAGTTTGGCCGGAGATTTTAAAACCAGCTGTGGCCACTCATTAGAACTGGTAGGTTAACTACTCGGAATGAAAGATCGTAAGTTTTAAAGCCCAATGCAGAGGCGTTTCGGTTCTGGTTTGTTTCACAGCGTTAAGGAGGAAATTTTTCATGGCAGATTGGCTAGGTTTAAAAGATAAAGTTGTGGTCGTGACCGGTGCAGTTGGCGGCATGGGCACCCGTTTTTGCGAGGCATTTGCCGAACACGGTGCCAATGTTGTTTTGGTGGATATTAAGAAAGAAGCCATTGAAACTGCTGCTAAAGCTTTAAGTGAAAAGTACGGGGTTCAGACGTTGCCACTGGCGACCGATACCACGAATGAAGATGAAGTTGATGACGCAGTAAAAGCCGTTGTTGCAAAGTTTGGACAGGTCGACATTCTTGTGAATACGGCGGCAATTTTACGATTTGCCCCATTTGAAGACTTACGTTTAGACGAATGGAAGACGGCATTGAACATTAACTTGACGGGCTATTTTCTGATGTCGCAACGATTCGGTCGCCAGATGATTGCCCAACATCATGGAACGATGGTGCATATTTCGACTGTCGCGGCGGTATTTCCTGAGACATACAGTGGTACATACAGTACCACCAAGGCTGCGGTTAACATGCTATCTAAGCAAATGGCGGCAGAGTGGGGCCAGTTCGGCATTCGCAGCAATTGCGTCATGCCATGTCTGGTGAAGACGCCGATGTCCGCTGACTTTTACAAGGATCCGCAAGTGTTGGATGGCCGCGAACGGCTGGTTGCCAGTCGGCAAATCGGTGATCTGGACGATATCACAAACGCCGTACTGTATCTAAGCAGTGAACGCTCAGATTACACAAATGGCGGTGAACTGCGGGTTGATGGCGGCCTTGGCATCATGATGCAGGATATGATCCCTAAACCAGGCGGTCGCCGGGAATATGCCATCAAAGCCCATCAAGCTAAAAAGTAAGCGTGATGGCACGGAAGTAACTTGATCGCACAGCCGATCAGGTTCTTCTTTTGAAATTATTCGTGAAATTATGAACTTAGTGGAGGCGTTGATAATGGAAACTTGGATTTCAGGAACGACTGGTTTGTTGTGTTTGCTTGGCAGTCCGGTTGGCCATTCTGGCTCACCGGCGATGTATAACTTTAGTTTTCAAAAACAAAAAATCGATGCGGCTTATCTTGCGTTTGATGTCAAAAAAGACCAAATGCCCCGAGCATTGGATGCGATGCGTCTGTTCAAAATGCGCGGCGGCAATATCACCATGCCATGTAAGAATGTCGCGGCAACCTTAATGGACGAACTTTCGCCGGCCGCCAAGATTATCGGTGCGGTCAATGTCGTGGTGAATGATCATGGCAAATTGATCGGCCACATCACGGACGGCATTGGGTTTGTCCGTAACTTAAAAGAACATGGCGTGGCAATTAAAGATAAGCGCTTGGTTGTTTTGGGCGCAGGTGGTGCCGCGACGGCAATTCAAGTGCAGGCGGCTTTAGATGGTGCACGTCAGGTGACCATTTTTAACCGGCCAGATGAGTTTTATCCGCGCGCGGAAGCAACTGCCAAAAAGTTAGCCAAGGCCGCGCCGGATGTGGATGTAGTGGTTGAGCATTTGGAAGCCACCGATAAGCTCAAAGCAGCCATCGCCGTCGCGGATATCCTCGTCAATGCAACCACAGTCGGCATGAAACCTAACGACGGTGAGTCACTGGTTAATCCCGATTTTCTCCGTCAAGATTTGGTTGTTGCCGACACGGTCTACAATCCTTTGAAAACCAAATTGATCGAGGATGCAGAAAAAATCGGTGCCAAAGTTGCGCCAGGTAAAGGCATGTTGCTCTGGCAAGGTGCGGCCGGATACAAATTATGGACGGGGCAGGATATGCCAGTGAAAGCTTATCAAGCGTTTGAAGCTGGGCAGTAAGGCAGCATACGGAGGCAAGTTGAACGATGAAAACCAAACATAATCATTTTTTGCCAGGTGCATTGGCACTCTACTTTTCCTACGCGATGTTGGGCATTGCCTCGTCTATCCTGAGTCAGTATAAGGCGCAGTTCGCGGCAAACTGGGGTGCCCAGCAATTGAGCAATGGCACGATTGATGTCAGTATGGTGGTCTCCGTGATTGCGGCGTTTGGATTAGGCCGCCTGATTGCCTATCCATTTGCCGGGCCGGTGTCGGATCATTTTGGCCGGAAGGTTTCCGGCACGATTGGCATTGCGCTATATTCGTTTTCTTTGTGGGCATCATCCTGGTGCACCAGTTCTGGGCAGCTTATCTCATCGGCATTCTTAATGGGATGGCAAACTCGTTTCTGGACACTTGTGTTTCGCCGAGTCTCATGGAGATGTTTCCCGAGTCCGCTTCGATTGCGAATTTGTTGACTAAGTTTGCAGTCGTGGTTGCCCAGTTTGTTTTGCCGTTCTTTATTGGCGGAGTGGCTGCGGCAGGGCTTTCTTTTCGAACGATCTTCATCATCTGCGGGGTGGCATTAGCGGCAGATGCGCTCGCCATCATGGTCTTCCCGTTTCCTAAGCGCGAGAAGCCACAGCTTAATGCCACCGGTTCGCCTGAAAAAATGCATTTCTCACTAGGCTCGGTAGCGGCCATTTTAATTGGCTTCACCAGCTCGACCACGTTCATGGTTTGGTTAAACTGCAATCAGGAACTCGGACTGGCGTATGGCGTCAAAAATCCGGCAACGCTGCAATCGCTGTATGCAGTTGGCGCTGGCATCGCCGTGTTGTTGACCGCCCGCTTAATTAAATCCGGCCTGAAGGAAAGCACGATTTTGATCCTCTATCCGGCAATTGCCGTGGTGATGCTTGCCTTATGCTATTTTGTCCAAACGCCAACGATTCTGTACATTGGCAGTTTCGTGATAGGCTACGCTGCAGCTGGCGGCGTCTTGCAACTTGCGACTTCAACCACCATCAATTTCTTTCCTAGCCACAAGGGAACCGCAACGTCACTGGTCATGATTGCCTCAAGCATTGCCAATTACGCCGTGCTTTCCGCAGCAGCTGGTTTGACCAAGGCCTTCGGGGATGCGGCGCCGCGGATGATTATTCTTTTGAACATTGGGATTACGATCATCGGCATTGGTTTAGCGTTGATTGTGAAAGCGCAGGAAAAAAGAGTGCTAGAAGTTGCACGGGCACATTAAAATGGAGGTTTCAGGATGTCATTAAAAGATGAAATAGATGGTCATACAGCTTTGGCAGGACTATTCGCCCATCCTGCCGGGCACTCGTTATCACCAGCGATGTACAATGCAACATTTGAAAAATTAGGGCTCAACGACGCGTATCTGTCTTTTGACGTTGATGCTCCAGAGCTTGCCCACGCCTTGCAAGCCATGCGCAGTCTGCATTTTTTAGGCGGTAATCTGTCGATGCCCAATAAGCAAAAGGCGATACCGTTATTGGACAAACTTTCACCTGCTGCGAAGTTGATCGGTGCAGTGAATACCATCGTCAATGACCATGGCGTGTTGATCGGCCATATCACTGATGGGACGGGCTTTATGGAAGCTTTGCGCCATGACGGGTTGGATATTCGCGGTGAAAAAATGACGCTAGCCGGTGCTGGTGGTGCGGGAACAGCGATTGCGATTCAGGCAGCCTTAGATGGTGTCAGTCAAATCAACATTTTCAATCGCCGCGATGCATCCTGGCAAAATGCTCAGCGCAACGTTGCGATTATCAATGACCAGACACAAGGACACGCGGCGTTATTTGCACTCGATGATCAGGGTGCGTTAAAGGCCAGCATCGCCGATTCAGCGATTTACGTTGATGCAACGCCAGCCGGGATGAAGCCGCTGGAACACATTAGCAATGTTCCTGATGGCGAATGGTTCGTGCCAGAGACGATCGTGTTTGATACGGTTTATGCACCACGTGAGACCAAACTCATGCGAATCGCGAAGCAGGCAGGCGTCAAGCACGTCTACAACGGTATCAATATGTTAATTAATCAGGGGGCAGCCGCCTTCCATCTATGGACCGGACTGCAGATGCCGGTTGATGATATTCGTGAAACGGTGTTTGGTGAGCCGGCGGTTGCCACGCACGCGTAAATAGACTGGTGTTCCAATCGCTATAGCAGAAAATCAATATATTAATAGAAAGCTTGATGCATCAAGGCCGATGTTATCAGGCTTTTTTGCTTGAGATCGTCAACTAATCGAACAAAAAGAATTCGCGAATATATTAACGCGAAAGGTTGTTATTAGCCTTACATTTAGTTAGTATATAAGTACTGAAAGGGAGGATACTATGAAAAACCTCATTGCATTTAATCGATGTTGGCACTGTGTGACTGATCAGGGTATCCCCCTGATGTGTCCGGGCAAGTGACGACACGCGACAGTTTAGTCCGCGGTCATGTGCAAAGCTTCTTTTAAGGTGGAGTCGTTACTATCATGAGATAGGAGGTGAATCTTGACAAAATCGCCACTCAAGATCGGTATTTTAAACGTCATGCATGATAAGGCCGATACCAAAACTCGGCTGCAACACGTCTTGACCCGCACTGAGATTCCGGTTGAATTGCATTTTTATTACCCCATGACCCATTACGCAGGACGTGATGTGCCGGAGGCGGTCAGTTCGATTTTAGATCCACTGGATATTCACGAAGCGGCGACAATGGATGGGTTCATCATCACGGGTTCGCCGATTGAAACCCTAGAGTTCGATCAAGTACACTATATTGCCGAGGTGCGGACGCTTTTGAAAACGCTGGGGCAGCATGTACCGAATCAACTCTATCTTTGCTGGGGCGGCATGGTAGCACTGAATTATTTTTTTGGTGTCAGTAAGCTCATTCTTCCTCACAAACTGTTTGGGGTTTACCCGCAAACGATTCTGGAACCGCATCCGCTTCTGCAAGGCTTAAAAGATGGATTCAAGGCACCACATGCGCGTTATGCCGAGATGGATGTCCGCGATATTCGCAATGACCCACGATTAACGATCAACGCGACAACGACAAAAGGCAAATTGTTCATGGTGACGGAACCGACCGGCACCCAAACCTTTGTCTTTTCGCATATCGAGTACGATCGGTGGGGACTGGATGCGGAATATCACCGCGAAATCGCCGCACACCCCGAGATCGACTACGCGCGCGCTAAACACTATTATCATCACAAAAACGATTATGATCATCCGAAGTTTAATTGGAAGAAAACACAGCGAACGATTTTTGACAATTGGATTCGGCATGTTGCCGACCATCGTAACGAAGATCGTTCAATTCCGACACGATAACGTGTGAGCTGTCTTAACCGCGGCGGTTCACGCTCACGAATATGGAGGCTTTAATATGGTGACAGCAGCAGATAATATTACAGGTTTGATTGGCAACACCCCGTTACTCAAGTTAAATCGCGTTGTACCTGAAGGCGCAGCTGATGTTTATGTAAAGCTTGAATTCTTCAATCCCGGTGGTTCCGTGAAGGATCGGATCGCGCTGGCAATGATTGAAGATGCTGAATACAAAGGCGTTTTAAAGCCCGGTGGCACGATTGTCGAACCGACTTCCGGTAACACAGGTATTGGCCTTGCTCTGGTTGCGGCAGCGAAGGGTTATCATCTGATCATCACGATGCCAGAAACCATGAGTGTCGAGCGCCGGGCGTTGATGCGCGGCTATGGAGCTGAATTGATTTTGACCCCGGGTGCGGACGGCATGCCGGGCGCGATCAAAAAGGCCGAGGTACTTAGCAAAGAAAATGGCTACTTCCTGCCGATGCAATTTCAGAATCCCGCCAACCCAGATGTAAACGAACGCACCACCGGCCAGGAAATCATCCGCTCATTTGACGGCGGCACGCCGGACGCGTTTGTTGCAGGCGTTGGGACAGGCGGCACGTTAACCGGTGTCGGCCGTGCTTTGCGGAAAATCAATCCAAACGTCCAGATTTACGCTTTGGAAGCAGCCGAGTCACCAATGCTCAAAGAAGGCCATGGCGGCAAGCACAAAATCCAAGGCATTTCAGCCGGCTTCATTCCAGATGTCTTGGAGACGAACCTCTATCAAGACATCGTCGAAGTGACAAGCGATCAGGCCATCGACATGGCGCGCCACGTCAGCCATGAAGAAGGCTTCCTGCCAGGCATTTCAGCGGGTGCCAACATTTTCGGCGCCATTGAAATTGCCAAGAAACTCGGCAAAGGCAAGAGCGTCGCAACCGTTGCACCAGATAACGGCGAGCGGTATCTGTCGACAGATTTGTTTAAGTTTGATGATTAAGGTCAATGAATGCCGTGCCTAGCTAAACGATGCGTGGGTAGTGGCATTGTGAGTTCCCATTCTTTGACACTTAGAAGGGGTCAAAAAAGTTCAATCCTTTGATGTTAAAGGAATTGGGCGTTTTTTGTTTTGGGATGATTTATCGTAAACTTTTTGGGTTTTGGGACTAGCTTCGAAGTCAGTCATCACGCCACTGCGTTAAAAGCGCTATAATAAAACTTGTAAGTCTCCATGGTGCAATGGATAGCATAATGGTCCTCGAAACCACAGATCCGGGTTCGAATCCCGGTGGAGGCATTATTTAGCTTTCTTTAGGTTATTTTAGTTTTTTAAAAAGCTTATGTATCAGCATTTACAGCAATTTAGGTTTCTTTAGAGTTCCTTTGTTTTTATTTTTCGGGGGACAAAAAGGGGACAAACACAATCACAGCTGATCCATGAATAACACGGCCTTATGTGCTTCTTGTTTTCTCTGTGAGTCTAACAAATGACCATAGACTTTCATCGTAATAGTCACGTCTGAATGACCCAACCGCTTTGAAATATAATAGATGTCGACACCTTTGCTGATCAAGTAGCTGACGTGGCTATGACGCAACCCGTGAAAAGTGATCTGCTTGTTCTCGGGAATTTCAGCTTTGTTCTGAATGACGTGCAGGGCTTTGTTACATGCGCTGTCTGTAATCACGTTGTGACGTGGATCACGCATAATCATCTGGTCTTCGTCACGATATCCAGTACGAAGATAAGATGCTGCTTGTTCCTGATGGATCTTATTAAGAAGCTCAATGACGCTGGGCGATATCTCAATGTCGCGAACTGAAGAATCAGTTTTAGTTGGTTTGAATCCTGTTCCATACAAATGATCCCAAGAACGCGTAACATGAATGACGCCGAGCTTAGTATCGATGTCAGGCCAAGTTAAAGCCAACACTTCAGATATTCGCATGCCAGTCATCGAGCCAATATAAACAGCAAGCGCCCCGATATTGCGGTACGAAGCCCGTTCAATAGCAATTGCTTTAACCTTAGCGAAATCGTGGCTGTCTAGCACCTTTACTTTCCCACTAGAGCGCACGCCTGATGTCTTCGTTCCAAAGGTGAAATCAGAAAATAGAATGCGTTCATTGATTGCCGCTTTTACCATCCCACGAACATAGCTGTTCATCTTGGTAACGACATCTTTCGAACGCTCACGTGGCCGCTTTCGTGTGGTTTTCTCCTTGCGATCTTTGCCGGCAGCAAAATCGTTAATAAATTTCTGCCATTCGATAGGTCGAATAGAATTAAGCTTTCGCCCATCAAATCGGCTCTTTAGGTGCTTTCTAAAAAGCTTGTAACGGTATACAGTGTTGATTGACTTGCCATTGGTTCGGTATGTTTCAGCCCATTGATCCCAATAATCAAGTAACAGAACGTCTTGTTTTGATGGATCGCCACCACGTTTGAGGTCATCTTCAACAGCTTCTGCAGCATCTTGAGCAGATGATTTAAGACGATATCCACCGTGTGAAGCGACCAACTGCTTACCGGCGGAGTCCGTATACTTAACCCGGTATTCCCAATACTTGCCGCGTTTCCTAAATGTTGCCATGCAATCTTCCTCCTTTTCTGATAAAATTGAGTATACAAAGAGCCTTGTCGCTCCGAGTAATTGTTTGGCGTCTACCCGTTCACTTTAGCCAGTGGGGTAGGCGCTTTTTATTTTGTATTCATCCCCACTCTCCGGCTTGCACGGGGACGCCGCTTGCGTGGGGAATAATATATGCTAAGCAGCCGCCTTATTGCGAGGGTGCTGTAAGAACAGGAATACAATTGCAATAATCAACAAAACAATAGCTGGAAATGCCATTGCAGCGGTCAAACCAAAGCAAAGCGAACCAATTACGCCCAAAACACCACCCACTAACGAAATGTTGTGTTTATAGCTTTGCCATAAAGCAAGAGCATTTAACACAACGCCAATCCAAGCAACAGCATAGAAGAATGTGGCAGCACCACCAGTTGCATTGGTCTTGTTTGCAGCATCGCTAAATGCGGTTGAAAAGATGACGAACCAAGACGAGGCGAAGATAACACATGCAAAAATGTTATAAATGCCAGTCCAAATATTGATCTTGAGCTTCTTCATAATGAATCCCTCCAAAAAAATTCAGCTTTTAACGTCGATCAGGGTTTGGACGTAAGATTATTTGAATGCGTATGATCCGACAACTTTACCAATCACATCAATATTGTCGGTTTCGTCCGCGTAGAAGTCTGGGTAGATACGTTCGCCCGTTTTTTCGTCCACATCATCATTCAATGAACGAAGACACAAACGGTTCTCTTCAAAAATAAGCTTCTTAATAAATGTCATACCATTAATATCAACTACCGCGATCATTCCGTTCGTAACGTCTTGCGTTTTCTGAACAAATACGAGCTCACCATCATCATAGGTAGGGTGCATACTGTCGCCGACAACCTTAAAACAGTAATCGTAGTGAGCTGGAATAGCGCTGTCCGGAATCTTAACTGTATCCATTGGTTCATCGCGATCATCATTAAAGGCACCATAGCCAGCGGCCACAATGCCATCAACCTCAACATTAAAAGCGGGTTCATCGAGATTACGTTCTACATGCGCCTCATCTAAGCTGACAACGTTGTCGCGGTTCTGCTGCTCATTGAGCTGCTTTTCAGCGTACGTGTAGACTTTTTGCTGACGTTCAGGGTGGAGTTGAACCACCGTGTCATGAATCTTATCCACAACGGTGTCAGCTTTCAGACCCATTAAAACTTCTGGTTTAATATTGAGGGCATTCGCTACCTTTGCAACTACTTCAATTGGAACCTTTTCGATGTCTCCTTTTTCATATCGAAAAACCGTTGATCTAGAGACACCAATTTTGGCGGCAAGAGAATCTGCGCTAATGCCTTTTTGTTTACGAATAGTTTTCATTCGTTCTCCAACGTTCATATGTGGCACCTCCTGTATGGCTACAATTATAAACCGACGTCGCAAATTTGCAACAACAAAAGTCGCATATTTGCGATTTTTATATTGACATTTGCTTATAAGCGATTTATGCTTAGTTCATCAAGTCGCAGGAATGCGACAGAAAGGAGAATCATATATGGTTAATGTGAATTTGGATCGTTTAAAGGGACTTATGACAGAACGACACGTCACTCAAGATTCTCTAGCTTTAGCATTAGGGATCGCAAGAAGCACATTATTTCGGAAAATGCAGCGGGGTGGAAAAGACTTCACGGCACAAGAAATATTCAAAATGATGCAATTCATCCCTCTTAGCGATCAGGAAGCAATTGATATTTTTTTAAAGAAAAAAGTCGCAATAACGCGACCTAAGGGGATGACGGTATGAACGAACTACAACTATTTCAGTTCGAAGATAACCAAATTCGGACTGTCAGCTCCAACGGCATTATCTGGTTTTCAGCACCGGATGTTACGAATGCGCTGAAACTAACAAACACAACGGTAGCGTTGAAATCATTAGACGGCGATGAGGTGACTAAGTTTAACTTAGGGGGCTTATCAGGCGAGACCAATTTCATCAGCGAACCGGGGCTATACAAACTGATTGGTGCTAGTCGAAAACCAGCGGCCAAACGTTTTAACCGTTGGGTAACACATGAAGTTCTCCCATCAATCCGCAAGCATGGTGCCTACATGACGCCTGAAACGATTGAGAAGGCCATCTATAATCCAGACTTCATTATCAATCTGGCAACACAGCTAAAGGACGAACAAGCGAAAACAGCGGCACTTACGGCTGATAACGAAACAATGAAGCCTAAAGCGTTGTTTGCAGACGCGGTAGCCACAAGTCACACGACTATCTTAGTTGGTGATCTTGCAAAAGTGCTCAAACAGAACGGCGTTGACATTGGTGCCAAGCGGTTGTTCGCCTGGCTGCGTGAGCAAGGCTATCTGATCAAACGGATTGGTGCCGACTATAACTCGCCGACACAACGCGCGATGGAGCTAGGCTTGTTCGAGGTCAAGGAAACGGCGATCAGTCACTCGGACGGCCATGTAACAGTTCAGAAGACCCCAAAGGTGACCGGAAAAGGCCAGCAGTATTTTATCAACAAGTTTCTGCAAAAGGGGATGACGGTATGAACGAAGAAAACAAAAAGCCCCGCACTGATATGGGTAGCACGGGGGTAACTCTTTACACTTGGCGCACTAGTTATCCATTTCCCCCAGCAGTAAAACCGGGAGACCTGGTGACAATCGTTATTGAGGACGAAGAATTAACCCACACTGTAGGAACCTTTGCTTTCGTCTCCTAAAGGAAGAGTGCTCCATACGGTAAGAACGTTGGACGCTCTTTCAACGAGGACCTCTTCTTTACCATCAACAATAAGATTACGAATCATAAAGAATTCATTTCCATCTTTGAATGAGTAGGCACTTTTAATTGCTACATCTTTCGAAGAAAACACCGCGCCAATATTGCCACTGGTAGGAGCAAATACTTTTTTGTATGGCAAGTCCATTTATATCACCTCCTTCCATCACCAGATAAATTGATTATCTGCCAAGGAGAGGCCAAAAGAAAGAAGGACATGCAAGTGAATGGCGAAGACTTGGGCCGTACTTTCGCAGTCATCGCTATATTTCTTGCAATGCTGTCTCTGCTATTACAGCAGTTTGTTTTATGACAAAGGTTTTCTTTAGATATTATCTGTCAGTGCTAAGAACTAGCTACATCCCAGTTATCAATAGAAAGGAGGAAATGCCATGCCACTGTTGCAGGTTGTTGAAGATGATCAGATTTCAAGCAAAAAGTATTTAGCGGTCGATGAAGAAGAACTGGAAAAGATGATCAAGGAGAACCAAGAGTTAAAACGCAAGCTAGCAGCACGAGGCATGTGGACGCTCACCACCGCAACAAGCTATGTCGAAGGACATAACAACACGTGGGTAGTTAACAATATCTTGAACGTCCCACGCTTCCACAAGTTCTTACAAGATACCGTGGTTTCATATCCACCGCCTGGCAAAAAGGGATATCTGTTTCATCCGAAACCATGGCTCGAGTTCTTAGACAAATGGTTCCCAGAGATTTCAAGGTCACTTAGAGAGAAGGACAAATAATGATTGGCTATTTACTAATTGCTGGTGGCTTCGGCGTGATCATTGGTCACTGCTTAGGTCACAGCGGAAATTGGAGGCAGTGGATTGAATGAAGCAGAACGAACCATTGGTGATTTGCTGAAAGAACATAACAAATTGACGTTAGACATTATGCGCGGCAACCACACACCAATTGCAAAGATGCTACTTGCCGAGAACGAGAAGCTACGTGCACGACTAGCGATGTTAAGGGGATGACATGATGACCAATGAGGAATACGAACGAATTCTAGCCGAAGCGAACCGCCAGATCGCGGCATATCGCAAGGTTGCCACTGACTATGGGCCCGACAATACTGATTTCCACCAAACGTATGCGATGGGTCAAGAAGATGGGGCACACGCAATCCTATTCATTATCAAACAAGCCATGAAAAAAGCCGCTGGCCCGCACGCCAACGACTGATAGAAAGGAAAATATTATATGTCAGTATTATACGACTTAACAGACAAATTGACCAGTTTGCAACGACTGGCAGAAAGTGGCAACGCTGATCCACAAGCGATTGCTGACACGATGGAAATGGTTGATGGTGACTTTGAAGACAAGGCAGTCGGCTATGTCAAGGTTTACAGATCAATTGAAGCAGACGTCAAAGAAATCGACGCTGAAATCAGGCGTTTGCAAGAACGAAAGACAAGTGCCAAGAAAAACGCTGCGACAATCAAATCACGATTGGCGCAAGCGATGGTTGAAACTGGTCGTGAACACATTCATACACCACTGTTCAGCATTTACACACGCAGAACAATGAGCGTGGAAGCACCAGAAGACCCGAATAAGTTGCCACCAGAGTTCATTAAGACAACGTTGATGGTCAACAAAGCTGACTTGAAGAAAGCACTACAAGCTGGCCGCGAGGTACCAAACGCGCGACTGGTTGAGAACATCGGACTGGGGGTGCGGTAGATGCAGCCAATTAAACATGCATCTGCAATTGATCGAACAAAGAACTGGCGAGTTTTGATTTATGGAAAGCCTGGCGTCGGTAAGACGTCAGCTATCCGCAATCTTGATGGCAAAACACTCGTGCTAGATCTGGATGACAGTTCAAAAGTGCTATCCGGTGCACCGAACATCGATGTGCAACCATTTGACCGAAGCAAACCAAGCGAAGAATGGAAAGAGTTCCTGAAAAATCTGGCTGAGCGTGTTTCCGGATATGACAATCTGGTGATCGACAACGTATCAGCGTTCGAAAAAGACTGGTTTGTCGAGATGGGCAGGCACAGTAAAAACGGCATTGGCAACGAGCTTCAGGATTACTCAAGATGGACAAATTACTTTGCCCGTATCATGACCATGATCTTCATGGACGCACCAGTTAACGTGCTAGTAACCGCTTGGGAGAACACACGAGATGTTACGAGCGAAACTGGACAATCGTTCAGCCAGTATGCACCAGCAATTCGTGACAGCGTGCGTGACGGGCTATTAGGCCTGACAGACGTTGTAGGGCGCGTGGTAGTTAATCCCAAGACTGATGGCCGTGGCGTCATTCTTGAGGGAACTGATGCAATTTTTGCTAAAAACAGATTAGACAATCGGAAGCTAGTACCAATTAACGAGCTATTCAAGTTTGGAAATCAAGAAAAATCAGTAAAACAGGAGGACTAAAACATGGCTATCACAATGGACTACTCACAAGCAGCAGAAGGAAATGGCGACATTCAAGATGGTGTATATGAATGCGTTATTAACCGATTTGGATTTGACAACTACAAAGATCGCGAGTTTATCAAGTTTGATCTAATTGTACGCAATGACGTTCCACAGAAATATCAGAACAAGCATATCTTCGATAATTTTTATCCAAAGAAAGACACCGGAGAGTATGCAATGGGATACCTATTCATGATTGGCAAAAATGCTGGCATTCCAGACCATAAGGCGTGGTCTGATCTCGCGGCGATGCTTGCAGATTTCACGGGCCATGCTGTTAAAGTTACCGTCAAAAATGAAGAATACAACGGTAAGACCTATCCGCATATCAAAAAGTGGGAGCCAACAGCTTTTCCGCAGATTCAGCATCGTTGGAAAGATAGCAAAGATGAATCTTCTTCAAATTCTAATCCGTCTTTCGGCACACCGGCACAAACAAGCCAAACCAACACATCCGATCCATTTGCCAATAGCGGTCAGCCAATCGATGTTAGCGATGATGATCTTCCATTCTGATTTGAGGTGATCACATGGCAGACGGAGGCTGGATAAAAGTATACCGAAAAATACGCCAGTCCTTCGTATGGACTGACGCGAATCAGCTAAAGCTTTGGCTGCTGATTTTGATGAAAGCAAATCATGCTCCTAGCAAGTTCTTATTCAACGGTCAAGAAGTATCCGTGACAAGCGGAGAACTGGTGACGGGAGCCCACGCACTGGCGTTTGAGATGAATGATGGTGTGCGACGTGACAATCAAGTGTCATGGCGTCAGGTGTGGAGATGGGTTAAGAAATTTGAAAACAGTGGAATGCTGACAATCAAATCAAACACTAAATATAGCGTCATATCAATATCTAAGTGGTGTGACTATCAGGACAATGACAATCAAGTGTCAATCAAACGTCAATCAATTGTCAATCAAGTGTCAACAAACAAGAAGGAAGAGAAGGAGAAGAAGGAAAAGAAAGAAGATAGTCAGCATTCCCGCAAGCGGGAATATGCTGACGGTTCTCCAGAAATGATTGAGGCGGTTTACCTTTGGGAAAAGATCAAAGGCAACAACCCAGAGCACCGAAAACCAAACTTACAGTCTTGGGCTGATGACATTAGAAAGATGCACGAGTTGGATCATCGACCATTCGATAAGATTCATAAAATGATTGACTGGTGTCAGTTCGATTCATTCTGGCAAACAAACATTCTAAGCGCATCAAAGCTGAGATCGAAGTACGACACCATGGCAGCTCAAGCAAATCGCAAGTTTTCATCTGGCAGACGGATAGAGCACACGGAAACAAAGGAGAACTGGGGATATGGAGTCGACTAAAGGACTATTCACACATGCGGACGTGCAAAGAATCATTGAGAAGCGTGGAATTGACGTTAATACGCTGCCAACTCAGGCCGAGATCGAACACCGCTTCTACGAACGCTCTATGGCCGCATTGAACCGTAAAAAGGCACGTGCCATTTATCGCTACTCAGTCTTCCCCGGAAACGTTCCGGCTAAGTTTACGTTCGAAAAATGGCAGCCTGAAATGCAGACGGATTTGCAGAAATCAAGAAATCTGGGAAATCGGGCATACAAGTTGGCAAAACAAATGCAAAAAACGCCCGAAAACGTGATTTTATTTGGCCCTCGGGGAGCAGGAAAGACATCACTTGCTTTGGCGATGCTGACGAGTCTACGAGATGAAGGCCAGTCAGGGCTGTTTATTTCAACAGCAGAGCTGAGTAACCTGATGGGATTGCAATACGATGCACCAGACGTTCGCCTGCGTTTAGTAGGCATTGAGCGGGCAATGAAAGAGGCTGGCGTGCTGTTGTTGGACGACTTCGGCACAGAAGGCGGTATGAAACTCGACATCAAGCCGGTTAGACGCGACATGCAAGAGCTGATATATCGCGTTGCAAATGCCCGCCTTGATTTTGAGAGCAACAGGCCTCGTCTATCAACAATCATCACAACGAACAACGAGATGAGCGAGCTTGAGCACATGTACAACAGCAAACTAATCAGCCGAATTATTCCAAAATCAAAAGACTGCACATTTAATTTTGAGAAGTTAACGGACGTAAGGGGGAAGAGACTGTGACAGCTGAAGAAATGACGAATAGATATTTGCAACGCTTGGATAACCGTTTGAGGGCCTATGAAATGGCCTTGAATCAAACGATAGCGGACATTGAGAGCGATTATGATCAAGGCTGCCTAGGAGTTACCGAAGCACAGTGGCAAGACATTATCGTGCTTGTTGGGGGCATTGTACAGGCCAATACACGCATGATTCATGAAGCGTCAAAAAACGTTCGTGCTGACGGTGAAGTTTCCGGAAGCCTGCTTAATTTGCTTGAGCTGGCTAAGCACTTCGCAACACTGGACTTCTCAGAAGCACCATTAATTAAGCAGGAGGCAAAAGCATGACACAAGTAACAGTGCGTTTATACAAGCAGGGAGACAAAGTGTGGCGCGACTTCAAGGCTGAATTACTTAAGCGCTATGAAAATTCAGCAATGCTAGACATCTCAAAAAGCGAAGCATTCTCAAAAATAGAGAAGCAAGAGTTCAACGGCCGGATTGTTGTATCAAAGAAAGCAATTGTCGAGAAACGTGCGGTTTCCGGAATTGATGATAGCGACATTTTGAAGACCTCAGTCAACAACGGCCTTAAAAAGATTTCAAAAAAGCGAAAAGAAGCCCGTGCCAAATACGCGCACGGTATTGCAGAAGCAGCCTCACAGTGTGACACGCTGATTGACGTTGCGAAGCGGATCGGGAAGTCAACAACGTTCGTGAAGCGAGTTGCAAGCGAGTTTGAAATCAAGCTGCCCCGCCGCAACAACGGACATGAAGAGATTGTGATCCGATAGCTATTTAGCGAGGAATAATACAAGAAACTACAGGAGGAATCTTCAAATGCAAATAATTAAGCCAAAAATGATGGTCGGTGATCTGGTTGAGATGGTTGACGGCAAGCAACGTCAATACTATCTGAAGGACGTGAAGCCAGCGTGATAAGGCTAACGATACCTGGTAACCCAGTCCCACAAGGACGGCCGAGGTTCACGCGAAT
This sequence comes from Lacticaseibacillus casei DSM 20011 = JCM 1134 = ATCC 393, assembly GCF_000829055.1. Classification (NCBI taxonomy): domain Bacteria; kingdom Bacillati; phylum Bacillota; class Bacilli; order Lactobacillales; family Lactobacillaceae; genus Lacticaseibacillus; species Lacticaseibacillus casei. Next base: position 372,142 of record NZ_AP012544.1, read on the forward strand.
GGGTCATGCTTACGACCCGACGAAATCAAGAAACTACAAGCAGCACGTTAAGAGCGTGGCGTCAGAGCTAAATATTGAGCCTCTAAGTGGCCCAATAAGGGTGGCAATGGAAATATACCGTCCGCTCCAAAAGTCTGGCAGTAAGGCCTTAATAAGGCGAAAAAAAGAAGGCAAAGTTAGGCCAACAGTTAAGCCGGATGTAGACAACTACTACAAGTCTGTATCGGATGCGCTTACCGGCATTTTGTGGGAAGACGACAACCAAATAGTCGAAATCCATGTTGGCAAATGGTACAGCGACCATCCGCGTATTGAGATTGAAGTAGAAGAGATCGATTAAGGAGAAAAAATCATGAATAAAAAATTGACATTTACAGTAACTGTTTTAGCAGGACTTATGTTTGGAGCCGGTGCAACCGCCATTGCCGACAATGTTTGGCAAGGTCACCAGAACATCGTTGAGACCAAAAATAATATCGACAAGCTGACAGCGAAGATCAACGATTCACAATCTAGCTTGTCCGATTTGCAACATCAGTTGTCTGACGCGCAGGCACAGTATGCGGCCTTAAAACGGCAATACGACAACGGCATGGCAAGCAAGGACGCCCAGATTCAGCAAAAGATCGTTGAAGGCCAGCAAGCAGTCGCCCAGAAACAGGCCGAGGTCGATGCAAAGCAGCAGACCATCAATGACCTTACATCTAAGTTAGAAGCCGCCAAGCAGGCAAACAATGGATTATCACAGGCAATCAAAGACGCACAGAGCATTAAGGACTATTCAGATCAGGCTGTGAAGTCAGTCAGTTCGAAATGAGTCATAGAGGCTGCTATTTGGCTGTGAGGAGGACGACTGATGAGACCTGAAGTAGAAACTTACGGGAATCATGAACCAAGCAAATTCATACCGGTGTATGTTAAAACGCCCGGAGAAATGTTCGCCAAGCACGGCAAATATGATTTTGGAATCATAATCAGATACATTGGCGCAATAAACGGTTTCAACGAGCCGCTTTATGAGGTTTGGATAGCAGATTCTAATACTATCAGGCAGGCATTCAACAGTGACATAAGGCGCTATCCGGTAAGAAAGAAGAGAAAACGATGAGCAATGATTGGACGGGAAACAAATATTCAACGCAAGCAACCATTGGTTCAAGAAACCACGCTGTTGAGGAACGGCAGCATGAAGATTTTTATGCAACTGATCCACTCGCAGCAGAGGAACTTGTAAAGCTGGAAAAGCTCAACAACGTTTGGGAGTGTGCTTGTGGTACGGGTGAGCTTTCAAAAGTATTTGAAAAATATGGTCTGCTTGGCAAAAGCACAGACTTAATTGACCGAGGATACGGTAAGCAACTTGATTTTCTTAAATATGGCGGTAGTTGGAACGGAGATATTGTCACCAATCCGCCTTACAAGTTTGCCGATGAGTTTATAAGAAAAGCGATTCTGGTTTCCTCAACTACTTCAAAGATTGTCATGTTTCTTCCTATTCGCTATTTGGAGGGTGCTAAGCGTCAAAACCTTTTTTCAAAATTTCCTCCAACGAAAATATACGTTTCCGTAAAAAGAATTAAATGCGCTAAAAACGGGGACTTCGATAATACAGGTAGTAGTGCTGTCTGCTACTGCTGGTACGTGTGGGATAAGGCAGATACGAGCGGCATAACAAAACTTGAATGGTTTAACAAAGGAGACAAGCAATGAAAACAGGAGACGACACGTTCGATGACATCTACATCAGCAAAAAGACTGGCAAGGTCGTAGGCGTCATCTACGAAGGCGTGGACTACAAAATAGTGCCAATCAAACAGGAGGACGAAAAATGACAACGCCAAGGAGTGAGCAAGAAACAATTCTTAGCTATGATCGGGAGCTTGATCAGTGGCACTACTATTCAGACATTCCAAAGCACAATCGTAAATGGCGTGATTTGGTATCTGAAACGCACACGGAGACAAGCGAAAACGGAGACATTACAGTTCTGGAAGGAACTATCAACGGAAGCGTATCGATCCGAAAGCACACAGTTATGTCGGAGGAAACAAGAGCAAAAGCGGCCGCTCGACTAAAGGCATATCGCGACAAGAAAGTAGAGGACGAAAAATGAGCGAAGAAAAACTGTACGCGGTGAAAGATGATGAAGGGAAATACTTGCTAATGGTAATGGATAGTGGTTCCTGTTGGGAAGAAGATGCAGGAACCGCTACCAAAAGCAGAAATCTAGCGCTTGCGTGGGCTAAAAATAATGGCGGTCGCGTTTTCACACTCGTTGAGGAGCCAGTGAAAGTGGTCGTCAGCCCAGAAGAAGCAAAATTAGTGAAGAACTGCCTGTGGACTAATTTACAAGATGCATTTTTGAACAATATTAACTTATTGTTTCGGGGTAGAAGACCCGAGGATATTACTCGTCTCAAAAGTGCACTAACAAACGGCTACACCGTGGCAAAGGATAAGAAGTACAACGTCAAGGTGCCACATGCGGAAGGCTGGCATTTTCAGAAGTATTCTAGTGCGTCCAAGCTAGGGGTTCGCAATAACTGGAGACCATTTCCCGCAAAAGACATTGATTCCAATATGAGCAAAGACCTATTTATTTTCACTGAATCAGAGATCGAGCATTACGGTTTGCAAGACTGCGAAAAAGAAGAGGTGACTGACGATGGCATTCGTTGAGCTTGAAAACGGCAATTGGATAAACACCGATTTCATCGAGAGTATATTCAAGGTAAACCCCAGTGGCACCGCATGGAGAGCTGTTCTGAATCACGGAGAAGCCGCTGAAATCACTGACGCCGATCGCATTCGCATTCTTAAAGCTGCGGGGTTCGTGAGGATCAAAAAGGAGAACAGCAATGCTGATTAAGATTAATAAAGGTTCATACTTTCTAAACACTGATACCGTTGAAGCACTAGGACACTATTCTGGCGTCAGACATGGTGAGAAAGCCTATTTTGCGGACGTAATTTCTGGGAACCGTTGGGACATGACTAAAAAAGACCACGACAGAATCGTTGCCGCCATGAGCAAAAGCGAGTTGACTGACGATGAGCAATGAAACGAAGTGGGACGTGTTCAAGGTGGCACTAGACGACTGGAAACAAAATTTTATTAGTAGTTTGCCTAGGGACGGGTCATTTGAAGATTGGTCGGAAAGCCTGTCTGATTATAGTGCTCGTTACGCCGCCGCCTTGCCAGATGATCTGCCGGTGATTCCAAAAGCTGTGGGAGATGTGCTTGCAAAACTCAATCACAAAAAATTCTCCCTATCCGGAGCAAAGAGCTACGCCGAGGTGGTTTCCTTATCCTCGTGGATGACGTTTGAACATGAGGAAGACTTTGCCCGTGCATGGCTGCTAGGTGTCTGGCGCGTTGAGGAAACAGGGGAAATCGTGAAATTGGAGGAAGAAAAATGAACATACATGAGCAGTTCAAAGGCGGTTTCACACGTGGATCAGGAATTCGTACTGAGGAAATTTTACATGATGATCGTGTCATGGATGAGCATAAGCTACACTTCTTGATGTATGATGCGAATTTGTATCCTTGCCCGAATCTAAGTACTTGGAAACCAAAAGCTAGGCAATCGGTAATCGATTTTGTTAAAGAGCGAGTTTCCAAAGTTAATGCTGATGTTTGGGTCGATGATGTGCAAGTCAAGACATATGAGGTGGAGAAATGAAGAAATACGATGCCGAAAAAGACGTTTCAACTGTTCAGAGCGCACTTAGGAAATATATTCTTGCTGACTTCATGGATGGCGATGGCGATAGCGATTTAGAAGACTTGATTGATTCACTTGAAAATAAGCCAAAGTATCTAGTTGAGGGCAAGGACATAGACGCATTTGATCGTCTTTACAATTATAATCAAGCTAAATTTGTTGAGATTATTTCTTCTGAATGGCATGAGGTGGAAGCCTGCAACATTAATGCCTTATTAGACTACTGCCATGAGCAAAAATTTGAACACTACTGTGAAGATAGCGAGGATAAGAAATGAGAATCGGCATTAATCGGTTCATGTCATGGCTAAGCCTAATGTTGGCCGCGTCAGCTTCATTTTTACCTGCAAAATATATGAATTTTGGAGCTTGCAAAACGTTTGTTTGCTTGACACTAGGAGCAACATTGTTTGCGCTTTGGGACATCGCGGATGTAATCAGGGAGGCGGAGAAATGAAACGAGAGATTAAGTTCAGAGCGTGGGATAAGGTATACGAGTGTTACTTGTATGACGTGCAGGGAGCATATGACACGCTTAGCGGCTGTGTTAAGTATGAAAATGGTGAGAATGCTGTTTATGACGAAGAGTGCTTTGCCGGATTCTTAGATAATGATCAGTATGTTGTCGAACAGTTTACCGGCCTTACAGACGCGAACGGGCGGAAAATCTACGAAGGCGATATCGTGCGCACCGGTGAGGACAATATTGGCGATCCTGATCAGATGATTGGACAAGTGATCATGCGGGAAGGATCTTGGCTAATCGAAAATGAGAAAATGCAAGAGGCAATTGAACTTTTTAGCGAGATTACAAGTCGTGAGGTCATCGGCAATATTTTTGAGGACAAACAGCTACTGGAGGGAAAACAATGATTGCCGTCATGTTGCTAATCGCAGGTGGTGCAATGTGGATGTGGGCTAACTGGAAAAGAATCAAATGATTGCAAATAAAAAAGCGCGTATGATGAAGGACGCGCCGGAGGCCATAATGCATATGATTGATAGCAAATGGAATCATTTAAAAGGAGTTGGCCTCCTCGAGCATTATAACAAAAGCGCACCATCGCGGCACGCTTATCCTCAAACCCAGCAAAATTATACCATAAGGAGTGGACGCAGTGGTGCGAGTAACGAGATATTTTAGCCCAATTGATCATGACAAAACAATTGAAAACGCCAAAGAGGTCTTGGGGAACTACTGGCATCATAAGCGGCTCGCTCAACGCACCAAAATAGCGCTCAGAAGTCCCGTGATGGACGGCATGCCCAAGTCACCTAGCTATGGAAATAAAGCCGAGGAAAAGGTAATATCGCACGCTGACGAGCTGTACTATATAACGTGCTGTGAAGCGGCTATCGAATCTCTAGAAAATGAAGATTACCGAATCATTTTAGCTGAGAGCTATCTGACTCCAAAAACGGCGCGTAAATCCAGCCTTCAGTTAGCCGCTCACTTACATGTTGACCGAACGACCCTTTGGCGACAAACACAAGAAGCTCTCTATGCTTTTGCTGAAATATGTCCGCTAGTGAAACTAGTTGCAACATCCGTGCAACAATGATGCAACAAAAAACACGCTTTTCCGTCATATGATGGTATTGTGCCAAAGGTGAGAATCCTGAGGCACCGCGTTTTTCCTCCGAGCCATGGTGATGATAAAGCTGTGGCAAGGCGTGGCAAATGGACTGGCTGTGATAGTCAGGCGGGTTCGATTCCCGCATGCCACATTGTCCAGTTTAGCGACCGGACACAGCTTGCGATGACCCCATCTGACACTGGGAGAGCGAGCAGCAACCGTAGCTCAGCAGCGTAGAGCGTGGCGCTTAGCCAAGGTCGCGGGTGCAAGTCCCGCCGGTTGCATTGAAGCACTTCACTTTTCGTGAGGTGCTATTTTTATACATAATTTCGGAGGCGAGTAGATGCAATGGACAGATGAACAAATCAGTGGCATTAGGAAGCTCGCCTCTGAAGGCTTTACCAGACGAGAAACAGCAGACAAGCTAGGGATTAGCTATGACGCGCTTCAAGGCAAAGCAAGACGACTTGGTATCGAATTTCAGAATCCAATGAAGAATGAATACGATTCAGACGGAACACAATCCAGCGAGACTATCCTGAAAGTCGTCAGGGGTCACAAAATGACGCCTAGAGAGGTTCTGGAAGCTCACGGGTACGATTACACCAAGTGGGAGCTTGTACGTGCCACAAGCAACTTCTGGAAGCAGACGCCTGAAGCAACGTTGTATCAAAGTAAGATACAAATCAGGCCACTGGTCGAGGCTGAACAATACGAATCATTGATGAATGACATCATCACACACAAGGAGCCGTATCAAGCTAAGGCTCCTATTTTTGTGGAATCAGATCGCTATCTTGTCATTCCTGCTTTCGATACACACTTCAATGGTCACACGTTTGATGTCTATGCGGAATCTCTGAAACGTCAGTTAGAAATCATTCAACGCGGCCACTACGCCAAAATATTGCTCATTCTGGGCGGTGATCTGGCTCACGTGGACAATATCAACTCGACCACGGCAAAAGGCACACAGCTCGAAACAACCGACTTAGGCGAGACTGTGAATGAAATGGAGCAATACTTCGAGACACTGATTGAAGCAATCATTAAGAACGCAAATGAGTGTGAGGTCATGTATTGTGCCGGAAATCATGATCCGTCAGTTGGATATATGTTTGCTCGTCTATTGAAACGTGCCTACAGCAACCAGACAAATATCACATGGGATATATCACTAAAGCATTACAAAGGCGCAATGTTAGGCCGCAACTTCATTGGTGCCACTCATGGTGACAAGGGCAAGAACAATTACCTTGCAAAATATCTTGATGAGTTCGGCTTCATGCTAGGAACAGCGCAGAACCGCGAGCTATTTACTGGCCACCTTCATTCAGAGATGAGCAAAGACCTAGGCGGATTCGTTCAGCGTCAAGTATCGACGAGAAAACCTCAGGATAAATGGACTGATGATATTGGCGTGGTTGCTCACAAAACGTTTGAGCTGGTCGAATATTCGGATCACAATACGACAGCGGTTTATTACGTTTAAGGGGTGATTATCATGAGCGACAAGGAAACCTGGAAAAATGTTGTTGGATATGAGGGCTTGTATCAGGTGTCAAGCCTAGGTCGAGTGAGGAGCTTGGAACACATAGACTCGAACGGGCACCCCGTAAAGGAAAGGGTACTCGCCAGCTTTCCAAATAGAAGCGGGTACCGCAAGGTCAATTTATATCGGGACAGAAACAGAAAGCAAGTGTCCATTCATCGCTTGGTAGCCGCAGCATTTTTAGACAATCCCGACAACTTGCCCGAAGTCAATCACATAGATGAAGACAAGTCAAACAATTCGGTATCTAATTTGGAGTATTGCACGGTGCTGTATAACAACACATATGGCACTCGCCTTGAACGTGTGGCAAAAGCGCTTGAATGTCCAATCTGTGCAATTACTAGTTCAGGACAGCGGCGCTATTTCGACAGTGTGAACGAAGCCGCGAGAGTTCTCGGACTAAAACGCCAAGGTATAACTAACTGTCTTCACGGCATGCGCAAGCACCATCACGGCTTTTCATTCATGTGGGCGGTGTAACTATGTCAGGTATGAAACGCGTCGGTTACGGATATGTAAGCCACACAGAGCAAGCAATCATCGAAGAATTGTCTAGAGAAGAAAAGAAAATACAAGCAATCATCTACACGAAGCCGCACTGTAAAAAGTGCTGGCGAACAGTATATAAGCTATCACGTGTCATGCCAGTGCAAACCATCACAGCAGACGAGTGTGACATTGAACGGTTCCGGAAACAAGGCTATCAATCGTTCCCAGTCGTAACAGTCTACAAGGCAGACGGCACACATGACGAATGGTGCGACATGCAGGTTGACAAGATCAAACAATACACGGAGGGATAGACATGCTTAAAGTAGTGAAACGACCAAAGGAATACATTGCAATCAAGGTGCCGGAAGATTGCGAAGACGTAGGTAAGTTCGTCAGCAACGAGTTTAAAGAGAACGGTATCCCAATTAGAGTTAACGTTCGCTATGACAACCATGTCGTTACTACGTTTGGAGAAGGAAATGATCAGCGTTTTGTGAAACAAGGCGATATGCTTGTAGCTGATTACAGTGAGCCGTTTGGATATGTGGTGCATGCAATGAGTCAGGAAGACTTCGACAAGAAATTCAAGCCGGTTGATGATCCAGTCAAAGGCTTTAGCACTACGATTAACGTTGATGCTAAGCCGATCTTAGATAGAGTTAAAGAGATTAAGGCTGAAATGTCTACCAAGATCGAATGCGTTAAGCTACCAGATCATGCAGGATTCAGCGAATCATTCATTGCAGAGCTAGACAAAGCGCTGAATGACTATCAGCAAAATCAGGAGCAGTCATCGCAGCACGCAAGCACTCCGCATGTTCGTATCGAATTAGATGACATTAATGATGTGCCAAATGTTTGGATTGATGGCAAACGTATAGGTAGCTTTCAAGATAACGGGCTAGTTCGTCTCGATCTCGAATGGAATGCTGACAAGGGACGCATCAAACCTAATCATTACTACATCGAATACCATAACGATGAAGACACAAGCCCATATCAGTACACAGGTATTGGGCAAACAAATGAAACCGACGAATAGTTCCGCATATCAAGATTGGAGGAAGAATAGCATGTGCAATTTCCTATTACTGCTCACACTAATATTCGTGCTGGCCAAACTGTTCGGTTTGATCGCATGGAGTTGGCTGCTAGTATTCGCGCCACTAATAGTGATGATTGCTTTGCTGGCGTTGTTTATCTTATTTGGGATCATCATTAGATTGCATGAGGACTAGCACATGCGTGTGAAGGTATGCCGCAAGGCTGGATGCAACAATGTAATCCCGTATGATCAAGCAAACCCATACTGCGCTAAGCACGCATTCCTGTATAAGCCTAACTATGCTGATGTCGCAAAGCGCGTTAAACGTGACACATCGTACTACGACAAGTACAAGCGCGACAAAGAGTCTGCTGCATTCTATAAGTCTAAGATATGGGAACACACCGCACGTGATGCCAAAGCTCATGCCTACTTCACTTGCGCGTGCTGTGGCAAGACCTATGACAAGCCTGGCTATCTAGTCACTGATCACATCGTGCCTTTGAGAGTTGACAGAAGCAAGTGCTTAGACCATTACAACCTATGGGTGCTGTGCAAAGGCTGTCACTATTGGAAGACACAGCTTGAGGACAAGATATATAAATCACAATCACGAATAGAGAATCTTGACACTGCGACAAAATGGACACGAGAAAAAATATCAGCATGGATTCTCGCTCACAAAAAATAACGGGGGCCCCTATGTAGGTCGCAGGGGACCTCACACACCAGTGTCCATTTGCCGCAAAACCGATTTTTGAAAAATTTCGACTTTTTAGACTCGAACCCCAATAAACAGCGGTTTCTGATGCTGAAAGGAGGTGTGTTTTTTGCCTGAAAATCAACCAAAATTGACAGTATTGCACTCAAAAAGTTCAAATACCGTGACAGCTGATGACGATGATCTTAAGGAGATCCAGAACACACCGCCAGCTCATCTTGATGATGAAGCATCGCGTCTTTGGAAGGCGATTGTTCCAGAAATAAAGAAAATTGGCTATCTTAAAAAGATAGATCAGCCAGCGCTTGAATTGTATTGCCGTTATTACTCTATTTACATTAAATCTGAGCAGCTAATCGAAAAACAAGGGCTGTGGATTTATGACAACGACGATGTTGCGGTGAAGCGCTCTCCGGGAGCTGTTCAAATGGACTCTTGTGTGAAGAACATGAAGTCGTTAGGGCATGATTTAGGTCTTACATTTGACTCTGGACTACGCCAGATCACTGTTGAAGAACCAGAAAAGCCTAAGAAAAACAGTCCGTTGAAGGAGGTTGGCTTTGGTGCAGACGTTTGATTTTACCGGTGTGCAAGATATTCGCGGTTACGTAAAGCCGTACCAATCAGATTACCAAGGACTGTTTGATAAGTACCACGATCCAGGAACAAGATACGCTTATGATGTGATGTTCACCAATAAGTACATGACTGGTAGAGACGTTCAGCTGGCATGTATTCGGCACTTAAACGATTTGCTTAGAATTGGCAATGATGATTTCCCCTACCAATACAACTCAGACATGGTCAATGCAATTGAATACTTTTCGCGACTGCTGCCAAATCCAGACGACACCTCAAAGAAAATTCAACCATTCAAATGGCAATCATTCATTCTTGATAGCTTGATTGGTTGGCGGACCATTGACAACGGTACTCGATTCACAACTTCCAACATATCTATTGCTCGGCAGCAAGGCAAAACTTGGCTAGCATCAATTCTAATTAACTTTTATTACTTTGTAGTCTGCTGGAATGCGACATCACAGGACTTGCTAGTGGCCAGCTACGATAGCGAACATGCAACCAAGCTGTTCAATGACGTGTCTTTGCAGGCGAAGACAATTTTATCCTTGCCGGACTTTGCGGATGACGCTAGAGAACGAGGCGTGGAAGCTCAAACCACGCAAGTTATTGCCAAAAACACTAAGAATACGATCCGAAAAGGCACCTCACAGGGCGGTGGATTCGATAGTTTTCATAATGCAATCGCCGTTTATGATGAAATTGGTAACTTGAGGCCAGCGCTGAATGAGACCTTAAAGCAGATTACATCCGGCCAAAACGGTATTAAGAACCGAATGTTTGTCAAGATTTCAACAGCTTACCCTGATATCAAGGTCAAGTTTAAGAATGATGAAGACGTAACTAGGGCAGCCATTGAGCATGACGCCGTTCGAGACGCTGACAATGTATTCCAAGTAATTTATGCTCAGGACTCGGAGGATGAGGTATTTGAACCCGAAACATGGGCAAAATCTAATCCTAATCTGCTTGAACTGCAAAAGAGCAAACGTGACAACCTTCAAAAGGCACTTAATCAAGACCGCAACGACAACGAGCGTGAGGGAACACTTGAAACTTTCGTAAATAAGTCATTAAACCTGTGGAGCCGGCGCTTTCAGAACAGCTATTTGTCCCTAGACAACATTCAGCGCAGTATTATCGACCATTTTGATGTGAATGGACGTGATGTGTTCATCGGATTTGACGGGTCGCAGACCAATGACAATACGTCTTTCGGCTTCATTTATCCGTACACTGATCATGACAAACACATGTTCCATGTTCAGCAGCACAGCTTTATTCCCTTCGCACAGGCAAAAACCATTGAAGCCAAGTCGAAACAGGACGGATTAGATTACCTTAAATTGCAAGATGAAGGCTTCGTTGACATCACCAATCTTGCATCAGGCGTAATCAACACCGAACAGGTTTACCAGTGGTTGGTTGATTATGTTAATCAACATCGGCTCAAAGTAAAATTCATTATTGCAGATCCAAACCATGGCGAATGGCTAGAAAAGAAACTGGAACATTATCAGCCGCAGTGGCAATGGTTTCCTTTGCCTCCTACCTCGTTCAAGCTGAATGAACCTACCAAGGATTTTCAAAATCTGTTTATCAATGGGAATATCACAATGCTGAACGATCCGCTGCTGATTGATGGGCTGAACAACGCTGTGTTGGTAGAAGATCGCGGCGGTTCAGTCAAGATTGACCGTCAAAATCGCACGAGTGATCATATTGATACGACTGATGCGCTTATTAATGCCCATGCGCAGGCAAAGTTCTATTTTGAAAACTATCATGATGAGGGATATAACCCGTTGAATGATTTGGACACGCAGGGAAAACGTGACTTTTTCAAGGCAATGTTTGGAGGTGGTAAATAATGGCAAAGATTATTGGCAATTTGTTTAGCAATTGGGGCACAGTGATGATCTTCATCGCTGGCTTGGCACTGATTGCGGTGGCGGCATTCACCTTCAATGTTGTTATTGGTTATCTAGTCTCGGGCTTTGAGCTGTGTTTAGTTGCCTATATTCTGGACAAAGAAAGGGGGTGAAGTTAAATGGGACTTCTGACCCCTAGAAATTTCAACAAGCGTAAAGCCAAAAACATGGTTTATCCGAGTAATCCTGCTTTTTTCACGACCACGGTTGGCGGCATGCAGCTGTCTTATGTTTCAGCGCTATCTGCTCTGCAGAACACTAATGTTTATAGTGTGATCAACCGTATTGCTAGCGATGTTGCCTCGGCACACTTCAAAACTGAAAATACCGCAACATTGAACCGACTTGAGAGCCCTAGCAGCTTGATAGGCCGGTTTTCTTTTTGGCAAGGTGCGTTGATGCAGCTGTGTTTGTCAGGCAACGACTATATCCCGTTAGTTGGGCAGAATCTGGAGCATATTCCTAACTCTGACGTCCAAATTAACTATTTACCAGGCAATATGGGCATTGTTTATACGGTTTTGGAGAGCAATGATCGTCCTCAAATGGTGCTTAGGCAAGACCAAATGCTGCATTTTAGGCTCATGCCAGACCCACAATATCGGTATTTAATTGGTCGTTCGCCTTTAGAAAGCTTACAAAACGCCCTTAATTTGGACGATAAAGCCTCGAAAAGTAACATGAGCGCTATGGAAAACCAGATTAATCCTGCCGGAAAGCTTACAATCAGCAACTATTTAAGCGATGGTAAAGACTTAGAATCGGCACGTGAAGAGTTCGAGAAGGCAAATACCGGTGATAACTCCGGTCGCTTGATGGTTTTACCCGATGGGTTCGATTACACCCAGCTTGAAATGAAGACGGATGTATTTAAGGCCTTGGCTGACAATTCAGCATACTCTGCTGATCAAATCTCCAAGGCCTTTGGTGTACCCAGCGACATTTTGGGTGGTGGCACATCGACTGAAAGCCAACATTCCAACATTGACCAGATCAAGGCAACATATCTGGCGAACTTAAACTCATATGTTAATCCAATCGTGGATGAGTTGCGTTTGAAGATGAACGCGCCTGACCTCGAATTGGATATCAAAGATATGTTGGATGTTGATGATTCGGCACTTATCAACCAGGTATCAAATCTTGCTAAGTCTGGGGTGCTAGGTGCAGAACAGGCACAATTTATACTCACCAGATCTGGTTTTTTGCCAGATAACTTGCCGGAGTTCAAACCACTTACTACACAAGTGAAGGGAGGTGATGAAGGTGACAATTAAGATTAACGGTGCAATTACTAATGACGATGATGCTCCGATTTATCGCGATTGGTTTGGACAAGCAGTTGTTTCGCCGTCTGATGTGATTGGGTCTCTGCCAGCAGACGGCTCCGATGTCACGCTTGAAATTACATCAAATGGTGGTGAGGTAGATCCAGCAACGGAAATTTGCAATGCTTTGCGTAGCTATCAAGGAAATGTGACAGCAAAGGTGATGTCAAATGCGTATTCTGCTGCAACAATTGTTGCTATGGGTGCCAATAAAGTTCAGATGGCGCCCGGTGCTAAGATGATGATTCATCGAGCATCAAGTGATGCTAGTGGTAATTCGCACGAGATGGATGCGGCTTCTGGCATGCTGCAAACTACTGATAGCGCAATTGCAAGCCTGTACTCTGCAAAGACTGGGAAACCTGCCGATGACTTTTTAGCATTGATGGATAAAGAAACTTGGCTAGACGCTGATCAAGCAATTGAGCTTGGTCTTGCAGATGAAAAGCTAGACTTCGATACGCCAATTGTAAACGCTGTGGGTCCAATTATTCCACATCACGCAGTTCAACTAATTAAGAATATGAAAGATGAAAATGAAAAGCTACGTAGTCAACTTCCAAAGCAGAATGATCTGCTAAACCAGAAGCTGGCTATTTTTTATGACAAAAAGGAGGTCCAATAATGGACAAATTACAAACGCTTTTTAATGAAGTCAGTGCCAAGTGTGCCGACCTAAACGCTCAGCTAAACGCAAAATTACAAGATGAAAACGCATCTGTTGACGATTTTCAAAAGATCAAGGATGACTTGACCGCTGCCAAAGCGCGCCGGGACGCTATCAACGACCAGATCAAAGACCTTGAAGCTGAAAACAAGGCTAATTCTGATCCTGACAAGCCAGTGGATAACGCTCAACCGAATGGTACCGACTTAAAGAAAAAGCCAATTGACGCCAAGAAGAAAGCTATCAACGACTTTATCCATAGCCATGGCAAGGTGATTGATAATGCAGCTGGGCACGTCACTTCGACCGAAGCAGGCGTGCTGATTCCGGAAGAAATTATTTATGACCCTACCGCAGAAGTAAATTCGGTTGTGGATTTGTCCACCTTGGTTACCAAGACGCCGGTTACTACTCCTAAGGGCACATACCCGATTTTGAAGCGGGCGACTGATCGTTTTTCTAGTGTGGCAGAGCTGGCTGAGAATCCGGCGCTTGCTGAGCCTGAATTTGAACAGGTGGACTGGTCAGTTAGCACGTATCGTGGCGCAATTCCTCTTTCCGAAGAAGCTATTGCTGATTCAGCAGTAGACTTGACCTCACTTGTTGGCCAGTCTATCAACGAAAAGTCCGTCAATACCTACAACGCGATGATTGCACCGGTGCTGCAGTCGTTCACGGCCAAGGCTACAACCACTGATACTCTTGTAGATAGTCTTAAGCACATCCTGAACGTTGATCTTGATCCAGCGTACAGTCGTGCACTGGTTGTTACTCAGTCCTTGTTCAATACGCTGGACACCTTAAAGGACAAGAACGGCCGCTACTTGCTTCATGACGCCTCCGATTCTATTACTGACGGTACTGCAAAGGGAACGGTTCTTGGCGTTCCCGTCTATGTTGTTGGTGACGCTCTTCTCGGCTCTGCTGCAGGTGATCAAAAAGCATTCGTTGGTGATCTGAAGCGTGGTGTCCTGTTTGCTGACCGCCAGCAAGTCACTCTGGCATGGGAGGACAGCAAGATTTATGGGCGTTATCTCGGTGCCGCGTTCCGATTTGGCGTCAAACAGGCCGATAGCAATGCCGGATATTTTGTAACCAACACAGATGCTGCATCCGGTTCAACTTCAGGTACTGGTAAGTAATACGATTTCAGTCGCCTAAGAAATAAACAATTCGCCGATATGACGGGCGGCTGCTGAAGGAGGGCTGAATATGGCAGATGAAACGGCTGATACCGTTGGAGTTACCGCTGATGATATGCAATCCTATCTTAATCTGGACAGTGATGGCGATGCATCGATTCTAGAAGGCTTGATTAGTACGGCGGAAAGCGCAGTGATGAATGCCATCGATGACACGATTGCGGTTGAAGTTTATCGAACGTACCCTCTGTTCAATCAGGCGGTTCGGGTTCTGGTAGACTTCATGTACTACAGTCGTGGCACGTTGTCTGACCAAAGTAAGGCCTATCCACCCAGCTATGCTTACATGATCAACAGTATTCGTTGGAAGATTCAGCGTGATCAAGCAGCAAAGGCTGGTGGGAATGATGGCTAAATTTAAAGTAGCCGATTTCAGCCGCAAGGTTGATCTCGGCTCTCCACAATCACACAAGACTGGTGCCGGCATTAATATCACTAGCTTTGTTCCGAATTATAGTCTGCATTTCAAGCAGCAGACGCGGACACTCACCCAGCAGTACACTCTTGTGGGCACACGTTTGGACAATTCAATCACTATTATAGTCCGTCACGACACTAGAAATGCTAGTCAGAAACAGGCACGCCTTGATGGTATTGTGTATGACATTTCAGACATTAGCCCGGACGACAGTAACGATGCTATTCGTTATGACTATCTGACCCTAGTCAAAACAACTAAGGGGGCATAACCGTGGACATGGATGAAGCACTTGGCCAATGGCTTAAGCAAGTATCAAAGGCCGCACAGCTTTCTGTATCCGACCAAGAGAAGATCACCAAGGCTGGTGCTGATGTTTACGCCAAGGAGCTAGCAGAGACCACCAAAGAAAAACACCCAAATACTAAGGGAGACGGCGGTAAGTATGGACATTTGAGCGAGGACATCAGTAGTGCTGCGGGAGATATTGACGGTGACCATAATGGAAGTTCAACGGTTGGGTTCCACAATAAAGCCCACATTGCTCGCTTCTTAAATGACGGGACAAAGAACATCCGTGCTGACCATTTTGTTGATAATGCCCGTGACGATGCCAAAGATGCTGTATTTGCCGCTGAAGCCGAGAAATATCAGGCAATGATTGCCAAAGCGAATGGCGGTGACAGCAAGTGAGTGCAGTAGATGATGCAGTAACAGTGCTGAATCAGGCACATATTGCTGGTATTGACGCTATTTATGGTAATAACTTGCCAAAATCAGAGCTAGACAATGTGAACAAAACAGTTGTTCTTGTCACTGATTCCGCCGATGATCCAGCATCTTTTGGTAATAATGACTTTTGGTCACTAAATCAAGAAGTTGAATTGCAGATTTGGTACGCGCAATTGCTCGATTCTGATACCGAGGCCATTGAGATAGCCATGATGAAGGCTTTTACTCATCAGCATTGGCAGGTAGCCGCGGTTAGACAACGAACATTAGACCCAGACACACAGCAACTTTTTAACACATTTTATTTCAGTAGAACAAAGAATATTTAGGAGGCATTCAAATGGCAACAGTAGGTTTATATGGGATTGCTTTTGGGTTAGTTGACAATAACCAGAAGATTATTGCAGATGCAACTAACGGATTAGGGACAGACGGAGTTTATCAGGTTGGACGTGCAGATCTTGGCGGTAAAACTGCTAACATCACTGGCTTATCAGCCGCACCTGTCAAAATTTATGGATTCAATCAAGTACAAGACGTGACAATGCCAACGAGCGAGCCTTCGGTGGCCATTGACATTAATAATTTGAACTTCCAAATTAAGCAAAAGATTAAGGGGTTTGTATCAGATGGCAAGGGCGGATATGTTGACGAAAACCTGAAAGCACATGTGGCTTTGCTTATCACGGCGCAAACGATTGATCGACAGCATTTTGTTTATTACGGTTTTGGCGATGGTATTTTGACCGAAACCGCAGCTAACATCCAGACTGATAACAATGCTGAACAGCGTACTGATGACACTTTAACTTACACTGCTCTTTCCACGATTGCCTTCAATAGCCAACCGTACAAGATTTACAGTGATCTTGATCCTAAGTTCGACAAAGCCAACATGTACAAAGAGGTATTCGGTGGCTACGTATTGCCGGCAAGTTCAACAGGATCTGTCTCCGTAACTTCTGGTCACTAATGCTGACAGACGCAATCTGACGCAACTTAATAGCACTAACTGATGAATGGCTCACGAACGTGCGCTATTTTTTATGCTCAAAAGTCGCTTTCTGGTGAACTTGGTGGTGTCCGATTCACCACAGCGACCTTATCAAATACAAAGGATGGTATTACCAATGAAAATTAAAGTTAGCCAACTTGGCAATCGTGTACACGAAGTTAAAACCAGTAATCGCAACATGGAAAAGATGTATGATCTGCAATTGCTCATGGCCAAGGCAGACGATGTCGCCAATATGGAACCAGTAGAAATTATTAAGATGCAGCGCGATATGCTACATGACTCAATCGACTTCTTGACCACCGTTTTAAACCTGAACAAGCAAGAAACGGACAAGCTTGGGGATCTAGAATTTGCCGACACTATTCAGGCGGTTAATTACACTTTTGAACGCATGATGGGCATGAGTGATGAGGATATTGACTTAGCTGCCAAGAAGCAGGATGCCAGCAAAAGCAAAGATTAACCCAGCCGTCAAAGTTTATGAACTTGAAAATCAGCTACAAGACTTTAGATTGATGAAAAAGCAAGCAGTCATGTATTTCCACTGGTCAATGCAGGATTTTGATGATGCCGACTATTTTGAAATGCTGGAAATGATGTCCGCCAAGGATAAGAAAGACCGGCCAATTGATCCGGCAATTATGTGGAAGCAATACCAAGAGAAAGGGTGATTAAAGTGGCACAACAAATTAACGCAACAATGAGTACCAAGATTGCCCTTGATCTATTGTCGGCAAGCGAATCCGTCAAATCATTAACAGCGGTTGTTCGTTCGAGCCAAAATGCTTGGAAAGCTCAAGAAGCGGAGATGAAATCTGCTGGTGATGCAGTTGGCGCTGCTCAGGCTAAATATGACGGCTTGGGTAAGTCTATTGAAGCACAGCAGTCTAAGATTGACGCTCTCAAAGCTAAGCAAAGCGAACTCAAGGGCAACACTGCCGATGTTGCTCAACAGTTCTTGAAGTATCAACAGCAAATTGATGGTGCCACTAAGCAACTGGCCAGTATGCAAGCTCAGCAAGACCGCGCTAAGCAAGCAATGGACTATCAAAAGTCCGGTTTGGCTGGCCTACAGCAAGAGTACACAGCTGCTGCACGCGCCAATCAAGCCTATGTGACTCGCCTAGAGGCTGAAGGCAATCAGCAAGAAGCCAATAAGGCAAAGATGGAGGGTTATAAGTCCTCCATTGTCAACCTTAACGAACAATTGGCCAAGCAATCTGCTGAGTTGGATAAGATTGCGGCGGCTAGTGGCAAGGATTCAGACGCTTGGCGAACGCAGAAGACACGTGTTGACGAGACAGCAACCAGTTTAGCCAAAGCTAAGTCATCAATGACCGGCTTGCAAGCTGAAATGGACAAGGCTAATCCGTCTATTTTTGATCGAATCAAGAGCCACATTGCAGGCACGAAGAGTGAAGCTGACAAGACAAAATTAAGTTTCAAGAAAATGGTTAGCGCTACTGCAATTGGACAAACAATAAGTAATGGTTGGTCAGAATTTAGTGGCACTATTAAATCGACCATAACGCAAGGCATTCAATTAGCTGAAGCTGGAGAACAAGCAACACGAGTATGGAAAACTTTAGGCGTCAGCGGCAAGGGTGCAGAACAACTAGTTGGTCAAATGTGTGACTTGAAGTCTGAGACTAACTTGTCAGCAGATCAAGTATCTGTTTTGCAAAAGCGCTTTTATGGCATGACAGGTAATGTTGACAAAACTAAGGCTTTGACACTAGGCGTAGCCACACTTGCAGACAAGCTAAGGCTTTCTGGTGACGGTGCAAGTACATTTGCTAAGTCCTTGCAGCGTGCATTTAACAATGGGAAGCTTACTACTGGTGTTCTAACACGTATGGAAAATGCTGCGCCTGGTCTTGGAAGTGCATTGGCTAAGGCCGGTGGCGTATCTGAAACGGCCTTTAACTCCATGGTAGCAAGCGGTCAAATCAGCAGTAAGAAACTGCAGGATTTGATCGTAAAAATCAGCAAGGACAGCAAGTCTACTTTTAATGACTTTGGTAATACTGCCGAGGGTGCTACGCAAAGATTAAAGGGCGCTTGGCAGGGAGTTGAAGCAACACTTGCTAAACCTTTGGTATCAGTTCAAAGCACTGGTATTAACAGCATTGTTAATGTTTTAAAGTCGTCCGCAGTGACTTCCTTGTTTACTTCATTGGGGAAAGCCATGGCCGGTGTAGCGCAACAAGCAAGCAACTTATTGAACTATGTGGCTCAACATCAAAAAGATATTGGTGGCATTATCACCAGCCTAGGTACTATTGTGAAGATTTTTGCTGGGACAGTGTGGCACACAATTGCTGGCATTGTTTCAAGCATAGCCAAGAGTTTTGGACTGATGGGCAGTGGTGCAAGCAAAGCAAACGATCCGCTGAAGAATGCCAACACAGCCCTAAGCAATATCGCCAAGAACAAGAGTGGCATTCAGACAACAGCCAAGATCGTGTTGGGATTGTGGGCCGCTGTAAAAGGCGGAGAAATTGTTTCTAAAATCGCCAAGGGCGCAATTACGGCGATAAGTGGGGCAATGGATCTATTTTCTAAGCGTGCCAAAATTATGGCAGCAGCACAAAAAGTGCTTAATGTGGTTATGGAAGCTAACCCTTGGATAAAACTAGCAGTTGTTATTTTGGCTGTTGGAACGGCATTATTTGAGCTTTATAAGCACAACGCAAAGTTCAAAGCTTTCGTCGATGGCATTGTAAAATCCATTCAAAACATGTGGAAAGGCATGGAGAAATGGATTAGCCAGATGGTCAAGGGCTGGAACAGTGCTTGGTCGTCAGTCGGTAAGGGCTGGAACAGTTTCTTGAAGACAATGAATGGTTGGGGCAAATCAATTGCATCTGCTTGGAATAAGATTTGGGCGCCAATCGCCAAGGGCATGTCTGCTGTTTGGGCAGGTGTGGTGAAAGCCACTAAGGTCGGGCTGAATGTGCTGAAGTTGGCGATTGTAATTCCGATTGCGCTAATCGTTGGCTTGGCAATCAAAGCCTGGCAAGAAATTGAAAAGCCATTCATGGCGGTATGGAATGGCATTGCTAAATTCATTAAGCCTATTCTGACCAGTATTAGCAATTTCATCACTGGCACAGCAAAAGACGTATCCAGCGCGTGGAACAAGTATTGGCAGTTCGTTGCCAAGTTCTTCACTGGCATTTGGGACACAATTGTTAAGGTTGGCACGACGGCTTTTAACACGGTTAGCAAGGGCATTAGTTCGTTCTTGTCAGCTGTCAATAAGGTGTGGACCGATTCATGGAACGCCATCTCTAAATTCTTCAGCAACATTTGGAACGGTATGGTAAAGTTCCTTACGCCGATCATCAATGGCATTTCAAGTGCAATAAGCAATGTAATTAATGCCATCAAGAATACGTGGAACACCGTGTGGGGTGCCATTTCTAAATTCTTTGGTGACACATGGAACGGCATGGTCAAGTTCTATTCACCAATCATTCACGATATTTCAAGCACAATTGGTAGTGTCATTAACACAATCAAAAAGGTGTGGAAAGACGTTTGGGGTGATGTAGGATCATTCTTCGGCGGCATCTGGGACGGCATCAAAAAGGCAGCGGAAAGCGGAATCAACTTTGTGGTCAGAGTTATTCGCACTGGATTGTCGGCAGTCAATGGTGTTCTTGGCTTCTTCGGGGTCAAGAAGGTTAGCTTACCATCATACGTACACTTTGCCCAAGGTGGTAAAGTCGGCAATAACGGCACACAGCTGGCTATGGTTAACGATGACGGCAGCGAGCATTACAAAGAATTGATCCACAAGAAACGAACCGGTCAATGGCTTTATACGGACAAGAAGAATGCCATTTTACCTCTGGAAACTGGCGACCGTATTTACAATGGCAAAGAAAGTAAAGCCATTGCAGATATGTATGGCATTCCCGGCTTTGCACATGGCGGCATCATCGGCAGTGTGTGGGACGGCGTTAAAGACGCTAGTTCGTGGGTAGTCGATAAGGCTGAAGATGTTGGCAAATGGATCGGTGATAAGTTCGAAGCAATTGTAGATTGGATCGCTCACCCGGTTAAGCATGTAACTGATCTAATCAGTAGGAGTATAAAAGGGATTATTAGCTCTTCTCCAGTAAAAGCATTTGGAGACTTAGGAGTTGGCATTTTTAAACATGCATATAGCGGAATTGGCGCTTGGATCAAAAAAGAGCTAAAAAAAATAGAAGATTCCATGGGTAATCCCGGTGGCTCAGGCGTGCAGCGTTGGAAGCCATATGTCATTAAAGCTTTAAAGGCCAATGGATTTGACGCTAGCGATTACCAAGTTGCTGCATGGATGCGAGTTATCCAGCGTGAATCAAATGGCAATCCTAAGGCAATTAACTTGTGGGATAGCAACGCTAAAGCCGGAATACCTTCAATGGGGCTTGTACAAACCATTGGGCCAACGTTCAATGCGTATAAGTTCCCCGGCCACAACGATGTTTATAACGGCTATGATGATCTGCTTGCCGGTATTCACTACATGAAGGCTATCTATGGCTCTGGAAGTTCTGCCTTTGCTCGTGTCAGTGGCCCTGAAGGTTACGCCAATGGTGGCTTGATCACACAGCCAATCCATGCGCTTGTTGGCGAAGATGGCCCAGAAACAATCTTGCCGTTAACTAAAACAAGCCGTGCTTGGCAACTACTAGGTCAGGCTGTTACCAACATTAATCACAACTTGGGTAATGGTGCCGTTGCTGAAAGCGAAAACAGCGGTACAGATGATTTAGGAAAGAAGTTGGACAATATTGCTGATCTTCTCACGAAACTCAGCTTTGTTCTGCAAGTTGGGGACGACCAGTTTTATCCAAAAGTTGCGCCAAAAGTTAAGCAGTACAACGACAGAACAGACAGGTTCAATGCTTATTGGAAAGGAGGAACCGTTTAATTGAAACAAGCAGGCGTGACCATCACATACGCCGGAGTAGATATTACCCAATGGCTGTATGTGCAGATGGTCAAACGTGATGTAGGAACTAATCATGTCAACACAATGCAAAAGGTCGGCATTAGCGATGGTCAGATGCTTCAATACATGTCACGGGACGTCAAGACGATTGTGGTAACTGGGATCGTTATGAACGATGATTTGGTACCACTAAGGCGTTCCTTGGCCGCTGCTACTGATGCGGACGAACCACAGCAGCTAATCTTTGGGGATGAGCCTGATAAATATTATCTAGCCATCGTAGACAGTCAGCCTACCTTCACCGAAGGATTTCGATCAGGGACAATCTCAATCAGCTTCGTCTGTCCCGATGGTGGCATTGCGCACTCGGTAGCCATAAAGGCATTTGACAACATAAACGATGACACACTATCTGACACCATCACGGTTCATAATGGTGGCACTTATCCTGTTGAGCCAGTTATTACGGCAACTATGCATGCGGATAACGGCTTTCTAGGATTTGCCAATAGTCATGGTGGCGTGCTTCAATTTGGCAACCCTGAAGAAATTGATGGCTATACCAGCGAAGAAAGTGAAGTGGCCTTGAATTTGGCAGCCGTTCAAGGATCGCACATGGATAATCAAGCAGCTTCCAATAATCTTTACTGGGGAGACAATCCAGCTACGCCGAATGAACAGATTGGCAATGCGATTTGGACAGAGGACAGGTTCGATGGCTGGAAGGTTGAGCCTAATTGGTCCAGTATTACTGGCGACCACAAGTATTGGAATGGGCCTTCAATCAAACACAACCTTGCTCAGACACATAATGGTAACTTTACGAGCAACCTAACTTGGGACGTCATGACACGTTTTCAAACTGGTGTCTCAAAGGTCGGTTCACTCGAAACAACCTTAGAAAGTGACGGCAAGCCAATCTTTCAAATGATCTTGAAAGACAATAGTGCGCTGTCTGACCAAATATGGTGGATGTGTTACTACAAAAATCAACTAGTCGTCAATGAACAGTTAGATCGCAATATCTTCACTAACGACAAATTCATTCAGCTAGAATTGCAGAAATTTGGTAATTCGGTTGTTTTTAGAGTGTCACCATGGGTTGGCAATCGAGGACGAGAGACGACTATTACCCGTCAATTCACTTTTGCGGACGCTGCTAGTGTCGAGACTAAGCAATTTTCAGCATGGTTTATGCGAGACAAGACATGGGGCGAGTCGACTATGTATCTATTTGCGTCTACCGTTAAATGGCAGAACGTAAGCTGGTATACAGATATTAAGAATCGCTTCAGCAATGGCGATGTAATTACGGTTGATGTGGCTAATACCAAAACTTATTTCAATGGTAGCGAAGATCGCACATTGCATACATTAGGCAACCAGTGGGACAAGTTCCTTTTGCCACCCGGAGATACCATCCTTCAGCTCATGCCATCAAGCTGGGCACAACCATTTGCGTGTGAAGTTGCTTTGAGGGAGGCGTGGTTATAAGTGGAATACTATTTTACCGACCGCAAATTCAATGTCATGGGCGTTGCACGTACAACTGGAAAAGGCGAATGGCTGGTTAGCGCTGATAGTGAAGTAAAAGCAACTGATGATAGGCCTTCCATTGCCTTGACCTTGACGATTCCATTTAAAACTGAGCAAGAGCAGGCCATTGATGAAATGGCGGCTGAAAACAATTTTGTCTTATATCAAGATGAAGAAGGCAATGGGCATCAAATGGTCATTGCCAGTGTTACTCACGATACATTAGCGCATATTCATACAGTCGTTTGTACGGATGCAGGCAACGATCTGATGAATGAAGTGGTGGGCGCCTATGCCGCTGACAAAGCCTATACTATCGCTGATTACATCCTCAGGTTTACAAATGATTCTGGCTGGGAGATCGGTATTAATGAATTTCCTACAGACGTCAGAACACTTACATGGACAGATGAAGACACTGCACTTAGCCGCATTAAATCAGTCGCGAAAGATTTTGATGCAGTGCTTAGCTTTGGCTTTGTTTTTGTAGGTACGACTGCCGTAAAACGTGTTATCAATATCAGACATGAGGAAACTTCCGACAGCTTGATTTCCTTTGAGATGAACAAAGACATCAACAATATCGTAAAGACAGTTGATATATACGACATGGAAACCTCGGTGAAGGCCTATGGTGCTACACCTGATGGTTCAAACGATCCAATTAATTTGATTGGGTATAGTTGGACTGATCCAACCGGACAATTTGTACTTGACCAGTACGGATTCTTGCACGATGCCATTGCTGTGCAGAAATATTCACGTTTGTTAAGCAACAACAACCCTAACCCAACACAATCTGATTGGAATCGGGTCAAAACATTTGATTCGACTACTCAGGCCACGTTATTACAAGCAGCCCTAGCAGACCTGAAAAAGTATAACCATCCAAATGTCAACTATGAAGTTGATTTGGCAAATGCGCCCTATGTGCCATTGAATCAAACGGTACACATTGTTGACGAGAACCAGAATCTATTTCTTTCTGCGAAAGTGTTGTCGGTTGAACGCAGCCGCGCTGGTCATTATACCAAGCTCACTTTAGGAGATTACGCAAATGAGCAGCCTAATTTGTATTCAGCGCTTAAGGATATGGCAGTTAAGATTGAAAATATCCCTAAAACCGTTCAATACTATCCGTGGGTTCGTTATGCCGATGATGATCAGGGCACTAATATGAGTGCTTTGCCAGCTGGTAAAAAGTACATGGCAATCGTTTGGTCAAATAAGTCATCCGTTCCAAGTGACAATCCGGCTGATTATGCTGGTAAATGGGCACTGATTAAGGGTGCGGATGGTGCTGATGGTAAAGATGGGGTGCCCGGCAAAGCCGGTGCCGATGGCAAGACGCCGTACTTCCATATTGCGTATGCCGACAGTAGTGACGGCAGAACGAACTTTTCGATCGATACCCCCGGGTCTCGCAAGTACATCGGTAGTTATACAGACTTCACACAGGCAGATAGCACAGATCCATCACTTTATTCTTGGCAACTAGTACAAGGGCCAAAAGGTGATACTGGACCGCAAGGTCCTCAAGGACCACAGGGTCCTCAGGGCGTTCCCGGAAGCAAGGATGTGCCATACACGTACATTCAGTTGGGCACGCCCGCTAGTCCCAAGAAAGGCGACCTATGGTGGCATGGGACAACGCTTAACGATGCCACTGCATTGCAATACTACGATGGGTCAACTTGGATTGACCAAAGCATCCAGCAGGCGGTTCTCAGTATCAAGAAACTGCAATCGATTGAGGTTGACAGTGCGACCATTAATTCTCCTGATATTAATGCACCATTCAAGCACATTGCCCTTGGTGATGCCAATGCTGGAAAGTTCAGCAGTGGCATCACCATTATGCAATACGGTCACGTGAATGTCTCGGGCAGTATTGAAGACGATCAAGGTACGCCTGATGGGAACGTGCTAATTAGCGACTTAGGACCATCAGGATTCATCAGTCGCGAGCTTACGCCTGACATGATGGGGGACGTTCAGTATGCTAATTTGCAAGGTGGCAAGCTCAACCTTTCAACATTAATTAGCGCTGAAAATGCAGCTACCAAAAAATATATTCGATCTGAATTCACTTCGGCAGACAACGTGACATTTTTCTACGTCAACACAACCGCGCTAAGCAATATTGATATTGATTGGGCATATATTTACTACACGCGACGTGGAAATTTGGTGACCGCCAACTTTCAAATTCATACAATAGCTAATCAATACAATTTCTTGAGGCTCGCAGATATTAGACCCGGTTACAAGCCTTATTTGACAAACAATATTGTTGCAAGCTGCTTGAGCTTTTCATATTCCGGACAATCTACCGCTATGTATTCAAGCACGCCAAGTGGAGGAACGGTCGGCTGGTATAGCAACATTTCCAAAGCTTCTGGTAGTTATGGTGGCTCGGTGTCGTATCTAACTCAGGACGATTATCCGACGGGGGACTCGTTTTTTCGCTAGGAGGCAATTATGAAAATAAAAGTGTGGACGGATGGCAATAATCGGCTACTTCATTGGGCAAATGCTGATGAAAATAGACCAGTAGGGCCAACCGATGAAGGATTTGATGTTATTGAGGTTGATGATGCCATTGGCTTGTATGAAAACCATGCAAGTATTGTTGATAGCAAGGTTGTTCCAGATGCTGGTTATGATCCAGACGCTGACAGACCTGCACCTGAGCCGTCACCAGAACATCAGATGATTGCCGCACTTACTCTTGAAGTAGCGCAGCTGAAGGCGGCGAAATCAAGTGACTAATTATGATCAGTGTGCACTACTTTACAGTTGGGGAATTGATTTAGCGCCTTATGTACCGATAATGATTACCCCAGATCAATACAAGCAAATTACAGGCAGTGACTATGTCGCCAGCAAAAGCTAGTGGCTATTTTTGTGGAAGGAAGTGATGACAATGTTAAATAAAATTAGAGATCACCCGATGCATACAGTACTCGCCATTGGCATAGTTGCCATTGGCTTGTTTCTAATCATCAATGACCATTATTTCATCTGGCCCCCACATTACACTGACTGGTTAAACGATGACATTGTGGGGTTTTTGTTTGTTATTGATGGGCTCGGGATTGGGGGTTGGGTTCTATGGGAAACACAGTTGGCAGTAATCAATCGTCTGTTGCTTACGACTACCAGCTTTTTAATGTCATTCTTGACAATACTGCAATTGCTGACCTCGATCTCAACTGGAATCTACACAAGTTGGATCAGCAATGCGATCATAACAGCCTTCGTGCTGATTCTGGCGCGAAGGAGTGACAGCCGTGACAGCAGCGATAACCAAAGCAATTGTTGATTTTGCCCCATATCTTGCCGGTATAGCATCGGCCGTTATTGCCTTCATGACCTACCGCGAGGGTAAACGAAAAAACAGGCATGATGAGCTTGAGGATATGAATGACAGATTACGCGCAGACAATGACCGTTTGAGACGTGAGAATGAGCGTCTCAGGAAGGAAAACAAATCATGAATAATTGGACAGAACTTTTAGTATCACTCGCAGTAGCAGCAATCCCAATCATTGGGGCTTGGATCTCAAAACAATTGCTGGCTAACAAACAGGCACTCACCTTGGTAAAGGTACTAGGCCCATTGGCAAACGCTGCGGTAACAGCAGCAGAACAGCTCGGTGTGACACAGGCGATTGACGGTGCGGTTAAGAAATCGACTGCCATTCAAGCGGTTAAAGATGGTTTGAAGTCGCTTGGCTTCACCAGCACAGACGAGCAGACGATTGCCAACGCGGTTGAGAAAGCTTATGCGGATTTGAAAGACAGCCTAGCAGAAACCTATCCACAAAAGACAGTTGATCAGGAAGCATCTAATCAAGATAAGGTAGCTGCCGCAGCTCAGGCGGCCGCAGACGCAGTTAAGGCTCAACTGGCACCAGCATCTGTTGCTCCACAGCAATAAGGAGGACACCATGAAATTTAAAACTAAACTAATCACCTTGGTAGTCGCCTTCTTGGCGGCTATTTCTTTTGCCCTGCCATCGCAGGTAAACGCGGCCAAGGGAGATCAGGGACCTGATTGGTCAAAGTATCAGGGAGCAATTGGACGATATGGAACAGACCAAGACAAGTTCATCATCGCTCAGATCGGCGGGACTTACGGTGGTACTTACATCGATCAGTGGACGTACGATAGCCAAATTGCTAGTGCCAAGGCGGCAGGAAAACGTGTGCATAGTTACATCTGGTATGGTGTTGGTGGAAGTAGCCAGTTGGGATTAGAAGCACTTGACCGTTATATGCCTCGTATCAAAGCGCAGACACCAAAGGGAAGCATCGTTGCTTTGGATTACGAAGATGGTGCTTCTGGCAATATGGCAGCTAATACGGATGCAATTTTAGCTGGCATGCGGCGCATTCGTTCAGAAGGCTACACGCCCATGTATTACAGCTACAAGCCATATACATTGGCACACGTCGATTATCAGCGTATTCTGAAAGAATTTCCTAACAGCCTTTGGATTGCTGCTTACCGTGATTATCTACCAACTACCAAACCAGACTACGGTTATTTTCCAAGTATGGATGGGGTAGCTATTTGGCAGTACACGAGCGCATTTTGGCTGTCGCAAGGCCTCGATGGTAACATTGATCTGCTTGGTATCACTGATAATGGCTACTCGAAGCAGCCAGAAAATCCGTCAGCACCTGTAACACCGGCACCAAGCCAGCCAGCAGAATCAAATGCAGCCAGTGATACCGACTATGCGCAAACTGGTGTTTTCAAGCCGTCCGTGACTGTTAACATCCGCACTGGTGCCGGAACCGGCTATGCATCCGTTGGTAGCTATGCACCTGGTGAAAGTGTGATTTATGATCACGTGTATATCCGTGGCACATATGTTTGGGCACGTTATCTCAGCTACTCAGGCAGGTATCATTATGTTGCCTTGGGCGTGAATGGTGGGGAGAGCTATGGTTCTCGCAGTTCGAATGTGCAAACCTATGCGCACACGTACTACACAGTCCGCTCTGGTGACAGCTTCTGGAATATTGCCAGCAAGTATGGCATCAGCATGTACACATTGGCTGCTAACAACGGCAAGTCAATCTACAGCCTGATCTATCCCGGCGAAAGCCTATATATCAGGTAACAAAAAAAGGTCCTCTGCTCGCTAACGCGGGTGGAGGGCTTATTTTTGTTGGAAGGTTGTTCTTTTACGTGACATCAGTTGCTGCTTAAACTAAGATATTGATGAGGTGATAATATCATGGCCGAAGATTTTATGTTCTCAGATAAAGATGAATTAGTTTTTCACATATACAAAAGGCTTAATAATCCTACTTTATCGAAAGTTCAAAAGAGCTTGTATTTTTTGTGGGCTTATTACAGTGGCACCTATGGTAATGTTGATAAATCGGAAGAAACTGATTTTGGCCAAACAAATTACCCGGCTAATCTGTTCAAACCTGAATTTGAGGCTTGGAAGTATGGCCCAGTTGACGATAAAGTATATGCCAAACAAAAAAACGGATTCTATCTAAAAGATAAATGGAAAGAGTATCAACCTAAAAATAGTGAAGAAGTTGAAGTTGTATCATTTATTAATGACTTGTTGAGCCAAATAAATAAAGTAAACGACTTTGGATTAGTCAATCGATCACATGAGGATGAGTCTTGGTCAAAACCGTTTAAGAGGGCTCATGGGGAACCTCATGCGCATATGGATCCGGACGAAATTAGGAAAGAATATGCTAAAGTCGTCGATTGACAGAAAACACAAAAATAAATATTCGTCCGAATCCAAATGAAACACGAGAAGTGTTAGAAATACTAATAACAGATCAAGGTGGTAACAAAAAAGCCTTCTGCCCGATTGGGTAGGAGGCTTATTTTTGTGCACTAAATTATCAGCCACAGAGAAGCCATTGAAACACGATTTAATAACTTGCTTCTGGATGCTTCTAGATTTTTCAGTCAAAGGGGACAAAAAGGGGACAAGGATACCTCAAATGTTGATACATAGCTATCATCTATGCCCGGTGGAGGCATTTGTGTTAACCGGCGAACGCTGACAAAATCGCATAAGGGGTCTTTGATATGCAACCTGTGCTACTAGCCACTGTCCATCACCCAAATGTCTCTTTGCCTCAGCTACAACAGGTTGTGGCGAGTGTCAGCAAAATATTTTCGGCCATCTACGTCACAATCAGTTCTGCCACTACTAATGAGATCGCGCGTTTACTAGACGAAGCACCGAAATTTCATTGCCGCATTATTGAGCCGCATGGTGCTGCCGATGCCCGCCGAAAAGTACTTGAGTTTGGTTTGCAGTATGTCCATTATTCGGCATCATTTTTTTACTGCGATTTTGATAAGATCGTGGTGGCGGTGGAACGGGCAGAGCCTGCGCTAGAAGCATTTGTGAAACGACTTCAGGCGGTTGACGGGTATCAGATTGTCGGTCGTGATTCAGTGGTGATACACAGTTATCCGGCAACTTGGCGCGAAACCGAGGCTATTACCAATAAAGCGGCTTCTGCGGTGTTGGGATTGCCTGATCTGGACATAACGGCTGGATGCTGTGCTTTTAGCCAAGAAGCGGCTAGGTATATTTTAGCTAACTCAAAAGGCTTACTGACGGATACAGAATGGCCATTGATTTGCAAAGTCGCGAAATTAACAATCACGGCAATAAAAGTCAGCTTTTTACCTTATGATCAGGCGGTCAATGCTGGACGGAACGATGATAATTGGCGTGGCTATGCATCAAGGTTGAGGCTTGCTTATCAAGCGTTACAGTCATTGGATCAAGGTTCGGATAGCTTGAAGCGTACCGATCCACTCGAACAAGTTAAGGTTGGCTGGCCATATAATGGTCACTGAGATTTTGACAGTTTTCCATTTTTGATCGGTGAGCATAAAAAACATCCCTTGGGTTTTACGCTCAAAGGATGTTTTTCGTAAATTGCAAGAACAAGTTAGCCAGTCGTTGAGGACAATCCCAGAACAGGCCGTTATCAAATAGAAGTTGTGGCGCTAGAGAGACTACTGGGCCATGCGGCGAACGCGCCGAGCTTCGGCCTCAAAGTTTTGCTGGGGTGTGCAGTAGCCCTGTTGTTTGCGAGGCAACTGATTCAAGCGGTCTTGCGTGGCCTGCACTTGACTAGGGCTAATGTCATCTAGGGACATGCCCTTAGGGAAGTCCTGGCGGATCATCCGGTTATGTGCCTCGTTGGTGCCACGGTCGCAGGACGTGTAAGGATGGGCGTAGAAGATCTCAGTTTCCGTCCCAGCAAAAGCAGTATTTAAGGCGGTGAACTCGGGTCCGTTGTCGGCTGTGATGGTCTTGATGCAAGCTCCCCATTCGCGCTTGATTCCACGCAATGCATAGCTCACAGAGTCTGCATCTCGTCCTTCGATCAAGCGGAGAAGTTGGCAACGGGTCTTGCGCTCAATCAGAGTCAAGATGACGCTCTCCTTGCCATTGCGTTTACCGACAATGGTATCCATCTCCCAGTGACCGAACTGCCTGCGTCGTTCAACGACCTTAGGCCGTTCCTCGATACTGCGGCCAGCCAGGCGCTTAGCCTTGGTGTGGTGCTGGTGAGAGGTCTTCCGCTTAGTCTTCTCCAACAGGTCGATATTTCGAATCTCTAGGCGTTGGTCGTCAATGTACTGGTACAAAGTCGAGGCACAAACAAGCTCTTCAGGAGTAAACAGCTTGTGTCGCTTGGCATAGCCGATTGAAGCATCCGGCGACCATTTGTCCTGCTTAGCTCGCTGTACGTACCAGGCTAAGAAGACCTGTACGCTGGCGAACTTGTCAGGACGATGGCAGCTCAAGCGTGCAGTCTCGTAACGTGCCTGAGCAGCCTCTGGCAGGTATTGTCGATGGTAGACGCGCTTGCCATTACTCTTCTTGACCTGATCTACTGTACCTCGCTTGATTTCATTATTAATGGTCTGCGGGCAGACGCCAATTTCAGCAGCAATCCAACGATTGGACTTCCCAGCTTGGCGGAATCCGGCCACTTTTCCGCGCTCGAGTGATGTTAAGTGCTGACCTTTTTGGCGGTGTGTGCTATCCTGTTTCTGCATCAAGACAATATCCTCTTCCATTGTTTGTGTAGGAACTTCAATGATACAGGATATCTGTTCTTGATGTTTTTTATTGTCCAAAAAATTTTGAGACAGTGGCTAACTTGATTCTAAAATGCGCGAAAGGATGTTTTTTCGTACCATTTATTTCTTTTCCGCCGCCGCCAACGCCTGCGCCAGATCACCAATCAAATCCTGTTGATCTTCCAAGCCGATCGCGATGCGGACATGCTGCGGCGTTAAACCGGAACCTGCGCGTTTTTCTTCCGGTAGTTTGAACCATGGTAGTTTGACTAAGCTGGAGACGGTGCCTAGTGAGTCGGCGAAGTCAAAGACCTTGGTACTGTTGACGAATTTCAGCGGATCAATGTTGTCGGCGAGCTTAATGGACAATAGACCGCTGGCGCCGGTGGTTTCCTGTTGGGCCAGCGCGTAGCCGGGGTCGCTTGGCAGTCCGGGATAGTAGACGTGGGCAACATCGGGGTGCTGGTTTAAAAATTCAGCTACTGCCTGGGCGTTGGCTGTTTCCCGATCAAGGCGAACGGCGAGGGTTGCGATGCCGCGCGACACCAGGCTACAGTCCAGTGGGCTTAAGATGGCGCCGATCGTGTTTTGCAAGAAGGCCAACTTTTCACTGAGGTCAGGGTGGGCGGAGACGACCAGTCCGGCAATTAGGTCGCCGTGGCCGCCAAGGTATTTGGTTGCGCTGTGTAGCACAATGTCAGCACCCAGATCGAGTGGCCACTGGTAATAAGGGGTCAGGAAGGTGTTATCTACAATCGTGGTGAGGTGATGGGCTTTCGCAAGCGCGCTAATGGCCTTCACGCTGCTGACTTTCAGTAGCGGATTGGAAAAGGTTTCAAAGAAGATGGCCTTAGTTTCAGGGCGGATCGCCGCTTCCACCGCCGCCAAGTCGCGCGTGTCGACCGCCGTAAAGGTCAGGCCGTGCTGGGCGAAGTATTGGTTAATCAGCCGATCGGTCCCGCTGCAAAGCGAGTCGCCGATGATGAAGTGACTGCCGTTTGGAAAGATGGCCAACACGGTGGCAATGGCGGCCACACCGCTGGAAAAAGCAAAGCCGGCGTCGCCATTTTCCAATGTTGCAATCTGCCGTTCCAAATATTCGCGGGTCGGGTTGCCACTGCGCGCGTAGTCCCAGTGGGTTTCCTGTCCATCAGGGGCAAACCGGAACATGGCGCTTTGATAAAGCGGCGGCACGATGGCACCAGCCTGATCAGTCTGTAGTTGCGGTCCATGAACTAATTTCGTATTGAATTGAGTCATAAAAACCCGACCTCCCTTTGATGAACATGTTGACTATGTATGGCCGCGAATTTCGAACATTCGCGGCTTGAAAGTTTAAAAGCAATGCTACAAGTTATTTTGTCGTCAAGTCGGCACCGAAGTATTTTTGCGACAACTTCTTCAGAGTGCCGTCTTTGCGAAGTTCTTTGATACCTTTAGAAAGAGCAGCTTGGAGCTTAGGTGATTTCTTGCTGACCATTCCAGCAATGTCGTCGGGCTTTGCTGCGCTGACTTTAAGCGTTTGACTTTTTAGGCCCGCGGTTGAGTTACTCTTGGCATAAGCATACCAAGCAGCGCTGGAGTTAATGGTGCCGTCAGCACGCTTTTCTTTGACGAGGTTTAATGAAACCGTGAAGTCACCTGATGGCGTGATGGTCGCGCCGTACTTTTTCGCTAAGGCGGCGTTAGGGGTGCCAGTACCTTCAACGAATTTCTTGCCCTTGATGTCACTCAGCTGCTTAATTGAAGTATCATCGCTGCGAGTAATCAAGGCATAACGCGAGTACATATACGGTGTCGTGAAGGCATAAACTTTCTTACGTTGTGGCGTTTCGGCAATGTTGTTGAGCACCAAATCGAACTTTTGGCTGCCAAGACCGGCGATCAGGGAATCCCATTGAGTAGGGACGAACTTGGCTTTAACGCCGACTTTTTTGGCTAAAGCCTTGCCGAGCTCAACTTCGAACCCCTGCAGCTTACCGTCTTTGCGATAGGAAAACGGGGCATAGGTTCCTTCAAGACCGATCGTGAGCTCGTTCTTATTAATTAATTCGGTTTTGACGTCACTGTTTTTAGACGTGCTGGACGATCCGCTGCTGCAGGCCGTCAGGGTAAAGGCAACGAGCGCCATGATTGGCAACATGAACCACAACTTTTTCTTCAACATCATATTTCTTCCTTCCATAGATGAGGTTGTGCATTCACCGGCTTCTGCGCCAGTGAACGCGCGATGGTAAACACCTTACAACTGAGTCGACTGCGTGTTTGCCGTATAGCGCGAGGTGACTTTTTCGAGGTAACGCTGACCCCAGGATAAAACGGTGCAGACAATCGCATAGAGCAAGGCAACCAGTGAGTACATCAACAATGGCTGATAGTTCTCGGCCGCAATTTGCTGGCTGACCTGAAACATTTCAACAATGGTGATCGATGCCGCCAAAGAAGTGTCCTTGACGAGACTGATGAAACTATTTGACAGCGGCGGGACCGCGGTTCGCAGCGCCTGAGGGATGATGATTTCCCGCAAAACCAGGCGGTGCGGCAACCCCACAGCGTATGCCGCTTCCCACTGGCCGGAATCGATGGACAAAAGCGCAGCCCGAATCGTTTCCGCACAGTAAGCGCCAGTATTCAGCGAAAAGGTAATGATTCCCGCCACAACCGGATCGAGCTTAATGCCATGCGGGAAAATACCCGGAATGACTAGGCTGGGCAAGCCAAAGAAAACGATAAACAATTGAACCAACAAGGGGGTTGACCGGAAAAGCCAGACGTAAAACGATGCAACGCCCTTAGCGATGCTGATTAACACCCCTTTACGTGCCGAGATCCGTGTCAAGGCGGTGATTAAAGCGATGATGAGGCCAATGGCAAATGAAACAATTGCGATCGGAATGGTGTATTTAATTCCGGCGGCTACCATTTGCGGCACGGCGTCAACGATGATTTTCCACATAATGTTCCTCCTCTTAAGATACATGCCGGTACTTTCCGCTAAATGTCAAGCAGACTGCATGCTCTTAAGCTACTTTTCTTAACGGCATGCTGTAAACGAACGGGCAAATAAAAAAGCATTTCCGCCTCTGTCCATTTTTCATAGACAAGGACGAAAATGTTCCGCGTTACCACCTTGATTAGCCGAACTGATCCGGCTCCCTTTAAGTACAACACACCACCTCATGTGCGAATACCCTGACTCAATAACGGGAGCACCCGTCAGCTGCTTGCGGTGAACGTTCACAACTGAATGCATGAAAAGACCATCTTCGCCAGAACCCGATCATTGTCTTCCACCAAATGACAACTCGCTGCGGATCTTCGCCTGGCTACTCATCTCTCTGCCGCTAAGATATTGACATTACATTAGGCTAAAAAACAGGCGTTGTCAATAGCGGAGAGCGAACTGACGAGACAATTAGATAACGCTTTCGCCGCCTAATCTTCCGGCAAATAGCTTGTAAGACGGGCATTATGCTACCTGCAAAAGCTGGAACAATTGACAACTCCCAACATAAAGACAGACGCAATTTGAATGTTTGAAATTGCGCTTGTCTTTCGTTTCTCCATGAATAATCTTTTTAGATTACTTTTTTATGAACGTAAGCACGTTCTTCTTGTCTGATTTCATGCTTCCCGCCAAAAACGCAATTATGATTGCAATAGCAGAAAGCACAAACTCCAATACTGACCACTTAAAAACCAATGTTAAAACCAACAGTATCACCGCTGCAATTAACAAGATGCCATCTCTGGGGCCTAAGTTAATATAAGGATACATCATCATTGAGTGTCACTTCTTTCATTGCCGACGAAAATGTAAACGCTTGTCAGTCATTCCAACTACGTCATACGCTCATATCTTGTAACTGTCAATAGGTGACTTTGCCATTAAGAACGAGAGCCACCGGACCACGCCGCGCAATCTTTAAGCGAACGTTCTGGCCTTTTGATGCTTCTAACGTCATTAGGGAGCACCATGAGCGTCGAGGCTACTTTCTCTTGATGCTGCAGATTTGGATACGGTGTGTTAACTTGCCAGTCTGTTCTTCGACTCGAAATTGATCAGTTCGATGGCGATCTTGGAAGTTCAGCTCACGCTCTCTAGTCCTAAAGTCCAGTGACTTTATTTCATAAATGCGGTATATTAAATGCGGAGAAGTTATGTAAGATGTTAATGTTTTAGTGGAGGATAAGATGAAAAAGGCATGGGTTTACGGCTTAGCTGCCATGCTTGGCTTGGGTGTATCAACGGTGATTGGTAATCAGGCGTTGACGTTTGCAGCTTCAACGCCACCAGTTGCGGTACAGGCATCAGCACCAAGTTGCAGTAGCACACAACCAAAAGAAGACAGCGTGAAGACAACGCAAGACGCCACCGAAAAGACGACCGATGATCAGCAACCGGTCATCACAGTAGCTGACACGGATGAAACGACTGACAGTAAAGAAAATTCAAAAAGTTCCGTGGTGACTTCCGATAGCCAGGACGACAAAAAGTCATCTACAAGCACCGAAGCAATCAGCGGGGTCTCAGTACCAAGCAGCAAAGTATCGGAAACATCGGCAGACAAGCCAAGCAAGGTTTCCGAAAAAACAGTCAGTTCAACACCGACGATTAAAACCGAGCAGGAAGTCAATTCGCTGGCCAGTCAGTCAGTGACAAAGCCGACAGCAGAAGAGCAAAAGGAACAGGCCGTGGTTGCGGCAGCACAGGCAGCAACTCACGAGCATGACAAAGGTGGCCAGTCGTTACCGGTTGTTTCAAGTGGCATTAATCACTTTGCAACGCCAACATCAAAGCAGAAGCATCCGCGTAATGCTGTCGAACTCATCTGGCAGGCGTTAATCGACACGTTTTCCCAGCGGCAGCAATGTCCAAGTGATGTCAGTGACCGGCTGGTTGTCCATGAACCGACCGACGATCAGGGTATTGTCAAAACATCATTGGCGCTCATGACCAAAGAGCTCCACAAGGCGTTTTCTGTCAAGTCACTAGCGCAGAGTTTTCAAAAGGATATTCTGACACTGGCCAATCGAACAATTAAAGATGTCATCGGCTTACTTAATCAGGTTTTACTGAAGGACCTGATCAATACCGATTATCGGTGAATCTTTGCTAGGCTATATTTATAGAAGAAAACGTATAAAAATAAAGGTACCGATCGCAAAAACGTGATCGGTACCTTTTCATTTGGCGGGGAAATGTCTGATCAAGCAGCTTTTGATTAGCTGGCTTTTGGGATGATCAGCAAGAACGATGCCGTTTAATTTTGTTCAGCTTGAACCTTGGCTAAAGCCGTTGCCCGCCGTGTTTTAACGGTGTGGGCGACCAAGCCGATAACCAGACCGACAGCAGCCGGAACCAACCAGCCCAGACCCATTGCGGCGAATGGCAGGTAATGTAATTGGAAACTGTGTAAAGCCAAGCCAACTGCGCTTTGGCTCACAACTGCCGGGAATGCAGCAAACATTTCCAAAACAGCCGGTACTGCAGTAAAGGCAACGACGACGCGGTAAACGACCGGATCGTGATGGAAGGCTTTGCCGAAAACAGACATGAGGATGAGGACCATTGAGAATGGATATAGGAACATCAACATTGGCACGGACCAAGCGATGATTTGTTCAAGCCCGAAGTTAGCGGTCAAGAAGGACAGAAAACTGGTCAGTGCCAGCCATGCCCGATAGCTCACCTTAGGAAAATGCCGGTGGAAGTCCTGCGCGAATGCGGCGACTAAGCCCACAGCGGTTGTCAGGCAGGTCAGCGTTAGCAAGGTGGCTAAAACAGCGTGGCCAGCGGTACCGAAGTAATAAGTGACCACTTGATTGAAGGCAGTGCCACCTTCAGGACTCAGTTTGAAATGTGCCAGTGACATACTGCCAAGCACGATCAATGCAACGTAGATCAATCCGATAAAACTGGTTGCCATAACGCCGGCTTTAGCGGTTGCTTTGGCGACATGGTCATCATTTTTCAGCCCCAAGCCGCGAACCGCTGTGACAACGGTGACCCCGAATGCCAACGCAGCAAGTGCATCCATCGTGTTATAGCCTTGCAGGAAGCCATTCATGAAGCTGCCGTTTTTGTATGCAGCGGTAACGGTTTGCGCAGCCGGATTGCCCATTGGATGCAGGTAGCCGACGAAGAAGACGAAGAATAAGAGCACTAGAAAAATCGGGTTCAAAACTTTACCGACAGCCGTGGTGATCTTCCGTTCCTTATAGGACAGGAAAAACGCTGCGCCGAAGAACAAGGCGGAGAAAACAAGGAGGCCACCTTGCTGCCAATCTTTTGGCAACATTGGTAAAACGCCGGTGGTGAATGAGACGGTTGCAGTCCGCGGGGTGCCGAACATAGGACCGATCGTTGCGTGGATCAACACCATGAAGACGAGGGCAAAGACGCCACCAAGCGGCCGGCCAATATCATAAACGCCTTCCGCATGCGTGGCGGCGATGGCTAAAACACCTAGTAGCGGCAATGCAACCGCGGTGACCAAAAAGCCCAGCATGGCCGGGAACCAGTTAGCCCCAGCGAGCTGACCGAGGTGCAATGGGAAAATTAGATTGCCGGCACCAAAGAAGAGGCCGAATAAAAGTGATGCAATGACGACATAATCACGGGTTGAAAGTTTCTTTTCAGGTAATTCCATTTGAGTTCCTCCAATAAGTTTAAGTTAGACGTTAATTCATTCATGAGGCGACTAATGTGGGTAATGTCAGATTCCAATTGCATCACATCCTTAATTGGTTTGTTGATCTAGTTGCTACGCGAAAATACGGACAGGTTACGGAGATACAAAAAGTCGCCCTTAGATTTTCTAATATCTAAGGGCGACTTTGCGCGGTACCACCTTAATTCACCAAAGCATAGAGCCTTGGCCTTCATCGCATACGGTCCGTGGACGATATGCTAGCACTGTAATGGGTGCTCCCATGACACGTTACTGAAGGTTCGGTGTCCTGCTTGAAAGGGATCTTCATCATGCCCTGAATGCTTCCTCACACCAACCGAAGCTCGCTGAATCCATGAACATCACTACTTGTCTTTCGCGTTGCATTTGTATTTGATTATGAGTTTAACACGCTTTGCTTCCTTGTCAACAACTAATCTAAATTTAATGTTGCTAGCTGGGTCAGACAAAAACTCGGTGGCATTCAAAATAGTGCTCGGTAAACCTCGTGCGAAACAAAAATTATAATTTTTATATAATGCAACCAATAGATAACTTTGACTAAAGTTCATTAGTGCACAACTTATATTGGTTAACCAACATTCAAAATGACAATCACAAAAAATATTTTTTAATGGGTTCAATAACGCTGATTTGATGAACTGGTTAAAAACAAATTGCTAATGTTTATTATAAACTAACATTAATGTAAATGGCCTGATTTTATAAAAAATAAAATTTCAAAAATTCCGTAATATTGCCCGTCTTACGGGGCTGATTGGCTGATCGTATTGTTTGATTACCGATTCGGCAAGGTGCTATATTGATATTAGTAACACAGGTAAAGAAACTTTTCACAACACCCATGGAGGTAAAATCGATGAGGAAAATTAATTATATTGTAACTGGTATTTCGGCTTTGACGTTGGCAGGTTGTCTGGTACCAACAGGAAGTGTATTTGCTGCAAATGACACAAAGACTTCTGTGGCAGAAGTTAATATCCTTCCTGGTGATATTAACTTGGACAAGGTGCCTGATCTTCACTTTGGCACAATCAACATCAGTCAGATCACGGCAGGCAACGTTGATCTAAAGCTTGATAACAATACGATTGACGCAACAGGTCCGGTTAAAGACGGTACCAATGCCATGGACGGTAATGCTGACGGCGAACTAACTGTGTCTGATAATCTTGGTACCAGTGCAGGTTGGGCTCTGACCGCCCAATTAGGCGATATGAAAGACTCTGCCGGTAGAACGTTGAATGGGTCACTGACACTCAAAACTGCTGACGTCACGACAGATAACCCGACCCTCAATGCCGTTAACCCAACAGCTGGAACGACCCTTGATTTCGGTGGCGGTTCACTTCCGATCTGGAAGGCTGATGCTTTGGCAACCGGCACAAATGGGCAAGGGCAAGGTAAGAACACAGCCTTATTAAAGAAGGGCAGTGAAACGGTTCTTCACCTTCTCAAAGATCCAACAGCAAGCGCCGGCCGATACCAAGCAGCAATTACTTGGACGCTGGCTGATGCACCTTTGTAATTTAGTGTTCAAGCTAAAGGGCGGCGGGGCATCCGCTGTCCTTTTTTGGCAAATTAACGCGTTCGCTGGCGCAGGAGCCTGCGTGTAAGGACCTTGGTCGCAATGGCCTAAGTTCGGGCCATCACGGCCAAGGCCGCTTATACTCCGGCTCCTAAGCGCGCCGGATCACGCTCGGAGAGGGGTAAGCATGAAACGAAAAATTCTATTTGGCCTTATTGCACTGCTGGGCATGTTTTGGCTTGGCAATCTGCATCAGGTTCAGGCGGCTGAAGGCGCAGGTTTCACGATTAGCCCCGCTCTGCCGCAAAACCAGATTGACAAATCCACGTACTTCAATCTGCTAGTCAAGCCAGGCGAAACGCAGCGATTGCTCATTTACGTGAAGAATACGAGCGATCAAGCCAAGAAGCTAAAGGTCAGTCCGGTCAGTGCGTTCACGCAAAATAACGGAACGTTAGGCTACTATCCTAATAATAAAAAGGACAACTCGGCCGAATACACATTTGCCCAGCTGGCAAGTGAGCCGCAGACCATCGACGTTCCAGCCAATGGCCAAGTGCCGGTGACTTTTGATGTCAAAATTCCGGAACAAGGCTTCACGGGCCAAATTCTCGGCAGTTTGTACGTTGAAGACCCGAATGTGCATAAAAGCGGCGGTGGCGGCATGGCGATTAATAACAAATTTGCCATGCTGATCGGGGTGGTGTTGCAAACTTCAGAAACCGAAGTGGCTCCTGATCTTAAGCTGATGCAGGTCAAGCCAGGATTACAGGACAACCAAGCAGGCGTATTAGCGACCATTCAAAACTTTAAGCCGCGACTGTTTGGTGACATGACGTTAGACGGTAAGGTGTACCGGCAGGGATCGAATGAACCTTATTTAACCCGACATGAAAAAGGCTGGTCGTTTGCCCCTAACTCACATTTTGACTATGCCATTTTTACCAAAGAGGCGCTCGCTCCCGGAACCTACACCTTGGATTTGACTGCCAAGGCTGTCGGGAAAACCTGGCATTGGCGCCGTAACTTCACGATTACCCGACAACAGTCGAACGCCATCGAAGAAAAACTAGGCCGGACACCGCAAAAAACGCCTTGGGTATGGATCATCATTGCGATCATCCTTGCTGTGGTGATTCTGATCCTGCTTTGGCTTATTTGGCGGCAACGACAAAAGAGAGGAAGGGAGACTGATGGCGAAAAGAAAGCGTAACTTTTGGTTCATAATGCTCATGATGGTCGGTCTCACGGCAGGCGGAGCCGCAGCTCATAAGGTGCACGCCGAAACATCAGTGGCGCAAGTCGAACTCGTCGGCGAATTGCCGTCAACGGGACCGGATCCGACGCCACCACCGACCCCAAAACCTGATCCAAAACCCGACCCAGGAACCGATCCAAGCGGAAAGCCGAGCGGTGGTGATCCGAGTGATCCGACCGACCCAACCGATCCGGCTGGCGCAACCGATCCATCCAATGCAGGCGATCCGCATGGTGATCAATATGGAAAAGAACAGTCAATTCTGGACTACAGCCGCCTCCCACAAACGGGGGATGCGGTTCAACCATGGCTGATCGTGATCGGCGTCGAAGTTCTGTTGATTGTTATCTTAAGTGCGGTGCTCGTGCATGGACGTTCGCGGCAAGGAGGTAAAAAATGAAGAAAAAGACTTTAATCATGATTTGCCTTGCTGCGGTGTTCAGCATGATGCTTGGTCCGATACAATCCGCGGCGGCGGCAGCTACTTGGCCGGTTCCGAGCACTTATCAGTCACCGGGCGAAGGAAATTTTACGAGTTTGAACGGTGTTTTTTCACCAGTCAGCACGCAATCTCATATGATTTCAAATGGTCCAGATGAAGTTGGTCTTGAGCTGAATGCAAATATAGCAAGTCAGACAGGGAGCATTTGGAGTAACCACCCCTTTGTCGATTTAGATAAAAGCAGTTTTAACGCGCATTTTAGAATCAAGTTAGCCACTGTCTCAAAATTTTTTGGACAATAAAAAACATCAAGAACAGATATCCTGTATCATTGAAGTTCCTACACAAACAATGGAAGAGGATATTGTCTTGATGCAGAAACAGGATAGCACACACCGCCAAAAAGGTCAGCACTTAACATCACTCGAGCGCGGAAAAGTGGCCGGATTCCGCCAAGCTGGGAAGTCCAATCGTTGGATTGCTGCTGAAATTGGCGTCTGCCCGCAGACCATTAATAATGAAATCAAGCGAGGTACAGTAGATCAGGTCAAGAAGAGTAATGGCAAGCGCGTCTACCATCGACAATACCTGCCAGAGGCTGCTCAGGCACGTTACGAGACTGCACGCTTGAGCTGCCATCGTCCTGACAAGTTCGCCAGCGTACAGGTCTTCTTAGCCTGGTACGTACAGCGAGCTAAGCAGGACAAATGGTCGCCGGATGCTTCAATCGGCTATGCCAAGCGACACAAGCTGTTTACTCCTGAAGAGCTTGTTTGTGCCTCGACTTTGTACCAGTACATTGACGACCAACGCCTAGAGATTCGAAATATCGACCTGTTGGAGAAGACTAAGCGGAAGACCTCTCACCAGCACCACACCAAGGCTAAGCGCCTGGCTGGCCGCAGTATCGAGGAACGGCCTAAGGTCGTTGAACGACGCAGGCAGTTCGGTCACTGGGAGATGGATACCATTGTCGGTAAACGCAATGGCAAGGAGAGCGTCATCTTGACTCTGATTGAGCGCAAGACCCGTTGCCAAC
Organism: Lacticaseibacillus casei DSM 20011 = JCM 1134 = ATCC 393; assembly: GCF_000829055.1. Lineage (NCBI taxonomy): Bacteria > Bacillati > Bacillota > Bacilli > Lactobacillales > Lactobacillaceae > Lacticaseibacillus > Lacticaseibacillus casei. The sequence goes on from NZ_AP012544.1 coordinate 414,691, forward strand.
TTCTCCGCTTGATCGAAGGACGAGATGCAGACTCTGTGAGCTATGCATTGCGTGGAATCAAGCGCGAATGGGGAGCTTGCATCAAGACCATCACAGCCGACAACGGACCCGAGTTCACCGCCTTAAATACTGCTTTTGCTGGGACGGAAACTGAGATCTTCTACGCCCATCCTTACACGTCCTGCGACCGTGGCACCAACGAGGCACATAACCGGATGATCCGCCAGGACTTCCCTAAGGGCATGTCCCTAGATGACATTAGCCCTAGTCAAGTGCAGGCCACGCAAGACCGCTTGAATCAGTTGCCTCGCAAACAACAGGGCTACTGCACACCCCAGCAAAACTTTGAGGCCGAAGCTCGGCGCGTTCGCCGCATGGCCCAGTAGTCTCTCTAGCGCCACAACTTCTATTTGATAACGGCCTGTTCTGGGATTGTCCTCAACGACTGGCTAACTTGTTCTTGCAATTTACGAAAGCAGTTTTAAGTTGGACATGCGAATCTATTTGGGCAACACCACGAGTGGTGCGGATGGACTTGCCTTTGCGCTGGCAGGGGACAGACCAACCGAGACGAAGTCAGGTGGTGCGTCGCTTGGTGTCTGGGGCGTTCCTGAAATGAGTGGGGGAAATCCTACTCAAGTTGCTACGACTGGACTGCCTAACAGTTTTGTGATTGTGGTCGACACAAAGAAAAGTGTGGATCCGCTGAAAAGTGGTATGGATAAAAAAGTTGAATATGGAGGTTGGAACCCATCGAATCAATATATTGGCTCTGGGTACCCTGGCCAACCGAGTATGTATAATATTGGGCTTCCTTTTTGGCAGACCGAACTGGTGTTTAACAATTCACAATTCCCAAATAACGCCAAGGCTTTAAGCAAAAAGATTACGAATGGTTTATGGCAAGACCTGAGCGTAAGCTGGCGTAAAACCAGTACTGGCGGAACCTTGACTTATAGTTTGAGCGGTTCAGATTTAACAACTGTTAACCAGACACTCACATGGACCAATCAACAAATCAATGATATTTTTGGCTATAAGCGCCAGTTGTACCTGGGCTTCACGAGTGCTACCGGTAATGCCTTTGAACCACACGTGGTCGCAATTAAGAGTTTGGCCGATTTTATCACCGTCAATCCTGAGGTCACGTTAAAGCGTGAAGGTCAGGTCGTCGGAGAAACCACGATCCTGCAACCTGGCGATCAATTAACCTATGATTACAATCTTAATGTCGATAATCTTGATGGTAGCCCTTGGCCAATGCCGACAATCACCTTACCAAAAGGCGAGTACTTTGATTATCTGAAAGCTGACGGAAAGCCGGCCCAACCTGGCGACGAGTTGGAAGTGACATTAACCGTTGACGGCGTCGCGGGTCCGAAAGTTAAAGCGATTGTTCAGGGTGATCAAAAGTCAGCCGTCATCACTAACATGCCGGAGTTACCAAAAAATAAAAACACGACGGTAACGTTTAGCTTACCCGCCCAGGTAAAGCTGTATAATCTCTCCGCTAATCAAGCTTTTAGTGATGATGCCGGAATCATCAATGGTGGTTCGCCAGCTAAGGATTACAAGTTGATCAATACGGCTGATAGCTCAAATAAGATTAAGTATGTCCTTGGTGCCCACACCGGCGATCTGTTTTTAACACATGTACCGGGATTCGTTTTCAAGAAGTATGCGGGCGGGTTTAGCGATCCAAGTGTTGCGGATATTATTCGCGGTATCCCCGGAGATAATTCACTGCCATCAAGTCCTGAAGATTTCGAGAAGTGGTTGAACACGCTTAATGGTGGTGGTACCGAGGACTATCTCGAAGTGCTTGATACCCGTCCCGATCAACCGGGGTGGCACCTTCAAATGAAGCTTTCACCGTTTAAACTGGACGGTGGGGATTATGTTCTAGGTGACAACGGTAGTCAAACAGGTGGTGAGGCCGAAATCGTGCTGATAGATTCAAACGGCACCAGTGAAGTTGCACGTGTGAAGGATAACAACGATACAGTGACTGTCAAAAACATGCCAAGTGGGGGCGGTACCTGGCAAATTGGTGATGGTGCGCAACATGCACAAGCTTTAATGACCGTTAAAGGGACACCATCCGTTCGCACTGGGAAATACCACGCAACCGCCACATGGACCCTTGCAGACGCACCGGAATGATGCGTTAACGGACAAACAATTTCCTAAAACCGCAAAAATGAGTTGAACTATTCCGAAAATAAGAATATGATATGGACAATTCTTATTTTTAAATGTTGATTTGTCAGGATTGCGGTTATAGAGGGGTCTGCTAATGAAAAAACATTTCACACGTTCTCATTTACTGCCGGTTGTTGTTTTGGGCACACTGGCCTTCTTGCTAGAGCTGCCCATTCACGTTTTGATTGCCAGCTTTACCGGCTTCCTTTAGTCGATACTGGTTCTGGTCAATCAACGAATAAAAAAGAGATGCTGAAAGTTTCGGGATTTTCCCTAGACTTTTAGCATCTCTTTTTGATGTTCAGGACTTAGACTTTTGCCAAAGCTGGTGAATCAGCCGTTTTTGAATACCCTGAATTTTTTTGAACGGCAGCGCCTGCAACAAGGTGTTCAAGACAATGAGGATGCCGCCGAGCCATTCTGCCGGACCAAAGGCGATGTGTAGGCGGGTGACGGCGAGCGTGGTGGCGGTTAACGGTTCGAACGCGCTTAACATGCCGGTTGCCACGGGTGAAATGTAGTTGAGGCTGCCGAGTACCAGCAGATAAGCGAGCATGGTGCCGAAGATGACGACAAACCCAATTGCGCCTAGATCTGGCAGCGTGAGCATCGGGTTAGGATGCAGCACGTACTGAGGCAAAAATGGCAAGCTGCCGAGCAACATGGACCAGCCCGTGACGGCGCGCGCATCATATTTGGCCAGCAAGGTTCGCGGCAGCAACGTATAAAGCGCCTGACTCACGCCGGCCATAATTCCCCAGAAGACAGCGGCAGGGGCGAGCTGCAAACTGGTGAGATGGCCGCGCGTGACAAGTAAATAGGTGCCGATCAGGGCTAAGGTGATGCTGATAAAATCGATCCGCCGCGGCATTTGCCGGGTTGTCAGCGCCATGTAAAGCAAAATAAACACCGGCCCTAAAAACTGCAAAATCGTCGCAGTTGCAGCATTGCCGGCATTAATGGCAAGAAAATAAGTCAACTGGGATGGCACCATGCCGAAGAAGGCAAAAAAAATCATAAGACCAGCATCCCGCCGATTTTTCCAAAGGGCCAAAAACGATTGCGGATCGCGCACGGCACTCCACAATACAAGTAGCAACCCGGCGAAAAAGAGCCGAATGCCCACGAGCCAAAGCGGTTTAACCCCGGAATTGGTAAAAAGTGTTTGCGTAAAAATACCGCTGGCACCCCAAAAAATGGCACCCACAACGGCAAATGTAACGCCTTTTATTTTTCGATTCGAATCGTTCGTAAGATGAGCTTCAGTGCGCGGCATAGCAGTATTCCTTTCAAATTAAGACATCCAGACTACTATACGCAAAAAGAACCTGATTGGCTAGTTCGTGTTATTTTGATCAAACTTGCCACACGTGCATGGAAGCTTGCCGGCATTTTGCTCGATCAATCAAAATCGCCCCTAAAGACAAATTTCGTCTTACGGGGCGATTTCAGAATGATGTTCATTTTTGGAATGTTAAGTGGTTATTCTGGCTCAGTGTTGATTCTTAATTCGTAACGGAGATTGGTGCGGTAAAAGTGCCCTAGCAGCAAGCCAAACGTCAAACCTAAGAGTGTCAAAGCCAGTGGGAAAATCCAGCCGGAAAGAAAGCCGCCAACGAAAATAACTATGGCTCCGATGATCATGCCGCCGATGATGCTGATCATACCGATCGAACCGCCGTGCACGTTGGCGTTAGCTGAATAAACGCTGGCAAATGGAAACTGTCCGCCAACCATTGGCCAGCCCATAATTAACGTGATGCCATAGATGAGAACGATGATGGCAACGCCAGCCAGAAAAGCATCCAAGCCGCCAATAGCGGTCGTGACGATCGTAATCAACACCAGTGGCAACAGGAATAAGCGGGCAAACATTGCCTTTACGACACCACGCAGTAATAATCCGTGTGTGGTAAATGGCACATATTGAAAAATCGCCATGGCTTGTGGTTGGCTTGAAAACCGCAGATTAACCAGCGCCGGTGCCAACGCGACAACGATTCCGATACCGGCATAAGCAACATAATGGCTCGCGTTTGTAAAACTCATCTGGCGCAACTCATTGCTGACGATGACCAATGGCAAAATCAACCCATAAGCCAGCTGTGGATAAACGCGCAGCTTGTAGTCGCGTTCATTACCTAAAACGCGCCAACCTAAAGTGAAATAAGTCCGCTCTTCGCCTGGCCGCGTCATTAAGGCGCTGATGCCACGGAACCACCAACCGAGTTTACGAGTTCGATCGTTGCCTTGGTTTAATTTTTCCAAATAGGTTTCAAACGAACCGGAGAAGTGGAGGAAAATCAGGGTCAAGACAATTGGCATCACAATGCTTAAGCCAGCCAATGTCATACTTAAGGCGGTGACTTGTCCAGCAAACATCATCGGCAAGCCGGCAAACCATGCAGGGAAGGCCGGTATAAAAATCCAGTTAAATGAATCACTAAGAGACAAACCAAAAAATGACATCGAGTGCGGCAGTAAATTAGGTAATTGGCTGCCAACATAGATCCCGATCATTAGTAAAATCTGCACCAGATTCAACATGTTTCGCAAACGCTCGCCATCAAAGAATCGCAAAACCAGCAGGTAAACAAACAATGCCATCATCAGACTCAACACGCCGCTAAACACCAGCGCAATTAAGCCGCCAAGCGCTACCACTGGCCCATAATGCAAGCCGCTGATGATGATTCCCGGGCCACCCACGGCGAGCAGCGTCATCCCCAGATAGTAGCAAATGTTTAGAAGACGGGCAAAACTAAGCGTACGGTCATTGACGCCGCGTGCAGCAAAGACCGTGCGATCACGTGGATCCAGGATCAGGCTGGAGTAAGTGGTTAAAATGACTAGGAAACTGTTTAGAAGCTGGATCGTCATGAACATGGTAAAAGTTGTCAGGATGGAGGTAGGGATAAGCAGCACCAAACCTAAAATGGCGCCAACCAAAGCGTTCCACAAGAAAGCAGTTTTGAGGCGTGTTTCCTTCCGGCGTCTGTTGCTCCTAAACATGCTGCCTAGGCCGTTTGTTTCACGGGCAGCTAGCAAGCCTTTACTAGCAAGAATCAGCCGTAGTTGGTCAAACTGAATGCCGCGTTTTTCCAACGTTGGGCGGAGACGCGTCAACCAGCCAAACGCTTTTGGTAACGGCAGAGCGGCTGAATCAGTTGTTTCAGAAACATCAGGAGTTTTTTTTTTAAGCAAGTTCATGCGAGTCACCGCCTGTCACAATATCCACGAAGCTCTGGGCTTTTTGACCATGTTCCGCAAAACCGGTCAGATCATTGAAGAGCTGCTGCAAATTGGTGTCGGCTTCCTTGGCAATGGCTTTGAATGGCCCATCTGCCACCACTGTTCCGGCGTTTAAAACGATGATCCGATCCGACAGTTTTTGGACGACATCAAGAATATGGCTGGAATAGAAGATCGTTTTGCCTTGATCGCGCAAGTCCTGAAGCACTTCTTCAATGACCAACACGGTGTTGGCATCAAGCCCGTTCAATGGTTCATCCCAGAATAAAATGTCCGGATTGTGCAGCAAACTGGCAATGATCAGAATCAGTTGCCGCATCCCTTTTGAATAGGACGAAATCCGGCGATCAAAAGCGTCGCGTAAGTTGACCAGTTCCGCCAGCGCGAAGGCCTTTTGCTCGGCATCGGCGGCGCTCAAGCCGTAAAGTTGGCCAATGAGGCTCAAATATTCCCGCGCCGTTAACGCGTCGAAAACATCGGCACTTTCCGGGACATAGCCGATTCGCCGTTTGTAACTGGGATCTTTAGGGCTAATCGGTTGGCCGAATAATTCGAGTGTGCCATCATCTGGCTCAAGCAGGCCGAGCATCATTTTAACCGTTGTACTTTTACCAGCACCGTTGGGACCGATGTAACCAACGATACTGCCAGGGGTGATTGAGAAGTTGAGATCTTTCAATACTTCTTTGGGTCCGAAACTCTTCCGAATGTGACTGAGGGTCACGATGGGTTCTGTCATAAAAATGGCCTCCTCTTGACCGAGTTGTCTACATGCTGTGATGCGCTGATTATGACAGAAAAGATTATTGTTGTATAGGGAAATGCTTGTTGTATAACGCCGCTAAAAAGGCCCATAAAAAAACACCAAGCGTTCTGCTTAGTGTTAAACTAGTCTGCTGTTCGCCGGACTAGTCCAAAAGAAATCGTAATAAAAAAACGAAAGAATTTGTTCAGCCCGTAAACCGTTTGAAGAGCGGACGAAGGATAAAATACAATATCGGCACGATAAAGGCAGTTGCAATTGAGTTGATGACAGTTGCCGGAAGACTTAAAAAGGCGCCGACAATCGCAGTTTTAAAGATCGTCCCAACCATGAGTGCTTCAACGATGCCAGTGAGATAAGAGGTAACGATTTTCGTTAATCCGGCAACGATGCCAATGATAATGATGTTGCGCGGCTGATCGTCGTGCTTAAACGCCTTGACAAGCGCACTGACAACGACTGCCATCACGATCGCTTCCAAGACCGTCAGCCAAGATGTGGCGGCATAGCCGTTCAGCAAGTCGAACCCACCCAAGCCAATCGCAGCTGCTAAGCCGCCTAGCCGCCCGCCTAAGAAGAGAATGGCCAGCACCATCAAGGGATTGCCAAAGTGAATAAACGGCCGACCAACCATGGCCGGAATCGGAATGCGCAATAGTGAAATCCCAATATAAATAATTGCGGCGAATAAGCCGGTGAAAATGATGTTTTTCAAAGTGTTATGCGATGTTTGCATGTTTTACCCTCCAAAGATGAGCGTGAGCCCGCGCGGTTAGAAGCCGGCAGCACGCTAGCGTATTTGTATGATCTAAGGCAGTTGCTTACTCAATGCCGGGATAACCCCAGCGAGATTTAACCCATATTTTGGATCAGCATCAGCGGCTAGCGTAGCTTTGATCGCCAAGCGCGCGGCTACCATGGCAGTTGCTGCCGCTTGCCGCAAGCGCTGGCCTTTCAGCAAGCCAGTTGCCAAGGCCGCAGCGAAAAGATCGCCAGTGCCAAAATAATGCCCGGGTTCTTTTGGCTGGGCCAGTGCCAGCGTTTCTCCAGACGTATCTATCCCGACAACGGCAATCTGCTTATGGAACGGGACCCCAGTGATTAAAACCGCATTGTGGAACTGGGCATGCAGCCGCTTGGCCAAGGCCATGACGGCTGATGGTTCCGTCAGTGATACCAATGCTTCGTCTAAAAGCAGTTGTGCTTCGGTGACGTTTGGCGTCAAGACCGTTGCGCGGTAGGCTAACTGCTGCAACGTTTCGACGTAGGCGGCATCAAAACCTTTATAAAGCTTGCCGTCATCTGCCATAACCGGATCGATCAGAACCAGCGGCGCGGAAAATTTTGGCAGCCAGCGTTGCCATTGAAGCGCGGCATTTTGGCCAAGATAGCCGAGATAAATGCCGTCGGGTTGCAGTTGCAGCCGTTGCCAATGGGTCAGAATTCCTGACATCTCGGAACTCAGGTCAAGATAAGTATTAGCGCCCAGACCGCCAGTGTGACTTGACAGTAAGGCGGTCGGCAACACATACGGCGTCAACCCCAGACCGGCCGCTAACGGCAAAGCTACGCCCATGGAAACCTGGCCGACACCGCATAAATCCTGACTAATGATCAGACTTTTCGTGTTCAAAGTATGAATCCTTTCTAAAAGTATAGGTGCTTAACAAAGAGCATGCGCAATTTTTAACGAACTGTCAATGAGTTTTTTTATATATTGGCACAAACTGCCTTCTGTGCAAACTAAAATGGCCCTAGAACCGCGCCAGGACCATTCATATTGAAGGTATCAAAATCAGTTAAGCATTCCGAATTGTCTTTGTCGCTGTGGCAATGCGCTTGACGACCGTGGGATTGTCCATGGTGTAGATGTGGATGCCATCGACACCATGCACTAATAAATCAATAATTTGATCAATGGCATAAGCAATCCCCGCATCGCGCATGGCTTCTTTGTTGCCGGAAAAATGCTGCATCATGGCGACAAATTTTGGCGGTAAATTGACGCCAGCCATGGTGGCCATGCGTTCGATTTGATGCTCGTTGATCACCGGCATGATCCCGGCTTCGATGGGCACGTGAATCCCCGCAAGCTCGGTGCGTTCGCGGAAACGGTAGAAAACCTGATTGTCGAAGAAAAGTTGGCTAATCAACTGGCTGGCTCCGGCATCGACTTTTTCCTTAAGGTGCCGAATATCACTGACCACATCTGGTGATTCGGGATGTTTCTCCGGGTAACAGGCTGCCACGACATTGAAATCGCCGCGTTGGTGAATGTGCTCGATTAAATCGCAGGCATAAGGGAAGTCGTTGCTGACGCGGCCGCTTTTGGGAATATCACCGCGCAAGGCGAGAATGTTATCAATGCCGGCTTCTTGAAAACCGTGCAATTCTGCATCGACCTGCGCGCGGGTGAGCTGGGCAGCCGGTAAGTGGGCGACCGGTTCCAGATCAAACTCGTCTTTGATCAACTTGGCAACCTCCAGCGTGCCCATGTGTGGCTTATTGCCATTCGAGCCGAATGTGACGGAGACAAAATCGGGATCGGCTTCTTTTACTGCATCAAGGGTGTTGAGAATTGGTGTCAGCGCAACGTTGCTGGCATTTTTGCGCGGGGGAAAGACTTCAAATGAAATGACTTGATGATCTTTAAAGCACTGGTTGATTTTCATGAGTGAGTTCCTTACGTACTTGTTTAGCTGCTGCAACCATGTTGATCAGGCTGGCCTTGGTTTCCGGGACGTCGCGGGTTTTAAGTCCGCAATCAGGGTTGATCCAAACATGATCAGCCGGCAACCGTTTCAGAATTTCGTGGATGATGTGGACAATTTCGTCTTTGGAAGGGATGCGCGGCGAGTGAATATCGTAAACACCAGGGCCGACATGGGTCTGGAAATGAGTGGCTTTGAGAATGTCCAAGAGGCTGAAATCAGACCGCGCAGCTTCAAAAGAAATCACATCGGCATCAAGATTATCAATCGCCTTAATGATGTCGCCGAACTGCGAATAACACATATGGGTGTGGATCTGGGTCTCCGGTTTCACTTTGCTGGCAACGAGGCGGAAGGCCGGCACTGCCCAGTCCAGATACTTAGGATACCAATCTTTCTTACGCAGCGGCAGATTTTCCCGCAACGCTGGCTCGTCGATTTGAATAATTTTGATGCCATGCTTTTCAAGATCCAGCACTTCATCTTCCAAGGCCAATGCAATCTGCTCGACGCTGGTTTTTTGACTCAAATCTTCACGTGGAAACGACCAGTTGTAGATGGTGACCGGTCCGGTGAGCATGCCTTTGACGAGGTGATCGGTTTGACTTTGGGCAAAAACCGTTTCCGCCACTGTAATCGGCTTGGTACGCACCACATCGCCCCAAATAATCGGTGGTTTTACACCGCGGGTCCCGTAACTTTGTACCCAGCCGTTGTCGGTGAAGCGGAAACCACCGAAGTTTTCGCCAAAATATTCAACCATGTCGTTGCGTTCAAATTCGCCGTGAACCAGAACGTCTAAGCCAATTTTTTCCTGGAATCTGATCCAATCGACTTCTTCTTGATGATTGAATGCCATATATTCGGCTTCCGTAATTTCATGGCGGCGGAATTTAGCCCGATTGCGCCGAACTTCTGCGGTTTGTGGGAAGGAGCCGATGGTGGTCGTCGGCAGTAGCGGCAGGTTGAATTCCTTAGCCTGAATCGCCAGCCGGGTTTTGCGATCAGGCGTCCGCTTATAGTCTTCCGGCGTTAAGGCCGCAATTTTGGCGTTTAAGGCTTTATTTTCCTCGTAGCGTGGCTTGCTGAATAAGGCGACGTTGGCCTGATAAGCTTCGTGATCGGCGCCGGTGTGGAAAATAGCGTCCAGTTCGTGCAACTCATTTAATTTTTCTTCAGCGAAAGCCAGATATTGCTTTTCTTCGGGTTTGAGATGCGTCTCGTTGCGTAGTGTATAAGGGACATGCAATAGCGATGTGGAGGTGCTCAACACAAGTTTGTCGGTGATGGCTGCCAGCTGCTTAATGGTTGCCAAAGCATCGGCATAGTGCGTCCGCCAGATATTCTTGCCGTTGACAATACCGGCAAACAAGGTGGCATGCGCCGGGAAGCCGTGCTTTTCCAACAGATCGAGGTTCGCATAGCCTTCCACAAAATCCAGGCCGAAGCCATCAAATGGCAGTTCGGAAATTTGTTCAAACGAATCGGTTAAATCGCCGAAATAAGTCTGCACCAGAATTTTGGCGGTGTTCTTTTGCGCGAGAATCGGCGTATAAAGCCGTTCAAACAACGCTAAGTCAGCATCGGTCTGGTCATAAACCAGCGCTGGTTCATCAAGCTGAATCCACTCGGCGCCGGCTGTATGAAGTCGCTGAATGATCGTGCTATAAGCGGTGATTAAGTCGGTTACGAAATCATCCGGAGCAACATCAATGAACCGCGACAGTTTCAACAACGTGTACGGGCCGATTAAAGTCGGCCGCGCCGCGATGCCCAAATCCTTGGCTTCTTGATACTGTTCGAAAAGCTGCCAGTCCGTCACTTGAATGTGCGTGTCACGATCAAATTCGGGCACCAGATAGTGGTAGTTGGTGTTGAACCATTTCTTCATGGCAAGTGCCTTAACATCACCAGCATCGCCTTGATAGCCACGCGCCTGGGCAAAATAGGTATCGAGAGGCGACAGGTTCAAGTCCAAATACCGCTTTGGCACAATATTCAAAAGGTTGGCAACATCCAAGGTGTTGTCGAAGAATGAAAAATCGCCGGTGGGAATCTGATCAATACCCGTCGTTTGAATGGTTTCCCAGTGCTGCTGGCGCAATGCTTTGGCTTTTTCCTGCAGCTCCTGTGCCGTAATCTGGTGCTTGAAATACTTCTGAGTGGCAAACTTCAATTCACGATGTTCACCAATTCGTGGATAGCCGATGATGGTTGTTGTCATAATAAAACCTCCTATTTAGGCATAATGTCAATCAGTCCAATGATGAATTGAAGAACACTTGCTAATGATCGAAATGAACTGTCGAAAGACGTGGCTTGTATTTGCACGCGGAGATGGAAACCAAAAAAGCCGTCCTTGGCCCAGACAAAAAATGTCTAGGCCAAGGACGGCTTACCGTGGTACCACCTTGGTTTAAAAGCCGCTCACACGACTTTCCTCAATCAGTCCGACAGCCATGCTGTGAGACCTAACGCAATAATGGGCGTCCCCATGTGTGCTTTGCTCGCGCTCGACACACCTGCATCACCAAGACCATATTCGTCGTCGTTTCCAGATGTCCTTGCACCAAAATGGACACTCTCTAAGCAGGAAACCGCCAACTACTCATCTTTCCGCATTTCAATGTTGCGACTAGCATACTGACAATTATGGCAGCTGTCAAGATATTTATTAAATTAAGATGAAGCCTTCTATGGCTGTTAACTCTTAGCCTGTTGCGAAAACACCTGTTTTATTCTCATTATTTCGTAAATAATGGCGCGGGTTTGTTAAGATGACAATACCAGCGTCATGCTTGCTCTTGAGATTGCGCAGCCGCGACATGAACAAGAAAAGTCAAAGAGCGTTAACACTGACTTGTTTTAAATTTTAGGGTAAGCTATTAGCACAAGTCATCGGAGGAAGAATGCTATGAAAGTTTTGGTTCCATACATTAAGAAATATCGCTGGGACGTGGTCTGGTCAATCCTGGCTATTTTTGTGGTAGCGTTCGCGACACTTTGGCAGCCGCATCTGCTTCAGGTGATCATGAATGCCATTATGAAAAATGACAAGCAGACCGTCTGGACCAATGGCCTGTATTTGATTGGGCTGGCGGTGATCGGGATTGTTGGCGGGATTATCAATACCATCTATTCGGCGCGGGTGGCACTGGGTGTTGCTACTGATTTGCGCGCAGATGAATATGCTAAAATCCAGAGTCTGGCTTATGCGGACGTTGAAAAATTTTCACCGTCAAATCTGGTTGTACGCATGACCAATGATATTAATCAGGTGCAACAGATTGTCATGGGCTTTTTCCAGCAAGTCACGCGTATCCCGATTCTGTTTGTCGGCGCCGTGATTCTTGCCATCGTGACCTTGCCGGAGTTGTGGTGGGTCATTGCGGTCATGATGGTGTTGCTGCTGGGTGTCAGTCTTTTTTCGTTTAGTCGTATGGGCAAATATTTTGGCCGGATGCAACAGCTGATTGAAAAAGTGAACACCTTGGCGCGTGAGAATTTAATGGGCATGCGGGTGGTAAAGTCGTTTGTTCAAGGCGCCAATCAGACAAAAAACTTTGCGGAATCAAGTGACGAGATGCGGAATGTCAGTGTCAAAATCGGTAATTTGTTTGCCTTGTTGATGCCGGCGTTTTTCCTGATTGCCAATTTAGCGATTGCCTTAAGTATCTGGATGATCGGCCAGAACATTACGAGCCATCCAAGTAACTTGGCGGCGATTACCAGTTTTATCAACTACTTGATGCAGATTCTGTTCGCGATTATTAACGGAAGCTTTATGCTGACATTCGCGTCGCGGGCGCTGGTTTCTTTACGGCGGATCCATGAAGTCATGGACACTAAGCCGAGCATGACCTTTGTGAGTGGCCCGCATCGGGATCTGGACGGTGGCGTTGAATTCAATGACGTGACATTTACCTATCCGGGGGATGAAAAGCCGACGATTCGCGATATCAGTTTTGCGGTTAAGCCAGGTGAAATGATTGGCATTGTCGGGGCGACCGGAAGTGGCAAGACCACATTGGCGCAACTGATTCCGCGGTTGTTTGACCCAGACACCGGGATCGTCAAGGTTGGTGGGCATGATGTCCGCGCTGTCACCGAAGCTGACTTGCGCCAGACAGTTGGCTTTGTCTTGCAACGGTCCACGCTTTTTTCCGGCACCATTGCCGAAAATCTGCAACAAGGCAATCCGGATGCTGATTTAGCGTCGATGAAGTGGGCAGCCCGAATCGCCCAGTCGGCAGAATTCATTGAGCGCTTGCCGCATACGTACAATGCAGAAGTGGAAGAGCGCTCCTCAAACTTTTCTGGCGGCCAAAAGCAGCGGCTTTCGATTACACGCGGAGTCATCGGGCAGCCGAAGATCCTGATTCTCGATGATGCCACCTCGGCGTTGGATGCCCGCTCGGAAAAATTGGTTCAAGAAGCCTTGGCGCATGAACTGAAAAACACGACGACCATTATCATCGCCGAAAAAATCAGTTCGATTATCAAGGCTGATCGCATTCTGGTACTTGATGAAGGTCGGTTGTTCGGTAGCGGCACACATCATGAATTGGCTCAGCATAATGATGTTTATCGCGAAATTTATGCAACCCAAAAGGCATTGGAAGAGGGGGTGTAGCTCATGAAAGACTTGAAAAATGCGGGTAAATTTTATGCCCATTATTTACGGCCTTATTGGCTAGAGTTTTTGATCACGACGATTTTGATCGCGATTTCTACATGGGCGATTGTTGTTGCACCGACGTATATGGGCCGCGCCATTGAGGAACTGACTGTCTACGTTCAGCAATGGGCGAACCCGGCAACGCGTGCGCAAGCCTCTTTTACGGCGTTTAACCACACCCTGGCAATTTTTGTGCTGTTGTATTTGATCGATGCCTCCAGTATTTTGATCTCGAGCCTGCTGCTGTCAAAAGTCAGCGGTTATTCGACTGGCACCATGCGAGTGGGCCTGTTCCGAAAAATGCAGCGCATGAAAGTCCAGTATTTTGACAGTCACAGTGACGGTGATATTCTGTCGCGGTTTACCAGTGATTTGGATAACATTTTCAATGCCATGAACCAGGCGCTGATCGAAATATTCTTAAGCGGTGCCCAGTTTATTGGGATTATCTGGATGATGTTCACCCAGAATGCCACGTTGGCGTGGATCACCATGGCCTCGACCCCGGTGGCGATTGGCTTGGCCGCGTTTGTGATGCACCAGGCAAGTGTGTCGGTTGATCGCCAGCAGGACGACATCGGCCGACTTAATGGTTACATCAACGAGCAAATTACCGGTCAGAAGATGTTGATTACCAATGGCTTGCAGCAGGAAAGTGTTGCCGGCTTCCAACCGTATAACAATGCGGTACGCAAATCTAACCTGCGTGGGCAGATTTGGAGCGGGATCTTAAACCCGTTGCTTTTGGGGTTGTCGTTTCTGAACACGGCGATTGTAATCTTTGCCGGTTCCTGGCTGGCGCTAAACGGCTCACTGAGTCAAGGCGCGGCTTTGGCCTTGGTGGTTGTGTTCGTTAACTATGCGCAGCAGTACTATCAGCCAATTGTGCAGCTGACCAGTCTGTTTAACATGATTCAGCTAGCCATTACCGGTGCCCGTCGGATTACCGAAGTGCGAGAACAGCCGGATGAAGTCGATCCGAAAAATGGTCGCACCCTCGATGGTTTGAAACACGAGCTCGTGATTGATAACGTGCATTTTAGCTATATTCCGGGTAAGGAGATTCTACACGGCGTTACGATCCATGTTGAAAAAGGCGAAATGGTGGCGCTGGTTGGCCCGACTGGCAGTGGGAAAACCACGGTTATGAACCTGATGAATCGTTTCTACGATGTTGATTCCGGCTCGATTACCTTTGACGGTGTTGATGTGCGTGAATTTAAACTCGCATCGCTGCGGCAAAATGTCGGCATTGTTCTGCAGAATCCGCAACTGTTTTCGGGAACCATTCGTGACAACATTCGCTTTGGCGACCCGGAGGCCGATCAAGCGCGGGTTGAAGCCGCCGCCAAACAGGCCAACATTCATGACTTTATTGTGAGTCTGCCGGATGGGTATGATACGTTGGTTTCGGATGAGCAAAGCGTCTTTTCAGCCGGCCAAAAACAGCTCATGTCGATCGCCCGGACTATCTTAACCGATCCGCGCTTACTGATTCTTGATGAGGCGACCAGTAACGTGGATACGGTCACTGAAGCCAAGATTCAAGCGGCGATGGACAATGTGATTCAAGGACGGACGAGCTTTGTTATCGCCCACCGGCTGAAAACGATTTTGAATGCCGACAAAATTGTCGTCCTTCGCGATGGCAGGATTATTGAAGAAGGCAATCATGAACAACTGCTGGCGCAAAATGGCTTTTATGCCGAGCTATACCATAACCAGATGGTCTTTGAATAGCGGTCCGAAAGATTACGAACTATTTCGGAATCTTTTTTAATATAATTCGTATATAAAGCGATTTAGAGACCTTTCTAAAGCTTAAAACTTATGATAATCTTTCTATATCAGAACAATGCTGTTCGTTGTTTTGATCAATAAAGACTTCGTGGAGGTAGCGATGAGCAAACGTAGGTATTTAGTCGCTTTAGGCGGTATTTTGCTGCATTTGATGATTGGTTCTGTTTATGCATGGAGCGTGTTTACCGGTCCGATTGCCAAACAGACAGGGTGGGCGTTGTCCTCGGTCACAGTCGCGTTTAGTATTGCCATTTTCTTCCTGGGCATGAGTGCTGCCTTCATGGGGCGGGTGGTTGAGCGCTTTGGCCCGCGGTTGACTGGGACAGTTGCTGCGATTTTATATGGTTCGGGGATTTTGTTAACCGGGTTGGCGGTTCAAATCGATTCGTTGCCGTTGCTCTATCTTGGGTACGGCGTGATTGGCGGGTTAGGTTTGGGCGCCGGTTATGTGACGCCGGTTTCAACGATTATTGCGTGGTTCCCGGATAATCGCGGACTCGCGACCGGAATGGCGATTATGGGCTTTGGATTTGCCGCCATGTTGACTGGCCCGGTTGCCCAGCAATTGATCGCAACTATCGGCTTGGTAGCCACCATGTATGTGCTGGGTGCGGTTTATATGGTGATCATGTTGGGAGCAGCTCAAGTAATCCGTAAGCCGCGACCGGATGAAGTGCCGGCAGCCGATCTTGCCAAAAGCGTGAGTTTGACCGGTAAGGCGATGACCGCCAATGAAGCAGTCAAAACGCCAGCATTCCGCTACTTATGGCTGATGTTCTTTATCAACATCACCTGTGGTATCGGACTTGTGGCGGTTGCATCGCCGATGGCCCAACAGCAAACCGGTATGTCTGCTGCGACTGCCGCTATGATGGTTGGGGTTGTGGGTTTGTTTAATGGTTTTGGCCGCTTGGCTTGGGCAACGTTGTCTGATTTGATTGGTCGGCCGCTCACCTATACGTTAATTTTTGTGGTAGATGTCATCATGCTGGTCGGCATTTTGACCGTGGGCTCCCCGCTGCTCTTTGGGATTGCGTTATGCCTGATCATGTCTTGCTATGGCGCCGGGTTCTCGGTCATTCCGGCTTATCTTGGGGATGTCTTTGGCACCAAACAGCTTGGGGCGATTCATGGTTATGTGCTGACGGCCTGGGCCGCTGCGGGAATCGTTGGCCCGACGCTTCTGAGTTTTAGCGAAGAATATTTTCACAATTATACTGTTAGCTTGATCCTCTTTGTTCTTCTCGAATTGCTGGCTCTAGGGCTGTCGATTCGCATTCGGCGGGAATTCAAAGCAACTGCGCAGGATGCGAAGCATGTGACTGACTAACGGTTTTGTCTGCGAAAAGATCGACAGAGAGACTTTAGGATGAATGAAAAACATTTTGACGTTGATGTTTTGCTGGTGATATAAACGCCGTCTAATGTGGATATTAATATATCAGAACCCCGTATTTAGGTACGGGATTTTTTTATGTCTCAAAATGCTGATATGACAACATTTTTAGTTTATGCCACATATTATTGACCAAATCCAAGCGTCTTTTGTTGACAAACCTGTACGTACAGGTAAAATAAGCTCTGTAAGTGAAATCGCTTTCTGGAGGGGGAAGAAATGCGTAAGTACGATGTCATTTATCAGGATCTGAAGGACAAGATTGAAGCAGAGATTTATGTAACGGGATCGTTGCTACCAAGTGAACGGACGTTGCAGGAAATGTACCGGGCGTCGCGCGACACGATACGAAAAGCATTGCAGCTGCTCAAAGACGACGGGTTTATCCAGTCGCAAAAAGGTAAAGGTTCAACGGTGATTAATCGGCAGGAATACGTTTTTCCCGTTTCAGGAGTTGTGAGTTATGCCGAACTGGCCAAACAATTTCACTTACAGACGCGAACCGTCATTTTGGCCAATCATTTTGCAACGTTACCAGCCAAGTCGTTTAAGGACGTGGATCCACATGTGACGACTAAACAGATGCGGTTTTTGAAGCGGGTGCGGTATTTGAAAGGCGAGCCGGACATTATCGATATCGATTATCTTGATCCTAAGGTAGTGCCGCCGATTCCGGAGTCGGCAGCCAAGGATTCGTTGTATGCCTATCTTGAAGGTCAGGTGGGATTGACCATTGCCTATGCGACCAAGGAAATCACGGTGGAAACAACCACCGAAGAAGATCGGCGTTACCTGAAGTTGCCCCAAGCCGCAGTGGTCGTCGTGGTTCGCAGTTGCAGCAGTCTGGTGGATACGACAAAGTTTCAATACACGGAGTCGCGGCACCGGGCGGATCGGTTTAAGTTTCATGATTTTGCGCGGCGAATGCGGCCGTGAATGGTGGCAGGTCGAGCTTCAGTTAAAGGTGAAGATTAAGGAGGTGCATGATGGGATTTCATAAGAAAGTCATTTATCAGCTGTATCCCAAGTCATTTTATGACAGCAATGGCGACGGGGTCGGCGATTTGCGTGGCATTATTGACAAGATTGATTATCTTAAGTCATTGCACGTCGACATGATCTGGTTCAATCCATTTTTCGTGTCACCACAATACGATAACGGTTATGATGTTGCCGATTATCGCAACATTGATCCGCGGTTCGGTACGATGGCGGATTTTGAAGAATTGGCTAAGAAACTCAAAGAAGCTGGTATCGATATCATGTTGGACATGGTGTTGAATCATACCAGCACGGAACATGAATGGTTCCAGAAGGCGTTGGCTGGCGACAAGCATTATCAAGCCTATTATTATATTCGCCCGCCAAAGCCGGATGGCAGCTTGCCGACTAACTGGGAAAGCAAATTCGGCGGACCAGCGTGGGCACCGTTTGGCGACACCGGCAATTATTATCTGCATTTATATGAACGCCGCCAAGCTGATTTGGATTGGCACAATCCAGCAGTTCGGCAAGAAGCTGCAGCGATTATTAACTTTTGGCGTGCCAAGGGTGTCCACGGATTCCGGTTCGATGTGTTGAACGTGATCGGCAAGGCAGAAAAACTGGTCGATGCACCGCCAAAGGTTGCCAGCAAAACGCTGTACACGGATACGCCGATCGTTCAGGACTATTTGAAGGAATTGGCCGCTAACAGCTTCGGCCAAGACCCTAACAGCGTCACGGTGGGCGAAATGAGTTCGACAACTGTTAAGAACTCAATCGCCTACACGAAGCCGGAAAATCATGAGTTATCCATGGTTTTTCAGTTCCACCACTTGAAGACGGATTACAAGAACGGTGAAAAGTGGACGAAAGAACCGTATGACTTCAATGCATTGCGGGACATTTTGCATACCTGGGGTCAACAGTTGGATCAAGGTGGCGGCTGGCAGGCGCTGTTCTGGAATAACCACGATCAGCCACGGGCACTCAATCGTTTTGGCAACGTTGACAAGTATCGGGTTAAAAGTGCCGAAATGCTTGCTGCGGCGATTCATCTCAGTCGCGGCACTCCATATATCTATATGGGTGAGGAAATCGGCATGACCGATCCGCACTACCATTCAATGGCTGATTATGTGGATATTGAAGCCAAGAATGCTTACAAGGCATTGCTCAAGGAAGGTAAGTCGGAAAAAGAGGCGTTTGCCATCATTTTAGCGAAGGCTCGCGATAACAGTCGGACGCCGATGCAGTGGGATGATTCGGCGAATGCCGGTTTTACCACCGGCACGCCTTGGTTGCGGCCGACGAATCAAAAAGACATCAACGTCAAAGATGAGTTGGCCCATGGTGAGATTTTCCGATTTTATCAAAAGCTTATTGCACTGCGGAAACAATATGACGTGATCAGTGACGGCAGTTATGAACCGTTTGGAACCGACATCGACCGCTTGTATGCGTACGAACGGGTTGCTGGTGCGGATCACCTGCTGGTCCTGAATAACTTCAGTGACAAGGCGATCACAGTACCGCTGCCAAATCGATTCCAATCCGCAAAAGTGCTTATTACCAACGAATCAGAATTAATACCAACTGCAACGATGACATTGCCGCCGTATGCGACGATCGCATTGTTGACATCGGAAGAGAATTAAGGAGGAACCAAAAATGGCTGATGAAAAGAAGCTACACATTTTGGCGCCTGTTTCAGGGCTTGCCATGGCGATTACAGACGTCTCCGATCCGGTCTTTTCACAGAAAATGATGGGTGATGGCTTTGGTATTGAACCATCAGATGGTCAGATTGCTGCGCCGGTTGACGGACGCATCATGATGATTGCCGATACCAAGCATGCAATCGGGATTAAAGCCGATGACGGCGCCGAGTTGTTGATTCACTTGGGCATTGATACGGTTGAGTTGAAAGGCGCACCGTTTGAAATCGATACGGCAATGGATGCCAAAGTCAAAGCCGGCGACGTGATTGGCTCCATGGATTTGGATGCAATCAAGAAAGCCGGCAAAAAGACCACGGTCATTGTTGCGATTACCAATACCAATGACGTGGTTGATCATCTTGATGTCACCCCGGGCGAAGTTAAGGTTGGTGAAGAAGTTGCCGTGATGACACCTAAGGCAGCGGCGGCTACATCAACAACCGCGGCGACGCCAAATAAGAAGGAAAGCAAGTATGCGGCGACTGCCCGCCAGATTATTGCTGATGTCGGCGGGGCGCAGAACGTCAATAGTTTGATTCACTGTATCACCCGGTTGCGGTTTTATCTGAAAGATGAACAAAAGCCGGACGATGACACAGTGCGCAACATTCCGGGCGTCATTGATGTTGCCCGAGCAAACGGCCAGTATCAAGTGGTCATTGGGCAAGCCGTCACTGACGTTTATGATGAAGTCATTAAACAGTTAGGCCCCGGCTACTCTAATGCTGAAGGTACTGCGGAAGCCATTAAAGAAACCCAAGCAGAGGCTAAAGATACCAGCTTCTGGGGCACAATCAAACGTTGGACCCAAGCGTTGATCGGGACGATAACCGGATCCATGATTCCGGTTATCGGACTGTTGGCCGCCAGTGGGATGCTCAAAGGTGTTCTCAACATTATGACCACCTGGTTCCATCTTTCAACAACGGATCCGACATACGTGATTATTAATGCGATGGGCGATGCAGCTTTTTACTTCCTGCCTGTGATCGTTGGTTTCACGGCCGCGCAAAAACTCGGCTCGGATCCGGTTATCGTTGGCATTATCGGTGCGTTCCTGATTTATCCATCAATTGCTAAGATTGCAACGGCTGGTAAAGTTAGCGGTACGTTACTGGGCATGGGGGTCAATGCCAGTTTCTTCGGCTTACCTGTCCACATTGCGAATTACACGTATTCGATTTTCCCGATGATTTTTGCGGCATGGATGGCAGCCAAGCTTGAACCGTGGATCAAGAGCTGGATGCCGCTGGTTCTGCGGATGATTTTCACGCCGCTGGTTGAAATCTTCTTAGTCGGCATGACGGTTGTCTTGGTTGTCGGGCCACTGATCACGGTGCTGTCTGGTGCGATCACATCCGGGATTCAGGCATTACTCAGCTTGACGCCAATGATTTCCGACGCCATTATTGCCGGTCTGTATCAGGTTCTGGTTATCTTCGGATTGCACTGGGCGGTTATCCCGGTTATTACCGCACAATTGTCTTCGGCACACCCAGAGTCCGTGCTTAACGGCATCGTCTCCATTTCTATGATTGCCCAAGGTGCCGGCGCGTTGGCTGTCTGGGTTAAGACCAAGCACAACCCAGCACTGAAAGGTTTGTCTATTTCCGCGTTCATCAGCGCATGCTGCGGCATCACCGAACCTGCGATGTATGGTGTTAACTTGAAGTACGGCCGGGTCTTCGTCTTTGCTAGTATCGGTGCCGCAATCGGTGGCGTTGTCAATGGCCTGTTAGGTGTTTCGATGTACGGATTCACTGGCAGCTTCATTGGTTTTCCATCATTTGCTGCTCCGGGTTGGGCACACAATCCAGGCAACTTTGCCGGATTCTGGATTGCTTCGGTTGTGACCTTGGTTGCCGCCTTCCTCTTGGTTTACTTCTTCGGTTATAAAGATGCCGATGCCAATGCGGCTAAGGCAGCACCTAAGAAGAAGCGCTTAGGTAAGACAGTTGAATAATGAGTTAAGACTTCACTGAAAAGTGGTTCGAAATGACAATCGTGTCATTTTGGCGAAGAATCAAAGTCTAGTAGTTAAAACACCGATGTCGTTGGGCATCGGTGTTTTTGCTTGGCAAAAAAGCGAGGCCGATCATGATTGGAGAAACGCCACAAAAATTTGTGCCGATTTCGATAAAAATAACTTGCAGTTGCCGCAGAATTAGGGCACGCTAAAAAGTGTTCTCATTGAACACTAATTTTTTATGGAGGAGGGGCCAAGATGTATAAACGGTACAAAGATGTGTCGCTGATTCTGAAAATTGTCATCGGAATCGTTGTTGGGGCAGTGTTAGGGGTATTGGTACCCTCCTGGTCCTTTATCGATATTTTAGGGAAGTTATTTGTTGGGGCGTTAAAAGCAATCGCGCCTTTACTGGTATTTCTGCTGATTATGTCGGCAATTTCAAAATACCGATCCGGCTCGAAGAACCACTTTGGCACCGTGATTGTGCTTTACTTAAGTGCCACACTGCTTTCGTCTATTGCGGCGGTCGCGGTTTCTTATCTTTTCCCGATCAAGCTTGTCTTGCCTGGTGCGATGAAAATTGCCGAAAGTGCGCCGAAGGACTTAGGCACGATTGTTTCTGACTTGCTGACCAATGCAGTGGCTAATCCGATTTCTGCGCTGGTTGAAGGCAATTACCTGGCGATTCTGTTCTGGTCATTGCTGATTGGGGCGGGGTTGCGTTTGGCGAGTGGCACAACCAAAAAAGTGGTGACCGAGTTTGCAGAAACCGTCAGCAGCGTGGCCCAAACGGTGATCCAGTTTGCACCGTTCGGGATTGTCGGTTTGCTGCATGAATCACTGAGTAAGACAGGTGTTAAAGGCGTCATGGCGTATGGGCAGTTGCTCATCTTGTTGGTCGCAACGATGGTATTTGTCTATCTGATCGTGTATCCATTTATGGTATGGCTGCTAACTCATCAGAACCCTTATCCGTTGACGTTTTGAACGTTAAAAGTCAGCGGCATTCCGGCGTTCTTTACGCGTAGTGGCGCGGTGAATATTCCGATCAATTTACAAGCTTGCGAAGACTTAGGCTTGAACAAAGAAAGCTATGCGATTTCGATTCCGCTAGGCGGTTCGGCTAACTCCGGTGGTGCTGCGATCACGGTGTCGATTATGACGCTGGCAACTGCCAACACTATGGGCGTGCACGTCAGCATTTTCCTAGCGTTGCTACTGTGCTTCCTGTCAGCCATTTCGGCAACCGGGGTGTCGGGAATTGCCGGTGGGTCGCTGTTATTAATTCCAATGGCGGCATCGCTGTTTGGCATCTCCAATGACATCGCGATGCAGGTGGTCGGTATCGGCTTCATCATCGGGGTAGTTCAGGACTCCGTGGAAACAGCGGTTAATTCGGCTTCCGATCTGCTGTTTACTGCCACTGCCGAGTATGCCGATGATCGCCGTGACGGTCACCAGATCGATATGCGCGCGGCGGTTAGAGCCGCAGGTAAAGTGAAAGTCAAAGCTGCTAAGCCGGTTGAAGAAGAAGGCGAACAGATTTAATCCGCGGCGTACAAAATCCATATGATGACAGATTGATGCCCAGTTCGGGATACCATTTAATAAACTAATGAAAACTGCCCAAGAGACGAAAGAGGTCGCTTGGGCAGTTTTTGCCTTTTAAAGTTGGTGCATTTTTTAGCTGTGAAATGTTGATTTAACAAGCAAATTGTCTAGCTTAAAAAATTGTAAGGTTATTTTTCCTATGATAACTGATGTCATTAAAAACACAGCGCTTTCCAGCTTTGCTAAAATGTGCTAACCTAGTTTTCATGGATTTTTTATTAACACATTGAAAAGACAGCATTAACTGTTTAATGGAGGTACCGATGGGCAAAGTGTGGCAACGACTGTTTCGAAAAGAGGATCCAAGTGTTTACGAAGATAAAGATTCGCATCTGCCGCGGGTGTTGCGGGTACGTGACTTTCTCGCTTTAGGGGTCGGGACCATTGTGTCGGCGTCAATTTTTACGCTGCCAGGGGTGGTT
The DNA here is from genome assembly GCF_000829055.1 of Lacticaseibacillus casei DSM 20011 = JCM 1134 = ATCC 393. Classification (NCBI taxonomy): domain Bacteria; kingdom Bacillati; phylum Bacillota; class Bacilli; order Lactobacillales; family Lactobacillaceae; genus Lacticaseibacillus; species Lacticaseibacillus casei. The sequence continues at coordinate 438,197 of NZ_AP012544.1, forward strand.
GCGGCTAAACACGCCGGTCCCGCAGTCTCGATTTCCTTTTTAGTCGCTGCGATTGTAGCAGGGTTGGTGGCGTTTGCGTACGCGGAAATGTCGGCCGCGATGCCGTTTGCCGGCTCGGCTTATTCGTGGATTAATGTGGTGTTCGGCGAGTTCTTCGGCTGGATTGCCGGCTGGGCTTTGTTGGCCGAATACTTTATTGCCGTTGCGTTCGTTGCTTCAGGGTTATCTGCCAATTTTCGTGGCTTGCTGGCGACGATCGGCCTGAATTTTCCGGCGGCGTTGGCCAATCCGTTTGGCACTGACGGCGGGGTTGTCGATCTGGTCGCCGTGGTGGTGATGTTGATGGTCGGCGTTTTGCTGTCACGCGGCGTTTCAAGTGCTGCGCGGGTCGAAAACATTTTAGTGGTCATGAAGGTTTTGGCGATTTTGCTGTTCCTGGTGGTCGGCTTGACGGCGATTCATCCAGAAAACTTCCATCCGTTTTTCCCAAAATATCACCTGAATGCTGATGGAACACCTTTTGGGGGCTGGCAAGGCATTTATGCCGGCGTTTCCATGATTTTCCTGGCCTATATCGGGTTTGATTCGATTGCCGCGAATTCGGCTGAAGCGATCGATCCGGAGAAAACGATGCCGCGGGGGATTCTTGGCTCGCTGTTAATTGCAGTTTTCCTGTTTGTCTCGGTCGGGCTTGTTTTGTTGGGCATGTTCCCGTATCAGGATTATGCCAACAACGCTGAACCGGTTGGCTGGGCGCTGCGCCACTCCGGTCATGCGGTGGTCGCGACAGTGGTCGAAAGCATTGCGGTTTTGGGGATGTTCACGGCCTTAATCGGCATGGCCATGGCAGGATCCCGGTTACTTTATAGCTTTGGCCGCGATGGCATGTTGCCACACGGTTTGGGCAAGTTGAACAGTCGCAAGTTACCGAACATTGCGCTGGCAGTTTTAATCACGATCGGTGTCATTATCGGAGCATTCTTTCCATTTGCGTTCCTGGCACAACTGATTTCCGCCGGCACGCTGATTGCCTTCATGTTCGTCACGCTCGGCATTTATCGTCTCCGTCCGCGTGAAGGCAAGGACATCGCCAAGCCGCGCTTCCAAATGCCGTTGTATCCGGTATTGCCGGCCGTAGCTTTTCTCGGCTCGCTGGTGGTTTTCCTGGGTCTGGACATTCAAGCCAAAATGTACTCTGGCGTCTGGTTCCTGATCGGGTGCGCCATCTACTTCTTGTATGGCATGCGGCATTCAGCACTGACAAAAGGGTCGGTTGTTGAGCAGGAAACCGAAGCATTGGAGCAGTCAAAAGAAGACTGAGTGGTTTAAAAGATATGGTTTAAATTAAAAACGCCCGCAAAGATTTTGTCTTTGTGAGCGTTTTTAATTTTCTTTGACTGATGAATACTGACTAAGCTTCCTGAGCCTTCTGGAGATTTTCTTTTAAAATCGCCGCAGAATCTGCTAGACGCTTATGATCTTCGGCATTCAAATCAAGTTCGATAATGCGTTCCAAACCGTTGGCACCAAGAATGACAGGAACACCGATCGAAACGCCGCTTAAGTCATACTCGCCTTCCAGATGAACGGACATGGCAAATGCTGCGCGGTCGTCATTTAAGAACGCACTGGTTAACCGTGTTAGCGAAGCAGCAATGCCGTAGAAGGTGGCACCTTTCTTTTCGATGATCCCGTAAGCCGCAGTTTTCACGCGCTCGCTGATTTCAGCAAGATCGCTTTCCTGCCGATTTTTCGGAATCCAGTCAAGAATTGGCTTGCCACCAAGATTGGTGTAATCCCAGACCGGAAATTCGGAATCGCCGTGTTCACCCATGATATAGCCGTGAACGATGCGGGCATCAATGTTGTAGCGCAAGCCGATTTCCGCTCGTAGTCGCGCCGAATCCAATGCGGTGCCGGAGCCGAGTACTTGATTGCGCGGCAAGCCGGATTCCTGTAAAACCAATTCTGCCAGTACATCAACCGGGTTGGAAGCCACCAAAATGAAACCATTGAAGCCGCTCGCCATGATATTGTGGGTGATTTCCTTCATAATCTTGGCGTTAATCGCTAGCAATTCAAGCCGCGTCTGCCCCGGCTTTTGCGCGATCCCCGCAGTAATCACAATAATGTCGGCATATTTGCAGTCTTCATAACTAGCCGCATAAATGTTCTTTTGCGATGTGTAAGGCAGTGCGTCCGAAAGATCTTCGACATCGCCTTGTACCCGTTTTTCATTGACGTCGATGATCCCCAGACTCTGGCCGACACCGGTTGTGAGACAGTTAAACGCGTAACTTGACCCAATGGCGCCGTCACCAATTAAAATAATATTGCCGCGATTTTGCATTCCAAAATTCCTCCTCATAACGATATTGACACCAACGTAGCTATCCGAAGCTGAACAATGACCGTCACCCAACAATGGTCATGGTCAGCTGTTTTTTATGTATCCGATTTCATTGTAACAGATGACAGTTGCGATAACTTGATAAACGTGATTGATGAGTTGAAAATTAGTTCACTCTTGCACCATAATGCGCTCGCAAAAAATCTGCGTGTAAGGAACTTTCGTGGTTCTTCCACTGGCCTAGCTTTGGAACTTGAACCCCCGTTAACTCCCATAACGCGTTCGCCAGCCCAGAAACCTGCACATAAGGACCTCAAGTAGGAATGACCAAAGCCCGGCCATTCCTACTTGAGGCCACTTATGATCCGGTTTCTAACCGGGCTGGCTCACGCTTAAAAAATTCTTATCATTTTGCCATTTTTCTGTTAGTCTTAAAACAACGTCCGTTACGTTTTTTGAGAAAGGTGGTTCCCCATGTCAGCAGCATCTTATGTGCAGTCAGTGCTTGCAACGCTTAAGCAACGTGATCCTAACCAACCAGAATTTTTTGAGGCGGCCTCAACGCTTTTAAACACGATTACGCCGGTGTTTGAGAAGCATCCGGAGTATGTGAAGGCCAATGTTCTTGGGCGATTGGTTGAGCCGGAGCGGGCGATTCAATTTGCCGTTCCGTGGCAGGATGATCAAGGAAGTATTCAAGTCAATCGCGGATTTCGCGTTCAGTTTAACTCGGCGATTGGTCCATACAAAGGTGGCCTGCGACTGCATCCTTCCGTCAATCTCAGTATTGTGAAGTTTTTAGGCTTCGAACAGATTTTTAAAAATAGTCTGACTACTTTGCCGATCGGCGGGGCCAAGGGTGGTTCCGATTTCGATCCAAAAGGGAAGTCGGATGCCGAAGTGATGCGGTTTTGCCAGAGCTTCATGACCGAACTGAGCAAGTATATCGGGCCGGATTTGGATGTGCCGGCTGGGGACATTGGTGTCGGTGCCCGCGAGATTGGGTATCTATACGGTCAATACAAACGGTTAAAAGGGGCGCAACGTGGCGTTTTAACCGGTAAAGGGCTCAGTTATGGTGGTTCGTTGGCGCGGACGGAAGCGACTGGCTATGGTTTGATTTACTACACCGATGAATTATTGAAAGCCAATGGCGAAACGTTGGCCGACAAACGTGCGGTCATTTCCGGTGCCGGTAACGTTGCGATTCATGCTGCTGAGAAGGCTGAGGCACTGGGCGTCAAGGTGCTGACCGTTTCCGATTCAAGCGGCTATGTGGTCGATGAAAACGGGATTGATGTTGCGGTGGTCAAACAAATCAAGGAAGTCGAACGCGGTCGCATTAAAGCTTATGCGGACCGAGTGGCTGGAGCCGAATATCATGAAGGTTCAGTCTGGGATGCCACCGATCTTAAGTTTGATCTGGCATTGCCTTGCGCCACGCAAAACGAAATTGATGGTCAACAGGCGGCGCGGTTTAAGGCAGCTGGCGTGATTGCGGTTGCTGAAGGCGCCAATATGCCGAGCAATCCGGACGCGATCGCTGCCAATGCTGGCGGTGTCGCTGTTTCAGCGCTGGAAATGGGCCAGAATTCCCGCCGCGAAAGTGACAGTTTTGAAAAGGTCGACAGTCAACTACACGAAATCATGCAACACATTTTTAAGGCGAGTGACGATGCTGCTGACGAATACGGCGTGCCCGGTAACTACGAAGCGGGGGCGAACATCGCCGGTTTTCTGAAAGTGGCAGATGCTATGTATGCGCAGGGAATGTAGGCAATTCGTTATGATGACAAGAGGTGAAATAGTGGATTTAAAGCGCTGAGTTTCCGCATGGCCTCTCCATTGACGAGATCAAAAGCACGAAAACAACGGCGGTCGGATAATCATGAGGTTATCTGATCGCCGTTTGTTTTATATGTGCGCGTGAGCCAAAAAATTATCAACAGAGCAGCCGTCCGTAAAACGGTACTTGGCATCAAATTCTGTTCCTTTTCTACATCAAAAGCCGCGCCACTGACGGATCAAGTTCAATCAGTTGCATGAGCCGACGAGCCGGCCCATTTGGTTTGCTGCGGTTCGTTTCCCAAGCTTGAACGGTACGAGGAGAAGCTGCCATAATTTGGGCAAAAACGAGTTGTGTTGCCGGGATTTGCTGACGAATTTTCTTGATTTCTTCGCCGGTAAACTCAGGCGGTGTTGGTAGATGTCGCTCATGCCGTTCAACGCCAGGATCATTTCCGTCTAATAGCTGATTGGGCTCTTCAATACTTCTTTTGAGTGTACTTTTAGTCACGTTATTCGCCTTTTCTTGAGACGTTGAACAACTTTTTTCAACGCTGCTGTTTGCGAAAATAAGGCGGATCATGAAATTAGCGCCATTGTTCCACCCTGCTACGTTTTGATAGTATACGATTTTATGGTATGTGTCGACTCATATTATCCATTTTACGACGCTTAAGCACGACGCACGATGAAGTCACAATGACAAATTCCTAGAAAGAGATGACGGCATCAAAAAAAGGCTCGGAATTCCAAGCCTTTTTGCTACGGTGACAACTAAATCACCGTATTGGTTAATCCGATGGCAACCTAGACGCGACTAATCGTGATAGACGCGCTCGGCCCATTTTTCGTTTTCTTCATCAAAAAAGTGCGGATTATCTTTTTGATCAGGGTTTGGTTTGGCAATGTGGTCAATTTCTTTGATCAATTCCACATTTTCTGGCGTTTCTTTGTAGGTGGCGTCCAGATAGGCCTTGATGATATCGTATGCCAGATGTTCACCGATGCTGGCACCGCCGAAGCCCAGTACGTTCGCATTTAGTTGCTCGCGAGCATACTTGGCTGCTGCAGCGTCGTTCACCATGGCAGCGCGAATACCTTCGTTTTTATTGGCGGCCATGGTAATGCCGCTGCCGTCGCCACACAAAACAATGCCTAGATCAGCACAACCATCGGCGACATCTTCAGCAACCTTCTTGCCATAAATCGGATAGTGCGTCCGGACGGTGTCGTAGGTGCCTTCATCAATAACTTGATAGCCAGCATGCTTTAAAAAATTCGAGATCTTAATCTTCATGTAAGTCACAATATGATCATTACCTAAAGAAATAATCATGGGGTCAGACTTCCTTTCTTCCAAAGCTAGATCATTTTCGCAAGCATATCGAGGCGAACTTGGTGGCGGCCGTCGACGTATTCCGCGTCCAGGTAACGTTGAATTAGGCCGAGCGCCCGATCTAGGCCGATAAGTCCAGTACCGATCGCAATGGCTTTGGCACCATTATGTTCGGTAGTTTGATGTGCAGCGGTTTCGTCACCGACATTGGTTGCGACCATACCCTTGACTTTGGTAGAAGCCATTGTTGAGCCAACGCCGTAACGGTCAAACATCAAGCCTTTATGCGCCTTGCCTGCCATCACTTCTTTGGTCACACCCAAAGCAGACTCAACAAAATTCTTCGCTGGTTGCGGCGTTACATCAATGACATGGTAGTCGCGCTGCTTGAGATAGTCCTTGACCTGTTCCTTCATAGCAAAACCGTCCTGATCAGCACCAATCACAACATCCAAAATTGTCACTCCTTTGATTAATTGAATAGCATTTGTGACTCAGATACTGGCGGGGCAAGCTGATCGTTTTGAAGAAAGTCAGTGGGGGAGAGCCCCCGAAGAAAAAAGTTACAAGCAATTTTTTGCGGAATGTTTATATTTGTTTCTGTGTGTTCACTTATGTTTCATTCGTCAACCACAATGTAGCATCGAATCTTTTTAGTGTAAAGGCCTAAAATACACTTTCTAGTTAGAAGAGGAAGTTTTAGCACGTCTTAAGTTGATGGAAAAATTGAATCGAGCTACACGTAAAAGTGTGACGTGGTTTGATTCGTTTACTGGGTAAATCATCGTCATCAGAGTGATCGGTAATTTGCCAACTAATAAAATCAAGTTGCTATGCGCATTGGTCTAGACTAATTGCTGTGCTGACAAGCCTGATTTTCTTGTAAGTGAGCGCTATCAGCAAATTAATTGCGGTTAATTTGCAAAAAAATTAGTTTTTTTTTGCCGGACGTGTTATAGTCTATTCATGGTAATACTTGAACGGGAAACATCATGTAACATGAATTTCCTTTTTAGGATTACGGTTGTCTGTTGTTGTTAGTTTTGAAAAGGAGATTCACTTTCATGCAAAAAGGTACAGTTAAATGGTTCAACGCTGATAAGGGTTACGGCTTCATCACTGGTGAAGACGGCCAAGACGTCTTTGTACATTTCAGCGCCATCAACGGCGAAGGCTACAAGAGTCTTGACGAAGGTCAGGCTGTTTCCTACGATGTAGAACAATCTGATCGTGGCCCTCAGGCTGCTAACGTTACCAAGCTTTAATTCTTGGTTCGTTAAAGAAGGATCCACCTAGGAAACTAGGTGGATTTTTTTTGTGCTAGGGAGCGCGTTATAAAACACAACAGTCGACGATGCCATTGCCGTCAATAGAAAGCCTCAAGAGCAGACTCGGATCTCATGACACAAATTCACCGCTCCAACGTCAACCGCCACACACTCGTCAAAACCCAGCAAGCAAAGGGCATTGCCGCAAGAAACAAACCTAGGGTGACAAAACATGCGAAGATACCAGCGAGCGTCACCCAACCGCCGATCAAGGTGATGATGAGTGCGGCTGTGATTCGGGACGTGAGCACTAATAAAATGGTGGCCCAGACGCCAGTCGCCAGAAAAGCGATGCTGCCTAACCACATACAAAGCGCCAATCCTAAATGATGCGTTGTTTGTCCGTTACCTTGCTTGATCATCCTTACCATCTCCACTTATGGTCAAGTGTAACGCGCACGGTGGATTAAGGTTTTGAGATACAGAATTCTTGACGGAAAAATAAAAAAAGTACGTCAGAAGTCTCGGAAGATTCCTGGCGTACTTTTTTGCTTAAGCGAATGTAGACGAAGAACGGCTATTACCGCTCATTATTCACCTAACGTCGGCTCATCGGTGAACTCGTCAACAATTCGGAAGCTGACATTTTCGTTTTCTTTTAACAGTTTAGCGACTGGGCACTCATCTAATGCCTGGGTCACAATTTTTTGCGCTTCTTCGCGTGTGTGACTTGGCATGAGAATTTGCGCGTCGACAATGAATTTGTAGCCGATTTTGTCGCGCTCAATGTCCACCCGGGTGCGTAGTTGCGAATCTTCTGCAGTACCTTCACGATGCTGGACGATGCGAATCGTTGCGTTGAAACAAGTGGACAGGGCAAATGCAATAAATTGCTCCGGATTGGTACCAGGAGCGTCCAGAAGCGAACTGGAAACACCAAGAGCTAACCCTTGATTGCCTTCGACATAACTTTCACCGACTAAACCATTTTCGTTGCGGACATAGGTATGATACAAAGATCGTTCTGCCATGCTATCCATCCTTTCTTGTTTTGAAGCTTTCACCGTGAGTATACCATGGAACCGCTTAATTTGCGGGCAATGTGTCTCGGATATCATGCCGGGCGGCTCCGTTTCTGATTAGGTTAGTGGCGTCAGGCGGACAACTTTCGTGGCAATTTCATTGATAAAATGCTCATCGTGTTCCACAAATAGCATCGTTGGCTGATAGCGGGTGATCGCGGCCATGATCTGGTCTTGATTGTAAGTGTCCAGATAATTGAGCGGCTCGTCCCAAATATACAGAGAGGCTGGCGTCGCCAATGAACGCGCGACTTCGACTTTCTTTTGCTGACCCATACTAAGGCGTTCGATCGGCGTGGCAAAATCGGCGCGCGGCATCCCGAGCTTACGCAAGTTGTTAAGCAAAACTTCGAGGTTGAGGTGCCGCTTTTCGGCAAAGTCCGGTAGTAACCCGCGATTGTCAGGATATTGCTGGCGCACCAAACTCAAAGCAACCGGCGCCAAGGTCAGAAGCCCGGTTTGATTGCCGGTAAAATGGCCCAGTAAAGCACGGATCAACGTCGATTTACCGCTGCCATTTTCACCGACGATCGCCACTCGGTCGCCGGGGTGCAACGTAAATGAAATTGGCTGGAAAAGCGGCTGATCATAACCGACCTGAACATTTTCGGCCACAATCAAATGGTGATGATGGGTTGGGTGTGGCGCCATGGTGAGTGGATCGACTTTCTCCAAATTTTTAAGCAACTGTTCTTTTGCCGCAATTTCCTTATCCATGCGGTGTTCCAGGTTTTTGCTTTTTTTCATGGTCCTTGCTGCCCGGGCGCTGATGAAGCCGCGGGTATTATTGTGCCCGCTATCTTTCTCGTGGCGATTGCCGTAAACGCTGCGTTCTTTGTTTTCCGCCCAAACTTTTTTGTCATGGGCGGTTTGTTTCAATCGATTAATTTCATTTTTTAGCTGAGCATTTTGCGCGAGTTCGGTTTGATCCTGCCGCTGCTTTTCCGTGGTAAAGGTGGTGTAGTTGCCTTGGTAAAGCGTGATCTTTTTGCGTTCGATAGCCAGTGTGTGGTCGGTGACGGCGTCAAGAAAATCTCGGTCGTGACTGACCACGATGAAGCCAGATTTTTGTTTTAGGTAGGCAGCGACTTGGCGACGACTGCGCAAGTCGAGGTGATTCGTCGGCTCGTCAATGAGTGCAAAGCCATCGTCTCGGATGAAGAGCAAGGCGAGGCGGACCTTGGTTTGCTCACCGCCAGATAGATCTCGAAACGGCCGCCACAAGATATCAGGGTCGGCATGCAGCAAATTAAGTTCGCGTTCCAGTTGCCATTGTGCTACGTCCTGGGAGGCTTGTGCTGCGTGAAGTGTCAGTTGGCTTTCATCCAGCGCTTGTGGAAAATAGCGCAAGGATACGGGGACCGTGATCGTTCCGCGATAATCCAATTGCTGCTGCAATAACCGCAGCAACGTGGTTTTACCGCGTCCATTCCTGCCAACCAAGCCAAGTTGCCATCCTGTATCGAGGTTAAATCCGGCATCGCTAAAAAGTGGCGCCTGGCCGTCATAGGCAAAATAAAGATGTTTGATTTGAATCGTTGACATACAGCCACGTCCTTTCGCGGATATGCCTGTGTTATCAGAAGAAAGATCAGCTGACTTTTTGAGTTTTCGGGACTACGGCGGTGGTAGCGACATCGTAACTGACAACGCTTGGCAATTCATGTCCAACTTTCCGTAACGCGTGAGCCGGCTCCTGAGCGCGCCGGTTCACGCTCATAAAAAAACAGCCCTAAAAAATCTAGGGCTGATCAAAATAAACGGAGTCTCCGCCATTGATCAAGCCCAATTGTCAAAAAGTCCGCACTGATCCCGTTGCTGAGAACAGGACTTGGACATTTTCAACAATTGGCTTACTTCAATGGACAGACCTCACTTTCGCTTTAACGTTGTTTTTAAATTAGCACGGCTGGACCGGTTCGTCAACTTTTAACGGCTTCAGCGATTGGCGTGTTGCCACTGGCGATTTTGATTGTTTCGCGCTGGCGGTTGCTGTCTAAAGCAGCGACGAGGACATCAGCGACATCGGCTCGCGGAATGGTCGATGGCCGTTGCGGTTGCAGCGTGATGGTGCCTTGCGCCGGGTCATTGGTGAGGGCAGTCGGCTGGACAATGACATAGTCCAGATCAGTGTTATGGATCAGCCACTCATCAGCGTAGTACTTGGCAATATAATAATCGTGCAGCTCATCAGGCCACTTTGCGGGATCCTCGGCATCCAACGCGCTTAACATAATGAAGAGGCCAACATCATCGGCTTCAGCAGCTTTCATGGTTTTAATTGCGCCGTCGAGATCCACGCCGAGTAGGTCCTTGCCCCGCGAACCGGCAGCAAAGATAATGGCGTCGTGGCCGGCAAAAAGTTCCGTCAAGCGTGAGACCGGCCATGCGAGATTAAGTTCGACTGCCCGAAAGTTTTTCTGCGGATCTGGTGTCTGGGTGAGGGGATCGCGATAACCGCCTGTCACGGTATCGCCGCGATCCAATAGTTTGTGCACCAATAGCTGGCCAATTTGGCCGTGGGCACCGACAACAAAGATTTTCACAACAAAGGTCCTTTCCTGAAAAATAGTTGTTATCAGTATAACGGTTTTTATTGAGGCATGAAAGCGCTCGCCGAATTTTTTAGACTAAGCGACGCTCAAGACCGGCAGTGTGCTAGGTTTAAATTATTTCAAGCGGAATATGGTGACGCGGTGCCGGGAACGCTTGGTCAAACAGCGCTAGTTCATCCGGCGTAAATGTAACGTCGGCAGCTGCGATATTTTCGGCCATGTGGCTCGCTTCGCCGGTACGCGGGATCGACAGCACATCACCATTACGCAGTAGCCACGCCAGCATAAGCTGATGGGTTGAAACGCCCTTGGCTTTGGCCAGATCCACGAGCTCCGGGGTCAACTTGATTGACTTACCACTGCCGGAACCATAAGGCGAGTAGCCAATCGTCGTGATGCCGGCTTGCTTTTGACGTGGTAGGAGGTCATATTCAATGCCGCGTGATTGCAAATTGTATAACACTTCGTTAGCGGCAACTTGATCGCCACCGGGTTCCATCGTGAGTTGATCCATGTCGTCAACATCAAAATTGGAAACACCGTATTGGCGAATCAGGCCTTCTTTTTTCAATTCCTGGAGGCCTTCAAGCGTTTCTGCTAACGGGGTTGCCCCACGCCAATGCAACAAGTAGAGATCGAGGTAATCGGTTTTAAGGCGGGACAGGCTATTGGTCAGCGCCGTCCGCATTTGCTTTTTGTCTGCATGGGACGGGTAGAACTTGGAAATCAAATAAATGTCGCTCCGGTTGTAATCACCCAGAAAACCGCCGATCAGTGATTCCGCAGCGCCATTCCCGTACATTTCCGCAGTATCAATCACGTTCAAGCCGTGATCCAGCCCGTATTTTAAGGCTTCGGTTTCACGAGCACTCTGCGCAGCGTTGCCTTCGCCCAGATACCAAGTACCCATGCCCACAATTGGTACCGTGACGTCGCCAATATTGATCGTTTTCATAAAAGCAACCTTCCTTTCTTCCTACAAGTCCATTATACAAACTAGTGAAGAAATAAAAACATGATCGGAAAAATGGAACAAAAGATGAGAACGCGGCTTCTTTTAAAAGTGAAAAAATGCAAATTTTTCACTGCCTAAACCGCACTAATTCTTAGCGATGATCGTTATCAGGCTCGACTGGCGGAAGTTTTTTCGCCCCGGTGCGATAGTGGAAAAAGTAGTGCACGCAGACCAATGCCAAGAAGATCACGCCGACTAACAATGAAATGCTGGTTTCGGGATTGAGCAACATGAAAAATAAAGTGAACGCAAGGAAAATAAGTGTGAGATAATTGCTGTAAGGTGCGAATGGCATTTTAAAAGGATGGTCAGGCATTTTATCGGCGTGAACCTTGCGGAAGCGCGTTTCGCTGACGAGAATGACGACCCACGGCACCATGCCGGGTAAAACGCTGGAGCTATAGACCAGCACGAAAACATTCTTGGCGGCAGGCGCCACATAAGGCAATAAGGCGTTTAAGATGACACCAAGTAAAATGCCGGCGCCAACGGAAACGACCGGGTAAAACGGCACGCCATGACGATTCAGTTTGGTGAAAATTCGCGGCAATTGTTTGGCATCAGCCAAGGTATACAGCATCCGACTGGCAGAATAGATGCCTGAATTTGAGCCGGACAAGGCAGCCGTGATCACGACGAAGTTAATGAGGGATGCCGCAAACGTAATGCCGATTTTGGCAAAGGTCTGCACAAACGGTGATCCTAGTGTATTGAGCTGATCCCACGGGTAAATGGCCACGATGACGAAAATCGCGCCCACGTAGAAGATGAGGATTCGACCAATCGTATCTTTGACCGCCTTAACAATCGTCGGCTTGGGATTAGCGGCTTCGCCTGCTGTGATCCCGATAAGTTCCACACCTTGGTAAGAACCGAGCACAATCGATAAGGCGAAGCAAAAGCCTTTAAAGCCGCCGGTGAAGAAGCCGCCGTGGGTCCACAGATTACTGATACCCACGGGATGGCCGCCATTGCCAAGACCGAATAAAATGACGCCGAGTCCGGCAACGATCATCAAAATAATGGTAACAACTTTGATGAGTGCAAACCAGAACTCCAATTCGCCAAACATTCGCACCGAAATCAGATTGGCTAAAACAAGGAAGGTGATCGCTACGAGCCCAGGAAGCCATCCCGGCAGCCCGGGCCACCAGAATTTAAAATATTCACCAATGGCAATCATTTCTGACATGCCCACGACCACGAACTGGAAAATATTACTCCATGCGGTTAAGTAACCAAAAAGCGGGTGCATGTATTCGCTGGCAAATTTGGCAAACGAGCCGGTTGCCGGATCGACATACAGCATCTCACCCAAGGCCCGCATGATGAGATAGAGAAAAAGGCCGGCAACAATATACGCAATCAGAACTGATGGTCCCGTCCATTTAATTGTTGCGCCGGCACCCATGAACAGGCCTACGCCGATGGTGCCGCCAAGCGCAATCATTTGCATATGGCGTCCGCTAAGTTTTCGTTGCATGTTGATCCCCATTTCTTTCATCTAGTGGCATACAGAAAAAGACTATACAAGAAAAGTCTAGTTTGCGCAAACAGGTGAACGCAAAATGCAGACATTTTTGAAACCGGCATGTACTACATTTGTAAGTATAACGCTTGCTGTTCCAAATCATGTTCGTTCGTCCTCGTTTGCGTTAAACTAGTACCGAATCATTTAAATTTAAGTAGGATATGAGGAAATATTTTGGATAAAGATAATAAGTTAAAAACATCATTAAATGCTTATATGGCAAAGCACCAACTGAACACCAACGCCACATCCGTTGCCATCGGCGTATCCGTGCCGACGTTACGCAAAGCCTTGCGCGGTGAAAAAGTCAGCCGCAAGACGACTGCTAAGATTGAGAGCATTATTGCATCAGGCAAAGTGCCAGCAGGTGCAGCCACCACCAAAAGGACAAAGAAAACTGTTGCCAAGAAACCAGCAGCTAAAGTAGCAACCCGTAAGACCGCTGCAAAGACGTCGGCTACGCCAAAAGCGGCAGCTAAGCGAACTTCAACCGGAACCGTTGGACGTCCGGCACACAGCCAAGCCAACTCAACGAGCGCATCGGCAACCAATCACAGTCAGTCAACGACCCAAGCGGCTGCTAACACGCAGGAAAATGCGGCAAGCACGCAACCAAAGCGTCGGACGACAACGCGGGTTAATCGGGCAAGCGTGACGGCACGCCAGGCTAACCGGACGAATAATCAGCATCAAAACCAGGCAACTAACTCAGAAGCGCCAACCGAGCAGCCGACCACAAGTAAGCGACCGTCAACTCGGAACCATCGCTTTACCATTCGGCAGCAGCCGGATGTTGCGACCCAAGAAGCTCAGGCTGAAGCAAAGAAGCGTCAGACGCAAACGAACAGCCAGTCTGCTGCGGCTTCGGTGAAACCGGCCGAAAGTGATGAACGGCACGAAACAACGGCGCGGCATACTAAACAGCACACGCCAACCGGTAAAACCGAGACGTTCCGGCGTAATGGCAAGTCTGAACATGAACCGGTTCGCAACGAACGGCGTAATGTGCGGACCGATCGTAACAAGCCAAATAGCACCCGACGTCCGGGGCGGCCTAAGCAGAATCGGTTTGCGGCCAATGCCGATCCGCAAAACTGGCAGCCAATGACGCAATCGGCTTCTACCAGTGCCTCGCAGTCAATGACCAGTCAAGACGCAACCAAGCAACATGTGCCGGCTGTGGTCAATAAAGTTGAAACCCATACGCCAAGTGTCATCCGCTCTTCGTCAAATGAGCGCAATGGTGTAAATGGTGCAACCGCAAGTAGTACGAGCAACAACACCTCTGCGACCAACGCCACCAGTCAGCGGAATCAGCGTGCCAGTTATGGTATGCATACCGAAGCGCCATTGGTCACTGGTAAGCAATTGCAGCTGTTCATCGATGAAAGTTTTGAAGAACGGCGGCCAGATCCGCGCATGATGCATATGGGAATTGCAGCCGTTTTCCCGGAAGGCGACGATGAAAGTCTTGCCGGTTTTCGGGATGCGCTTTACCCGTATGGTTGGGAACCTGGCGATGAAGTCAAGGCACGCGGCAAACAAGTCGATGCGCTGACGCAGTTAATTAAAGCAGCGCAACATGAGCATATGGGGATGTACACGGTCTTTTCACGCAAAACGACTTATCCTGATTTTGCGCCGTCAATGGAATATCTCTATCCGTATATCGGTGCAACGATTCATGTGCTGCGGGATGTGGATACCACTTTTGACAGTATTGTCATCATGATTGATCATCGTAATGAGCTGGAAGGCAATCAGCTTGTGATGGGGGCCGATATTGTCAGCCGCTATCTGACACTGTCACTGGAGCGGCCGATCAAAGTTCGCTTCGAGTTTGCTGATTCGCGTGAACATCTTGGCTTGCAGTTGTCTGATTTTGTTGCCAATGCAGCTTTGCGCTTGAGCCACGACGAACTCAGTCTGATTGGGATTAACCCGATGCCTGAGCTTGGTGTTTCGCAGCACGATCAACTTGTACGCCTGACATTGCTTGGGTTGCAGCAGGTTGTCATGGGCGTTCGCGCAGAGCGGGCGGCAACCCCGTCGAAGCACTCGCAGCCTGATCGGTTCATGCAACTGATTTTCGATGCCACGTATGCGGACTCGGATCGGGTTCGGGGCGCGTTGCCGGTGGTTAAAAATGCCTTGGAACAGTTGATCGATGTTCTGCCAAACGCGCGGGTCGGTCAGATTTCTGGCATGCCGAATCAGAGTTGGTACGACATGACGGCACGAATGGCTGGCTTGTTGCGGTATATCAATAAGGATCCGAAGCCGTATGGCAAGGTTTTGGCGAAAATCGAAAGTGTTGCCAAGACAGCTGCGGATGAACTGGAAATGGCGCTGGATTCTGACTCAAAAGCCAAGCGTTAAAGTTAGGCTAGGAGTTTTATGCCGTGCCAAACTACGCAATCTCCGGCCAGCTGGGGCTGGAACGGAGTGGGCACGACTTAGAGCCTCTGCAAAAGCGGCAGAGTCTCTAAGCTCGGCCTTGTTGTAGGCGGGGCAAAAGGCGCCCCACCAACAACAATTTCACTCCTGAGCCCCATCTGGCCTACGATTGCTCCGCTTTGGCACTACAAAAGTGTTCAGTCGCCTTTATATTTCGATTGTGAATATAGACCTTGAATCATTTCGTAGTTACGATAACAATTCACAGTCACCACAACAGCAAAACGGTTTCGGAAAGATGATGATAACCTCATCTTTCCGGAACCGTTTTTGTGTACGCGCAGTCACACGATGAAACTATCCTGATTTTTCAGATAGGTAATTTCGTCAAATGTGATGCGGGTTTGCAGGCGTTGCATGATGTCGCGGCTTAGCTTGCCGTCTGCGAATGCTTGCTGGATGAATTCATATTCGGCGTGGAAGGCCTTGAGGAACATGGCGTAGAGGATGTCGCCGTTGAAGGAGTCGGAGTGAACCCGGCGATGGCGATCGCGGTAGAAGCGGCGGATCGTGTTGACAGCACTGCGGTTTTGGACATTTTCGATATGTGTCAGATATTTCATGACCGCATCATATCCCGCCTGTTCGATTGGCAGAAGATCCTCACCATGTGCGGTGAATTGCCGCTTCCAAAAGATCGGTTCCAGGTTAAGCGGCGTGGTCAAAAAGGCGTTTTGAGCTTCATTAAATGCCTTGTACATGCGCCCCATGTTAATGGAAAAGCGTATTCGCAAAAACAGGTTTTTCCATAAGCGCTGATCAGCCGTGAAATCATTTAAGTCGATAAACCGGTTATAATAATACGCCTCATCTTTTGTAATCGTTCCATTAGCTCGTAACGCTTCAATCGCCGCTTTTTCCGCTGTAATGGTGCCTTCAAAAATGCTCCGCTGCAGCCGGCGCGATGGGTTGTCGTTTAGAATCATTTCCTGCGACAAGGCATCAGCGACGATCTGGGCCTCACTGTGATGTTCGGTTTCGTCGCGCATAGCATCGATGCCCGCCGACAACATGCGCCGTAACCAAATATATTGACGATTGCGCTTCGGCTGTTTTGGTACGCAAAATGGTAACACCACCACCGGGACAATCAGGCTCAGCAGGATGACCACCGCCGCAATCAGGATTAATCCCTGGCGTAACGCAAATTCGTGTCCGTTAATTGTTCGTGGCATTGAAAAGGCCAACGATAATGTGATAGTCCCGTTTGCGCCGCCCAGCATCATAATCAAAGCATTGCGCCACCGATTTTTCTTGCCGATGCGTAAAAGTGTGCGGCTCCAAAAGAAGCGAACCAGTGATTTTGCCGCGTAAATGAAAACACCGATTCCCACGAGCAAACTGAATAAGCCGGCTTGGCCGCGTAAGGCTTCGATGACAACATTCGGTAACGATAAGCCTAACAGGACAAACACCAATCCGGACAAAACCGCCGCAATCATTTCCCAGACATTGGCGCTGATGATCTGCATGCGGGCGCTGGTCAGCCGTAATCGGTCACGCTCAACACCTTGCGCAATCCCGGCCGCCACCACTGCCAAAATGCCGGAAAGTGCCAGCTCTTCAGCCAAAAAATAAACTAATAACGGAGTCAGCAGCTGAATGCCGACCATAATGAGCGGCTCATCGTCACCGATCCGAATTAACCACGCTCGGAGATTGACGATCAAGGTACCAATAATTGCACCAACTAAAATGCCACCAAAAAAGACAAACAGAAAATCCAATAACGCATCGGTTGCCGAGAAACTGCCGGAAACATAAGCGGAAAGCGCCAAGTCAAAGGCAACAATACCAGCTGCATCGTTAAATAGACTTTCATTATTTAACAGCTGCATCTGGCTGTCACTCAAAGGATTCGTCTGCGCAACGGCACTGACTGCCGATGCGTCGGTAGGCGTGACAATGGCGATCAAGGCAAATGCCAAGCTGAGTGGGATAACAGGGAAAAGGGCATGAACACTGAAGCCTAAAATAATGACCGAAAACAACACCAAACCAACCGCTAGCGACACAATGTTGGTCAAAGACCGGCCGATCTGGAGTCGTGATGCATTTTGACCTTCGTTAAACAGCAATGGGGCAATGATGGCGAAGGAGAAAACCGATGGATCAATGGCAAAGTTCCGCAACGACGGCATGACAGCCAACGCTGCACCAAGGCCAATCAGGAAGAAAGGTAGAGGGATCTTAGGAATATGACGGGCAAGCAGATTGCCAACAATCACGGTGGCCAACATAATGCCGAAAATAACAACCTGACTCAAAGCAATCCCCCCTTAGAGCGTGAGCTGGCGCAGCGAACGCGTTTCACCGGTTGACCCGATTCGATGCCTCAATTCTAACACCAAATTTATAAAAACACTGATTGCTAGCTCGTTGCAGTGGATGTCGGATATCAGGTAAACAAAAACTGTAGTATCTCAGCATCAATACAAGGATTTTGGTGCAAGCTACTGTGGTAGGCTCCGATTGGCGTTCCGCGGTAAATGTAAAGGGATGTGGGAACGCCGGCTGCTTTAAGCTCTTTTTCGTACCGCTTGACGCCAGCAAGGCTGACAGCCCAGTCGCCTTTTGCGCCGAAGATCTGGCCGCCAATGACGAGCGTTTGAACGGATTTAGGAAAATATGCGAGTTGCGGTGTGGGATCACGATAAAATTCGCTGGCAAACGAGATATATTTAACCACTTGCGGTTGGGCGTCAGTGTGCTGCGTCGTCAGATACCGAAAGCTGAGGTTACTGCCCATGGAATGGCCGACAAGGTTAATCCGCTTAACCTGATGTTAGGTGCGCAGCCAATGTAGCAAGGCGGTGAGTTGCCGGGTTTCTTTGACCGGTGCCTTGGCATCTTCAAAGACAACGCTGATAAGTGGATTTTTTCCGTCATAGCGCTTGGCACCGGTCACTGTGCGTTTCCCGGTGGCACTGATTTTAATGGTCGTGACTTGATTAGTGGCGTGATCCTGCTGAAACCGGCTGACCATGGGCCCAAATGTCAGGCTGTTACTCCCGTAGCCCGGTATGAAAACCGTGACGACGTTGGTATTGCGATAAGTTCGGGCGTGGATCGGTCGGCTGCCAATTTGCCACCAGAACCAATAACCGCCAGCGGCCAACAAGAATAAGCCGAGCACAGTTTTTCCTAACCAATGATGACGTTTTGGTTGTTTGCGTTTCATAATGCACCAGCCTCCTGAGCGTGAGCATGGCGAGTAGACGATAATAAAAAAGTTGGGCACCGCGACCTCACAATGACGGTGCCAAGCCTATTTCGATCCTTGCAAAAATGGGCCACGCAAAACTGGACGATCATTGCGGGCCTGAAGCTGTCGATGATTGTCCGGGAAAAGTTGCTGAAAACGTTGGCGTTGGTGAGGACTGATCGTGACGGCGGTTTGATCGATGACATACCAAGTGACGCCTTCAGTTAGCGGCGGTGTGGTCAGCGAACCGAGGTAGCGATAGACAGTTCCTTTTGGCGGCAGCAAACTGTCGAGTTGCAGTGCCACTGGCTGCGCGCTGCGGGTCACGAAATGATCAAGCGCGCTGTCCATCACCGGCGCGCCATCGCCCAACGGTAATAAAACTGCCACGACGCAAAGTGCGCCGATAGCCGATTGGTGCACAAAATGCCATTCTGCGGCGCATTGATGGGTGGTTTGGTGTTCTGCCGGCACATGCAGATGCGCCTGAATAAAGTGCCATTGGGTCTGGTCAATCTGCGTGCGGCCGTGTCCGGTTAGGCGGATGGTAACGTGGTCGTCAATTTCCTGATCCACCAGCCAAGGCTCCTCAATGGTTAACGTTGAAGGATCCGCAGCGGTTGCGTCACGCAGGTCAATCGGGGACTGTTGCTGGCCAAAACCATTCGGCCAAGTATCTTGATGGTGATAGTCTAACGGTGGCATGTCACGCTAATTCCTTTCGTCGCATTGAATAGATGAATGGTTTCAAAAACAGGCCCTGCCAAAGCAAAACCTGTTTTTCCTCGTGAGCGAGGTGAGTTGGATTGTTAGTGAGAGGTCAGACTAGTCGAGCAGCTTAACTGCCGTTCCATAAGCAACAACGCTTTGCATGTCGCCGCCGATTGAACCGGAGTCAAACCGCATCATGACAACAGCATCGCCGCCAACTTTGCGAGCTTCATCGCGCAACCGCTCGATCGACTTTTCCCGTGACTCATGCAGCATATTGCTATAAGCTTTGATTTCGCCGCCGACAATATTTTTTAAACATGCGCCGATGTTGCTAATCACGTTTTTAGACTGGGTGGTTAAGCCGAAAACCTCGCCAATAATTTCGTAATGCTTACCGGGAATGTTCTCGGTCGTTGTAATCAGAATATCTTGTGCCACAATAAAACCCGCTTTCCTTATTGAAATGAATGTCAGAAGATTCGTTTTACACAGTTACAATTTAAGTACATCGTTATGCTGTCGAGTGTCCATAACCAGCATCAGATTACCACCCGTGTATGGAGATCACAAGTAAAATAGCCGCTTAAGCGACGTAGAAGACATTATGGTAAAGAACGATGCTTAGATGCTAATTAACAAGGTCACTATCGTTTAATGATAAAAATACATTATTTAGTGAGAAACAAGTTTTAAAAAATTGAAAAGTTTAAATGTTAATCAACGAAAAGGGCGTTGCATCGAACCTTAAAAGCACCTTTATATAGTAAATAGTAATGATTATTAGTTCGAAAAAGGGCTTTTTAATTGACTTTAGAAAAACAATAATGATATAAAATGAGTGTCGATGAAAATACTAAGGTAATGACAGAGGAGGACTTTTAATGGCACATACGATTGCGGAAGTAGATGCCCATCATCACCACAGCCTTGCTTGTGGGCACACCAAACTGTTGCATGGTGATCATGTGGATTATCTTGAGAACGGCCATCTTCATCACCCACATGAAGACCATTTTGATGAGGCTGTGATTCCTGTCTCTGCTAACAATCCTGATGGTGAAAGCCCGGTTGTTGAAGGCGAGTTGCATGATGAGTACTGCGGCCATGAACAAGTACCGCATGGCGATCACATTGATTATTTGGTGAATGGTCGATTGCAACATGTTCACGGCGACCATGTTGACGATCATGGGCCGGTGGATGTTGTCAATTGATATCAGGTTCAAACAAGTTGCAAAAAAACCGCGGTTTGCGTGACCGCGGTTTTTTAATATTCGCTCTTCCGGATGATCTAAGCACCACTTCTAAGTTAACGGTTTGATCATCAGGACAAAACCGAGCTTGATTATTTAGAAACCTTAATGACAATTCGACCTTCATGCTGCGGATCATCTAGCAGTTGATGGCCTTTGATAAAACCTTCGCGGGTAAATGGCAACACGTAGCCGACTTGGACGGTCAATTTGCCTTGCGCCATTAAATCAACGAGGGTTTGCAGCGCCCGTCCAACTTCGGAGCCGCCGAGTGGTCGCGTGTGCACGAACCGAACACCGCGACTCAGTAAAGGCTCAGTATGGCTAACCGAAACGATCAGCCCACCATCCTTGGCCATTTCGACATCATCATCGCCGCCAAGCCCATTCATCGCTGCATTAATGACGACATCAGCTGTCCGGCGTAGCTCATCGACGGGGTTGCCGCGATCATATGCGACAAAATGTTCGATTCCTAGGCGGTTGACCTCGGCTTCATGCCGGCTGGCGGCGATGCCGATCACGGAGGCACCACGTTCAACTGCCAGTTGGATCGCGGCAGAGCCAACGCCGCCGGAAGCCCCTTTTACAATCACCGTATCGCCGGCCTTGATTTTACCGAGTTCGACCATGCGATAACCAGTGACGCCAGGGGTAATCAATGCAACTCCGGTTTCCGGAGTGATGGCAGCTGGCAACAAGACACTCATGTCAGCCGCTGCGGTCACGATTTCGGCATATGCACTGGTGGTTCGGGCAATGACGCGATCGCCTTCGCTAAATTGCGTGACACGACTGCCAATTGCACTTACGACGCCAGCAACATCATAGCCCGGCACAGTCAAGCCGCTGCCGCCCATTTGCCGTGCGATCCGATCACGGTTGTTAAGGCCGATTGCTTCGGTTTTGATTTGAATTTCCCGCGGACCCGGTTGCGGTGTCGGCAATTCAATCGCATCAATGACTTCCGGACCGCCTGCCTCGCTAAATCCATATCCGATCATATTCTTCCCTCCATACACGTCAATGTTAAACTAGCGGCATTTTAACCATGATTAGGGAAAAAGACAATTAAAGTGCCTTGAAGTCGTGGAGGAAAAGTGAACGGTTACAGTTGGCGTCCTCTTAGTCAACCTTTTAAGCGCAATTCAATTAGCGATCATCTTGATGTGGTCGCGGATCAAAGCCATGGAGTTGTCCCTTAAACTCATCCGGAAATGAACTGACCGGCGTGTGGTGTTCCCAGCTAGCCGCAACCTCTTCATCAACCGGTTCGGCATGCTCACTGTAGTCCAAGCCCATTTTTTCAGCGGCAGGGGACACGCGGATACTGACGAATCGGGACAGTACAACGGTAATGATGGTGACCATTGCCCCGACCAGGACGATGACAATCAACGTGCCGGCTAACTGGATCAGCAGCAGGTGCCAGCCGCCGTTATAGGCCAGACCGGCGTGGGCGATGTTCGGCGCGACCTGTTTGCTGGCGAAAACACCGGTCAGAATGCTGCCGACAATGCCTGCCACACCATGACAGCCGAATGCATCCAAGGTGTCATCGATCCCGAGGCGTGGTTTGATTTTGCTAATAAACCAGTAGCTGGCTAACGTTGCCAAAACGCCGATGCAGGTAGCGCCAAAACTTGTGACATAGCCAGTTGCGGGCGTGATGCCGACTAGGCCACACAAAGCGCCGGTGCAAGTGCCAATCAAGGTTGGATGCCCGGTTTGCCAGATGTCGAGACACATCCATGTAACCAACGCTGCCGCCGCGCCGACCGAAGTTGTCAAGGCGGCGGTCATGGCAGCTTGATTGACGCCCAGCGCAGACCCGGCATTAAAGCCATACCAGCCGATCCATAAAATCGCGGTTCCCAGCAACACCCATGGTCGATTATAAGGAACCGTGTGCTCGTCAGTCCGGCGCCCGAGAAACGCGGAGAGGGTCAGTGCGGTGATCCCCGCATTGATATGGATCACCGTCCCGCCGGCAAAATCGAGAACGCCGAGACCCGCCAGCAAACCATCAGGACTCCAAATCAAATGCACCAGCGGATAATAAACCAGCAGTGACCACAAAACGATGAACCAGGTCAGAAATTTAAAATGCATCCGCCCGACAACTGCCCCGACAAATAAAGCCGGCGTGATGATCGCAAACATCATCTGGAAAAGAATATAAACCCCGGTCGGAATCCGCGCCGCTGTGACCGCGCCAAGCGAAATGTCACTCAGGAAAAAATGATGTACCTGACCGATGACGCCAAATAGATTACCGTTAAAACTCAGTTCGTAACCAACGGCGACCCACAATAAAATGGCAATGCCGGTGATATAAAAGACCGAAAGCATGGTATTAATCACGTTGCGTTTAGAAACAAGCCCACCATAAAAGAAGGCTAGGCCCGGCGTCATAAACCAAACCAGTACACTCGCAATGATCACAAACCCTGTGTCGGCTAAATTCATCTGTGCCACCCCGTTCATCTTGAATGGTGGTATTGTAGCACGGGTTTTTGCCGAAGCAGGGTTACGCCGTCTAGTATTTATCTAGACCAATGTACGATTGAATTATACGCTTGCTGATGTTAAAGGGTTTTTCGGGTTGCAAAAAATTATTTTCTGCGTTAGGTTATGTGACACCAGAACTTGACGGTCGATGGGGACAATTGATTTTCGACACATTGGTCTATATAAATTTGAGGTAAAAGAACGAAATTGCTAGGAAAGTGGCTGGGGCAGAATTCAAAATGGCAATATAAAACGAACATACTCCATTGGTGAGCTGTGAGTATGTTCGCTATTTGTTTCACTAAGAGTAATTCGTTAGGGACATCGCTATGTCAGCGCCAAAGCGGAGCAATCGTAGGCCAGAGGGGGCTCAGCTGTGAAATTGGTCTTAAACGGGTGGTTTTCCCTTTTTAGGCCAAGGCCGAGCTTTGAAACCGCGGTTTTTGCGGGTTCAAAGTCGTGCCCACAGCGTTCCAGCCCCCTCTGGCCGGAGATTGCGGAGTTTGGCACGGCAAGGATTAAAAAATTCAGATTTTTAAAGCTCACCATCCGCAATCTGCCCAAGCACGGATTTAGACGGAATAAAGAACAGTTCACCGGTCAATGGCGTCGAGAAGTCGAGTAAGCGGTCGGAGTTGTCGAACATACCTTGCAACATCCGCTTGGTGACGGCCCAGTGACGGGCATAGCCGATGAAATAAGTACCGTTGATTTTTTCGGCAGGATTGCTGAAGGGGACGTTCATGCGCACGATCTTATGCTCCACGCCGCCTTCGTTGTCTTGAGACACAACGTTGTGCGAGTTGACCAGTTTCTCTTCATCGGCTAACTCAAAATCATTGAACTTCTTACGACCGATGGCTTTTTCCTGATCCTCCGTTTTGAGTTTGTTCCAGGCATCGAGGTTATGTTGGTATTTCTGGGCGAAGGCATACGAACCATTTTCAAACGCCGGATCTTCATCGCCGATCACCGCGTATTCCGGTGTGTCCAGTGCACTGGGATTTTACGTGCCGTCGACAAAACCAATGATGGCGCGCCCTTCAAAGTAGCGGAAGCCATGGGTTTCATCGAGGGTGACTGTGTTGTCGCCGATGATTTCCATGATTTCGGACATCAATTCAAATGGCACGGCGGAGTTTTGTGACCGGATATGGAAGAATAGATCCGCCGGGGTGGCAACAGCGGTGTATTTAGGTCCCACAATTGGCTGGAATGCTTCTAACTCTTTTGGCCGTTCGGCATCGGGGAAAAGATAATCCCACGCCTTCCGCGAAAAGCCGAAAGCCGTTGCCAGTTTTGCATCAGGATAACGAATATTCAGACTATTAATGAACGCCGACAGATGATCCGCCAAATTGGCAATCATCTCCTTGTCGCTTGCGACGTCTTCCCGCTTAAGATCAAACGTTGCAAAGATAATGTCTGACCCTGCATCTTTATACACATCCTGTACATCCCGTAAATCAATTGCCATTCTTTCTCCTCCAAACTAGAATCATTTTAATCTGGTTTTAGTTTAGCATAGCAGGTAGGGATTGCAACGATTTTCACCTGGACAGGAGGATTTGGTTAAGAAGCTGTAGTGACGGTCGTGAAGGCTGTCAGTAGCCGCTATCATTGAACTTTTTTCGTTAAACGTCCACGCAGAGTCGGGGGCCCCATTCGTGCGTTTTAAACCGTTGCCATGGGTGGTAAAGTAAGAACAAAGGTTGTGATGTTTTGACAATGACAATAATGGATCAAGTCGAACTCGTCATTCGACTGCTGGTCGCAGCGTTTTGCGGGTTTGCCATTGGGTTTGAACGCAAAAATCGCTTTAAAAATGCCGGTATCCGAACGCACATGATTGTCGCGCTGGGTTCGGCACTGATTATGATTGTTTCTAAGTATGGTTTCTTTGATATTTTGAATTTGAAAAATATTGCGTTGGATCCTTCCCGGGTCGCGGCGCAGATCGTCAGCGGTGTCAGCTTTCTTGGTGCCGGCGCGATTCTGGTGCGGCACAACAACGTCAATGGCTTGACGACCGCTGCTGGTGTCTGGACCACGGCTGCTGTCGGGATGGCGATTGGTGCCAAACTGTATATTCTGGGTTTGTCGGCGACGGCGCTCGTCTTGGGCATTCAGGTAGTCCTGCATCACCATTATCGTTGGCTGCCAAGTGGCGACAATGGGGTTTTGACGATTCGGATTCGCAATGAAGGCTTTGATATGGAACACATGCGCCAAACGCTTGGCAAGTATCATATCAAAGTCTTGAATGTCTCCATCAAGCACGAAGGCGATGAAGTGAAAATGAGTTTACATGTTGAAAGCAGGGCCAACGAAGATATGCGGCGACTGCTGATGTTCTATGCTGACAACCCTAATATTATTTCCATCGAGTTTTAGCCAGTTGGCCGAACTGATAGCGTTTGGCGAAACAGCGTTATTTGTGAAACCCGCGATAATCTGATAATATATGTAGAAATCTTTTAAGCGAGGTATGAAATTGCTCACAGTAAACAATGTTTCGATGACGTTCTCGGACCGGAAGCTGTACGAAGACGTTAACCTGAAATTCACGCCCGGTAATTGTTATGGCATTATTGGTGCCAACGGGGCGGGAAAATCGACTTTTCTCAAAATTCTTGAAGGCGAGCTGACGCCGACGACCGGATCTGTCAGTCTATCACCTAATGAACGCATGAGCAGCCTGAAACAGGATCACTTTGCGTTCGATGATCAGACTGTTATGAACACTGTTTTACAGGGTTGGGAACGCCTGTACCAAGTGATGACGGAAAAAGACGCGCTTTACGCTAAAGCGGACTTCAGTGAAGCAGACGGGAACAAGGCTGCCGAACTTGAAGGCGAGTTCGCGGAAATGGACGGCTGGAACGCGGAAAGCGACGCGTCGCAATTGTTGCAGTCGCTGGGTATTCGGGAAAGCGAACACCAGAAACTCATGGCCGATCTGCCTGAAGGGGAGAAGGTCAAGGTGCTTTTGGCGCAAGCGCTGTTCGGTAAGCCGGACGTCTTGTTGCTGGACGAGCCGACTAACGGTCTTGATCCCCAAGCAATTAGCTGGCTGGAAGACTTTTTGGCGGACTATGAGCATACCGTGTTGGTCGTTTCACATGACCGGCATTTTCTGAATGCGGTTTGTACCATGATGTGCGATGTTGATTTTGGCAAGATCGAACTTTACGTCGGCAACTATGACTTTTGGAAGCAGAGTTCCGAGCTGGCGTTGCAGCTGCAGAGTCAGGCTAATGCCAAAAAAGAAGAACAAATCAAGCAACTGCAGGAATTCGTTGCCCGCTTTTCGGCCAATGCATCCAAGTCGAAGCAGGCTACTTCGCGTAAGAAGCAGCTTGAAAAGATTACCTTGGACGATATTCGGCCGAGCTCCCGTAAGTACCCGTATATCAAGTTTGAACCTGAGCGGGCGATCGGGAACGACTTGTTGCGGGTGGAGAATGTTTCCAAGACGATTGACGGCCAGCAGGTACTGAAAGATGTCAGTTTCATTTTGCGGCCGGGTGATAAAACCGGCATTATCAGCCGCAGCGATGTGACGGCAACGGTGCTGATGCAGTTGCTGGCAGGTGAGATGGAGCCGGATAGCGGCACGATTACCTGGGGTGTCACAACCAGCCGTGCGGCGATGCCTAAGGATTTAAATCCTGAATTTGATCACGCTGACCTTAATATTCTGGATTGGTTGCGCCAATTTGCGCCGCAAGATGAGCAGGATAATACGTTCTTGCGCGGGTTCCTCGGGCGAATGCTTTTCTCCGGTGATGAGGTGCTTAAGCAGTTGAATGTCTTGTCTGGTGGCGAAAAGGTGCGGTCGTATCTGGCGAAGATGATGCTGAGTAAAGCCAATGTGTTGATCTTGGACGATCCGACCAACCATCTTGATTTGGAAAGTATTACTAGCCTGAATGATGCGTTGATTGATTTTAAAGGTTCCGTGATTTTCACTAGTCATGATCACCAGTTCATCCAGACCATTGCGGATCATATTATCGAAGTCGGGCCATTGGGTGTTGTTGATCGGGCTGACACGAGTTATGACGAGTTTATGCAGCATGAGACGGCGCAGAAGCAAGTGGAAGCTATTTATCCGGAGTCGTTGCGGCAGGCATAAGGTTTAGGCAATGAGTTCCGTGTCGTGCCAAACTCCGCAATCTCCGGCCAGATGGTGTGGCGACGCGAAGCTAGAGCGGAGACGGCGCTTTGAGCCAGAAAACCGCTGTCTCAAAGTCGCCTAACAACATCAGCGACAAAATCGGTCGCTGTGTTGTTTCCACTGCTGAGCCCCATCTGGCCTCCGATTGCTCCGCCTTGGCACTGTTGCTTTTTAGGAACACAACAAAATATTCTTTAGGAACAGACGAATTAACCCTCCGCAAATATTAGCGGAAGTTGATTCGTCTATTTTTTTGTCTTTTATCTTTGCACGAGGGATAATATCATTAGATTTGTGTGATAATGACCGGCATAGACCCGTGACCTGGTGCATAAGAAGGGATGATCGATATGACCCAACCCGTGATAATCTTGCTTGGTGTTGGCGGCTTTGCTGTTGCCGTCGTTGTGCTTAATCTGCTGTTGGCGTGGCGGCGTCAGGCGAAGTTGAAGCAGCAGCTGCTTGCTGACTGGGGGACGTTGCCGGTTAAGCGTGGTGGTAGCGAGCGTTATTTGAAGGCGGCGTATCTTGATCACGAGGCGCAGGTTGAGCATGACTGTCTCATTGATGATTTGACGTGGCGGGATTTGGACATGTTTGAGGTGTTCAAACAGCTTAACGCCACGCAGAACAGCGTTGGTGCGGAGCGGGTGTATGCCCAGTTGCGGGCTTACGACTTGGGCAAGCCTGATGTTAACGAAACGTTGATTGACTTTTTTCGGACGCACGCCGAGGAGCGGCTTAAAGTTCAGCTTGCGTTTGCCGGTTTGGGCACGGAAGCGGCGAATAATAGTCAGCATTATCTCCGCACCACGACACAAGCGGCCCTGCCTCATGCTTGGCGCTTTAAGGTTTTAGGCGGGCTGCCGGTTGTGGGCTTGCTCCTGATTCCGTTGTTGCCAGCAATTGGGGTGGCACTGGCGACGTTGAGCCTCATGGTGAATCTTTTTTATTACGTTTTGAAAAGAGAGGCACTGGACGCCGAAGTGATGGCGATGGAGTATCTGGTGCGCACGATTGTGACGGCCGAGCATCTCGTTAAAATTACCCAACCAACGCAGGCTGCTTTGCGCACCGCGTTGAAGCCGATGCGCGGAATCACGCGGCTTGCCTTTGTTTTCCGCACGCGTGATAACAGCAGTGCCGATATGATGACCGAATATTTTAGTAGTATGTTTATGCTGGGGTTTATTGCCTATAACAACGTGCTGACGCATTTGCACAATCGGCATGCCGAGGCGTTAACTTTGTGGCAGGCGTTAGGTGACTTGGAGTTGGCGATTGCAATTGCTAATTTTCGCGAGGCGCACGCTAGCAGCAGCCAACCTGTTTTTGCGGATGGCGGGCTGACGGCGAAGGAGCTGGTCCACCCGTTGCTCAAGCATCCGGTGGCTAATCCGGTTGATTGGCAGAAGAACGCCTTGATTACCGGTGCCAACGCGTCTGGTAAATCAACGTATGTCAAAAGCATCGCCGTCAACGCGATTCTGGCGCAAACGATCAATACAGTTTTGGCGAAGGACTTCTCGATCCAACCGGGTTTGGTGATTACGGCCATGGCGATTCGGGATGATTTAAGTGAAGGCGACAGCTATTTTGTGGCTGAAATCAAGGCGATTCATCGGCTTTTAAATGCGGTTGCCACCAACAAGCGAATTTACGGCTTCACTGACGAAATTCTGAAGGGCACCAACACGGTCGAGCGGATTGCCGCATCGGCCAGTGTGATCAACTGGTTGAGCCACTATCCCAGTTTGGTGGTGGTCGCGACGCATGATAACGAGCTGACCGATATCATGGGCGAACAATGCGTCAATTGGCATTTTCAGGAAAAGGTAACCAAAAAAGATGGCGTTGTCTTCGATTACCTGCTGCATCAAGGCCCGGCAACCTCGCATAATGCGATCACCTTATTGGCCACAATGGCGTATCCGGAGACGTTGATCAAAGACGCGCGGACGCTTGCGGCTGATTTTGAACGGACCAAAGCATGGCCGAGATATCGACAAGGAGGCATTCAGGCGTGACAATAGCCAATCAAATTTTTGAAGCAGTTCGGCGTGATCCGGCCAACGCAGACTTCACTGCGCAGGGATGGGATCCGCTTTACCACATCGAGCCAGACGCAACCATTCTGATTGCGAGTCAGGCGCCAGGACGGAAAGCGCAAACCACGAAAACTTATTGGAATGATCCAAGCGGTGATCGTTTGCGCACTTGGATGGGCGTGACGAACGACCAATTTTATCACAGCGGCAAAATCGCCGTTCTGCCGCTGGACTTTTATTATCCAGGAAAAGGCAAGTCAGGGGATTTACCGCCACGTAAAGACTTTGCGGCTAAGTGGCATCCCCCGTTGTTGGCACTGATGCCACACATCCAATTGACCATTGTGATCGGTGCCTATGCGCAGAAGTACTACCTAGGCAAACGCCGGGAAAAGACGCTGACGGCGACCGTCAAAAACTTCCGGGCATATCTGCCGACCCACTTTCCCATCGTCCATCCTTCGCCGTTGAATTACGGCTGGGTGAATCGCAATCCGTGGTTCATGGATGAGGTCGTGCCGGCGCTGCAGGAGCGGGTGGCGCGGTTGATGAAGTGATTCGGAACTCAAAAAATGACAGCAAGTACCGAAAATGATAATGTGTTTTTAGAGTAAAGTATAAGTGCCATTTGAAGATCACCGCGGCTTAGTCACCCGCAATGTTGACAAGATCGTTCGAACGGTTGGCGGCTCCCTTCTAGGAAGCCGTTTTTTAGTGCCAAAAACAAGATTATAATGTGGTCAGACTAGTTGCCTAATATTATTTTTCGCCATTGAGGAACATAGCTAAATGCCTAGGGCCGATTCTTAGTGGCCGTAACACGCTTCATTCACAGATGTGGGGCAGAAGAATCGTTTAATAATACGGCAGTTTCATTTTCAATCGGCTTTTTCCTCATCAATGCGGAAAAAGCCGATATGGTCGTGAAACCGGTTACATATTATGCTGGTTCATGTAAGGAGGAGGATCAAACATGACAACAGGGTTGCCTAAAAACTTTTTATGGGGCGGTGCAGTTGCTGCCCATCAGCTGGAAGGTGCTTGGCAAGAAGACGGCAAAGGGGTCAGTGTTGCCGATGTTATGACGGTGGGTGGTCCGAAAAAAGCGCGGACAATCACGGACGGCGTGGTTCCGGGAGAATACTATCCGAACCATGATGGGATCGATTTTTATCATCGCTACAAGGAAGATATTGCTTTGTTTAAGGAAATGGGCTTCAACAGTTTTCGAACCTCGATTGCGTGGACGCGGATTTATCCAAATGGAGACGAGACTCAGCCAAACGAAGCAGGTTTAAAGTTTTACGATGATCTCTTTGACGAACTATTGAAGAACGGCATTGAACCGGTTGTTACCTTGTCACATTTTGAATTACCGTACCACCTTGTAACTGAATATGGCGGGTTTAGAAATCGCAAGTTAATTGAATTTTTTGTTCGATTTGCTACTACCTGTTTCGAACGGTATAAGAACAAGGTTAAGTACTGGATAACATTTAACGAAATTAACAATCAGGCAAATTTTGTCGATGATTTTGCACCATTCACCAACTCGGGTTTACGTTATCAACCTGGTGATGATCGGGAGGCTATCATGTATCAGGCGGCCCACAATGAATTGGTTGCCAGTGCA
The DNA here is from genome assembly GCF_000829055.1 of Lacticaseibacillus casei DSM 20011 = JCM 1134 = ATCC 393. NCBI lineage: Bacteria > Bacillati > Bacillota > Bacilli > Lactobacillales > Lactobacillaceae > Lacticaseibacillus > Lacticaseibacillus casei. The sequence goes on from NZ_AP012544.1 coordinate 469,120, forward strand.
GAGGCCGTTCAAATCGGTCACGCGATCAATCCAACGATGCAAATCGGCTGCATGATCGCGATGGGTCCGATTTATCCTTACAGCATGAATCCTGAAGACGTGTTGTTGGCGCAAAAGGCGATGGAGCACAATTACTACTTTGCTGACGTACACGTGCATGGTGACTATCCGGCAACGTTGCTCAAGTATTGGGAGCGCAAAGGCATTACGCCTGAGATCAGTGCTGAAGACCGCCAGATTCTGAAAAATGGCACAGTCGATTATATTGGGCTTAGTTATTACATGTCGCACGCTGTTAAAAAGGACTCTGCTAGATCCTTTGACGATCTCGATTTAAAGCAAGTGGTCAAAAATAATTACCTGAAGGCTAGTGATTGGGGTTGGCAAATTGATCCGCGCGGGTTGCGTCACGCGCTGAATTGGCTGACAGATCGGTATCGCAAACCGTTGTTCATTGTTGAGAATGGCTTCGGCGCGTATGACAAAGTTGAAGCGAATGGTCAGATTCACGATTCATATCGCATCAATTATTTACGCGCACATATTGAACAAATGAAACTGGCAGTGGCTGAAGATGGTGTCGATTTGATAGGTTACTTACCGTGGGGCCCGATTGACCTAGTTTCTGCCGGAACCGGCGAAATGGACAAACGTTATGGCTTCATTTACGTTGATAAGGATAACCAAGGCGAAGGAACGCTTGCTCGTAGCCGTAAAGATTCATTTTTCTGGTACAAACAGGTCATTGCGTCAAACGGTGAGAATCTGAATTAAGGTAATGGCGGTCGACAGTGTGATCGCTGGCCGTCAAGTAGGGAAGGAAGACTGTATCGTGAAAAAAGCATTGATCATCTGTGCAGCAGGAATGTCGTCATCCATGATGGCAAAGAAAACCACAGATTACTTTAAGGCACACAGCAAAGACATTCAGTTAGATGCTGTCACAGCAACTGAAGGTGAAGATGAAATCCGCAACGGCGACTTCGATCTTTTCCTGATTTCACCACAGACCAACATGTATCTGGATAACTTCCAGAAAGTTGGCAAAGAGGTAGGAAAACCAGTTGTCAGCATTCCATTTGATGCTTACATTCCAATTCCAATGGGGATCGAGAAAATGGCAAAGTTGGTTGAAAAAAATCTCTGAAGTTATCTTTTCTTCAGGTCGGCAATGACAACACGCTTATGTAAAAAGCCGCGAAGCAAAGACTGGATTGAGGAGGCGTCAGTATGAAACAGAAAGAGCGCGAGTTATTGCTTTATCTCGTTGAGAATCAGGATCAATATGTCACGAGTAAAGACTTGGCAAACACACTTTTGATGACGCCTAGGACGGTCCGAAGCTATGTTAAAAGTTTAAAAGCCATGATTGAGAAATATGGTGCGAGTCTTGAAGCGAAGCCGAGTTTCGGTTATCGCTTACATATTCTCCACCCGGTCGCGTTTGATCTGTTTTTAAATCAGCATAAGGTGTTAAGTCCAAAAGTCAATGATACTGTGACGGCCTCCGAGTCGATTGATCGCCAGAATTATATTCTCAATAAGCTGCTAATCGAAGACGAGGCCTTACTCATGGATGATCTCGCTGAACGGCTATTCGTCAGTCGCTCGACGCTTTCAAAAGACTTGATTTCTGTTCGTGAAAAGTTGGAGCCTTATGCGCTGCATCTTGAGAGTAGGGCGAACAAGGGCTTTTATGTTGTCGGAACGGAACGCAATCGCCGGCATTTCATTCTGGATTATTTCTTTAGCCATGGCCAGAATAACTTTCAACGGTTTATGGAAAATAAGTCTTTCTTTGCCGATGTCAGTTTTGAACAGCTGACGATCGTCGTGATTGATGAATGTCGGGAAGCTAGTCTGCGTTTGTCGGATTTTATCATTCAAAATATTGTCTTGTACCTGGCACTCAGCATCGAGCGGGTCCGAAAAGGAAACAGTTTGCCTCCTGTAAAGGTTGAACAAGCGCCAGAACATCAACGGCATTATGCGGTGGCTGAGCGGATCATGGAACGGATCGCCAGAAGTACCGGGTTGCAGTTTTCGGAAAGTGAAGTTGCCTATTTAGCGATTCAGCTTGTTGCGATGGCAAAGGGAAGCCCGCAAGACTCGAACGACCAGGCTCTTTGGAAGGACATGGATCAAGTACTCAGGCGAATCGAAGCCGAGACAGGTTATCCGGTGAGCACGGATTATTCATTAAGAAAAAGTCTGGCCGAACACATCAAGCCGATGTTAGTACGGCTGCAGCAAGGCATTCAGCTAAAAAATCCATTGTTAAAAGAAATCAAGACCCACTGTCCGCAATATTTTGCTGACACCAAGCGCTTTCTAGGAATGTCAAAAATATTGTCTGCGTACACGATTAACGATGACGAAACGGCCTATATGGCAATGCATCTCATGGCAGCAGTCGAAAAGTATCATAATGCTCATAAACTACGGACCTTGATTATCTGTGCCACCGGTTATGGCAGTGCGGAGTTACTTAACAATCGCGTGCAAAAGGAGTTTGGCGAGACGCTGAATATTGTCGGGGTCAAAGGTTATTACGAAGTCGATGACGAAAGTTTGGCTGACGTTGATCTGATCATTTCAGCGATTGATTTATCGACCCAGGTGCTGCGTGTCCCAGTCATCCAGGTCAGTGTCTTCTTGGGTGAAATGGATGTCCGGGCGATTCGTCAATTTTTGGAGACGCATAATCGCCCACATGGGAAAGCAACTTCAAAAGTCGAGGCTATTGCTGCTGTCGATAAAAGCATTTTTGATCAATTTACAGATTCTAGTCGATTTGTACGGTGGACAGAGCCAGTTAATCGAGAAACTGTTTTAAATCGACTCTGCGCCCAAGTAGCGCTTCTTGAGCCGGCTAATTTTGCAGACGAGTTAAAAGCTCAAGTACATCAACGCGAACAGATGAGCAGCATTACATTTAGTCAAAAAATCGTTGTTCCTCATCCGGCGATGCCAATCGGCCAATTTACCCAAATTGCCATTGGCATCATTCCTGCGGGATTAAAATGGTCCGAAAGCTTCCCAGCTGTCCAGCTCGTGTTTCTTCTGTCACCTTCTTATTTGGGGAATCGAGGGCTGACCTCAATCACCCAGACAATTGTTGCGTTGACTGACCATGCGGATTGGCAAGCGTCATTAGTGGCAGCCTCAGATTTCAAAAGTTTTCGTCACCGCTTTTTACAAATGATGGAGGAGGAATAAGTGCCGATGAATTCAGATGATATTCAATTAATTGCATTTGAAATTATTTTGCATAGCGGTAATTCACGAACCATGATTCATGAGGCGTTCGCGGCTATGCGTGTTGGCGATTTTGACAAAGCCGATGAACGATTGAAGGCTTCAAATGACGAATTATTACTAGCACACCAATCACAAAGCGATCTCTTAAAGAAATATGCCGGTGGCACAAAGATCGAGATGGAGATCATTTTAGTTCATGCCCAGGATCACTTGATGACCACGATGACATTACGCGAAGTTGCGTTGGAAATGGAGCATCTTTATCGTAATCAGGCTGCTGCAGGGGAGTTGAAAAACAATGAACCGGAAGATAAAGGCAAGTGAGAACGTACAAACACAAACAACGACTATTGATAAAAATCGCCAAGCACTTAGTTTGCAAAGTATGCGGTTCAATCGATTTTTGGGTATTCGCTATCTAACCGCTGTGTTCTTCTTTGCTAATCTTTGGTGGGCAATTATTGCTAACAATCTTTGGAGCAAGTGGCTGCCAGTGGGGTTGATGATGCTTGCAATTCCGGTGATTTATGAACAAATTAAACTCTTTGGAACCCCTACGCATTACTTGCCATATACCACGCTTTATTTCTGGTGCCAAACAGGGGTGAACATTGGCCTCAGTATTTTGATCGTGACGCCACTATTTAATGCGTTATACCCCTTCATTCGCGATACGAATAACAATCGCGGTGTTGTTCTTTTGATTTTGATGGTCGGTATTGGCCTTGGCGGCTGGTCTTTACGGCGACTGAATTTGATTAAACAGGACAAGGATCGATTTTATGGTCGCTTGAAGGCTTATCAAGCAACACTTCACAAGTAACAAACTTTGCGGCGCAGAAGCTTTTCAACACAAGATGGTTAAATGTCGGTCATGAGATTTAGGACCATTAGGTGTCATTCTTGATGCCACCGCAAGTGTCACCGCGTTGGCTCGCTCATAAACGAGGAGGAATCAGTAATGGAAAATAACGGGCGCTTTTTCAACTTTATGACGAAGACCTTACTTAAACCCATGTCGAAGGTTGCCCAGTATCGGATTGTACGTGCGGTCATGGCAGCCGGCATGGCAAGTATTCCTTTCACAATTGTCGGCTCAATGGTATTGGTTCTTAATGTTATTCCCTTAGTTTGGCCGGTGACAGCCGGTTTTTGGAATGCCACCTTTATGAAGTTCAGTGATCTTTATATGGTTATCAACACAGCGACCATGGGCATCTTAGCAATGTACTTTGCACTGGCGATCGGCTATGAGCTGACCAGAATCATTCAAACAGAGGATAAGCTAAAAGTTGCACCACTAAATGGTGCGTTCTTGTCACTTTTTGCCTTTTTCATGTGTTTACCTGAACTGGTTGTCAAGGGCGGAAAGATCATTCTACTCAACTCTATTACTTCAAAAGAGAAAGTGATCAATGGGTTTCGAATGACGGCAACGATCGATCGTTTGGGAACTTCAGGCATTTTCACAGCAATTATTATGGCGATTGTGGCTGTCTATTTATACAAGTTTTGTGTCAAGCATAATTGGACGATTAGAATGCCGGAAGCTGTCCCTGAAGGTGTTTCCCGTTCTTTCACTGCTTTGATTCCAACCGCTGTCATTGCCCTTGTTGTGATGGTCATCAATGGTTCGCTTGTCTTGTTGGGGACGGATATTTTCAAAATGATTTCAATTCCGTTTAGTTTTGTCACCAATCTGACGAGTACATGGATCGGCGTCATCATCATCGAATTCTTGATCCATGCCCTGTGGATTGTCGGTATTCATGGTGCAAACATTATCAGTGCCTTTATCACTCCAATTTTATTGACGAATATGGCCGCTAATGCAAAAGGTGCACATATTCCGTTTGCCGGGGAATTCAACAACTCATTTGCCATTATGGGTGGCTCCGGTGCCACACTCGGCCTTTGCCTTTTCATTGCCTTTGCTGCACGCTCGGAACAGCTGAAGGTTTTGGGGAGAGCGTCTTTGGCACCAGCATTTTTCAACATCAACGAACCGCTGATTTTCGGCTTGCCAATTGTTTATAATCCATATCTGGCGATTCCATTTTTCTTGGCACCGATGGCAAGTGCTTCATTGGCCTACGCCGCCTTTTATTTCCGATTAATCAATCCGATCATCACACAGGCACCATGGCCATCACCAATTGGCTTCGGCGCATTGATCAGTACCGTTGATATACGAGCGGTGATTGTAGCCATCTTGTGCGGCATCGTGGCATTTCTCATTTGGTTTCCGTTTATTAAACTGTACGATGCTAAATTGGTCAATGACGAAAAGCAGGTTGCTGCTGGAAAAGAGGCTGAAGCATAGCACTCTCAATCGCATGACTATCGTTGTATAGCCAAAAGGAAGCTGTTCGCAAGATGCTGGAACAGTTTCAGCTTATTAGGAGCATGCTTTTTAGATGATTCAAACGTATACAAAAAACCGACATCAATCGCGATGTCGGTTTTTGTGGTTCAAATCAAGTGATAGATTATGGCAAAGCTGCAAAGATCAGCGCGCCAGCCACGCCGCCTGCCAGTGGGCCTAAAACCGGTACCCAGGCATATGGCCAGTCGGAGTCGCCTTTGTTGGCAATTGGTAAAATGGCGTGCGCCAACCGCGGGCCAAGGTCTCGGGCCGGGTTAATGGCATAACCGGTGGTGCCGCCAAGTGATAAGCCAATCGCGGTGATCAGGATGCCGACGCCGATTGGATTCAGACCATCTGTCCATTTGCCTTTGGTGAAGGCTAACAGTCCGAAAATCAAGACGGCAGTTCCAATGAACTCGGAAATGAAGTTGGCCGCGTAACTGCGAATGGCCGGACCGGTAGCAAAGACGCCTAAGGTTGCTGCGGGATCCTTGGTGGCTGCCCAGTGCGGGTAGTAATGCAACCAGACAGCAGCTGCTCCGAGCAACGCACCCAGTAACTGGGCGATGATAAATGGCATGACCCATGCCCAGGGGAATTTGCCAATCGCAGCAAATGCTACGGTGACTGCGGGGTTAAGGTGTGCCGGTCCTAAGAAAGCTGCGGTATAAACGCCCATGGTCACGGCCAATCCCCACCCTAAGGTAATGGCAACCCAGCCAGCACCATTAGCTTTGGATTTGTTCAGTGACACGCCTGCGACGACACCATCGCCGAGGAGGATTAAAACGAAGGTACCAATGAATTCACCTAATGCTTGTGTCCACATATGCGTGCCCCTTTCTAGGCTTGAGGAGCCGAAGCCGGCGCCTTCTTCAAGTCATCCAACCGACTCTCACTGATCGCTTGTTCCAAATCAGCCAACTGTTGTGCCTTTGTGGCTTCGTCCCAACCCAAGATGCGGGCCATTTCGTCTACCACCGGCTGTTTCAAGTCAGCCAGCGTTTCGGCATGGAAAAGAATGGCATTGGTCCGGCGCAACAGGTAATCAACCGGCGTCAGCGTCATTTCTTCATTGATTGAATAGCGCAGACTCATGGTTTCCTTGAGACTCAGACCCGGTGCCGGCTGGCCGTCAGCATACGTGACCACGCGACTGATGTTGGAGCCGTAGCGATTGGCAAGGTCGGCTGCGTCTTTTTCCGGCATTCCGGCGTCAATTCCAATCCGGGTGTAGAAAGCAATCGTATCGTCAACGTTGGTCGGATCAAAATGACCGCCGGAGACTTGAAGCTTTTTAGAATCAACGGTGCGGGTTTCGGTCGCAAATTTTTCAGCCAAGACACGACGAATCAAGGCGAGGGCGCCAGCCGCCATTTTCCGGTAGTCGGTAATTTTTCCACCGGACAGCGTGATCATGCCGTCATCGGCTTGGTGAAGCGAACTGCCGCGGGAAATCTGGGATGGGCTCAAGGACGCTTCGGCATGGGCGGTTTCTAGTTTGGAAATGGCGTGCTCAACATCGGAGCGGGTTGCCTGGTTGTCTTCGTAATCGTTAACGACTTTGACCAAGGCTTCGAACGAATCATCGGAAACTTTACCGGTATTGGCGCCACCGCCGTTATAATCGGAGCTGCCGTTATTGGCAATCAGTGGACGCAGACCGGCCCAGCTGGCTTCGATGTCGTCAATTGTAATGTGGCTTTCCGGGAAGCGCTTGTTGATCACTTTCAGCAGATAATCCACATCGGCTTGTTCTACGCGTGGATGCTTGAAGTCGCCGGTATAATCGGTATCGGTCGTGCCAAAATAAGTCTTGCCTTCACGTGGTACCACGAAGAACATCCGGCCGTCATTCAAACCGGTATCCATGTAGGTCGGTTGCGGTACCGGCAGACGGGAACCATCGACAACCAAATGAACCCCTTTAGTTGGGCGCAGGGTTGGGGCCTGATTTTCGTTCTTATCGAGCGCTTTAAACTTGTCGGACCATGGCCCGGTGGTGTTGATCACGAGTTTGGCATGAATATCGAATTCGCTGTCATCCAAAAGATCCTTAACACGCAAACCGATGACTTGGCCAGCATCATTGTGCAAGACGCCGATCGCCTTCACGCGGCTAGCCATGAGCCCACCGAGTTCAGCCGCTTCTTTGATGTTTTCGATAACCAGGCGAGCATCATTGTTTACGAAGTCGAGGTAAACGCCACCGCCTTGCAGGCCATCTTTTTCCAGCTGCGGTTCACGCTGTAGAATTTCATCTTTCGTAACGGTGTAGTTGGCGTATTGCGAGCCTTCAACGTTTGCCAGTCGATCATAAAGATCCATTGCGATTTTGATGCTGAACATGTCGAAAGTGCTGCCAGGTTCTTGGAAAATCGGCAGTAACATCGGGAATGGCCGTGGAATGTGTGGGGCAATGCCTTGAACAACCGCGCGTTCCTTGACAGTATCGGCAACCACACCAACATCAAACGTCTTGAGGTAACGAATGCCGCCATGGACCAGTTTGGTCGAACGTGAGCTAGTTCCTTCAGCAAAGTCCTGCATTTCGATCAAGCCGGTCTTGATGCCACTTGCGGCCGCCTGAATCGCAACCCCAGCACCGGTAATGCCGCCACCGACAACCAGAAGATCCAGTTCGTTTTGCTTTAATTGTTCAATCGTTTGTTTGCGGGTTTCACTTGAAAATGCCATTTTAATAAGCTCCTTTTGAATAATGATTGAATGATATTTTTAAAAAGAATTAGTTGTGTTTGTCCGTATGCTTGTACATCTGGGTGGCGGCAACGGCTTGCTTCCAGCCTTCGTACAGATAATCACGGTCGACGGCGTCCATTTGTGGTTCGAACCGCTTGCCGACCTTGACAATGCTTTGCAGTTCATCGGTGTTGTTCCAGAAACCTGTGGCTAAGCCGGCAAAGAAAGCAGCGCCCATCGCGGTGGTTTCAAGGTTAGCGGCCCGTTCGATCGGAATCCCTAGAATATCGGCCTGGAATTGCATCAGGTAATCATTATTGGCAGCCCCGCCATCAACGCGCAGTGCCGGAATCGGCATACCGGTATCGGCGTTCATTGTGTCGACAACATCGCGGGATTGATATGCAAGCGATTGCAAAGTTGCCTTAATAAAATCTTCGCGGGTCGTGCCGCGGGTAATACCAAAAATGGCACCGCGGGCATCGGAATCCCAGTAAGGAGCCCCTAAGCCGGTGAAGGCAGGAACCACATAGACTTCATTTTGACTTTTTGATGCCAAAGCGGCGGCTTCCGAATCACTTGAGCGTTCAATCATTTTCATCGCGTCGCGCAGCCATTGAATGGCACTTCCGGCAACGAAGACCGAGCCTTCAAGTGCGTAAGTGACTTTGCCATCAAGACCATAGCCAATAGTGGTCAGCAGGTTGTGATTGGAAAGGGTTGGTTTGTCGCCGGTGTTCATGACAATGAAGGCACCGGTTCCGTAAGTGTTCTTGACCATACCTGGTTGAATCGCCAACTGACCGAACAAAGCGGCTTGCTGATCCCCGACCATGCCGGCGATCGGAACCGTGCTGCCGAAGAAGTGATAAGCAGCGGCATCGCCATAAATTTCCGAGTTACTGCGGACTTCCGGCAACATTTGCTTAGGAATGTTTAGAATGTGCAGAATCTCGTCGTCCCAATCTAACTTATGAATGTTAAATAGCATGGTTCGGGAGGCGTTGGTGTAATCCGTCACGTGAATAGCACCACCGGACAGCTTCCAGGAAAGCCAGGTGTCGATCGTTCCAAAAAGCAGTTCACCTTTTTCCGCACGTTCCTGGGCACCCGGAACGTGATCCAGAATCCAGCGAATTTTGGTTGCTGAGAAGTAAGAATCAATCAGCAGGCCTGTAGCATCGTGAATAAGATCGTCGTATCCATCGGCTTTGAGCTGATCAGCAATCTCGCTGGTTTGCCGTGATTGCCAGACAATGGCGTTATAAATCGGTAAGCCCGTTTGCTTATCCCAGACAACCGTGGTTTCCCGCTGATTCGTGATGCCGATTCCGACGATTTGCCGCGGCTGAATATGTGATTCAATGAAAGCCGTGGCGATCGTTGATAGGGCAGCGTTCCAGATTTCGTTAGCGTTATGCTCTACCCAACCGGGATGCGGAAAATACTGCGGAAACTCGCGTTGTGCATCCGCCACTTTTTGCCCATTATGGTCGATGATGATGGTCCGGGTGCTGGTCGTTCCTTCATCAATCGCTAAAATATATTGTTGTTCGTTTGTCACGATTAGCTACCTCCAGTGAAATATAATTGCACACAATGAAAACGTTTCCGGTAATAGTTATACCCGATCGCCGGGACGAATGCAAGTATTATGCTTATATAAATCATAAGTTATTTTAACCATAAGACCTATATTCGCTATTGAGAATATAGATTGCTTGTTTTTCGGTGAAACTGCGCCCCGACTAAACAGAAAACCCGGCATGGCGGCCGGGTTAGGTAGGGCTGATTAGATGAGTTGTTTGAGTTGATAAATGTGATCAAAAATCTTGTCTTCCTGTCGCCGGTCGTCCCAAGAGAAGTTGTGCATGGTGCTGTTCGGCCGGTTGATTTTTTTGTACAGAACCGTTGGATTGTAAGCATACTTGCCGCGGGTATGGGCAACATATTCGGCGGTGAAGTCATAGTCTTCAGCAATCCGAAACTGCTCTTTGTAGCGAATGTTGCCGGCGTCCAAAGCGGTGTGGGAAAAGGCTTTGTTCCAGATATACCCGCCGATTTCCGTTCCGTGATGGGAAACCTGTTCAAACATTTCGGCCTGGGACAATAAGCGGAAGCGATCAGGACCGCCGCGGCTGCGATGCCACCAATCGTAACCAACCGCGGTCGCAACGACGCCTGGGGTGAAACCGCGCACGAGTGTCTCGGCAAAAGTCGGCGCGATCAAATCGTCACCATCAACGAAAGCAATAAACCGACCACTGGCATGATCAATCCCAAAGTTGCGGGCTGTGCCAATACCACGATGACGATCAAAAGCCGTAGCATGGTAATTTGGCACGCCGCGCACAAAATCGGCCGCTGTTTGAGCCGTCCGATCTGTTGAAGCATCATCGATGAGCCACAGTTCCACATCAATTGTTTGTTCCTGAATGGTTTTAAGGGTAGCCGGCAGATACCGGCCAAGATTGTACGTTGGCACAATGATGGTTAAATCCAAATTTGTCATAAAAACCAAAACCTCTTTGGCGGCACCGCAATCATTCACGGCGCCTAAGCGGTTGAATCATTGCAATATTGGATCTTTGCTTTGATCATTATCGTCAGATTTTGGTAGGCGTCAATTAAAACGACTTGGTTGCCCGCAAGCACGCTGATCAACTTGGCATAAGCAGCAGTGGGATATTAAAATTTTAGTAAAACACAACTAGATAACACAGCAAGGGACGGACATATGCCTCAATCCAAATAAAATATTTTGACAATAGCGCTTCCATTTGCGCAACTTTTTTAGTAAAATAAAAACGGTTACAAAAATCGCGAACAAATTGACTTATCTGTTTTAAATATAGGAGGAATTCAGAGTGAACAGTACAGATGTCACGAAAGGTTTTACGGAGCAATTTGGTAAGCAGGCGGAGCATACGTTCTTCGCGCCGGGACGGATTAACCTGATCGGCGAACATACCGATTACAATGGCGGGCACGTTTTCCCTTGCGCGATTTCGCTTGGTACTTATGCCGCAGTTGGTGCGAATGAAGACAATGCGTTCCGGTTGTATTCAGCTAACTTCCCGAAGGTTGGTATTATCGACATTCCGTTCCCGAATCTTTTCCAGGAAAAGCGCGGTTTGTGGACGGATTATTTCCAGGGTATGGCGCGCGTGATGAAGACGGCGGGGATTAATTATACCCACGGCCTGAACGTTTATATTAATGGTAATTTGCCGGATGGCGCCGGCTTGTCGAGCTCAGCTTCATTGGAAATGCTGGTCGGCACGATTCTGAACAATCTTTTTGATGGCGGATTCGCCCCGTTGGATTTGGTTAAGTTCGGTGTGAAAGTCGAAAACGATTATATCGGCGTTAACTCCGGGATCATGGATCAGTTTGCCATCGAAATGGGCCGCGCCAACCAAGCAACCTTGCTGGACACGAACACGATGAAATACGAGTATCTGCCGGTTGAAATGGGCGATAACGTCATCGTCATCATGAACACCAACAAGCGTCGCGAATTGGCTGATTCCAAGTACAACGAACGCCGCAGTGAATGCGAAAAGGCTTTGGCGATGCTGCAAAAAGGCATCAAAGTAAAGAGTCTAGGTCAGCTGACTGAAGACGAATTTGACGAAAATACCTACCTCATTTATGACCCGATTCTGATCAAACGTGCCCGCCATGCGGTTTTTGAAAACCAACGGACACTGACGGCAGCACAAGCATTGCAAAAAGGCGACCTGACGACCTTCGGCAAGCTGGTTTCCGCCTCTGGGGTTTCCTTGGCCTTTGATTATGAAGTTACCGGCGTTGAACTCGATACTTTGGTAACCAACGCCTTGAAACAGCGCGGCGTCTTAGGGGCACGGATGACCGGTGCCGGTTTTGGCGGCTGCGCGATTGCGATTGTCAACAGCGCTGACGTTGAGGACTTTATTAGTAACGTTGGCAAGGCTTATACTAAAAAGATCGGCTATGATGCCCACTTCTATGTGGCAGACATTGCCGACGAAGCTAAGCAGTTAAACTAGCGCTGACAAGATATCAGTCAACGCAGACGGATGCGGAAGCAAAAAGTAAAGGAGAAAATATTAACATGACAATTGCAGTTTTAGGTGGCGCAGGCTACATCGGTTCACATACGGTTAAGCAACTATTGGCTGACGGGGAAGATGTTATTGTTTTAGACAACTTGATTACCGGTCATCGCAAGGCGGTTGATCCGCGCGCCCGGTTTTATCAAGGCGACATTCGCGATTACCACTTCCTGAGCCAAGTCTTCAGCAAGGAAAAGATCGACGGCATCGTGCACTTTGCGGCCTTTTCGATTGTGCCGGAATCCATGAAAGATCCGCTGAAGTATTTTGACAACAACACCGGTGGCATGATCACGCTGCTTGAAGCGATGAACCAGTTTGGCATTAAAAAGATTGTCTTCTCATCGACCGCTGCTACTTATGGCGAACCGAAGCAGGTGCCGATTAAGGAAACCGATCCGCAAGTGCCAACCAACCCATACGGCGAAAGCAAACTGGCCATGGAAAAGATCATGCATTGGGCCGACATTGCTTATGGTCTGAAGTTTGTTGCGCTGCGGTACTTCAATGTGGCTGGGGCAATGCCGGATGGTTCGATTGGTGAAGATCACCATCCGGAAACGCACTTGATTCCAATCATCTTGCAGGTTGCGGCAGGTACTCGTACCGGTCTGCAAATCTATGGCGATGATTATCCAACCAAGGACGGCACCAATGTTCGTGATTATGTGCATGTCGTTGATTTGGCTGATGCGCACGTGCTGGCATTGAAGTATCTGAACGCGGGCAATCAGTCATCGGCCTTCAATATCGGCTCCGCTCATGGCTTCTCGAACTTGGAGATTTTGAATGCTGCCCGTAAAGTAACCGGACAGAAGATTCCGGCAACCATGGCACCGCGGCGTGCAGGCGACCCAAGTACCTTAATCGCCAGTTCAGACAAGGCCCGCGATATTTTGGGCTGGAAACCGAACTATGACGACATCGACAAAATTATCGAGACTGCCTGGAACTGGCATGAGAATCATCCGGAAGGCTTTGGTGACCGTAATTGACCGCAATTACCAATCATATTGAGACCATTATTAAGCTGAATCCTGATTATACCCACATGGACGCCGTGTACCTGACCAACAAGTTGCTGAACCTAATCGGGGATGCGGCACTGGACCTGCCAGGTGATGAGGATCCGTTGAAGAATCTGGATTTGATGGTTCAAGCTGCCCAGGATAACGGTAAAATTCCGGATTCACAGTCAGCCCGCCAGATTCTTGAAGCGCAGCTGATGGATTTTGCCACACCGACTCCGAGTCGCGTCAACCAAATGTTCTGGGATAAGTATCAGGCGGGTCCACGGGTCGCAACTGACTGGTTCTTTGCTTTAAGTCGGGCGAATAATTACATTCAAACCCGGGCGATTGCCAAGAACCTGGTCTTTCCGGCCAAAACCGAGTATGGCGATCTGGAAATCACGGTCAACCTCTCCAAGCCGGAAAAGGATCCGAAAGATATTGCCGCAGCAGCGCATGCTCAGTCTGGTTATCCGGCATGTGCGTTGTGCCTGCAAACGGAAGGTTATGCGGGTCGCAGTAATTTTGCCGCACGTACCAACCACCGGATTATCCGCTTCCTGTTAGGTGGGAAAACCTGGGGCTTCCAGTACTCGCCTTATGCGTATTTCAATGAGCACGCGATCTTTTTGGATGCCATTCATGAACCGATGGTGATCGATCAGAGCACGTTTGAAAATCTGCTGGCGATTGTGGCCATGTTCCCGACGTATTTTGTCGGCTCCAACGCTGACTTGCCAATTGTTGGCGGTTCGATGCTGGCTCACGAGCATTATCAAGGTGGCCGGCATACGTTTCCGATGGCTAAGGCACCGATTGAGACCCAAGTCGAGATTAGTGGACATCCACATGTTTTCGCCGGTATCGTGAAGTGGCCGATGAGCGTGATTCGCTTGGTCAGCGCTGATCGCGAAGAACTGGTGAATGCTGCAGAGCATGTTCGGCAGGTATGGGATCAGTATACGGATGAATCCGTTGACGTACGGGCGTTTGTGGACGGTAAGCCGCACCACACCGTAACGCCGATTGCCCGTCGTGTCGGCTCCGAATACCAGTTGGATTTGGTTTTGCGTGACAATCAGACCAGTAAGCAGTATCCTGACGGTATTTTCCACCCGCATCAGGATGTCCAACATATTAAAAAGGAAAATATCGGACTGATTGAAGTGATGGGACGTGCCATTTTACCGGCACGGCTCAAAACAGAATTGGCTGAAGTGCAAAAATATTTGTTGGGTGAAGCCAACGACATGAAGCCGATGCACAAAGCCTGGGCGGACCAGCTCAAGGCCAAATACCAGTGGACGCCGGAGAATGCAGAGGCCCAGCTGCAAGAAGCCGTGGGCCGCGTCTTCGCCCGCGTGCTGGAAGATGCCGGCGTGTTCAAACGCGATGAAATCGGCCAGGAAGCGTTTGGCCGCTTCTGCCGCACACTTTAAGCGCACCTTTTGGCAGCACAGTCAGGGAAACGGAGGGAATCGATGACCACGATTACAGATATTGCGAAGGCGGCGGGGGTGTCGATCGCTACGGTTTCGCGAATTTTGAATTATGACGCGACGCTGGCTGTGACGCCAGAAACGCGGCAGCGCGTTTTGAAAACCGCTGAGAAACTAGCGTATAAACCGCGACGACGCAAACGGGTGCCCACTCAGACAACGATAGCCCTTGTCCAATGGCGCAGTGAGCAGGAAGAACTGAATGATCTTTATTACCTGCAAATTCAATATGCGATTGAAGCCAAGGCGGCCGGTGTCGGCTACCATTTGCAGAATTTTCACCTTGAACAGCTGGATAGCGACAGTGTTGCCAACATCCAAGGCATCATTGCTTTAGGTAAATATGATGCAGGCGAAGTGGCTAAAATGAAAGCATTGGGCTTTCCGGTGGTCTTTGTCGATCAGAACATGCTAGCGTTCGACTGCGACTCGGTCACCGCCGATTACGCCGGGCCGATTAAAGAGATCATTGAGCATTTTCGTAAAGTCGGCATTGACGATATTGGCTTTCTCGGCGGACTTGAGACGAGTCGCAGCGGCCGCGAGCAGTTTCAGGATGTACGCACGGTAACGTTTGATCGTGTGGCGAAGGACGCCGAACTCGCACGCCCTGAGTTTCGGTTAATCGGCGAATTTACGCCGGATTCAGGCTACCGCTTGATGAAAAAGGCGATCGAAACGTTAGGCGATCAATTGCCGCACGGCTTCATTATCGCCAATGACACCATGGCGGTCGGCGCGTTGCGGGCGTTGAACGAGGCTGGCTTAGCAGTGCCGCAACGGGTGTCTGTCATCAGCTTTAACGATGTGGCGGTCGCCAAGTTCACGACCCCGCCACTGTCCACGGTTCATGCGGCCACGGATCAAATGGGACAGACTGCCGTTGAGTTACTGCAGGCAAGGCTGAGTGATGCCAAGCGGGTGCCGCGCCAAGTCAATTTTAAGAGTGAGCTGGTGATGCGGGCTAGCAGTTTGTAGCGTCTGCATCACTGATTAAGGAGGGTGTTAACAGCACTCAAATATGTCGAATAGTATGGAATCAAGCGGTACAACATGGACAGAATAATTAAGTGGAAGCTGTTCGTGTGTTCAAACCAAGCTAATCTGCGAAATGTATTGACAAGAGCCTGAATCGGTAATGTATGATGGTTCTTACCAAAGTTCCGCAGCTAGCATTGGCTTGAACGCTTACTCTGAGCTTTCTCTCAAGTGGCGTTTAACCAACTAATTGAGAGGAGGTGACAACTTTTGATTAAAACGCATAAGATTAAACTCTATCCCAACGCAACCATGCGGCGTGAACTGGAACGATTGTTTAACTAT
Organism: Lacticaseibacillus casei DSM 20011 = JCM 1134 = ATCC 393; assembly: GCF_000829055.1. NCBI lineage: Bacteria > Bacillati > Bacillota > Bacilli > Lactobacillales > Lactobacillaceae > Lacticaseibacillus > Lacticaseibacillus casei. Next base: position 485,381 of record NZ_AP012544.1, read on the forward strand.
CGCCGGTTTTGCTGGAATCAGGCCCTCGAAACTTGGAATGCCATGTACGACGCATCTCTGGTGATGGTGGACAAAACACTGCGACCTAATGAACGTAAAGTACGGGACGAACTGGTTTGGAACAAAACCGACTGGCAGTACGAACAGTCAGCCCGAGTTTTACAGCTCGCCGTTAAAGATCTAGATAAGGCTTGGAAGAACTACTTCAATCCGAAGATGCCAGATCACGATAAGCCCAACTGGAAATCTAAGAAACGATCTCGCAAAACTTTCAAGACGGATCGCGCGCAACTTGTGACTGGCAAGTTACGTTTAGATAAACCTCATGGTGCTGGTGTCTGGTATGACATCAAACTGGCCGAGCAACCGCGTTGGCAGGGCGAACTGAAACAAGTTTGTATCGTTCAAGACGCTGACGGTTACTATGCTTCCTTTTCAATTGAGGTTCAGACTTCTGTTGAAAAGCGGCCGGTTCTAACTGTCACTGGGGTTGATGCCAACATTGGCAAGTTTGACTATCAAACGTCAACTGGCTATGCGACTCAACCCACCTTGCCTGACCGTCTGCCATTGCTTTACACCCGCATTGCTCATTATCAGCGCCAATTAGCCCGCAAACGGAAAGTAAATCCCAAGCATTTTAACTCCGCGGCTTATCGCACAATGAGAACCAAGTTGAAGCGTCAGTACCAACGAGTTGAACGGATTCAAACGGATTTGCTGCAAAAGTTTACGACGAGGCTTATCACTGATTATGATTTAATTGGGATTGAGGATCTGGATAATCGCCATATGCGCATGAATAAACGTCTCGCGAAGAACCTGCATCGATCATTGTTTGGTAAGTTCAAAGTGATCATGCAGTACAAGGCTGACTGGTATGGCAATACGTTGGTGCTGGCGGATCGTTTTTACCCCAGCACCCAGCGTTGTTCACGATGTGGTTATGTGAAAACCGCTGATGAACGCATCACGCTGAGAGGCAACTTGAAACATCGTACCGGTCACGATGACTATCATTGTTACCGGTGCGGGGTGAAGCTGCGGCGAGACGAAAATGCGGTTGAAAATCTAACTGCTTATGCGAAATCGAAGGTTACGGGGTAGGCTATACCCTTAAAGTTCAGGAGACGGTCACTGTCGGGCTGATTTATTTCAGTGTGGGAATACCGTTGTTGACGGGACTAAATGAAATGTAGGATTGTCAATCAAGAAAGGAAATATGTAAAACCTTTATTGGTGTCAAAGAGACATTCTTCCACGTTTTATATAGCAGGGTATGATGGACGTTTCAGTTGAACAATACGGTCAGTACCAAGGACACGACTTGTATGAACTAACCTTGACCAATGATCAGGGAATGGTAGTCAAACTGTTGAACTACGGCGCTACTTTGGAAAAAGTGCTGCTGCCGGAAGCTGACGGGTTGCACAATATGATTCTTTCGCTGCCAAGTCGTGAGGATTACTCAAAAGAGCGTAATTTTCTAGGAGGGACGGTTGGCCGCATTGTCGGCCGGATCCGCGGTCACGTTTGGCAACATGGCGATGTCAAAGTCGACTTGCCCATGAATGAAGGCAACAACCATATTCATGGCGGGGATGACGGCCTCGATCGGCAAGTTTACAATTTTCGCATCGAAAAAACGGCAACGACCGCCAGCGCCAGCTTCACGTTTGTCGATCCGGACGGTCACAACGGCTATCCCGGCAATCTCAAGTTGCAAGTCACTTACACGCTAACCAACACGAATGCCTTAAAGTATCGGGTCGATGCGCTAAGTGACACGGAAACGCTCTTCAATCCGACTAACCATACTTACTTCGCGTTGGATCAACCAGCCACGATTGATGACACGACGTTGACGATTCCAGCTGATGACTACAAGCCATTAGACGCCGAACACCTGCCATATCAAGGCTGGCAGCCGGTATCCGGCACCGTGTTCGATTTTCGGCAAGGCCAAAAACTCGGCGATGTCATCCACACCCGCGCCGATCAAATCACATCTGAACGCGGTATCAACCATCCATTTCTTTTGAAAAACGGCAAAACACTGGCGGCCAAGCTTCAAACAGCCAAGCACACCATGACTTTAGTCACAACCGCGCCAAGCATAGTTGTTTACACCGCCAATCACTTCGATGGTACGGGTATTCCTCACAACATCAAACAATTCGACGGTGTGGCCCTTGAATGCCAGTTTGCGCCGGTTAGCGGGGATGACCTCTCGGCGATTACGTTGTTGCCGGGGGAGCCATTTACGTTGGCGAATACTTGGACGTTTGAATAAGACATAGTGGTTTTTAACTAGTGGGTTATTTGCACAGGAGGAAGCTTTCCTTGATTAGGAAGGCTTTTTTCTTGTGCTTAGGTGTTAATGGCATCAGGTTATGCATCATAGATGACAAAAAGCGAAATCAATGGTTGCCAATTAAATTGAGGTCTATTTGTTTTAATTTGTTCTTTTTTGTTAGGGAAAATTCTGCCGTAAATAATCTACGTCATTAATTTGCAAAGTTTTATAGATTGTCTAAGTACTTGCACAACGAGGGGTTAAACTCTCGATAAAATTTATTCAATAATTTGCCAACCTTTTTGAGGATTTTCTTGACTACTGAAAACGCTTGTTTATAATTAAAAGTGAACAGGAACAAACAATAGTTAACAAGTGGCTGACAAATGATTAAGCGGTGGCCGACGTAACTTTTTCATTCAAAATTGGCATTTCCCCAGATGTTGTTCATTTAAAAAATGCCCGATCGATTTTGTAATGCCGCTCAGTCAGACTGGTTTTTGATCTAGTTTTTGAAAGCGCTATAAAAGGCCTATCCAGGTTTACTTTGTGAGGAGGATCAGGTTTACAAATAGCATGACGCAGAGCAAAAACACACCGTCAGTTTCTGTTCACGCTGCGAATAATATTTTTTTAAGGAGGTGAAAAGTGATGGCTGCAAATATTGTTTTTACACGAATTGACAACCGTTTGGTTCACGGCCAGGTTGGGGTTACATGGACACGCGCCGTTAATGCAAACTTGATTCTGGTTGCTAACGATCAGGCTGCTAATGATCCGCTTCAGCAGAAATTAATGGCAACGACAGCTGATTCGTCAGGTGCAGGTATTCGTTTCTTCACGGTGCAACATACTATCGACATTATTGGTAAAGCCGCTGATCGTCAGCACATCTTTATCGTCATTAAGACCCCAGCTGATGCTCGTAAGTTAGTTGAGAACGGTGTGCCAATCAAAGAAGTCAATGTTGGTAACATGCATTTTGCTCAGGGCAAGACAGAGATTACTAAGAAAGTCTATGTCGATGAACAAGACAAAGAGGATCTGTTAGCAATTGTGAACGCTGGCGTCAATATTTTCATTCAGGACTATCCGGGTGATAAGAAGACACCAATTACTGCTGACTTGTTAAAGAATGTCAAATAGTCAATAGATTAAATTGGAGGTGTCAGGTTCATGGATGTTACCTTAACTCAAGGGGTGTTAATCGCGCTTTGGGCAATGATATCAGGTCTTGACTGCTGGCTACAGGCGTTCTTCATTTTCCGCCCGATTATTGTCTGCACAGTCACTGGCCTTATTCTGGGCGATTTACAGCTCGGAGTCATTGCTGGCGGGTTAACTGAACTAGCTTTTGCCGGATTGACTCCTGCCGGCGGGACACAACCGCCGAACACGGTTCTTTGCGGGATTATGACGGTGGTTATTGCGGCAACTAACAAAACAGCTCCAGCAACGGCAATTGGTCTTTCATTACCGTTCGCGATGTTAATGCAATATATTCTGCTGTTCTTCTACTCCAGCTTTTCACTGTTTTTGCCGAAATTCGATCAATATGCCGCAGAAGGAAATGCAGGGGCGTTTAAACGTCTGAATTTCATTCCGCTCACGATCGTTACATTGTCCTTCGGGATCATGGCTTTCCTGAGTGCATATGCAGCACAGGGCCCAATGAAGGCACTTGTTACTTCAATGCCTCACTGGTTAACACATGGTTTTGAATTAGCTGGCGGTATTTTACCAGCTGTTGGGTTTGCAATGTTGTTGAAGGTTATGTTAAAAGGTCAATACTTTGCATATCTGCTTTTGGGATTCGTTATGGCTTCAATGATCCCATTCTCAAATGTTCTGCCAGTTGCTTTGGTTGGCGCAGTATTTGCACTGATCGAGTTCTATCGCAGCCGTGATCAGATCAAGTTAGAGAAGCAAGTTAAGGAAGTTCAAAATCAATCTCAAGGAGGAGGCATGAATGATGGCATCTGATGACAAGAATGATAAGACACAAAAGAAAAGCTTGTTTACCAATCATGAAATCTCCATGCTTGGGATTCGGTCTAACTTAGTTCAGGCATCCTTCTCATATGAACGAATGCATTCACCAGGTTGGACTTGGGCGCAGCTGCCATACTGGCAAAAGATCTATAAAGATGATCCTAAGGGCCTTAAAGCCGTTATGACCGATAACATGGAATTCATCAACAGTTCACCGCCACTGTATCCTATCCTGATGGGATTGCTACTGACGATGGAAGAAGGCCATGTTGATCGGACAACCATTAAAGGTTTAAAGAACGCATTGTTCGGTCCTATGGCCGGCATTGGTGATGCGATCTTCTGGTTCACCATTATGCCGATTGTCGGTGGTATTTCTGCCTCAATCGCGAAGAACGGGAACGTTTTTGGACCAATTCTGTTCTTCCTGGTTTACCTGTTCCTATTCTGGTCTCGTATTCCATTGGCACACTTGGGTTATAACCTTGGTACGCGAGCGATTGATGTCATTCAGGAAAACTCTCGAATCATTTCACACGTTGCTTCTATCTTGGGCTTGACCGTTATCGGTGGTTTGATCGCCAGTTATGTCAAGATGTCACTCACCATTAAAATTGGTGCCGGGAATACGGTTATCAACTTGCAAAAGCAGTTGCTGGATAAAATCTTCCCGAACATTCTGCCATTTGCCTTTGTCTTCTTGCTGTACTGGCTGTTGAAGAAGAATGTTAACCCAATTTGGTTAATTGTCGTAACCTTTGCACTTGCCATTGTTATGGCGGCCATCGGTTGGATGTAGCTGTTAGTAAATGATTTGAGGAGGAATTAGACATTGAGTAAAGTTCAAGTGATCGTCACCGGGCATGGTACTTTTGCCGATGGGTTCAAAGGTGCGCTACATCTTCTGGCTAGCGTTCCAGACAACTGGTCGTTCGTAAACTTTTCAGAAGGTATGAGTGATAAACAACTTCAAGCTAAGTTTGAAACGATTCTTGGATCTGATCCCAAGCCGACACTGTTTTTTACAGATTTAGCTGGCGGAACCCCGTATAAAGTGGCGGCAACTCTAGCAAGCAAAAATCCGCAATTGGCGGTTGTCTCTGGCTGTAACCTAGGGTCGTTACTTGAATCTGTATTCAGTGACTATGACAATGCCGATGCCTATGCTGATGCGATTATTGCTGCATCAAAACAAGGCACGCAAAAGTTTACGCTGGATATGCCAGACAATATGGCTACTGGCTCTGATGACGGTATCTAGTTGTCGCTGACTTATCTAGGAGATACAGTTATTGAGGAAGGGGCGTGGCTTTCTAGTCACACCCCTTTTCTTACAAATTTGCATGGTAGAATCAGTTACATGAGGTGAATGATATGGCGACTAACATTTCGATTCTTGTTTTAGCAATGATTGCGGCCGGTATGGGCATTATGCTCTACCAACGACGTAAGTACTTCTATTTGGGAACATTCTTCATAGGACACGGTATGACAAGCACTGTCATCAATTTAAAAAACAGTGGGCATTACGTCATCAATATCACTAATGTTAGTGAAAATCCCCAAGCGCCTGCTAGCTTTAAAATAGAAGAGGGATCGTTCCGCAAAGATGGAACAGTCATTGACTTGAAGCCGGAAAAATTATCAACTTTTACCTATCCAAATTCGCAGGCTTTAATGACAAATGATTGGGGTGGACATGAGGAGTCGGAATCAGAAAGTCACCAGATATCATTGCAAAACCATGCTCTGATGCTCTCTGGAGAAGAACTTCAACCACTTAATCAGGGAAAAGTCGTGACAGTTAAGCAATTTATGCAGAATAAGAAGAAGCCAAAGTCTGCTAAAGTGTGACTGGTTGAGTCAATGCTTTGGGGTCTGCGTTTGTCAGTAAGATGGAACGAAAAAACAGCTAATCTGTCTATGCGGATTAGCTGTTTGCGTATGGTTTCCTTTGTGGCGGCTTTTGAGGCTTGAAGGGATCAACTTGTAAAAGTGAAAGTACCTATCTTTCCTGAATCTGATGCTGATTGCCTGTAACGCCTCCGTCTGGCTTAAGTCTAATAGCGTATTTTAATTAATTGCTGGCTCAATGGATCAACTAAAAATAAGCCTGCACAAACAAATCCACCGCCAACCCAAACGCAGCAAACGCAATTAAAATCCGAAGTAACTTAACCGGAACATGCCGCACAACGATCGGACCACAGTAGCCGCCAATCAGAAAACCGATACCGAGTGGGAGGACGACGAGCCAATCGATTTTACCGGTCCATGCGTAAATAATTGTCGCCACTGCATTAGCCATGAAAGCCATGACGTTCTTGAAGGCGTTGAGAACTGCAAATCTTTGGGGTAGGCTGAGCGTTAAAATTGCGAGGATAATGACGCCGCCTGCCGCACCGAAGTATCCGGTGTAGGCACCGATCAAGAAGAGACCGATAGCTTTTAAAATCAGGCCGAACTTGTTCTGATCGCGTAAGGCAGGTACATTCTTCCGGTCCGCTTGGTGTCCGCTGACTAAGAGGAGAACACCGGCTGACAGAATGAAGAAGGGGACGACGTGTTCGAATGTGGACGCCGGTTCAATAAGTAAAAGTGCAGATCCTAGAATGCCGCCTGCTAGCGTGAGGGCGGTTAAGCCGGTGACCAGTTTGCCTTCACCACGAAGTTCGCGGGATGATGATGCGGTTGCGCCGATACCGGAGAGCACGAGTCCGGCTGTATTGGTTACGTTGGCAATGACTGGCGGGATGCCGGCTATGAGGAGTGCTGGGTAGGAAACCAACGAAGCTAAGCCAGCAATCGAAGCCAATAAGCCACCGAGGATGCCGGCGCCGATAAAGTAAATGAATAACCAAAATGTCATGGTTGCGTCCCATCTGATTTCAAATTTTTTCTTTGTCAGTGTCTCGCTAAATTGTACTGAATGTCAAGAAAACCCCGGTTGAAGTTGGTGGCTTCAGCCGGGGTTTCTTGTCTATGAAGTTTAAAGCTCTTGTGCAGCCCGCTGAATTTTATCAACGAATTCTGTCATATCAGCTTGCGGCTTTAGAACATTCGTCAGGGCGACCGCAGCCTTTTTCTGCTTGCGGTTGATGCTGAGTAAGCCGGTATAACCGAGGACACTGCCACTGTTGCCTAACCAGCCGTCAGCAAGCTTGTGCCAGCCGAATCCGTAGCCACCTTCAGCAGCCTTGAAGATGGTTTCCCAGCTTCCTGCTTTGAGTAACTTGCCTTTCAACACAGCTTGCGCAAACTTTTCAAGATCGTCGACTGTTGTGACTAAGCCGCGATCTGCCTGATTTTCGTCACCTTTACCAGCGAGGTTCGGGTTGCCGGCAATCCAGTGATAGCTTTCCGCAAAAGCGTGTGAGGTGCCGATTTTGGTATGTGTCAAAGCCAAAGGATCGTAAATGCTTTCCTTCAAAATGGCTTCAAGCGTGCGTTCCTCAGTGAGCCGATCAAGCACTTCGCCTAGCAAAATGGCGTTGGTGGCGCTGTAAGCAGTCTGGCTACCTGGCTTGAAGGCTAACGGTTGATCATCAACGACATCCAAGACTTTGGCCAGATCCATGTCCGCGGCATTGTGTTGGTTGATTTGTAAGGCTAGGCGCTCACCTGGTAAGGTTGCCGGAGCGTTCGCCTTGAATGGTTCAGCCATGAGCGTTAAGTAATCGGGAATCCCACTTTGCATCGTGGCGAGCTGGCCGATGGTGATTTTGTCAGCTTGCTTATATTCAGGCACGTATTGTGATAGTTTGTCGGTCAGTTTTAGCGCGCCTTTTTCGACAAATTGCATGAGCAAAACGCCAAAGAATTGTTGCGTGACAGTTCCGGCACCGCTGAGTGTATGTGATGCGAATGGAACCTTCATATCGATATGGGCAAAGCCTTGCGAATCTGCTGCTAACTCTTTGTCGGCAGTCACCACTGCGACTGCGCCGTTATAGTGTTCGGTTTGTAAGGAACGACTTAATGGTGATTCATCTTTAACTGATTCTAGTTCTACCATGTATAAACGCCTCCAAAAATGAACGATCGGTCGAGTCTTAGCTTGTGCTTGTTGGGGCATCGGCGTCGTCGGCCATGATTGATTAATCTAGATGTGCCACTTTGACGAGCTCGCCTGTCACGCCGACTTGGATCCTTTGCTTGATTTTATCGGTGCGGGTGGCATGAACGACTTGGAACTTATTTTGTTTAACGATCAGCTTGTTGTCAGTGTGGTAATCAGCTGGTAAGGGTTGATTACTGCCGCGGATCAGCATCACGATAAACTTGAACCCACTGGCATGGGCTTCACATGGGCTGTAGTGCAACGTGTCGCTGAAGAATTCAACCACGGTGCCAGCTGGAACGAAGAACAGTTTAGCATCCTTTTCCGCGTTGAATTTGCCAGCGTGCATTTGGCCGCGCTTGCCGATGACCATGACGACATCTGTGAAAAAGACGTTCACTTCACTGCCTTGGTGGAATTCCACGGCGGTTAAAGCTTCGGCGTGGCCAGCACATTCGCCTGCTTCGATTGGCAGGCCAGCGAAAACATCGCGGCCGATTTGCTGAACAACCGGAATCTTTTCCATGTCCGGGTTTGACGGAACATAGAGGTTGGCTGCGGTTGGGGCAGGAATCTTGACGTTTTGGTCCATGAACGTTTTGAGCTCACTGACGTCGTATTGCGGGTAAGTGACGCCGTAATCGGCAAACGCCGGATCCGTTAGCTGATGAATCTGCTTATCTGGATTCAACTGCTGAATCTTTTCAAAAGTTGACATTTGATGGCTTCTTTCCAAAATTAGTAATTTTCAATCGTGACTTTGGCAAAATAGGTATCGAACTTCGCCGGGTTGACGAAGCCGGTTTCTGCTTCCATCGTGTTGAGCATCCCAGTGGTCATCGCCGTCTTCATAATGTCTTCGTCAGACTTGCCATCGTGAATGCCCATGGCGAGCCCGGCTAAGGTTGAATCACCAGAACCAACCGGATTGACGACCTGAATCTTAGGAATGGCGGCGTGATAGAACTTGTCTTGATGCTTAACAAAGGCGCCTGCCGATCCCAAGGAAACGACAATCCAATCAACGCCATCAAAAATCGGATCCTGGAGGTCTTGTTTCAACGCGGCATAATCGGTTTTATCGACTTCGCGGTTAAGCAAGCCGGCAAGTTCTTCTTCGTTTGGTTTGATCAAAAGGGGCTTCACTGGCGCTTCGAGTGCGGACTTCAAAGTAGCGCCGGATGTATCAAGCAAGACTTTAACGTTTTTGGCGCCGGCGTGGGCGATCATTTGCGTGTAATAGTCTTCCGGAAGTCCTTGCGGCATGGAGCCGGAAATCGTCAGCAGATCGGCCTGATCCAGCAACTTGTCAAAGTGATCGAGAAACTTTTGTGCATCTTCAGGGGTAATTGTTGGTCCGGCTTCAAGAATCTCGGTTTGCTTGCCGCCATCATGAAGCATCGCGATGGAACTACGGGTTTCCGCATCGATCGGCAGAAAATCATGGGCGATGCCATCGCGATCCAATTGATTCTCCAACCATTTGCCAAAATAGCCGCCAATAAAGCCAGTCGCAGTAAGATCGTGATCCAGCATGTGAATTACCCGGGAAACATTCAGCCCCTTACCGCCAGCGGTCTTGCGAACATTTTTGACGCGATTCACCGTGTCGATTTTAAGATGTTCGAGTGGGTAGGAAACGTCGATTGAGGGGTTTAAAGTGACGGTTAAAATCATTTGTTCTTCTCCTTCTGAGCGAGAGCTGGCGTGCATTCATTCAAACGTAACACTGCACTGCCGCCAGTCGTTCATTTAATAAAAGCCGATTCCCTGGGGAGTCGGCTTTTATGGCCTACACACGAACTAATCGTGAGTAACCTTGTCCGTCCAAGGGGTGGCAGTCTCAGCCAAAACCTTGTTCAAACGATCGATGTTAGCTTTGCCTTCGGTTTCCAGCCACTTCTTGCCGGCAGCTTCGCCTTCAGCAGCAAATGGCTTAACGCCTGGCTTCCAGGTTGCCCGACCGCAGAGAACACCATTAAAGGTTGAGCCTGCTTCCTTAGCGAATTTGAGTTCTTCGAGGAATAATTCATTTGAAACGCCTGCCGAAAGGAAAATAAACGGCAGATCGGTGGCATCGGACTGCGTCTTGTAGTACTTAGCGGCTTCTTCCTTGGTATAAACTGGGGTTACACCTTCATCAGTAAAGCCTTCAACAAACTTCTGGTCAACCGGAACTTCAACTTTGAGGACAGAAACGTTGTACTGTGGCTTGCTGAATTCCTTGGTGATCTTGATAACCTTTTCTGGCTTGGCCTTGGCCCATGCAGCAGTGCCGGTTTCGTTGGTCTTGCCATCATAGGAGACCAATTCAAGGAACAGCGGCAGGTCGTTGGCCTTAGCTTCAGCACCGACACGTTCAACGAAGGCATATTTGCGATCGTTGATTGAGTCTGGTTCGTCTGGATCAATGTACAGCAAGAACTTGACCGCGTCGCCGCCTTCGTTCTTGATGCGCAAGGCACTCTGGTTGTCGATCAAATCAGGGAAGCGGCCAGGTTCGGTGGCATCGTAGCCAGTCTTTTCGTAAGAAAGCAACAGGCCGGCTTGAGGTGCCCGAACTTTTGCAGCTGGCAAGCCATATTCCGGATCCAGCAAAATGGAGCTAGCGTACTTGGTTAATTCTTCAGATACAGCTTTTTTGAAATCAACAATCGTAGTTTCGTCAGCCGGTTTGTTGGCAGCAGCTGCCAGCATTTTCTTCAGGGAACCACGTTGGTCAATGGCCAAAGCGGAGATAACATTGTTGTCATCGGAAAGTTTTTGTAAGTGCTTAAATTGACCAGCAGTAAGGGTAACAGTCATATGAAAATTCCTCCATTAGTAAGGGCTAGTGAGCGCGTTAACGCTCATGAAGCCAAATTAATCGTGATAAACGCCTTCGTCCCACTTTTCGAGTTCAGCATCGAAGAAGTGCGGATTGTCTTTTTGTTCTGGGTTAGGCTTAGCAATTTTGTCAATCTTGTCGATGATCTTCTTGTTTTCCGGAGTTTCCTTGTAAGTTGCGTCAAGGAAAGCTTTAACCGTATCTTCAATCAAGTGGATACCGGTAACGGCACCGCCAATGCCTAACACGTTGGCATTCAATTGTTCACGTGCATAAACTGCTGAAGTTGCGTCATTGGCCATCGCGGCACGGACGCCTTCGTTTTTATCGGCAGCAGTTGAGATACCGATGCCGGTTCCGCACATTACGATACCTAAATCTGCGCGCCCATCAGCAACGTCTTCGGCAACGCGTTTGCCATAAATTGGGTAGTGGGTACGGTGCGTGTCATAGGTACCTTCATCAATTACCTTGTAGCCCATGTCTTTCAGCATGTTGGAGACTTGGATTTTTTCATTGGTGACAATGTGGTCATTTCCGATTGCAATAATCATTAGGATGAAACTTCCTTTCTTGGCTTAAATAAACGGAGACGTAACTTAGATCATTTTTTCCAACATATCTAACCGAATCTGATGACGGCCGCCAGCATATTCGGTGTCGAGGTAACGTTGAACGATCGCAATGGCACGATCAGGGCCGGTGATGCCGGTACCGATCGCAATTGCCTTGGCGCCATTGTGTTCAGCGGTCATGTGCGCCGTGTTTTCTTCTTGAACAACGGCAGTGACCATACCCTTAACCTTATTAGAAGCCATAGCTGAGCCAACGCCATAGCGGTCGAACATAATCGCTTTGTGAGCGTCGCCGTTCAGCAACTTCTTTGTAACTGCCAAAGCAGATTCAACAAAATCTTCAGCAGGTTCAGGGGTTACATCAGCAACTTGATACTGATGATCCTCCAAATACTTCTTAACCTGTTCCTTCATTGCAAATCCGTCTTTGTCTGCACCAATAATGACATCCATGATATACTATTCTCCTTCTTTGTTTGTGAGCGTGAGCTGGCACGGTTAGGAGCCGGACTATAAGTGGCCTTGGGCGTGTGATGGCCGGGCTTTGGCCATTGCGACCCAGGCTCTTATACGCAGGCTTCTGTGCCAGCGAACGCGTTATGATTTTCCTACGATAACAGAGGTATACTCGCTAAAATGCTGCTTATCGTCAGCGCTGATACCATCATCCGTGATGAGGCCATCAGTCTGATCGAGGTCATAGAAGCTGTAAAAATCTTGCCGATTCAGTTTAAAATGATCCGCAGCAACAAACTTCATGCCGGCATTGTTGAGGGCAATCCGCTGGGTCTGCCCCTCTTCAGGACTGGCATTGCTGATATGGTTGTCGGCAATCCCGTTGACACTGATAAACGCCTTGGTAGTCGTGAGGTGAGCTAACATCTCATTAGCCAAGCTGCCAATGAAAGCACCGGAGCGCTCTCGCAGCTGCCCACCAATCAGTTTCAGTGAAAAATAATCTGCACGATCCTGAAAACTCTGAAAAACAGGAAGGCTATTGGTAATAATGCGTACTTCCGGTTTTTTGAGGTACTGGGAAATGAGTTCCATGGTCGTGCCGGGGCCGATGTACACCGTATCTCCTGACGTAATGATGTTTGCGATGGTCGCAGCAATTTTGCGTTTTTCGTTGACATGAATGGATCGCTTCTCGTTTCGGGATAATTCGGTTAGCGGCTTAAAATGCGTGCTTTGGGCACCGCCGTGAATACGGATTAACTCATTTCGATCGGCGAGCTCTTCCAGATCCCGGCGCACGGTCATGGTTGAAACACCTAAACTATCACCAATTTCGTTAACGGTCACAATCCCCTTGCGATCCACTAAGTTACGGATTGTCAGCAAGCGCTCGTCTTTTAACATTGAATCACCTCACATGATCTGTTCGTTGTTGTTTGTTTTTGTTCCTTATTACAGTTTTAAGTTACCACCGGGGACATCATTCGTCAAGCTCATAATGACAATGTTTTCCGTTGGCTATATGGTTTTGACGACTTGTTTGAATCTTTAAGAAATTGGTTATTACCTGAATAAGCTCACAAATTGCACGAAAAAGTGAACAGAATATAACAGATTTTAACGTTCGGTATATACCGTTCGAGTAATTCCTGCTTGGCATACGGCTGCGATAGGCTAGAAGCCATTTAAAAATGAACTTTTCTGGTGAAGGAGAATGTGCGTCATCTGCTGCACCAATCAGTTGATAAAGCCAAAGAAAAGTCGAACCCTACGGACAAAGTTTGTCGCGGGTCGGCTTTTCCAAAAGTTCATATATAGTAGTGATCGATTTTATGTCCATTTTTTGGGCCTTTTAAAATGATGTTAGCGTAACAAATGCGTAGTATATAATAGAAACAACCGTCTATCCTAAGTCCGGAAGCTTCAGCAAATCGTCAGCTCGCTGCAAGACGGCGATGCGTGGGGCGACAGCTGGTGAAGGCGGCGTTGTCCACCCAGCGAGTGCAAAAGCGACATTCGCGTTGGCAGCTGCTTGGGCATCGGTCGAGGTATCGCCGATATAGACCGTTGTTTCTGGGTTGCCACCTAGACGTTCGCGAGCCAATGTAATCGGATCGCCAAATGGCTTGTTGCGTTTGGCTTCACCAGCGACAACTACCGTCTGAAAATAAGGACTGAAGTGATATTTCTTGTCCTCTTCAAGAAACTGCGGTTTATCTTTTGATGTGACAAGACCGAGTTTATATTGCCGACCTAGCTGTTTAAGAACGGCTTGCATATTAGGAAACCAGCTAACGTCAGTCAAGAAAGCCTTTGAATCTTCCCGCCACTCTTCGTGAACCACGGGAACTTCTTCATCGCTGAAGCCTAGTTCTTTCAAGCTATCAACGCCTGCACGGCCATTGGTCCAAGTCAGATCCTGGATAGGGACCTTGCGACCGTGCCGCCGCAGCGTTTTCTGTAAACCGTAAAGATAACCCTCCACATTATCGAGTAAGGTTCCATCGATATCAAAGATAAACGTGTTCATAAATTTTCCTCCTAAACAACCAATATTATTGTAGCAAGTAAGCGGTAACAAAGAAAGGCGGTCAAATGCGATTCTTACACACAGCCGATTGGCATATTGGCAAAAAATTAAATGATTTTGACTTATTAGCAGACCAACAGGCGGTTTTTGAACAGCTGGTGGCGGTTGCGCAGGCGCAACAGGTAGACGCCATCGTGATTGCCGGCGATTTATATGATCGGGCACTGCCGAGCGAAGCAGCGGTGGCGGTGCTGGACCAGATGCTCGTGAAGTTGAATCGCGACTTGCATTACCCGTTGTTGGTGATCTCGGGCAACCACGATTCGGCGGTGCGTTTGCGGACGGGCCGTTCCTGGTTTTCCGCCACCCAAATGTTTGTTAATACGCAGTTAGCCGAAGCATTCACGCCGATTGAGCTGGATGGCGTTCAATTTTTCCTGCTGCCGTATTTTGAGCCGTTTGCGGTGCGCGATTATTTTCATGATCAGACCATTACGAACGTCGCGCAGGCGATTCGGCCGATCGTTACCAAGATGAAGACGCTGTTCAAACCGAACATGCGGCATATTTTAGTGAGTCATTTCTTTGCGGCTGGCAGTGACCATAGCGCTTCAGAAACGAAGGTGAATGTCGGCGGCTTGGACGCGGTACCGATCGATGATTTGGCGGCGTTTGATTATGTTGCGCTGGGACATTTACATAATCACAATGCGCTGCATGGCGAGCCGAAAATTCAATACAGCGGCGCGTTGCTGAAGTATGCAGACGGCGAGGCGAAGCAGGAGAAAGGTGTTTATATTGTCGACACCGAAACGATGCAGCGGGAATTTGTGCCGCTGAAGCCACAGCATGACTTACTGGAATTAAAAGCCAGCTATGCTGATTTGACCGATCCGGTGTATTACCAAAAGCAGGATCGAGATGCCTACATCGGGGTTGATTTAACCGATACCCAGGTGATTCCCAATGTGATGGCTCAGTTGCGGCAGATTTATCCACGCATCATCAGCTTACGCCGCGAAAATGGCGTCCAGGCAGTGAAGCCATTACAACAGCGGCAACGTGATCTGGATCCGGTCAGCTTGTTGAAGGCTTTCTATGAAGAACTGATGCAAACCGAGCTGACGGCTGATCAACTGAAGTGGGCAAAAGCCGGTCTTGCCGCGGCAGAAAGCGAGCAGAAGCAATGAAACTAAAACAATTACACATGCAGTTTTTTGGCCCATATGCAGATGAGACCGTTGATTTTGATGATTTTCAGACCAGCCCCTTGTTTCTGATCAGCGGTCCGACCGGTAGCGGGAAAACCACCATTTTTGACGCGCTGGTGTATGCCTTGTATGGCGAAACTTCTGGCGAGCGGGATGGCGTTCAGATGCGGTCGAATTTTGCCAGCCATCATGATTTGACGAAAGTGACGTTGACGTTTGAACATGATGGCAAACATTACTCGGTCACGCGGCAGCCGCAACAGTTGCAACAAAAAAAGCGCGGGGATGGGCTTACCGAGGTTAAGGCTAAGGTCGTGCTGGCGATCGCGGATGGCGATAAGCAGGTAGCGGAATATACCAAGAAGAATCAGGTGCAGGCGCAGTTAGATGCGGTTTTGCATCTGGATGCCAAACAGTTTCGCCAGATTGTGCTATTGCCTCAAGGTGATTTTCGGCACTTTTTGGATGCGGACAGCAATGCTAAGGAAGATTTACTACGTGATTTATTTGGCACGCAGCTCATTCAGCGCTGGCAGACAGCGATGTTAGCCAAAACCAAAGAGCAGGGCGCGGAAATTCAGGATCAGGAACGCATGCTCAACTTGCTGACATCCCAATTTGACTTTGAAGTTGAGCCGGATGAAAATGCCACCCCAGCGGACAAGTTGGACTTGATGCGGGAAAATGTCGAAAAACAAGCGGTGACAGTTGCGGCACGACAAAAAGCTGCCGATAGCAGTCATCATGCCTATCAGGTTGCACAGGCAGCGCTTCAAGCAGGCAGACAGTTGGCGCAAGCGTTCAAAGATCGCGAACAGACCACCGCTGCCCTGACGGAACTCGCTGAGCAGGAACCGGCTCAACAAGACCGACTGAAACGCATGGCTCAATTAACCTGGGTTCAGCAACATGAAGCCGCTGCGCAACGGGTCGAAACCACAGCCCAGGACTTGACAGCCGCGCGGAAGCAAGCAACGCAGACCCAGGCAACTTTGGTGACGATCCAACAGTCCATGGATCAGGCTAAAGCAAGCTTAGCCGAGCTGCAGCAACAAGAGACGGCGATCAACGCGAAGCAAAAACAGCTTGATCAGCTGCAGGCGGTTCGCGAACAACTTGTCAACATGACCGCGCAAAAACAGCAGGTAGCAGTCCGAACAAATGCGGTCACGAAAGCAAGCGCTGCACTGGCGCAGGCACAGCAAAGACTAGCAGACGATCAACAGACCCTTACCCAGAAGCAGACTGAATTAGCCGACTTGTCAGTGACCGACTTAGCAAATCAAGCAGCCGAACATAAACAGTTATTGGCGATCCTGACACCAATTGCGGCGAACTACCAGGAAGCGCAAAAAGATGCCATTACTTTTGGAGAAAAGTTAGCAAAAGTTAAAGCTTCGTTGGAAAAAGCGACACAGACCAGCAAAACGACAGCGCAACAACTAAATGACCTGCAACAAACCCAAATTAAACAGCAAATTGCCCGGCTGGCGGCTAGGCTGGAACCAGGGACACCTTGTCCGGTATGCGGCAGTCTCAAGCATCCCCACCCAGCCGTTGCCACGACCGAACCATTGGTAACCGAGGCGGCCATTAAGCAGGCGGAACAAGCGCGTCAGCAGGCTGCGGCAAAAGAAACAACTCTTCAAACGCAGCTTAAAAATCTTGAAGAGCAACAGGCAACGGCGACCCGAAAAGCTAGTGTTGCCCAACGTGACTTTGTGGAAAAACTGGCCCAGCAGTCAAATCTCATGAGTTCTAGTGCTGACAATGCCGATATTTTAGCTCAATTGGATGCGTTTGAAGCTGAGACTACTAAAATCGTGAAGAAGCTGGCAGTGGCCGAGGCAAAACAAACAGCGCTTGAGACAGCATTGAAATCGGTGCAAACCGCTGTCACGAAGGATACGGACAAGGTTCAAGCCGCTCAAGATGCAGTTAATACTGCCAAACTTGAGGCCGCTACGGCTACGAGTGCGCTGACAACGATGCAAGCGGCGCTGCCTGAAGGGACCAGCGATTTGGCAACTGTGACCGCACAGTCAGCGGAACTGACCCAAGCGGTTGACACCTATCAGAAAAACCGCCAAGCCGCACAAGACAAAGTAAGCGACTTGGATCGCCAGCTGGCTGGACTACATGCTGATGAGCGCCACGCCACAGAGCAAATTGCCAAACTGGAAAAGGACCATCAGGAAGCAGCGGCGGCCTTTTTACAAGCAGTAACAGAATATTTTGGTGCAGATGGGTCCAAACAATTTACTGCACTAAAAGAACAGTTGGATCAGTTGCCGATTTTGCAGCAACAGACTCAAGATTATAAGGATGCGGTTTTGAAGCAAAAGACGTTATTGGAATCCAGCAATAAAACCATTGGCGATCAGTCCGAGCCAGCGCTTGATCAACTTGAAGAACAGGCTGCTTCGACGGAAGCTGCAGCAACCAAGGCCCAGACCGCATTGATTGAAGTGCAGCAGGCGCATGACACGGCCAAGAAGCTGTTGAAGCAGGCTGCGGACATTTTAGCAAAAAATCAAGCTGCTTTGGTTGCATATGCTGACTTACAGACGTTGACAACAGTGATGAACGGCAATGGGCCGAAGAAGCTGAGTTTGGAGCGGTATGTTCTGCAAGCCTATCTTCAACAAATTCTGGACGTCGCCAACACGCGGCTGCAGGTTCTATCAAATCAGCGCTATCAGTTTGTGCTGCACACCGATCTGGGTACGCAGAAAATTCATTCCGGTTTGGAAATCGATGTTTATGATGATCAGGTTGGCGAACAGCGCGCGGTTCAGACGCTATCCGGCGGTGAAAGCTTCATCGCAGCCCTTAGTCTGGCGCTAGCATTAGGCGAGGTGATTCAACAGGAAAGTGGCGGCATCAACATTGATGCGTTGTTTGTTGATGAAGGATTCGGCAGTTTGGACACCAATAGCCTTGATGTGGCCATGAACGCCCTTGAGTCGTTGGAAGGCGAATCGCGGCTGATCGGGATTATTTCTCACGTCACGGAATTACGCGATAATATTCCCGATCAACTCCAGGTACAACCGGCAGGCACTGGGCGCAGTCGGCTGAAAGTGTTGCATATGGCTTAGTTAAGGATGTTGAGCGCGGTGCGACAAAAGTTTTACTTGATAGGAATATACCCATATGGTAATGTTCAGTGAAACGATTGGTATTTTTGCAAGCACTGAACATGCTCATTAACAGGGGGATTTATGTTTGAAGTAGACTTTAATGATTCAGTACCTATGAACATTGTGCCAACGACTTCGGCAGCTGATGCGCTGAAGGAATTGATGGCGTATCACAATATTACGCAGTCTGAGTTTGCAGAGCACATTGACGTTTCACAAAAGCAGCTCTCATTTATTTTGAATCGGCATGCGTATATGAGCATCAATGTTGCGCGGAAAATTGAGCAAGCCACTGGTCTTAGTGCTAGATGGCTTTTACAGCTTGACTTTAATTATCGGTTGTCACAGGCTGAGACCGATGACCTTGCTCAGGTTAAACGGTTTGAGTGGGCGAAACCCCAAAAGAATTAAGCTTGAAAAACATATGCTAGAAGGCCAAAAATTCATTTGTTCTTCTCCTGAGTCGGTGATCAGATTAAAATTTGGTGTGTCAAGGTGCCATTTAAGTGGTATAACAGAAGTTGAAAGGGTCAAACCTTCTAACTCACACCAAAAAGAGGCGACATCACATGGCATCATTGAGCAAAGAACAGAAGAAAGCTTTGATCGCTAAGGTCGAAAAGGAGCGCCAAGAACATCCTGAAAAGAAACCTAAGAAGTCAGGTTTCGAAACGATTGACGAAGAAGCAGAACGCCTTGAAAATGAAAACTAATTTTTAGCTAAGTCACGGATCCTAAACAAGAAATTGTTTAGGGTCTTTTTTTGAGCGCGTTATAGAAAACAACAGTCCAAACTATGTTTACAGACAATAGAACCAACACCGAACGCCGCCAAGATCACTTGCCGCCAAAAATACAGGCACTTCGATCCAACAAAGGTATAGGTAAATACACAAGCTGAAAATACAATAATGACACCTAACAACAACCGCTAACCAAAATTTTTTCAAAAAACTTTAGCACTCGGCGTTCACAAGTGCTAATTTGTGGTATAACTATAGGTGGAGCGAGGGAGAAGGAACAAAGGCTCCGGAGCTAAGATCGTTCTCCTGAATCCCCAAAGTCTCTGATTGAAAGGAAGTTATCTGTTATGGCTAATGAAGTTATGAATCGTCGTAATAATGAGTTGATGAATGATGTTAATGATCCGTTCTTTGACAACTTGGCGCGTCGGTTCTTCGGCCCGGTATCTGACTGGATGGATTGGGCAACTCCTTCCATTGCCAGCACGGCCGTCAACGGATTGCTGACTGACGTTAAGGAGACCAAGGACGCTTACGAAGTTCATGTTGATGTTCCTGGGATCGATAAGAACAACATCAAGTTGAACTACCATGATGGTATTTTGAGCATCAATGTTCACAAGGATGACATCACAGATCACGCCGACAAGAGCGGCAACGTCATGATGTCCGAACGCAGCTATGGCACGATGAGTCGGAGCTATCAACTGCCAAACGTTGATGACAGCAACATCAAGGCAAACTACAAAGATGGTGTTCTTAACATCACATGCCCAAAGTTGACTGAATCAAAGGAGTCTGGTCACAACATTGAAATTCAGTAATGGATTGAGTAGTGTTTGTCGTCAGGCGGCTCAAGACTCACGAACTGCATTGCAAGCATGATCAGAAGCGGCACCACTGTCGTTGATGGGCAAAACCCAGTAGTAAGCAAAACGAATCGATGAGAATTGCAGCAGTTGCAGTGATCATTGAACCGTAAAAAGGAATCACCTCTGCGATACGTATGATCGTAGGGGTGATTTTTTTGTGAGCGTAAGCCAGCCCGCTTAGAAACCGGAGTGTAAGTGGTCTTGGGCGTGATGGCGGTCTTTGCCATTGCGTCCAAGGTCCTTACACGCAGGTTTCTGGGCTGGCGAGCGCGTTATAGAACGCGAAAGTCAGCCATTCAATTGCCTCAAATAGAACAATCCCGATCAAGCCACCAAACAGTTTTCCAACACCAAACTCCATGGTAAGCTAACTTCTATGATGACAAACAACAAATTAATGGATTGGCCGCCAGAAAAAGTAGCGGCATTTCAACATGCACTTTTAGATTGGTATGACGGACACGCGCGAACGCTACCGTGGCGGCAAGACCACGACCCTTATCATGTGATGGTGAGCGAATTAATGCTCCAACAGACGCAAGTGCAGACAGTCATTCCGTATTACGAACGCTTCATGACACAATTTCCAACTGTCGAGGCACTAGCCGCGGCGCCGGAAGCCACAGTTTTGAAGGCTTGGGAAGGTTTAGGTTATTATTCACGGGCACGGCGCCTACAGCAGGCAGCGAAACAAATTGTGAACGATTATGGCGGAAAATGGCCGCAGACGTCAGCCGAGTTACAAACATTGGCTGGCATCGGCCCTTATACAGCCGGCGCGATTGCTTCCATTAGTTTTGGCGAAGTTGTGCCCGCCATTGACGGCAATGCGTTTCGGGTATTTGCCCGCTTGTTCAAAGTAGATGCCGATATTGCACGGCCGCAAACGCGCCAAGTGTTTTACGATCTGATTCGCCCATTAATCCCCAAAGATCGTCCTGGTGATTTCAATCAAGCCGTGATGGATCTGGGTTCAAGCTATATGTCCGCCAGTCACCCGGATCCCGAGCACTCGCCTGTGCGTGACTTTGATGCAAGTTATCGCGATGGCGTTGTGGCAGATTATCCGGTTAAAACGAAAAAACCGCGACCAGTTGTGCATCGCTATTTTGCTTTGGTCGTGCGCTCTGATGCCGGTTATTTGTTCGAACAGCGTCCTAGTACCGGGATGTTGGCAGATCTATGGATGTTTCCATTGATTGATATGGCAGATCTCGAAGCAACCATGATGAGCGATCAACTAGATGAAGTGAGCCGGATTTTTGCCGCATCATCAGGCTTGGCCTTAACTTTCGCCGATCTTGGCGTCAAACAGGTTCAGCATACGTTTACCCACCAACGCTGGCAGATGACGTTAATCGGGGCCGATGCCAAGGCCGAGGAGCTGAAGTTTATCCCTGCACGTTGGGTGGCGCCTAAGGATTTTGGCAAAATAGCACTGCCAACCGTCCAGAAGAAGTTGAATCAGGCGTTAGGACTGGGTGATTGGGATTAGATTTCGGGCCGTTTATGTCAAGCTTCGCAGCAAGCTGAAGCGGGCCAATTTTTAGCTGTTTTATAGAAAAGGGCGTTATACTGTGGTCATCGTGATGATTGAGAGGCGATTATTTTGACATTTAAAGTCACCAAAGATATTGCTTATGGCGATGCTCCTTTACAGAAACTCGATTTCTATGAGCCGGACAAACCAAATGGTGCCGCGATTCTTGATATTCATGGCGGCGGTTGGTTTCGCGGTGAAAAGAACAAGGAAGGCAGTATGGCCGAACGTTTCGCGGCGCTTGGCTATGCGGTTGCCGTTCCGAACTATCGATTAGCGCCGGAAGCCTTTTTCCCGGCAGCGCGGGATGATGTTTTAGCGGCTTTTTCGTGGTTGCGTGATCATGCCGAAACAAAAAAGCTCGGCGTGTTCGGATCGAGTGCCGGTGGTTCTCTATCGGTTGACGTTGGCTTGGCTGAAGGCGTGCCGATGGTTTCATGGTCGGGGATTTTTGACATTCAACAGTGGTTTGCGGCGCATCCAAACGTCGTGGCGCAACCTGATACCAAAACCGATTTTGTGAACACCGCGAGCGCTAAAATTGACCAAGGTGGCCGGAATGATCCATTTTACAAGTGGTTCATTTTGAATTATGTGGATGCAGATGAGACCAAGTTTCCGCAAGTCGAACCGTTTGAACGCTTGACAGCGCAGGCCGGTCCGATGTATCTGGCTAATTCACAAGAAGAGATTATTCCGGTGAGCGGCATCTATCAGCTTGGCCAGGCGGCTGCGACGTTGGGCGTGCCGGTGACATTGCAGGTCATCCCCGGCGGCCAGCATGCAGAAGGTTATCTTGCCGAAGCGTGGCCGGAGACAGTCGCATTCTTGGCGCAACATTTACTGAAGGGGTCAAATTGAAGACATTAGTGGTTGTTAGCCATCCGAATATTGAAAAAAGCGACACACAGCAGTTTCTAAAAGCCAGTGCCGCTTCTTTGTCGCAAGTTGTGTGGCACCATTTAGATGCGAACTTGCCGTTTGATGTCGCCGCCGAGCAGCAAATGATTCAGGAAGCTGACCGGATTGTCTTGCAGTTTCCGTTGTATTGGTACATGGCGCCGGCAAGCTTGCATCAGTGGTTGACAGAAGTTTGGGTGAAGCAATTCGTTTATGATGCACATGGTGGCCTTTTGAAAGGAAAGTCGTTGGGTCTCGTGGTGAGCTTTAGCCAACCGGAATCGGCGTATCAACTTGGCGGCCAGGTAGGGTTTAGTTTGAGCCAATTTTTGGCACCTTATGCCGCGTTGGCAGAAAAGACCGGCTTGCGGCTGTTGGCGCCATTGGCCATTGCCCGATTCGCCAACCAAAATGATACGGAACACCAGCAATTACTGATCCACTATCAGCAATATTTGACGTTGCAGCATCCTGATAACTTTGAAGCGCAGGCGCAGTGGTTTATCAATCGGCTGCAGGAAGACCCCAAGACGACCATGTTAGCTGACCAACTGGCTACACAAACCGATGAAATCGACCGCTTGCGTTTGACACTGCATGAGTTGAAGGCAGGTGAGTCTGAGTGACTACCGACGAACAATGGCTGATTAACGCGGCTGCCCAGCATGAAAAAGACGCCGTATCTTATGAAAAGGCGGCGTTCTTTGCGGCTTTGCAGACCTTTGTCGCGCAACAAGCCGAGCGCCGCGAACAACTGGAAGCAGAAATCGACGGTCGCAGCTGGAATCATGAACAGTGGTAAAGTTCGGTCTGACGACGGAGGGGCATTGCCGGGCAATATGCTATGCTTTAAGCAGCAAAACAAGGGAGCATCGGATATATGCAAGCAATGTTTGATCGTCTTCAACGGTGGTCGTGGTTACGCGGCCTGCTTATGATTCTGATCGGAGCTTGGATTTTAATTGAACCCAATCAGGTTTATCATAGTTTTCTATGGATCGTGGCCGCAGTTTTGATAGTTGCAGCCATTCCCAAGCTGGTCGACGGTTTTTCGGCTAAAAAACGTTCCGGAACTTATAGCACATCGCTTTTTACAGGCATCGTCTATCTGTTAGTAGCCCTGCTATTACCGGCGATTGTCATGCCACTGATGAGCATGGGGCCGTTTATCATCGGCATCGTGTTGATCGTTTATGGCATCAATAAAATTATGAGCGCCCGTCATCAGCAGCAATATGTAAATGTCGCACCGTGGCCAACTGTCGTCTATGGGGTTGCCCTCATCATTATCGGGGCGATCATGGTGATTAACCCATTCAGAACTGTGATGATGGTCTTCTCGCTGTTTGGCGGATTGCTGGTTGTGATGGGGATTCTGCAGTTGTTTGGTAGTAAGCAAAAATAAAACCTATGCGTAGAAAAGTCGCGGATCATGATGTCCGCGACTTTTTGTTTACGATCAGAATTTATTAGCCATTGTGGCATGCACATGCATGATCGGGGTGCGTATTGCTCACAAACAGAATTCTTCATCAACTCAGTATCACTTACGATTGGCATTTGTTATTGTAGTCTAATAAGCATTGTGCAGTGTATGTGTATCAGGGGGAACAACGTGGAGGTGAAGGTTTGCAAGATAGTGGGAAAAAGAAAGTGACCATCGCGGTTAAGGTTAGCCAAGCCGATCAGCAGCGAGCTGCAGGAATATTTGAAAGTCTAGGCCTTGATTTAGCAACAGCTATAAACATTTTCATCAAGAAGAGTATTGATGAAGGTGGATTTCCTTTTGAGATCAAGGATCCATTTTATAGTGAAGCTAATCAGGCGGAACTTAATCGCCGTTTCAAAAAGGTCGCCAACAATCAGGGTATCCATTCTCGTCAGCTATCGGAAAATGAGGACTAATGATTGAGGTCAATCGTGTGCTTACGCGAAATAAGAGGCGCTTTTTACTTTTTGTTTCACTAGCAACCAAAACCGCACTAACTCAATCCCCAGACAAATTAATTGTGTTTCACCGCCAACATCGCTAAACTCTGTGGCAGGAATGTGATGAGCGCTTACAGAGAGGGGACAATAAAATGAGTGAATTCAATTGGGAGGAAGTCGAACAGGACGAATATTCACGTTCGGCAACACCAAGTTTTGTTAAATTAACCACTCGGAGTTATATCACGGCGATGGGGGTTGCACCGAATCGGTTGGCCGATGCAACATTCACCGATTTAGCAGCGGCGGTTACGGCAGTAGCCAAGCAAATCAGCGAAGGTCCTAACGTTGGCATCAAGATTCCGAATTTTAAGGCATACCGGCCTTATCCGTTGCAGGCAGTTTGGTCAGGCGGTGACAAAATCAGCAATCGCCATGTTTTCCGGATATGGCTCAAACAACCGTTGTTTATTGAAAAGGCACAATTTACGGATGCCTTGGCGCAACTTGATTTTGATCCTGCCATCGCTAAACAGCTGCATTTTGAACAATTGGCAGAAGGCTTTGAGATTCAGAGTTTCAGTGACACGCCGCTGGACGATAGCGCAGCTGCTTTGAAGCGGATTCAAACAACGATTGCGGACAATCAGCTGGTGCCGAAGTACAATGATCGTCATCGTGAAGTATATGTGGCGGGGTATTCGAAAACAGCACCTGTCCTTTTGCGAGTGGCGTTAGACGAAAACTTTGGACAGATTGATGAAGAGCATGTCGTCTATAACTAATCGATAATTGTGGTATTAAACGGTTAAGGTGGCCAAACTAAAATCGGTGCAGGAAACTGTTTGAGTTTCCTGCACCGATTTTGTTTTGCCATTCTGCGTTTTGATCATTTTTGCGGATAAACGATCTGATTGGCCCAGTGATTAATCGGACCATATTGGTGACCAACGGCAATGGGATGACCGATCGCCTGGTTCGTAAAGCGTTTGGCAATGCGAATGGCGTCTTCGATCGTGTTACCCTTACCGATTTCGGCGGTAATGACGGCCGACAGTGTATCGCCGGTGCCGTTGACCCGATCGGTATTGTGGTAAGGTTCGCTCAGCCAGAAGGTTTTGCCGCTTTCCAGCAACACGAAGTCGCGAACTTCTTTTTGCTCAGGATTATCGTGTGCGCCTTTTAGAACAACATTCTTAGCTCCGGAATCTTGCAGTTGATGCGCGGCTGCCTCGATGTTGGCGTCCGTATCAAGCTTCATGCCGGTCAGGTGCTCGGCTTCGTAGTGATTCGGCGTCACAACAGTTGCCAGCGGGATGAGATCATTTTTGACGGCGTCGTACGCGTCTTGTTCCAGTAACATGGCACCGTGTTTGGTGATAATGACTGGGTCAACTACCAACGCGCCAAAATCATATTGCTGCCAGTTCTTGATAATGTCCTGTACCAAAGCGCGATCAGCCAACATCCCGGTTTTGGCCGCGCGGATCTTCAGGTCAGCGGCCAAGGACTTGAACTGGGCATCAATAAACGGCAATGGCATCACCATGCTGTCCTGAATGCCATAGGAGTTGCCGGCAATAGCAGCGGTCAAAACGGTAGCACCATACACACCGCGCATAAAGAAACTATGCAAATCGGCTTGAACGCCGGCACTGCCGTCGCTATCCGTACCGCCAATCGTCATTACTTGCGGAAATTCATTAGCCATGGAAAAACCTCCCAACAAATTGTGAGCGAACACGTTAAGCTGCTTGATTTGTGATGATTAACCTTAATTAAACGCCCGTTTCTGCGGCAACACGGCTTTGAGCCATTCGCCAATAAACGGATATTGCCGGTTTAATTCAATTACCTGAGTTTCCGGATCCGGATACTTCAGATAAACCATATTATTATCAGGATCAATCAGAACTGTAAAGAGTTTTTGATTTGGCAGCGGTAATTCGTAGACACCTTTTTGTTTGCCTTGCCGCATTAAAATCGCATTGTTTGACGCAATGACAAATAGTTCGTCTAAAGCAGGAGAGTTATTGCCGGCAGCAACCCGCACGACTAATTTGAGATGGTGATTGACCAGTTCTTCCGGAATTGTCGTCGATGCCCATTCGAAGCGATCACTTTTCACATCTTCCGAACCCAGATCTTTCCAATCGTGGCCGTCCTCATCCAGAATCTGATAATCGAGCACTTTGCTTTCAAGATCTAAGGTGACATTAATGCTAAAGGCGCCTGCTTTGACAACCGTCTTTTTGGCAACTAATGGCTTGAGGTTGTCAAAACGGGTCTTAAAGTGTAGCCCGTTGACAGGTTGTAAAACTGTTTCATCAATTGATGAGAACTGGTAGCCACCTTGGTTAAGTGCCTTGGTCAACGCAGAAAGTGCCTTGACTTCATCGTCATCGTACGGCAACGCATGGCTGTCGCTTGCGGTTATCTGCAATAAGGTTGGCAGATTGACCGCTTTGAGCGTCGCATCGGCGCTTAAAGGATTCACAATCGTCAATAAGGTGTTATTGTCGTTTTCGGTTGCCTGAATGAGAGTGATTTCGCTGTGCTGTGAATCGGTCGTTGTATCTTTGAACCACAACGTTTGCAAAAAGTTGGCCGGAATTGACGCCATGTTTTGCAACGTCTGATAGAGCTTATCGCGCATGAGGCCGGTGTAGCTGGCTAATAATGCCGTCAAAGCGTCGTCATTGGCGCCCCATAGTGGGGAATCAGCCAGACGGTCGGTTTCGGTTTGATAAGCGGTACTAATTTGTTGCCGTAATTGGGAAACAGATAAGGGCTTAGCAATTAAGGCAGCCAGATGTGTGTCATTCAGATTAAGCATTCGTGCGGCCTCCTTCAAGCTTTAATGACTGCATGAAATCGTCCTTTAGATTGGCAAGGACATTTTCAAATTCAGCAACGGAACTGTAAGTATTCATGACGGCCTGATATTCATAGCGCGTGATGGCTGCAGAAACTTCCAGTTCACGTTTGCGCTTGTCGAAGGTGTCATCAGCGGCCAGCTTTTCTTTGTCAAAGCGGGCTTTGAGTTGTGAAGCGTCTGCGGCTGAGGTTCGGGATGTCGGTGCCGGATCATCGTCGTCGTTTGGATCGATGAAGTTCTTCAGCAACCCCCGGAATCCGCTGCCGCCTTGTGTGGGCTGGTCGCGTTCCGGCGCAACTTCGGCTTCGAGATTATCGATTTGCGTGTGCAGCGAATCAACATCGCGATACACTTCCTTGCGCATCGCGTCTAGTTGTCGATCTAAATAATGATCAGGATCAGCGGAAAAGGCTTCTAATTGCGGCAGAATTTTGCGCTGCTCATCGGTCGACTGGGTGATAGCGCGTAAAATAACATTGATATGACCGAAGTCACGACGGTGGTACCAGTTACCAAAATAGACGGTTCCTTGGTCGTTGACCTCAAAAAAAGGGATGTGCTGACGCAAAAAATCAATGAACCCGATTTGTAAAAAGTCGTGCAACTCGGCTTGGGCGCTTTTGTCGTAGGCTAAGATGTAACCAGGGGCTTCTTCGATGTCTAGCCGCAAGTTTTCGGCGGTTGCATCGATTCCCTGATATAAGCGATAACGTGATTTTTTATGCCAGGCATCGGTAAAATCACTGAAGAATTTTTTTTGGTAAGTTAGACTCGTTTCGATTGACATTTAATATCCTCTCACATTCTATCCGGTTATTTTAAGTGTACCGCATAAACAGGCATATAAGGAAGTTTTATTCTCATTTTTGCCACAGAGAAGGTTGAATCAGCCGCTTTCATCAAATGCATGCTAGAATGAAATCAAATCTGGTTGGTAAGCGTAAACGAAATGAGGTAGGAAGATGAAAATAGCTGTTTTAGGTGCGACTGGCCGGGCTGGGAGCGCGATCGTTGCCGAGGCGCAGCGGCGTGGCCATGAGGTGTTGGCAGTCGTTCGGGATACGCAAAAAGCGGCCAGTCGACTTGGGCAAAATGTCCCGACATTGGTGAAGGCGCCGCTTGAATTGACGGAAGCCGATTAAGATAACGTTGATGCCGTTGTGGATGCGCTGAGTGTACCGTGGGGATCCGGTCGCGGGTATTTGCATTTGGACTTTACGACCCACCTGATTAGTTTGTTACGGAATACGGATACTTTAGCGGTTTTCATTTTGGGTAGCGCAAGTCTGTCGATGCCAGGTGCGGATCATCCCATGATTCTTGATTTTCCTGAGAGTGCTGCAAGCCAGCCGTGGTATGACGGCGCTAAATATCAGTATTATGAATATCGCTTCTTACAGATGACCGATAACGTTAACTGGATCGGGATTTCAGCGAGCGAGGCGTTTCCGACTGGGCCGGCCACGAGTTATGTTGCCGGTAAGGATACCTTGTTGGTTGGCGAAGATGGACAGAGCCACATTACCACAGGGAATATGGCATTGGCGATTCTTGATCAACTGGAACGGCCGACTGCGCTGCAGGATCGGATTACGGTGCGTGATGCGGATGCGTGATGGTGTGGTTGGTTGTTTGGGTGAGTAAAACAAAACACGATCCTTGGTTCGATGGTTGGCCATATGGTGTGGCTGGTCATCGGGCGGGAGTCGTGTTTTTTGGTTTGTAAGTATGTAGGGGGACTGTTGTGTTCTGCAAGGCGGTTGCTGGTGTAGGGGCTGCTTGTAAAGGCTTCGAATGGTTGAAGCAGCGTTAACGGGGGAATGCTTTCTATTATGGGCAAGTATGTCGTCAGAGTTTCGTGTTCTATAACGCGCTCACCAGCCCAGAAACCTGCACATAAGGACCTTGGTCGCAATGGCAAAGACCGCCATCACGCCCAAGGCCACTTACACTCCGGCTTCTAATCGCGCTGGTTCGCGCTCACATAAAAAAAGCCCCACGCATTGGGGGTGCGCGGGGTTTCCGTGTCAGTGCCATTGGGGGTGGTACTGACTTATTTTTACTTTGGAGGAGTAAAAATGAAAAAAGTTGGGTTGGGGTAGTAGTAAGAAGGGGGTAAACTTCCTTGCTACGGTTAAAAGAATAATCCGTAAATGTGAACTTTTTATGACGATCTGACACAAAATTTTAGAACCGTAAATTGCAAGAACAAGTTAGCCAGTCGTTGAGGACAATCCCAGAACAGGCCGTTATCAAATAGAAGTTGTGGCGCTAGAGAGACTACTGGGCCATGCGGCGAACGCGCCGAGCTTCGGCCTCAAAGTTTTGCTGGGGTGTGCAGTAGCCCTGTTGTTTGCGAGGCAACTGATTCAAGCGGTCTTGCGTGGCCTGCACTTGACTAGGGCTAATGTCATCTAGGGACATGCCCTTAGGGAAGTCCTGGCGGATCATCCGGTTATGTGCCTCGTTGGTGCCACGGTCGCAGGACGTGTAAGGATGGGCGTAGAAGATCTCAGTTTCCGTCCCAGCAAAAGCAGTATTTAAGGCGGTGAACTCGGGTCCGTTGTCGGCTGTGATGGTCTTGATGCAAGCTCCCCATTCGCGCTTGATTCCACGCAATGCATAGCTCACAGAGTCTGCATCTCGTCCTTCGATCAAGCGGAGAAGTTGGCAACGGGTCTTGCGCTCAATCAGAGTCAAGATGACGCTCTCCTTGCCATTGCGTTTACCGACAATGGTATCCATCTCCCAGTGACCGAACTGCCTGCGTCGTTCAACGACCTTAGGCCGTTCCTCGATACTGCGGCCAGCCAGGCGCTTAGCCTTGGTGTGGTGCTGGTGAGAGGTCTTCCGCTTAGTCTTCTCCAACAGGTCGATATTTCGAATCTCTAGGCGTTGGTCGTCAATGTACTGGTACAAAGTCGAGGCACAAACAAGCTCTTCAGGAGTAAACAGCTTGTGTCGCTTGGCATAGCCGAATGAAGCATCCGGCGACCATTTGTCCTGCTTAGCTCGCTGTACGTACCAGGCTAAGAAGACCTGTACGCTGGCGAACTTGTCAGGACGATGGCAGCTCAAGCGTGCAGTCTCGTAACGAGCCTGAGCAGCCTCTGGCAGGTATTGTCGATGGTAGACGCGCTTGCCATTACTCTTCTTGACCTGATCTACTGTACCTCGCTTGATTTCATTATTAATGGTCTGCGGGCAGACGCCAATTTCAGCAGCAATCCAACGATTGGACTTCCCAGCTTGGCGGAATCCGGCCACTTTTCCGCGCTCGAGTGATGTTAAGTGCTGACCTTTTTGGCGGTGTGTGCTATCCTGTTTCTGCATCAAGACAATATCCTCTTCCATTGTTTGGGTAGGAACTTCAATGATACAGGATATCTGTTCTTGATGTTTTTTATTGTCCAAAAAATTTTGAGACAGTGGCTAACTTGATTCTAAAATGCGCGAAAATTTTAGAACACGTGTTTTTTCGCTGGTTTTTTGGTAACCACCAGCGTTTATTTGGGAATAAGCGGCAGATTGTCACTTTCCGTCAAAAATAGTCAATTAATTCGATAAGCCTTGGCAAACGTGACATTTCGCTGGCCTTTTTCCCCAAAAATGAGGCCATTAACGGGAAATTTTGGGCGAAAAACGTTAATATTTAAAGAAGACAAAGATGCCAGTTAGAAATTTGAAAATGGGGTAATTTGATGGATCATTCAGTGTCGCCAGTTAATCTTAATAGTCTGACTACTGAAGAAAAAGTGAAATTGACTTCAGGAAAAGACTTCTGGTCTTCCGAAGCGTTTCCTGAGCACGGTATTCCTAGCATTCGGATGAGTGACGGGCCGCATGGTTTGCGTTATCAAGCTGCGGAAGCCGATCACTTGGGCATCAATGACAGCGTGCCGAGTACTAGTTTTCCGACGGCTAGTGCCAGCGCTTCGTCTTGGGATCCTGAACTCATTGCCGCAATGGGTGAGGCGATCGGACTCGAAGCACGGAGTCTGGGCGTTGATGTTGTGTTGGGGCCGGGCGTGAATATGAAGCGCAATCCTTTGTGTGGCCGAAATTTCGAATATTTTAGCGAAGATCCGTTCTTGGCGGGGAAACTCGGTGCGGCTTGGATTCAAGGTATTCAAAAGCAGGGTGTGGCGGCTTGCCTGAAGCATTTTGCGGCGAATAATCAGGAAAATGGCCGCCTGTCGTCTAATTCGATGATTGATCCGGTTGCGTTGCACGAAATCTATCTGGAAGCCTTTCGCATTGCGGTTACTGAAGGGCATCCGGAATCGGTGATGTGTTCTTACAATAAAGTAAATGGTCGTTATGCCAGTGACAATCATTATTTGATGACGCAGGTTTTGCGCAACCAGTTTGGTTTTGACGGCGCCGTCATTACGGATTGGGGCGCACTTAACGATAAGGTTGCTTCGCTGAATGCCGGTACGGATTTAGAAATGCCCGGGGATCAGCACCTTTTTGACAAAGAGGCGTTGAAGGCTTATCAGACCGGCGAGTTGCGGCCTGCCAGTCTGGATCGCGCCGCTGCCAATATTGCCAAAATGGCGCGTAAACAGCGACCTAAGTTCACTGGCTCACGTGAGGACTTACTACATCAGCATGCCCAATTAGCGCAAAAAATTGCGGAAAGTGCCATCGTGCTGTTGAAAAACGATGACGGAATTTTGCCTTTAGCTGCTAATGAGCAAGTAGCAGTGGTCGGCGAGTTGGCCAAAGAGACCCGATTCCAAGGTGCCGGTTCATCGCATATTAAGGCGGCGGAACAGGTGCCGATTTTGACTGGACTCAAGCAAGCTGGCATCGCTTATGATTACGCGGCGGGCTATCGACTGGATGATCAAGTCGATGAGGAAGCAATCGCTCAGGCACTGGAACTGGCCCGCACCCACGACAAGGTCATTTTTGTTGCCGGATTGCCAGATAACTATGAGTCTGAAGGTTTTGATCGCCAAAACATGGCCTTGCCGAAAGTTCAAAATGATTTGCTGCAGGCGATTGCTGCAATTAATCCGCATGTCGTCGTTCTGTTGGTTGCCGGCGCACCGGTTGAGCTGCCATGGTTGGATCAGGTACAGGCGGTTTTGGATTTGTATTTAGGCGGTGAGCAAATCGGCGCGGCAACTGGTCGGGTGTTAACCGGGCAGGTGAATCCAAGTGGTAAGTTGGCCGAAACTTACCCGATTCATTATGCGGATATACCATCTGCGGAGCTTTGCGATCACCGGACGCGCTCCGTACCCTACGTCGAAAGCACGTATATTGGCTACCGTTACTTCGACAAAGCTCAGGTGCCGGTGGCATTTCCGTTTGGCTTTGGCCTAAGCTATACCTCTTTTGCCATTAAAAATGCGCGCCTCACTGACGATCACGTCACCGATGACCAGCCAGTGACGGTACAGGTGGAGTTGACGAATACCGGCAGTCGCGATGGTGCAGAAGTGGTCCAGGCTTACGTTCAGGAACAAACCGCGCGTCCTTTGCGCC
The DNA here is from genome assembly GCF_000829055.1 of Lacticaseibacillus casei DSM 20011 = JCM 1134 = ATCC 393. NCBI lineage: Bacteria > Bacillati > Bacillota > Bacilli > Lactobacillales > Lactobacillaceae > Lacticaseibacillus > Lacticaseibacillus casei. The sequence goes on from NZ_AP012544.1 coordinate 518,334, forward strand.
CAATCAGAGAACTGAAAGCCTTCAAAAAGGTGTTCGTTAAAGCTGGTGAAACGGTGACGGTTACGTTGGCACTTCCAGCGCAGGCGTTTAAAGAGTGGCATGAACAAACCCAGACATGGGAATTGCCTGATGCCGCAAAAGCCGTGGCCATCGGGACAAGTTCTGCGGATATTGTCAGTGTCTTGCCGGTTCAAGTTCACGGACAGGCCTTTACGAATTTTGAAAATGTCCCTGATTGGTATACCACACCGTCTGGCAAGCCGACCGTGTATGATTTTGAACAACTCATTGGTCAAAAGGTACCGCCGCATCATGAGTTTGTTCCTGGTGAGTTCACGCGTCTGAATACGCCGCGGGAAATGCAGAAATATTCGTGGCTGCTGCGCTTGGTCGCACGGACGGTCATTAAAATGCGTACCAAGGATTACATTGACAAAGACGGTCCAGAGGCCAAGTTCCAGCAGGCGATCGTGTTGGACACACCGCTTATTCGGTTGGCCCAACAAGCAAGTGGCGCACTTAGACTAAGTATGGTAGATCGATTGGTAGCGGCCGCCAATCATCAGTACCTTAAAATGATTTTTAGATAACAAACGTATTGTAAAAAGATTAAAAATTTTTCTTGACGAACGTATCTTCCATTCGGTATTCTTAATTTCATACAAAACCGAAGGAAGTGTTGACCGTGATGAATCATCGGCAAACACAACTGAATACCTTTTTTGGCAGCTTTTTTGGATAGCGGTTTGCAGTCAGATGCAAACCGCGCAAGCAACGGTTTGCATCCATAAGGCTGTCACATTAAATGTGTCAACAACGCCGCATGGATGAACAATAATCCATGCGGCTTTTCTATACCGAAAACACGGGCCAGTCGCATGGAAAAAATGTGACTGGCCCGCTTTTTATTAGGCGAATGTGTTTACGGGCAGGCCAAGGTCAAACTTCCGTGTGTACCCAGTCATCTGCTAAAAAAGGTCTTCACGGTTTTGTCACAGGGTAAGTACGCAACGTCACTTCAAGGAGGACTATCATGAAAAAACATCTTTTACTCGCATTGGCTGGCATGGCGCTGATTGGCTTAACGTTAACGGGTTGTGGCAAGCAATCGAAAGCTGCCAGCAAAGAAACTGTTAAAGTCGGTATTTTGCAATTAATGGATCAGACCGCGTTGACCGAGGCACGCAAAGGGTTTGAGGCGGAACTCGCCAAGGCCGGCTACAAAGGAAAGCGCATCAAGATCGATTATGTGAACGCGCAAGGCGATCAGGCGAATCTCAAAACCATGAGCGATCGGCTGGCGCGCGGGAAGAATGACGTGAATCTCGCCATTGCCACTCCGGCCGCCCAAGCGTTGCAAAAAGCCGACAAGAAGACACCGCTGCTTTTCACCGCTATTACGGATCCAAAGTCAGCCGGATTGGTGACGAACCTGACGAAGCCGGACAAAAATGCCACTGGCGTTACCGATTTAGTTGCCGTTAGCGACCAGATTGACTTACTGCACAAAACATTTCCGCAAGCCAAAACGATTGGGCTGATGTACAACGCCGGCGAGCCCAACTCGGTCTATCAGATCAAGCAAGCTAAAGCACATCTCAAGAAGCTGGGCCTGCGTTACCAGATCAAGACAGCCGCCACGACTACCGATGGTCAAAGACGGTGGCACGATTACCAAAGGCATTGATTATCGCGATCTTGGTAAACAAACCGCCAAAATGGCAATCAAACCGCTGAAAGGCACTCCGGTCAAAAAACTCGCCCTCGAAAAACCGGCCAATGTTAAAACCGTGAAAAATGACGCCATGTTAAAAGTGGTGAAACAAAAAGTTAACTTACCGAAGTAACCGGTATAACAACCTTCTTTGACATTTTAAACCGAGCAAAACCTGAGATAGTCAAAATAATCGTGAAAATATGTGTTGACAAGATGAAATTATGAGGATACCCTTAGAAACTAGCCAGAAGGAACAAACTTTTGGACACAAGGAGTGTTGATCATGAGACAAAGCAAAACAACACAACTTAATCACGCGTACTATTACGGCTATTTCGGATAATGGTTTGTATCTCATGGATACAAGCCAATCAGGTTTGTATCCATGATGGCCGTGAGTATTTCACTTGCAATTAACCGCCACATGGACGAATTCATCCATGTGGCTTTTTCTTTCCCGGGAAAAAAGTAAGAGGCCCGCCACACGGATGAGTAAATCCGGTGGCGGGTCTCTTTTTAGAGCAGAGCGAGAGCGTGGCCGGTTAGAAACCGGAGCATAAGTGGCCTTGGGCGTGATGGTCCGGGCTTAGGCCATTGCGACCAAGGCCCTTACACGTAGACTTCTGCGTCAGTGAACGCGTTTCAAATTAGTGTCGGCGCCTTTGCAGTGTTTTCTATATGTACTGCAAGCCAGAGCCCGACGCTGTCCTGCTCACAACCGTGCGCGGGTACCTTAACCACCCGCCCAAACCAGCACGTCGATTCACCAAACATCTCAGGAGGAAGAAAAAATGAAACTCAAACGAATCGCTGCCGTCGCAGCAACCGCACTAGCCATCATGACGTTAGTTGGCTGTGGCAAGTCAACCAAAGCCGCGGCTGACAAGAGTCAGGTAAAGGTCGGCGTTTTACAGCTCATTGACCAACAGGCTTTAACTGCGGCCCGCAAAGGTTTTACGGACGAACTTGCTAAGGCCGGTTACAAAGGCAATAAGATCAAGCTGGATTACGTCAATGCCCAAGGCGACCAATCGAATCTTCAAACCATGAGTCAGCGTCTTGCCCGCGACAAGAATGATCTTAACTTGGCCATTGCGACTCCCGCTGCTCAAGCGTTGCAAAAGGCGGATACCAAAACGCCAATGCTGTTTACGGCGATCACTGATCCTAAGTCAGCTGGATTAGTCACTAATCCAGAGAAACCAAATAAGAATGCCACCGGCGTCACCGATAAAGTCGATGTGGCGGGCCAGATCAAGTTTATTCATAAGGTCTTTCCGAAGGCCAAAAAGATCGGCCTACTCTTCAACGCCGCGGAGCAAAACTCGCAAGTTCAAGTTAAGCTAGCCAGAGCTGCGATTAAGAAGCTCGGGCTGACAGCCGTTGAAAAAACGGCAGCGACAACCAATGATGTTGAGCAAAGTGCATCGGCATTGATGAAACAAAGCGATGTCATCTACATTCCAACCGACAACACGATGGCAGCTTCCATGGCGACGATCGGTAAAGTCAGCACCAAAGAAAAGATTCCCGTGGTTCCGGCAGACGCGACCATGGTTAAGCTGGCTGGAGTTGCCACTGTGGGCATCAACTACGAAGATCTTGGCAAGCAAACCGGCAAACTAGCCGTGCAGTTGCTGAAGGGTAAGAAGGTTAAAGATTTGTCGGTTGAATAACCATCCAAGACGCGATTGGTGATTAATCCGGAACGGATGCGGCAATTCGGGCTGACAAAAGCCATGTTAGAAGAAGCAGAATAAACAAACGATTTAAAAAACGAGGGGATTCGTTATGGACATTGTGACATCGAGTATTGCCCAAGGATTATTATGGTCGGTTATGGCAATCGGCGTGTATCTGACTTTTCGTATTTTAGACATTGCAGATATGACAGCAGAAGGGAGTTTTCCTTTAGGGGCAGCGATTACCGCCCATGCCATTGTATCGGGGACAGGACCGATTGTGGCAACACTAATGGGATTTGTTGGTGGCGCTTCAGCTGGGGCAGTTTCCGGATTTTTGACCACCAAGCTGCATATTCCGGATTTGTTAACCGGTATTTTGACGATGACGGGCTTATATTCGGTGAACCTGTTCATTATGGGCAAGGCGAATATCAGCTTAATTGGCACCGTCAAAACAGTTTTCAATTTGACTGACAGCGGTGACGCGACGACGATCGGCATCATGGTTGGGGCGATCGTGGTAGCAATGGTCATCGGCATCTTGGTGTTCTTTTTCCATACTGAAATGGGATTAGCGGCGGCCGCAGTTGGTAACAATCAGGATATGGCGGCGGCGAATGGGATTAACAATGACGCCATGAAGATCATCATTTATATGCTAAGCAACGGGCTCATTGCCTTGTCGGGCAGTCTCATGGCGCAAACCAATGGCTATGCCGACTTATCGATGGGGATTGGCACGATTGTCATCGCCCTTGCTGCCATTATCATTTCAGAGATTCTGGTTCGCGGCGTCCCGCTGTGGGCCCGGTTGTTGATGATCATTGTCGGTGCTGTGATTTATCGGTTGATTATTGCGGTGGTATTGGACATGGGCGTGGATCCGAACTACTTGCGCTTCTTCTACGCACTTATGTTGACGGTCTTCCTGTCCTTGCCATTACTGAAGAAGAAACTTTTCCAACTAAAAGTGCGGCATGGCAATCGGCGTCCGGTCAAGCAAAGTCAGACAACGACATCAAAGGCGGCAGAAACGATGACCGTTTCGCCGCTGGAACAGCAAAAGGAGGCGCGGTAAGATGGCAGTTCTTGAAGTACACGGTTTGCATCAGTATTTTGAACAGGGAACCGTCAATAAAAACCACGCATTGAAGGGTATTGACTTGAGCCTGGAACGTGGCGAGTTTGTGGCGATTATCGGAGGTAACGGCGCGGGCAAATCCACGTTACTTAACAGTATTGCCGGTACCTTGCCAGTTAATCAGGGACAGATTCTCATTGACGGCAAAGACGTGACCTACCAAAACGTTGCCAAGCGTGCTAAATTAATTGCCCGGGTTTTCCAGGATCCCCGATCAGGCACGGCTTCGTTGTTGACGATTGAACAGAATCTGGCTTTGGCGGAAAAACGCGGTGATTGGCGCAACTTTTGGGCGAGTGGCGTGAAGCGGCGCGATCGCCAACACTTTCAAGAGAAACTTGCGACACTGGGATTGGGACTGGAGAAGCGATTAGGTGCTGAGATGGGCCTGCTTTCCGGCGGTCAACGTCAGGCGGTCACGTTGTTAATGGCGACGCTGAAAAAGCCGGCGCTGTTGCTGCTAGATGAACACACGGCAGCGCTTGATCCGCAAACCAGCGCAACCGTCATGGCGTTGACCGATCAGATGGTAAGAGCGCAGAAGATCACCACGTTGATGATCACCCATAACATGGCGAGTGCCTTGAAATATGGCGATCGGCTGATCATGCTGGACCATGGCGAAATTGCTGTGGATGTCCGCGGTGAGGAAAAGCAAAATCTGACGGTTGAAGACTTGCTGACGCTGTTCAAAGAACGCAGCGGGCAGGAGTTTGCTGATGATGCGGTTTTATTAAGTTAATGGTTTGGATGTGAACCAGCTAGTTAGTGAGTGAGTGCTAAAAAGTGGCTTAATTGAAAAGACACCTGAATTCCCAACACGTCTATCGTTGGGAGTCCAGGTGCTTTTTAATTTTGACAGATAGCTGACTTTGCTCCTCTAAATATTCTCAAGCCATACTAACAACCGTTCTGACTGGATGGTGCGTAAAGTGGTTGTTTAACGCTTGCGGAAGATCAGCTAGGTTGATTTTTTGGAAGGGAACAGGGTTTAACTTTGCCAGCGCCGTCCATGCTTCTTGACGTAATTCATTCGGGGCGCTGACGGAATCCACGCCTAACCAGCTAATATTCCGTAAGATAAACGGAAAGACTGTTAGCGGCAAGGAAGTACCGGCCGCGTTGCCGCATAACGCGACTGCACCGTTGTAGCGCATGCTTGGCAGTAGACTGGACGTGAAGCTGCCGCCGAGTGGATCAATGGCGTAATCAAATTGTTGGCGGCTCAGGGCTTTGCCTTTTGGTAATTCGTCTAACGCCAAGGTTGCGGTGGCTCCCAGATCGCGAACTTGCTGTTGCTGATCAGGGGTGCGCACAACCGCAATTCGATTTGAAAATCCGGCATTTTCTAACAATTGTAAGGCAATGCTACCGACGCCACCCGTTGCGCCGCCCACTAAGATCTGGGGATTTTGTTCTGGCGTCATGCCAGCTTGCATCAACGCATTGACGCATAATGCTGCCGTTAACCCTGCCGTCCCGAATGCCATGGCCGTTTCAAGCGTCATGTTCGGCGGTAGTGGCATGGCCCAACTTGCCGGGATGCGGGCATATTGGGCATAACCGCCGCCTTGACTGACGCCTAAGCCATGGCCGGTTGCCAGAATCTGATCGCCTTTTTTAAATTGCGGATCCTGACTAGCTACAACCGTGCCGCTGAGATCAATACCGAGAGTTTGCGGGTATTGCCGAATAATTTGGTTGTGCGGCTGGTAAGCTAAGGCATCTTTATAATTAATGTCTGAATAAGCGACGCGGATTAAAAGTTCGCCCGCGGACAGATCATCTGTGGTGATCGTTTGTAGTGTCGCTTTTTGGCCGTCGTGAATGAATGCTTGAAAGAACTGCATCGAGCTACCCCCTCGTAATAAGAATCACATCTATGCTCAATTATTAACTAAATCATAGCAGTTTCATTCGTAATAACCAAACGCTCGTTATTCGTTGTCGCTAACCAGATTCGGTTGGTGCCAGGCCGCCAGTTCGTGCCGATGCTGCCAACGTTTGTAGCTTTCGACAATCAGCATTGGTAACCAGACGGCTACGAACACAATAAGCCACTGGCTGAGAGTTAAAGGAGCCAGCTGGAAGATTTGTTGAAACGGTTGAAGGATTGCTAGCAGCAGAATGATCGCCATGGTCCCCAATAGGCTGACGGTTAAAATCGGATTACTGGTCAAAGCAGTCCGGTTGAGCCGCGCCCGGGTTTTGATCGGGAAGACATCAAGCATGGAGCCAATCGCCAAAGTCAGGAAGAGCATGGTCATGCCGACAATCGGTTGATCAGGGCTGACAACGAATCGCCCGATCGCATAGATACCGAGGATCAGTCCCACATAAGTCACCGTGCGCACAGCGACGCGTTTGCCGAGGCCATTGGCAAAAATACTGGCTTTTTTAGGAATCGGCTTGAGGTGCATGATGCCGGGTTCAGCCAGTTCGCGGCTCAGGAAGAATCCCGGGATCCCGTCGGCAAGCACGTTGACAATCAACAGTTGTTCCGGTGTCATCACGGCGCCCCAGCCGATTAAAACGGCGATTAGCATGGTGAAAATTTGGGCGAAATTGACGGAAATCAGAAATTCAACGGCTTTGAGAATATTTTGGTAAACTGTTCGTCCTTGCGCCACCGCGTCGATAATCGTAGCAAAGTTGTCGTCGGTCAAAATCATATCGGCCGCGTTTTTCGCCACGTCAGTTCCGGTGATGCCCATCGCAATGCCGCCGTCTGCAGCTTTCAGCGCTGGCGCATCGTTGACCCCGTCACCGGTCATGGCGACAACGGCTTGTTGCTGTTGCCAGGCTTTCACAATGCGAATTTTGTCACTCGGGGTCGTGCGGGCAAAAACGCGAATCTGGTGAATGGTGGCAGCTAAGGTTTCATCACTCATTTGGTTTAACTCGTGACCGGTAATCGCGCGGTGACTGCCATCAAGAATCCCGATATCCCGGGCAATGGCGGTGGCAGTGTCAAGGTGGTCACCCGTAATCATCACGGTGACAATCCCGGCATCTTTTGCAGCTTGAATCGCAGCCGGAACTTCCGGGCGCGGCGGATCGATCAGCCCAATGAGCCCCAGTGGCTGAACCTCTGTAAGCTGATTCTCCCAATCAGCTCCGGGATCGGCTGTGAATTCTTGGTAGCCGGCAGCTAGGACGCGCAATGCCTGTCCTGTCATCTGATCATGAACCTCAGTGGCTTCGGTTTGCCAATCCGGCGCTGAAAAGGCAATCCGATCCACAGCGCCTTTAATAATAGCAAGATAGTGGCCTTCCGGAGTGCGGTGTAACGTCGCCATGGTCTTTTTAGCTGATGAAAAAGGGGCCTCAGCGATGCGTGGGTAACGGGTTTCAAGATCGTCGCGGCTTAAGCCATAGTGGGCAAGCAACCGCATAATGGCCAGCTCGGTGGCGTCACCGATGTCTGGTTCGTCCTGATCGGTTAACTTGGCGTTGGTGGCGAGTCCTAAATAGGATAGAAAACGGCGCGCGTCAGTCGTTAGCGGTTCGGCTGTAGCCTTTTGAATATTAGGCTGCCCGAATGACCAAAAATGCGTCACGGTCATCTTATTTTGCGTTAAGGTACCGGTTTTGTCCGAGGCGATGACGTTGACATTGCCGATGGTTTCGACTGCGGTAACTTGACGAATGATCGCGCGGCGCTTGGCCATTTTCTGAACACCGTGTGTCAGACTCAAGGTGACAATGACCGGCAATGTTTCCGGAACTGCCGCGATGGCTAAGCTGACACCAAGCATTAGACTGTCTGCCAAAGTTTCCTGATGATACAGCATGGCTAATAACATGGTTAACGCGCCGCCTAAAACTGCAACTAATGATAGCCGTTTGCCAAGTGCGTCGAGCCGTTTAGCGAGTGGAGTGACCTGCTTTTTGGTTTGGTTTAATAGCGAGGCAATTTTTCCCAGTTCGGTATTCATCCCAGTCGCCGTGACGATCGCGGTTGCTTTTCCGCTGGTAATTGCGGTGCCGGAAAAAATGCAGTTAGCCGCATCGCCGAGATTTTCAGGAACTTCAGCTAATGGGGCAGCTGATTTAGCAACAGATTCGCTTTCGCCGGTTAAAACGGCTTCGTCTGCTTCAAGTTCCTGACTTTCAATCAGCCGGACATCTGCAGCAACGGCATCGCCAGCATTGAGCAGCATTAAGTCACCTGGAACTAAATCCGCCGCTTGAATGGTTTGCGTTTTATCATCGCGAATCACGGTAACAGTGTGAACAGTCATGGCTTTTAACGCAGCCAATGCTTTTTCGGCGCTGTGTTCCTGATATAAGGCAATGACAACGTTTAAGATCACAATACTGCCAATGACAATCGTCTTGGTCCAGTTACTGTCCGTCGTCAATGCAAGATAAGCGGATAGGCCGACAGCAAAGAGCAAGATCAATGACGTGATATCGCTGAGGTGGTGGGCGATTTGCCGAAACAAGCTAGGCTTTTTGGCAGCGGTCAATTGATTGGAACCATTTTGTTGCCGGTGTTTGACAACTGTGTCAGTTGTCAGACCGGTGGTGAGGTTAGTGTCAAATTCAGCGGCCAAATCGCTCGGCGTCAGAAGTGTCAAGGCTTAGGTCGTTGTTGGCATACACTCAGTCCTTTCTGGGTTGGGTGGGTCATGTCAATACTTACTTATAATAACCGTAACATGACAAAGTGTCGTCTGTAAAATTTTGAATCGGCACGCCGGTTTCTAACCGGGCTGGGTCACGCTCACAAAAACAGGACTGCCGAGTGATGACCAGCAGTCCTGTTTTATCAATGGTGAATAGAGCTTTCTTTAGTTTTGCAACGCATGATAGCGATAATGCGGCTGTTGCGCTGCTTGGGTTTTGAAGCCATAGGTGTCGGCAACGATGTAAAGCGGTCGATGGCGACTTTCGGCAAACATTCTGCCGATGTAATTGCCAAGTAGTCCGATCGTGAAGGTCACGCCGGCGCCGACAAAGAAGGTGGCACTAATGACCCAAGTCAATAAACTGAGGCGGCCGAGGAGAAGGTTGACGAAGGTGGTGGCAACGGCTATTAAGAGGAAGAAGCCACTTAACCAGTTGGCAATCGTCAAAGGGACAGTCGAGAAGCTGGTGATGCCATTCATGGCAAGATGCAGCATTTTCCGCAACGGATAGTGGGTTTTACCAGCCGTGCGTTCTTGCCGATCGTATTCTACGGCGACTTGTTTATAGCCGACCCATGAGACCATGCCGCGAACATACGGATCTTGTTCGTTCATTTGTTTTAAAACGTTGACAACACGACGGTCCATGAGTCGAAAGTCGCCGGTGTCAACCGGAATATCGATACTCGTAACAGCTTTCAGCACCCGATAAAATGTTTCGGCGGTCAGCTTTTTAAACCAGGTTTCACCGCTGCGTTTGCGGCGCTTACCGTAAACAACATCATAGCCTTCCCGCCAGCGCGCCAGCATTTCGGGAATCACGCGGGGCGGATCCTGCAAGTCAGCGTCCATGACGACAACCGCGTCACCGCTGGCGTAACGGATGCCGGCCGTAATCGCCAGTTGATGGCCAAAGTTGCGTGAAAAATCCACCAGCCGAATCGTCGGGTTTTTGGCCACAGCAGCTCTTATCTGATCGGCGCTATCGTCGGTCGAGCCGTCGTTGACAAAAATGAGCTCATATCGTTCCGGTCTTGCACGGACGTAATTAGCCAATTCCTTGATCGTCTCACCGATACCGGCGCTTTCGTTATAGACTGGCAAAACGATTGAGATGAAGGGATCCTTTTCTTGTCGCATAGCGCATCTTCTCCTTTCAAAATGATAATGGGTTACTTGACCATGCTGGCGTCAAGCTCATACAGGGTGCCGCCACCCATGTCACCGCCCATCCCCATACCACCTGGGGACTTGGTGCTTGAGCTGCTTTGACTACTGTATTTGTTTGAAGAAACCTTTTTACCGACTTTGGTGACCCAGGATTCAATCTTGGAATTACCTGAGCGACCTGAGGACAGGTAATATTTCATGTCGCCTTTTTTAACGAGGGCTTTGAATTGTTTGAGGGTAATGGCAGGGTCGGTACCATTAAATCCGCCGATCGCCATGACTGCTTTGCCGGACTTAATGATGTAAGGCGCGGCCGTGCTGGCGTTGCTGGTAGCAAACAGGTATTTGGCGCTGCCTTGATGTTTTTCAACATACTTCAGCAATCCGCTGTCAACGCTGCCGCTACCAATACCACCGCTGTTACCGCCGGAGGTCAGAAGTGAAGGACCGGCAGACGTAATCGCAGCTGATGAACCGGCAAGCGTCGGTGTAAGTGACCAGAAGCCCGGCGCTACCAAAATAGCGGCAATGGCAACGCCCAGGGCTGATTTGAGCCAACTTCTGGTTCGGCCGATGAAAAGAAGCGCTAAGCCGATTAGACCTGCACCAACCACAAGCCATGTCTGCCACTGATAGTACAAGCTGACATACCAAGCCTGGAGTGCCGTTGTTGTCACGATGGCAAGTGGCAATAACCAACTTTGCCAATGCTTGAAGCCCAGCTTGAATTGCTTAAACATTGTGACAATCCCGATGCCGAACAAAGCAGCAATCGGCGGTGCGAGCATAATCATGTAGTAAGGGTGGAAGAAGCTGGCAATTGAGAAGAAACCGGCGACTGGTACGAGCCAACCCATCCAGAAAAGTAAATGATTTTGCTGAGAGGTTGTTTGATACCATTTACGCTTGCGATCAAGATAATAGGCAAATGCACTGATGAAGCCGATTAAAGCAGCTGGGACTAACCAACTGATTTGCGGGCCAAGGTCGGATTGGAGCAAGCGTAACGGGCCAGCAGTACCAATGGAAAAGGCACCGCCGCCACCGCCACCACCTTTATGGCCGCCCGGAGCACCGCCGCCTGTACCAGGTCCGCCTTTAAAGTTACCTTTTTTGAAGTTGGCAGGCATTTTCCCGCCGGTAGCTTTTTTGGTTTTGACAGTTGCCTGCTGCTTTTTAGTCCCAGTTGGTGGTGTTCCGCCTTGGGTGTTGCCGGTACCTGGTTGACCGGACGTGCCTTTAGTTGACTTGCCACCTGGTGGATTGCCGGTCTTACCGGTTGCGCCAGTTGGTGGGGTGCCACCGGTCTTGGACTTGGCATTATTCCCCATGCCTGGGAAAGCTGCGCCAGTACCGGTTGTTTGACCTAGTAAGCGTTCAGTACCGTTATAGCCAAAAGCCAATTCCATTTCCGAGTTCGTTTCAGAACTGCCGACATAGGGTCGCTGAGTCGCAGCAGTCGAATCAACCTGCATTGGCCAGGCTAATGTAGTAACCGCCATGGCGACAGCCGCAATGCCTAGTGTGGTAAGGCGGCGCCAAAGTTTCTGGTTCGAGGCGAGCCAGTAGAAAAGCAATAGGGCCGGCAAAATCATAAAGGCCTGAAGCATTTTAATATTGAACGAGACGCCAATTAAGGCAAAACTGACAACCACCAACCATGGCTTGCGGGTGCTAATGGCCTTCATGAGGCACCAGCTAGCAAGCAGTAGGAAGAATTGTAAGGTGGCGTCCATATTGTTTGTCCGCGAATCCGCAACCACAATCGGCGTCAAAGTGAGTGCCAGTGCGGCTAGTCGCGCTGCCCAGGCATTAAAGCGTGGCTTGATCATGTTGTAGATTAAGGCAACGCTGCCGATGCCGAACAAAATGGATGGTAGGACGACTGACCAGCCATGAACGCCGAAAATTTTGGCGGAGATGGCCATAAACCACAGTGCGACCGGTGGTTTATCAACTGTAATAAAGCCAGCGGGATCAAAAGCGCCGTACCAGAAATTGTGCCAACTTTGAACCATACTGGTAATGGCGGCGGTGTAATAATCATTGGCATTGCCTGCTTCCCAGATGTTCCATGCATAGAGAAATGCTGCGAGAATTAAAATGCCAATGAGCCACCAATCAACCGTCCATTGTCTAATTTTTTTCATGTGCCGTGACTCCCTTTTCTCGGAATACCCAGAACTTACTTAAAAGGAAGTTCGTCGGGACAGTAACCATAAGCGAAAACATCGGTGCTAAAGGCTTAGGTAAACCCAAAGCATCATTCCAGAAGCTGGTCAGCACCAGACTTAAAATAAATGTGAGGCCATAAGAGAAATAGTATCGCGGCGCTACACTTTTAAGCTGGCGATGATCTTTGACTTTGAAAACCCAGGTATCATTGAGGAAAAGTCCCAAGATGGACGTTAACCCATAACCGACACCCATTGCAGCGGTCGGATTGATCAATTGGTATAATATCAGATAGATCAGATAAGTCAAAATGGTGTTGATCCCTCCGACGAGACTGAAGCTTATGAATTGTTTCAGCTTTAGGCGCATCGTATCGCTCCCTTCCTGATGAATGGGACTAGTATGCGATGTGCAGCATAAATTAACCTTAAAGGCGATCGGATTTTTTCTTAAGAAGGTTTTATGGTTGGCGTGTTAGGCTGAAATAGTGGCTGAAGTGATTGAAGTATAATGCGGCTACTGGCGCAGATTTCTAACCGCGCCAGTTCACGCTCACGCTCAGATTAGTTGGGAGTATAGAAATGACGGTTAAACCAAAAATTCTTGTTATAGAAGACGATCCGGATTTGAATGAAAGCATCGTTGACTTCATTCGAGACTTTGCCGACCCTGAAGCCGCGTTAACTGGGGCGGATGGTTTGTATCAGGCGGAGGAAGGGGTGTTTGATGCGATTATCCTGGATATCATGCTGCCGGAATTGAATGGCTTCGACTTGTTTAAACAGTTGCGCGCCAAGCAGGTGAAAACGCCGGTGCTTATTTTGACGGCTAAGGATGCGCTTGCCGATAAGTTGCGCGGGTTTGAATTAGGCGGGGATGATTACCTCACCAAACCGTTTCACCGCGAAGAACTCATTATGCGGCTCAAGGCGTTGTTGAAACGCACAGGACACTTTTTTGATGCTGATGGCTTAACTGCTGGGCCATACGAAGTGTATTTAAATCGCCATGAAGTGCTGATCAATGGGCAACCCGTTTCGTTAAATGGTAAGGAATTCGACTTGCTCGTGTATTTGCTGCAGAATCAAAAAACCATTATCACGAAAGATCAGATTTTCGATCGACTTTGGGGCTTTGACTCCGAAACCGCTGTGAGTGTGGTTGAAGTTTATATGTCGAACTTACGCAAAAAGTTAAAACCGCTGAAAGTTGACGGCTGGATTAAAACCATTCGCAATGTTGGCTATATTTTTCAAGAACCGGAGGGCCGTGAATGAATGCAGATAAAGGAATTAAGCGGCAGCAGCGGCGCTTGTTTGTCGGTCAGTTGCTGAGTTTCGCCGGACTTTTCCTGGTGCTGGGATTGATCGTCTTTTTTCTGTATGAACGCTCGGTTTATCAAGACATTGACCATACGTTAGAGCAGTAAAAGACCATGATCATCAAACCGGCGACAGGGATGACCACCCCCAACGCCCCACGGCAGCCGGGAGGAAGTCGGCCGATTTTGTTTCGGATGAATATGGTGGTCTTCAATAAAAAAGGCAAAATTATTAATCAAGCCATGCTGGGCGAACGCTTTTATGCGTATTTCAAGAAACTGAAATTGGATCGGCAGGCGCTTAACAAACTACAGACTTTAGCGACCTCGACTGGCACATTTCGAACATTGTTGGTTAAAGTGCCGCAGACGGCCGCTGATCCGCAATATGCCGGGCATTATGTATTGATTTTGCAGAACACCGATGCCCAGGAAGCAGCTATTCGCTCGTTTCGGCAGGTTTTGATTGTGATGATTATTTTATTCTGGGCGTTGGCATTGGGATTGTCTTATTGGTTGTCGACGCGGGCAATGCGGCCGATTGTGCGGTCGTGGCAACGGCAACAGGATTTTGTTGCGGATGCCGCCCACGAATTGCGGGCACCGCTGGCCGTGATTCAAAGCAAACAGGAATCTCTGCTGACAAAACCGCAAGCGACAATTATCGATGAAAGCGAAGCGATTGCGACTTCGTTAGGCGAGACCAAGCGTTTGCGGCAATTGACCGATGATTTGTTGACGATTGCCAAAGCTGACAGTAACACCATTGAAATCGAGTTAACTGACTTGCGCTTTGATCAGGCTTTAGCGCCACAGTTGGCGTCTTATCATGACATTGCCAAAAGTCAGGACAAGTCCTTCACGACCAAGCTGCCGCCAGATGGCCATGCTTGGTTTGATGCAGCTCGGATCAAGCAATTGCTGGTGATTCTGCTAGACAATGCCTTCAAATATACGCAGGCAGGTGATTCGATTTGGGTCGAGGTCACGCAAACGCCGCGGGACTGGCAGCTGATTGTCGGCAATTCAGGACCGAATATTGCCGATGCTGACAAATCTCGAATTTTCGAACGCTTTTATCGCGAAGATGCCTCCCGCAGCCGGCAAACTGGCGGCAGCGGCTTGGGATTGGCCATCGCCCGGTGGATTGTGACGATTCATCATGGTCACATTGAAGTCAAAGACGTCCATCCCCACGGTGCTTTATTTGTTGTGACGCTACCTAATAAACCACGTGGGGCTTAGTTGTCAAATGATGGCAAACGAAAAGCAGTCGTTCCGAAGCTTGAAATAGCTTTTGGAACGGCTGCTTTTAAATTTCAATCACTTTTTAAACAACGCTTGGTGACAAAACCCTGATACGACGATTAACGGGCAGGATTATTGCGAACCCCATTGGCTTCCGTGAAATCGATAAAGCCCATGTTCGTATCAATATCGCCGCCATCACCACTTAAAATCAACGTATTAAGTGTCTTATTAAAGTGAACGTTCATATTTGCATTTAAATCTTCTTGTGAGTAACCCTTGATCAGAATCGGCCCGAGGTTGCTATCAATTTTCGTATCATAGTCGGTTGCCGGATCACTGGCTTTGACCACATTCAGTGAAAACTGCACCTGCATATGGATCATCGCGTGTTGTGAATAAGGACCAACGCCGTCTTCAAAGGTCAAAAGCAGTTTCTTGTCCGGATCCAAATGAGGCTTGATCTTGTCGATGGCACCTTCGTCAAAATGAATTTGCATGCAATCAACTCCCTTCGACGTAAACATAGGCTGATTAGGAAGCAAAAGCAACTGATTCGACGCGGTGATTGGCTCAACGACGCTATGGATGCGGTGTTATTTGGGATGATGGGTGAGAAGTTGCCGGTGTTCTAAATAGCATCGGACCTTAAAGCTGGCACCGAGCTTAAAACAGGTTTCAGCGTCTTTTAGATTCAATCCAGTCAACTCGCTTATGTGATTAAGACGATAGCGCAATGTATTGAAGTGAATGTAAAGGTGTTTTGCGGTGTGAGTAAGATTTTCACCATATTCAAGATAGGCATCCAGCGTCCTCACTAATTCGGTTTTGTTGTCCGCATCGTAAGCCATTAAAGTTTTGACCGCGGGATTGATGAAAAAAGGCAGAATTTCAACATGGTCTACCTGTCCTAGTAATAAGTCAAAGAACGCATCTTCGCAAAAAGTAACCGGATCGGGCGGCAGTTTGAGTTTAGCGGTTCTGCGGAAAACCGCGTAAGCTGCAATGGTATCTTCTGGACGTGCATATTGATTCGAAACAATTAGGCGGCAGTCTGCGCGATTGGCAACATCGATTAACTTGGCTTTGAATGGGTAGCTATTATAAGTTGGTAAATCGATTGAAATAAGCACTAAACAGTGATGGTGGTAGATAGTGATGAGCACTTGGCTGAAGAGCGGTGTTAGGAGATACTTTAGCCGTTCTTTCAAACTTGCCAGGGACTGACCGGCTTGCGGTTCAGCTTTGATTAAGACCATACTCGCAGGCAGTGTTGCATTTTCGCGCGCAAATTGAGCGGCAAATGTTGTGGTTTGCTGCTCAGTTAACAACATAGTCAGCAAGTAATCACGTTTGGAAGCTGCAGTTGGCATGACCCTATTTTTGACCAGCGAGCTGATAATGACTTTTATTTGGCCGTTTACTTTTGCAATCTGGATGGCATTGATAGCTGTCGTTAGCGCTGGCATGATCAGATACCCGAGCGCGTCATTATGATATGCGAGTGGCATAAAGAGCAAAGGAAGATGAAGGCCATTGCTGGTGGGCATTATGATCTGGGAACTGTTTGAGACAACATGAAGATGCTTGAGCGGTAGAGACAACTGGCTGGCGTTCAAGACTGTTGTAAGTTGCTGCCGATTAGCAGGGTTGGGCACTGCTTTTAAAACGACTTGGCCTAGAAGGTTAACGATGACTAACGGATTATTTAGTGCACGGGCACTTTGTTCAAAAATCGTTTTAAAATCGGCGGTGATCGCTTTAATTGCCAACTGAGTTAGTTGATCTTGCAATTCGGCTGTTGGTGCTAATAAACTGCTGGCGCGATCAAAGAGTTGTGTCAGCTGCTCCGCAGAGGCATTTGGCAACTGCGCACAAGTGACTGGCTTGATGTTGCCATCAAGATAGATGGCCATTTGTATTTTGTTTTGCGGTGAAACAGTTACGTGAATAACGTCGGGCGCGCCTTGACTAACGGGTATCGGATCGAGATACATGTTGGTTACTTCAGGGTTCGCCGCAATATTATTAACGATAATGGGCATCGTCGTTTCAAGCCGATGCAAAAAAGTTTTTAGTTTCATGTATTTTCCTTAAAGTGCAGCATATCCACACTTTTGACAATTGGCAAAAACTGACAAAACTACTTGCTCATTCCTGTGCAAACTACCTCTTCATCATACTTTTTGAAAGCGCTATCGTAAAGGCATATTCGGAAATGCGAATATTACGATTTGCTTTTTAAGAAAGTCATGGGGAGGTTGTCAACATTGAAAGAATTTAAAGGTAAAGTCATGTTCATTACCGGCGCAGCTCACGGATTTGGTCGGGTGATTGCTGAGGAAGGTGCTAAGCGGGGGATGAAGCTGGCCTTGATCGACATTGATGATGCGGCACTTAACGAAACTTATCAAATGGTGATTGCCCGTGGTGCAGATGCCATCATGGTTCCAGCAGACGTGACCAAAGAATCAGCGGTCAATGAAGCAATTGACCAAACGCTACACGCTTTTAAACAAATTGATTTACTGATTAATGATGCCGGTATTGCTTTACCTGGTCGAATGTGGGAATTACCAACGCGCGATTGGGAATGGATCCTGCACGTCAATGTTATGAGCCAGGTTTATGCCATGAAGCGAATCATTCCAATCATGATGGCACAGAAAACGCATGGCGTTATTCTGAACGTTGCTTCGATTGCCGGATTGGTCGACACGCCAGGAATGCCTGCCTACCACGCTAGTAAATTTGCTAGCGTCGGTATGACGGAAGCGACAGCATATGATTTGCAACGCGCCGGAGCCGATATTGAGATGCACGTCATGTGTCCGGGTTTTGTCCAAACCGATCTCTACCACACAGAACAACATCGTCCTAAACAATACAGCGATCCAAGTGACCCTTACTATCAAAGTGAAGCGTTTTTGAAAGGACAGCAATTTGCCAAGTACGTGATTACGAACGGCATGCCAATTGATACTATTGCGGCGACTGTTTTCAAAGCACTTGAAGACAATCAGTTCTATATTCTGACCCACCCGCAATTCAATCCACTGATTTTGGATCGGGTTAATCGCATCGTGAAGAATGGTGCGCCAGATGTTCACGTAATGGACGGCATTATGTAACTTGCGCTTTTTGAAAGGAGTCGTTAAACATGTCGAGCTATGTTGTGTCACAGACAGACGTTAAGAATTTTCTGAATTTACCAAGCATGAATGACCAAGAAGGGATCAGTTTTGCTTATGCTACCGATGAAAAAGTACTAGCTAAACTCATTCCGAAACCGTTGAAATTGGTTGCACCGATCGTTTGCGGATATGTAGTTCAAAGGGGGAAACCCAGTTTTGGTGGACCTTATCTAGAACAAACACTATTTGCGCTTGTCAGTTATCAAGACAAAATGGTGGGATCTTACCCGTTGACGCTATTGTTACATGGCCCTGGTGCCGAATCAGGATTGGTCGCTGGACGTGAAGGCGCGGGTATTCCTAAGAAGCTGGCAGATCGCATCGAACTGCGGCGCAACGACAATCAAGCAACTGCTTCGGTTGATCGCCATGGTAAAACCTTATTGACAGTGGACTGGGAAGCAGGAGACGTTAACGATCCGTCAATACTGAAAACTTTTGGCAGCCAGTTTGCGTTGAATAAACCCTCGGAAATGAATAGCTTTTTCTTCACTTATGATCTAAATCAAGACGATCATGGAGCAAATCATTTTACAAATGTTGAGCTTGTTGCGACGCAAATGCAGTCACTAGCTGATCGCGTTGAACCCGGTAAGTTGAAAATTAAAGTTGATTCAACTGAGGATGATCCATTCGGTGAATTACCTGTTCTCAAACCACTCGGCGCTATGTGGTACCATTTTGCAACGTCAACGATGGTCAAGACGCTGCACTTGGAGAAAGTCGATGCTGAAAAAACAGCTCCTTACCTGATCACAGGCCGTTATGACCGCAGCATGATGAATCCGTTAGCGACCACCTATATTATTTGAATGAAAACGATTAATATATTTATATAAGAAATGAGGTAATTCAAAATGACAGACACAGTAGCAGCACCAAAGTTAACAAACAACGATTTGGCCAATGTGATGTTTGACCGCCATTCGGTCCGGAAGTTTGATCCCAACGTCAAAATCAGCCGGGATGAATTGCAGGAAATGATCAAGGAGGCAACCACCGCACCCTCAGCATGCAACTTGCAATCGTGGCATTTTGTCATCATCGATACACCGGAAGCAAAAGAAAAGTTGAAGAAAGCGGCCATGAAGTTCAACTATCCGCAAATCGATACGAGTTCCGCGATTATTTTCATTGCAGGGGATACGCAATCGCACGAAGTTTATCGCGATGTCTGGACCAAAGTTTTCAAGGCCGGCAAGATCAGCAAAGAGAAACTTGATCAGATTTTCAATACGTTCTTGCCACTTTATGAACACGCCTCGCCGGAGTTCCTGACCCTAGACGCAACCATTGATGGTGCGATGGTCGGCATGCAACTGCTTTTGCTGGCGCGCGCTCACGGGTATGACGCCAATCCTTGGTCTGGCTACGACTTTAAAACGATTATTCCAACGTTGGGACTGGATCCGAAACGGTTTGTGCCGGTTATGGCGATTGCGATTGGGAAAGCAGCGGAAAAGCCACTGAAAACCGACCGTTACGATGTCAATCAGTTAATTGACTACTTGGCATAAGTCGTTGACAAACCAAACGATCCGATCTCAAGGGAAAAGAGGAACAAACAATGATCGATGCAGTTAAAACCGATCCTTTCGGTGAAGTAAACGCGATTGACGTGTTGGATCTGGCAAGTCTGGAAGGCCGCGCAGAGAAGGTGCTCGGTCGTGGCGAATTTGGCTACATTAGTGAAGGCTCCGATGATGGCTATACAATGCGCCGGAACACCACCGCGTTTCAAGATGTGGAGATGCTCCCGCGTGTCTTGCAAGGCGTTGAAAAGCCGGATCAGTCAACGACTTTTATGGGTGTTAAGCTGGCCTCGCCGTTAGTAACAGCACTCATTGCCGGAAACACGCTGGCCCATTCGAGTGGTGAACTGGGTTTGGCAAAAGGTGCAAAAGAAGCTGGTATTATGATGTCGCAAAGTACTTTTGCTTCCAAGCCCATTGCCGAAACCGCTGCAGTCAGTGATGGTGCGCCTTATATGTTTCAGTTATATATGCCCAAAGATTGGTCATATTGCGAATACTTGCTCGATGAAGCCAAAAATGCCGGTGCATTAGCAATTATTTTGACAGCGGATTCAACGCTAGGCGGGTATCGCGAAAAAGATGTCATGAATCATTATCATCTGAAAGGCCGACTAGCCAATCTAGAAGGCTATAATAGCGGTCAAACCGGTGTTGGCGCAGGCGGATTGTTCAAAGAATCCATGCAAAAACTGGATTTGGCACTTATCGACAAACTTGCCAGTTACTCAGGCTTACCCATTATTATCAAAGGCATTCAGCATCCTGATGACGCGGCTGCTGCGATAACTGCAGGAGCTGCCGGCATCTATGTCTCCAATCACGGCGGCCGCCAAGTCGACGGAGCACCCGGGGCGATTGAACAATTGCCGGCGATTGCAGCTGCGGTCGATCATCGGGTACCGATTATCTTTGACGGCGGCGTTCAGCGTGGAACGCACGTGCTCAAAGCCCTGGCACTTGGCGCAGATCTTGTCGGCATTGGTCGGCCATTCAGTTATGGCTTGGCGCTTGGCGGCTGGCAAGGCGTCAAAGCAGTCGCCGATCATCTAAAATAAGACGCGGTTTGCTTAATTGATTAGGGTGGCCCCCTTACGATTAGGCCTCAGCAAGCACGTTTAGATGAACATGCGTTGCCATTTTTTGAGAGCCCGCACCCATCGCAAATTTCACACCATGTAAAAAGCGCCACACACGAAAGACATAACTTTCATGTGTGGCGCTTTTTCTGGATCTTAACGGACTTGAACCGTCGACCTCCTGCATGCCATGCAGGCGCTCTCCCAGCTGAGCTAAAGACCCGCTAATTAAGTAGCTTCAAAGCTAATGGATCCAAACGGACTTGAACCGTCGACCTCCTACATGCGAAGCAGGCGCTCTCCCAACTGAGCTATGGACCCAAAACACAAAGACAATTGTACTGAACTTCTGCGGTTGTGTAAAGAGGATTGTCCTTGATACATGACATAGGATTGCCAGCCTTGCTATAAACGACGAATTTTACAAGGATTCATCTCGCCGAGCGAGCAGTGAAATAATGATATTTTGGCATACACCGCCGATGATGAAGATGACCCAAGAATATGTCCATGTGTGAAAAAAGAATGAAACTAGGAAGTAGGTCACCAGGATAAGGGGCCAGTAAACTTGGCGGAAAAGCGCGATGTCTTGGCTAGCGCGTTGATTGCGGTGGTGCTGTAACGTATGGAAGTTATCGCGATGGCTATGATGAAGGTGTGGCTCAGGATCCCGCACAGCTGTTACGTCAGTGTAGCGCTTTATTTGCGAATAATTGATGGCGACATACACAATTAAGTAGGTTCCTAGTCCAGCAATGATGAGGAACAAGGCACCACCGGCATCGTCGCTGATAAAATGTGATAAGTAGGTGGACAGAATTGGTGGGATCAACGCGACAATACAAATCATTATGCCCACGATTAAACTCGCAGAAAATTGCCGCTGATACGTATCGGTTGTTTCTTGGGCAAATCTTTTGGCGCTTTCAGACAAGGGCCGGCCATTGAGTCGCTTCTTTTGGAGGTTAAACATGGTGCCGGCCCAAATGAAGAGCCCTACTGCGACAGCATCGAGCAGAAACATGCCGATGATGCCGAAGACCTCAAGCGAGGAATCCGTTGTATAGGCGGGCAAGGCGACGCTGATACAACAAAGCAAAACACCGAAAGCAATTTGCGTTGCAAACCGGTCGGCAATGTGCCAAAAATGACTGAGCTCCGTTTCAGAAACTGCATTATCAGGTTCCGCAGTTGCGTCGGTATTTGCTTGGTCAGCCTGAGGAGCTAGTCCTAGATCCTCCCGTAATTCATCAACGGAGCCAAAAGCACGAATGACGGCACCAATTGCGGTTTCTTCGCTTTTACCCTCGCGCAACAAATCGCGATAATAATCGCGCATATTGGCAAGCATGTCGGCTTTGGCTTGGCGCGTTTTCGGGTGATCCGGAAAAGAAGCAAATAGACTGTCTAAATAAGCTGTAATTGTATCCATGGGCGATCCTCCAAGGTTCAATTTTGACAAGTAATTAGTTCAAAAATAAATCGACCACATGCTTAACCTGATGCCATTCCTCGACCTTCATAGCAAGAAAAGCGCGGCCACTGGGGGTGATGCGATAATAAGTGCGGGGTTTACCGTTCGTAACATCACCCGGATAAGCTTCAATATAGCCGTTTTTGCTCAAGCGAGTGAAGGCGGCGTAAAGTGTGGTTTCGCGAATCATATACTGGTCATAGGTGCGCTCGCGGATTTCTTTGCCAATTTTGTATCCATAGGAATCACCTTGTTGCAAAATGGCAAGGACGAGTGCGTCGTTGTAACCACGCATGGCATCACTACTGATCACGGCGCTCCTCCTTTTGCGAGTTTTATACTGGTGTCAGTGAGATGCAGATGAGGTTCGTCTGAAATTTGCCGGCCGATTACTTCATCTGTTGGAGTAATACTAACATGATACAATCATTAGGTAAAGCAAAAAAAACACCTTCACATCAAGAAGGTGTCGTCAGATTTACTTGATTAGTGAACAAAAACCGTGACAAAGGTGATTAAACCAAACAGGATCCCGGGTACATTGGCGATGATGATCGGCCAATCTTTGGCAGGTTTCATCCAGCCATAACCGGTCCACAGGGTAGCGTTGATCATTGCCACCAACGGCTGAATCGGATTCACCGGTGTTCCAGAAAAGTTAGCCATGATTTCGGGAATGTACGAAACATACATTAAAATACAGGTAAAAGTTGCCAGCCTGCTGAGGAGATTCAGTCGCTTTGCTTTAACGGGGTCAATACCACTGTGATATTTTCCATTGTCAGCTTGCATCAAAAATGCCTCCTTTTGGAATAAAATAACCGTAACACGATCGAACGTGAAAACCAAGGAAGACATTAACGTGTGATAGAACCAAATAGGCGGCCTGACTTAAGTTGGCAGCTTTAGATTTTTTCTGAAAATGAATGAAATGAGGGAACATCATGGCAGAACAAGAAGCAGATACGGTCACACGCGTACAAAAACAAGAAGGCGCCGATGCCATCATGGATAAGGGATTTGTGACCGAACGGGATATTCCCGAAATGATGGCGGCGTCTTGGAGTGAAAAGCTATTGGCGGCGATTAATGACGAATTGCGGTTGCGTACTGTTAGCAATCGCGCTGTATTATAACGGTTCCATTATTATATGGGCGATGGCTCCATTATTTATGATCCGGGACAACTTAACTCGGAAGGGGCCAAGATTGCGTTGCAACACGCATTAGGTTTCCGGAAGTAGTAGCCCTTTAACTGGTGCCTGTCTAGCATTTTGAAACTAGTTTTCGGCGCTGAAGGTTCCGGTTAAAACAACCTTGCCGACCATATGACCCTCTTCGACGAGTTGGGTGGCGGCCTTTAGGTTGGCAACATTAATGCCGGTAAATTCTTTGGTCACCGAAGCTTTGATCTGTCCGTCTTGATACAGCGTCAAAAGCTTGCTTAGAATCGCACCTTGTGTGGCAACGCAGTAGTCGAAGTCAGTTTTGGCAAACATGTACTCGTAGTCAAAACTGGCCGCTTTGTCTTTGACAACGGCCAGATCAAGACCGCTTTGGGGACCGACAATGCAGCCGATGTGGCCAAAAGCACGAATTAACTGACTAGCGGTGGCAAGATACGGTTCCGGATGATAAAGCAAGGCAACGCCGTCAACGGTTTGAACGCCAGCCTGGCGAACCTGATTCACAAGATCTTTATGATAATCAAGTGGCGTTGCGACACCGTGAGTCCGCAACCAGTCATGATTTTTAGGACTGCTAGTTGCCAAAACATTTAACCCGCTCCATCGCGCCAGTTGACTCAGCATCGAACCGACGCCACCGGCACCGTTAATGATCAACAAATGCTGGCCTTTGTTGGCATTATATTCCGGGATGAAGCCCATTTTTTCAAAAAGCAGTTCCCACGCGGTCAAACCGACAAGCGGCAGTGCTGCGAGATCAGCGGTGGGTGCTTGTTTTGGCGCTAATGCGATCAGATCGGCGTCAACTGCCTGAAATTGTTGATCACTGCCGGGCTTGCGGGTAGTTCCGGCATAGATGACGCGATCGCCAACGTGGAAGGCAGTGACGGCAGAGCCAATTTGGGTAATGGTACCGACTGCATCATACCCAAGAATCTGTGGCGTTTTTTGTCGTGGTGCGGTTTGGCGGCGTTTGGTGTCAACCGGATTAACCGAGACCCCAGCCACTTGTACAATGACTTCATTGGGTTCCGGTGTTGGTACTGGTAGCGTGAAGCTTTGAAAGCTGTTGGGTTCAGTAATGGGTAGGCCTTCAGTGAAGCCGATGGCAATATTTTTTGGCATCTGAATTGTCCTTTCGTTTGATCGGTTATCTGTTGCTATTGTAACCTTTTTATTAAGAGAGTTGGAAATGCAGTGGTTATTTGGTAAAATGTGCAGGATATTGTAGAAAATGCGTTCGCAGTCGCAGAAATCTACATGTAAGGACCTCAAGCCTAAATGGCCACAGCCCAGCCATTTAGGCTTGAGGCCACTTACACTCCGATTTCTAAACGCTCCTGCCCACGCTCTCATAAAAAAGAACGTTCAATGACGAAGGAGGCAGCTCGTGAAAAAATTGAGTACAAAGCGTGAATTGATCGGCCTGATCGTTGTTTTGGTTTTGGCAGCGGCAGGCTTTGCATTCTTCGCGTGGTATACGATGCGGCCGGATGATGTCATTGGTACCATTGCAACGATTAGTTTCGGCATTGTTTTGGCTGCCTTGATTGGTATTGCGTTATTTTTGGATGCGGCGGCGACAACTCGGTGGCGCCGATTCTGGGTAGATCTTTTGTTTGCGGCGCTGATGTTGGCGCTCATCGACTACTTCTTCCTCGATACGACAACGCCGTGGCAGATGCTGATCGCCGGTGCCGGATTGGCATTAGCACTGGTTGCACTGCTGGCCATTAGAAAATTAGATGAATAAACGGGCTTTGTCCCGGCTGATCAATGATAAAAACGCCTCGGAAAATTTCCGAAGCGTTTTTTAAGTGGCAGCAATGGTTAGTTCGCGATTAGTTCATCCGCTGCACAGTAACCGGGACTGTTTTAGGAAGTACTTTTGTCAATTCAGTCATCAGGTTCTGAAGACTTGCCTGAAACGTTAGCCGGACCATGCGGCGCTTACTAAGGGCGAAAACCGCAACGACCAATTCCTGGCCATTAGGCAGACTGACAGGTGTCAACGTGATACTGGACATGTTGGTGTACGGAATAACCCGGGCCAGCAACCCATTTGCAATGAGTCGCGTTGGGGCCAAGCCACCTGTGCCCGCCATAATGGACAACACTAGGAAGATTGAAATGAACACAATGTACGGCATGTTGTTAACGCGGGTTGTCATGAACCAAAAACCAAGCAACACCGCCCAAACAAGTTGCGAAACCGCATAGCGTGAGGCAAAATTAATTTTGTGTTGCCAATATAGATAATAACCAGCGAGGGCTAACAACACGATGTCTAAGCCGATCAGTAAGACATTAAAACTATTCATGAGAGACTCCTTTTTGATCAACGTCATCAGTCGGGCTGTCGGTTTCATACAAACCGGAAACCTGCTGGTACCAACTGAAGAATCGGGTCACGACAATTTTCAAAACGGCAAAACCCGGGATGCCGAGAATAACCCCGACTAAACCGAAGAGATTGCCGGCCGTGAGCAAGACCACCACGATGGTAATGGGATGCAATTCGAGCTTGCTGCCCATTACCAGTGGTGAAATAAGTTGCGTTTCAATTAACCATTCAATGAAGAAAACGATAATGACCGCCAGAATCATTTTTGGCGACGTCAACGCGCCCATGATAAGTGGCGGGATCATTGCCAGTGCCGAACCAAAGTAAGGAATTAGGTTCAATGGGCAAGCCAACAAGCCGAAAATTAAGCCATAACGCAGGCCAATCACCGAATAACCGATCATGAACATGATGGCCACGCACAGCGCGACCGTGATTTGGCCCTGAACATATGAACCGACTTTTTCATTCATCTCGTGCAGCATTTGTTTCACGGATCCACGGAACTTGGTGGGGATAATATGCAGCACCATCGGCGTGAACTTGTCGCCGTCTTTAAGCATGAAGAAGAGAATGATCGGTGCTGTCGAAATCGTGATGACAACATTGCCGACAATGCCAATCAGATTTTGCAGCTGCGAGATAGTACCGGTGACGAAAGCACCTTGCTTGCCGGTGAAGAATGTTTGGACTTCGCTGGCGATGTTGTTGAGGTCATGTTGCGATAAAACATTTTGCTTATCATTCAAGTCATCCAGCCATTTACCGATTTCCGTAAAAATTTGCGGTGCCGAATCGACAATGCTGGTAATTTGGTTGCTTACCGCCGGAATGAAGCGCAATAGCCCCCAGACGAGAAGACCGATCAAAACGACGAATAGTAACGCAATCGCCCAACCGCGATGCAGCCCGGTTTTCTCAAGGCGATTAATGATCGGAACTGTCAGATAGAAGAGAATGCCGGCAAAAATGAACGGCGGCGCGATGATACCGAGAAAATCGACCACAGGCTGGAACACCCAAGCAATTTTGGTAAAAACAAAGATAACCAGCAGGGCCAAAAGCAGGTCAATTAAGAAGACCATGAACTTGTTGTTGATGAAGCGGCGGTAGAACCATGAGTCGGTACGTTTCACAGGTGATCCTCCTCTAAGGACGTTAAAGGTTATGACGCGATTTAATCAGCGGTGTCATTGGTAACCTTTACAAAAGACGACAAGTTGAGCATGAGATCTGTGGTGAACCAAGAAAGCTTCGACGTGCAGTTGCCGTTTTTTACAAGTCAGCTGATTGCACACGAGTCATTTTTTTCGAAGTTTCTACCCGCCAGACGTCGGATGCTTCTGTATAACAATGATACTAGACTAGCCATGATTTTTCGAGGCTAGGGTTAACTAAAATGGTTCGAAGAAGGTATCGGCGCCGTTACAATAAATTTACAAAAACACCGATTAGCCGTTACAAATATTAAAAATGCCTAAATAATGGCATCAAATGTAAATTTTACATATACAAAAGCTTTACAAATAAAAAAAATCAGGTATGATAAAGTCACAACCAAAACGGTGAGTCAATGTCGGTTTTACCGATACGGAGAGGAGTGACCCCATATGAATTTACTTCGCGGGGCTAAATGGACATTAATAACTCTGACCCTGGTCGCAACATTGCTGTTATTTAGCAACTATGCGACGGCCGGCATCTTGTTGATGGCTCTGGATATTTTCCTAAGCTTCTTCTATGCAGTCATCAAGAGCAGATGTGATCGGCGTCAGATGCATAAGATGCCATTATTGCATAACTAATTTGATGAAATGATCCGCAGCCATGATGACTGCGGATTTTTTCGGGTAACGACGGCGAAAATGATTGCAAACGTTCGTTCGGTTTGGTATGCTGAGTGTAACAAATGAGAACGGAGCGGTGAGCGGATGCCAACACAAGCGAGTCAAAAACGTTGGAAACAGATTTTACAAACCATCTATGACGCGATCGAGGATCATGGGTATCCACCCACAGTTCGCGAGATCGGCAAGTCAGTTGGCCTTAGTTCTTCCAGTACCGTTGCAGCATACTTAGAAAAACTGCTGGCGGCCGGATTGATCGCTAAAGACCCGTCTAAGCCGCGAACAATCGAAGTGACTGCAGCAGGGCGCGATTTTATCGGCGTGCAGGCGGAAGGTATTCCGATTGTCGGTACCGTTGCGGCCGGGGTACCGATTACTGCCATTGAGAATATCGATGACTATTTTCCGGTGCCGGATGACCTACCATACTCGGCTGATGAGCTGTTCATGCTTCGGGTTCAAGGCAGTTCCATGATCAAGATCGGCATCCTTGATGGCGATCAGATTATTGTGAAGAAGCAAAACGACGCCGAAAATGGGCAGATTGTCGTGGCAATGACTGAAGAAGATGAAGCCACCGTCAAGCGCTTTTACAAAGAAAAGAACGGTATTCGCCTTCATCCGGAAAATGATGATATGGAAGACATGTTTTTCCCGGATGTGACGATTCTCGGCATTGTTGTGAGTTTGTATCGTCCTGCGCTTGTATAAGTGCTACTAATAAAGCCAGCTAAAAAAGCATTTGCCGCGTACATTCAATCGAGTGTGCGTGGCAAATGCTTTTTTTTGTTGAGCTGACAGTTGCTGCCATCAAGGATGGTTAAGCTGATCAAGATCATCTTTTGGTACCTTTTTGTAAAATGGACCATCCGGAAGCTGCTTCAATAATCCTTTTTTGGTAAGTTGGAATTGAACCGTGTTGCTGGTGGCCTGTGGTTGGGCTTTGCCGGTGAAGGTGAAGATTCGCCCTTTTAAAGTCAGTTGGGCCGCAAAAATACCCTGATCCTTACTTTCAAAATCGCCGTCTTGGTTCGACAGCGTTTCGAGGTAATAGCCACTGGTTGACGACAACACGCGAATCGCTTTCTTTTGATCATCCTGCTGGACAAATGCGTGACCGACCAAGGTGGACAAGGTTGCTTTAGGCACGGCCTTTTTTGCCTTTTTCCGGGATTTTACCGGCTTTGATGCCTGTTCACTGGTGGCTGATCGCGTTGATGATGATTTGGCAGTCGGCGTGCCTTGAGAACAACCACTCAGGATAAGTAATAACATGAGCCAAACTAATTTTTTCAATGGCGATCTCCTAGTGAATGAATTGAATGCAGGTCATGACGATGGGAATGACGATCATGGAGAGAAGCGTGGTTTCCGTGACCATGATCGCAGCATAGTCAGCGTCGGCGTCATAAAGTTTGGCAACAACCGGCGCATTGGTCATGACCGGCATGCAGGATTGCAGGATGAAGATTTGCTTCATCAGCGTCGGAACCGGGGCAAAGGCGACCAGTGCTGTCATCAACAGTGGGGCGAAAAGAAAGCGGCCGCTGAAGATGCCGAGTGCTTCCTTGCTGAGGCGCAGTTGGCTCCACCCAGCTTCGTGTAAGGCAATGCCGATAAAGAACATGGAGCCTGGAACCGTCAAATCGCCGATATAAGTCAGATCAGACATCAAAAAAGCCGGCAACTTGATATTCAGTAAAACCAACACAATTCCCAGCATGAAACCCAGTAAAGGCGGGGAGAAAACCTTCCCCAAAGCCTTTTTAAGGTTAAAGCGGGCTGGTTTGGGGCCATCGCCTTGAATAAGGTAGACGCCGATGGTCCAAAAAATCGTCGTGTTGGCCATGTAATAGACCAAGACATAAGGTAAACTGCGAGGACCGAACAAGGCCAAGTTAACTGGCAGGCCGATAAAGACCGTGTTGGAGTTGAAAAACATGGACTTAAAGGTGCCTTTTCGCGACTTTGGAACCTTTAACAGGTAACACACCAAAAAGGACAACGCGAAAAGCATCATCATGGACAAGACCGGAAACAACAAGTTTGGGAGTAACCGCAGCAGCATGTCAGCCGTGAATTTCGATGCGATGGTCACGATCATATACGCTGGCAGGGCGACCTGGGTGACAACTTTGGCAATTACCTTGCTCGAATGGTTATTAAACCAGCCACGTACGGTCAAAAAATAGCCGAGAATGATCAAAATGAGAATTTCCAAAACGCCAAAGACGCTTGAGATAAATGCGGTCAAATACTAACACTTCCTTATAAATTATTTTGGCCGCCGTAACGTAAAAGTTTGACCAAGTTCGGCATAAGTAGGACCGGCGAGACGGGCTACCGGTGCTAAAGCGGCAGGATTAACGTGTAAGCTTGGCAAATCAAGCACCGTATCGGCAAAGTGGAACTGTCGAATTTCCAGAATAAATAGATCGGTGATGATCACCCCGGCACGATCACGAATCGGTACATATTGGTAAAGTTGCGTTTCAAAGCGAATACGCGCGGCTTGCAGCCCGGGTACCTGAATCTCGGTACTGGCCACTAATGGCAGATCAATTAAGTTCAATTCACTTTGATCAGGGGTTAATCGGGCCGCAGTTTGATTCATCGCTTTGGTGAGATCAATGCTGACCATGTGGACAACTGCCTCATGACGGGCCAAAAGATTCGCCGCCGTGTCTTTTGGCTGCTGGCCGTCCCGCAAGATCGACACAGATAGTAATGGCAGCTGATTAGAAATGCCGGTTGTGAATGAAAATGGTGCAAGATTGATAACGCCGGCCGTGCTTTGTGTCGTGATCCACGCGATGGGGCGGGGAATGATGCTGCCAGACAGCAGTTTGTATTGCTCGCGAGGTGATAGCTTATTGGCAGATAAGTTGATCATAATAGCCTCCGATGGCTGGTGAATAAGAATCATGAAAATGGTGGGAGACCTAAAAGGCACGCCATGACTGCAAGTTTAGCGCAGGCGCGGGGTGGCGTCAAAAGCAGTGCGTTTTGCCTTGTTAGATGACCATGACGTGTTGACGAAAAAAGCAGTGTTAGAGATGAATGTGATCTCAAACACTGCTCGATCGAAACGTTTAGCCAGTTAATTTGTCTTTCATTGCGATTGACTGCTGGAAGAAGAGCTGACCTGTTGAGCCGGGGAAGGTGCTTGGCTACTGGGTTCGCTGTTCGGTGTTGTCTGGCCGTTATTGCCAGCACCATTATTATTTGATGTGCCATTATTACCAATACTACCACCGGTCTGACTGGTGCTATTGCCTTGGCTGTGCTCACTTTCTACACTCGGTGCAGTAGAAGGTGTTGGCGTTACGGGAACTCTTGAAGATGGTTCGCTGTATTGCGATGGTTGATAAGTTGACGTTTCACTCGTCGCTGAGCTTGATTCAGAGCTTGAAGCGGTCTGCTTCGTCTTGAAATCATCAAGGCTAAGAAGCTTCTTCTTTGACCGTTGCAACGGCAGGCTGGTTGTTAGGTAACGATAATTGTGCGGTGTTTTGCCTTTTAAGGTGATACTGTTGTTGAGCTCCTTTTTCAAGGCCTTCGTGTAATTATGCACAGTGCCGGTTGCCCCTTCTGCGGCATATTCGACCGTTGTTGTCGGCTGATTGTGCTTGTAAGTTTTCGCACTGGCATACGTATAAACATTGGCGTGCTCCGAGCTGAGCGTTAACTTGCCTTTTTTCTGTTTGACATCGCCAGTATCGTTAATAATTTGCGGTTGGCTTCCCGCGTCAAGAATGATTAAGCGCGTATAGGTTTTTGACGAGGTTAACTTCACATAAACCGTCAGATCATGGTGATCGCCATTCGTATCCGTGACATCTCCGGAAGCGGTGTAAGTGCCACTTTTAAATGAGCGGGTGACCGTTGATGAAATGGAAATGCTGGTGGCGGAAGACGAAGCTGTCGGTCCTTGAACCTTGGCGCCGCGCAACACCAGCCAAACGAAAACGCCGATGAAAATAACGACCGCACCAATGCCGGTTAATGTGAGGTAAAGCCTCCTTCGATTCTTTCGAATACGTTCACGTCGCATGAAATGCCTCCTGAAATATGGTGAAAGCCTTTCCCCAATATTAGGGTAAGCAGGTTTGAAACACAAGCAGAATTAAAAAGGCTGCCGGCAAGCAACTTGCCTGGCGCCTTTTGACTGGTTAAAACGAAACTGCCAGCCACTTGATATCAAGTGCAGCCAAATGCCGCTCAGTCAATCGATTAATACAATTGTTACCTAATCATGTCCCCGTTAGCCAGTATTAAGGTTTCAATCGGGACATCAAACGGATCAACTGGCCAATCAGGCTGCGGAAAGGCCATGACTGGCGGAACCAGTGTTAAGGTGTGGCCGGAATATTCGGCTAAAAAGCGATCAAAGTAGCCGCCGCCAAAACCGATACGATATCTGTCTGCCAATGAGAAGCCGATTCCGGGCACAATTAAAAGATCCGGAGCCGGCTCAACCAAGTCGGCTTGGTAGGCAGGTTCGGGAATACCAAAAGCACTTTTGACGAGGTGCTCATGGCCGGGATCTGGCAGAAAGACCATCTGGCGTTTTGGCATGACGCGCGGTAAGAAAACGGCTTTAGCAGCTGCATGTGCTGCAGCAATAATTGGAGCTGTGGCGACTTCAAAAGGGTCGCTGACCGTGATGCCGATGCTTTTAGCCTGTTGCCAGACGATTGTCTTGATTAAAGTCGCCATTAGTGTTTCGCTAGCTGCCTGAGTTTCATCGGCAGCTTCCTGAAGGCGTTTAAGCTGGCGGGTGCGGAATTCGGCTTTTGTGGCCATGGGAACTCACTTATCTTTAAGAAATTCGCTTAAAACAACGGCTTGGTTATGGGTCTCGTCTTTGGCACCGTATAACATGATAATCGGATCCTGTTCATGCGCTTTTAGCGTCTTGATGAAATCCGGCAAATCAGGATTAGCAGCAAGTTCCACTAAGTAACGCTTTTTGAATTCAGGGTATTTTTCCGGATCGTGGCCAAACCACTTCCGCAGTTCTGCTGTCGGTGCAATGGTTTTGGCCCACAAATCTAAGGCAGCATTGACTTTACTGATGCCCCGCGGCCAAACTCGATCAACGAGTACTCGGAAGCCACTTGCTTGCGGTTTTTGATAGATGCGTTCGAGTGTTACTTTCAAAATCATCACCTCATAATTATCATACCAGTTTTGACAAGTCGTGAATGTTCAAATAGCGATACGGTATACTAGTCAAAAGAGGTGTCAACATGATTACGTGCTATCAAATTCAAAAGCAGCGCAATGTGCAGGTGGCGACGGATGATCAGGCTAATTGGATTCGGGTCCAGTCGCCATTGCCCCAGGAGTTGCAGACGCTGGCTACCAAGTATGGTCTGCCCAAAACATATGTGGACGCGGCACTTGACCAACATGAAAATGCCCGGGTTGAGGGACTGAATCCCGCCGATGACGTTCCAGGGTTAATCGTGTTACGCTATCCGATCGAGATGACGAATGAGATGGGGTTCCGCCAATTTAATACGGTGCCGTTAACCATGATCTTGTTGGCCGATCGCGTCATTACGGTCATGGACCATCCCTTGCAGGCGTTTGACGACTTGGCGGAGCAGAAGCTTTCACCCAAGCCGGAAGAGTTTGCGTTAGAATTGCTGTGGCGGGTTTTACACTAATTTGTGATCGATATGGACAAGTTGAATGATGAAACGAAACAGATTGAAGGCAGTTTAGGCAAAGCCGCTAAAAACACGCAGCTTTATCAACTCATGGCGATGCAGAAAAGCCTGGTGTTCTTTGATGCCGCACTTGATCATTCCGGAAACTTGTTGAAAAGCTTACGGGCAGGCGAACGCTTTTTCAACACCAATGGTTACCTTCGCCGGCTACATGATGTCGAAGTCGAGGTCGTCGAGGCGCAGACGATGGTCCGGATTACCAACAAGTTACTGGATCAGTATTCAACCACTGTTAGTGCGATCGTTTCAAATAACTTAAACCTCATCATGAAGGTTTTGACCAGCCTGACCATTATTTTAACGATTCCTACGATTGTCGGCGGCATTTACGGCATGAATGTCCGCCTGCCATTTGCCAATGCCTATTGGGCGTTCTGGTGGTTAATTGGCGGTACGGCGGTCTTGTGCGGAATCGCTGCTTGGTGGTTATGGCGGAAGGATTATTTTTAATTGAGCGAAGACTTTTCGGTAAGCAAAAACGGTCGAAGGAAGGCAACTTTCTTTTCGGCCGTTTTTACTTGTTTGAAGTCTAAACCACTTTTGGCGCGCTCAGAATCTGCGCAAAGCGGTTCATGGTGGGTGTCAAGACGCGATCCTGGCGATAGACAAACGAGATGGTGAAGGCCGGCTGCTTGGGATCGTCGATTTTTAGCGATGCGAGATAATCATCGGCGTGAATGGCGATTTTGGTTAAAAAGCCGATGCCTACGTTCTGGGTGACCAGGCGTTTTAGTAGCAAAACATCGCCAGTACGATAAATCACGTTTGGCGTGAAGGTATGCTGTTGTTGGAACCAGGCAAAGGCCCGTGTGTGGACGAAGCCTTCGTTTAAGGTGATGAACTGGCGATCAGCAAGTGTCGCGAAGGAGACATGCGATTGTTGCGCCAACGGATCATTTTCGGCGGTAATGATGACGAATGGCGCCGTATCGATTTGGATGACGTGCAACTCTGGATCGACTAACGGACCGCTGGCACCCAGTAAGGCAAAGTCGAGATTGCCGTCTTTAATTTGATCAAGAAGTGCGGCCGAGCCCGCTTCAAATGTTTCCAGTTGCGGCATCAGCCCGGCAGCAATCAAGTCGACCGCAATTTTTGGAAACAGATAACTGCCGATAATCGGTGGCAGACCGAATCGAATCTTGCTCTTTTGGTCCCACGCAATGTCCTGCTTGGCCAAATCCAGCTGATGCAGAATAATCGCGGCGTGACTGGCAAGCTGTTCACCAGCTGGCGTCACACTGATTTCGTGGTGCCGGCGAACGCGTTAATGTGGGCGTGAGCCTACGCACGTTAACGTAAAGAAAATAATAATCATGAAAGCATATAAAAATATTTTATCACTCCTGCCAAGTTTGACTATAAGATTGGGCGCGGCGTAATGTCTGGTCTTGTAATTAAAAGTTGTGTTTTGCTTCACGGCATATTAGCGCGAGCCAGCTAAAAAGAGTTGCCCCATGTTTAACACAAAAGAGGAGTGTTGAATTTGAAATATACACCAGAACAAATCTTAAATAATCCCTTTTTAAATAAAGGGACAGCCTTTACCCAGGAAGAGCGGGACCAATATGGCTTAAATGGCCTGTTGCCGCCAGCCGTTCAGACATTGGATCAGCAAGTCAAACAGGCGTATGCACAATTGCAGACAAAGCCGACCGATTTGGCCAAGCGGCAGTTCCTGATGACTTTGTTTAACGAAAACCATGTGCTGTTTTATAAGCTTTTTTCCGAGCACATTAACGAATTCATGCCGATTGTGTATGATCCGACGATTGCTGATACGATTGAAAATTACAGTGCGCTGTTTGTAAATCCCCAAAACGCCACTTATCTTTCGATCGATGATCCGGATCGCATTGAAAGCGCGTTGAAGCATAGTGCTGATGGCCGTGATATTCGGCTGTTGGTGGTGAGTGACGCGGAAGGCATTCTCGGCATTGGTGACTGGGGTACCCAAGGTGTTGACATTTCTGTGGGTAAGCTGATGGTTTATACCGCTGCAGCCGGCATTGATCCGAGTCAGGTCCTGCCCGTTGTCTTGGACGTGGGTACCAATAATGAAGCGCTACTGAATGACGAGCTTTATCTGGGTAATCGTCATAAGCGCGTTTATGGCCAGAAATATCATCAGTTTGTGGATAAGTTTGTAGCAACTGCCGAGAAGTTATTCCCGAATTTGTATCTGCACTTCGAAGACTTCGGTCGCAGCAATGCCGCTGATATTTTGAATCAATATAAAGATAAAATCACGACCTTCAATGACGATATTCAGGGCACGGGCATCATTGTGTTAGCCGGACTTTTGGGTACCATGAATATTTCCAAGCAAAAACTAACCGATCAAGTTTATTTGAGCTTTGGGGCCGGAACAGCAGGCGCTGGCATTACGGCACGCGTGTATGAAGCGTTTATTGAAGAAGGATTGAGTCCTGAAGAGGCTAAGAAGCATTTTTACCTCGTCGATAAGCAAGGCTTGCTGTTTGACGATATGACCGATTTAACCCCGGAGCAAAAGCCGTTTGCCCGTTCGCGCAGTGAATTTGCCAATGCGGATGAGCTCACGAATCTCGAAGCGGTTGTCAAAGCAGTGCATCCAACAGTGATGGTCGGTACTTCGACGGTTCCCGGCACTTTCACCGAAAGCATTGTGAAGGAAATGGCTGCACATACGGAACGGCCAATTATTTTCCCATTATCAAACCCAACCAAGCTGGCTGAGGCTAAAGCGGAAGATTTGATTAAGTGGACCGATGGACGGGGCTTGATTGCCACTGGCGTTCCAGCCGCAAATGTTTCGTATAAGGGTGTTAGCTATGCGATCGGCCAAGCTAATAACGCGTTGGTTTATCCGGGATTAGGTTTAGGTACGATTGCGTCCACGGCCAAGCTGCTCACCGATTCAATGATTTCTGCTGCAGCGCACAGCTTAGGCGGCATTGTGGATCCTGATCAGCTAGGCGCAGCGGTTTTGCCGCCGGTGTCGAAACTGGATCAATTTAGTCAGACGGTCGCGATTGCGGTTGCGGAAGACGCCATTAAAAATGGACTGAATCAAGAACCGATCAGCGATGCCAAACAGGCCGTTGCTGACATGACTTGGAAACCGGAATATCGGCCACTGCCGAATTCACTCGAACTAGACTTGGAGGAATAAAACTGTGACTGCATTAAGTACATCGATTCAAAGCGTGCTGACCATCGTTTTACTGATTGCCCTGGGTTATGTCTTGCGGCGGCAAGGGCGGTTTGATGATCAGTTTGGGAAAACTATTTCTGACTTGTTATGAAAATTGCCTTGCCGGCGTCAATCTTTATCTCTGTCTTGCAACGATTGACCCTCGATAAGCTGGTAAGCCTGTCATCAGGGTTGGTTTATGGCTTTGGTGCCGTGATTCTGGGCTATCTGATCGCCTTTTTACTGGTCTGGTTGCTTAAAGTTCGGCCAGGGCGTCGTGGAACGTTCATCAACATGTTTGTGAATGCCAATACCATTTTCATCGGGTTACCGCTGAACCTTGCCTTGTTCGGTGATAAAGCGGTGCCGTACTTCCTGATGTATTACGTGGTGAACACAGTCTCAACCTGGACAGTCGGCGCCTTTATCATGGCATGGGATGACCCGACGCAGGAGAAGGCAGAAAAAAGCGGTGCAGCCTTTAACTGGAAGAAATTGTTGCCAGCGCCACTGGTTGGTTTCTTGGTAGCCTTGGTCTTTCTTTTGCTGAAAATTCCGTTCATTCATGTTGGTTGGCTAGGATTTGCGGTTAACACATTAGATTACGTTGGTAGTCTGGTAACACCGCTATCGCTGATTTATATCGGAATTATTTTGGCTGATGCCGGCTTGAAAGCGATTCGGTTTGACCGCGATACCATCGTGGCTTTGATCGGCCGGTTCGTCATCGCTCCGGCATTGATTACCGGATTGATTCTGCTAGGCATGAAGGCTGGTTTCAATGTGCCAAGTCTCGAAGCGCAAACCCTGATCATTCAAGCGGCTGCACCTGGTCTTGCCGTCCTGCCGATTTTGGCAACGGAAGCCCACGCCGACGTGAAGTACGCCACCAACGTTGTGACGACTTCGACAGTCCTGTTTGTGATTGTTGTTCCGATTTTGATGATGCTGGTTCAAGGATTGGCATAATGTTTTTTGAGCGTGAGCCGGTTTTTGCGCCGACGAACGTGTTGTGGCAGCAAGAAAAAAAGAGCCCGAAACGGCTCTTTTTTTTGCCCGAAATTAAGCTTGATGCGCTTCTAAATAAGCTAAGGCGCTGGTGTAATCAGGCTCATGTGTTTGTTCGGTGATGAGTTCGCGATATTTAACCGTTCCTGTACCGTCAACGATCCAAACACTGCGGGCATCGGTGTGGTTGTCGGCAACGAATAGCCCCATCGCCTTGCCAAAATTAGCGTTCTGGTCGGAAAGTAGCTGCATTTTTGTCACATTTTCCGCCGCGCACCAGGATTGTTGTTCTTGTGGGGTATTGGTTGAAATCGTATAAAAGTCAACATTGTCAAACTCATCCATATCCTGGTTAAAATGTTTGGTTGAGATGCTGCAGACCCGTGTATTGATGTCGGGAACAACACTGATTAATGTCAGGCGGTGACTGAGATCACTAGTCTTAACCGGCTGTCCCTTGGCATCGGTTACCGTAAATGCCGGTAGTTTTTCGCCTAGTGCCGTTGGATTGCCATTGGTCGTGATGACTGTGCCGTGTCGGGTAATTTCCATAAAAAAACACTCCTTTACCTGTATACGCGAAACAGGTGAGATTTAAGACAACACAGTCAGTGTATCATGCTTAAGGGATAAGTGACATGGACACAACTTAATTGGCAAAAATTTATCAGCATATACATTGACGCTAATATAAATATTTATGTAAGCTTAAATTAACGGAGATATTTCAACCGTAATAATGCATCTTAACGTTCACGCGTTCAAGGAGGGTTGCCAGATGCAGCAAACATTAGTCGTTTACACATCCGAAACCGGTTTTACCCAGCGGTTTGCGTTGAGTATTGCGCAAACCTTACATTGCGAAGTGATTGATGTTCAGTTTTTGACAGCCTCGGACTTAAAAAACCGCACCTTGATTATTTACGACGGTCACCTTGTGGGAAATAAGGTGCTCGGCTTGAAATCCTTTTTCCGTCAATTCAAGGATATGCTGCCTGATATGGTTATTGTGTTTGGCAGCGGCGTGGTTCGGCGTGACAATGTGAATTGCCAGCAAATTAAGCAATATCAGTTTATGCATGATTGTCCCGTAACCAGTTTTTATTATGTGCAAGGCTATCCCAAGCTCAGCCAAATGAATTTTCTCCGGCGGCTGCGAGCAATCCGAGCGTTAAAGCACTGGGGAACCGAGTCATATCCTGCCGTTCAAGAGGCGATTCAGCCACTAGTTGCCGATGTGACCAGCCTACTGAACGGTCCGTTTACGCATGGTGCCGTTCAGATTTGATTGGCAAAGTGCGCGAAGACCAATAAGTGCGTTAAAAAACCGCATCTCCGAAAAAAGATGCGGTTTTTGCATAGTTCTATGACTAATCCTGATCAATTTCCTTACTCAAAGCCACGACTTCATCCACCGTATCACCTAAGAAACTGATAGCGTGTTTCAGGGCAGCATCCGTGGTGACATCGACGCCGGCAACACGAGCTGCGGCAGCTGGATCGAGTGAATCACCCAGACTTAGATATCGGAGCCAGCGGTCAACAGCAGGCTGACCTTGCTGCTCAATAGCTTGAAAAGCCTGAGTGGCCACGGTCAAACCGGCAGAGTAGGAATATGAGTACAGCCCCATGTAGTAGTGGCTTTGCCGCATCCAAGTTAGCTCAGCGCCTTCTTCAAGCTCAACAGCCGGGCCCCAAAAATCGGTCAATACTTTACGTGTAATCGCATCAAGGCGCGCAGCATCAAAACTCTCACCCTTATCGATCAGCGTATAAACCTCACGTTGAAAAGCCGCTTCAAGCAAGTGGGTGACAAAGTTGTGGAAATAGGTGTTATTCAACAAGCGTGACAAAGCAAATCGCTTCATCCGCGGGTCTTTGGCAGTTTCTTCCAAATAGTGGGTCAATAATAATTCATTGAAAGTCGAAGGACTCTCGACTAAGTAATCATTGAAATCCGCATCAAGAACATTGTGCGCTTGCTGCGAGCGGACCATTTGCGCCGTGTGTCCCAGCTCGTGAATCAGTGTGTACACTGCTGGCAGCGTGTTACTCCAGGTCATTTCAACATATGGATGGACACCGTAAGGCCCGGCCGTGTACGCGCCTGAGTCTTTACCCTGATTGGCGGGAAAATCAATCCAGTGATCCGAAAATGCCTGCATCATCTGATCTTGATAATCTTTGCCCATCAACGCCGTCGCGTTTTTGATCATTTCCTGAGCCTGTGCCAAGGTGATGGTCGGTGCATAGCTCGGGTCAATGTCGATTTGTAAGTCGGTATAACCGATGTGATCCAGTCCCCAAAGCGTTTTGACGTGGGTCACATATTTGCGCATGACAGGTGCTAGGTCGTGCATAATCACATCGATTTGGCGGTTAAACATTTCCCGATTGATTTCCTGGTCAGCGAGCAGGTAATCGATGACGGAATCGTAACCGCGCATGGTTGCCGTAATTTTTTCGCGGGTGACTTGTGCTAAGTAGCCGGCAGCCATGGTGTTTTCATAGCGGCGCAACGTCTTGTTGAACTGAGCATAGGCGGCGCGGCGGATTTCGGTGTCGGGATGCTTTTGGTAATTCTCTTCGTACATCACGAATGAAAGCGGATAGGTTTTACCGTGAGCCGTAAACGTGCCGAAGTCCATGTCGCCGAAAATCGTTTGGTCGCGAATGTTGCTGGGTGCCTGAAAAACCGGGGACAATTCCGCTAACACCTTTTCGGCAGCAGGCGGCAAGGCGCCTTTCTTGGCCACTTTGATTTGGCGAATGAAGCCGGCATAATCGGGTGCTTTTTCGACCACGGCGTCAAGCACGGTTTCGGATAATTGGGTGAGTTCGGCTTGAAAGAAGCTCAATTGACCGCCAATTTCGCCGCCCAGTGCGGTAACTTGTGCCTGGCGTTCGCGCAATTTGGGGTCGGTGGTATCAGTCGAATACGGCATGAATCCCCAGTGGGCAATTTTGCTATCGAGGGCCACAATCGTGCCGTAGTCGGCCAACGCATCGACAATCACGGCCGGTTCCGTCAATTTTCCCTGATACATGCGGACAAAATCCTTGGTTAAGGCGCGGACCTGTTTGACCGCTTCATCGTAAGCAAAGTCGTCATGAAAAATCGGGGTTAGATCCCAAGTCAGCTTCGGATCAACCGCCTGGCGTTTAGGTAACTCGGTTTCGCTCATAAAAAAACCTCCTTCACATGGTGGCTAAAGTATAGCATTGATCGCGCTTAAGATGCGTGTCGGCCTCCTGTTGAACCGATTATTTCTTTCGGCTAACTGCTCATGGTAGAATTATATAAAAAGGATGTGTTATGAATGGGTATCGACAACAATCAGCTAGTGGCGCGCTACTTTGATCGAAAAGCCGACCATGCGGATTTTTTCAAAGCTTTAGAGACCTATCTTGACGATAAACTGGGACAATTATACGCGACTTTGGAAACGACCTTTGCCGACACAGTGGTATTGTCCGTTGACGACGCTATTGCCCAAGCGCATCAGGCCGGGGCAACGATTGATGATCCTGCTGCTGAAGAAATTGCTGCCGCGAATTACTTGTTCAAGGAATTGGCTTCGCGCGGCCTGTGGATCCAGTCGCCGGATCAGACGGAGCCGAATACGATTATTGCGAAGCTGAATTTTGGTAATCGGCGTACGTATTATTAAGCTTGCCTGCCGTCAACGTGTTGGCATAAAAAAACCGCGGTGCGATCGTTACAAAGATCGTACTGCGGCTTTTTTCGGTTATTAGTTATGTACCCGCCTGGTGGTTATGACTTAGGCGCGTATTGCTTGTTCGCAAACCAAATCGGAATTTCCCGCCGTGCGCTTTCCTCACTATCAGAGCTGTGAATCACGTTGCGGATGGTTTGGTCGGCCCATTCCCGGCCAAAATCGCCGCGAATCGTGCCTGGCGCAGCGTCTGCCGGATTGGTCGCACCAGTCATTTTCCGCACGGCTTCAATCACATTAAAGCCGCTGACAATCATCGCCACAAGCGGGCCGCTGGTCATAAAACGTTCAACTTTTGGGAAAAAAGGTTTGTCGACAAGTGCGGCGTAATGCTGGTGCAGTTGAGCAGTTGTTGTTTGAGTGACTTTTAAGGCTTCAATGGTGAAGCCACGCCGCTCAATACGGGTAATGACCTCACCAATGTGCCCGTTCGCGACGCCATCGGGTTTGACCAAAACTAAAGTTTGTTCCTCTGCCATGCGTGTGCCTCGATTCCTAAATATTTTCAGAAAATTCATCCAAATTCAGTATACACGAGTCAAACCAAATGGCGGATGGAATTTTTGTCTAGCGCCAATTGATTTTTGATAACACTCGCCGACCAAGGAATTCCTGGATGAGCAGATAAAACGGTACAGTCGAGACCATGAGAGGTACATAAATCAATGCTAGCTGCCACTGCCACAGGCTGGCGTGCGAAAAGACATGGTTGAAAATAAAGAATACCAGGAATAACGCTGCGCTTAGACCAGCCAGCAAGCCGACCTTGAGCCGATTGAAGGGACGGGCAACGACCAGTAACACATTAAGGGAAATTGTGCCGATCAACATCGCGACCATTGTTGAGGTGGCATCGAAGCTGAGGTTCAGGAACGACTCCATCCAAGTTAGCAATAAGGTATATACGACCACGCTGATAGCGGCTGGCGCGGCAACCGTCATGACTTTTTGCATGAATTGCCCAGTGACGCGCTCAAAGTTAGGCTCTAGCGTCAGGAAGAAGGATGGGATGGCAACGCCGATGGCCGAGACCGGCGTAAGGTTAATCGGCACGATCGGGTAGTCGAGTGGCAGGAAAACGAAAATGGTGGCTAAGATGACTGAGTACATGGTTTTGACCAGATACATCGATGCCACCCGTTCGATGTTGTTGATAACGCGGCGGCCTTCGTTGAGCACACCAGTCATGGCATCGAAGTTAGAATCAAGTAAAACGAAATCCGCAATCGAGCTGGCGGCATCGGCACCGGAAGCCATGGCAATGCTGCAGTCACTTTGGCGCAAAGCAAGGACGTCATTGACCCCATCACCGGTCATCGCAACGGTATGGCCTAATGCTTGGTAAGCCATAATGAGTTGCTTCTTTTGATCCGG
Organism: Lacticaseibacillus casei DSM 20011 = JCM 1134 = ATCC 393; assembly: GCF_000829055.1. Taxonomy (NCBI): domain Bacteria; kingdom Bacillati; phylum Bacillota; class Bacilli; order Lactobacillales; family Lactobacillaceae; genus Lacticaseibacillus; species Lacticaseibacillus casei. The sequence goes on from NZ_AP012544.1 coordinate 561,114, forward strand.
GGTGACGCGGCCAAAAACGTTGTATTGCTTGACCAAAGCCTGAAAGTCGGCTTCAGTGGCATCCGCAGCGATTGTACTCATGTCGACACTGCGATCGGCGCCTTCAGTGTGTGCCTGTTTGGCAATATTGGCGACCGTGATCGGGTCATCACCGGAGATCACTTTTAATGCCACGCCTTGACTCTTGAAGAAATCAAAGGTGTTAATGGCAGTCGGGCGTAATTCGTCGGTGATCAAAATGAGCCCGAGCAACTCTGGGTTCACAAGCGGCTGAGCAAGTGTTTTGACGGTCCCCACCGCTAGAACACGGTAGCCGTTTGCAGCGGCTTGTTTGATTTGGGTCGCGATATCGGTAGGCAGCTGTTCGCCAAAAGTAAACTGCGGGGCGCCCATAAATAAAGCACGTCCGTCAACCACGGCACCGGACCATTTGCGCGCAGATGAAAACGGCATAGTTTGCGTGACCTGCTGGTTGGCGTCAGCGTCGATTGCGGCTTTGATGGCTAAGGCGGTTTCGTTATCATCATTGAGCGCATACACGATGGCTGCCGCAGCACTAGTGACATCTTCAGCGGTGTGGCCAGTTGCTGGCAATGTGTTAGCGACTTTAAGTTTTCCACTGGTGATGGTACCGGTTTTATCGAGGCAAATCGTATCGACACGCGCCAAGGCTTCGATGGCGGGTAAGGCCCGAACCAGCACGCGTTTGACAGCCAGGTTGCGGGCAGAAACAGCCAGCGCCACATTGGTCAGCAACACCAAACCTTCCGGAATCATCCCGATCATGGCCGCACTGGTGGTTAAAATAGCCCGATTATAATTGCCGCGACGAATCATGGAAACGGAAAAAAGAATGATACCGATCGGAATGAGCACATAGGTTAAAACCCGAATGATGCGGTTAATCGTTGCCAGCAATTGACTTTGACTGGCTTTTTCGGCTTTGGCTTCCAAGGAAAGTTTAGCGGCAAAGGTATCTTTGCCGACAGCAGTCACTTGCATGGTAGCTTGCCCGGAAACCACAAAAGAGCCGGAAAGCAACGGATCGCCCACTTTTTTAGTGATTGGCCGCGATTCACCGGTTAACGGACTTTCATCGCTTTCAAGCCCGTTGGTGGCAACAACGGTACCGTCAACCGGAATCTGATCGCCGCGTTTGAGAAGCACCATATCATCCATGACCAGCTGCTCGAGATCGATTTTTTGTTGCTGGCCGTCACGAATGACGGTGGCATGAGCAGCGGCGAGGATGGACATTTTATCGATTTGCCGCTTAGCCTGAATTTCCTGAATGGTACCAATGGCAGTGTTAATGATGGCCACGCCAAGGAACAACAGGTTTTTGTAGCTGCCGGTGGTGATGATGAGCGCACCCAGAACAACATTGACCAAATTAAATAAAGTAAACGTGTTGACTTGGATAATCTGGCCAATGGAACGGGTCAGCGGCTTAAGCGGAAGGTTGTGCTGACCGTTGTCAAACCGCTGCTGAACCTGTTGTGCCGATAAACCTTGATCAGGTGAAATGTTTTGCGCTGCCATCGCATGCCCTCCAATTCTTTTAATTTATTTTACCAATCTATGCAACCAGATGCCGAATATCACACTTGTTTTTACGAATATTTGAAGTTCTGCTGGCCACATGCTATTGTCTGAGCCCGCAGCAACCGTCATAATAAGGGCTAAATGACAGGAAAGAAGCGATCGCATGGTAAAACTAAACCCGAACGGAACCCGCTTTGTAACGTTGCCAAACGGTTATCATCTATGGACCCAAACGCAAGGCCAAGGCCAGATTCGGCTGATGACCTTGCATGGCGGACCCGGCGGCACCAACGAAGTGTTTGAAAACTTTGCGCAAGAACTGGCGCCGTATGGTGTCCGCGTCACCCGTTACGACCAATTGGGTTCATTCTTTTCCGATCAACCCGTCTTTTCGGATCCGGCCAATCAAAAACGGTTCCTCAACATCGATTATTACGTCGATGAGGTGGAAAATGTCCGGCAGCAGCTGGGGATTGATCACTTTTACCTGCTTGGTCAATCTTGGGGCGGCGTGTTGGCGATCGAGTATGCGTTGAAATATGGCGAACACCTTAAGGGACTGGTCCTAAGCTCGATGATTGATAATCTGGATGAATACCTAGTGAACATCAACAAAATTCGCGAAAAGATGTTTTCACCTGAAGACGTTGCGTATATGCAGCAAATCGAGGCCCGCCATGCGTTTGACGATGCTAAATACCAAGCATTAGTGAGCGAACTAGGTGAGCACTATCTACACCATGCCGCCGATCCCCAGCCACGGCACTTAATTTCAACACTGGCAACGCCGGTCTATCACTATTTTCAAGGTGACAACGAATTCGTGATGGTCGGCGCGCTTAAAAATTGGGATCGCCGGGCCGATATGCACCGAATCACGGTGCCGACTTATTTGACATTTGGCGGCCATGAGACCATGCCATTGACCGCGGCGGAACGGATGGCCCAAACGATCCCACATGCCACGTTGCATGTTACCCCAAACGCCGGGCACGGGCAGATGTTGGACAATCCGACCGATTATTTCAGCCATTTAGGCCAGTGGCTCACGCAAACCGACGCAAAAGCACCTTTAAGTGACAATTAACGTTATAATAAAAGTGGTAATTTAAAGTTGCTTAGGTAATGGAGGTGCTTTCATGGCTAGCATTGATGAATTAAAAGATGATCTATTTGAACCGGTTCATGCGTTTGATAAGGCGATTGAGGAACAACCGGAATTAATGATCCCGATGGCCGTCGTGCATTTGATTCCAATTGCGTTGGCATTAGGCGGCGGCATCATGATCATTCGCGGTCACCAGAAACTGCGCATCGAAAAAGAGCGAACCAAACAGTTGAGTCTTAAGTTACAAATGCACAAGCATCATCACGGTCGCCACAACTGGCGGTTGGCGCCAGAACATCGCGGCGCCCATGACGTCTTTGCACCGGAGTATGAAGAGGTGCCTTTGAAAAAGAAGCATCATATGCATCACCGACATTAAGATTGTTAGCATCGAAAATGACCCTCGCAGTTTATTTTGCGGGGGCGTTTTTGTCACTAAATTTGAGCAAGGGTCTTAACTTTTGACGGGCAGATTGAAACTTACGGTCAGATGCGGGAAAATAGGGCAATACAATTATTTTTTGGAGATGAAGCTGATGTCAACCATTTTCATGCGCGCGGCGACGACCAATGATATTCCTGATATGATGCGGGTGATTGTGTCTGCTCGCAGGTTTCTAGGCGATCAGGGCATTCCTCAATGGCAAGGCACTTATCCGGATCAGGCAGCCATTGAGCAGGACGTTGCCACCGGGATCGGCCGGGTGCTCGTGGTTGACGGGAAGGTGGCCGGACTGGCGGCGCTGGTTGTGGGGCCGGACCCGCACTATCTACGGATCGACGGGGAAGGCTGGCTGGCCGATGTGCCATACCTGGCCGTCCATCGATTTGCGCTTGACGGCAGCATTCGCGGCAAGCAACTGAGTCGGGTTTTCTTCAGCAACATCATGAGTGAAGCCTATCGCCGCGGTTTTACCGACTTACGGGTCGATACGCACGCACAAAACGTGATTATGCAACATGCGATTACCGGGATGGGCTTTGATTTTCGCGGGATTGTGTACATGGATGAGCCGGTGCCGGAACGGAATGCTTACGAGGTGCGGCTGACAACGGGTTGACGATTTTCAAAATGGAGGAGAAATATGCAGGATATTGGCAACTTAGCACTCATCTTGGTAACAACATTGATACTGGCGCATATCAGTCGCTTGCTGAAAATGCCAGCCGTGATCGGTGAGTTGTTAGCGGGAATTTTGATAGGACCGGCATTATTGGGTTGGCTGACGCCTAGCCATACGATTTCATTATTTGCCGAAATTGGCGTTATTATTTTGATGTTTTTGGCCGGGCTCGAAAGCGATTTGGATTTGCTGAAAAAATATTTCAAACCCGGCATGCTGGTAGCGGTGATTGGGGTGATCGTGCCTGTGGTCGTCGTGTTCGGCTTTGCTCACGTTTGGGGATTCAATTTGACCAGCAGCCTTTTTCTCGGCATCACTTTTGCAGCAACATCCGTCTCGATTTCCGTTGAGGTTTTAAAAGAACTGCATGCACTGGACGGCCGCAACGGGGCGACCATCTTGGGTGCGGCGGTGGTCGACGATATTCTGACCGTTTTGATTTTGAGTTTCACGGTTGCGGTGTTAGGGGAACAAAAGACAGCCAGCGTGCCGTTCTGGCTGCAAATTGTCGAACAGTTGCTGTACTTCATCGGGATTTATCTGGTGGTTCGCTGGGCGGCGCCGTACTTGATGGGGCTGGCGGAAAAACTGTTCCCGGCTTCGGCTATTACCATTATGTCGCTGCTGATTTGCTTGGGGATGGCCTATGTGGCGGATCTTGTCGGGATGTCCGCGGTTATCGGCGCCTTTTTTGCCGGAGTCGCGGTTGGGCAGACCCATTATCGGCAGGAAGTTGACAGTAATCTGAGTGCGATTGGCTATGCGGTGTTCATTCCGGTTTTCTTTGTCAGCGTCGGCTTGAACATGCGCTTTGATACGTTTGGCAGGGATATCGGGTTTATCGTCATTTTGACCTTGCTGGCTTTGGTCACCAAGTGGGTCGGGTGCGGCCTTGGCGATCGCTTGGCTGGGGCCACTTGGTTGCAAAGTAACGTGGTCGGCGCCGGCATGGTGTCCCGCGGTGAGATGGCCTTGATCGTGGCTCAAATCGGTTTTGAGGCTAAGTTGATGGATGCCGAGTATTATTCGGCGGTCATTGTGGTCATTGTCCTCACAACGTTAATTGCGCCGGTGATTCTAAAGGACGCCCTCCATCGGGAACAGGAACTTGTATAATGTAAGTGGTAAGCTCACCAAGACATAAGCGATCATGACGGTTTGAGGCGCTTATGGGCGGTTGAAAATAAGGAGGATTTCAATGGCAACTTTATTTTTTGATTTTGATGGGACCGTGGCAGATTCGGAAGCCGGCATTGTCGCGGGATTAAAATATATGGTTCAGGATCGCGGCTTGCGGCCTTTGGATAATTCGGCGTATGTGCAATTTATTGGTCCGGCACTGGTGGACATGTTACCGAAAGTCTGGCCGGAATTGGATGATGTCGAAGTTAAACGAGCAATTGACGCTTTCCATCATTACTATGAGGAAGAAGGACTGTATCAGGCAAAGCTCTATCCTAAGTTTCTGGATACCATGGCTAACCTGAAGCAACAAGGCGATCAGCTTTATATTGCTTCGGCAAAACCAGAGACCATGTTGCATCGTTTGGTTAAGCATTTTTCACTGGATCAATATTTTGCCGGTGCTTACGGTGCCAGCGATGATGAGCAGACGCGAGTGACAAAGACCGATGTTTTGGCCTATGCGCTGAAGGCGACCCAAACGGATCCGGCTGTCAGTGTCATGATTGGTGATCGGGCAAACGACATGACCGGTGGCTTGGATAATCATGTTCAGCTGCTGGGCGTTACCTATGGCTTTGGTTCAGCCAAGGAGTTGCAAGATGCCGGCGCCAAAGTCTTGGCCGACAAGCCGGAAGCAATTCCGGAAGGCTTGAAAAAGGTTGCCAAACTTAGCGCCAAATCCTGAACGTGTGGTACATCCGCAGGTAACAAAACGACGCCAGAGTTCGGTGTTCCGAACTTTGACGTCGTTTTTATATCCAGACGGTGGCAGCCTACTGCTCTTTTTTTGCCGCTTGCCGGGGCTGGATGACTTTTGTGCCGATTTCATTTAAAAGTTTCACAAATTGCTTGGCTTTGCGTACGCCTAAAGCGTTCACCCATTCGTTGAAGCGCTCGCTGGCTTCTTTGGTAATCGCGGCTTCTACCTGCTTACCAAGCGGTGTTAGCTGCAATGTATTACGCCGCCGATCAGCTTCGAACTTGGATTGCGTCACGTAATTCAAATTACGCAACACGCGTATTTGCCGCGCAACAGCCGGCTTGGTTACGCCGCGTTTGGCAACAATGGCAGTCAAGCTGATGGTGGGATCATTGGCAATGTCGGATAAAATCCGGTATTGCTCGAAACTCAAATGGTATTGGGCCATGGGCTCTGAGATCAGTTCGTTGATATTTTTGAATGTTGAAAAATAAGCATCCACATATGCCTCTAGTAAGGGTTTATCAGTCATTTTTCTTCCTCCAGACATTATCTTAACAAAACACAGGCTACATGTAACTTGAAATTCTGAAAAGTTGCGGTACACTTTTTTAGTTATGTAAAGGACTTGAACTACTTATGGAGGTTGTAGAACGTGCGAAAACATAAAAAAGCGTGGTTGATCGGGCTACTATCAGTTGTTGGGGTTATTGTGGTGGGCTTGATCGGTGCCAGTCTTTACTTTTACCAATATGCCTTCGTGCCCTCAAAGAAGTCTTTTTTGAGTGGCAAAGAGAGTCGCATCATTACGGACGGGAAGGCGTGGCTTAAATCCGTACATAAAGAAACTTGGACGCAGCAGGCGGTGGGCGACAAGCTTAAGCTGGTGGCGGATTATGTTCCGGCGGCTAAACCAACGACCAAAACCGTTGTGGTGGCGCATGGCTATATGACGAACAAAGAATATATGGCGCCGCAAATCAAGATGTTTCATGATGCCGGCTTCAATGTTCTGGCTCCTGATGATCGTGGCCAAGGCCAGTCGGAAGGCAATTATATCGGTTATGGGTGGCCAGACCGGCTAGATTACCTGAAATGGATTAATCAAATCATCAAAAAACAAGGCAAACAGAGTCAAATTGCCTTGTACGGTGTCTCGATGGGCGGCGCAACGGTGATGTATATCAGCGGCGAGAAGCTGCCGCCGCAGGTCAAGAGCATTGTCGAAGATTGCGGCTACATCAGCATTATTGACGAACTTGCTTATCAAGCCAAGTCGATGTTCAATTTGCCAAAATGGCCGCTGGTACCGGCAGTGGCACTGACCGCAACGCTTAAAGCCGGTTACAACCTCTTTGATGCCAGTGCGATCACGGCTTTGCACAAGAATACACGGCCTATTCTTTTTATCCACGGAGCCAAAGACACATTTGTCCCGACTAAAATGGTTTACCAGAATTATCGCGCAGCCACCAAGGCGAAAAAAGCGCTCTGGGTGGTTAAGGGTGCGGCTCATGCGCGGAGTTTTCCGGATCATCCCCAGGTTTACGCCAAACGCGTAGTCGGCTGGTTTAACGCCAACTGGTGAGTGTGCGTTTAATGCTGCGCTTCATTGGCGGCAACGCGGGCGAGAATCGTGTAAATCTTTTGCGCATCGCTTGGTGTGCCGCGAAGTTCGTAGTCGGCTAAAAACGGGGCGTCGAATTCTTTAGCGTAGCGTTTGGCAGTGAGGCAGTATTGTTCATTAAAATTCCGATTGCCCGAACCGATGATGCCTAAGCAATACTCGGCATTTTCGCCTTCAGCAAGGTAGTCGCCCATCGCATTGGTCATCAGTTCCTTGACACCATTGTCGATACCGTTGCCGCCGTCAAGATACGTGGGCACCATGACAAAAAATGGCTTGGTTTCTCCATCGCTCTGGGTGGCTTCAGAAATTTCTTTCAGCTGAATCGGTGGATTGTCGGGATTCTGCTGGTGCTGGGCATCGGCATAGTCAGCCAAGCGATGAGCAAAAGCGCGGGTGTTGCCGGAGATTGAAATGAATAAAACGCGAATAGGTTCAGTCATGATGATTGCCTCTTTCGTTTAAAAGTAAAATTGCTGGTTAGTAGCCATAAAGCCAGAAAAAGGAGTTGCGGTGTCGTCTTTAGCGAAACGCTGCGACTCCTTTTGAGTGAGCGTGAGCCGGCGCGGTCAGAAACCGGAGTGTAAGGACCTTGGACGTGATGGCCGGGTTTTGGCCATTGCGACCAAGGTCCTTACACGCAGGCTCCTGCGCCGGCGAACGCGTTATGGAAACAAATTAAAACTCCTGATAAACAGCCGGATCCTGATCCCTTAAGCGGCCATCAGGCTTGCTCAACTGATCAATGGCTGTCATTTCTTCCTTTGTCAGGCTAAAATCAAAAATATCAAGATTAGTGCGCTGCCGGGAAAGATGAGCCGATTTTGGAATTGGCAAGACACGGTGTTGGAGATCCCAGCGCAGGATAACCTGCCCGACATTTTTACCATGTTCCGCAGCAATTTGCTTGATGACAGGTTCTTTTAAAACGGCACCGCGACCTAAGGGACTCCAGGCAACTGTTTGAATGTTATGGGCGTCATCATACTCACGTTGGGTTTGCTGGTTAAAGTAAGGATGTAGCTCCACTTGATTAACCGCTGGCGTGACGCCGGTTTCTTTAATCAACCGATCAATGTGCCCCGGCAAGAAGTTGGAAACACCAATTGAGCGAATTAAGCCGAACCGTTGTGCCTGAATCAGCGCCTGCCACGCTTCAACGTAAAGTCCTTCTTTCGGATTAGGCCAATGGATCAAATAAAGGTCGTAATAATCCAGACCAGCGCGGTATAGACTTTCTTCGATGGTGTCAATGGCTTCCTGATAACGGTGATGACGGCCGGGTAACTTAGATGCAACGATCAATTGGCTGCGGGGAATGCCACTTTGGCGAACCGCTTCGCCCACAGCACCTTCGTTTTCATAATTAAACGCTGCATCGAGCAGGCGATACCCTAAGTAAAGGGCACCGACCATGGCTCTGACGCCGTTCGTGCCATTTAATTTATATGTCCCAAACCCGACTGCCGGCAAGACGTTGCCGTCGTTTAACGTATAGTGCATGCAAACAACCTCCTTGTGAAATACGAAATCGCTGGTGGTTTATCGTGCAATAACAGGTGATGTCGTTGCCACTTCATTTAGTGTAGTCCAAATGTCAGGATGCGTACAAGTCACGATGGTGCATCGTGTATAATGAATGCCATATAAGGAAGCAGGTGGTCAAAACGAGAACACAACAATGGCGAGCCATTTCCCGAAGTTGGTTTGCATTTTTCACCATGATTTTCTGGGTGCTTCTTTTTGTTGAAGCCTTCAGCACGGGAATGATGCTGACGGTTGGGACACCGGCACGTACTGAACAGGTGATTGTTAAAAGTAAAGGGTTGGTGCAGATGACCCAATCCCTAAATAAAGAATTAATCGACACGGCGAACAAGAATGGCGCCACTTTGAATCCGCAATCGACGCTGGTGACCATTGATGACACCCAACGATTGGCTTCAAAAATGGTGACTGCCAGTGCGGACAATCAAATGCGTGTGTCACTGGATACGATTAAAGAGAGCATAGCAAGTCGCCTGCAGAAAGCTGCTGCCGATCAAGGGCAAAATTTTGATCAAAAGAAAGTGCTGACGAGCCTCACAGCCTTCCTTGATCGCGAAATCAATCAGCTCGTGATGTCCGAAGGCTGGGGACGGGCTTATCCGTTACTGGTGCTCATGACGCAAACCGCGGTCATTGTGGCAGCGATCCTAATGGTGATCGTTTTATTGATTATGCTAAAAACCGCCCACTCTTGGCGGCAATTTTTGGTGGTCACGGGTCGCTCCACTTACATTATGGGGTATATGGGCGGATTTATGGCAGTCTTAACAACCGCTAGCCCGTTTTTAGGTGCCATTAGTGCCCGAATGCCGGTCAATACTGAACTGGCGCGCGATTTGCTTCTTGCGTATTCACCGTTGTGGCAGCGCGTGGCCGGTTGGACCATTGTCATTGGGTTGGTGATCGCGGCGCTGAGTCATTTTCTGCCAAGGCCGGCCGTCGATGAAAATGAGTCGGTGAATGCGGCATGACGGATTTATTGAATCGCATTAACGCGTTCGCCAGCCCAGAAACCTGCGTGTAAGGACCTCAGTCGCAATGGCCAAGGTCGGGCTATCACGCCTGAGGCCACTTACACGCCGGTTTCTAACCGGGCTGGCTCACGCTCACTAGAAAGGGAGGTTTCATGAAACGAGATAAGTGGCTTTGGTTGGCGTTATTGGTTGTGTTGCTTGTTGCCGGTGCCGGGTGGTATTGGTATAACAACCAGGCCGATACCCCGCCAACTAAAGAAGAAACCACGATTGGACGCACGGCGACGCTTTATTTGCATGGCTATTCTGGCGGTGCCGGGTCGACGAATACACTGATTCGCCGGGCTGAGGGGACCGGTGCGACCAAAGTGCTGACGGCAACGGTTGCTAAAAACGGCAAAGTTCAGTGGACCGGTGATCCGCATCGTGTCAGCAAGCCCATTGTTCAGGTGATCTTTCAAGACAACAAGAATCCTGACGTCGTGAAACTGGCAGATTGGTTGACGACGATTAATCGGCAGCTTTACCAGCGCTATGGTGTGCGCAATGTTAACTTTGTGGCACATTCAATGGGCAACATGGCGGTGATGTTTTACGCGGTTCGCAATCAGGATCAAGGCAAACTGCCGAAAATGAAGCACTATGTTGCCATTGCTGGGCATTTTGACGGCATTATTGGCATGGGGGATCAACCGCACCAGATTAAGCTGGCGGCTAACGGTTACCCGTCACCCATGGACGAAAATTACGGCGAATTGGCGCGTTTACGGGATCATTTTCCTAAAGGCGTTAAGGTGTTGAATATTTACGGTGATATTCACGATGGCAGCGATTCGGATGGTCGCGTAGCCAATAACTCTTCGCGATCCTTGCGTTATCTTGTCAGCCCCCGGGCAGCCACTTATCAAGAAAAGGAATACTTTGGCCGTGATGCTCAGCACAGCGCACTGCATGAGAATCCGCAAGTAGCCAAAGCTGTCGATTCGTTCATCTGGTAAACTCGCGACTAGTCACGGTCATAAGGCGCAATGACGACTTTACCACCCAGAAAACTTGCCATATACACGTCTTCTGGTTTATAGCCTTGTTCGGCAAGGCGGGCTTTGAGCCAGTCCTCATCGTGGTCAATCGCATCGAGTGCTGCCGGGTCAATCTGGCCGTCTAAAATAAGCGGATACTTGATGGTCTCATCGCCTTTGAAAATAACATTCAACTGTCCGTTCTGTTCAAGATAGGCTTGGCGAACATCGCGCAGATCTTTCACACCAGCGGTACGTAAGCGATAGGCGAGGTCGTTGGCTGACAAACCAACCTGCGTGGCGGTTTCGACGCGAATGTTCCCGTGTGAGACCACTAATAGCGGCTCGCCATCGATAGCCCGTTTGAGCCAGTGATTATGATTCGTCAGGTATTTCGAGCTGAAGACGATGAGTGTCCAGATTAGTAAGACGTTGACAAATTGCAAAATGCTGACGTCGGTATTATAAATGACACCCCCGATAATGCCGCCGAGGACATAGTTTTGCATCTGGTCAACAATCGTGGCCGGGGCAAGATTGCCTTTACCGGTGAGCTTAATCTGGACAACAAACACGATGAAGCCTAAAAGCAGCTTCATTGCGGTCACAAAATATAAATCCTGAAAAAGTGCCATGAGTGCCTCCTACTTAGTGACGAATTGGACTTGCGGGACAATTAAGGTTGTTTTGGTGAGCTGGTAACTATTGTTATCGGCGTTGATCGTGACGGTGTACATTTTTTTCGTGGACCGTCCAATCGTCACCAGCATCCCCGTGTGAACCGTGCTACTGTTGGCATACAGCTGATTGACGGACACCTGTTTCTGCGTAGCGACACTGCGCAATAAAGTAGCGACTGCCTGTGAATTAACGGTGGCAGTGCGGCTTGCCTGAAGATCGCGAATCTGAATGCCGATGGTCAACAACTCGATGAGAGCCACCAGGACTAAAAGGTCACGATATTTGTTGCTGCGCTTGTGACGGAGAAAATAAACCAGGTAGGCAATGATCGCCACAGCTCCGATGATGATGATGCCGTAACGCAAGGTGTTTTGCCAATTGTCTTGATGAGTCAGCACTGAATACGCAAAAAAAGTTGTTCCCATGAGACGCCTCCAAAAATAATAGTCTGGTCAAATCATAACAGAATGATAACCTGTTTGAAGTTATTCTTGACACGAAACATGACGGTGTTATGATAATCGCAACTCAAAACAGACAACATTGCTTTGCGGAGAAGAGTATCTGAAGCGCGGATCCCAAGCGAGCCTGGACAGTGGAAGCAGGCGATCGGTTAATCGGAGAAGATGAGCTCCAAATAGCTTTTCAGTGGTTCACGCCATTGAAACGGGTGCATCCGTTACCATGCCAGGTATCGAATTTGGTACTGGTGAGGTGTTGGCACTATGCCGACACGAATAAGGGTGGTAACGCGCGTCAGGCGCCCCTTGATCTTTAAAAGGATCAAGGGGCGCTTTTTTTTGAGCGTGAACTGACGCGCCAGAGAATGCGTTATCGCGATTGCCGCCTCTTTCGTTGCCGTGTGGTCAATGTTGTTTGAGGATCGTCATTTTCATAATACGGGAGGAATTCTCATGACAGAAGAAGTTAAAATCAAAGCACCATTTCGCGCTGATTTAGTTGGCAGTTTGTTGCGTCCGGAACGATTGAAAGTGGCGCATCAGCAACTGGACATTGGCGAGATTCAGCAGGATCAGGAGCTGGCGATTCAGCACGAAGCGATTGATCACATTGTCAAAAAGCAGGTTGAATTAGGCTTTAATGCGGTCACGGATGGGGAGTTTTCCCGCCGGTACTGGCATCTGGATTTCTTCTGGGGCTTAAATGGCTATGAAAAAGATGATTCCTGGAAGTATGAACATGATTTTAAAGGCGGCATCAATGCGGCGGCGAACGTTCATTTGGCGGGAAAGGTCAGCTTTAACCCACAGCATCCATTCTTTGCGGCATTTGAGTATCTTAAAAGTATCGTGCCGGAAGGGGTACTGCCAAAACAGACGATTCCCAGTCCAGCCTTGCTGTTTCGGGATCATCGTAGTGACAACTGGCCGAAGTATTATGACACCTTTGATGACTATTTAGCCGATATTGTCCAGGCTTATGTCGATACGATTCAGCACTTTTATGATTTAGGCGATCGTTATCTTCAAATCGATGACACGAACTGGGCATATCTGATTCAGAACTTGAGGGACACCGAAAACGATCCGAAGAAACATGAACATTTTGTGGCATTAGCTAAGCTGGCCCACCGCGTGATTAAAGCGGTTTTGGTGAAATTGCCGGAAGATTTGACGGTCACCTCACATATCTGTCGCGGCAATTTCCAGTCGACGTTTTTGTTCTCCGGCGGCTATCAATATGTGGCTGATGATATTGGGGACTTGCCATACGACGGGCTGTTTCTTGAATATGACAGTCAACGGGCCGGGTCGTTTGAACCGTTGCCGCAACTTTGGAACGGGGATCCCAACAAACGAATTGTATTAGGTTTGATCACCTCGAAATTTCCGGAATTAGAAGATGAAGAAGCGGTGATCGAACGCATCAACGTCGCAACTGCTTACGTGCCGTTAGACAATCTGGCTTTGTCCACTCAATGCGGCTTTGCGTCGACCGAAGAAGGTAATAAGCTGACAGAAGACGATCAATGGGCCAAGTTGGCGTTAGTTCAACGCATTGCCCATCGTGTTTGGGCTGATGCCTGACTGACAAGTCCTTAGGGTGACACAAGCCGAAACGTGACAGATTTTTACGCACCATCGGCGATTGTGTTATATGATGAATACGTAAACGATTGAGAAGGAGATCTTTGAGTTATGGCAAAAGTCGAAAGCTTCACATTGGATCACACGGCAGTCAAGGCACCTTACGTACGTTTGATTACGACTGAAAAAGGTACCAAAGGCGATGAAATTTCGAATTATGATCTGCGGTTGGTTCAACCTAACACCGCAGCCATCGATACGGCTGGTTTGCACACGATCGAGCACTTGTTAGCATCGTTGTTGCGCGATCGGATGGATGGCGTCATCGATTGTTCACCATTTGGCTGCCGAACCGGATTCCATCTGATTACCTGGGGCACGCACAGCACCACTGAAGTAGCCAAGGCTCTCAAGTCCAGCCTGGAAGCAATTGCCAATGATATTACCTGGGATGATGTACCGGGCGTTGATATCAAGAGTTGCGGCAATTACAAAGATCACAGTCTTTTTTCGGCCAAGGAATGGGCAAAGCTAATTCTGAGCCGCGGCATTTCCGACGACCCATATGTGTGTCAGGTTGTCTGAGTTTGTCAAAATGATCGACGAATGATTGAGCGTTCGTGTGCGCAAAAAAGGCGCTGTCCAAGTTTGTGAAGCGAACTTGGCAGCGCCATTTTTATGGCAACTAGTTTAACTGAATAAATCGATCAACCAGCGGCCACCGTAAAGAAGGCTCATACTGTAGGCGAAAATCGTAATGGGCTTTCCAAGGATGATAATCCAGAAGAATTTTGTGAACGTCATTTTGGTTAAACCAGCCAGCAGACACAATACATCATCAGGTGCGACCGGTAACACAATCGCCAAGGTAAATAACCGGTCGAAACGCGTTTGATTTTTTGTATATCCGATGTATTTGTCGTAAGTTTTTTCCGATATCAAATAAGTCAGCAGCGGTTTACCATAGCGTCGCGCGAGGAAAAAGTTGATGAACGAGCCAATCGCAATGCCGACATAGTTGTAGAGAAAACCAAACCACGGGCCAAAAAGAATGACCCCGGCTGCTGTGCTAATGCCGCCGGGAATGATCGGAATGACAACCTGAATAACCTGAATGATGACAAAAAACAGAACACCGGTCAGGCCGAGTTGAGCGATATAAGCTTGCAGGACCTTGACATCGGAGAGAATGCCGAGGTCATACCAGTAGATAGTCACAGCAATTAAAGCGATGACAACAGCAACGGTTGCCAGGTTAATCAAATGGCGGATATTTTTGGGAGTCATCATTAAGCCTCAAAACGATTTATCATCAAGAAAACATCTATGCTACAATGAATCAAGCGTACCAAACATATGTACTGAATGGAGAGCTTATGTACGAATACTTTGAAGGCACGATTCAGGCCATTACCCCTGCGTACATCGTGATTGATGTCAACGGTATCGGATTTCGCTTGCTAGTCGCCAACCCATATGACTTTGAAGCCGGTAAGCAGATGCGAATTTATGTGCAGCTGATTATCCGCGACAATGATCAAGCCTTGTATGGTTTTGAATCTGCCGCGGATAAGCGCACGTTTAACCAGTTGCTGACCGTCACCGGGATTGGCCCGAAATCGGCGCTGGCTATTTTGGCGAATGTCTCCAGCGGCGGCCTGGCAACTGCCATTGCTCAGAATGACGTTAAGTTCCTGACCAAGTTTCCGGGTATCGGCAAGAAAACCGCAGCTCAGATCATTCTCGATCTAAAAGGAAAAATTTCAGCGGATGCCCAGCCGTCGCCCGCTGCCATCACGCCGACAGCTAGTGACGTGGCACCGGCGCTGGCCGATGCATTGGCGGCTTTAGTCGCTTTAGGATACACCCAACGGGCAGTCGACGGTATCACAGATGCTTTGAAGGCATTTGATGCCACAACAACTGATGCCTATTTGCGCGAAGGCTTGCGATTATTAAGCGGACGTGCGTAGCATTGATTATACTGGAGCCATTCAATGCCGACAACATGAAGGCATTTATGAATGGTTTAAGAATAGGGGGTGAACCTTTTTGGCAGACGCAAACAAGGATCGGTTGGTATCAGGCGACATTGACGACCTGAACGAAGCGCAAATTGAAAAGAGCCTACGTCCACGGATGCTGGCGCAATACATTGGCCAGGATCGGGTTAAACATCAGCTGCAGGTCTATATCACCGCGGCTAAGCAACGCGAAGAGTCCTTGGATCACGTGTTGCTTTACGGGCCGCCGGGATTGGGGAAAACCACGCTGGCATTAGTTATTGCCAATGAGCTAGGCGTCAACATTCGGACCACTTCCGGACCGGCCATTGAAAAGCCGGGCGACTTGGTGGCGCTGTTGAATGAGTTACGCCCTGGTGACGTGTTGTTTGTCGATGAAATTCACCGCTTACCCAAAATTGTTGAAGAAATGCTTTATTCAGCGATGGAGGACTTTTATATTGATATCGTGGTGGGTCAGGGACCGACAGCGCATCCGGTTCATTTTCCCTTACCGCCGTTTACACTAATCGGTGCCACGACGCGTGCAGGCATGCTGTCAGCGCCATTGCGGGATCGATTTGGCATCAGTGAACATATGGCGTATTATTCGCCTGACGACTTAAGTGAGATTGTTAAGCGGTCGGCAACGGTTTTTAACATGGCGATTGATGCTGAAGGCGCTCATGAAATTGCGCGGCGGTCGCGGGGCACACCGCGCGTTGCCAATCGTCTCCTGAAACGGGTGCGCGATTTTGCGGAAGTTGCCGGTAAAAGTCCGGTTGATTTGCAAATGGTCGATCATGCCTTGGATCAATTACAGGTTGATGCGCAAGGACTCGATCAAATTGATCGAAAACTATTGATGTTCATGATCCGCGACTACCAAGGCGGACCGGTCGGCTTATCCACGATCGCTGCGAACATTGGCGAAGAAATGGCCACCATTGAAGAAATGTACGAACCCTATTTGCTGCAGATTGGCTATTTAAAACGAACACCACGCGGCCGCATGGTGACGCCGGCCGGATTTGCGCATATGGGGATGACGGCGCCGGAGCCTGACAACCGGGCGCAGTAAGTCAAAACGATTAAAATGAATGGAAGCGAACAAGGTGCAAGACAAAAAACGTTATCGTCAAGTAGAAAATAAAAATTATCAACTTTCGGATTTCGATTATGATCTGCCACATGAATTAATTGCGCAGACACCGCTGAAGGAACGCGATGCCAGTCGGTTACTGGTACTGAATGCTGATACCGGTGCCATGCAAGATCGGCATTTTTATGATATTTTGGATTATTTTAAACCAGGAGACGCACTGGTCATGAATGACACTCGGGTGATGCCGGCGCGGCTTTATGGTGTTAAGCCGGAAACCGGCGCGCACATGGAAGTCTTGTTACTTAACAACACGTCCGGCGATGACTGGGAAACTTTGATGAAGCCAGCGCGTAAGGCACCGGTTGGCACCGTGATTGACTTTGGTGACGGCTTGTTGAAGGCAACGGTCACCAAAGAACTGGATAATGGTGGTCGCATGATTCATTTTGATTACGATGGCATTTTCATGGAAATTCTGGACAAGCTTGGCGAAACGCCACTCCCGCCTTACATCAAAGAAAAACTTGACGATCCGGAGATGTACCAGACAGTTTATTCTAAGGAATTAGGATCCGCAGCAGCCCCAACAGCCGGGTTGCACTGGACCAAAGAATTGCTGAAAAAAGTGCAGGATAAAGGGGTCAAATTAGTTTATCTGACCCTGCATGTCGGCCTCGGCACGTTCCGGCCAGTGGTTGAGGAAAATATCGAATCCCATAAAATGCACAGCGAATTTTACCGCTTAACCCCTGAAGCAGCGGCAACCCTAAATGAGGTCCGCGACAACGGCGGCCGCATCATCGCAACCGGGACAACGTCAATTCGGACGCTCGAAGCCATCGGCACCAAGTTCGACGGTGAAATCAAACCGGACTCTGGCTGGACCGACATCTTCATCAAGCCAGGCTACCAGTGGAAAGTCGTCGACGCCTTCATCACCAACTTTCATCTACCAAAATCAACCCTAGTCATGCTAGTAGCCGCCTTCACCGGCCGCGACACCATTCTGAATGCTTACAAGCATGCGATTGAAGAAAAATATCGGTTCTTTAGTTTTGGGGATGCCATGTTCATCTATTGATGAGCGCGAGCAGGAGCGCTTAGAAATCGGAGTGTAAGTGGCCCCAAACCTAAATGGCTGGTCTTTGGCCGGGGTCCTTACACGTAGATTTCTGCGACTGCGAGCGCGTTATGGAAAGCATCAGAGAGCATTTTTTCAACACCCACCACACCACGCAAAAAGCCGGCTTGCCCAACGCAAGCCGGCTTTATAACGGACGGGATCACATCAACACACACCTACAGACATGTCTCGATTTTTCTTTTAACGCATCGCTGCGTGGAACAACGTATTCATAGACGATCACAATGGCCAGGTCAAAACCCGGGAAGTGCGAAAACTACGGTAACGGTGATCCCGTCCTTAGGTTTATTTTAACAGGAATCGCGATCCGAAAAAAGCAAACGGGCCTAAATCTGCCAAACTTTGAGTGGCGTTCGTTTTGTCATTTAAAACAGATTCCTTTCTTTTAAATGACAAGTAACTCTGTTAAACTGGCATAACGAGAAAATGGATCAGTGGTGCTGCGAGGGCACTACGATGAATAAGGAGTTTGTTCATGGAACCAGCTGTTAAATATCATCTCATCCATCAAGATAAGCATAGCGGTGCCCGTTTAGGTGAATTAATCACGCCACACGGGACTTTTCCGACGCCTATGTTTATGCCGGTGGGGACGCAGGCAAGCGTTAAAACGATGGCGCCGGAGGAACTAGATACGATGGGCGCCACCGTTATTTTAGCCAACACGTACCATCTGTGGTTGCGCCCGGGACCAGAGCTAATTGAAGAAGCCGGTGGGTTGCACAAATTTATGAATTGGCATAAAGGCATTTTGACTGACTCAGGCGGTTTTCAGGTCTTTTCGCTTGCCGATACCCGACATATCACGGAGGACGGCGTTACGTTCAAGAACCATCTTAACGGGGCGAAAATGTTTCTGTCACCGGAAAAAGCCATTGCCATTGAAAATGCGCTTGGCTCTGATATCATGATGAGTCTGGATGAGTGTCCGCCATTTTTTGAAAGCTATGATTACGTCAAAAAGAGTGTGGCGCGAACCAGTCGTTGGGCGGAGCGGGGGTTAAAAGCCCACAAGAATCCGGATTGGCAAGCGTTGTTTGGTATTGTTCAAGGGGCAGGTTTCAGAGATCTGCGTGAGCAAAGTGCCAAGGACTTGGTCAGCATGGACTTCCCAGGCTATTCGATTGGCGGGTTGTCGGTTGGTGAATCCAAAGATGAGATGAATCACGTATTGGACTTTACGACGCCGCTGCTGCCGGAGAATAAACCGCGTTATCTGATGGGTGTGGGGTCGGCGGATGCGCTCATTGACGGGGCATTGCGCGGCATTGATATGTTTGACTGCGTTTTGCCAACGCGGATCGCCCGCAACGGCACCTGCATGACCAGTCGTGGCCGCCTTGTCATCAAAAACGCGAAGTATGCCCATGACTTTGGCCCGCTCGATCCTAATTGTAACTGTTATGCGTGCCGCAATTACAGCCGCGCCTATATTCGCCATCTGATTCACGTTGGCGAAGCGTTTGGCATTCGGTTGACGACCTACCATAACCTGTATTTCCTGTTACACCTGATGCAGCAGGTTCGCGAAGCCATTGCGAATGACGACCTCTTGGCTTTCCGCGAAGACTTTTTTGAAGCTTATGGGTACAACAAGGAAAAAGCAAAGAATTTCTAGTTTATTGGAGCACAACGCGAAATTCTGGTACACTATGCATTGACAAACTAAAAATAAGAGGTGCCTAATTTGGGAAATGGTAATGTTTCAATGATCGTTCTGTTAGTTGCTTTTTTTGCCTTCATGTACTTTTTCATGATTCGTCCGCAAAAAAAGCAGCAGCAGAAGCGCCAGGAAATGCTGAATGGGTTAAAAAAAGGCGATCCGATTGTGACAATTGGCGGCCTGCACGGGGTTATCGACTCCATTGACCAGCAAGCAGGAACGGTTGTCATCGATTCTGACGGGATTTATCTGACGTTCAACTTAAACGCGGTTCGTGGCGTAGCTTCTCGTCCCGCAACACCGGCGCCAGCAGCCAAGTCAGAAGAAGCTGCCAATACGGATGAACAACGAGCAGCCAAAGCAGCTGACGACACAGAATCGGAAGCTGATAGCCAAGCAGCTGCCACAGACGACACGACTTCGGAAGCAGACAACAAACAGAATTAATCGGCAATTCATTGCTGAATCAAACAAGAGCGGGCATTTGCTGGCTCTTTTTTTTGAGCAAGAAAGGAAGCGCTCACATAGGGTTTTCTGTGACTACGAGCACGTAATTTCTGATCAAATTGTCGATTACTCGTAATTCCCGGCGACCAAGTTCAAAAAAATACAAAGTGAAAAGCGCTTTTAATCCTTGATATTCCGCTAATGTCAATGAGCAAGCAATTTTTTGTGAAAAAGTTCACCAAAGTTGTTTACAAATTCACATGAATCGGTTATGATCTCCTTGTGAAATGGTTAACAAAAATTATGCGAAATGCTTGGAGGTAATCTCATGCTTAAGAATACCGCGAAAACTGCTACTGAAGTTGATGTGAAGCAAATGATCGACGAACTGGTTGCCAATGCGCACTCAGCTTTGAAGATTATGAAAACCTTTGATCAAGAAAAGATCGATCACATCGTTCATCGGATGGCGATTGCTGGCTTGGATCATCATATGGAATTGGCAAAACTCGCCGTTGATGAAACCGGCCGTGGAGTTTGGGAAGATAAAGCCATCAAGAATATGTTTGCCACCGAAGAAATCTGGCATTCAATTAAGAACAATAAGACGGTTGGCGTGATCAATGAAGATAAGCAACGCGGCTTGGTGTCAATTGCCGAACCGATCGGGGTTATTGCCGGGGTAACACCGGTGACCAATCCGACTTCTACCACAATCTTCAAATCCGAAATTTCAATCAAAACCCGTAATCCGATTATTTTCGCTTTCCATCCGGGTGCCCAAAAGTCTTCAGCGCGTGCGCTGGAAGTCATCCGTGAAGAAGCTGAAAAAGCCGGATTGCCAAAAGGCGCTTTACAGTATATTCCGGTACCAAGCATGGAAGCGACCAAGGCTCTGATGGATCATCCAGGCATTGCGACGATCCTGGCAACAGGTGGCCCGGGCATGGTTAAGTCCGCCTATTCTTCTGGCAAGCCTGCTTTAGGGGTTGGTGCAGGGAATGCCCCGGCATACATCGAAGCCAGTGCCAACATCAAACAGGCCGTCAATGACCTAGTACTTTCCAAGAGTTTTGACAATGGTATGATCTGTGCTTCCGAACAAGGAGCGATTGTTGATTCCAGCATTTACGATGCCGTGAAGAAAGAATTCGAAGCCCAAGGCGCTTATTTTGTTCAACCTAAGGACATGAAGAAGTTTGAAAGCACCGTGATCAATCTTGAAAAGCAAAGCGTCAATCCGCGCATTGTCGGTCAAAGTCCGAAGCAGATTGCTGAGTGGGCCGGTATTCAAATTCCGGAAGGTACCACGATTCTGATCGCTGAACTTAAAGGCGTGGGCGTGAAGTATCCACTTTCCCGCGAAAAGCTGAGCCCGGTTTTGGCCATGGTCAAAGCTGACGGGCATGAAGATGCCTTCAAGAAATGCGAAACTATGTTGGACATTGGCGGGTTAGGGCACACAGCGGTTATTCATACGGCAGATGAAGACTTGGCTTTGAAGTATGCCGATGCCATGCAGGCTTGCCGGATCTTGATCAACACGCCATCTTCTGTCGGCGGGATCGGGGACCTTTATAACGAAATGATTCCTAGCCTGACGCTGGGCTGCGGCTCTTACGGCGGCAACTCGATTTCGCACAATGTGGGGACAGTTGACTTGCTGAATATCAAGACCATGGCAAAACGGCGCAACAATATGCAATGGATGAAATTGCCGCCAAAGATTTATTTTGAAAAAAACTCGGTTCGCTATCTGGAACACATGGAAGGCATTAAGCGGGCGTTCATCGTTGCCGACCGCAGCATGGAAAAGCTGGGTTTCGTGAAGATCATTGAAGATGTACTGGCACGCCGGGAAAATCCGGTTCAGGTGCAGACCTTCGTTGATGTTGAACCTGATCCATCAACCGACACTGTCTTCAAAGGAACCGATATCATGCGGTCATTTGGTCCGGATACTGTCATTGCTATCGGTGGCGGCTCGGTTATGGATGCTGCCAAGGGTATGTGCTTATTCAATGACGCCGGGGATGCCGACTTCTTCGGGGCTAAGCAAAAGTTTCTGGATATTCGTAAGCGGACTTACACCTTCCCGAAACTGAACAAGACCAAACTGGTTTGCATCCCGACGACTTCCGGTACCGGTTCTGAGGTTACCCCATTTGCGGTTATCACGGATTCGAAAGCAGGCATCAAGTATCCCTTAGCCGATTATGCGCTGACCCCGGATATCGCGATTGTGGACAGTCAATTCATTGAATCCGTACCGCCAGTGGTTGTTGCCGACTCCGGTCTCGATGTTCTCTGCCATGCAACTGAAAGCTATGTATCCACCATGGCAACCCACTATACTAAGGGCTTGAGCCTTGAAGCGATCAAGCTGGTATTTGAAAACCTTGAAAAGAGTTATCACGGCGACATCGCTGCGAAATCCAAGATGCATGATGCTTCAACGATTGCCGGGATGGCCTTTGCCAACGCACTGCTGGGAATTAACCACAGTATTGCCCACAAGTTGGGTCAGGCGTTCCATCTCCCTCATGGCCGTTGCATTGCGATCACCATGCCACACGTGATCCGTTTCAATGCCAGTCAGCCGAAGAAGCGCGCTATCTGGGCTAAGTACAGTTACTTCCGCGCCAACGAAGATTATGCAGAAATTGCCCGTTATCTTGGCTTGCCAGGTAAAACCACCGATGAACTGGTAGAAAGCTACGTTCAGGCCTTCATCAAACTGGCACACAGCGTTGGCATCAAGTTGAGTCTGAAGGATCAAGGGGTTAAAAAAGCCGATCTGGACAAGCAGGTTGATCGACTTGCCGAACTTGCTTACGAAGACAACTGCACAGTCACCAATCCACAAGAACCATTAATCAGTGATTTGAAGCACATCATTCTCGATGAATACGAAGGCACGGAATCGACTTTCTAGGCGAGCATATGCTAATCATTTCACGATGATCGGCGAAGGTTCATCAGATTAACCTTTTGCGCCGATCTGTCAAAACACGTCATGAAATTGACGTGTTTTTTTATGCAAGTCATGGCATAATGTAGTACGGTAACTGCAATTAAAAGTAAGGACGTAAAATGACACCGAATAAAGAAGATTATCTTAAGTTGATTTTTGAGATCGGCGGTGACACCGAACTGGTCTCTAATAAGCAAATCGTTGCGGGGATGCATGTTTCTGCTGCCTCGGTCAGTGAGATGATCAATAAACTGGGTGAAGAAAAACTGGTCGCGCACACGCCTTACCAGGGCATCCAATTGACATCGGCAGGCCGGAAAAAAGCGGCTATTTTGGTGCGTAATCATCGTCTTTGGGAAGTGTTTTTAGTTAAATGCCTGAAGTATTCGCCGGATGCTGTTCATCAGGAGGCGGAAAAATTGGAACATGCCCTGACACCGGAGATGGCAAAACGGCTGTCTGCCATGTTGGGAAATCCCGAATACTGTCCGCATGGTGGCGTGATTCCGGATGCGGAAGGCCACTATATCCAGCAGAGTCGCGTCACTTTGGGTACAATGGAAGTTGGTCAACGCGGTCATATCGAACGGGTAATTGATGAGGTTTCGTTAATTGATTACACCGTCAAAATCGATCTACGCCTTGATGATGCCTTCACGGTGACGGCTAAAACACTGGATGCAGTGATCATCAAATTGGATCGAACAGGAAAAGAATTGGCGGTCGATGCCGATCGTGCTGCGCATATATTTGTTGAATTGTAATCAGGTTTTGGGAAAGCAGGGGCGTATACATGCCAGAAGAATCACGCGCTGTGATCATTATTTTTGGAGGATCAGGGGATCTAGCTTCGCGTAAACTATATCCCGCATTATTTAATCTTTATCGCCGCGGCGTGTTGGCTGAACATTTTGCCGTGATCGGGACTGCCCGACGACCATGGAGCGATGAACATTACCATGAGGTGGTTGAAACCGCGATTGCCGGGCTTAACCCGGAGCCGGAGCAAGCACACGCGTTTGCCCAACATTTCTTTTATCAAAGCCATGATGTCACCGATGCGGATCATTACATCACGCTAAAAAATCTGGCGGCTAAGTTGGATGATCAGTTTGCGACGGGTGGCAATCGGGTCTTTTACATGGCGATGGCACCGGACTTCTTTGAAACCATTGCCAGCCATCTCAAGTCCGAACATTTGTTGACGGATGCCGGGTTTAATCGGCTCATTATCGAAAAACCGTTTGGCCATGACTACGCCAGCGCCAAAGAACTGAATGACTCGTTAACGGCAACGTTTGCCGATGATCAGATCTTCCGGATTGATCATTACTTAGGCAAAGAGATGATTCAGAATCTTTTGGCGTTTCGGTTTGACAATACGATTTTTGAAGGTATCTGGAATAAGAAGTATATCGACAACATTCAGATTACGTTGGCCGAAGCGGTCGGCGTTGAGGAGCGGGCCGGCTATTATGAAAAGGCTGGCGCACTGCGGGACATGGTGCAAAACCACGTGATGCAGGTGCTGTCTTATCTCACCATGGACAAGCCGAAGTCCTTTACCACCAATGATATTTTGGCGGTAAAGGATAAAGTGTTCGCGGCGTTGAAGCCCTATGATCTGGCAACAGCGAAAGCCAATTTTGTCCGCGCCCAGTACGTCGGCGCTGAAGTCGATGGGAAAGCCGTTCGCGGATACCGTGAGGAAGAAGGCGTGGCGGCTGATTCACAAACCGCGACATTTGTGGCCGGAAAAATTATGTTGGATATGCCGCAGTGGCAAGGCGTTCCGATTTATATTCGCACCGGCAAACGCCTGACGCGCAAATCGACGCAGCTGACACTGACCTTCAAGCCAGTCGCTGCGCCGTTGTTCGGCCAATCCGCCGACAGCAAACCGGACACCTTGACCATTTATATCGAGCCAAGTGAAGGCTATTCACTACAGCTAAACGGCAAGGCGTTGGGAACTGGCCTCACCATTGAACCGGATGAATTGCGTTACCGCCATGACCCAGAGGCAGCGGCTGCAGCACCGGAGGCCTATGAACGGCTGATTAACAACGTGTTGGAAGGCGATCAGACCAACTTTACCCATTGGTCCGAATTGTCGGCTTCGTGGCACTTCATTGATGCCATTCAGGCTGCCTGGTCACAAGAACCGAACATGCCAACGTATCCGGCCGCAACTATGGGACCACAGGCAGCGTTTGATTTGTTGTCGCGTGACGGCCGCGAATGGTTCTGGCAACCGCACTGTGTTCAAATGGCTGATTAAGACTAATATACAGTGAGAAGGGACTGTGGCCGGAAAGGTTATGGTTCCTTTTTGAGTGAGCGTGAGCCAGCCCAGTTTCTGGGCTGGCGAGCGCGTTATCGAAAGCGAAATTCGGCCAGCCTTATTGCCCCACATAGAAAGCTTTGGATTTTTCAATCTTGGCCAAGTAAGCACAACCACTTTTCAATCACCGTAAGGAGGGGCATATGGCACTGTTCGAATTACCTTTACAAAATGATACGTCCCGAAAGATTATCCATCTCGATATGGACGCTTTTTACGCCTCGATTGAAATGCGCGATGACCCGCGACTGCGAAGCAAAGCCTTGGTGATTGCCCGCGATCCGCGAACGACCGGCGGAAAAGGCGTTGTGACGACGGCTAATTATGTGGCTCGGGGCTATGGCGTGCACTCGGCTATGCCTGCTAATGAAGCCTTGCAACTGGTGCCGCGATCGGAACTGGTGTTTAAAACACCGGACTTTCCTAAATATAAAGCTGTCTCAGCCCAAATTCATGCCTTGTTTCATCGAGTCACTGATTTGATAGAACCAGTTGCGTTTGACGAGGCATATCTGGATGTGACGGCTAATCACGCTTTTCCCAGCACCATTGCATTGGCCTTATGGTTGCAGGATCAAATCAGTCAGGCCACGCAACTGACCAGCTCCATCGGTATTTCTTACAACAAATTCATTGCCAAACAGGCGTCTGACTATAACAAACCCAACGGTCGGACCGTGGTGCTACCGGAACAGGCATTACTGTTTTTGGATCGCTTACCGATTAAACAGTTTCGCGGCGTCGGGAAAAAGACGCTGCCGAAATTAACGGATTTAGGCGTGACTGATGGCCAAACGTTGCGTGCGTTATCGCAGGATCAGCTACTGGGAATGTTTGGCAAAATGGGTTTTGTGCTGTACCAACATGCCCGTGGCGTCGATAATCGCCCGGTGGCTGTGCGGACGGCCAAGTCGATTGGTAAGGAACGAACGTATGGCACACCACTGACTGACAGCACGAGTGTCCAGACCCAGCTGCGTAAATTGGCAGCGATGGTGGTGACATCCTTGAATCAAAAAGGCATGCATGGCAAGACCGTTGTCCTTAAAGTCCGGGATGTCGATTTTAGCACCCAGACAAAGCGCTTAACTCAAGATCATTATTTTGAAAATGAACAGGATATTTTTGCGGCTGCATGGCAACTTTGGCAAAGCGTCAAGTTACCGAAGTTAGCGATTCGCCTGCTGGGCATTACCGTGACCGGCCTCGATCCTAAACAGTATGAAAATATTGATTTGCCATTAGGATGAGGATTGGAACTGCTTTCATTGTCATGCCGCCTGTGGCCGAATGGTACTGTTCCCATACTGTCATAGTACAGCCAAAGCTATGGTATACTAACGATAGATTGCAATGAGGTGATGGTATGGCAACAAAGCATGAGCAGATTCTGGATTATATTGCGAATTTAGCGGTCGGCAAGAAAATCTCGGTTCGATCAATTGCTAAACATTTGAAGGTCAGTGAAGGTACTGCCTATCGGGCGATTAAGGAAGCCGAGAATACCGGTTTCGTTTCCACAATTGCCCGGGTCGGAACGATCCGAATCGAGCAAAAACCGTTAAATCCAATTGAATCCGTCACGTTTAAGACGTTAGTTGATTTGATTGATGCTAACGTCTTAGGCGGTCATGCCGGCATGGATAAGAAGCTCGATAAATTCGTGATTGGTGCGATGACGCCGGCTGCCATGCGGCCATATATTACGCGTAATTCATTGCTGATTGTCGGAAATCGTGAAGACGTTCAGCGCCTGGCACTTGAAGACGGTGCCGCAGTGTTAATCACTGGGGGATTTGAAACCAGTCCGGCGATTATTGCTTTAGCAGATAATCAGCAGCTACCAGTGCTGCAGACCGCTTATGACACTTTTACCGTGGCGACAATGATTAATCGGGCTTTGTCCGATCAAGCGATTAAGCAGGATATTTTAACGGTTGCCGCGATTTATACGCCACTTTCCCAGATTGAAACAATCGGCGTCGAAGCAACAGTGGGCGATTATCTGGCCATGACGGATCCGCATTATCCGCTACCGGTTATCACCCGCAACGGTCGCCTGGTTGGATTGATGCGTCCGGCATTGGCAGCTGGCAAAAAGCCAACCGTGCCGATCGAGCGGTTAATGCAAAAAGATCCGCAAACCGTAAAACCGTATTTGAGTGTTACCACAGTCGGACACACGATGCAGGATAATGGCATGAATGCGATGCCGGTGGTCGATGACAGTTGGAATCTACTCGGAATCGTGACGCGCAATGCAGTCTTTTCCAGTTTGACCGGGATTGCGCATAGTCGGGAATTGTCCAATACCATTGCGGATCAAGTCAGTGCCCAATTGACGGCGATCACGCCGCAAAAGCCGTACGGTGGTGGATTTGAACTCAAAACGGTGCCGGCGATGACCAATGCGTTGGGGACGATGAGTTTTGGGGTCCTTGCTGAAGCCATCAATAGCTGCACAACAAGGTATCTCCACGCTAGCGGGCGGCGAAATGTGTTGGTTGAAGGTGTGAATCTGACCACTTTCCGCCCTGTACAACTGGAAAGCATTGTGACCGTTTTGCTACGGGTACTTGAACTGACACGCCATGATGCCACAGTTGATGTCGATGTCCTCAGCGATGGGGTGCAGGTGGCCAAGGCGGTTGTGACCTGCCAGCTACTAGAAAGGAATTGATCAAACATGATTCAAACCGATATTATCAACGCCATTAAGGCCAATAATCCCATTATTATTCACCGGCACGTGAACCCGGATCCGGATGCATTGGGGTCCCAGGTTGGCTTGGCCGAAGCCATTCGCGCGGGTTTTCCGGACAAGCAGGTTTATCAAGTCGGCAGCAATACCGGAAATTTAAGTTGGTTGGCGCAGGAACAAACCATCAGCGATGATGTTTATCAAGATGCACTGGTGATTGTGACCGATACAGCTGACACACCGCGGATTTCGGATACGCGCTTTAATCAAGGGAAAATGCTGATTAAAATCGACCACCACCCTAATGATGATGCTTACGGCGATCTTACCTGGGTCGATAACGATGCTAGTTCGGCATCCGAGCTGATTTACGATCTTATTGCGGCCAGTGATGGCACGTTAAAATTATCGGATCAAGCGGCAAGGATGCTTTATGCCGGCATTGTCGGTGATACCGGCCGCTTTCTTTTTAACAACACGACGCCGCATACGTTGCAGGTAGCCGCCGAGCTTATTAAAAAAGATTTTGATCCGACTGCGATTAACAATCGGATGAACACGGTCACGTTGGACCAAGCCCGACTGCAAGGGTATGTGATTGACCATTTGAAGATCAGTCCTGCCGGGGCAGCGAGCGTTACCGTGCCACGTACTGCCATTGAGGATCTGAAATTAGCAGACGATCAGGTAAGTGCCGTGGTCGGAACACCTGGCCGACTCGACATTGTTGTCGCCTGGGCCGAATTTATCGAACAGGCAGAAGGCGGGTACCGAGTTCATTTACGTTCTAAGGGGCCCATTATCAATACACTCGCAAAAGCGCACAATGGCGGAGGGCATCCCTTGGCCAGCGGTGCCAAAGCCGCTAATTTTGACGAAGTGATTCAAATCGAAACGCAACTTGATCAATTGGTCAAAGACTATTCAACTTCAGGAAAGTAGGCATTATGGAGAATCAATTTAAACAATATCAAATCAAGCCGTTCGTGATCGCCGGCCTTGATGCTATGGGGATCACGCAACCGACGCCGATTCAAAAAAAGGTGATTCCGGCCTTATTGCGCGGGGAGAATCTTGTGGGTCAGAGTCAGACAGGCAGCGGGAAAACCCACGCCTTTTTGGTACCGTTGCTTAGCATGGTCGATCCTGAACAGGATGCAACCCAAGTGGTCATCACGGCCCCTTCCCGCGAGCTCGCCAATCAGATTTATGCGGTCGCCCAACAATTGACCCAAACGGAACCGGCGATTCGGATCAGTCGGTTAGTCGGCGGGATGGATAAGCAAAAGCAGATTGACAAACTGCAGCATCATCAGCCACATGTTGCCATTGGCACACCGGGGCGGATCTTAGACATGATAAAACGTTATGATTTAGTGCCGGCTTCGGTTCGTCATTTTGTCGTCGATGAAGCCGATATGACGTTGGACATGGGTTTTCTGGAGACTGTCGATGCGATTGCGTCTAGTTTTCCGGAGAATTTGCAGATGGCCGTTTTTTCTGCCACCATTCCGCAAAAGCTCGAACCGTTCCTGCGTAAATACATGCATCACCCCACAATGATTGAACTCAAACCACAGTCCGTCATCGCTGACACCGTTGAGAATATTCTGATTGCTGCTAAAGGACAGGATAAAAACGAACTGGTTTATCAGCTCGTCACGATGGGCCATCCGTTTTTGGTGTTGATTTTTGCCAATACCAAAACCAGCGTGGATGCGATTCATGATTACCTGAAACATCAAGGGTTGAAAGTTGCCAAGATTCATGGTGGCGTCCAACCGCGTGAACGCCGGCGCATCATGAAAGAAGTGGCTGATCTTAAATATCAATACGTGGTTGCGACTGATTTGGCTGCGCGTGGCATTGATATTAAAGGGGTTTCGATGGTGATTAATGCCGAGATTCCGCGAGACCTGGAGTTCTTTATTCATCGAGTAGGGCGGACTGGACGAAACGGCTTGGCTGGTACGGCGATCACGCTTTATGAACCGGGACAAGAAGATCAGGTTGCCGAGTTAGAGCATATGGGCATCAAGTTTGCGCCTAAGACCCTTCACAAAGGCGAATTGGTCGACACGTATGATCGGAATCGGCGCGTTCACCGTAAGCCTAAGCAGGAAGAAACAAGTCTGGCGATGCGCGGCTTAGTCAAAAAAGCCAAGCAAAAGCATATGCCAAACTATCGTAAGAAAATTCGCACTGCTGCGTTATTGGAACGCAAACGGAATGCCAAAGTTGCCCGTCGCCAAGCCTTATTAGCCGAAAAACGTAAAAACCGCAAACGAGGATAAAAATATGGCCGTAAACGAGTTGACGCTGCCGACATGGAATACCCTGAATGAAAAACGGCAGCGCTTTATTTTTCAACAGCTGACTCGCTATTTCTTAAGTCCATTGCTGACAGTTGACGCAATTCGTCCGGTGACCGCCACGTTTTACGGTCAGACACTTCACACTTTTGAAGCGATGATCGGTGGCGAATGGGTGCGGTTGGTTCCGGGGATGACGAATGTCAGTCTGGGATTCGCTACGAATCATCAAGAAGAGTTGGCACCTTACCTGGCGCAAAGCGATTTGACTCTGGCTGACATTCAACAGCTGCTTTCACCGGTTAGAAAAACCGACATGCCTCCTATGTTGGTCGCAACCAGGGCAACGCCAGCCAATGAGGAGATTTTGGGACGGGTTAGTTTGACCACCCGAATTTTCAAGGGCAACCATATGGCATATGCGGCAATTCGCGCGCAGGTACTGGCGTTACTGGATCGCCATGGCAGCCTTGATCCATTTTCGCAAACTGGCTGGCCGGCTACCCTGACAAGCGGCAGCGTCAAATTGCGATTGGCCAGTGCGCATCATTATCAGGTCAGTATCGTTAAATCGTGGCGTAAAGCTGATCTGAGCAAGTCACTGAGCTATTTTGGCTTCCGTCTGCCGACTCAGGATCAATATGAATACCTGCAAAGTGGCGGTAACCCCAGCCTGTTTCCATTCGGCAATACGCTACCACTGGAAATGCCGCGGTATTTGCCTAACCGCTTTGGCCTGACCATTCCGGTTAAACGAACCGGTAGTGAGCTGATTGTCGAAGACTTGCAAAAAAGCACGGCATTAACTGCTCAGCCGACAGCAAAAGAGGCATTGGCGTTATCGCCGTTTTATCAGGTTCCAGGTGAAGTAGATTTGTCATCTGCCGTGTATCGTCGGGTTGCGACAATTACGGTGAATTAGTCGCCAAGCCTTCATGCTCCTTAACAAAGTGAGTTGACCCCACTTTTCAGAAAAGCTATAATGAACAACCGTTAGGACATGCGTCGACCCCTGTGTGAGACAGAAACAACCGCGTTAGTTGAGAACGGTTGCGCCAGGCTAAGATGTGCTCCCTGATATCAGTTGAACGAATATTAATGAAGTGGTAATGAGTCGCATCATTGCAACCAAGGTGGTACCGCGTGCAAGCGCCCTTGGCAGCAATGGTGCTTTTTGTGTTAACGTGCTTACCAGCCCAGAGGAGGAAGTGCCAAAGTGAAAAAGATGTCAAGTGGCGAAATTCGCCAAATGTTTCTGGATTTTTTTAAGAGTAAAGGTCATGCCGTTGAACCAAGTGCTTCGTTGATCCCGGTCGACGATCCGACTTTGTTATGGATCAATTCCGGTGTTGCGACGCTGAAGAAGTATTTTGATGGCTCGGTCGCACCGGACAATCCGCGGATCACCAATGCCCAAAAGTCGATTCGAACCAACGATATTGAAAATGTCGGGAAAACTGCGCGCCATTTAACCTTTTTTGAAATGCTAGGCAACTTTTCCGTTGGTGATTATTTCAAAAAAGAAGTGATTCCGTGGGCGTGGGAGTTACTGACGAGCCCTAAATGGTTCGGATTTGATCCTAAGCGTCTGTACGTGACGGTTTATCCAAAAGATAAGGTAACTAAAGAACTATGGCGCAAGGTCGGGGTTCCTGACGATCACATCGTTGAAGCGGAAGATAATTTCTGGGACATTGGTGAAGGCCCATCCGGTCCGGATTCCGAAATTTTTTATGACCGCGGCCAATCGTTCAACAATGTCGCTGAAGATGATCCGGAGAACTATCCCGGCGGTGAAAACTCGCGGTATGTTGAAATCTGGAATATTGTCTTTTCAGAACTGAATCATTTACCAGACGGGCGCTTTGTCGAGCAACCACATAAGAACATTGATACTGGCATGGGCTTGGAACGTTTGGTTGCCGTGATTCAAGGGACACCAACGATTTTTGAAACCGACCTGTTCATGCCGATTATCAAGGCGACCGAAAAGATGAGTGCTGGCAAAAAATACGGTGCCAATGCGCAGGATGATGTTTCATTTAAAATCATTGCGGACCACGCGCGGACGGTGACATTTGCGATTGGCGATGGCGCCTTGCCAAGTAACGAAGGTCGCGGTTACGTGTTGCGGCGGCTGATCCGGCGTGCGGTTCTGAATGGCAAAAAGCTAGGCATCGATCACGATTTTCTGTATCAATTGGTACCGGTTGTCGGCGAAATCATGAAGAGCTATTACCCACAGATTCTGGCTAACCAACCATTTATTCAAAAGGTGATCAAATCCGAGGAAACGCGATTCCGCCAGACATTGGATGCCGGTGTCAATCTGTTGAATCAGATCATTGCCGAATTGAAGAAAACCGGCAAGAAAGAAATTTCCGGCGCCGATGCCTTCAAGTTGTTTGACACATACGGGTTCCCGGTTGAAATGACCAATGAGTATGCGCAGGACGAGGGTTTACAAGTCGATATGGTCGGCTTCAAAAAGAACATGGCCGCGCAACGTGATCGGGCCCGTAAAGCGCGCGGCGATCGCCAGTCTATGGGCAGTCAGGATACGGTTTTAATGAACATCACAACGCCAAGTAAATTTACCGGTTGGACCGAATTGGATCATAAGCATGCGACCCTGCAGGACATTATTGTCGACGATCAGCTGCAGGATGATGTCAGTGACGGCACGGCGCAGTTGATTTTTAACGAGACCCCGTTTTATGCGGAAATGGGCGGCCAGGTCGCCGATCACGGGCAAATTAAGGCGCAAGACGGCACGGTATTGGCAGAAGTAACTGATGTGCAGCATGCACCCAATGGCCAGAATCTGCATACGGTGACCGTTAACGGTAAGTTGGAAAAAGGCCAAGCATACTGGCTGAGTGTTGATCGGCTGCGACGGAAGAAAGTTTCGCTTAACCATACGGCGACCCATTTGCTTGATCAAGCACTGCGCGATGTTTTAGGCGAGCATACTCACCAGGCAGGTTCATTAGTCGAACCGGATTACTTGCGGTTTGATTTTACGAACTTCGGACAGGTAACCCCGAAACAGCTCCGCGAAGTCGAAACGATTGTTAATCAGAAAATCTGGGATGCTTTGCCGATTACCTGGAAAGAGATGCCAATCGAAGAGGCCAAGAAACTTGGCGCGATTGCTATGTTTGGGGACAAATATGGCGATGTCGTGCGGATTGTGTCGATTGGCGATTATAACAAGGAATTCGATGGCGGCACGCATCCAACCAACACCAATGCATTAGGATTATTCAAGATCACCAGCGAATCCGGTATCGGTGCCGGTATTCGCCGGGTTGAAGCTGTGACCTCTAAGGAAGCTTATGAATATCTGACGCAACAACAGGATTGGCTAAGAGAAACCGCAGATCATCTGAAAATTGATCAGGTGAAAAACGTGCCAAGCAAGGTAGCCCAACTGCAGGCTGATCTTAAAACCGAGCAGAAAACAGTGGATGGGTTGCAGGCAAAACTTGCTGCCCAAGCTGCAGCTGGTATTTTTGACCATGCCGAAACGGTTGGCGACTTCAAGATCATTACCAAACAGGTTCAAGTTGCCGGGATGAACGAGTTGCGACAATTGGCCGATGAATGGAAAACCAAGAACGCTTCGGATGTGCTGGTGCTGGGAACGGAAGCCAATGGCAAGGCAAACTTGCTGGTAGCAGCCAATGCAACCGCGAATAAAGCCGGCATCAAAGCAGGTGACCTGATCAAAGCCATCGCGCCAAAAGTTGGCGGTGGCGGCGGCGGTCGTCCGGACATGGCTCAGGCAGGCGGCAAGAATCCGGCCGGTATTGCAGCAGCCTTAAGCGAAGCCAAGCAGGTTATTGGCCAACAAGCTTAGTAAACTGAAGCCGTTTTACTGGTAATCATGGTCAGCTTCAGTGCCTAAATTGATCCTCTTGAATGCCATTTAAATAGTTGTACCGTGCGTCAGAATTCGCTAACAGTTATTTTGTTAGTCGAATCCTGACGCATTTTATTTTTGGCGTTATGAGCGCGATGATTCATGGTAGAATGAAGAAAACGATTCTATTGGGGGTGAGTAGCATGAGAGCGTTGCGGTTGGCCTTAACCGATTTCTTGGGGACGCGGGAGGTTTATCAAGTCGTCTGTCGCGATAACCTGGTTAACATAGATTATATTGTTGATCCGACAACGCTGGAAGGAGCGGCCGAGAATGAATTGACAGGAGCGGATGCTGCGGCGTTTATTGCCAAACTATCCGCGCTCGACTTCAATGCCTGGCGCAAACCGTCAGCTGAAAAGTCACCGATGCTGGCTGACACGCGCTGGGAATTGACGATCACTGACGATGGTGGTCAGAAGGATCGCTACGAAGGCGGTCAGCCACTTCCTGAAAATTTTGAAACCTTGCTTAGTTTATTGAAGTATGTCGTTACCGTTCCGGGCGGCCACTTTTTGCCAGCCACAGCATGGCAGTTGGATTATGTCCGCTTTGGCACCATCCAGTTGCCGAAGTTCGATGGGCCGGGCCGCTTTTTAAATCGGCAATTACGTTATCGGCGAACGTACCTGATTGATGCGTTGAATAATCAAGTGGTTCTGAAAACTGCCTACGCCGAGCCACTTTCCGATCATGATGTTGTCTATCATGACCCTGAGCTGGTAGCATCCTTAGCTAAAAAGGTGACCGATGCTGTGGCTGGTTTAGGCGATTTAACCGCCATCACTGTCGATCCTGCTCAGCGGCCGCGAGCGATTCTGGTATTGACGGTAAAGTATCCGCACGGCGAGCCAACGCAACTTCAAGTGAATGCTGAAACCGACTTGAAGATGAAGAAGTTATGGCAGACAGTCATTGCGGCCATTCAGAATTTTCGGCGGATCGGTGAACGACGTGATCTGCAGGAAGCTTATCAACTCGGTCCGCAGTTGATGCATTACATTAAAGTCAACTTCCGGCAAGGGTCCAAGGATTATTTGTATAAAACCGATTTGCCTGGACTGCAGGAAGGCGACGTGGTCATCGTTCCGGTGGGAAATGAAGGGCGTACGCTGCATGGTGAGGTTGTCGATGCGCAGGTTATGCCGCCGATTCATTTTCCAGTGCATCCTGATAAGATTAAACAGGTGATCGGCTTGGCTGATTGGGATGACGAGGATGATGATTGGGTGTAACAGACGCTTTCATTGACTTTTTACTTACTTTTGCTCAGGAATTGTACATTTGCCTGGCTTTCAAATAAAATGGTCTGTGAAGCGGATAGAATAGAGGTGTAAGAATGAGCACATTAGATCAAACCGTTCACTTTGATTTTCGAGATAACAATCCGAAAAATGTTCACGAAACGTTGGAAACTGTGTATAAGGCGCTTGAGGAAAAAGGCTATAACCCGATCAACCAGATAGTGGGGTATCTGATTTCTGGGGATCCAGCCTATATTCCTCGGTACAATGATGCGCGTAACCTGATCCGGAAACATGAGCGCGACGAGATCATTGAAGAGCTTGTTCGAAACTATCTTGGCAAGGAGCAAGCTTAATGCGCTTAATGGGGTTGGACGTCGGTTCTCGGACTGTCGGGGTAGCGATCAGTGATCCTTTAGGCTGGACGGCACAAGGTCTGGAGATTATTCGGATCAATGAAGATAAACAACAGTTTGGGATTACACGCCTCAAAGAGTTGGTCAAGCAATATGAGGTGACCGCCTTTGTTTTGGGTTTACCCAAAAATATGAACAATTCAATTGGACCACGCGCAGAAAAGTCACAGGCTTATGGTGATTTACTTAAAGAGACGTTTGGTTTGCCAGTTGACTTTATTGATGAGCGGCTTACAACCGTTGAGGCTTCGCGGATGCTGATTGAAGAAGCAGACGCCAGCCGTAAGCGGCAAAAGCAGGTCATTGATAAAGTGGCTGCTCAGATGATTCTACAAAATTATCTGGATGCAAAAGGTCCCTTGACGAAGCAATAATCATGGCAGGTGGCAACACAGGTTCCGCCTGTATTTAAGGAGAAGCAAGATGGCGAATAACGAACATGTAACGCCCGGCGATGACAATCAGCAGATTACGCTGATCGATGAAAAGGGCAACGAAGAGCTCTATCAGGTTTTATTCACGTTTGATTCCGAAGATTACGGCAAAAGCTACGTGCTTTTATACCCTGCCAGCGAAAGCGATAATCAGGAAGTTGAAATCCAGGCTTTCTCATTCACGCCGGATGCAAACGGGGATGCCAGCTCGGGAGATCTTTTTCCTATCGAAGACGATGAGGAATGGGATATGGTCGAAGAAGTCCTAAACACCTTCTTGGCCGATGACGATTCAAATCTACAAGATTAACCAAGTCATCCCCCTAGCAGGCCACCGGAATTGGTGGTCTGCTTTTTGTGTGAGCGTGAACTGGCGCGGTTAGGAGCCGGAGTGTAAGTGGCCTTGGGCGTGATGGCCCGGGCTTGGCCATTGCGACCGAGGTCCTTACATGCAGGCTCCTGCGCCAGTGAACGCGTTATGGCAACCGAGCACATTTCGAGCAGATAACTCCCAATTTCAGTCGCATTTACCCGCACCTGCTCGCGACCGGTTAACTATGGTAAAATACACCTTAAAAGAGTGGAGGCATTCGCGTCATGACTGAGGAGAAGCGCCGCTTTAAAGCCATTATTGGCGGTAAAGCGTATACGATTATCGGACCCGGATCCGAGCAACATTTTTTGACCGTGACGAAGCTGCTGAACGAACGGCTGGATCAAGTTAAAACGCTTGCACCGGATATGACCGCCGAAGAGCAGGCCGTTTTAGTTGCCTTCAATGCTGTTTCTGATCAGGTTAAACTGTTAGCGGCCCAACAGGATGAGCCGGATCAAAAGGCATAGTGGGGGAACGACTTGATTTCGATTGCGATTATTTTAGTGTTGGCATATTTTTATTACAGTGGGGCACGTCTTTTTATTACAGTGGGGCACGTCGCGG
Source organism: Lacticaseibacillus casei DSM 20011 = JCM 1134 = ATCC 393 (assembly GCF_000829055.1). NCBI lineage: Bacteria > Bacillati > Bacillota > Bacilli > Lactobacillales > Lactobacillaceae > Lacticaseibacillus > Lacticaseibacillus casei. The sequence continues at coordinate 598,325 of NZ_AP012544.1, forward strand.
GGCTGTGTTGCAGTGGCTACACGTGGGCGGATATGCCCTGAGCTTTTTGGCAGCAACTGCCTTGGCCCAGCCATTAGGGGAACACTTCACGTTATTAATTCCTTATCCATCAGCGACTAATGCCGGTCAATTTGCGTTTTATTCCGATAAAATCGGTTTGACGTTAGATACCGCGTTTTATCGCGGCTTTGCTTTTTTACTGGTACTGACGATCGGCTGGTTAATGACTCGAATTATCTCGTTGTGGTTTCATGATTTGACTTATAAGGCAATGGGTCACCGCAAAAGTGCTGTCATTGGCGGCATCGCTAATTTGGTGATTGGGTATATTTTTTTGTTTCTCATTTTGGCGTTGCTGGCGTTGATTCCGATTGCCGGGATTCAACAGGGACTCGACCATTCAATTGTTGCCAAAGTCATGATTAAATATTCACCGGGGTTAACACAATTTGTGAATGCCCTTTGGTTGTGAACACAGTGACGCTCAAGGACGGAGAACGGATGTCTTTGGGCGCTTCGTGGTTATAGGAGCAGAACATGAATAAAAAGATTTTAAAAACACTTGAATACGACAAGATTCAGCAAGCACTGTTGCGTCAAGTCGTAACGGCGAAAGGACGGCAGCTGGTCCAGAATATGGTGCCGTTAACGGATCCGGTGGCCGTACAACGGGCGCTGGATGAAACCGCTGACGGAGCCTCAGCATTACGGCTCAAAGGTGGCATTCCGGTTCCCCAGCTGGAAAATATTGATCCGGCATTAAAGCGAGTCGATATCGGGGCCGTTTTGAATGGCCAGGAGTTGGCCAGCATCAGTCGGGTGTTGCAAACAGTGAGTGCCATCGATAAATTTTTGACTGACTTACAGGATCAGATTGACTTTCGGCAGTTATATACGTTGCAAGAGGAACTGACAGCATTGCCGCAATTATCTCGGCGTTTGAAGACTGCCGTTGATCCAGATGGCACTTTAACTGATGAAGCCAGTCCCGAGCTGCACGGGATTCGTGAGCAAATTAAACGTATTGAAAGCGATATTCGTAACAAAATGTCTGAATATACGCGTGGCGCCCAGTCAAAATATTTGAGTGATCCAATTGTAACGATTCGTGACGATCGCTATGTCATCCCGGTGAAAGCAGCGTATCGCAGCAAATTCGGTGGTGTTGTGCACGATCAAAGTGCCACGGGGCAAACCCTTTTTGTTGAACCACAAGCTATCGTCGCGTTGAATAACCGTCTGCGTGAGGCTCAGATGGCAGAAACAGCCGAAATCAATCGGGTGTTGGCTGAGCTATCAAATGAGTTGGCACCCTATACAGGGCAGATCAAAGCCAATGCGGCGGTTTTGGGCCATTTTGACTTTATTAACGCTAAAGCCAAGTTGGCTAAGGACCAAAAGGCAACCGAACCACTTGTTTCATCCGATAATGATGTCCTGTTGCGGCAGGCACGCCATCCGTTAATTGACCGGCATCAGGTGGTTGGTAATGACATCCCACTGGGAGCAGATTATCAGGCAATGGTGATCACGGGCCCCAACACCGGTGGAAAAACGATCACCTTAAAAACGTTAGGGCTATTGCAGCTCATGGGTCAATCCGGCTTGTTTATTCCGGCTGACGATGAAAGCCGCATCGGCATTTTTGATGAGGTTTTTGCCGACATTGGCGATGAGCAGTCGATCGAGCAGAATCTGTCCACTTTTTCGGCCCATATGGATAATATCGTGCACATTCTTAAACAGCTTTCCCGCAATAGTCTGGTGCTGTTTGATGAATTGGGAGCAGGCACGGATCCACAGGAAGGTGCGGCGCTGGCGATTGCAATTTTGGATGCGGTCGGCGAAATTGGCGCGTACGTGGTGGCGACGACCCATTACCCGGAACTGAAATTGTATGGCTACAACACGCCAAAAACCATCAACGCGTCGATGGAGTTCGACAGCAAAACGCTGCAGCCAACCTATCGCCTGTTGGTCGGTGTTCCCGGTCGGTCAAACGCCTTCGATATTTCGATGCGATTAGGCCTACCGCAGTCGATTGTCGATCGGGCCAAGTCGATGATTAGTTCCGACAGTCACGAACTCAACAACATGATCAGTGATTTGGAAAGACAACGTAAGGCAGCAGAAAATACCCGGGCAGCTGCGCAACGGCAATTGGCAGATGCCCAAGCGCTTCACGACGAATTGGCTGATGCGTATAAGACATTCACCACTGAACGGGACGCTCAGTTGCAACAGGCGAAGGAAAAAGCCAATGCCATGGTTGACAAGGCGCAGGCAAAAGCGGATAAAATTATTAAGCAGCTGCGGCAAATGCAACTGACCAATCCGGGATCCGTCAAAGAAAATCAATTGATTGCGGCCAAAACCGCCCTGAAGCATCTGCATCAAGACGAGCCACTGCAAAAAAATCGGGTGCTTCGGCGTGAACGGGAAAAGCAGGCCTTGCATGTCGGCGATGAGGTGAAGGTCGCCAGTTATGACCAGACTGGCACTTTATTGGAACAGTTCGACAAGGATCATTGGCAGGTTCAGATGGGCATTTTGAAAATGAAGGTGCCGACGTCAGAACTGGAAAAAGTCAAACCAACCAAACAGGCCTCCGTCCAGCGGCCAGTGGTCAAAGTTAGTGGCGGTGGCATGAGCGGCCCGTCTACCACGCTGGATTTGCGTGGCGAGCGCTATGAGCAGGCAATGGCCGATTTGGATCAATATATTGATGCAGCATTGTTGGCGGGCTATCCGTCGGTGACGATCATTCATGGTTTGGGCACCGGCGCGATTCGCAATGGTGTGAACCAATATCTGAAGCGTCATCGGCAAGTGAAAAGCTTTGGGTTTGCCCCGCAGAATGCTGGTGGATCCGGGGCAACGATTGTTAATTTCAAGTAGCTGGTAGTATTTTACCAGTGAATGTGCTATGATTTAGTTATAAAAAGTAAGAGGAGGAATCCGTTCATGGTTCAAGCAGTCACAGATTCAAACTACAAGACGGAGACCGACACTGGCGTCACCCTAACCGATTTTTGGGCGACATGGTGCGGCCCTTGTCGTATGCAGAGCCCAGTGATCGAAAAGTTAGCCGAAAGCCGCGATGACGTTAAGTTCGTCAAGATGGATGTCGACGCTAACCCGGAGACGCCAAAGTCCTTTGGCATTATGGCGATCCCAACGCTTGTTATCAAGAAAGATGGCAAGGTTGTCGAGAAGCTGGTTGGCTATCAAACCAAAGATCAGCTCGATGCAACACTGAACAAGTACACCGCTTAATTGAAGCAAAAGGACCAACATTCTGGTCGGAGGCTGCAGTCTGAATAAGGCTGTGGCCTTTTTTAGAAGTGTCAAATAAGACGCGTAACTTTTTAGCACACAAGCAGGTTTGTGCGAAAGTTACGCGTCTTTTCTTTTTCATAACCAGATTGGTGAGACTCAAAAATTGGGGGTTAAAGCAAATACCGTTCACTGTGGATATAAAAAACATGATAAAAAGACGAATCTTAATCCAAACCGAGGAAAATCAGTGGGATTTTTCAGATGTAATCGCTATATTAGGGTTATTTCATCGTGGTGGTTTAGCCTGGGAAACGACCTGTATTGAACACGCATAAACGCGTCCGACGTTGGTATAACAGGAACTTTGAGATGTTAAACAATTGTTTGGGTTGAAGCCCGGCAGATAGTTGTCTGGTTCACATTACGAAACTGTTAGGTGATTGTTACGCTTTTCGTTGGCGAGGCGTTTTCTGTAAAACTATAATAGACGTGTAATTAAGAACGTGGGGTGACAAGATGTTCGCAAAATTAAAAGCGGTGTGGGAGAATCCCACATTTCGGTTCATCTTTTGGACCGTCACGTATTTCGTGATTCTGCTGGTTCTGGTTTATCTATACGGATACAGTGGCATCAATAACAGTAAATTCATCTATAACGAGTTCTAAAAAGGGGGAAAACCGAGATGATCGATAATGTCATCACAGCGATTGATCGGGTCGCCGCAGAGCATCCAACGCGCGTGGCTTATGATTATGAAGGTAAACAGTACACATACGCGCAGTTAAAAGACGGCAGTGATCGCTTGGCCGGTTTCTTTGCGGAAACCTTGCCAGATGGTCAGCCGATCATTGTGTATGGCGGACAAACCTTTGATATGGTCGAGGTTTTCCTTGGGCTTTCAAAATCAGGGCATGCCTACATTCCGATCGATACGCACAGTCCGAATGAACGGATCACGCAGGTCCAGGATGTTGCCCATGCACCGGCCGTCATTGAAGTCGCTCCGCTGCCGATTACGGTGCCAGACGTCCAGATTATTAAGGCGCCGGAACTACATGACGCCGAAAAGACGCATGAACCGATTCGCTCCTTGCAACATGCCGTCGCCGGAGACGATAACTACTACATCATTTTCACGAGCGGCACAACCGGCAAACCAAAAGGCGTTCAGATCAGCCACGAAAATCTGTTGAGCTATGTTAATTGGAATATCTCCGATTTTGGCCTCCAGGAAGGCGTCGTTTCGATGTCCCAACCGCCGTATTCGTTTGACTTAAGTGTCATGGATCTATATCCAACGTTGGTACTCGGCGGCACGTTAAAAGCTTTGCCAAAAGAAGTGACTGACAACTTCAAAGACTTATTTGCAACGCTGCCAAAACTCGGTCTGAATGAATGGGTTTCAACCCCGTCATTTGTCGAAATTGCCTTGCTAGATCCGAACTTTAAACAGGAAAATTATCCGAACCTGACGCATTTTCTATTCTGTGGTGAGGAACTTGTCAATAAAACCGCACAGGAGCTGATTACCCGCTTTCCCAAAGCAACGGTCTATAACACTTATGGTCCGACAGAAGCAACGGTTGCCGTGACCGGTATGGCGATCACGCAAGAAATTGTCGATCAATATCCGCGGTTGCCAATTGGGTATGCCAAACCTGACACCGATATTTTCATTGTTGATGAGCAAGGCAATCAAGTGCCGCCTGATACGGAAGGCGAGTTAATGATTGTCGGACCAAGTGTTTCTAAGGGTTATCTCAATAATCCGGATAAAACCGCAAAAGCTTTCTTTAAAGTTGGCAGTAAGCGGGGTTATCGGTCCGGTGACTTAGCAACAATGACGGCAGATGGCATGATCTTTTATCGTGGTCGTACCGATTTTCAAGTCAAACTGCACGGTTACCGCATTGAGCTGGAAGATGTTGACCATAACCTGAATCAGGTTTCGTATATCAAACAGGCGTCAACGGTGCCGCGCTACGATAAGGATCATAAAGTAGCACAATTAATCGCCTTTGCGGTTGCCAAGCCTAACGACTTCGATAGTGATATGAAGTTAACGCAGGCGGTCAAAGCCGAACTGGGCAAGATGGTGATGGAATATATGATTCCGCAACGCATTATCTATCGGGATCAATTACCATTGACAGCGAATGGCAAGGTTGATCGCAAAGCACTGATTGCAGAGGTAAATCATTAATGCTGAATTTACAACCTTATGAAAATCCACAGTATTTTCTCTATTTGATCATCGCCTTGCTGCCGGTCATCATCGGGATGTTTAAGGGCTTCAGGATGCATTGGTATGAAAGTATCTTTTCACTAGTGTTCCTGGTTCTGATTTTTGACGCTGACAAGTGGCCACAGGGTAAGGCACTGTTGGGATATGTTGTCTTCAACCTGTTGCTGGTATATGCCTACTTCAAGTATCGCACGCGAGAAGGGTCGAAAAACTCGACGGCTGTGTTTTATCTCAGTGTTGCGTTAGGCATTGCCCAGCTAGCGGTTGTCAAGTTTACCCCGTTGTTCCAACATCACGGCTCGATTCTGGGTTTTCTGGGAATTAGTTATCTGACCTTCCGTGTCGTCGGAACGATCATGGAAATCCGGGATGGCTCGATCAAAGACCTGAATATGTGGAAGTTTGTCCAATTTCTATTGTTCTTCCCAACGATCTCAAGCGGCCCGATTGACCGTTATCGCCGCTTCGTTAAAGATTATGATCGGGTCCCTGATCCTGAACATTATGCCCAGCTCGTCACAAAAGCGATGCATTACTTGATGCTCGGGTTCCTTTATAAGTTCATTCTTGGCTATATTTTTGGGACTTTGTGGCTGCCTTCCGTCGAGCATATGGCGATGGCAAGCCGCGGTGGGGCATTCTTGGGACTCAGTTGGCCGATTGTCGGCGTCATGTACGCTTATTCCGGATATTTGTTCTTCGACTTTGCCGGTTACAGTTTGTTTGCGGTGGCCATTTCGTATTTGATGGGCATCGAGACGCCAATGAACTTCAACAAGCCGTGGATGTCTTATAACATTAAGGACTTCTGGAATCGTTGGCATATGAGTCTGAGCTTCTGGTTCCGTGACTACATTTACATGCGGTTCGTGTTCTTCGTGATGAAACATAAGTGGCTGAAGTCACGCGTTTCGACGGCGTTTGTCGGTTATCTGGTGTTATTCCTGATCATGGGTATTTGGCATGGTGAACACTGGTATTACATCGTTTACGGGTTATTCCACGCTATGCTCATCAATTTGACCGATGCTTGGCTGCGCTTTAAGAAGAAGCACAAAGACTTCTTCCCGCACAATAAGGCAACGCATTACTTTGCTATTTTCATGACAGCAAATGCAGTCTGCCTTTCGTTCTTGATTTTTTCCGGGTTCTTGGACACACTGTGGTTCCATTAAAAATGTTGTGGTAAATGGCCGGTCGTTCAATGACCGACTGGAGTTGAAAAGAAAGAGGTAGTTGATAATGGCAGACGAATCAATTAAAAATGGTGTTTTGGATATTTTGGCTGATTTAACCGGTTCTGACGATGTGAAAAAGGATTTGGATATGAACTTGTTTGAAACCGGGCTGTTGGATTCAATGGGAACCGTACAGCTGCTGTTGGAACTGCAAAGCCAGTATGGTGTGAACGCACCGGTATCCGAATTTGATCGTAAGGAGTGGGATACTCCTAATAAAATCATTGCAAAGGTCGAACAAGCACAATGAAAAAACCGATCGGGAAGATCCTTTGGCGCGGACTTGGCCCGCTGCTGATCGCTGTGATCCTGGTCGCCGCCTTGATGCTCGTGCCATTTAAGTTTGGCCGCAGCAGCCAAGCGACGATCAGGCAGGCAGCCAGTTCAATGTCGGCCAACGTGCTTAAAGGCGAAAATATTAAAAATGAAGCCATGGCCGAGAACTATGTCCCGTTCATTGGGTCATCCGAATTGTCGCGGATGGATGCTTTGCACCCTTCCGTATTGGCGCAAAAGTATCATCGCAGCTATCGTCCGTTTTTGATGGGGATGGCCGGCACCCAATCGCTGACACATTTCCTGTCGGTCAACGCGTTGACGCATGTGAATGGGAAAAAGGCTGTGATGGTGCTGTCGCCGCAATGGTTTGTTCCTGGCGGTGTGCGCAAGGCACAGTTTGACTTCTTCTTTTCTCCGGCGCAACTGACGACTTTCTTGTTGCATGCTAATCCGAATTCAGAAGCGGATCGCTATGCAGCGCGCCGATTGTTACAGTTTCCATCGACGAATTCGGATCGGATGTCCAATGGCGCGCTAAAAAATATCGCTGCCGGACAGAAGCTGTCGGATGCCCAGTATTGGTATTTGAAGCAAGTTAAAAGTCCGATGGCTGATCATCAGGATGCTTTGTTCTCGCAGTTGTTTTTAAATAATAATCAGCCGAAGTTGGACAAAGCGGCTAAACAGCTGCCTGCAAAGTATGATGCTGATGACTTAGACGGCGTGGCGACACAGATAGGCATGAAGGAAACAACGAACAATCCTTTTGGACTTAAGAATGACTTTTATTCGAAAAGAGTCAAAAAGAATTTGCCTAAGCTGGAGGGGTCACAGGCACACTGGAGTTATGTGAAATCGCCAGAGTATTCAGATCTGCAACTGGTATTGAATACATTTGCGAAGAAGCATATGGAAGTTTTGTTTGTCATTCCGCCAATCAATGCCAAGTGGGCAGCCTATACCGGCCTGGATCTTGGCATGATTCAAAATACCGTGACAAAGTTGAAATACCAGCTGAAAACGCAAGGCTTCAACCACGTTTTGGATTTAAGCCAGGATGGTGGCCAACCATACTTCATGGAAGATACGATTCATATTGGTTGGCGCGGTTGGCTTAAAATGGACCAAACTGTCCGTCCGTTCCTTAAAACGAATAAGGCAGCAAGAATTCATTACAAACTTAACGACCAGTTTTATACGAAGAGTTGGCAGCAGCGGTCTGCTAATGGCTTAGACTGAAGCTCTGAAAATAGCGGTAGTTAATGCTTGCGTCTGACGAAAAGCGACCCCGAAGACAAATGGCGTCTTCGGGGTCGCTTTTGCGTGATTGCATTTATTTCAAGCTGTTTGGGCTTACCGACAAGCCAATGGCCCACCTGCATGAAGGCTATTGATCGTCGGGCGCCAGATCAATGAGATGATCGGCAGTAGGTTGCGAATCTTGATTGTCCATGACAACGGTTAGGACAACGTTTTGGTCACGCCGTTGAATCGCACTGCCGCCTTCAACGGCAAAGCCCAAGACCTGTTGCAATGATTGGGCTAAAAACCCGGCTTCAAGTTGAAAGTCTGGGTCATCGTATGTACGAATACGGGTTGCCACGACGTCTCCAGCCAGCAAATATTGGCGCTCCTGGCGCATTTGTTTGAGCGGCGTTAATGTACCGAAACCAACCTGGGTAAAGAGTTGCGGTAAGGCGGTTTCATCGACTGGTAATTTGGTTGCCAAATCACGCCCTGACCAATAGAGAATATGGTGCTGTTCTTCACCCAGCATGTTCGGCAACATTAGATCGCGCATTGCCGTTACCGCAAAGAATGAGACCGAGCCGGGAAGGTTCAGCAGGGTGGTATAATCAGATTTTGCCATGTTGTGCCTCCTGTTTCTATTCGTCTAGTATAGCCGAAAAACGGGTTTAAAAACATGCTTTTCTGAACGCTTGCTTTTTTTAAGATTTAAACTCACAATGAAGTTTCAGAGTTTTATCGCGACAGATAAGTATCAGGGGCCGTCACGTGTTTTCAGTCGGGGGGTCACGCTAGATTTTTGCGATTTATTAACAGGCTAGCGTGGTAATCGATGTTAACCAACGGCGATACCTTGAATTGAAGTTTCAAAAGGAGATTCATCATGATGAACAAGCAACCAATCGGATTTATTGACTCAGGTGTCGGCGGCTTGACCGTTGTGAAAGAAGCCTTGCATCAGTTACCGGCCGAAAATACGGTTTATTTAGGTGACCAAGCGCGTCTGCCATATGGACCGCGACCCGCCGAACAGGTTCAGGCATTTACTTGGCAGATGGTCAATTTCCTGCTCACCAAGCACATCAAGATGCTGGTCATTGCGTGCAATACGGCGACAGCAGCAGCTTTGCCTTTGATTAAAGCCAAGCTATCGATCCCGGTGATCGGGGTCATCAAGCCAGGCAGTCGTGCGGCTTTAAAAGCAACGCGCACCGGCCATATCGGCATTATCGCGACAGAAGGAACGGTTAAAAGTGGTGCGTATACCCAGGCTTTGCGGATGAAGGCGCCTGACATTCGCCTAACCAGTTTAGCGGCACCCAAGTTCGTGTCATTGGTCGAAAGTAACGAGGCGCATTCGCCAATCGCCAAGCGGGTGGTGGCGGATACTTTGCAGCCGCTTTTGCACACGGACATTGATACGTTGGTGCTCGGGTGCACGCATTACCCGATTTTACGGCCGATTATTCAAAACGTGATGGGTAGCGGCGTCACCTTAATTGACTCAGGCGCAGAAACCGTTAATGATGTTTCGATGCTGCTTGATTATTTTGATTTGGCCAATGACAGCCATGAAACGCCCACGCACGATTATTATACGACAGGCGCCCCTTCCATGTTTGATGAGTTAGGTGAAGCATGGCTTGAATTGAAGGCTCCCATGCACGCCCAGCATGTTAATATTGAATCAGAGCCGACCCACTTTGTTGACGCGGCAGATATGCCAACTGGTAAAACCATCGTGGTAGCCAGCAAAAATCCCGGTAAAGTAAAAGAATTTAAGGCGATGTTTGAGCCTGCTGGCTACACGGTTAAAAGCCTGGCTGATTTTCCCAGCGTCCCGACTGTCGACGAGACTGGCACGACTTTTGAAGAAAATGCGCGGCAAAAAGCCGACCAGTACGCAAAAGATCTCCAGCTACCGGTGGTTGCCGATGATTCGGGTTTAATGGTTGATGCGCTGGATGGTCAACCGGGCATTCGTTCAGCCCGTTATGCCGGCGATGGGCATAACGATGCGGCGAATAATGCCAAACTTTTGGCGAATTTAGCCGATGTTCCTGACGATGCGCGAACCGCCACGTTCCATACAACCTTGGTGCTGGCAAAACCGGATCATCCGGAAGCCGATCTGGTGGTTCATGGTGATCTTTCTGGACAAATCACGGCCATCCCGCGCGGAACTGACGGCTTTGGCTACGATCCATTTTTCTTGGTGCCGTCACTAGGTAAAACACTGGCAGAGCTGACTGCCGAAGAAAAAAATCAGATTAGTCATCGCGGTAATGCCATGCGGTCACTGGAAAAGGTTTGGCAGGCATGGTTGGAGGAAAAGATATGAAAATTCTGGCAGTAAGCGATACGCACGGCGATCGTGCGATTCTCGAGACAATTTTGAAACAGCAGCCGGATCTGGATGGTTATTTCTATGCTGGCGATTCGGAGTTGCCAGCGGATGATTCGCTTTTTCAAACGTATCATGCGGTTGAAGGGAACATGGACTTTGATCCTAATTTCCCCATGAGTGTGACAACGACGGTGAAAGGCATCACGATTTTTATGACGCATGGCCATCGATTTGGCGTGAACTTTGGGTTGGATAAGCTCATGGCTGCCGGCGAAGCTGCCCACGCTCAGCTGGTTATTTTCGGGCATACCCATCAACTTGGCGTGGAAGAGCGCGCCGGTATGGTGATTTTGAATCCGGGCTCGATTAGTCAGCCCCGCGGTCAGTTCGCCAATTTAGGCAGTACTTACGCCACAGTTTCCTGGACAGAGGACAAAGTGCACGTTGACTTTTTGAAGCGGGACGGCAGCATCGTTGCGCCATTAAGCCGCGACTTTTTGCAGGCATGATCGGCATATTTGAGATAATTAAAAATCGGTTCTAGCGGCAATTGCTAGAGCCGATTTTTTATGAGAATCAAACCGTTGTTACATGAAGAGCTGTTTGTAGGTGAAGACCGCGAGAATGGCTGCAACGATTGGCGCGATTACAGGCACCCAGGCGTATCCCCAGTCGGAACTGCCTTTGTGTTTTAATGGCAAAAGCGCGTGCAGAATTCGCGGGCCGAGGTCACGGGCCGGGTTTAACGCCGGTCCGGTTGGGCCACCCAGTGATGCCACTAATGTCGCCACAAGGAAGCCTAAGCCCATGTGTGCCGTTCCAAGATTGTCTTGGAAGAACGGTGCTTTGGTAATACCAAGGGCGCCGATGAAAAGAATATACGAACCGATAAATTCGTTGACGAAACCGTTTAGTTTGCTCTTCGTCGCACTGATCGTACTAAATGTCCCAAGAATGTGTTGGGTATTGGTCGTGAGATCATAATGCGGTTTGTAAGCTGCAACGACAAACAGCTGTCCGACCATGGCCCCGGCCATCTGGACCACAATATACGGTAACACTTCTGACCACGGGAACATGCCAGAAGCAGCTAAACCTAATGTAAATGCGGGATTAATGTGGTTACCGGAAATGGCGCCAAACATCATGGCGGGAATCATGACCCCGGCGCCGTAGCCGACCGCAATCAGCAGCCAGTCTGAGCCATTTCCCTTGGTACCCTTCAAGTCGACGTTGGCAACGGAACCATTTCCTAACAAAACCATAATGGCAGTGCCAATAAATTCGGCGGCCAAACGCACGCCTAGATCATATGTCATTTTTACCCCTCCAAATGATTCGTTCATTGCTAGCATGTGCATGGTGCTTACTTTGATTTGCTTTGTTGCTTCGATAATGTGTTCTTCCGGCTCTAAGCGCTCCTGCTCACGCTCCACCATAACGCGTTCGCAGTCGCAGAAATCTGCGTGTAAGGACCTCGGTCGCAATGGCAAAGAGCGCCATCACGCCCAAGGCCACTTACACTCCGATTTCTAAGCGCTCCTGCTCACGCTCACCCATAACGCGTTCGCCAGCCCAGAAGCCTGCGTGTAAGGACCTCGATCGCAATGGCCAAAGCCCGGCCATTACGCCCGAGGCCACTTACACTCCGGCTTCTAAGCGGGCTGGCTCACGCTCACTAAAAAGTTGTCGTATTTCTTATGAATAACGGCGATAGAAATTCCTTGATGTCATTCATGGTAAAATAACCATATGGTGTTTCCGCCTTTTGACGGATGGCACCGGCATGGATAAGCGGTAAACTGAACCAATAAAGTTAACTAATCTAACTTTTTGCTCGATGTGCTTAAACCAAGAATGTTAAAAAGGAGCTACCCAAATGTTAAATCAAGCCATTGCCAATATGCTGATTGAAAATCGTCATCACTTTATGATTTCTGCAGATATGGTTGCAACGGTCTCCGAAGATAACCCATTAAGTCATGCGTTTCTTGTTCTTACCAAGGTGCGCTATGCGAAAATTCCGGTTTTGGATCACGACTCGAAGTTTAAAGGGCTCATTTCACTGCCGATGATTACCGAAACGATGCTGGGTCTGGACCATATCAGTTTTCAGTCACTAGATACCATGACCGTCAAAGATGTCATGGAGACTGATGTGGCGACAATTAGTGACCCCTATGACTTGGAGAACGTTTTACATTTGCTTGTCGACAACCCGTTCATTCCGGTCGTTCAGGATGGATACTTCACTGGTATCGTGACCCGGCGTGAGGTGATGAAAGGCATCAACAATATTGGTCACAATATCGACAAGCATTTCCAGTTGGAACCTTTAGCGTCAGTCGTTGAAAAAGAATCTTAACCCCTTAAAAACCGGCATACGGACAAACCTGTATGCTGGTTTTTTGTTGGCCACATTAGTTAGCGTCTGCGTTGGATTCCGGTTTATCTAGGAAAATGGTCGCTAAAACGCCGATGATGAGGCTAACCACAACCAAAAGTGCCGGAATAACCATGCCAGTAGCCGGCCAATAAGGCGCGATGCCAGTTTCGAGCAGAATGACCACTGCTGCGGCAACAATACCGCATACAGCATAATAAACCTGGGTTTCAAAATGTTCGAGCAAATACGCCATCAATTTGGCCACCGCAATCAGACCGACAATGGCGCCAAGCATGAAAGGCAGCAGCAGCGCCACTGAGCCCATCGCCGCGTTAAAAGCCGACCAGTTGCCGGAAGCAAATGCTCGGGCCGCATCACCTAGCTGGCTGACAGCATTATAGACGGTTCCGTACTGATCAATAACCATCAGCATGACGGAGCCGGAAATACCAGGGATGGCCATTAACGATACCGCAAAGATGCCGGCAAAAGCCATCACACCGGCGTCACTAACACTGCTCAGGCGCTGAATGGCAATGAGGTTCTCCGGCTGGGTCCCGCCAATCTTGGCTAGTCCGTAAATACCCGCAAATCCTGCAGCCACTAGTAAGAGGTACCACCAAGTGAAGGGTTTGAGCACCAATTTGCGATAAATAAACGGGCCGATGCCAAGTACTAACCCGATAAAGAAACCATAACTAGGTAGCGGCCAATGCGTGGTGACGACTAGGACGGCTTTAGTGGAAACCAAGATACCAACGACAGCTCCTAAGCCAATCGGTGCCAAGAAACGCAAATTTTTCTTGGGATTGGCGCGGAAGTGATTCACTGCTTGTAAGAGGCGGTCATACAACCCGACGACGACGGCAAAAATACTGCCGGAAAGACCGGAAATGACAAGTGCAATGCCGATGATGGCACCTTTGATGAAGTTGAGCATAGCATCTCCTTATAAATGGATTTTGGTGTGAATATTGGTAAAACGCCAAACTCTTTATGAGCCAGACTGTAAATTGATCGGCGGCGTGATCACATGAATGCCGGCGGAGTTTAATGCAGCAATGTAAGCAGCGAGAAATGTTCGCTGTAAACTGAGCTGCTCACCGTTTTCAGCGTAAAAAAGAACTTGGTAGGTAAACGTGCCATTTTTTTCCTCTGTCAGACCCAGAATATCCGGACCCTCAGTGATGGTCGTGAACTTTGGAACTAAGTCGTGATTGACGCGTTCAATAGTTTTGCGGACCAAATCGAGATCAGCAGTCGGCTCAAGTGGCAACTTAATGAGTACCTGCATGTTGCTGCGGGAAAGGTTGCTGACGATTGTAATGTTGCGATTAGGGATGAAGTTAACCGTACCGTCATAACTCTTAACCACCGTGGTGCGTAAGCCAAGGCTAGTGACTGTTCCGGAAATCTTGCCTAATTGGACAACATCACCAACGTCAAACTGCGCCTCCAGTAGAATAAAGAAACCAGTCACAACGTCATTGACGAAGCCTTGAGCACCAAAGCCGATTGCCAAGCCGGCCACGCCCGCACCAGCAAGCAGTGTCCCCACCGGAACGCCCAACGTTGATAGGATCGCGTAAAAATAGAAGAAGAGCACAAAATAGAAAAATAGATTTCGCGAAAGGGTGTGGATGGTTTTGACGCGCGTGCCTGATAAATGCGCGCGACGCTGATAGCTTTTAAAAGCCCGATTGATGGCGAACTGACCTAAACGATAAAGTGCAAGAAATAAAATCGAAAAGAATAGCAACGACAGAACCTTATCAATCAGGGTTCCGGCAATTTTATCCCAGTTGATGGTTTTAAAATACCGTAACCACACATTGGGTTGTTCAGTTACGGTCGTTGCCGTGAACATCATGCCTGTCACGTGACGACCTCCTCTTGGTGTTGGCTTTATTTTACCAGAACCGGGGCGGATCTGCTGGAGATTTGTCATGATGCGGATAAGTTTTAACTTTTGGTGGGAGAAGGGGTGGGTGCGATTGTGTGGCAGGGGGTAAGGGTGGTGAGGTAGTTCGATTTCGAATACGGTTACTGGGGTAGAGGTCGGCGTGAAAGGTCTCAGACCTAAAATGGCCCAAGCCCAGGTATTGGGGAGAAAGATAGATTTTGTGGGCAATCCGGTTCCGAAACGCGATCCCCGGCGCAGAAATCTGCGTGTAAGGACCTTGGGCACAATGGCAAAGGGGATAAGAATTGGAAGGCAATCCGGTTCCGAAACGCGCTCACAGGCCCAGAAACCTACACATAAGGACCTCGAACCTAAATGGCCAAAGCCCAGCCATTTAGGTTCGAGGCCACTTATGCTCCGGTTTCTAACCGGGCCTGCTCACGCTCTTAAATCTTTTGCACCACTCTCCCCTCGATGTTATGATTGGTGTAATCAACTGGTTTGAAATGGAGGGTGTTGCATGTCAGGTGGAGAGATTGCTTGGATCATTGCTGCGGTTGCTTTTTTGATTATTGCTTTGGCGATTGCCGTCATTGCGATTCGGGTTTCGGGTGTGACCAAGGAAATTAAGGAAACGGTTGCCGAGACGAATAAGACGTTGAACACGGTCAACGGGGAGCTTGGCATTTTGACGAAGGAAGTCGAAGGCCTTCTTGCGAAGAGCAATACCCTTCTTGAAGATGTAAATGGCAAGGTGGCGGCGATTGATCCTGTCTTTACCGCAATTGGTGAGCTTGGTGAAAGCGTTTCTGATTTGAATCAGTCAACGCGCAATTTGACCGAACGCGTTGCCCATGGTGCTAAGAACGGGGCCAAGGCGACGGTTGCGACACGTATGGGTGCCAAAGCATTTTCAATGTTGACCAAAAAGAAACATCATAATGAATAGCAGGGGGAATCATCATGGCTAAAAAAGGACATTTTTTGCTTGGATTTGTATTCGGAGCTGCCAGTGCCTTAGCAACGACTTATTTATTGACTCCGCAAACCAGTGACGAGTTAAAGCGACGGGTTAAGCATGCTTCCGCGAATTTAGCCGATCGTGCGGTTGATTACTATTGATTACGCCAAAGAGGCTAGTGCTGACTGGAAGCAAAGCGCGACGGATTTTGTCGATGACTTGAAGGCGCGTGGGAATGATGCCGATGGGTCAGAAGCGTTGGCTAATTATGATGCTGCGACCGAGCAATTGCGCGACCAATTGAATACTGCAGCGGATACGGATACTTCAGCTGATTTTGATGACATTGTGCTGGACGGTAAGAGTGCGTTTGCCCAAGCCAAGGATGACGATGAAGGCAGTGAAACCCGCACCGATGAAGTGCCGGAACCGACCGAACCAAAGCCAGTTAGTGGAGCCGCCGCATCTGAGGCCAAACCGGCAAGTTCTGAATCTGAAGCCACCGATTAATCAGCACTAGTAACTACAAGATTTTGAATATTAAAAATGGCGACAAACGAAAGACACCCCGACGTGAGCACCTTTCGTTTGTCGCTTTTAGCATCACAGCTGGTCTTAGCTGTGGAAAGACTTATCTTGATCGTGAACGAAGGAGGATCATATGCTAAATAGCGAACGTCAGGCACACATCAAAGCCACTTTAAGTACTGCGGCCGAGCCGCTCAGTGCGTCGAGTTTTGCGCGGCGGTTTACTGTCAGTCGGCAGACCATTGTTGGCGATATTGCGCTTTTGCGGGCCCAAGGCGAACCGATCATTGCAACGCCGCGTGGTTATACGTTGTCACATCCAGCGGCTCATGAGTTTTTGATTCCTTGCAAACATACGCCGGAGCAAACGGTACAGGAGCTGCAGCTGATCCTCGACAACGGTGGCTGGATTGAAGATGTTTTGGTCGAGCATCCGTTATATGGTCAGTTACGCGGTCAGCTGAATATTCGCACCGTTGCCGATATGAAGCTGTTTTTGAGTCGTCTAGCGCGTTATCAAGGCCGCCACTTGTCCGAGTTAACCGGTGGCATTCATTTACACACGATTAGCGTTAGAAATGAACGGAATATCGCCAAAATTAAAGAAGCACTGCGCAAGGCTGGCATTTTATATGAACAGTCGGAAGCAGACTAGACAATTTCGGTGGTAGAGGCAAAAACAGCAGCAGTCAACAACATAAAAATGGTCCCGAGGAGACAGCGTCTACCTCTTTGGGACCATTTTTGATATTAACGCCCTGTTCATCTTTTTCCGACGAGTAACTCGGCGTCATCAGCCATTGATGACAGTGAATTCTTTTGATGTGTGGGTAAAAGGTCCGCAGCCGGTTTCCGTGACGTGGACACAGTCTTCAATCCGAACACCAGCGACACCAGGAACGTAAATACCAGGTTCGATCGAGAAGCACATGCCTGGCTGTAGAATCATATCGTTGCCTTCCATGATGGATGGGAATTCATGGGTGGACATGCCGATTCCGTGTCCCAAACGGTGATTAAAATATTCGCCGTAACCCGCTTTGGTAATAATGTCGCGGGCAATCTTGTCGAGGTCGGATGCTTTTAATCCCGGCTTAACGGCATCCATAGCAGTCAGGTTCGCTTCTAGACAAATATCAAAAATTTCACGCGGCTTACCGGTGACCTGACCAAAAGCGACGGTGCGCGTGGCGTCAGACATGTAACCATGGTTGTCCGTACCAAGATCAAACAAGACCAGTTCATTTGGAGCGAGCTTTGTTCCCATCGGTTCGCCATGCGGATTGGCCGCATCTACGCCAGCTTGGACGATGGTGCCAAAACTCATGTGCATGACGCCTTCCTTCATCATCGCATAGTCAATTTCAGCCGCAACTTCCTGTTCAGTGGCACCTGCCTTGATCGCCTTAAAACCTGCTTGGAACGCGCGGTCAGCCTGAGCCCCGGCAATTTCCATTTGTTTAATTTCGGCAGGTGTTTTGATTAACCGTTGCTTTTCAATGAAACGGGAAGCATCGATCGGAAAAGTCGCATCAGGAAACTGCTTCATGAGGGCTTCAAATTTGAAGACTGCGAGGTTATCTTTTTCAATAGCCCACTTGGTCGGATTAGGGTTCACGTCCTTGATATGGGTTGCCATGACGGCAAACGGATCTTCGTGATCAAGATAGCCAAATACCTGATAAGGCCAGCCAGCTTTTTTAACTTCCTCAATGGTTAGTTGCGGGGTGAACAGGAACGGATCCTTGTCCGGGGTGACGATTAAGGCGGTGATCCGTTCTTCGGGATCCTGGAAGAAACCCGTGTAATAGTTGATATTGACCGGGTCACTGATATAAGCAAGGTCGAGGCCTTCTTCGCCAACCCAGGTTTGTAATGCTGCTAAATGCTCGTTCATCGTGGTCCTCCTCAAAAGGGCACAGCACAAAATATCATGCAAAACGAATCTTTTACCATATTTGTGCTGCACCGTGATATTAACGTGCCAAGTGCTCAGGCATCGAAAATGACTTGCAAGATAAGGTGCTAGTCGCGATGCCAAATGCAACTTTCTTTACCAGTATATCACGAGCCATGAGGGACACTTTCTGAAAAGCCCGTTTGTGAAAATTTCATGGAAAATTCAGTAAAACGCTTGCATTGCCTTTCTCATTCTGCTATTTTGGAATGTAAATAGATGTTTCGTGATTTTCATACTCACGACTAAGGAGAAAATAAAGTGGAAAAACAAACAATAACAATTTATGATGTTGCCCGCGAGGCAAATGTATCGATGGCGACGGTGTCCCGAGTGGTTAATGGTAACCCGAATGTGAAGCCGGCTACCCGCAAGAAGGTTTTAGAGGTTATCGAACGCCTCGACTACCGGCCGAATGCGGTAGCCCGTGGCCTGGCAAGCAAGAAAACGACAACCGTCGGCGTTATCATTCCCGACGTTACCAACATGTTCTTCTCAAGCTTGGCCCGTGGGATTGATGATGTTGCGACCATGTACAAATACAACATTATTTTGGCGAACTCGGATGAAAATAACCAAAAGGAAGTTTCCGTACTTAACACTTTGTTGGCCAAGCAGGTTGACGGGTTGATTTTCATGGGTCATGAACTGACCGATTCGATTCGCGCGGAATTTTCCCGAAGCAAAACGCCGGTTGTACTGGCAGGCTCGATTGATCCGGATGAACAGGTTGGCAGTGTCAACATTGACTACGTGGCTGCGGTTGAAGAAGCGACGCACCAATTACTGGAGAGCGGTAATAAGCGGGTGGCATTGGCGACCGGCTCGCTCACCCATCCGATTAACGGTCAGTTCCGCCTGAAGGGCTATAAACAAGCACTTGAAAAAGCCGGCGTTGCCTATGACGAAAGCCTGATCTTTGAAAATGAGCCAAGTTATCAAGCGGGGTTGGCATTGTTTGGTAAGCTGCAGAAAGTCGGCGCAACGGCTGTCATTGCCGGCGATGATGAACTGGCAGTCGGCATTTTGGATGGCGCACTGGACAAGGGCGTGAAGGTGCCGGATGATTTTGAAATTATTACCAGCAACAACACCAAGCTAACCGAAATGACCCGGCCACAACTGACATCAATTGATCAGCCGCTTTATGACATTGGCGCTGTGGCAATGCGGTTGCTGACAAAGATGATGAACAAAGAAGAGATCGAAGAAAAAACCGTGATGTTAGGTTTCGATATTTTGAAACGCGGCTCAACCAAATAAAGGTGTTGAGCGAAATCAGCTTTGGCACCTCGTGAGCAATAAAAAATCGGTTCTAAAGACAGATGATGTGTGTCTTTAGAACCGATTTTTGCGTTACTGGATTGATTGGCCTTCAAGATGACGCATGAACTTACTGACCGCTGCCAGTTGTAGCAGGTGTGGTTTGCTGATTATTGGTCGTTGTGCCACCAGTTGTGTTACCGCCAGTCGTTGTCGTGCCAGTGCCGGTTGTTTCGCCGCCAGTGCCAGTTGCACCGTTTGTCCCGCCAGTTCCCGTTGTTTGCGGTTCACTTGGCTGGTTTTCGGAGGTTCCTTGCTGGTTTTTCTGGCTGGAAGGCACCGTGACGCTAGGCGTTTGGCTGCTTTCAGTTGTGGCTGGTGCCGTGGTTTCAGGCGTGATCGGTGTTTCCTGATGCTCTTTTTTGGCTTCGGTCGAGCGACCATTAGCGTCAGAAACCTGACCATAGCCATTGCTTTTACCGTTGAGATGGTCATAGAACAACTGATAATTGTCTTTGCTGCCGCCGATGCCAAATTCAGCTTTCGCAGTTGGCTGCCAGTCATTGTAGAGGCTGGTAACAGTTGATCCGCCTGTGTGATAAGTGCGCCCGTTAAAAGTAAGGGTGCCAGCCGGTTGCCCGGTTTGCTTATCGACAGTGACGGACTTGACGGTACTTGGTCGGGCTAATTTTTTATCAACTTTAAATTGCTTAGGGATGGTGTGATAAACCGCATTTGCCAACTTCGACCAATAAGCTTCGTTGGTCATTGAACTGTTTTCATCAAGCGTGTAGTTGGTGCCGTTACTGTTGTCATAGCCCATCCAACTGGCAATGGTGACACCCGGCGTTGAACCGATAAACCAAATATCGCGGAAATCGTTGCTGGTACCGGTTTTCCCGATCAGGTTGTCCGTATTGAAGCGCAGCTGATAGTTCAGGCTCTCGGCAGTCCCTGATTCAACCACGTTTTTCAACATTTGATTCATGATGTAGTTCGTACCTTTGGAGAAAACCTTGGTCTTTTTAACCTGATGGCGGTAGACGGCATGGCCTGAAGGATCGACGATTTCAGAGATGACATAAGCTGGTACGTGTTCGCCTTGATTGGCAAAAGTGGAAAAAGCGCTGGCTTGTTCCTTGACGTCGACGCCATAATCGGTACCGCCCAAGGCTAGACCGAGCTGGCTGTAATCATTGTCAGTGAGGGTATTGATGCCCATTTTTTCCATGTAGCTTTTGACATTGACGTTCGGCTTGATGTGTTTATACAGATTAACTGCCGGAATGTTGTAGGATTGGGCAAGCGCTTCGGTGGCAGGGATGAACCGATTTTGAATCTGGTCGCCGTAATCGGTCACACTGTAATTGTTGCCAAGGTTGGTTTTGAAGTCAGCCAAAGCCGTCTGCGAACCGATGACTTTTTGATCGATCGCTGGTGCATACACCAAAAGCGGCTTAATCGTGGAGCCGGGAGAACGTAAGGTGTAAATGTGATTGAGTTCACCAGAGACCCCGCCGACAAATCCGAGAACGGCACCGGTTTGGTTGTCCAACACAACCGAGCCGTTTTGAACCGGATGTTTGACGGTTTCGGTTTCACCGGTTTTAGGATTGATCTGAGTACTGGTGTAGGTTTGACCGAATGTATTTCGCGTGGCGCGCATCACAAATTGCATCCGATCGTACACGTCTTTGTTGATGGTACTTTTGATTTGGTAATTTTTGGAAGCGAAAAGATCGCCTGCTTGCCTCAAATAGTCGTTGTTTAAGGCGTTGTCTTTGGCAAGGTCGGCAGCAGAGTGACCATCATTTTGGGCTAATTTCTCAGCTAATAATGATTTAGCTTCACTGAGCACCATGTTGTAGACATACCCATACTCATTGTCATCCTGTTCGGCATTTTCCGGCTTGAGGAACGCGCCTTTTAGATCGAATGACTTGGCTGCAACATACTGCTTGTGACTGATGACGCCAGCTCGATACATCCGAAACAGCACGGTCTGTTGCCGATTAATGCCGGATTTAAGGCTGGCTTTTAGTTGACCGTTGGCAGTATACGGCGTGTAAACAAACGGACTCTGCGGCAAGCCAGCAATAAAGGCGGCTTCCGGCAGGTTCACCTGACTGGCAGAGACGCCAAAAAGTCCTTGCGCAGCCGCTTCGACGCCGGCAATGTTTTGCCCCTTGTTGTTCCGACCCAGCGTGGCAACATTCAGATAAGTTTCCAGGATTTCGTTCTTGCTGAAGTGGTTGTTTAGGCGCCGCGCCAACATGATCTCCGCAGCTTTACGTTTGAAGGTTGTCTCTGAGTTCAAAAACATCATTTTGACAACCTGCTGCGTTAAAGTCGAGCCGCCAGTTTGGTTACCCATGCCGGTTAAGTCGGAAAAGAAAGCCCGAATCACCGCCTTAGGCACCACCCCGTCATGACGATAAAAGTCTTCGTCTTCAGTGGCAATGATCGCCTTGGTCAGCCACGGCGACATGTCACTAAGACTGACCTTTGTCGAATACAAATCGCTTTTGACATCGCTCAGCTTGACGTTATGTGCAAAATACATACTGGAAGTACGGCTGGTGTTAGATAGCGTTGCCTTCATCGCTGCTTCGGTCGGAATCGGCGTTGCATCGATGATCGACACAAAATAACCGCCAAATAAGCCGAGGCCAAAAACAGCTGCAATGCCTAAAACGCCTAATAAGTAATAGACAATACTTTTGATGCTTTGAAGCGTGACATTACCGTAAAAAACAACGGCAGTTTTACCCGTTAAATGTTTGGAATCAGCTTTGGAATCAGGACGCCGCGTCACGAATGCCGTGAACCAGCGGCGAAATCGAGTTCCAAGCGTCTTGACCCGATCGACGAACTTTTTCAAGTGCTTGTCCCACCTTAAATTTTGGTCTAATATTCCTTAGTATACCGTAAAAATAAAGCGGATTCTAATACTGTTGGCAGAGCGTGAGCCGGCGCGGTTAGAAGTCGGAGTATAAGTGGCCTTGGGCGTGATGGCCCGGGCTTAGGCCATCGCGACCAAGGTCCTTATACACAGACTTCTGCGCCGGTGAACGCGTTTCGGAGAGCATCGGTAAACAGACCGGTCTTTGACCATTGCGACCAAGGTTCTTATACGCAGACTTCTGCGCCAGAGAATGCGTTTGTGGAAAGCGCCAGTTTCTGTTTGCGACAACGCACTTCAAAGCCAACTTACCTGTTTGCCCTCACCATTCATAGTTTCAAGCGGCTTCACTTGCGACCCGCGTTGTGTTGTGCAAGACTGATAACTATATAAATAAGCGTGCGAGAACAGGGGTTAAACATGTATCGAGTTATTTTGTTTGATGTAGACGACACTTTGTTGGATTTTAAAGCAGGGGAACTAAAAAGCCTGGCTAAGATGTTTGCCAGGCTTAAATTACCATATACGCCGCGGATTGAGGCGAGTTATTTGAAAATCAATGCTGATCTGTGGCGTGATTACGAAGCAGGCCGGATTACGCGGCCGGAACTGTTTGACGTGCGATTTGCCAAGCTGTTTCGCCATCACCATTTGAACGCTAATCCGCATTTAGCTGAACGGACGTATCATCATTTTTTGGATCAGGAAGCAATTTTGCTGCCGCGGGTGACGGAAACTCTGGATGCCTTAAAAGACTATCGGCTGTTTATCGTCAGTAACGGCATTGAGCCGGTCCAGCGTGAGCGTCTGGCAACCAGCGGTTTAATTGATTATTTTGAGGACATCTTTGTTTCCGATAGTGTCGGGAGCCCGAAGCCGACCGTGGCGTTTTTTGATTATGTTGCCAAACGCATTCCCCGATTCAATCGGCGCGAGACGCTGATTATGGGTGATTCATTGACCTCGGACATTCAAGGCGGCATCAACGGCAAGATTGATTCAATCTGGTTCAATCCGCATTTTCAGCCTAATCGCGAGCAGATAACGCCAACTTATCAGCTGAATGAATTCAGTGATTTGACGAAGTTACTGCTTGCCAACTAGACGATGTGTGGCTTAATTGGCTAAGCGAATGGTGCCAGTTGTAACGACCATTGTTCCTTGGGCCGTTTTTAACAGTAAGGCACCATTATCATCGAACCCGCTGATGATTCCGGTCAGCGGGTTTTGTGTACCGCTAACCGTGATTTGCCGACCGATCCAGGCAGCCTTTTTCCGATAAATCGGCATAATGGTGTCAGGATTTGCAAACAACCGCATGAGATTCGTCAAGAAACGGCCGGCAAGCTCCGGACGCGGATCGCTACCGGGCTTTTCAGCAAGAAGGGTCGTGATTGGCTGATCGGTTGGTAACGGCGCTGTCGGAGTCGAGAAGATGTCAACGCCGACGCCAAGCACTACAGCATTTTGTTCGAGCAATGCTTCTGCCAAAATACCGGCAACCTTTTGGCCGTTTTTTTGCAAGTCGTTGACCCATTTGATCGCGGTGACAATACCAAATTGGGTTTCAATGGCTTGCTGCAAAGCGACACCTGCAGCTGGCGTGATTAAGGCACGGCTGATTTGCGGGTGGAAGGCGTAACTCAGATAGAGACCGGCATCGGCAGGACTGGCAAAGGGTTTGCCATGGCGTCCGACACCGGCAGTTTGTTCACCGGCAATTAGAATTTGCGGCAACGTTGCTCCGTTTTGAACCGTTTGTTTTAAAACCGTATTGGTCGAGGTTACCGTTGCTTGCGTGGCCACTGCTGCGCGCAGGTGCGGATCATCTAACCATGGATCTAAGCTATCAGGCGTTAACATAAGAAAGCTTCCTTTCTGGGATTAATCGCAAGTGCGCCAGAAGTCAGGTGACAGACTTCTGGCGCACAGGCACGAGCATGAATTTTAAAATTTGCCAAGAACTGTTATCAGTAATGTGAATACTGATTACATTTTAAAAATACAGAGACTTAGCTTATTTGACTAAGCGGCTGATGGCGTCGGCATAAATGGCCACAGCCGTGATGATATCTTTAATCGGCATGTACTCATTCGCCTGATGCATGACATTTTCCTGTCCCGGCATCTGGGCGCCGAAAGCGACACCCCGTTTGATAATTCGGCCATAGGTGCCGCCACCGATGACTTGTTCGTGTCCCGCAATACCAGTGTGGTCAGTGAAAGTTTGCAAATAGGGTTTTAACCAGCGGATCGTCACCAGGAACGTAATGCGGTTCCTGTGCATGGCCACTCAAGGATACGTCGAATTGGTCGGCACCAACCGCGCTTTCAATTTGATCACGGATTTTATCAGCGTCGGTGCCTTGCGGGTAACGGACATTGACCAGCACACTTTGTTCGCCATCCTGGGTGAACGTGAAGATATCCGGGCTAGCGGTTAACTCACCCATCAGTTTGTCCGTGTAATTGATACCCAAGTGGTGGCCGCGTGAATCTAAGTGCAGATATTTGGCGATCATGGTCAGATAGGCTTTGCCTGCCGGATCAAAAGGCAAATCAGCTAGCAAGCTTGCCAGATAAGTGGCCGCATTCTTGCCATCTTTTGGTTCCTGGGCATGGGCACCTTTACCCACGATTTCAATCGTTGTAGGATTGCCCAGCGTCAAGGTGAGTTTGACGCCTTGCTGATCAGCCCAGTCGCTGACTTGGGTCGCAAAGCTTTCAGGCAAGTCGCCGGTAATCGTTGCTTTTGCTTCTTGCGGAACCATATTGGGTCGAATACCCGCCGAAAATTCATTCAAAGTCAGTTGGGCTTCTGCTGCAGCAACCGGTTTTTGCACGATTTTGAAGCTGGCAATGCCTTTTTCGCCGTTGATAATTGGAAATTCAGCATCAGGAGAGAAGCCAAAGTCCGGTGCCGGCTCGCTTTCGAGATAGCGGTGCAAGCCAACCCAGTCGGATTCTTCGTCTGTGCCTAAGATGAAGTGAATCTTTTTATTGATTGGCAGGCCCAGATCGCGGACGAGTTTCAATGCATAGTAAGCAGCAATGCTCGGTCCTTTATCGTCGCTGGTGCCACGACCGTAAATCTTGCCATCGCGAATCACTGGGTCGAATGGGTCGGTTTTCCAGCCAGGTCCAGCGGGAACAACATCGACATGCCCAAATAGTCCTAAAGTTTCAGGACCGCTGCCTAACTCGATCCGACCGGCAACATGGTCCACATTGAGCGTCTTAAAACCATCCCGCTCGGCAATTGCCAAGAAGGCATCCAGCGCTTTTGTCGGACCGGGTCCGAGTGGATATTCTGCGGTTTTATGCTCGGTGTCGCGTTCGGAATTGATCTTCAACAGTGTTGTGAGATCAGAAAGAAGCTGGGGTTCCAATCTTTCTGCTTCCTACTGCCAATTAATTGCCATGAGGTTAACCTACTTTCTTTCTATCGTTGTCTTTAGAATAGCATGTTTGTTCCACAGAAACGACTGAATCATTCAGAGAAAATCGAAAAGCGGTCAGAACACGGTGAAAAGCTTGTCATGGCGCGATTGTAAGCACACCCATGTCGTAACCCTTCTCAACCGATTTCAGTGACCCGAGCATTAAGCAAGGGGGTGTCAAATGCCGAATTGCCTAATGCCCAGTGGATGAGCGGCTTTTCTTTTAGTGGAATGCTGCGATAGAGCATGAGCCAGGTTGCCATGTTTTCGGCAGATGGCAACAATTGCACATCTTTGGCTTTTAACCAGCCTGTTTTGGTTTTTAAGTAAAGCTGACTATTTTCGTAGCGTGCGGCCAGAACCCGTGCGCGGGTATTGTCCGCAACGTGGCCAGTAACATTTTGCTGGTGTAACGGATCAGCGTAAACCGGCGCACGAAAACCGCGGCTGGTGACGACGATTTTTTGGTGGAGAAACAGGCTGGCCCAGCCGGCTTGGGGTGCGAGGTTGATCGTTGTAACTGGCACGAACGCGTTATCGCCGATTTGATAATACGTGTTGCCGGCAATGGTAACCATTGCAGAAATCGCAATCGGTGTTTGCGGTGCTAACTGTTCAGGGCGTAGGAGCGGCTGATAAGGGTTTTCGTAAACCGGAAGCGCCGAGACACTGGAGTTAGCGCCAAGATCGTTGATACTGGTGGTAACAGACGCGGCTTTCAGCGCCTGGAATTCATGCCCGAGACTCGTGTAGTTGGTCACAACACCGTCAATGTTGAGGTTAACCAGCCATGTCCACCGATCCCGATCCTCGTTCATCTCATCCCAGACGTACATTTTTTTGCCAAGGTCATGCAGCTGATTGACCAGCTGCGGCGTCACCAGATCCGAACTTAAATTAATGCCGTCTACATAAGTCAACACATCAAAATTGATCCGTTTAAGCGAACCAACAATTAAAATCCGCGGCACAGAAGGCAAATCCGCCTGCAAGCGCTTGAGACTGGCAGCCGAAAATGAATGGAACATGACGCGGTTTTCCATGTGATACTGTTTAATCAAAGCTGTAATTTTGTCTTCAAGGTGGGGATGCGGTTCGCCTTTAACGATTTTGGTTTCAATCAAGAATTTATGGTTTGTCTGTTGCTCGTGGGCGAAAAGCTCCTCGAGGCTGTGAACCGGTTCGCCATTTTTGGTATGATATTGCTGAAGTTGCGCAAAAGTGCTCTTGGCAATGGTCAGATTGGCGCCGGTCATCCGCTGAATGGTTGAATCATGTTGAATCACGACCACGCCATCAGCACTTTCATGTACATCGAGTTCAACATAATCAGCGCCGTTGTTAAAAGCACTATCGAAACTTTGAAAAGTTTCTTCCGGATAGTTCAGCGGATCGCCACGGTGGCCAACCAGCGTAAACCCTGAAAGCAGAAGAAATAATGGCAGCAGCAAAACTGCCACAGTGAATCGTTTGCCCATACAGGCTGCTCCTTTCCAGAAAAAAACATCATACCATAAACAATAGCATAGTGAGCGCGAACCGGCGCGGTTAGAAACCGGAGCATAAGTGCCCTTGAGCCTAAATGGCTGGGCTTTGGCCATTTAGGCTCAAGGCCCTTATGTGCAGGTTTCTGCGCCGGTGAGCGCGTTATGGAGCCGGATTGCCTTACTATTTTTACTCCCCCAAAATGGTCATTGCAAGTAAGATCCCTACACGCAGACTTCTGCGCCAATGAACGCGTTACGATAACCTTAAAACAAACTCAGCAAACAAATAAGGAGCGTCAAAAATGGCAGAAAAATATCAGGTTTTTGATTTGATTCAGGAAATTACCCGACTTGACGGAAGCCGCTATTTTGAACTAGGCAACGTCATGTTGAATGGCCGCGCGGAAAAAGCAGCTATGAAGGGCTTTATTAAGCGGGTGCGGATTGTTCAATTGAATATTGCCCACTCGACGGCTGTCACAACTTATGAAAAATATATCAACGAGCATTATGAATTTCCGCCAGCGGATTTGACCAGTTGGGAAGAATGGGACAAACCAGAAGGCCCGATTCGCGATGCTTATCATGAGATTCTACGACAAAATCATGTAGGTTGATTCCGCAGCAATACAGGCGGTCTGGAATCGTATTCAATGAAACATGACAACATTTTAATAAAAACCTCAATTTTCGTGATGAATTCCGTGATTATTGCAAAAAGCGGGCCTGTGTCGATTGTATTTCTCACTGTCAAACGGTCACGCGCTTTGCTTCACATTGACGCTACTTATATAATGTAAGGCATATGAAAGCGAGGGATCTGCGTGAAGTATCTAGGTAAATGGCTTATCCCGTTCGTCGCGGCGATCGCGGTTTTTATTGGCATGCAATTTGATAGCGGCTTCTATACCAAGCCGGTTGGTCAGGTTGAAGCGGTTAAGGTGGTTAAAACCACCACCCACCAAGACGAAGACGAAAATCGTGATCGCATGGTTAAGCAGCAGGTTCAGATACGCCTCCTCAACACAGCTAAACGGGGCAAACGCATCACCATGCACAATACCTACTCGTTTAGTGGTGCATTGGACAATGAACTTCGCGTGGGTGAGCAGGTTTTCCTGGATGTTGACAAGGGTGCCTATACCTTGAACAACGTGAAACGGGATGCGATTCTGGCGGCGTTGTTAGTCTTGACTTTTGGTTTGATCTTTTTGGTCATGGGCCGGCGAGCGTGGTTAACGAGCATTAGCATTTTACTCAACACGTTAATCTTCTTTATCGCAGTTGAGTGGGAGATCGGCAGTAAGCAGTGGCAGGCGTGGTGGTTATTTGTCATTTTGGCGGTGATTTTCACGGTGCTGACAGCAGTGTTTATTGTTGGAATTAAGCCGATTGCCGCAACAATTTCGTTGGGTGCCTTGTTGGCTACCACAGTCGCAGTGGCGCTCGGCTATGGCATTATGGCCTTGACCAATTACAGCGGCATCCACTTTGAAGAGGTCAAATACGCCACTCAAACGCCGCAACTCTTATTCTTCGGTCAAATTGTGATTGGCTCTTTGGGCGCTGTGCTAGACGAGGCGAGTGACATTTCGGTTGCGATCTTCCAGCTTCATGACACGGCCAAGGAGCGGTTTCGGGCAGGGATGGCTATTGGCCGCAATGTTATGGGACCGCTGATTTCGGTTCTGTTTATGATTTTCATTGCCGATACATTCATGGAATCGGTTTTGTGGATCCGCAACAATAATTCGATTGCACAAACGGTTATCTGGGTGATGGGACTTGGATTTGCCCAGAGCCTCATCAGCGCGTTTGGTATTGTGCTGGCAGTGCCGGTGACGAGTGGGTTAGCGGCGATGATGGCTAAAATTAAGAAGGTGACAGCATGAACGCTATTCTTGCACTATCCTTGGTTCTGCTTGTCATGATGTTTATTGTCGGCGGCAAGCAAGGCTTGTCAAATTTCTTTGCCTTAGCCGTCAACGCCTTGTTAATGATCTTGGTCGTCATTTTAATGGCCAGCGGGTTTAATCCGATTATTGTAGCCATTATTTTTGGGCTGATTATTTTGGCCAGCACGATTTTCCTCAGCACCAGCCAGCTTTCTGTCGCCGGACCGGCGTTTGTCTCGTCTTTGTTAATCATGACGTTATTGGTCGGACTGATTCTTTTGACGATGACGTTGAGCCAGACAGCGGGGTTTGGGCCGGAAGATTCCGAAGCACTGGAAGGCTTTTCCGTGTACATCGGCGTCAGTTTCCCGCACATTTTGATTGCCACTACCTTGCTGGGTACGCTTGGGGCAATTGCTGAAGCAGCGATTGCCGTTGCAGCCGGAATGGATGAGATTAAGGATCAGGCAAGTGCCACCGGGATTAAACAAATGGGGCACGAGATTATCGGAACTGCTTTAAATACGCTATTCTTTGGCTTCTTTGGCGGTTTTTCTTCTTTGTTTATCTGGTTTGCGTCACTGCGCTATCCATTTTCACAGGTAATTAATAACAAGATTTTTGTTGGCGAACTCTTGCAGGTCTTGATTTCGGTGATTGCCGTCATTTTGACCGTGCCGATGACGACTTGGGTGGTCACGACCAGGCATGCACATCGCCGAAAGGAGTAACATGCAATATTTTATTGCGGATACACACTTTTTTCATGCAGACCTTTTAGGGAACAACGATTTTGCTCCTCGCCTGTTTCCAACCATTGAGGCAATGGACGCGGCGATGATTCAGGCATGGAATGCGCGGGTTGATGATCGCGATATCGTCTATCATTTAGGTGACATTGCGATGAATCCGGAGCATTTTCCCCAACCGCCGGAAGTTTTGGCGATCCTATTGCAACTGCACGGCCGGATTGTTTTTATAAAAGGAAACCACGACTACGAATCACTGTTTAAGTTTCTTCATCGTCATGACCCGGGCGTGAACGGTTTGCCTAAGTTCACCTTCCATTCAGTTGGCACGATTATCAAGGATGACCATACGCAGTTCATTATGACGCATTATCCGTTGATGATGGGTATTGTGAAGCAGACGCTGAATTTACACGGCCACATTCACCACAATAGCGTCAACATTGCAGAGAATATCAATGTAGGGGTAGACGCTCCGGAACGGGATTTGTTAGTGCCACATCTGCCTTTTGGAACCCCACTGACGGCGGCTGAAGTACACAAGATTTACCGGTTGAAGGCTGCGGTGTTAGCTAAGGAACGCTGAGTGCAATGTGATGTTTGACCCGTTGTCTTGCAGGGCATAGGATGAAACTAGGGTATTAGTTTAGAAATGTCACCTGAAAGACCGATTAGGGAGGTGCCTTGTGGAAAAGTTAGTGATTCTGCACACGAATGACCTGCATTCCCACTTTGAAAACTGGCCGAAAATTCGCCGGTTTATGTTGGGAACCCGCGCTGCAGAACAAGCAGAAGAGGCGAGTGTTTTAGCATTTGACGATGGCGATGCAATGGATCGTTCGGTACCGTTAACCGAAGCAACGGACGGGCAGATTAATATTCAGCTGTTGAATGAAATCGGCTATGATGCGGTGACCATTGGCAACAATGAAGGCGTCGGCAATCCGCATCAGGTGTTGGAGCATTTGTACGATCACGCTAATTTTCCCGTTGCACTGGCCAACTTGTTTGAGCCGGATGGCACGCGTCCGCATTGGGCCAAGCCCATTGTCATGAAGCAGACACCGGCAGGGACGCGAATTGCCATTGTCGGCTTTACGGCACCATTTTTCCTGACATATCAGCCAAATGGGTGGCAGGTTAAGACAGTGGCAGACGTTTTTCCGGCGATTCTCAAACAGCTTGAGGGCACCTATGATGTTTTGATTGTGCTATCACATTTAGGCATTGAGGCTGATCGTCATTTAGCCCAGCAATATCCGCAAATTGATGTCGTGATTGGCGGGCATACGCATCACTTGCTTGCAGAAGGCGAATTACACGGGACGACCTTATTAACCGCCGCTGAAAAGTATGGCCATTATGTTGGCAAGATTACGTTATCGCTGGATGATGACCACAAAATTCAGACGCGTCGTGCCGAAACCTTTCAAACCGCTTTGTTACAAGGAGCCGCAGCGGATCCGCGAGAAATTCAAGGCTATGAAAGTAAAGGCATTGCCTTGTTAAAACAGCAAAAAGTTGCTCGCTTGCCTAAACACCTGGCGATTCAGTATGATCGGCCATCACCATTACTTGATTTTGGCTTGGCGGCGGTCGCTGATGCTGCTAAAACCGATGCGGCAATCCTGAATGCCGGCCTTTTCCTGACCCCGCTTGGCCCCGGCGTTGTCACACAGGCTGATCTTCTGACCTGTTTGCCCCATCCCATGCACCTGCTAAAAGTAACTTTAAGTGGCAAGGAACTCTGGCGTCTGATCATGGAAATGGAAAAGAACCGCATGTTTCTCCGCCACTTCCACATGATCGGCATGAGTTTTCGCGGCAAAATTTTTGGAGACATCGGTTATCGCGGCATTTCGGTTGATCGAGAAAAGCGGACAGTTTTGTGGCATGGCGAGCCGCTGGTTCTGGAACGGCAATATACGTTCGCAACCGTCGACAACTTTCTGTTCATTCCGTTCTTCCCAACCATCGAAATTATGGGCAGCAATGAATTTCTTTTTCCGAAACTGATACGGGAGGTTGTTGGCGATTATATGGCAAAAGTTTTTCCTTTATAAATTCATGCTATACTTTTACAATTACGAGTCGAATGATTTTTTTAAAAGGAGGGCGCGACTTGGGTGAACGAGAAGCATTATCCGAACAAATTGATGTCGCCTTGACTCCGGACACAACCAAAGAGATGGGGGTTGTCAAAGTCGACCATGATCTGATAACGATTGATGGCCGCCGCTATCGCATTGTCAAAGACCACCGTGATGCTTTTGACCTTGAACGCTTAAATGAACGATACAACGATATTCTCGATAAGTACGATTATATTGTTGGCGACTGGGGTTACGACCAGTTACGGTTGCGCGGTTTTTACAAAGACGATCGCCGCGGTGCCAGCAAGGATCAGCAGATCAGCACATTAGAAGATTATCTCTATGAATATTGCAATTTTGGCTGTGCTTATTTTGTGCTTGCCCGTTTGGATAAACCGGCAACTAAGGTAGCTGATCGGTGGCACGATCGGGAGCGAAAATCGGCGACAGGCAAAACCGCGCACCGGCAACAATCAAAGCCGACACAGCGACAACATCATGGCAAACGTAAGCCTTATGCCAAGGCAAACAAGCCATATACGGAAAAAACGACCCGATCGGCGCATTTTCATGGCGAACAGGCCAAAACAGTCAATCAAACACAACCACGCAAGCGGCATTTTACGATCCGTCAACGTGAGACTAACAAGAAGTAGGGACAGACTTGAAGTATAAAGGTTATATGATCGATCTTGACGGGACGATTTATCGTGGCAAAGAACGCATTCCAGCAGCTAAGGATTTTGTCGAACGGTTACAGGCGGCGCGGCTTCCGTTTTTATTTTTGAC
This sequence comes from Lacticaseibacillus casei DSM 20011 = JCM 1134 = ATCC 393, assembly GCF_000829055.1. Classification (NCBI taxonomy): domain Bacteria; kingdom Bacillati; phylum Bacillota; class Bacilli; order Lactobacillales; family Lactobacillaceae; genus Lacticaseibacillus; species Lacticaseibacillus casei. The sequence goes on from NZ_AP012544.1 coordinate 631,315, forward strand.
GAACAATACGACGAAAAGTCCTGAAGATGTGGTGAAAAATCTGGCGGAGAATCACGATATTCATGTGTCACCGGCGCAGATTTACACGCCTTCGCTCGCGACCGCGGCTTATTTGACTGATCTCAATCATGGCGATGTTTCCGGAAAGTCGGTGTATATCATCGGTGAGCTGGGGCTGAAGCAGGCGCTTTTGGATACGGGATTGCGGTTGAATGAAGTGGATCCGGATTATGTGGTAGTCGGGCTGGATTATGACGTGACGTACCATAAGTTTGAGTTGGCCACATTGGCAATTAAACGCGGCGCCAAATTTATCGGAACCAATGCGGATACCAATTTGCCCAATGAGCGTGGCTTGGTACCGGGGGCGGGATCGCTGATTGCTTTAGTGGAACGCAGTACGCAGCAACGGGCGTTTTACATTGGCAAACCCGAACCGACGATTATGGAAAAAGCGCTGAAGAAGATGGGACTGCCAAAAGACGCAGTGGCCATGGTTGGCGATAATTACAACACCGACATTAAGGCAGGGTTGAATGCGGGGATCGATACGATTTTAGTCTATACCGGCGTTTCTACCCGGGATTATGTTTCCAAGCAGGTCCACCAACCAACGCATCAGATTGATGCCTTGACGGACTGGGAGGTCTAGATGAAACGCATCGTTCATTGGCTGACGCTTTGGCTAGCGATTGTCAGTGGCGTCATTTTCGTGACGATTTTCAGCACGCTGCTGACGTTCCCGATTTATGCACATATGGATAACCTGCCGCAAATCGCTGCCATGTCGCTGGGACGGTTGTACCATAATTATTTGCAACTCATGGCATACTTAGACTTGCCGTGGATTGGTACGCTGCATATGCAGGATTTCCCCACAAGCCTGCATGGCGCGCTTCATTTTGCCGATGTGCGCCATTTGTTTATTTTGGATCTTGTGATTGCCCTTGTGACGATTCCTTTTGCCATTCGGTGGGTGCGTCAGCTTAAAGCAGCCAAGAAGCGGTATTTGCTGGTCCGGCCGTTTATGATCGGGGCGGTGGTGCCGATCATCTTAACCGGATTGCTAAGCATTAACTTTGATCGTTTCTTCATCATTTTCCATGAGGTGCTATTTCGCAATCGTGACTGGCTGTTTGACCCAGCCACGGATCCGATTATCAATGTCTTACCTGAAGGCTTCTTCATGCTTTGCTTTCTCACGGCATTTGCCTTATTCGAGGCTATCATGATATGGGGTATCTGGCGTGGTCGTCAAGATGCCCAGCGTCAGTCACCATTTTAAAAATCAAAAGCGCATGCTCCCAATATCGTTGTGATATTGGGAGCATGCGTTTTTGCATACCTAGAAAATTTGATGATTGGTTTAACGATCCACAACTTTAGCAGTGCGGGTTTTAACGGCAGCGATGACCATTGGCAAGAGTGAAATCAAAACGATGCCAAGCGCTACTAACGAAAAATGCTCTTTGACGAACGTTACGTTGCCGAAGTAAAAGCCGCCGAGTACACATAAGGTAACCCAGAGGAAGCCGCCTAATAAATTATAGTGGATGAACTTACCATAATGCATCCGCGAACCGCCTGACACAAACGGTGCAAATGTCCGAATGAGTGGCATGAAGCGGGCAATCGCAATGGTTTTGCCACCATGTTTATCAAAGAAAGCTTCGGCTTGCAGCAGCTTGTCGCGGTTGATCAGGCGGCCAAACCAGCCTTTACCGGTAGAAGCGGCCGACCCCACGCGTTTACCGATTTCATAATTCACGGTATCGCCTAGAACAGCTGCGGCCAAGAAGACTGCAAAGAGAATCCAGACATTTAAATTATAGGCGGCATTGGCAGCTAACGCACTGGCAGCGAACAACAGTGAATCCCCAGGTAGGAACGGGAAGACAACAACCCCTGTTTCGATAAAGACCATCGCAAAGAGGATGACATAGGTCCAAGGGCCGAAGCTATTAACGATGGTAATCAGATGCTCATCGATATGCAGGATGAAATCAAACAGTTGGGTCATTGGGTAAGCTCCTTTAATGAATTTACATTTCATTATACGGGATAATATGAAAATTTCATGAAACAAAGGCAAATTTTAGAAAAACGTCAATAAATGTCGTCTTCGATTTCCGGATGCGAATGCGCCAGTCGACTAGCCGCGGCCGCCGCCATGGCCCCCACGATGTCATCAAGAAAGGTGTGGATAATCCCCGGTTCGTGGGCATTAAGCTTGGCCAGTATACCCGGTTTAATGCGGTCAATGTAGCCATAATTGGTAAAACCAATTGAACCATAAACATTGACAATAGAAAAGGCCAAGACTTCATCGACACCGTAAAGCCCTTCGTCTTCGGCAATGATTTTCTGCAAAGGCTCTTCAAGCTGGTTGGCCTCGGCTGCCTTATCCAGTGCAATACCGGTCATAACCGCATTTTGCACCTCACGTTTACGTAAAACGATCCGAACGTTTTGGGTTGCTTCTTCGATGGTTAAGTTGGGGATGAACCGTTCCTGCAAAAACATGACGAGTTCGCCGATGTCACTTAAGTTAACCCCGCGTTCATGTAACAGTTGGATCGTGCGTTCATAAAGCTTTTCTTCATTGGTCATAATCTCACGCTTTCCTTTAGGCTGGGTGGGGTAAGGCTGATTTTTATCGATAAAGCTGGGTACTGTGCAACGCTTGCCGTCGTTCCGGATAAAGTCGGCTAAGTGCTTCGTTAATGGCCGTTGGTGCCTCACCGAAGCCACTGGCAATTAGTGGTAGTTTTCCCGCGTAACTAACGGCATCACCGATAGCAAAAATTCCCGGGCGACTGGTTTGCATCTGTGAATCAACCAGAATGCCGTTACGATCGGTCTTAAACTGCCAAGCCTGCAGATGGCGCTTGTCGGTGACAAAACCATAATTAACCAGCAACTTGTCGACTGTTAAAACCGGCTCGTTGTCACCCCGAACTTCCTTTAACTGCAAGGCGAGCTTGTCATTTTCCTGTTTAACCGCCTCAATCAAATAAGGCGTATGAATGGCAACGCTGCTTTTTTCAAGTGCTGCCACACTTGCCTCGAGGCCCCTGAATTTAGCGCGCCGGTGAATCAGACTGACATGCTTGGCCACCGGCTCCAGCGCCAAAGCCCAGTCAATGGCTGAATCGCCACCGCCGGCAATTGCCACGTCCTGATCGCGAAAGGTCTCCAGATCCTGAACAAAGTAAAACAATTGCCTGCCTTCTAATGCCGGATCGTAATCAACGGCCAATTTACGCGGCGTAAAAGCCCCGCCACCTGTCGCAACGATGACGGTTTTACTCCGGAAGTCGCCTTGACTTGTATGCAGAGTAAACGTCCCGTCTTCTGCTTCATCAATCGTTTGCACTTCCGTTGCGGTTTTAACATCCGGGTGAAAATGCATCAGCTGCGTTTTCAGCTGTGAAACCAGGTCTTTTCCGCTGACATGGGGGAACCCGCCAATATCGTAAAGAATTTTGGCTGGGTATAAATTACCGGTTTGGCCACCAAGTTCGTCCAGACTCTCCAGCAATAAGACGTCTGCCTGACGCAAGCCAGCATAAAAGGCGGCGAACATACCAACAGGCCCGCCACCAATCACGGTGATTTCATATACATGTTGCACTGACATTTGCAATGCTCCGTTTCTATATAGTATTACGTTCATACCCTACCATATTTTACGAATAGTTACCAAGTTGACGAAGGCGGAGGACGGCGTCAACTTTTCGTGGGTTCAAATCTGAAGTTTTTTGCTAGAATGATTTTCCTTTTGACGACAAGTGCTGCGACCCCTCTCTGGCCGCGGTGTTGCCAAAGCGAGTGGCGCTTATCACAGCTGGCGCCGTGATTTGTTTGATTATTGTCTGTTTTGATTCGACTTTCGCGACAAATGGCTCGTCGCTTCAACTTCTTCCGGCCAAGCCGACTGGTTGCTGTTTCTTCTTATATCGATGTTAAGACCATGTCGCTCATAGTTTTTTTAAATTTAGTGTTTGGGTGGGCTTAGTGCGTCATGCCGTATTGCCAACCGCGATGGCGACCACTGGCTAGTTCCACAAACGATGCCTCGACTGCCTGGGCATACTTGGCCATCTCTGCTTTGTAGCGAACTTTGATCCGATCATCGATGCGAATGTCGATTTTAGCTTTGTGCTGTCGTTTGGCGTTTGCTTCCAGTTTTTCAAACATATGACCACCTTGGAAGACGAAGACCCGCGTCTGGGATAAGCTATCCGTTCCTGCCTGTGACCAGCCCATAGGCCGCGAACTAAAGCGTTCTGAAAGCATATGACTAATATGGCCTTCAGCTGAAGTGCCATGAAAGCCTGGTGCGTGATTGGCTTGGATCTGTTTCCAATTACGATGAATTAAAGTCCGTGCGTGAAGGACTGCTTTACGTTCTGATGGACGCAGTTGAGGATCGTTGAGCCGCACGCGGAAATAGTCATTGAGATAGCTGGAGTGCCCTTGCATGGCCCAACTCATCAAGATATCGCCGAGGTTGCCTGGAACGCCGACTGCCGCTTGTTTGCACGCTTTACGCAGATGAAACTTGTCATAGACCAACGTACAGTTTGGTAAAAAATCTGCCCCTGTTTTGATCCAGTTAGCCCCATCGCCAGCCAAGAAGAAACGTTTGGGCATCTGGCCGCCATATTGTTTCATCATGCAGTCGAGCACCGTCTGCCAGATTTCTTCGGTTCCTTCAGTTCCAGGATATTCACCTGTGATATAGAACGGGCGGATCAAGCTGAACTTTTTCCCGACGGCCCGGTAACCCTCGTGCACATAAACCATTTTAAGAAAGTGATTGTGCCATCCTGGTGCGGTACATGATCTTCATCGGCTTCAACGAACAATATCTCAGGAACTGGCGCGGGTTCATCCTCAAGCTGATCTAAAGCTGAAATATCTTTCCCTGAGTGGTGGACGACATGCATCACCGCACTCTTGGAGATCTTAGCTTCGCCGCCATGGCGTTCACCTGATTGTTTGTATGATAATCGGGTCGCGTCTTCCAACAACTTGGCTTTGAGATCGAGTGACAGCCGACTGTGCTTTTCAATGCCCACGATTTCATCCAGAAGGAAAAGCCGCTCATTGGTTCGTTTATCCTCATAGTATCGACGAGTGAAAACCAAGGGCCCAATTGATGATAGAAAGGTGCGCTCGCGCTTGTCCTTGATCCGATAAAACTGACGGCGATACGAGCTCTCCATGATGACTTGATCCTTCTCTTCCAAGGCTTGGCCAATTAATTGGCACAGATGATTTCTAAAGCTCTGCTCACTGGCCAAGACCAACTGACTCAAACCACCTCCCCCTCGATCATGTCTGCGACTAAACCACTGAATTCTTTCACCATATCTGAGATGATTTGTTGTACCATAGATGACAAGAGCGAATTCCTCCTAATAGCTAGCTTGTTTTTCTTTCCAGTTAACATTCTAGCACGAAGGGATTCGCTCCCTTTTTGTCTATTCACATATCACCCACTAACTTTACACCATGAAACAGGCTCTTATTTTTGATCTAACTAATAGAAGGTGATAGGATGAGGTTGACTTTTTATGAAAGTCAATACAATCATTGTAGGATTTAACATGGATAATCGAAAGGTTGACATGCAACGGTTGGCAGAATTGGCAGAAATTTCTGACGGCAACATGGAAGTTAACACCACCTGGACGATTCCTTTGGGCGAGTTCACGTTTACGCTCGGAACCGCAGCCTACACGGCTTGGAAGCAACACCACAAACATTAGTAGCCATTGCTACTAATGTTGGAACCGAATGCCAAGACATTCGGTTTTTTATTATCACGATGAGTCTTAAGGAGCAGAGATGTTAAACCAAATCGTCGCAACAACTTGTTATTCAATAAAACGGGAACTAAAAAAAAGTGCCTACTGGGCTAGTATTCTGTGGGTGCCTTCACTACTAGTCCTGTTAAGCATGTTTATTACGATAACGAACACTTCCGCGCCGACGTTCAATTCAAAGATGGTTGCAACAACCTGGGAGGCTTTGTTGGGCGGCGGTGTTTTTGCAATCACGTTATTATTTTCTGCGATGACCGTACGTGAATTGTTCAATGATCGGGCCACGAAAATTAACGAGTTGCTCTGGGCAATGAGTAGTCCTGAAGCTCAATTCTATGGCAAACTAGGCGCGATGAACGCCCTGATCGGGAGCACGCTCTTGTTGTACATTAGCTTCATATTGGGGGTCATGTCGTTTGTGCCGTGGTTCAACCACGTGATTCGTGATTTGTGGCGAGGCTTGAGTGGGGGACAACTCTTGTTAGGGTTGCTGTTGCTGGTGGAAATCATCGAGTGGGTTGAACTAGCGGCGGCCCACTTGGCAACGAAAATCACCAATAAAACGCACATCAATCAGGCCGTTGTTACTTTGAATTTGGCTGTGGGTTTGGCGGTGTATGTCAGTTTATTCGCCTCTTTGTCAGAATCACGGTTCATTCAAGGTCTAGCGTATGTGCTGCCTGTTTTTTCTCAGCTCCGAGTGTTTAAAGCTGGATGGGATCAGTCTTTATCGGCAGTTTTCCTAGCCATGATCTTGGTGAGCGAAATTTTGCTACTCGGATTGTATTTCGCTTACGTACGTTACTTATATGTGCAACGGCATTGAGTTAAAGTGATTGCTAAGAGTTAAATGGGGGTTGATGATGAACGTGAAACAAATCGGAGCGGTGTTTCAACATGAATTTTTCAGTCAGTGGCGTTCTTTAACGTACTGGGGCATTATTCTATGGCCTCTAGCAATTGGCCTTGTATTTGCTAAATATGCGCAGTGGCAACTGCCGGAACAGATCCAAAAGCTTTCTTCACAGCAAGTGGCCTTTATTTGGGGCGTCGGCACGCCCACCTTCATTTTTATGTTATGTCTATCCTATGCGACCATCATGGCTAGCTCCGTGGCGAGTGATAAGACCAACAAACGAGCGGAGTTACTGCTATCAATGGTTGGAGCGAAGGAACAACTGGCAGGGAAAGTGTTAGCAGTTTACGGCTTAATCGCGTTCCAGCTATTATGTTATGGCATCGGCTTTTGTTTGTATAGTGTGTGGGATCATAATCCCATTGGCAGTATCCTCTTGAGTCAAACACCACCGTTTTTCATCGGTTATGTGGTCATCGACATTGTGGTTGCGATGTTGATGGTTTTGGTGTGGACAACGGAAATTGCCGCGTATGTTAATGACGACGCGCAAACAGCGCTAGCGGTGATCCCGGTGATGATTTTAATTATGACGGGAACAGCTGTCGCGGTTCTTTTGAATGTTGATTGGCGTGGTGTCGATTTGGGGGCACCTCTTAGGATTATTTTTAACCTTGGTTTTGCGATGCCTCCAGTAGGATCCATGCTGTTCCCGACATTGATAATTAACCAAGGATTCTCTTATTTTGAAGCCATTTTGAATTTAGTACTTGAGTTGGCCATTATGATTTTGATTTTCCGCACCAGCGTCAAACAATATCAACGTGGTCTGTTATCTACCGACAAAAAGAATCCGTTCATGCAAGCATTGAGTAACGACCCGCTGACTTTTCATGAACATGGGGGCCATTAAGTTGAATCCAGTGACAGATGTCCAACAATTCGCGCAAACTATTAAACTCTCGTTATTGGATGAACAAGCTGATCTGAAACGATTATGGCATGATGCAACGCATGATTTGGATCCCAAACCGATCGCGGCAGCATTGGATACTCAGGTTTTAAAGGTAGTCGGTGAAGCCATCATCCACAATTTCAATCAAATTTTTATGCCACAAGAAGCTGCAGGTATTGTTCAAGGTTGGGCAAATTTTAAGTCAAAATTTAAACTGTCCACCTTTTGGGCAACTTATCCAGGATTACAAGATGATGCAATCGGGGCCATGCAAGACTATCTCACACAAATCACGACTATTAAGTAGCAGTGGCAAGCCGATCACAATCAAGTTGAGGCAAAATTCAAACAAGATTTGGGTTCGCTCATACAGATTGACCCTCAGATGGGTGATCTACACAGTGGTCGGTCCGTAGCAAAGCTTACTTTTCAACGCGGATACCTCATCTATAAACCACAAGCCTACACACAGCATCGATTATTAAAAATGGTGCTTGATTGGTTAAATCATCGGACAACACGTCCAATAGACTATGTGATTCCACAAACTGTCGTAGTAGGCGCTCATGCTTGGGTGGCGTTCATCACGTCAGAACCGTTAGATCCCAGCCAGACAGATCAATTTTTCTATGAATGTGGGGTGTATTTGGCAATTTTTCACGTGTTGGGTTCTAATGACATGCATCTAGAGAATCTTCTCGTCCAAGATCAACATCCTGTCTTAATTGATTTAGAAACTTTGTGTGCTTATAAACAGGATCAAAATGTAAAATCGTTGAATTACAGTGTTTTATCAGCTGGTTGGATCCCGACGAGTACCACCAAAGCCATGGATCTTAATCTCAGTGCCTTGTTTCGCCGTCCCGAACAAACTTCGCTTTTTATTGCGCAACCCGTCTTAGCATTCGATGAACAACAAGGCTTTCATTACATCAAAGCTTCGCTCAAGTTGACATCAAATACGGCAAACCGGAAGCAGGAGCTTTTATTGTATGGCGATGAAGAAGGGTTGGCTCAACTATTGGCTGGTTTTGTGGGGAGTATCCGCATCATTCAACAGCATAGAGCTAATTTCAAACAAGCCGTCCAAGCCTTGTTTCAAGAACAGCCGCTGCGCTTTCGCGCGTTGGTTCGCAGCACGCAAGTTTATGGCGAATTTCTTGATGGGGTTCGCAATCCCAACACACGTTACCATCAACAACAAGGCAAAATTCTACAGATGCTGAAACGACCACAAGGACGCCTAAAAAAATCTTTCTGACAGCGAGATACGAGCAATTCAACACGGATGGATCCCTAGTTATTACGTACAGGGGGCTGATTTGACTTTATATGATGCTGACGGTCATGTGGTCGAAGAACACTTTTTAGAAGAAACTCTGATACAAAAAATTAAACACAAGGTGGCACATTTATCTGAGGCACAATTAAAGTATCAGATGAGAATGATTAAGTTAGCCTACTTGGAGACTCATCCACCTAAACTACCAATCGCTACCACTGGCGTGACGCGGGCAGCAGTAACGCACGCCTTCATAGACCAGTTGATGCAAAATCGATTGAATGAGCTGCCTGACAATTATTATGGTATCCAGATTCAACCACATGGGCGATTCAACATCTGGAGCGTGAGCCCTAGGCTTTTCAATACGTCTGGCTGGATCTTAGTGCTAGCGTCAACGGGTGATCCAGGCATGTTAAAAATTGCCGCTCGCCTCAATCAATTGTTGTTTGAACAAATCGATCACCAACAGTTTGAGCGCTATTTTGAGCCTGATGACAGTTTGGAAAGTGGCCTTTTGGGAAGTTTGGTGGGTGCGCGGGCGCTGCAACAAGCTGGCTTCAATCCGACCTTTAAAATGGTCAACTATTCGTTGGCTACCGAACGTTTGACTGTGCAGGAACAAGCCATCTATGCGCAACTGCAGCATGGTCAGTTGCCACTTCAGACGGTGGCACAGACCATTCAGATGGGGGAACCTGTCGGTCTTAATCAAGCGTTGGCTTTTTCAATGTCTGCCAAATTAACAGGAGTAATCGATGACTGGGCAAAGCAACAACACCAATGACAATGATTTCTTGAAACAAACAAATGCGACGCTTCTACAAGGTTTTGATCTGCCGACACGATGGCTGAGATCCGAAAAAATAAGCCGGATGGCCTTAATTGATACTGGGGTGAGTGCTCAGAATCCCTATTTTAGCCAAAAAGCGCTAGAAATGATCGGAGATCGTACTGACTGGGCTTGGCACGGGACCGCTGTAGCTGGTATGATCGCGATGTCGGTAACACGTCCTATCGTTCTGCACAGCTATAATGCTGTGCAAAATGGGCGGGTTCAAAGCGAAACTGTTCTTCAACTGATTGAAGCAGCACTCCAGGATGGCGCTCAATTGATCAATGTTGCTATGAACGCGCTACTGGATTTGCGAACACCGCGGGGACTAAAGCTTTGGCAACAATGGGAGCATGTTGTGTCGCTGACTCAGCAGGCTGGTGCACAGCTGATTGTTTCTGTAGGCAATAATGGCTTGGATCTCGATCAAATTGCCTCTTTAAAACTTTGTCCAGCCATGTTACCTGGGGTTCTCACTGTGGGGACGGCGGAGACGTTATATGCTAACCACGGGAAAGCCGTGGATATCACGGCTCCTGGTGGAACTGATCAGCTACCTTTGATCACCACGCGCAGTCTCGATTATGCTGAGTATGCTCCCTCATCAATTAGGGGCTTGCCGCCTATCTTCATGCGGTCGTATGGAACAAGTTTGGCGGCCGGACTCGTGACCGGGTTGTTATTAAGTTGAGCATCAAAAACATCAAAATACGGGAGGTCACCGAGACCATGTTAGAACTTAAAAACGTTAGCAAGCGTTACGGCACTTTTACGGCCTTATCCGACTTATCTTTTCAATTAAGACCAGGTGAGATTGTCAGTCTCATTGGCCAGAATGGTGCCGGAAAGTCCACGACGTTTCACATTATTCTGAATTTTATACAACCCACCCAAGGGACCGTAAAGGGTGATCCCGACTATTTGAAACAGCTTGGCTATATGCCAGAAGAACGTGGACTATATCCGAAAGAAACCATCCAAAGTCAAATGTTATATTTCGCTGCCCTGCATGGCATGGATCGGAAAACAGCTAAGCAGGAGCTTCACCATGGATGCAGAAACTAAACGTCATTGGGGAAGTAACGGATAAAGTTGAATCTTTATCAAAGGGGAACGCACAAAAAGTGCAGCTCATCACATGTCTCATGTTCAAACCCAAACTGTTAATCCTGGATGAACCTTTTTCTGGTCTGGACCCAGTGAACGCGGAGCTGTTAATTGATGCCATCCTTGAAGCCAAGCAGCAAGGTACCATGATTATTTTTTCCACTCATAACATGGCCAACGTCGAGCGTTTGTCAGATTATATCGTGATGCTCCATCATGGGCGCACGATTCTTCAAGGCACACCGCAGGACATTTATGCGCAATTTGGGCGGCGTCAATTAGAAATTGAGGGTTATCACGGCGATGTCCAACAATTGGCGGCTTGGCCAGGCGTTACAAAACTTGCCGAAAGGCCTTCCGGGCGATTAAGCTTGGAATTAGTTGATGAATCCGTAGGAAAGGCTATTTTTCGTGAAGTGACCCAAAATGGCTACCTGCCGGTATTTGATCAGCATTATCCAACGCTAGACGAGATTTTTAAATATGAGGTGGCTCATGCAAAGTAAGCAAGCAACTAAGTCTGAATTCTTTAGTTTGGCGGCTTTTATTAAGGAAAATAAATATTCTCTTTGTGGAATAGTTGTGAGTTGTATAGTCGCTGTCGTCTGCACCATGGTCTATCTTTACGGCATGAAGTTTTTAATCGATGATGGGCTACTAAAAAAGCACTTCACTTTGTTGATGTATCTTATTCCCATCATGAGTGGGAGTATTGTGACGTAAATTGCAAGAACAAGTTAGCCAGTCGTTGAGGACAATCCCAGAACAGGCCGTTATCAAATAGAAGTTGTGGCGCTAGAGAGACTACTGGGCCATGCGGCGAACGCGCCGAGCTTCGGCCTCAAAGTTTTGCTGGGGTGTGCAGTAGCCCTGTTGTTTGCGAGGCAACTGATTCAAGCGGTCTTGCGTGGCCTGCACTTGACTAGGGCTAATGTCATCTAGGGACATGCCCTTAGGGAAGTCCTGGCGAATCATCCGGTTATGTGCCTCGTTGGTGCCACGGTCGCAGGACGTGTAAGGATGGGCGTAGAAGATCTCAGTTTCCGTCCCAGCAAAAGCAGTATTTAAGGCGGTGAACTCGGGTCCGTTGTCGGCTGTGATGGTCTTGATGCAAGCTCCCCATTCGCGCTTGATTCCACGCAATGCATAGCTCACAGAGTCTGCATCTCGTCCTTCGATCAAGCGGAGAAGTTGGCAACGGGTCTTGCGCTCAATCAGAGTCAAGATGACGCTCTCCTTGCCATTGCGTTTACCGACAATGGCATCCATCTCCCAGTGACCGAACTGCCTGCGTCGTTCAACGACCTTAGGCCGTTCCTCGATACTGCGGCCAGCCAGGCGCTTAGCCTTGGTGTGGTGCTGGTGAGAGGTCTTCCGCTTAGTCTTCTCCAACAGGTCGATATTTCGAATCTCTAGGCGTTGGTCGTCAATGTACTGGTACAAAGTCGAGGCACAAACAAGCTCTTCAGGAGTAAACAGCTTGTGTCGCTTGGCATAGCCGATTGAAGCATCCGGCGACCATTTGTCCTGCTTAGCTCGCTGTACGTACCAGGCTAAGAAGACCTGTACGCTGGCGAACTTGTCAGGACGATGACAGCTCAAGCGTGCAGTCTCGTAACGTGCCTGAGCAGCCTCTGGCAGGTATTGTCGATGGTAGACGCGCTTGCCATTACTCTTCTTGACCTGATCTACTGTACCTCGCTTGATTTCATTATTAATGGTCTGCGGGCAGACGCCAATTTCAGCAGCAATCCAACGATTGGACTTCCCAGCTTGGCGGAATCCGGCCACTTTTCCGCGCTCGAGTGATGTTAAGTGCTGACCTTTTTGGCGGTGTGTGCTATCCTGTTTCTGCATCAAGACAATATCCTCTTCCATTGTTTGTGTAGGAACTTCAATGATACAGGATATCTGTTCTTGATGTTTTTTATTGTCCAAAAAATTTTGAGACAGTGGCTAACTTGATTCTAAAATGCGCGGGGAGTATTGTGATCGAGGTGATTTTGAATTATTTAATTAGTTTTTTCTCAGCTAAAATTTCGCAGAATTACATTCAAAAAAACGTACTGTGTTGCTACAATTCACCCTGCAGCAAACTGATGTAATTGACAAACCCGTTTCACTGTCAACACTTCTCAATAGTGATTTTGAACGAGTTGGTGATTATCTAGCAGATTTAATAGTTGGCACCCTAATTGCTATCTTAACCATTCTTTTCTATCTTGCGGCCTTATTCTCACTAACACTATGGCTGACACTGCTTATTTTGGCCTTTATTCCCCTTGTTATTATCGTAAATGTCAAGCTGGGTAATTATGTACAATCAGTCTACTTAAAAGTGCAAAAAAATCTGGACCATCTGAACGGAGAGATTGCCCAGATACAAGCAGGACTGGTCTTAATTCATGCTTTCAAAGGAGCACAACGTGTACTCGATCGGTTTGAACATTACAACGAGCGCCTGAAGCGCGATAACATCAAATATGTGGCCGCTAGTTCATTTTTGAACAATAGTTTATCCCTGGTAGCAAGCGTTGTTCCCTTTCTGATTCTCATGTTAGGCAGCTTCTTTGTTTTGCAGGGAACGATGTCGGTGGGATCCATTATGGCTGTCTTTAGTTTCAGCTCAACTATTTTTGTACCTATTGCCGGATTAATTAGCATGATTCCCCTTTACAAAGAATTACAAGGGTCGATAGTGCGGATCAACTCATACGTGGACACTTCTAATGGCAATCAATATAAGGAACACATTTTGTCAGAGGACATTGACGCAACTGAAGCGCGCATCGAATTAAAAGACTTCAATGTCGGATACGCACAAGCCCCTCGCCTTACACACTTAAATCGTACGATTGTTGGCTTAACTTTTATTATTGGTGAAAACGGCAGTGGTAAAAGCACGCTAGCGAAGACAATCGCGGGACTGATTCCTAGCCTATCTGGCACGCTCACAATTAAGGGTGCCCAACATGTTGCTTATATTCCAAATACCAGTTTTTTTATTTCAGGGAACAGTAGAAGACAATCTTACCATTGGGTTAACCGACGTTAGTCACAAAAAAATGTCTGATCTGTGTCAACTATTGGAGTTAGAGGTACCTTTGGCGACAGTGGGGGGGTATGATCACTCTTTAAGTACAGGACAAATTCAAAAGATTAAAATCATTCGGGCACTGTTAGATGAAAGAACAATTCCAATTTTTGATGAAATCTTTAGCAATCTATCAAAAAAAATCCAAGCTAAAATGTATGCTTATTTGAAAAACTTATCTGGTAAAACGATCATCATCATCGACCACAACGCACCTAAAGTAACGGGAGCCACTTATTGGGAGTTGTAATCACGAGTCTATTCTGTCTAGATGATCATATCTATCGTGCACGCCATTTGCTCAAGAACTCTTTAATCAAAAAAAGAACCGTTACGGCGTAGCTATTTGGCATCAGTGGTTAAGTTGGTACTTCTGGCGATAACGGCGAAAGGTGGCCCGCAAGACACTTTCACCATGTACTTGACGCCTATGCCGGACATCCTCAAAAATAGCCATATCCCCCTGATAGGATACGGCTATTTTGCTATCGTGACACAATAGTTAAATTATTGCGCTATAGCATTCTATTCATATACATATCTGGTATTAGTATAGCGTCCGGATGCAGCTGTTCCTTGAGTTTGGTAGGTGTATTTAACAGTTAAACCAGTCCCACGATCATAGGCCTTACGGAAGGGCTCAGACCAATGGCCCCATGCGCCACCAAAGTAAAATGCTAGTGCACTTAGCTTAGGATTGAAACCAGCAACAGAGGCAACCCCAGAATAACTTTCAAAACGTTTATAGATAGTCTTCACTTCTGACCTTGAAAACCGGAAAGACATATCGTATGAATACCATTCTGTTGTTGCTGCATGTACAACCTTTGCACCATCATTCGAAGCTAACACGGCACCTTCGGTATTGTGGACTTTGTTTTGCGAGTAATCCCTCTACTAATGCCAATGAGTGCAAGTGTGGCAATTAGGATAACAGCAAAAATGGCTAATGTTAACTTATTCCCCTTGCGAAGAAAGTTGATAACTAGATCATGCCGTGTAATTGCAAGAACCAAAACCAGCCAACTGATCCAGAAAAGTGTCGGATTTACAAATTTAAAAGTTGTCCAGAGGAGATACCATAAACCACCAGCAACAACGGCAAGTAGGCCAGTAACAACTCGTTGTCGGTTAAAATGCAGTGACAGCTTCATCATAAACGCCCCTTTATATAACAAATAATAACGCCCATTAAGCAACAAATCAACTTTAGTATATGGATTAAACTTGATAAGTCTTCAATCGCCAATCGATCGAAAGCATGGAGATTCTCCATTCTGATATCAGCACTATGTACCGATATATATTCTGAAAGCCTTATGGTCAGCAGCTTCTCCGTGTGAACAACTGGCTATGTTAATTGATTTTACATGTAATTGGTATATTACTTTGTTAAGGGGGATATATTCTATAAATAACGATATTTCATCACCATTGCGGCATTAATATTGGGGACTTTCACCCTAACGATGAAGAGTTTCCACTTAACTCGAAGTTTAGAATCGACACAAAAGACCTGCACAGATAGAGGGACTCTTTTAAATGCCGTCTGCGAACTATCACATTGACTTAAATCTGTCCTTGTAAAAGCCACTGCTCTGTCACGTTTTAGCTTAGGGAATGTTTGAGACTCGGTCAGTAATACCTTCCGCTTTTCGAGAATCTAATTTGTCCTTCTCATTTGCAGATAATGCGTCACGGCAAGAACCAACGTCGGTAGAAGAAAATAGTTATCGATTAACCTTCGCATCGGCGCGGATAGCAAAGCAAATACCAAATCAAATAGAACGCAACAACGCCGTCGTCAAAGCCTGTGCTCGCTGCTGACCACGTCGCTTATCGGCCGGACGAATCACGGTCAGCTGATCCGCCTCTGGATCCGCCGCGATGACCCCAAAGGGTGCGGGTACATCGGTCGCTGCTTGGGCCCGCATCGCAGGTGTATCGGCAATGACCACCCACAAATAATCAACGAAGTCAAGGCGGAGAATGCCGGCAATTTAGGGAGATTAAAGTGCCATAAAGCGCGGGCGTTGCGTTAATTGGGGAAAAGTGTAGAAAGCGCAGCAACTGATTTTTAATGCCAACGTTAAGGTTATAGAAGGGTTCCATCTATTCATTTGATTGGCGCAAGTTGCCGATGCTGGTATACTACGCCTAGAACGATGCACGTTATTTGATTAAAGAAGGAGAACGAACATGAACTATCCACAATTAGAACTGGCCGATTTCAAAGGCCCAAAAGCGATCTTTAAAACCAGTGAAGGGCAATTTGAAATTGCATTATTTCCGGAGCAAGCCCCTAAAACCGTTGAGAACTTCATCGGCTTGGCCAAAAAGAACTATTATGATGGCATCATTTTTCACCGGGTTATTGAAGACTTCATGATTCAAGGCGGTGATCCGACTGGCACTGGCATGGGTGGTGAAAGCCTCTGGGGAAAGCCGTTTGCGGATGAATTTTCGAATCAGCTTTTCAATCTGAAAGGTGCGTTGTCAATGGCCAACGCTAGGCCCAATACGAACGGCAGTCAATTTTTCATCGTGACAAATACGCATTTGGATCCAAGCATGAAGGCTCAGCTAAGCGAAGCGGGGTTCCCGGAACCGATCATTGACGCTTACCAACAAGGCGGGACACCATGGCTTGATCATCGCCATACAGTTTTCGGGCAGGTATTGTCTGGAATGTCAGTGGTTGAGAAGATCAGTAAAGTCAAAACGGGTGCCAATGATAAGCCAGTTGAGCCTGTGACGATTGATGAATTGACAATTCAAGACTGATATTGGTTGCAAGTGATTTTTAGGGTATACTCAAAGAGAAATCCAATGAAATGAAGTGTCAGAATGGAATATCGCATAGGAGATATCTTGACTGGCAAAGTCACCGGCGTCCAACCATACGGGGCGTTTGTGATGCTGGATGAGCACACGCAAGGATTAGTGCACATCTCAGAATGCCAGCATGGTTACGTCAAGGACACCAGCGATATTTTTACCGTCGGCCAGCGAGTTGAAGTTGTGATTTTGGACATCGACGAATATACCCATAAAATCAGTTTATCCTTACGTGCTTTACAGGCGCCGCCTAGATTAAGCAAGAAACGCCGCTGCAAGCACTATTGGACCAGTCGTAAATTTCACACCGGCTTTGCGCCGATTGCCGCTCACTTAGATGGGTGGGTCGCTGAAGCACTTGAACATTTAAACGAAGAAACCACTCAAAAATGAGTGGCTTTTTTCTTCCGTTGATGCGATAGGCAGTTGTGAAAGCGTGAGGGCATGGCAAGTAAGAACGGGAGGGTACGGGCCTTGGATGGCTGGTTTGCGGAAACTAGTAGACTTTCATTGAGAAGTAACGATGCAATAACGATCGGTGGCTGATTTGTAAAACTGATACAAGCGCGGGCACTGCACGTTATTGGGATGACTGGGTATCAACGATTAGAATCGGTTAGCTAAGCGAAGTGATTTTCAAGATTTGAAGTTTAGCTGAAATGGCGTTTATTATTTTAGATGATTGGCAAATACATGTGAGCGAAGTGCGTCCAGTGACCGTTTTGCTCAGTAGTTAGGGCAAACTGCAGCATACACGGCTATAAGTGCTATGAGTTTAGTGAACTTTAAATGTGTTTTGCTGAATATTGTTCGCGATCAATGCGAATATTTATACAATTTGGATTAAAATGTTCGCTATTTATCGGAACTGACAATTCTTTGAATTTCTGCAATTTTTTTGTTGACTAGATTGTTGAAGTGCTGGTATGATACTTGTTGTTGTCAAAACAAAGACGTCGATTCATGACGGATGAAATAAACCACTCGTATGATGAAGCCACAATTGAAACAGATTGAATAAATATTCACTCTAAAAAGTTGTTGACATGATACGTTGGTCATGATAATCTATCAAAGTTGTCTTTTGGCAAGATCGTCCTTTGAAAACTGAACAAAGTTTCGTTTAAATGTGCAGGGTCCTTGATACTTCGGTATCGAGGCAAAAAGTAACATTTGCGAAGTCAATTCGCTAGAACAACAAATCGAGCTATTCGAACAGCTCATATTTATATGAGAGTTTGATCCTGGCTCAGGATGAACGCTGGCGGCGTGCCTAATACATGCAAGTCGAACGAGTTTTGGTCGATGAACGGTGCTTGCACTGAGATTCGACTTAAAACGAGTGGCGGACGGGTGAGTAACACGTGGGTAACCTGCCCTTAAGTGGGGGATAACATTTGGAAACAGATGCTAATACCGCATAAATCCAAGAACCGCATGGTTCTTGGCTGAAAGATGGCGCAAGCTATCGCTTTTGGATGGACCCGCGGCGTATTAGCTAGTTGGTGAGGTAACGGCTCACCAAGGCGATGATACGTAGCCGAACTGAGAGGTTGATCGGCCACATTGGGACTGAGACACGGCCCAAACTCCTACGGGAGGCAGCAGTAGGGAATCTTCCACAATGGACGCAAGTCTGATGGAGCAACGCCGCGTGAGTGAAGAAGGCTTTCGGGTCGTAAAACTCTGTTGTTGGAGAAGAATGGTCGGCAGAGTAACTGTTGTCGGCGTGACGGTATCCAACCAGAAAGCCACGGCTAACTACGTGCCAGCAGCCGCGGTAATACGTAGGTGGCAAGCGTTATCCGGATTTATTGGGCGTAAAGCGAGCGCAGGCGGTTTTTTAAGTCTGATGTGAAAGCCCTCGGCTTAACCGAGGAAGCGCATCGGAAACTGGGAAACTTGAGTGCAGAAGAGGACAGTGGAACTCCATGTGTAGCGGTGAAATGCGTAGATATATGGAAGAACACCAGTGGCGAAGGCGGCTGTCTGGTCTGTAACTGACGCTGAGGCTCGAAAGCATGGGTAGCGAACAGGATTAGATACCCTGGTAGTCCATGCCGTAAACGATGAATGCTAGGTGTTGGAGGGTTTCCGCCCTTCAGTGCCGCAGCTAACGCATTAAGCATTCCGCCTGGGGAGTACGACCGCAAGGTTGAAACTCAAAGGAATTGACGGGGGCCCGCACAAGCGGTGGAGCATGTGGTTTAATTCGAAGCAACGCGAAGAACCTTACCAGGTCTTGACATCTTTTGATCACCTGAGAGATCAGGTTTCCCCTTCGGGGGCAAAATGACAGGTGGTGCATGGTTGTCGTCAGCTCGTGTCGTGAGATGTTGGGTTAAGTCCCGCAACGAGCGCAACCCTTATGACTAGTTGCCAGCATTGAGTTGGGCACTCTAGTAAGACTGCCGGTGACAAACCGGAGGAAGGTGGGGATGACGTCAAATCATCATGCCCCTTATGACCTGGGCTACACACGTGCTACAATGGATGGTACAACGAGTTGCGAGACCGCGAGGTCAAGCTAATCTCTTAAAGCCATTCTCAGTTCGGACTGTAGGCTGCAACTCGCCTACACGAAGTCGGAATCGCTAGTAATCGCGGATCAGCACGCCGCGGTGAATACGTTCCCGGGCCTTGTACACACCGCCCGTCACACCATGAGAGTTTGTAACACCCGAAGCCGGTGGCGTAACCCTTTTAGGGAGCGAGCCGTCTAAGGTGGGACAAATGATTAGGGTGAAGTCGTAACAAGGTAGCCGTAGGAGAACCTGCGGCTGGATCACCTCCTTTCTAAGGAAACAGACTTTAAGTCTGACGGAAACCTGCACACACGAAACTTTGTTTAGTTTTGAGGGGACGACCCTCAAGCACCCTAGCGGGTGCGACTTTGTTCTTTGAAAACTGGATATCATTGTTGTAAATGTTTTAAATTGCCGAGAACACAGCGTATTTGTATGAGTTTCTAATTTAGAAATTCGCATCGCATAACCGCTGACGCAAGTCAGTACAGGTTAAGTTACAAAGGGCGCACGGTGGATGCCTTGGCACTAGGAGCCGATGAAGGACGGAACTAATACCGATATGCTTCGGGGAGCTATAAGTAAGCTTTGATCCGGAGATTTCCGAATGGGGGAACCCAGTACACATCAGTGTATTGCCTGCAAGTGAATTCATAGCTTGTCGGCGGCAGACGCGGGGAACTGAAACATCTCAGTACCCGCAGGAAGAGAAAGAAAACTCGATTCCCATAGTAGCGGCGAGCGAAGTGGGAAGAGCCCAAACCGAGAAGCTTGCTTCTCGGGGTTGTAGGACTGGACATTGGAGTTACCAAAGTTCGACGTAGTCGAAGTCAGCTGGAAAGCTGCGCCATAGAAGGTGAAAGCCCTGTAAACGAAACGGCGGACCCTCCGTCCAGGATCCTGAGTACGGCGGAACACGTGAAATTCCGTCGGAATCCGGGAGGACCATCTCCCAAGGCTAAATACTCCCTAGTGACCGATAGTGAACCAGTACCGTGAGGGAAAGGTGAAAAGCACCCCGGAAGGGGAGTGAAACAGTTCCTGAAACCGTGTGCCTACAATTAGTCAAAGCCCGTTAAGGGGTAATGGCGTGCCTTTTGTAGAATGAACCGGCGAGTTACGTTTGCCTGCGAGGTTAAGATGAAAAGTCGGAGCCGGAGCGAAAGCGAGTCTGAACAGGGCGAATGAGTAGGCAGATGTAGACCCGAAACCAAGTGACCTACCCATGACCAGGTTGAAGGTGTGGTGAAACACACTGGAGGACCGAACCCATGTATGTTGAAAAATGCTGGGATGAGTTGTGGGTAGCGGTGAAATTCCAAACGAACTTGGAGATAGCTGGTTCTCTCCGAAATAGCTTTAGGGTTAGCCTCGGAGGATGGATCATGGAGGTAGAGCACTGTTTGAACTAGGGGCCCATCAAGGGTTACTGAATTCAGATAAACTCCGAATACCATCGATCTTACTCCGGGAGTCAGACAGTGAGCGATAAGGTCCATTGTCGAAAGGGGAACAGCCCAGATCACCAGTTAAGGTCCCTAAATTTATGCTAAGTGGAAAAGGATGTGGCGTTGCACAGACAACTAGGATGTTGGCTCAGAAGCAGCCACCATTTAAAGAGTGCGTAATAGCTCACTAGTCGAGTGGCACTGCGCCGAAAATATACCGGGGCTAAGCATAATACCGAAACTGTGGGTGCACCCGTAAGGGTGCGCGGTAGGAGAGCGTTCTAAGGGCGTTGAAGGTCGATCGTGAGGACGGCTGGAGCGCTTAGAAGTGAGAATGCCGGCATGAGTAGCGAAAGATCAGTGAGAATCTGATCCACCGTATGACTAAGGTTTCCTGGGGAAGGCTCGTCCTCCCAGGGTTAGTCGGGATCTAAGGCGAGGCCGCAAGGCGTAGTCGATGACAAGCAGGTTGAGATTCCTGCACTAGTTTATTTTGTTTAAGCGATGGAGGGACGCAGGAGGCTAAGGAAAGCGCACGGCTGGAAAAGTGCGTCCAAGCCGCAAGTCTGGTGGCGAGTGAAATGCTTGCGACCATAAGGACAAGCGGTGATGGGGAGCGAAATTAAAGTAGCGAAGTTCCTGATGTCACACTGCCAAGAAAAGCTTCTAGTGAGAAATAAACTACCCGTACCGCAAACCGACACAGGTAGTCGAGGAGAGTATCCTCAGGTGAGCGAGCGAACTCTCGTTAAGGAACTCGGCAAAATGACCCCGTAACTTCGGAAGAAGGGGTGCTGACCGCAAGGTCAGCCGCAGTGAATAGGCCCAAACAACTGTTTATCAAAAACACAGGTCTCTGCTAAATCGAAAGATGATGTATAGGGGCTGACGCCTGCCCGGTGCTGGAAGGTTAAGAGGATGAGTTAGCGCAAGCGAAGCCCAGAATTGAAGCCCCAGTAAACGGCGGCCGTAACTATAACGGTCCTAAGGTAGCGAAATTCCTTGTCGGGTAAGTTCCGACCCGCACGAAAGGCGTAATGATTTGGGCACTGTCTCAACGAGAGACTCGGTGAAATTATAGTACCCGTGAAGATGCGGGTTACCCGCGACAGGACGGAAAGACCCCATGGAGCTTTACTGTAGCTTGATATTGAGTGTTGGTACCGCTTGTACAGGATAGGTAGGAGCCGTAGAGATCGGAACGCTAGTTTCGATGGAGGCGTTGGTGGGATACTACCCTAGCTGTATGAACACTCTAACCCGCGCCACTGATCGTGACGGGAGACAGTGTCAGGTAGGCAGTTTGACTGGGGCGGTCGCCTCCTAAAATGTAACGGAGGCGCCCAAAGGTTCCCTCAGAATGGTTGGAAATCATTCGCAGAGTGTAAAGGTAGAAGGGAGCTTGACTGCGAGACTGACAAGTCGAGCAGGGACGAAAGTCGGGCTTAGTGATCCGGTGGTTCCGTATGGAAGGGCCATCGCTCAACGGATAAAAGCTACCCTGGGGATAACAGGCTTATCTCCCCCAAGAGTCCACATCGACGGGGAGGTTTGGCACCTCGATGTCGGCTCATCGCATCCTGGGGCTGTAGTCGGTCCCAAGGGTTGGGCTGTTCGCCCATTAAAGCGGTACGCGAGCTGGGTTCAGAACGTCGTGAGACAGTTCGGTCCCTATCCGTCGCGGGCGCAGGAAATTTGAGAGGAGCTGTCCTTAGTACGAGAGGACCGGGATGGACGTTCCGCTGGTGTACCAGTTGTGCCGCCAGGCGCATCGCTGGGTAGCTATGAACGGAAGGGATAAACGCTGAAAGCATCTAAGTGTGAAGCCCCCCTCGAGATGAGATTTCCCATTCCTATATGGAAGTAAGACCCCTGAGAGATGATCAGGTAGATAGGCTGGAAGTGGAAGTGCAGCGATGCATGGAGCGGACCAGTACTAATCGGTCGAGGACTTAACCAAGTAGAGCGTGAGCAGGAGCGCTTAGAAACCGGAGCATAAGCGGGCCTGAGTTCGTTGGCCGGGTTTTGGCCAATGGATTCAGGGTTCTTATGTGGAGGTTTCTGCGACTGCGAACGCGTTTCGATGAAATACACTGGTTCCCGACAACACAAAAACAACAATGATAGCCAGTTTTGAGAGCGCAAAGTTCTCATAAGTGTGGTGGCGATAGCAAGAAGGATACACCTGTTCCCATGCCGAACACAGAAGTTAAGCTTCTTCACGCCGAGAGTAGTTGGTGGGAAACTGCCTGCGAGGGTAGGAAGCTGCCACGCTTACATATGGAGGATTAGCTCAGTTGGGAGAGCGTCTGCCTTACAAGCAGAGGGTCACAGGTTCGAGCCCTGTATCCTCCATTGAGCCGTTAGCTCAGTTGGTAGAGCAACTGACTTTTAATCAGTGGGTCGACAGTTCGAGCCTGTCACGGCTCAGAGAATTATTGGTTTTAAATGGCGGCTCAAGTCGATATTTTTGCCGACTTAGCTCAGTTGGTAGAGCATCTGTCTTGTAAACAGGGGGTCGAAGGTTCGAATCCTTTAGTCGGCATGGCACCAATAATTTGATAAGCTTTTTGTTTCATGCGGAAGTAGTTCAGTGGTAGAACATCACCTTGCCATGGTGGGGGTCGCGGGTTCGAATCCCGTCTTCCGCTTTCCAAACGCAGTGCCGAGGGTGCGTTTGGTCGAAAGATTCCTCGGTATTATCATGATTTGCACCCATAGCGCAATTGGATAGAGTGTCTGACTACGAATCAGAAGGTTGTAGGTTCGACTCCTACTGGGTGCATTTGACGGGAAATAGCTCAGCTTGGTAGAGCACCTGGTTTGGGACCAGGGGGTCGCAGGTTCGAATCCTGTTTTCCCGATTGGACGCTAGTCCATATGGTTTTTTCGCGGTGTAGCTCAGCTGGCTAGAGCGTCCGGTTCATACCCGGGAGGTCGAGGGTTCGATCCCCCCCGCCGCGATTGAGCTTGGACCTTTAGCTCAGTTGGTTAGAGCAGACGGCTCATAACCGTCCGGTCGTAGGTTCGAGCCCTACAAGGTCCATCTTTACAGGGTGGTCACTGTTCGGTATAATCGATTTGTTACTGTTATCGCGGGATGGAGCAGTTCGGTAGCTCGTCGGGCTCATAACCCGAAGGTCGCAGGTTCAAATCCTGCTCCCGCAATTATATGGTTCCATGGTCTAGTTGGTTAGGACGCCTGCCTGTCACGCAGGAGATCACGGGTTCGAGTCCCGTTGGGACCGTTTGCGGCTCGGTAGCTCAGTCGGTAGAGCAATGCATTGAAGCTGCATGTGTCGGCAGTTCGATTCTGTCCCGAGCCATTTTCATAATCACCCTTATGCGGGTGTAGTTTAGTGGTAAAACCACAGCCTTCCAAGCTGTTGTCGCGAGTTCGATTCTCGTCACCCGCTGCGATTATGATATGGGCCTATAGCTCAGTTGGTTAGAGCGCACGCTTGATAAGCGTGAGGTCGGTGGTTCAAGTCCACCTAGGCCCATTGTTCCATTAGTTTTATATTGCACATGGAGAAGTACTCAAGTGGCTGAAGAGGCGCCCCTGCTAAGGGTGTAGACCGGGAAACTGGTGCGAGGGTTCAAATCCCTCCTTCTCCGTTGTGGCCCGTTGGTCAAGTGGTTAAGACACCGCCCTTTCACGGCGGTAACATGGGTTCAAATCCCGTACGGGTCATGGTTAGATGGAGAATTACCCAAGTCTGGCTGAAGGGAACGGTCTTGAAAACCGTCAGGTGGGCGTAAGTCCACGCGAGGGTTCGAATCCCTCATTCTCCTTTATTATTATCGCGGGATGGAGCAGTTCGGTAGCTCGTCGGGCTCATAACCCGAAGGTCGCAGGTTCAAATCCTGCTCCCGCAATTACATGGTTCCATGGTCTAGTTGGTTAGGACGCCTGCCTGTCACGCAGGAGATCACGGGTTCGAGTCCCGTTGGAACCGTCCCCCTCTAATTGAGGGGAACATCAACTTCATAAAAACGATCTAAATGGCTCGGTAGCTCAGTCGGTAGAGCAATGCATTGAAGCTGCATGTGTCGGCGGTTCGATTCCGTCCCGCGCCATTATGGAGGAGTAGCGAAGAGGCTAAACGCGGCGGACTGTAAATCCGCTCCTTCGGGTTCATAGGTTCGAATCCTATCTCCTCCATTTATAGGGATATAGTTTAATGGTAGAACTACGGTCTCCAAAACCGTCAGTGTGGGTTCAACTCCTACTATCCCTGCTTATCATGGCGGTATTGGTGAAGCGGTTAACACACCGGTTTGTGGCACCGGCATACGTGGGTTCGATCCCCACATACCGCCCTTTTACTGGGGTATAGCCAAGCGGTAAGGCAACGGACTTTGACTCCGTCATGCGCTGGTTCGAATCCAGCTACCCCAATTTTCTCCAACTGCCATAGGAGAAACGCGCTTAACTTGATGAATATGGCGGTGTAGCCAAGCGGTAAGGCATGGGTCTGCAAAACCTTGATCGTCGGTTCGATTCCGATCACCGCCTTATCTTGCGGTTAACGCCCAGCAAGAGAGTGCCATTTTACATTATGCCGGTGTGGCGGAATTGGCAGACGCGCGGGATTCAAAATCCCGTTCCAGCAATGGAGTATCGGTTCGACCCCGATCACCGGTATATTGGCCCCTTTTAGGGGCTTTTTTAGTGCTCAGAAATGGCTTTAAACCGGCATTATTGCATTTATCTGAACTCCGAAAAACCCCTAAAAAATATAATCCATCGAACCACATCGAACCAAATAGCCTGAAATTGCGATTTTTTAGGAAAATGGTTCGTGATCTAAAATTGAATGTGTGCTGTAGGCCTTGCGGCAGTTGACATTGATCCGTGTTCTCTGGTTCGATTTTGAGTCACAATACATTCAGTGCTTTCTCGTCTTGCTTCTGTGTCATCGCGTCCAGTAGATGCGTATAGATCTTGGTGGTAATGCCGACGTTCTCGTGTCCGAGGCGGTGTGATACGTATTGAATATCAAGACCTTTATAAAGCAGGTAGCTGCCATGCGTGTGCCGCAATCCGTGGAAACCGAACCCAGGACGCTCAATACCGAGATGTTTGAGAGCACGGCGAAGTTCCTTGTTGACACCGTTACTATATATTGGCAAGCCGGTCGGCCCAAGAAATAGTAAATGGTACGGATTGCTAATCGCTTTTATTTTATCAGCCAATATGAGCTTATGGAGGCTAGCGATAAGAACTGGACTTACTTTGATGGTACGAACACTCGAAGGAGTTTTGGTCGGACCGAAGACTTCTTCACGGTCTGGCCAGCTACCATCAGCGCCGCGAATGACAAACCTGTACTTGAAGGTCTTGTCGATACTGATGGTGCTCTTCTTCTCATCAATATCTTCCCACGTTAAGCCACCAATTTCTCCAAGCCGAGCGCCAGAGTATATGGCCGTTTGAACCATCATGAGAGCAATTCGTTGCGGGTTGGCAAATTGATCAACATAATCTCGCAGTTTCTCGAACTGATCAGCTTCAAGAAATTTTGTGTCTTCTGATCTGCCTGCGGTACCACCCAGTTCTGCATGAGCGGCATAATCGCGCCTAATCAAGCCTTCGTCTGCTGCGGCCATAATTGCTTGATGAGCGTGTGAATGTAGCTTCTGGACTGATTGCCTTGCGTGCTTGTGGCCGTAACCGTCATCAATATAGTTGTTAATAAACTGTTGATAAACCATGCGCGTTAAGTCAATTAATTTAAGGTCTTTGAAGTAGTTTCTGATGATTGTACCCGAAGTTGCATACTTGGTCATCGTCAGTTCGGACACAGAACGTATCTTATACGTATGCAACCACTTGTCATACCAATCTGCGAAAGTAATCACTGGATCGATTTTTACAGATCCTCCAGTAGAAGTGAGGTACTCTGCCTCAGCAGCCTTAGCTTCTTTTCTTGTTTTGTAAAATGATGTTTTCTGCTTGGAAATACCGTCCACTTTGTATGAATACTGGAATCCCCAAGGCTTACTTTTTCGGTTAGCTCGCTTGAATACCGCCATATTATTGTCCTCCTGTGTTAAAATGTGTATACAAAGAGCCTTATGACTCCGAGTATTTGTTAGGCGTCTACCCGTTCACTTTGGTCGGTGGGGTAGGCGCTTTTTTATTTTGTGTTCAGCCCCACTCTCCGGCTTGCACGGGGACGCCGCTTGCGTGGGGGAAGAAACAAGTCACTGAAGGTTAATGGTGGCATCGTAATCTTTGTTGGCATTGTCGTCTTCCATGTCATCGGTGTCGTAATTTGCACTCCACTTAAGTCGGATAGTCTTTAACGATCTAGGATCATCCATTTTTTCTAGTGCCCAAACGACAGTGCCGTCGCGATCTACATCTTTAGAAATTTGCCCGTCAAAATCATCACCACTAAAGTTGGTGCCATCTACTTGCTGACCGTCAGAAGTTACCAATGTGCCCTGACTCGGGTAGATTGAAATATCACGAGTTGTATGAATTTTAAAGTGAGCGGTGACTAACCCCTGATAGGTTTTCTTACTTGCATCCGTGAATGGTTTGACACGATAAACGGTTACCTTGTCAATTCCAACGGTTGTTCCCGCCCAAGAATTATCAGAATAGCTTACGGGGTATGTTGCCTTGCTTAATACAGATACGTCTTGGTAATTGTAAGTAATCTTTTCTGAGCTGTCTGAAGACCCTTTACTACTAGATGTATTTTGTCCTTTAGCAACAGACACCTTATTGCTACTTGAACTGTTGCTATTAGCAGAACTACTGCAACCAGCCAATGCCAACGCAAGCAACGCAACAGACACTAATACTAGCTTCTTCATGATGAATCCCTCCAAAAAATCCAGCTTTTAACGTCGATCAGGGGTTGGACGTAGCATAATCCTTGGCTAAATTAAAAAATTGCGTTGATAGTATGAATTAATTGAAGATGACGCAGTGTCTTCAAGCCAACTTGGTATTGCCAGGTCATTCATAAACTGAAATAGATTCGCTTCATCAGCTTCTATATCTTTAAAGTACATCGGAATGACAATTGAAAGTGCTCGCTTATTGGCATTGCCCTCAGTTCTACTTTTGGAATAAAAGTTTGAATATTTGAATTTCCCACGATCACCGTTTAGAACATGCGAGCATTCGTGTGCTGCTTGAAAAGCCATCTCGTTTGGCTGATACCAGTTTGAGTTTAGAACAATCAGCCTCAATTCAGTGTTGCAAGTTGGTGGTGTTTCGGAGTTGTCAAAGGGTACCATGCTATAGCTGATTTTGTGGTCATATGCATAGTTGAGAACATTAGCCAGCATTTCATTCATGGTTCTTACCCCTTTTCTTGCGATAACTGTCAAGAATGTAACGGAGAGTTTCCATGTCCTCTTCTGGAATAGGCTTACCTTGATACATAAAAAGATTGTCGTCGGCAAGGTCAGGTGGTTTAACTGATGACTTAGGTGAAGGGTTATCCGTATTCCCCAATAGATAGTCCACAGAAACATGAAGAACGTCTGCAACTGCTTGCAGTTTGTCAGCAGAAGGCTTTGTCTTTTTCCAACGATAAATAGCATTTGTTCCTAAGCCAGCCTTTTCGTTTAATTCCCGAAGGCTCATGGCATGTTCTCTTGAAACTTTTTGTATACGTTCAAACAGTGTCATAAAGGCATTTCTCCTCTATGATGGCCAAAAATTAGCAGATATGTTAAAAATGTCCTTGCAAAGTTTAACATATATGCTTATACTTGGTTCATCAAGTAATAAAGCAGTAACTTAATAACCCTTTACCGGATGAGTTTTGGAAGACGATCACTGGTAAAAAAGGATCAGTAGGTTTATTTGCTATGGGTATATTTTAGCATATTTGCTAAATTGTGCAACTTCTTGATTAATTAATTAAATGTAGGAGGTGAGTACATGGTAAACGTGCAACTCAATTGGACTGCTAATCGTAATGACTGGAAAGGCTATTTATTACATTTGAATTTGTCACAGCTCGAAATTGCTAAATTTCTCGGTATCAGTGATCAGGTAATGGCAATTCTGGTTAAGAAGATGACTGACGGCCAGGGATTAACTGCTAATCAAATCGACAAAGACCGTTGGAAGCGAGCTATCGAATACGTCAAATATAAGCAGTCACAGCAAAAGGAGGCCGTCTAGATATGAACGAACTACAGCATTTTGATTTTAAAGGTCAGCAAGTAAGAACGGTAGTTGTTGATAATGAACCAATGTTTGTCGGTAAGGACATTGCAGAAGTGCTGGGATATAGTAAGCCAGCTAACGCAGTAAACAAATATGTACCCGACAAATTCAAAGGGGTCACCAAATTGATGACCCCCGGTGGAAAACAGGATTTCGTTGTTATTGCCGAACCCGGGCTTTATAAATTAGTTTTCAAATCTGATATGCCAAACGCAGATGAATTTACAGATTGGGTAGCAGAGAAAGTTCTCCCATCAATCCGCAAGCATGGTGCCTACATGACGCCTGAAACGATTGAGAAGGCCATCTATAACCCAGACTTCATTATCAATCTGGCAACGCAGCTAAAGGACGAACAAGCCAAAACAGCGGCACTTACGGCTGATAACGAAACAATGAAGCCTAAAGCGTTGTTTGCAGACGCGGTAGCCACAAGTCACACGACTATCTTAGTTGGTGATCTTGCAAAAGTGCTCAAACAGAACGGCGTTGACATTGGTGCCAAGCGGTTGTTCGCCTGGCTGCGTGAGCAAGGCTATCTGATCAAACGGATTGGTGCCGACTATAACTCACCGACACAACGCGCGATGGAGCTAGGCTTGTTCGAGGTCAAGGAAACGGCGATCAGTCACTCGGACGGCCATGTAACAGTTCAGAAGACCCCAAAGGTTACCGGCAAAGGCCAGCAGTATTTTATCAACAAGTTTCTACAAAAGGAGGCTGTCTAAATGAACGGACGCACACAGGAAAAACTAGAAAATGCCGTTACAGAATTTGTTGTTGCTCAACTGAAGAACAAAGGAAAAAGCCCCGAGATGGTGGCAGCCATCGCGGAGCTCATCGGATCACTTAGCAAGAACTAAATACAGTATATCGGCGCCATTAGCTTGGAGCGAATCAGCATGGCCAACAAATGAATAGGTAATTTTATTTTCCAAGTAAATATTGGAAAAGTCTTCAGCTTTAACAACACTTTTATCCATTCCTAGGCAAACCACTGATTCAAAGTCTGGGATTTCTTCCGTGTTGCCATCGCGGAAATGAACAGTTAGATCCATATCAATCACCTCCTTTCGGGTTTCATTATCCGTCAGGAGGCGATCACAGGAAAGGAGGAAATGCCATGCCGCTAACAAAATTAGATATTCGGCCTATCACGCCTCCAGAAAATTGGCGTATGGATCTTGGCGGTAAGACTTGGACCATCACCGATGTTGCCAAAGAGCTACATCGCAAAGTCGATTATGTCAAAGACAACGTGATAAAGCCGAATCGATTGCAACTTGATGCTGAGCACGGAGGTCCTGTGCGCTGGTCAAAAGGACATGGCAGCCCGTATTTAATCAAAGCACGTGAAATGAGTTACTGGATAGACAAAAACTGGCAGCAGATTCAGAAGGGAGGATGGAGCTGATGCTACAAACGGTATTGTATGTTTTGCTCACGCCAACTGCACCGATATGGCGTTACCTGCTATTGGTAGTGACAGGCGTCATCATCGGCACAACGATCGCAAAGGGATGGAGGCAGTGGATTGAATGAAGCAGAACGTACCATTGGTGATTTGCTGAAAGATCACAACAAATTGACGTTAGACATCATTCGCGGCAACCACACACCAATTGCAAAGATGTTGCTTGCCGAGAATAAGAAGTTGCGTGCACGACTAGCAAAACTAAGGGGATGACGTGATGACCAATGAGGAATACGAACGAATTCTAGCCGAAGCGAACCGCCAGATCGCGGCATATCGCAAGGTTGCCACTGACTATAGGCCCGACAATACTGATTTCCACCAAACGTATGCGATGGGTCAAGAAGATGGGGCACACGCAATCCTATTCATTATCAAACAAGCCATGAAAAAAGCCGCTGGCCCGCACGCCAACGACTGATAGAAAGGAAAATATTATATGTCAGTATTATACGACTTAACAGACAAATTGACCAGTTTGCAACGAATGGCAGAAAGTGGCAACGCTGATCCACAAGCGATTGCTGACACGATGGAAATGGTTGATGGTGACTTTGAAGACAAGGCAGTCGGCTATGTCAAGGTTTACAGATCAATTGAAGCAGACGTCAAAGAAATCGACGCTGAAATCAGGCGTTTGCAAGAACGAAAGACAAGTGCCAAGAAAAACGCTGCGACAATCAAATCACGATTGGCGCAAGCGATGGTTGAAACTGGTCGTGAACACATTCATACACCACTGTTCAGCATTTACACACGCAGAACAATGAGCGTGGAAGCACCAGAAGACCCGAATAAGTTGCCACCAGAGTTCATTAAGACAACGTTGATGGTCAACAAAGCTGACTTGAAGAAAGCACTACAAGCTGGCCGCGAGGTACCAAACGCGCGACTGGTTGAGAACATCGGACTGGGGGTGCGGTAGATGATGGTTGATAAAGAGACTTGGCTGGATGTTGACGGATATGAAGGCTTATATAAGGTTAGTAGCCTTGGAAACGTATCGACCACAAGGCGCCAAGGAACAACGGGAAAACCATTGAAACCAATTCTTGAGAACACCGGTTATTTTAGTGTTCGTCTGTGCAAATATGGACACACTAAAAAATACTATGTACATCGATTAGTCGCTGCCGCTTTTCTTGGATTCTATCCATTAATGCAAGTCAATCACAAGAATGAAGTCAGAAATGACAATCGTATTTCCAACTTAGAATGGGTGACACCTAAAAATAATTGCAATTATGGCAACCACAACTCACGAATGGCAGCAACTAATCGGGGCGGTAAAAAATGGGTTATTCAATATGATTTAAAAGGAAACAAAATTAATTGTTACAAAATTTTACATGATGCAGCACTCGCTGTTGGTGGGAATGCAATCAACATCAGCCGAGCGGCACGAGGGACTAGAAACCGGAAAACAGCATATGGATATGTCTGGAGGTATGAATAATGGCAATTGTAAATGGCAAAAAATTGCATCGTTCAAAAAATTGGAAAGTATTGATTTACGGGAAGCCAGGGGTTGGAAAAACCAGCGCTGCAAGAGAACTGAGCGGTAAAACGCTTTTGCTGTCACTAGATAATAGCCATCGTGTTCTTGCTGACTTTGACATTGATGTATGGAAAGATCCAACGCTAGATCCAGATGACGAATCAGCAATGTTTGACCGCATTCATCCCAATGAATCACTAACACGTTTTTTAGAAGAGCATGGAACAAACAAGAATGATTACACGAATTTTGTTATAGACAATGTCTCTTCCCTTGAAAAAGACTGGTTTGTTGAGCAAGGACGCAAAAGCCATAACAAAATTAGCAATGAGATTCAGGACTATGGGATGTGGAGCAACTATTTTTCTAGAATTATGACAACGATATTACTCATTCCAAATGTTAACGTACTAGTAACTGCTTGGGAGAACACACGAGATGTTACGAGCGAAACTGGACAATCGTTCAGCCAGTATGCACCAGCAATTCGTGACAGCGTACGTGACGGACTATTAGGCCTGACGGACGTTGTAGGACGCGTTGTAGTCAATCCCAAGACTGATGGACGTGGCGTCATTCTTGAGGGAACTGATGCAATCTTTGCTAAAAACAGACTAGACAATCGGAAACTGGTGCCAATTAATGAGCTGTTCAATTTTGGAAATCAGGAAAAGCAAAGCAAACAGGAGGACTAAAGCATGGGAATCAAAATGGACTATTCAAAAGCAGCAGAAGGAAACGGCGACATTCAGAACGGTGTATATGAATGTGTTATTAACCGTTTCGGATTTGACAACTACAAAGATCGTGAGTTCATCAAGTTCGACCTAATCGTACGCAATGACGTTCCACAGAAATATCAGAACAAGCATATCTTCGACAACCAGTATCCGAAAAAGGACACCGGAGAGTATGCAATGAGTTACCTGTTCATGATTGGCAAAAATGCTGGCATTCCAGATCACAAAGAATGGAATGATCTTGCCTCAATGCTTCGTGACTTTGCTGGACACGCTGTTAAAGTAACCGTCAAAAACGAAGAGTACAACGGTAAAACCTATCCGCATATCAAGAAGTGGGAGCCAACAGCCTTTCCGCAGATTCAGCATCGTTGGAAAGACAGCAAAGATGCGTCTTCTTCAAATTATAATCCATCTTTCGGCACACCGGCACAAGCGAGCCAAGCCAATACGGCCGATCCATTTGCCAATAGCGGTCAGCCAATCGATGTTAGCGATGATGATCTTCCATTCTGATTTGAGGTGATCACATGGCAGACGGAGGCTGGATAAAAGTATACCGAAAAATACGCCAGTCCTTCGTATGGACTGACGCGAATCAGTTGAAGCTTTGGTTGCTTATTTTGATGAAAGCATCTCATGAGGGTAACCGGTTTTTGTTCAATGGTCAGCAGGTGGACGTGTCCAGCGGACAATTCGTCACGGGGCGCGACGCACTGGCATTTGAGTTCAACGAAGGTGTTAAGCGTGACCATCGGATTGTTGCAAGAACGTTATGGAGATGGATAAAGCAATTTGAAAAAGAGCAAATGTTGTCCATCAAATCAACCCCGCAATACAGCGTCATTACAGTGATTGAGTGGTCAACATATCAAGACGGTGACCATCAAGTGTCCATCGACCGTCCATCAAGTGTCCATCACTTGTCCACAATCAAGAATGCTAAGAATGCTAAGAATGCAAAGAAAGAAGATAGTCAGCAATCACGCAAGCGTGAATATGCTGACGACTCTCCTGAAATGATTGAAGCTGTCTATCTCTGGAAAAAGATCAAAGGCAACAACCCTGAGCATAGAAAACCAAACTTGCAGTCTTGGGCTGATGACATTAGAAAGATGCACGAGTTGGATCATCGACCATTCGATAAGATTCATAAAATGATTGACTGGTGTCAGTTCGATTCATTCTGGCAAACAAACATTCTAAGCGCATCAAAGCTGAGATCGAAGTACGACACCATGGCAGCTCAAGCAAATCGCAAGTTTTCATCTGGCAGACGGATAGAGCACACGGAAACAAAGGAGAACTGGGGATATGGAGTCGACTAAAGGACTATTCACACATGCGGACGTGCAAAGAATCATTGAGAAGCGTGGGATTGACGTTAATACGCTGCCAACTCAGGCCGAGATCGAGCACCGCTTCTACGAACGCTCTATGGCCACTCTGAACCGTAAAAAGGCACGCGCCATTTATCGCTACTCAGTCTTCCCCGGAAACGTTCCGGCTAAGTTTACGTTCGAAAAATGGCAGCCTGAAATGCAGACGGATTTGCAGAAATCAAGAGATCTGGGAAATAGGGCATACAAGTTGGCAAAACAAATGCAAAAAACGCCTGAAACCGTGATTTTATTTGGCCCTCGTGGAACAGGAAAGACATCACTTGCTTTGGCGATGCTGACGAGCATACGAGATGAAGGCCAGTCAGGGCTGTTTATTTCAACAGCAGAGCTGAGTAACCTAATGAGCTTGCAATATGATGCACCAGACGTTCGCAAGCGTTTGGCAGGCATTGAGCGGGCAATGAAAGAGGCTGACGTGCTGTTGTTGGACGACTTCGGGACAGAAGGCGGCATGAAACTCGACATCAAGCCGGTTAGACGCGACATGCAAGAGCTGATGTATCGTGTTGCGAATGCCCGTCTTGATTTTGAGAGCAACAGTCCTCGTCTATCAACAATTGTCACAACGAACAACGAGATGAGCGAGCTTGAGCACATGTACAACAGCAAACTCATCAGTCGAATTATTCCAAAATCAAAAGACTGCACATTAAATTTTGAAAAGCTAACCGACGTAAGGGGGAAAAGATCGTGACAGCAGAAGAAATGACGAATAGATATTTGCAACGCTTGGATAAGCGACTGTGGGCCTACGGAATGTCCTTGAATCAAACAGTAGCGGACATCGAACGTGATTATGACAGTGGTTGCCTAAACGTTACTGAAGCACAGTGGCAAGACATTGTCGTTCTTGTTGAGAGCATTGTTCAGGCAAATACACGCATGATTCATGAAGCGTCAGATAGCATATATGCTGATGGCGAAGTTTCGGAAAGCTTGCTTAAACTGCTTGAGCTTGCCAATCACTTCGCAACACTGGACTTCTCAGAAACGTCATTAATCAAGCAGGGGGCAGAATTATGACACAAGTAACAGTGCGTTTATACAAGCAGGGCGACAAAGTGTGGTGCGACTTCAAGGCTGAATTGCGAAAGCGATACGAAAACGCAGTTAAGCTAGATATCTCAAAAAGCGAAGCATTCTCAAAAATTGAGAAGCAAGAGTTCAATAACCTGATCGTTGTATCCAAACGCGCGATTGTTGATAAACGTGCGGTATCTGGTATTGATGACAGTGACATTTTGAAGACCTCAGTCAACAACGGCCTTAAAAAGATTTCAAAAAAGCGAAAAGAAGCCCGTGCCAAATACGCGCGCGGAATTGCAGAAGCGGCCTCACAATGCGACACACTGACTGACGTTGCAAAACGGATTGGAAAGTCAACAACGTTCGTGAAGCGAGTTGCAAGCGAGTTTGAGATCAAGTTGCCCCGCCGCAACAACGGCCATGAAGAGATCGTGAGTCGTTAGCCATGGTTATCCGCAAGAGACGCAGAGGCAAGTACAATGCGCAGCCAGTCGTAATTGATGGCATTCGATTTGCAAGCAAAGCAGAAGGCGCCTACTACATGCTGATACGCAACAATCCACAGAAAATTACAATGCAGGAACATTTCGAGATTATTTCGGCATTCACGATAAATGGAAAGCGATATTCAGCACGAAGATACACTCCAGATTTCTGCTTTTATAAAAATGGCAAGCTAACGAAAGTGGTAGACGTCAAAGGTGGGAATGCCACACTGACGCGTGATTCTAAGCAGAAAATGTTGCTGTTCATGATCAGGTACAAGATACCAATCACGATTGCTAGATATGACTATCAAACAGGGCTATTCACGGAAGAACAACTTTAAAAACTAAGGAGAAAAAATCATGAATAGCCCAGTAGAATTATGGAAAAAGCACCCAGACATTGACAAAATTGAAGTTAGCTCGTTTGGCAGGGTTCGATCAGTGAAGGGGCACTATTATACGAGTTGCCATGATCATGGCGGCTATCTGCTAGTAGGGTTTCGCATGAATGGAAAACATGTTAGTAAATTAGTTCACCGGCTTGTAGCACAAGCATTCATACCTAATCCGAATAATCTACCGCAGGTCAACCACAAAGACAGCGATAGAACGAACAATAACGTTAGTAATCTTGAATGGTGCAACAACTCTTATAACCAGATATACATGGAGAAATTTGGAATATCAAACACAGAATCACGAGGAAAACCCGTCTTCGCAATCAATTTAACCACTCTAGAAGTATCTCGGTTTCGTTCGCAACATGAAGCTGAACGAGCACTTGGGGTTTACCAAGCAAACATTAACAGCGTTATTAGGGGAAGATACAAGCAGACAGGTGGTTACTGGTTTGTAAATGATGACGGTCATAAAGACGCCCAGATTCAGCAAAAGATCGTTGAAGGCCAGCGAGCGGTTGCCCAGAAACAGGCTGAGGTCGATGCTAAGCAACAGAAAATCAATGATCTTACATCTCAGTTAGAAGCCGTCAAACAGGCAAACAATGACTTATCACAGGCCATCAAAGACGCACAGAGCATCAAGGACTATTCCGATCAGGCTGTGAAGTCAGTCAGCGCGAAATGAGAGGCTAACAAATGTACGTAGTAGCAGGCTTAAACACAGGAACCGAGTATTACCGATCCAAGTATCAATCTCGGTGTATCCGCTGGATAAACGAGAACATGGCCAAGCACAAAAAGGCACACAATACCCGTGGTGATGACATTAAAGTCGATATTCCGGAACCACTGATTATCAAGAAAGTAGAGGACGAAAAATGAAAGTAACGTCAGCATTTGCATTGCCGCATGACCACTACGATTGGAATCAGGGACTGTATCAGTTGGCGATGGTTACGCGTAACTACTTAGTTGACAATGATCATGAAAATTTTCGGAAGTACAATGTCATGCTTTGCAATTACGCACGGGAAATCTTTAAGATTCCTAACTTGATGATTGTTGAATGGGAGCCGTCAAATGACATTGCAGTCATCGTGTTAGATGGTACACCGGATGGTCGTTGTCACACAGCATATGACATTGGCCATCATCTTCCAGAAGAATACAAGGGAGATGACGCGCACTTTAGCATTCCATTAATCCATTCGCAAGAGGAACTTGACGATACGCTGGCACACATTCACAGCATGAACATCTTACACAAGTTGGAGGACGAAAAATGAGCGAAGAAAAACTGTACGCGGTAAAAAACGATGAAGGCGAATGGTTAGATCAAGACCATATTTTCGGGCCAGGAGCATGGGCAACACCAGACAAAGATGAGCGTGAAAAAGTTGCAAAATGTTATGGTGGCCACGTTGTCGCGCTCGTTGAGGAACCTAAAAAGGTAGTCCTAACCGAGGAACAAGCCGAAATCGTTGAAGGTGCTCGTGATTCTGCGTGGCCAGCAAATTATATTTCTGGTAATGGTGCAAATGAGGAATTGCTGATGAACGCTTACGTCAACGGCTACACCGTGGCAAAGGAGAAGAAGTACAACGTCAAGGTGCCACATGCGGAAGGCTGGCATTTTCAGAAGTATTCTAGTGCGTCCAAGCTAGGGGTTCGCAATAACTGGAGACCATTTCCAGCGAAAGACATTGATTCCAATATGAGCAAAGAATTATTCCAGTTCACCGAAGCGGAGATCGAGCATTACGGATTGCAAGACTGCGAAAAAGAAGAGGTGACTGACGATGAGCAATGAAACGAAGCGGGACGTGTTTGAGGCGGCACTAGACGACTGGAAACAAAATTTTATTAGTAGTTTGCCTAGGGACGGGTCATTTGAAGACTGGTCGGAAAGCCTGTCTGATTATAGTGCTCGTTACGCCGGAGCCTTGCCAGATGATCTGCCAGTGATTCCTAAAGAGGTGGGAGAGATATTGCGGTCAGCACACGGGCAAAATAATTTGCTTTGCGTGTTGTACACGGCCAAAAACGGACACAAGGTTAGCGAGACATTGGCATGGATAATTGCTAATCAAAACACATTTGCCCTTGCATGGTTGCTAGGTATCTGGCGCGTTGAGGAAACCGGTGAAATCGTGAAATTGGAGGAAGAAAAATGAGTAAACATTTTGAAGAAATGAGCCAACTGGATAGGATTGATAAAAAAATGAAATTCAAGATTGTGGGCCGCAATGGCGAAACCAAAATCAAGGAATTCAGGTCTCAGTACGAAGCAGATTTATACTGCGAGCGTCTCAACCATGAGCGGTTGGAACGCCTTGGCTTGATTGAGCACCTGAACACACCAGCAATCGAATTTGAGTAGGAGTACATCACCATGAAGACATACACCAAGCGGCGCTGCGGAAGGAAAGCCAGAATGTATTGAGCAATGTGTAACATGGAGAAATCGTGAAATTGGAGGCTGAGAAATGAACATACATGAGCAGTTTAAAGGTGGTTTCACACGTGGATCAGGGATTAATACCGAGGAAATTTTACATGATGATCGTGTCACGAATGAGCATAAACTACAATTCTTGATGTATGATGCTAACTTGTATCCTTGCCCAGACTTAAGTACTTGGAAGCCAAAGGCTAAGCAAGAAGTAATTGACTTTGTAAAAGAACAAGTGGCCAAAGTAAATGCTGATGTTTGGGTTGATGACGTGCAAGTCAAGACATATGAGGTTGAGAAATGAAGAAATACGATGCGGAAAAAGACGTTTCAACTGTTCAAAGCGCACTTAGGAAATATATTCTTGATGACTTCATGGATGGAGATGGCGATAGCGATTTAGAAGACTTGATTGATTCACTTGAAAATAAGCCAAAGTATCTAGTTGAGGGCAAGGACATAGACGCATTTGATCGTCTTTACAATTATAATCAAGCTAAATTTGTTGAGATTATTTCTTCTGAATGGCATGAGGTGGAAGCCTGCAACATTAATGCCTTATTAGACTACTGCCATGAGCAAAAATTTGAACACTACTGTGAAGATAGCGAGGATAAGAAATGAGAATCGGCATTAATCGGTTCATGTCATGGATTGGTTTCACGTTAGCTGTTGTGGCTTCATTCATGCCTGAGAAGCATTTGGCTTATGGCCATTACAAAACGTTTGTTTGCTTGGCACTAGGAGCAATATTGTTTGCGCTTTGGGACATCGCGGATGTAATCAGGGAGGCGCGGGAATGAAACGAGAGATTAAGTTCAGAGCGTGGGATAAGGAAAATGAGTGTTACTTGTATGACATACAAAGAGCATACGACATGCTGAGTGGCTGTGTTAAGTATGACGATGGTGAGGATGCTGTTTATGAAGAAGAATGCTTTGCCGGATTCTTAGATAATGAGCAATATATTATCGAACAGTACACCGGCCTTAAAGACAAGAACGGACGAGAAATCTACGAAGGCGATATTATTGTTACTCACCCTAAAGGAAAATACGAGATTCCTAAGATTGGTGTAGTTCAGTATGGTGATTGTCGCCCCATGTTTCAATACAAATCGGGAGATGGGGAAGAATATAGCATCTGGAGCAATAATGTTTATCGAACATACGAGATCATAGGGAATATCTTTGAGGATAAACAGCTACTGGAGGGGAAACAATGATTGCCGTCATGTTGCTAATCGCAGGTGTTGCAATGTGGATGTGGGCTAACTGGAAAAGAATCAAATGATTGCAAATGAAAAAGCGCACCACGAGGGCACGCCTTTGCTTGATTATCCACAAAATAATTATACCATAAGGGGTGGCACTGGTGATGGAGCTTTTATCAATTAGTGATGACAAGGATAGAGCAGCAGTCGAGGATATACTCAACAAATATCGATCAGAGCGTGGCTTCATGATGGCTCCAATCAATCCAAAGATCACGAGTGCATGGGGAGACGGGACAGCAGCCAGTACGGCCGATCGTCCCTCATATGCGCAAGAAAGACTGGAGAGACAGTCGTCAGCACAAAAGTTTTGCGACTGGTGCGATAGTTGCATTGCCGCAATGCCCAAGCAGTCGCACCAACGCTTACTTAGAATTAGGTACTGTGATGGGCCGGAAACTGAAACCCCTGATGGTACGACCATGGATATACTCGACATTTCGGCAGCAACATACACACGAAGAAAACGGAATGCGCTTTTGGCAGCGGCATGGTACTTTGGAGTTACGCCCAGAAAAAGTAGTGAGCAATGAATGAGCACTAATTGAGCACTAATTGAGCGATAAATGAGTGGTAAACTAAAAACGCAAACCATTATGATTGTATTGTGCCAAGGGAGCGATCCTGAGGCACCGCGTTTTTCCTCCGAGCCATGGTGATGATAAAGCTGTGGCAAGGCGTGGCAAATGGACTGGCTGTGATAGTCAGGCGGGTTCGATTCCCGCATGCCACATTGTCCAGTTTAGCGACCGGACACAGCTTGCGATGACCCCATCTGACACTGGGAGAGCGAGCAGCAACTGACGTTTAGGCGTTAATGGGAACCAGAAATCGCGTTTTCGTGGTACCTGTTATCAGGTTCGATTCCTGACAGTTGCATTGGATCAAGTCTGGTAAACCCTAGGAGTAGGCACCGGACTATGGCACTTCACTTTTCGTGAGGTGCTATTTTTATACATATTTTCGGAGGCGAGTAGATGCAATGGACAGATGAACAAATTAGCGGCATTAGGAAGCTCGCCTCTGAAGGCTTTACCAGACGAGAGACGGCCGACAAGCTCGGGATTAGCTATGACGCGCTTCAGGGCAAAGCAAGACGGCTTGGCATCGAGTTCCAAAAGCCATTGAAGAATGAATACGATTCAGCGAAAACAGATAGAAAGAGCCAACCCGTTGATAGAAAAGTCGCTCTTAATGCTGATGGTAGTCAAACAGTCACGGCCTTAATGAGACTCAAGCATGAGCCAAATAAAGACCCACGAACTTTGATGGAGTTGTGTGGATACGATCCTGATAAGTTCGAGATGGTCTTAGGCGATTACAAAGTGTATGAGCAGCATAGTACCGAAGACGGCACAGTTCCGCAGTACAGCATTCATATTCGCGTAAAGCCGAAACAAGGCTTATCGATAAGTGAAATGGCTGAAGCGTTCAACGACAAAATCATTCCGGTCAATTACGGCATGAAGAAATCGGGCGATCGCAACTTAGTCATCCCATTGCCTGACCTGCATTTTGGCTGGACAACATTCGCCGATCTAAAAGACATGGTGAGTCAACTTAGAGAGATCATCATGGACGGCTACAACGAGATTGTGATCGAGCAATTGGGAGATCTGTTCCATAGTGATCAGATTCATGCAACACAAACGGTTAGAGGGACACAACTAGATCACGCAAACATGCGTCAGGCATTCCATGATGCTGTGAAGTTGTTTGACCAGATTATTCCGCTGGCAATTGAATATAGCAATCGCGTCTCAATCAAGAGCGTGTTCGGTAACCATTCAGGTGATCTCGAATACGCTTTTCTTTATGCGCTGATAGATCGCTATCCACAAGTACACGTTGATCTCAATGACAGCAATTTGGCAACCGACTGGCGCTGTGCATACTTGCTAGGGCATGTTGGCATTATGCTCGCCCACGGAGATGTAGCTAGGGACAAGCTGACAGGGCTTTTTCCATTTGAGTACAAAAAGATATTCAATATGGCGAAAACATACGAACTTCATTCTGGACACTATCATAGCGAGCGGTTTAAAGATGATCGTGGCATTATGTGGCGTCAGCTTGGAACTGCGAAACCAAATGATCCCTATGAGATTAAGAATGGCTTCACCACGGGCAAACATCTGCTGTATGCGTTCGTTTATGATGATGAAAGGCTACGGTGCACTTATGAGCTCAACTGAAATTTGGAAAGATATTGAAGGA
The DNA here is from genome assembly GCF_000829055.1 of Lacticaseibacillus casei DSM 20011 = JCM 1134 = ATCC 393. Classification (NCBI taxonomy): domain Bacteria; kingdom Bacillati; phylum Bacillota; class Bacilli; order Lactobacillales; family Lactobacillaceae; genus Lacticaseibacillus; species Lacticaseibacillus casei. Next base: position 673,264 of record NZ_AP012544.1, read on the forward strand.
TTTGAAGGCCTCTACCAAGTTAGCAACATGGGAAGAGTAAGAAGCCTTGACCGCGAAGACATGCGAGGGCATCACGTAAAAGGGAAGGCGCTATCCGAACGCCCAAACAAGGGGTATCTAGGGGTTGCTTTGTACCGAGATGGGAACGCCAAAGGTTACCCAGTTCATCGCCTCATTGCTAAAGCGTTCTTAGATAACCCGAGCAACTTACCTGAAGTCAATCACAAGGACGAAGACAAGACGAACAACGCGACGTCTAACCTCGAGTGGTGCACGCGTCGCTATAATTGCAACTACGGAACCCGCAACGATCGTGTAGGGAAAGCGAGCGGAAAATCAATCTATGTTGTGATGAACTCAGGACATTGCTATTTCTTCCGTAGTGCCACAAAAGCCGCTGAACTCCTTGGGTTAAACACGCAAGCGATATGTAACTGTCTTCACGGTAGATGTAAACATCACCGCGGATTTTCATTCGAGTGGGCGGTGTAAGCTATGTCTGGTATGAATCGAGTAAGTTATGGATACGTTAGCCGCACGGAGCAAGCAATCATCGAAGAATTGTCTAGAGAAGAAAAGAAAATACAAGCAATCATCTACACGAAGCCGCACTGTAAAAAGTGCTGGCGAACAGTATATAAGCTATCACGTGTCATGCCAGTGCAAACCATCACAGCCGACGAGTGTGACATTGAACGGTTCCGGAAACAAGGCTATCGATCGTTTCCCGTTGTAACCGTGTATAAGGCGAATGGCGTACATGACCGCTGGTGTGACTTGCGGGTTGACAAGATCAAACAATACACGGAGGTGATTTAGCATGTGCAATTTTTTATTACTGCTAACACTAATATTCGTGCTTGCTAAGCTATTCGGCTTGATCGCATGGAGTTGGCTGCTAGTATTCGCGCCACTAATAGTGATGATTGCTTTGCTGGCGTTGTTTATCTTATTTGGGATCATCATTAGATTGCATGAGGACTAGTGCATGCGTGTGAAGGTATGCCGCAAGGCTGGATGCAACAATGTAATCCCGTATGATCAAGCAAACCCATACTGCGCTAAGCACGCATCCTTGTATAAGCCTAACCATGCTGATGCCGCAAAGCACGTTAAACGTGACACATCGTACTACGACAAGTACAAGCGCGACAAAGAGTCTGCTGCATTCTATAAGTCTAAGATATGGGAACACACCGCACGTGATGCCAAAGCTCATGCCTACTTCACTTGCGCGTGCTGTGGCAAGACCTATGACAAGCCTGGCTATCTAGTCACTGATCACATCGTGCCTTTGAGAGTTGACAGAAGCAAGTGCTTAGACCATTACAACCTATGGGTGCTGTGCAAAGGCTGTCACTATTGGAAGACACAGCTTGAGGACAAGATATATAAATCACAATCACGAATAGAGAATCTTGACACTGCGACAAAATGGACACGAGAAAAAATATCAGCATGGATTCTCGCTCACAAAAAATAACGGGGGCCCCTATGTAGGTCGCAGGGGACCTCACACACCAGTGTCCATTTGCCGAAAACCCATTTTTTGAAAAATTTCGGCTTTTTAGACTTGAATCCCAATAAATAGCGGTTTCTGATGCTGAAAGGAGGTGTGTTTTTTGCCTGAAAATCAACCAAAATTGACAGTATTGCACTCAAAAAGCTCAAATACCGTGACAGCTGATGACGATGATCTTAAGGAGATCCAGAACACACCGCCAGCTCATCTTGATGACGAAGCAAGCCGACTTTGGAAGGCGATTGTTCCGGAAATAAAGAAAATTGGCTATCTTAAAAAGATAGATCAGCCAGCGCTTGAATTGTATTGCCGTTATTACGCTCTTTACATCAAGTCAGAGCAGCTGATTGAACAGCAAGGGTTGTGGATCTATGACAATGACAATGTTGCTGTTAAACGTTCTCCCGGAGCGATACAGATGGACTCTTGTGTAAAAAACATGAAGTCACTAGGACATGATTTAGGCCTTACGTTTGATTCTGGATTACGTCAGATAACTGTCGAAGAGCCAGAAAAGCCTAAGCAAGATAGCCCATTAAAGGAGGTTGGATTTGGTGCAGACGTTTGATTTTACCGGCGTGCGTGATATCTGTAGCTGCGTAAAGCCATACCAATCGGACTATCAAAAGTTGCTAGATAAGTACCATGATCCAGGGACAAGGTACGCTTATGACGTGATGTTTACGGATAAGTACATGACTGGTAGAGACGTTCAGCTGGCATGTATTCGGCACTTAAACGATTTGCTTAGAATTGGCAATGATGATTTCCCCTACCAATACAGCTCAGACATGGTCAACGCAATTGAATACTTTTCACGGTTGCTGCCCAATCCAGACGACACCTCAAAGAAAATTCAGCCATTCAAATGGCAATCGTTTATCCTTGATAGCTTGATTGGTTGGCGAACCGTTGACAATGGCACCCGATTCACAACTTCCAACATATCTATTGCTCGGCAGCAAGGCAAGACTTGGCTTGCTTCTATCCTGATCAATTTCTACTACTTTGTAGTGTGCTGGAATGCGACATCACAGGACTTGCTGGTGGCCAGCTACGATAGTGAACATGCAACCAAGCTGTTCAATGACGTATCTTTACAGGCAAAGACAATTTTATCTCTGCCGGACTTTGCAGATGATGCAAGAGAGCGAGGCGTGGAAGCTCAAACCACGCAAGTTATTGCAAAAAACACTAAGAACACGATCCGAAAAGGTACCTCACAGGGCGGTGGCTTTGATAGTTTCCACAATGCAATCGCTGTTTATGATGAAATTGGCAACTTAAGGCCGGCCTTGAATGAGACCTTAAAGCAGATTACATCCGGGCAAAATGGCATTAAGAACCGAATGTTTGTCAAGATTTCAACAGCTTATCCTGATATCAAGGTTAAGTTTAAGAATGATGAAGACGTAACTAGGGCTGCCATTGAGCATGACGCCGTTCGAGACGCTGACAACGTTTTTCAAGTAATTTATTCTCAGGACTCGGAGGATGAGGTATTTGAACCCGAAACATGGGCCAAATCAAATCCTAATTTGATTGAGCTGCCTAAAAGCAAACGCGATAACCTTCAAAAGGCTCTTAATCAAGATCGCAACGATAACGAACGTGAGGGAACGCTTGAAACCTTCGTAAATAAGTCATTAAACCTGTGGAGCCGGCGCTTTCAGAACAGCTATCTGTCTCTAGATACCATTCAGCGCAGTATTATCGACCATTTTGATGTGAATGGACGTGATGTGTTCATTGGATTTGACGGATCACAGACCAATGATAATACATCTTTTGGCTTCATTTATCCGTACACTGATCATGACAAACACATGTTTCATGTTCAGCAGCACAGCTTTATTCCCTTCGCACAGGCAAAAACCATTGAAGCCAAGTCGAAACAGGACGGATTAGATTACCTTAAATTGCAAGATAAAGGCTTTGTTGACATCACCAATCTTGCATCAGGCGTAATCAATACCAATCAGGTTTATCAGTGGTTGGTTGATTACGTTAATCAACATCGGCTCAAAGTAAAATTCATTATTGCAGATCCAAACCATGGTGAATGGCTAGAAAAGAAACTGGAGAATTATCAACCGCAGTGGCAATGGTTTCCCTTGCCTCCTACCTCGTTCAAGCTGAATGAGCCTACTAAAGACTTTCAGAATTTGTTTATTAATGGCAACATTTCGATGCTGAACGATCCCCTCCTGATTGATGGGCTGAACAACGCTGTGTTGGTAGAAGATCGCGGCGGTTCGGTCAAGATTGACCGTCAAAATCGCACGAGTGATCATATTGATACGACTGATGCGCTTATTAATGCCCATGCGCAGGCAAAGTTCTATTTTGAAAACTATCATGATGAGGGATATAACCCGTTGAATGATTTGGACGCGCAGGAAAAACGTGACTTTTTCAAGGCAATGTTTGGAGGTGGTAAATAATGGCAAAGATTATTAGCAATTTATTTAGCAATTGGGGCACAGTGATGCTGTTCGTCATTGGCTTAGCACTGATTGCATTGGCGGCATTCACCTTTAATATTGTAATTGGCTATCTAGTTGCGGGTATTGAGACGTGCTTAGCTGCTTATATTTTGGACAAAGAAAGGGGGTGAAGCTAAATGGGACTTCTAACCCCTAAAAATTTCAGCAAACGCAATGCCAAAAATATGGTCTATCCGAGCAATTCTGCTTTTTTCACGACCACGGTTGGCGGCATGCAGCTGTCTTATGTTTCGGCGCTGTCCGCTTTGCAAAATACTAATGTTTATAGCGTAATCAACCGTATTGCGAGCGATGTTGCCTCGGCACACTTCAAAACTGAAAATACTGCGACATTGAACCGACTTGAGAGTCCTAGCGGCTTGATAGGCCGGTTTTCTTTTTGGCAAGGTGCGTTGATGCAACTTTGCTTGTCAGGTAACGACTATATCCCGTTAGTTGGGCAGAATATGGAGCATATTCCTAACTCTGACGTCCAAATTAATTATTTACCAGGCAATATGGGCATTGTTTATACGGTTTTGGAGAGCAATGATCGGCCTCAAATGGTGCTTAGGCAAGACCAAATGCTGCACTTTAGGCTCATGCCAGACCCACAATATCGGTATTTGATTGGTCGATCGCCTTTAGAGAGCTTGCAAAACGCCCTTAATTTGGACGATAAAGCCTCAAAGAGCAACATGAGCGCTATGGAAAATCAGATTAATCCTGCCGGTCAGCTAAAAATAAGTAACTATTTAAGCGATGGTAAAGACTTAGAATCGGCTCGTGAAGAGTTTGAAAAGGCGAACACCGGTGATAACTCCGGTCGCTTGATGGTTTTACCCGATGGGTTCGATTACACCCAGCTTGAAATGAAGACTGACGTTTTTAAGGCCTTGGCTGACAATTCAGCATACTCTGCTGATCAAATCTCCAAGGCCTTTGGTGTGCCCAGCGACATTTTGGGTGGTGGCACATCGACTGAAAGCCAACATTCCAACATTGACCAAATCAAGGCAACATATCTGGCAAACTTAAACTCATATGTTAATCCGATCCTGGATGAGTTGCGCTTGAAGATGAACGCACCTGACCTCGAATTGGATATCAAAGATATGTTGGATGTTGATGATTCGGCGCTTATCAACCAGGTATCAAATCTTGCTAAAGCTGGGGTGCTAGGTGCAGAACAGGCACAATTTATACTCACCCGATCTGGTTTTTTGCCAGATAACTTGCCGGAGTTCAAACCACTTACTAACCAAACGAAGGGAGGTGATGACAAGTGATTATTCCTGTTAAGGGCTACATTACAAGCGATGATTCTGCCCCTATTTATCGTGATTGGTTAGGAATGACTGTAACATCTCCATCCGATATTGTTCAATCACTTCCAAATGACGGGTCTGATGTTGTATTAGAAATCGCGTCAGATGGCGGGGAAGTTGACCCAGCTACAGAAGTATGCAACGCACTGCGTGATTATAAAGGCAATGTAACGGCAAAGATCGTATCAAACGCATACTCTGCTGCAACAATTGTTGCTATGGGGGCCAATAAGGTTCAGATGGCGCCAGGTGCCAAGATGATGATTCATCGAGCATCAAGTGATGCTAGTGGCAATTCGCACGAGATGGATGCCGCTTCTGGCATGCTACAAACCACCGATAGCGCAATTGCAAACCTGTACTCTGCAAAGACGGGCAAGCCTGCCAATGACTTTTTGGCATTGATGGACAAAGAAACTTGGCTCGACGCAGACGATGCAATCAATCTGGGCCTAGCCGATGAAAAGCTAGACTTCGATACGCCAATTGTAAATGCGGTGGGCCCGATTATTTCGCATCAAGCAGTTCAACGAATTAAGAATCTGAAAGATGAAAATGAAAAGCTACGTAGTCAACTTCCAAAGCAGAACGATCTGCTAACCAAGAAGCTGGCTATTTTTTATGACAAAAAGGAGGTCCAATAATGGACAAATTACAAACGCTTTTTAATGAAGTTAGCGCCAAGTGTGCCGACCTAAATGCTCAACTCAACGCCAAGTTACAAGACGAAAACGCTTCGGTTGACGATTTTCAAAAGATCAAGGATGACTTGACCGCTGCGAAGGCACGCCGGGACGCTATTAACGATCAGATTAAAGCACTTGAAGCTGAAAACAAGGATGATTCTAACTCTGAAAAACCAAACGACAAGGCTAATCCGAATGGTACCGACTTAAAGAAAAAGCCAATTGACGCCAAGAAGAAAGCTATCAACGACTTTATCCATAGTCATGGCAAGGTAATTGATGCTGCAGCCGGCCACGTCACTTCGACCGAAGCAGGCGTGCTGATTCCGGAAGAAATCATCTATGACCCTAACGCAGAAGTAAATTCGGTTGTGGATCTTTCCACTCTGGTCACCAAGACACCGGTTACCACTCCTAAGGGCACGTACCCTATTTTGAAACGGGCAACCGATCGTTTTTCTAGCGTGGCAGAACTGGCTGAGAATCCGGCACTTGCTGAACCGAATTTCACTCAAGTAGATTGGTCAGTCACTACGTATCGTGGCTCAATCCCACTTTCGGAAGAGGCTATTGCCGATTCACAAGTCGATTTGACTGCGCTTGTTGGTCAATCTATTAAGGAAAAGTCTGTTAATACTTACAACGCGATGATTGCGCCAGTATTGCAGTCATTTGCAGCTAAAGCAACGACAACTGATACTTTGGTAGACAGTCTTAAGCACATCCTGAATGTTGATCTTGACCCGGCATATAGCCGTGCGCTTGTGGTTACTCAGTCTTTGTTCAACACGCTTGACACTTTAAAGGATAAGAACGGCCGCTACTTGCTTCATGACGCCTCCGATTCTATTACTGACGGAACTGCAAAGGGCACGATTCTTGGTGTTCCCGTATATGTTGTTGGTGATACTCTTCTCGGCTCTCTTGCCGGTGATCAAAAGGCATTCGTTGGTGACTTGAAGCGTGGTGTCCTGTTTACGGATCGTCAACAGGTGACGCTTGCATGGATTGACAACAGCATTTGGGGCCAATATCTTGGTGCCGCATTCCGGTTTGGCGTCCAAAAGGCCGATAGCAATGCCGGATATTTTGTAACCAACACAGATGCTGCATCCGGTTCAACTTCAGGTACTGGTAAGTAATACGATTTCAGTCGCCTAAGAAATAAACAATTCGCCGATATGACGGGCGGCTGCTGAAGGAGGGCTGAATATGGCAGATGAAACGGCTGATACCGTTGGAGTTACCGCTGATGATATGCAATCCTATCTTAATCTGGACAGTGATGGCGATGCATCGATTCTAGAAGGCTTGATTAGTACGGCGGAAAGCGCAGTGATGAATGCCATCGATGACACGATTGCGGTTGAAGTTTATCGAACGTACCCTCTGTTCAATCAGGCGGTTCGGGTTCTGGTAGACTTCATGTACTACAGTCGTGGCACGTTGTCTGACCAAAGTAAGGCCTATCCACCCAGCTATGCTTACATGATCAACAGTATTCGTTGGAAGATTCAGCGTGATCAAGCAGCAAAGGCTGGTGGGAATGATGGCTAAATTTAAAGTAGCCGATTTCAGCCGCAAGGTTGATCTCGGCTCTCCACAATCACACAAGACTGGTGCCGGCATTAATATCACTAGCTTTGTTCCGAATTATAGTCTGCATTTCAAGCAGCAGACGCGGACACTCACCCAGCAGTACACTCTTGTGGGCACACGTTTGGACAATTCAATCACTATTATAGTCCGTCACGACACTAGAAATGCTAGTCAGAAACAGGCACGCCTTGATGGTATTGTGTATGACATTTCAGACATTAGCCCGGACGACAGTAACGATGCTATTCGTTATGACTATCTGACCCTAGTCAAAACAACTAAGGGGGCATAACCGTGGACATGGATGAAGCACTTGGCCAATGGCTTAAGCAAGTATCAAAGGCCGCACAGCTTTCTGTATCCGACCAAGAGAAGATTACCAAGGCTGGTGCTGATGTTTACGCCAAGGAGCTAGCAGAGACCACCAAAGAAAAACACCCAAATACTAAGGGAGACGGCGGTAAGTATGGACATTTGAGCGAGGACATCAGTAGTGCTGCGGGAGATATTGACGGTGACCATAATGGAAGTTCAACGGTTGGGTTCCACAATAAAGCCCACATTGCTCGCTTCTTAAATGACGGGACAAAGAACATCCGTGCTGACCATTTTGTTGATAATGCCCGTGACGATGCCAAAGATGCTGTATTTGCCGCTGAAGCCGAGAAATATCAGGCAATGATTGCCAAAGCGAATGGCGGTGACAGCAAGTGAGTGCAGTAGATGATGCAGTAACAGTGCTGAATCAGGCACATATTGCTGGTATTGACGCTATTTATGGTAATAACTTGCCAAAATCAGAGCTAGACAATGTGAACAAAACAGTTGTTCTTGTCACTGATTCCGCCGATGATCCAGCATCTTTTGGTAATAATGACTTTTGGTCACTAAATCAAGAAGTTGAATTGCAGATTTGGTACGCGCAATTGCTCGATTCTGATACCGAGGCCATTGAGATAGCCATGATGAAGGCTTTTACTCATCAGCATTGGCAGGTAGCCGCGGTTAGACAACGAACATTTGACCCAGACACACAGCAACTTTTTAACACATTTTATTTCAGTAGAACAAAGAATATTTAGGAGGCATTCAAATGGCAACAGTAGGTTTATATGGGATTGCTTTTGGGTTAGTTGACAATAACCAGAAGATTATTGCAGATGCAACTAACGGATTAGGGACAGACGGAGTTTATCAGGTTGGACGTGCAGATCTTGGCGGTAAAACTGCTAACATCACTGGCTTATCAGCCGCACCTGTCAAAATTTATGGATTCAATCAAGTACAAGACGTGACAATGCCAACGAGCGAGCCTTCGGTGGCCATTGACATTAATAATTTGAACTTCCAAATTAAGCAAAAGATTAAGGGGTTTGTATCAGATGGCAAGGGCGGATATGTTGACGAAAACCTGAAAGCACATGTGGCTTTGCTTATCACGGCGCAAACGATTGATCGACAGCATTTTGTTTATTACGGTTTTGGCGATGGTATTTTGACCGAAACCGCAGCTAACATCCAGACTGATAACAATGCTGAACAGCGTACTGATGACACTTTAACTTACACTGCTCTTTCCACGATTGCCTTCAATAGCCAACCGTACAAGATTTACAGTGATCTTGATCCTAAGTTCGACAAAGCCAACATGTACAAAGAGGTATTCGGTGGCTACGTATTGCCGGCAAGTTCAACAGGATCTGGTACCACTGCAACTCCAGCTAAATAATGCTGACAGACGCAATCTGACACAGTTTCATAGCAACAACTGATGAATGGCTCACGAACGTGCACTATTTTTTATGCTCAAAAGTCGCTTTCTGGTGAACTTGGTGGTGTCCGATTCACCACAGCGACCTTATCAAATACAAAGGATGGTATTACCAATGAAAATCAAAGTTAGTCAACTTAGCAATCGTGTACATGAAGTTAAGACAACCAATCGCAACATGGAAAAGATGTACGACTTACAGTTACTGATGGCCAAGGCAGACGATGTTGCCGATATGGAACCAGTAGAAATTATTAAGATGCAGCGCGATATGTTGCATGACTCAATCGACTTCTTGACCACCGTTTTAAACCTGAACAAGCAAGAAACGGACAAGCTTGGGGATCTAGAATTTGCCGACACTATTCAGGCGGTTAATTACACTTTTGAACGCATGATGGGCATGAGTGATGAGGATATTGACTTAGCTGCCAAGAAGCAGGATGCCAGCAAAAGCAAAGATTAACCCAGCCGTCAAAGTTTATGAACTTGAAAATCAGCTACAAGACTTTAGATTGATGAAAAAGCAAGCAGTCATGTATTTCCACTGGTCAATGCAGGATTTTGATGATGCCGACTATTTTGAAATGCTGGAAATGATGTCCGCCAAGGATAAGAAAGACCGGCCAATTGATCCGGCAATTATGTGGAAGCAATACCAAGAGAAAGGGTGATTAAAGTGGCACAACAAATTAACGCAACAATGAGTACCAAGATTGCCCTTGATCTATTGTCGGCAAGCGAATCCGTCAAATCATTAACAGCGGTTGTTCGTTCGAGCCAAAATGCTTGGAAAGCTCAAGAAGCGGAGATGAAATCTGCTGGTGATGCAGTTGGCGCTGCTCAGGCTAAATATGACGGCTTGGGTAAGTCTATTGAAGCACAGCAGTCTAAGATTGACGCTCTCAAAGCTAAGCAAAGCGAACTCAAGGGCAACACTGCCGATGTTGCTCAACAGTTCTTGAAGTATCAACAGCAAATTGATGGTGCCACTAAGCAACTGGCCAGTATGCAAGCTCAGCAAGACCGCGCTAAGCAAGCAATGGACTATCAAAAGTCCGGTTTGGCTGGCCTACAGCAAGAGTACACAGCTGCTGCACGCGCCAATCAAGCCTATGTGACTCGCCTAGAGGCTGAAGGCAATCAGCAAGAAGCCAATAAGGCAAAGATGGAGGGTTATAAGTCCTCCATTGTCAACCTTAACGAACAATTGGCCAAGCAATCTGCTGAGTTGGATAAGATTGCGGCGGCTAGTGGCAAGGATTCAGACGCTTGGCGAACGCAGAAGACACGTGTTGACGAGACAGCAACCAGTTTAGCCAAAGCTAAGTCATCAATGACCGGCTTGCAAGCTGAAATGGACAAGGCTAATCCGTCTATTTTTGATCGAATCAAGAGCCACATTGCAGGCACGAAGAGTGAAGCTGACAAGACAAAATTAAGTTTCAAGAAAATGGTTAGCGCTACTGCAATTGGACAAACAATAAGTAATGGTTGGTCAGAATTTAGTGGCACTATTAAATCGACCATAACGCAAGGCATTCAATTAGCTGAAGCTGGAGAACAAGCAACACGAGTATGGAAAACTTTAGGCGTCAGCGGCAAGGGTGCAGAACAACTAGTTGGTCAAATGCGTGACTTGAAGTCTGAGACTAACTTGTCAGCAGATCAAGTATCTGTTTTGCAAAAGCGCTTTTATGGCATGACAGGTAATGTTGACAAAACTAAGGCTTTGACACTAGGCGTAGCCACACTTGCAGACAAGCTAAGGCTTTCTGGTGACGGTGCAAGTACATTTGCTAAGTCCTTGCAGCGTGCATTTAACAATGGGAAGCTTACTACTGGTGTTCTAACACGTATGGAAAATGCTGCGCCTGGTCTTGGAAGTGCATTGGCTAAGGCCGGTGGCGTATCTGAAACGGCCTTTAACTCCATGGTAGCAAGCGGTCAAATCAGCAGTAAGAAACTGCAGGATTTGATCGTAAAAATCAGCAAGGACAGCAAGTCTACTTTTAATGACTTTGGTAATACTGCCGAGGGTGCTACGCAAAGATTAAAGGGCGCTTGGCAGGGAGTTGAAGCAACACTTGCTAAACCTTTGGTATCAGTTCAAAGCACTGGTATTAACAGCATTGTTAATGTTTTAAAGTCGTCCGCAGTGACTTCCTTGTTTACTTCATTGGGGAAAGCCATGGCCGGTGTAGCGCAACAAGCTAGCAACTTATTGAATTATGTGGCTCAACATCAAAAAGATATTGGCGGCATTATCACCAGCTTAGGTACCATTGTGAAGATTTTTGCCAGTGCTGTGTGGCATACAATTTCTGGAGTCATATCTGGGATTGCTAAGAGTATGGGGCTTGTTAGTGATAATGCAAAAAAAGCAAGTGACCCACTAAAATCAATGAACTCGTTTTTGAGAAACATAGCTAAAAACAAAAGCGGGATTGAATTTGTTGCTAAGGCACTTTTGGGAGTCTATGCTGCTGTAAAGCTAATGACGACGGCTCAAAAAGCACTCAACTTCGTGATGGCTGCCAATCCGTACATTCTGCTGGCTGGTGCAATCATTGCCGTGGGTGCAGCGCTTATTGCTTTATACCAGCACAACAAAAAGTTTAAAGCATTTGTCGATGGCATCGTCAAGTCTGTTCAAAACATGTGGAAGGGCATGCAGAAATGGATTGGCCAGATTGTCAAGGGCTGGAACAACTTTTGGTCATCGGTCGGTAAGGGCTGGAATAGATTTTGGAACGGCATTAGCAAATCCACTGATGCTGCGCAAAAAAAGCAGCAGAAACAGCAAGAAGCAGCTGATAAGCAGGCGCAGAAAGAATGGAATGGATTTTGGAACGATGTTGGTAAAGGCTGGACTAGCTTTTGGAATGATGTAAACAAGAGGAATTCTAGCGCACAAAAGCAGCAGCAGAAGCAACAGGATGCTGCTAATAAGCAGGCGCAAAAAGATTGGAATGGATTTTGGAACGATGTTGGCAAGGGCTGGAATGGATTTTGGAATGATGTAAACAAGAAAAATTCTAGTGCACAACAGCAACAGCAAAAACAGCAAGATGCAGCTAATAAGCAGATAAAGAAAGATTGGGATAGTTTTTGGAGTAATGCAAGCAATGGCTGGAACAACTTTTGGTCAGATACTTTAAAAAATGCCAAAAACGGTATGAATGATACAAAATCACGGATTGATAGTGGCAATGACAGTATCCACAAAGGCTGGGATAGCTTCTGGTCGAGCACTTCGGAAAACTGGAACGGATTTTGGGGAAATGTTGGTAAAAATGCTCAAAGTGGAATGTCAACAGTCCGCGGTTGGATTAGTGACGGCAACAGCAAAATAGATTCCGGATGGCGTTCCATGTGGTCAGGGATCAAGTCTTACTTCGGCAGCATATGGGATGGCATTAAAAATGATGCAGAGAATGGCATGAATGCTGTTATCAACGTTATTAACGGTGCTATCGGCGGCATCAACTGGGTTTGGGAAAAGTTCACTGGCAAAGACGCCCTGAGAAAACTATCTCATGTTCACTTTGCCAATGGTGGTATTGTCACCCAAAAGATGCACCTTGTCATGGTCAACGATGGTGCTGGACCTGATTGGAAAGAACTTTATCAGCTACCAAATGGGCAACTCGGTATGAGTCAACAGCGTAATGCCACAGGACTATTGCCAGAAGGCACTCGTGTCTTCAATGGGAAAGAAACCAAAGCCATCATGAAGATGGCTGGCGTTGAACACTATGACTTAGGTGGTGTAATTGGCGGTGTTGGCAAATTCTTTTCTGGTGCTTGGGACAAGTTGGAGGCCGTTGGTGATTGGCTTGCTAACCCAGTTGGGAAAGTAACCGATTTAATCAAGTCAAGTATTAGCGGCATTTCAGGCGGTGTTGAAATGTTTAGCAACTTAGCCAGTGGTGTTATTAACAAATTGACAGGCAGTGTTGTTGATTGGTTTAAAAAAGAACTAGCAAAGTTGCAAGACACACTAGGCGCTAACCCCGGTGGATCAGGCGTGCAACGTTGGCGCCCATACGTTATTCAAGCTTTAAAGGCCAATGGTTTTGATGCTAGTGATTATCAAGTTGCTGCATGGATGCGAGTTATCCAGCGTGAATCCAATGGTAATCCTAAGGCAATAAACTTGTGGGATAGCAACGCTAAAGCCGGCATACCTTCAATGGGGCTTGTACAAACCATTGGGCCAACGTTCAATGCGTATAAGTTCCCCGGCCACAACGATGTCTATAACGGCTATGACGATCTACTTGCTGGTATTCACTACATGAAGGCCATCTACGGCTCTGGAAGTTCTGCTTTTGCTCGTGTCAGTGGCCCTGAAGGTTACGCCAATGGTGGCTTGATCACACAGCCAATCCATGCGCTTGTTGGCGAAGATGGTCCAGAAACAATTCTACCGTTAACTAAAACAAGCCGTGCTTGGCAACTATTGGGACAGGCTGTTACCAACATCAATCACGGCTTGGGTAATGGTGCGGTTGCTGAAAGTGAAAGCAGCGGTACAGATGATTTAGGAAAGAAGTTGGACAATATTGCCGATCTTCTCACGAAACTCAGCTTCGTTCTGCAAGTTGGGGACGACCAGTTTTATCCAAAAGTTGCGCCAAAAGTTAAGCAGTACAACGACAGAAAAGACAGGTTCAATGCTTATTGGAAAGGAGGAACCGTTTAATTGAAACAAGCAGGCATGACCATCACATACGCCGGAGTAGATATTACCCAATGGATGTATGTACAGATGGTCAAACGTGATGTAGGAACTAATCACATCAACACAATGCAAAAGGTCGGCATCAGCGATGGTCAGATGTTGAAATACATGTCACGGGACGTCAAGACAATTGTGGTAACTGGGATCGTTATGAATGACAATTTGGTGCCACTAAGACGTTCTTTTGCCGCTGCTATTGATGCGGACGAACCCCAGCAGCTAATCTTTGGGGATGAGCCAGATAAATATTATCTTGCCATCGTAGACAGTCAGCCTACCTTCACCGAAGGCTTTCGATCAGGAACAATCTCAATCAGCTTCATCTGTCCAGATGGTGGCATTGCGCACTCGGTAGCCACGAAGACGTTTGACAATATGCCATACAATGACTTGCCAGTAAACATGCTGGTCGACTCTGGTTTTGAATCAGGAAAAACCCCAGCAAACCATGTTTGGGGTGACGGTAAAGACACAAATGATAGAATGTTACAAGTAATCGGACAAGCTCCTTCATTCCCAACGCCATTTGGAAATTATATGCTTGAAATTGCAAACTGGAGTACTGATTCATCAACTATTCCAGATCAGTACGTCCAAATTCCTTTATCCGAACCAGTTTACATTAAGAAAGGCGAAACATGGACTTATAGCTACTACTACGCAACTGCTGGATCAGCAGTTGGGCAAGCGTCTGACTATTTGCTGACAACCGAACCAGATCCACTTACTGAATTGTCAATGGGGCATGACGCACGGGATGCTTCAGGAGGTCAGACAACGTGGCATCGTTTTGTAAAAACGTGGACGGCGGACAGAGACGTAACTGTAACCACTTTGCGCTTTGGCTTTACTAAAACATCGGCAAGCGCAGGATGGGTATGTATTGACAATGTAAAGCTAGCACAAGAACCCACCGTTTCTCCGTGGTCACCTAACCCAGCGGATCCTGAATACTATACCAACACCATCACGGTTCACAATGGCGGTACTTATCCTGTCGAGCCAGTTATTACGGCAACTATGCATGCTGATAACGGCTTTCTAGGATTTGCCAATAGTCAGGGTGGCGTTCTTCAATTTGGCAACCCCGAAGAAATTGATGGCTATACCAGCGAAGAAAGTGAAGTGGCCTTGAATTTGGCAGCCGTTCAAGGATCGCACATGGATAATCAAGCAGCTTCCAATAATCTTTACTGGGGAGACAATCCAGCTACGCCGAATGAACAGATTGGCAATGCGATTTGGACAGAGGACAGGTTCGATGGCTGGAAGGTTGAGCCTAATTGGCCCAGTATTACTGGCGCCCACAAGTATTGGAATGGTCCTTCAATCAAACACAACCTTGCTCAGACACATAACGGTAACTTTAAGAGCAATCTGACTTGGGATGTCATGGCACGTTTTCAAACTAATGCCTATGAGGTTGGTACACTCGAAACAACCTTAGAAAGTGACGGCAAGCCAATCTTTCAGATGATGCTGAAAGACAATAGTTCACTGTCTGACCAAATATGGTGGATATGTTACTACAAAAATCAGCTAGTCGTCTATGAACAGTTGGATCGCAATATCTTCACTAACGACAAATTCATTCAGCTGGAATTGCAGAAATTTGGTAATTCGGTTGTTTTCAGAGTGTCACCATGGGTTGGCAATCGAGGACGAGAGACGACTATTACCCGTCAATTCACTTTTGCGGACGCTGCTAGTGTCGAGACTAAGCAATTTTCAGCATGGTTTATGCGAGACAAGACATGGGGCGAGTCGACTATGTATCTAATTGCATCTATCGTTAAATGGCAGAACGTCAGTTGGTATACAGATATTAAGAATCGCTTCAGCAATGGCGATGTAATTACGGTCGATGTGGCTAATACCAAAACTTATTTCAATGGCAGTGAAGATCGCACTTTGCATACATTAGGCAACCTGGATGTAAGCTGATTCCTGAGACAACTTTTAAGAGAGGGTATAATGAATAAATCGTCTCTCAAAAGGAAGGAATTTTTACATGACAAGTCGTTACGACAAAGAATTCAAACAAAACATTATCAACCTATATAAGCAAGGCGAATCAGCTGCCCAAATGGCCAGAGAATATGGCATTGGCTATTCAACAGTTCATAAGTGGATCCAGGGCCAGGCCAAAACTCAATCCGGTAAATCGCCAGACGAAATCAAAGCGATGGAAAAGCGACTGGCTTCGCTGTCTGAGGAGAACGAAATCCTAAAAAAAGCCCTAGGCTTTCTTGCGCAGAAGTAACCAATATCTTTGATTACATTCACCAAGAAAGCCATCACCACCAGGTAACCAAGATGTGCCGAATCCTCGGTGTTTCCAGAGCTCAGTATTATCGTTATCGATCCCCCAAACCTTCAAAACGCCGGGCCGAAGATGCGGGCTTGAAACAACGGATTCTGCGGATCTTTGCGGAATTTAAGCAGCGATACGGTGTTATGAAGATCCACCATGAATTGAATCTGGAACTTCAACCACTGCAGCTTCGGTGCAGTCCACGACGGATTTCCCGGCTCATGAAGGAACTGGATATCCACTCCGTTACCGTCAATAAGTGGAAAGCGGCTTCGGCTTCCAAAACCAAGGTTGAACAGCGTCCCAACTTGCTTAAGCAGGATTTCTCGACCACTGGTTTAAATCAAAAATGGACCGCTGATATGACCTATATTCAAACGAAGCGTAATGGCTGGTGTTACTTATCAACCATCATGGACCTGCACTCACGACGGATTATCGGCTATTCGTTCTCAAAAAAGATGGATACTGATTTAGTCTTAAAGACCCTTGAAAGCGCGGTTAAAAATCGAACCATTACTGGGGACCTGATTATCCATACGGATTTAGGATCACAGTATACCAGCGATGATTACAATCAACGTTTAACTGAGCTACATATCCGCCACTCATACAGCCGTAAGGGTTGTCCGTATGATAATGCGCCAATGGAATCCTTTCACGCTTCCCTCAAAAAGGAATGTGTTTATCCAGTGCCGGTCTTTGAAGATTATGAAACTGCCGCTGCCGTCCTTTTTGAATATGTGCATGCTTTCTACAATAGGAAGAGAATTCATAGTTCACTGGGCTACCAGACCCCCTTACAAGTTGAAATTGCAACACTTACGAGCCAAATGGCCGCCTGACTTAATGCTTTCCAGGGTTCAAATAAGTTATTAATCGCAATTAATGATTTATTTGAGCTGTGGAAGGTAAACGCGGTTCTGAATGTCTCTTAAAATCTGTCTCAAATATTGACTTCAATCCAACCAGTGGGACAAGTTTCTTTTGCCACCCGGAGATACCATCATTCAGCTCATGCCATCAAGCTGGGCACAACCATTTGCGTGTGAAGTTGATTTGAAGGAGGCGTGGTTATAAGTGGAATACTATTTCTCAGACCGAAAATTCAACATCATGGGTGTTGCACGTACAACTGGAAAAGGCGAATGGCTGGTTAGCGCTGATAGTGAAGTAAAAGCAACTGATGATAGGCCTTCCATTGCCTTGACCTTGACGATTCCATTTAAAACTGAGCAAGAGCAGGCCATTGATGAAATGGCGGCTGAAAACAATTTTGTCTTATATCAAGATGAAGAAGGCAATGGGCATCAAATGGTCATTGCCAGTGTTACTCACGATACATTAGCGCATATTCATACAGTCGTTTGTACGGATGCAGGCAATGATCTGATGAATGAAGTGGTGGGCGCCTATGCCGCTGACAAAGCCTATACTATCGCTGATTACATCCTCAGGTTTACAAATGATTCTGGCTGGGAGATCGGTATTAATGAATTTCCTACAGACGTCAGAACACTTACATGGACAGATGAAGACACTGCACTTAGCCGCATTAAATCAGTCGCAAAAGATTTTGATGCAGTGCTTAGCTTTGGCTTTGTTTTTGTAGGTACGACTGCCGTAAAACGTGTTATCAATATCAGACATGAGGAAACTTCCGACAGCTTGATTTCCTTTGAGATGAACAAAGACATCAACAATATCGTAAAGACAGTTGATATATACGACATGGAAACCTCGGTGAAGGCCTATGGTGCTACACCTGATGGTTCAAACGATCCAATTAATTTGATTGGGTATAGTTGGACTGATCCAACCGGACAATTTGTACTTGACCAGTACGGATTCTTGCACGATGCCATTGCTGTGCAGAAATATTCACGTTTGTTAAGCAACAACAACCCTAACCCAACACAATCTGATTGGAATCGGGTCAAAACATTTGATTCGACTACTCAGGCCACGTTATTACAAGCAGCCCTAGCAGACCTGAAAAAGTATAACCATCCAAATGTCAACTATGAAGTTGATTTGGCAAATGCGCCCTATGTGCCATTGAATCAAACGGTACACATTGTTGACGAGAACCAGAATCTATTTCTTTCTGCGAAAGTGTTGTCGGTTGAACGCAGCCGCGCTGGTCATTATACCAAGCTCACTTTAGGAGATTACGCAAATGAGCAGCCTAATTTGTATTCAGCGCTTAAGGATATGGCAGTTAAGATTGAAAATATCCCTAAAACCGTTCAATACTATCCTTGGCTTCGTTATGCCGATGATGATCAAGGAACAAATATGAGTGCCTTCCCAACTGGTAAGAAGTATATGGCAATCGTTTGGTCGAACAAGTCGTCAGTCCCGAGTGACAATCCGGCCGATTATGCTGGCAAGTGGGCACTGATTAAGGGAGCGGATGGTGCTAACGGTAAACCGGGGCCTAAAGGTGCCGACGGTACCAGCAGCTATCTTCATACTGCGTATGCTAATAGCATCGATGGTAAAACTGATTTTTCAGTAACAGACGCTAGCGGCAGATCTTACTTCGGGCAGTACGTTGACGAAAATCAAGCTGACAGTACCGACCCGACACGCTACTTGTGGGCATTATTTAAAGGCGCCGATGGGCGCGATGGTAAAGACGGTAGTGACAATGTTCCAGTTGTGACGGTTGGCCCGAGTTATCCTGATAAGCCAAAGGCCGGCGACCAGCACTGGCTAACTGATGAGGACGGCAATGTTTCCGCTTTTGCTATTTTTGATACCACAAACGGGTGGGACACAAAGCCAATTGCCGCGGCAGCGTTAAATGCCGAAACTTTTAATGGTATGACTTTCAATGGGGTAACTTTTAACGGTTCTACTTTTATCTCGTCTTTTAAGGGTTTCAAGCCTGCCGGATTTGCCAATACAGTCAGTGGGAAAACCGTCATTGGCGATGGAACCATTGTTACAGATGCCAAGATGGACGGTAACGACAAGGCAGCGTATCACAATGAGACTAACCAATTGGGCTTCATTTCGCAATATATATATGATGGTCAAGTATTCAGTTCGTTCAGCGCTCAGGGCGGCAGCATGGTGTTGTCTTCCACGTATGCCCCGCATGGAACGAACGTTAAGCTGACATCGGCTTTCAACGCTTCGGATGCTGTCTACTATCAACACATTGACAGCGGACTTGAAACCAATGATGTTAAAAACATGAGACTTGGATATTCGAGGCAAGGCCCTAACGTTACCATTGGGATTGCTTTTGAAATGAAAACTGGCAATGGATGGGTCAGAATTGCCGACATTCGATCGGGGTACAAACCATTTAACAATGACGATGCAGCAAGGCTACTTGGGAGCATGTCATATACAGGGGCGGCCTGTCAATTGTATGCTTCGGCAGGGGGATTTTACATCATTCCATGGCGTGGGCAAGGCTCCTATTATGGAAGCGTAAACTTTGTCACTCGAGACGATTATCCGATTGATGATGCGGTGGTGATATAAGATGAAAATTAAGATTTGGCTGAATAAACAAAACAGACTGACAAACTGGGCCTATCAAGCGGAAGATGCCAAGGTAGGCCCAACAGAGGACGGTCAACAAATCATAGAAGCAGATGACGTGTCTCAGTTTTTTGAGGGTCACGCATCTCTTGTAGACGGCAAAATCGTTGCCGATGAGGGTTACGATCCGGCTAATGATCATCCATTGCCACAACCGTCCCCCTCTGACTTAGCAAATGCTGAAACTATGAAGACGATTGCTAGTCTAACTGTGTCAAACGCAGCTTTGATAAAGCAGGTGGCAACGTTAACCAAGGAGGCAAAGTTGTGAGCGCATATACACCATTGATTATCAGCTACTATCAGCAAGGGATCTACAACAAGGATGACTTATCGTTGTTCGTGAGTGTTGGTTGGATTAGCCAAGCGGAAGTGGATGAGCTTGTTAAGTAAGTCGCCAGCAAAAGCTAGCGGCTATTTTTGTGGAAGGAAGTGATGACAATGTTAAATAAAATTAGAGATCACCCGATGCATACAGTACTCGCCATTGGCATAGTTGCCATTGGCTTGTTTCTAATCATCAATGACCATTATTTCATCTGGCCCCCACATTACACTGACTGGTTAAACGATGACATTGTGGGGTTTTTGTTTGTTATTGATGGGCTCGGGATTTGGGGTTGGGTTCTATGGGAAACACAGTTGGCAGTAATCAATCGTCTGTTGCTTACGACTACCAGCTTTTTAATGTCATTCTTGACAATACTGCAATTGCTGACCTCGATCTCAACTGGAATCTACACAAGTTGGATCAGCAATGCGATCATAACAGCCTTCGTGCTGATTCTGGCGCGAAGGAGTGACAGCCGTGACAGCAGCGATAACCAAAGCAATTGTTGATTTTGCCCCATATCTTGCCGGTATAGCATCGGCCGTTATTGCCTTCATGACCTACCGCGAGGGTAAACGAAAAAACAGGCATGATGAGCTTGAGGATATGAATGACAGATTACGCGCAGACAATGACCGTTTGAGACGTGAGAATGAGCGTCTCAGGAAGGAAAACAAATCATGAATAATTGGACAGAACTTTTAGTATCACTCGCAGTAGCAGCAATCCCAATCATTGGGGCTTGGATCTCAAAACAATTGCTGGCTAACAAACAGGCACTCACCTTGGTAAAGGTACTAGGCCCATTGGCAAACGCTGCGGTAACAGCAGCAGAACAGCTCGGTGTGACACAGGCGATTGACGGTGCGGTTAAGAAATCGACTGCCATTCAAGCGGTTAAAGATGGTTTGAAGTCGCTTGGCTTCACCAGCACAGACGAGCAGACGATTGCCAACGCGGTTGAGAAAGCTTATGCGGATTTGAAAGACAGCCTAGCAGAAACCTATCCGAAAAGAGAAGGCATTCAAGTAACGAATTTGCAATATTATCCCCATGTTGCTTATGCCAACAGCGCTGACGGCACAGTAGACTTCTCTACAAATGATCCCCTTGGAAAATCATATATGGGTGCATACTTCAGCTATGACCAAGAAGATAGCAATGATCCAAGCAAATACCAGTGGACAAAGCTGGTTGGCCCTAGCTATGGAGAATCGGCTACTCAGGCAGCACCATCATCTGTTGCTCCACAACAATAAGGAGGGCACCATGAAATTTAAAACTAAACTAATCACTTTGGTAGTCGCCTTCTTGGCGGCTATTTCTTTTGCCCTGCCATCGCAGGTGAATGCGGCCAAGGGAGATCAGGGTGTCGACTGGAGCCGATACCAATATGCTAACGGTGTGTTCGGCTATTCCAGCGACAAGTTCGGAATTTCTCAGATTGGTGGTTACGGCAGTAATGGCTTGTATAACCAGAGCACATACAATACGCAAGTTGCTTCACTGATTGCCGCGGGTAAGCGAGCACACACCTACATTTGGTGGCAGAATATCAACGATACGAACTTGGCCAAGCAAGTGCTTGACTACTTCTTGCCGAAGGTTCAGACACCAAAAGGCTCGATCGTTGCGCTCGACTATGAAAGTGGTTCAGGCAACACTGCTATACTGCTGTGGGCACTTGATTATATCCGTAGCGCTGGATATACGCCAATGCTGTACGGGTATAAGAACTTTCTGGTAAATCACGTCAACCTATCTCAGATTGCCTCCCGCTACCAGTTGTGGCTCGCTGAGTATCCAGACAACAATGTCACCACCTCACCGAATTACAACTACTTCCCGAGCTTCGAGAACGTTGGAATTTTTCAATTCACCTCGACTTATCGCGCTGGTGGACTAGACGGGAACGTCGACCTGACAGGCATTACTGACTCGGGTTACAACGGTAGCACGACAACTGACAGCGGCAAGACCTACGTCAAGCCATCAACCGATACACCGGCAACCAACGCAGGCCAGCAAGCTAATAACACCACGCTTAGCCAGATCAAAGTTGGCGATAGTGTTAAGGTAAACTTCGGCACAACCCGTTGGGCGAACGGTGTCGCAATGCCTAGCTGGGTTCAGGGCAAGACGTACACCGTGCAGCAAGTATCTGGATCTAACGTATTGCTTGGTGGCATCATGAGCTGGATCAATCGTAGCAATGTTGAGTTGCTGACAACGACCAGTGTGCCGTCAGTAAGCTCTGGCTCTACCTACACGGTTCAGTTTGGTGACAGCTGGTGGTCGATTGCTTACAAGTATGGCATGAGCATGTATACTTTGGCCTCTACCAACGGCAAGTCAATCTACAGTGTGATTCACCCAGGCGATGTATTGCGTGTCTCTGGTGGCTACTCAGTGTCCGTATCAAGTCACACGTACTACACAGTCCGCTCTGGTGACAGCTTCTGGAGCATTGCCAGCAAGTACGGAATCAGCATGTACACACTGGCAGCCAACAACGGCAAGTCAATCTACAGCCTGATCTACCCGGGCGAAAGTCTATACATCAGGTAACAAAAATGCCTCCTACCAGCAATGGCGGGAGGCTTATTTTTGTGCCCATATTTCTGAACTCTTAAAACGTATTTCTACCAATTATATAGAGATGTGTTGTTGGTCGCTGTCGTTTGAAGCATCGAACCACATCGAACCACTTTTTGTCATAAACGCAATCATATCAGCACGTATACATTCAGTGATACCCCGATCACCGGTATCTTTGCCCCTATAGTGGGGCTTTTTTTGTACCTTGAAATAGGTGAGGGGTCTAAAGAAAAAATGATCGGCTATCTGGTAATTTCTGTGCCAAATGCCGATCATCTTTCATTCATGAACCGTTTTCGAATTTACTGTTCGGTGTTTGATTTTTGTCATTTGCCGCCAGCTTTTTCTGGTGAATAGGCTCATGGTGTGGTCTGAGTGGTACTTTTCGGTGCGCATAAGGAACTTTGGGCTTTATTTTCCGATTTATTGGGTCTGAGACAGGCTTACTGTCCATTTGCCATGAATTTAAGAATGACGATCCCTAAACCGATGATGATGAGCAGTATCGCGATCAGATTAACGCCGCGGTTGACACTTCGATAGTGGGTGAAGAATCCATAATCAATGCGCGTGTTTACGGCTGCGATCAACATGCCTAAGACAAATAGCGCACCACCGATAACAATAACGATATCCATTTTGATTTCCTCCATTTCTGCGTGGAAATTGACTGCTCAATATTTTGGTTCTGTTTTGAAAAGAGGAATGCCAAGCAGTCATAAATAAGTGTATGGCAGCGTTAGTCATTCATCACTGTGGACGTGTGAATGCGGCCTCAGGCTTTTTCAATGTCATCTAATTAACAGGTACCTTCTGTAGATGTGATGGACAAGCTCAGGTTAGTGTTTTTTGTGTCACCAGGTTTTCTGAGTGCATGTGAGACGCGCTGTCTTTTGCAGCACACATCTTGAGGCCTGTCGCTGTTGCTTTTCCATAACTTGTCGCCTTCTATTGATCATATCAATAATGACGCCAAAAATCGACTCTTCGGAATCGATCGATCTCTACGTGTGTCCAACTGGCTTGGTAGGCTGATTTGAAGAGATTTCGGCGTGAGCTGGACTGTTTCAATACTGAATAGATAAAGTTTTTTAAAGTGGCAAGTTTTACAAGGATTTGACACTCCAACTTGGCTGGATTGATGCGTATTGCTTGCTTAAAAGTTGTGGGTTAGCTTTTTGTGTTTGCTGTCCCAAATCCCTAAACGTGGTCGCTTTAACGGAATGAGACTATGGCCACTCTCAGGATTCCAGAAAGTTGAAGATAAAAGCACTCCTAAGCTAAATGCCGGCTTGTAACCCGGTTTTTAGCTAAATAAGTTCATATCACGCAAAACTGCCTTACCGTGTCCGTTGTTAACGGCCATGGTAAGGCAGTTGTGGCGTTTCAGCAATCCCGGGAAGCTTTTTGGAGTTCTTGTTACTCGTCTTCCCGCGAGAACTTCAGAATCTTCGCGCGAGCGCGTTCCAACGCGCGTCGATGCCGATCAAGCATGGGCTTTTTGGACGGATATAGAATGGCCGCCTCAAATGCCTCATATTCCAAGGGTGACAAACTTTCCAGAAACTGTAAGAATTCGACGCGCATTAGCAGTCCGTCTTCAACTGAGCGAATTGCCAGTCGATCATGCAAGGACTCGAGTGACGTGTCATTGACCGGAATAGCGTTGGCGTCAATGCGGCGTTTATGGGCAAAGTGTTTGCGCAACACCGAGCGCAGGTGGGATTTTAAAACCATCCGATAGTAGGGGCCAAACTGTGAACCGCTGCTGCCGTCATAGCGAACAACGGCTTTAAGCATCGCAATCCGGGCCTCCTGCATCCAGTCGTCGTATGAAAAGTCTCTGAGATGGTAAGGTTTTAAAACCGTCAACACCAATGGCCGATACTGAGCGAACAGTTTGCCAAATGCTGCCGAATCGTTTACAGCTTCACGTATGAGTTCTATTTCTACTTGTTTCATATCGCCTCCTCCCTCCGATTAACTAGCAGTATTACCCTGTAATGACAAGATTATTCTACAATAAAACGTTTGCAATTGAATAGCGAACAATTGTTCAGTTATACCATTTAATCACTTGTATGCTCGCAAAAAGGAGAACTGATAGCACTTTTGAAAATACAAAATTAATAACATTATTTTCTTATTTTTTCGCGAAAAAATGAGAGCGTGCGTATTTAATGCCGAAGTGACAACTTTTTTAAATGAGATCCCGCAATTGAAGCTTCAACTAAATCCCACATTAACGATTGCCAAAATAAAATCGGTATGTGAGGACAGATCGTTTCTATTTTTCGTTTCAGGTGACAAGGATGATTGATTTCTGCAAAGACCTCAAAAAATCTCAGGTACGCGCCACCAGTCCCATGACTTTGTTTGTGGCGCCATCCTACGAGTCAGGTTATTTTACATATGGAGAAATCTGCGTTAAATTATAAAAGTCATTTTATAAGGAGGGTTCATATTATCGCTTCTAAAGGGAAAGATAATAAAATTGGTCTATTTCAATTAGTCATGCTGGCGCTTGGTTCGTTGATCGGTTCCGGCTGGCTTTTTGGATCATGGGAAGCAGCCGCAGTTGCCGGACCAGCTGCGATTTTTTCCTGGATCATTGGTGGCGTCATCATTGGGGTCATCGCTTATAACTATGTCGAACTGGGGACCATGTTTCCTGAGTCTGGCGGGATGAGCAAATTTGCCCAGTATTCACATGGTTCGCTGGTCGGTTTCATCGCATCATGGGCCAACTGGATTTCGTTGGTCACCTTGCTGCCGATCGAAGCTGTGGCGGCCGTGCAGTATATGGCGTCGTGGCCGTGGCAATGGGCGGGCTTTACTCGCGGCTTTTTAAAGGCAGGCAAGATAACGCCGGAGGGCTTGCTAGTCGTCTTTGCGTTTATTATTATTTTCACATTGCTTAATTACTGGTCAGTCACGCTGTTGACGCGGTTTACCAGCTTCATTTCGATTTTTAAAATCGGGGTGCCACTGCTGACGATTATTTTGCTGGCAATGTCGAGCTTCCATCCCGAAAATTATGGACACTCGTTTGCCAGCTTGATGCCATATGGGAGCGCACCGATTTTTGCGGCAACATCGGTATCAGGAATTATTTTCTCGTTTAATGCGTTCCAGACCGTGATCAATATGGGCAGCGATGTTAAACGCCCGCAGAAAAACATCGGACGCGGCATCGGCATCTCGCTGTTAATCAGCGGGGTGATCTATATTTTGCTGCAAAGTGTCTTCATTACGACGATCTCGCCGAACATGTTGGCAACGCACGGGTGGAAAGGATTGAATCTCAATTCACCATTTGCTGATCTGGCCACTTTATTAGGAATTCACTGGTTATCCGTTTTACTTTATATGGATGCCTTTGTGTCGCCATTTGGTACCGGCGTCTCGTTTGTCGCTTCATCAGGGCGCGCACTTCAGGCCATGGTCGGGAACAACCATATTCCTAAATTCATCGGTAAAATTGACGAAAAATACGGAACGCCGCGAGTCGCAATGGTAGTCAATGCAGTCTTGAGTATGGTCATGGTCTCGATTTTCCCGTCTTGGGGAACACTGGCAAGCGTCATTTCGACGGCCACGCTGATCGCTTATCTGACTGGTCCGGTTACGGGTATCTCATTACGCGACATGGCACCTGACTTTAAGCGACCGGTTAAGTCAGCCAGATTGCGTTTCATGGCACCCTTGGCGTTTGTGTTAACTTCACTGGCAGCATATTGGGCGAAGTGGCCAACGACAGTGGAAGTCATCGGCGTCATCTTCTTAGGCATTCCACTGTATTTATTTTATGAATGGCGTTCGGGCTGGCGTTCGACATGGCAACAGCTGAAAGCGTCCGCGTGGATGATCGGCTACCTGATCTTCCTGTCGGTCATTTCCTTAATTGGCAGTCGTGAGTTTAATGGTTTAAACTGGATTCACTATCCCATGGACTTTGTGGTGATTGTGATAGGCGCGATTGTTTTCTACTTCTGGGGAATCAACAGCCACATTTTTTCCAAGTATTTCCGCAGAGCACGGCGGGTCAATGCCAAAGTTAAAATGCCGCCATCTGATGACAGCACCCATGCCGAGCAGACGGCTAAAAGATGATTGCTTTGTTGGCTATTATTAAAAATGTTATGGATAGCGAATGGAGAAGATAGTTTATAAAAGGCTTGGCTTCAACAATGCTTACAAAACGACTGGGAAAAAACTTACGACTTTTGCCTGATGAGGTTAATTTGACGGCAAGGTAAGATAATTCTAAAGGTTTGTGAGAAAATTGCATTTAGCTAAGCCTATCTTTATACTTATACTAAACAAATGACGTCTGGAGGGGATCAGGTGAATATCGGGATTTTTACAGATAGCTACTTTCCGCAAGTCAGCGGTGTCGCGACGTCCATCAAGACCTTGAAGGACGATCTAGAACGCAAAGGTCATCAGGTTTATATTTTTACGACCACTGACCCACATGTGCCGGATGATGCTGTCGAGCCCAACTTATTCCGTTTTACGAGTGTGCCATTCGTGTCCTTTACCGATCGGCGAATTGCGGTGCGCGGATTGTTCCATGCTTATGCCGTGGCTAAGGAACTGAACCTGGATATTGTCCACACACAAACCGAGTTTTCAATGGGTTACATCGGCAAATTTGTGGCAAAGCAACTTAAGATTCCAACCATCCATACTTATCACACGATGTATGAAGATTACCTGCACTATGTTTTAAATGGCCATCTGCTAAAGCCTTATCATGTGAAGCAATTTACGCGCGCCTTTCTTTATCATGTCAGTGGCGTGATTGCGCCGTCTGAACGGGTTTACGACACGTTACGGCGCTATGGTGTTAAAACGCAGATTAAGATCATACCGACCGGAGTTGACTTAACCCAATTTGCCGAGCAAAAAGATCCGCATCTTCGTGAAAAGCTGGGCCTAGCTGATGTACCGGTCTTGATCTCACTCAGTCGGGTTGCTTATGAGAAGCGGATCGACAAGGTGATCAGTGCGATGCCGGCCATTTTGGCGCAGATTCCTAACGCCGTGCTTTTAATTGTTGGTGACGGTCCAGCGCGAGAAGATCTGGAGACACAGGCCGCCGAGTTAGAAATTGCCGATCATGTGCGATTCACCGGTGAAATCAATCATGATGATGTGGGTGATTATTACCGGGTTGGCGATGTTTTTGTGTCGGCAAGTGATTCGGAGTCCCAGGGGTTAACCTACATTGAAGCCATGGCGGCAGATCGAAAAGTGGTGGCTTTGTCAGGCGATTACACCGATCATTTACTTGATGATCCGGCACTTGGAACCACTTTTTCAACGGAAGCGGAAATGGTTCATCAAGTTGTGAATTATCTGCGTCATCCTAACGCTTATGATGACCCTAAACCGCGTGCTGAAAAACTAGCTGCCATTTCTGCGGATCGTTTCGGGGATCGCGTGCTTGATTTCTATCGTGATGTTATCAGTCATTATTCGCCTAAAGAAGCTGATGAATCTGCGCCATGGACCGATGAAAGTACGAGTAAACGGACCATGAAAGGCTAACTATGATCGTTATTAACATGTTTTCGTCCGCTAATAAAGTGGCGGGGCAAGGCGTGGGGGCAGTTTACACAGAATTAATGGGGCTGCTCAAGCATGACTTTGCCAATGAGTTTCAAATCAATGTGAATCGTTATACGCGCAGTGACATTAGCCATTATCATACAATTGATCCTAAGTTTTACGCCTCAACTTTTTCCAAAAAACGAGGTCGAAAAATCGGATTTGTTCATTTTGTTCCCAGCACGTTGGATGCCAGCTTAAAGTTGCCGCGAGTTGCGCGGTGGACGCTTGATAAATATACGCTTGCCTTTTATAAGCGGATGGATGAATTGGTCGTGGTCAATCCCAATTTCATTCCGAAATTGGAAGCTTATGGGATCAGTCCCGAAAAAGTGACGTATATTCCGAATTTTGTTTCGCAACGGACGTTTCATCCAGTGTCGGCCGAAAAAAGGCAGGCATTGCGCCATGCGAATGGGTTTAAGCCCGATGACTTTGTGATCTTTGGTGCCGGTCAGGTGCAAGATCGGAAAGGCGTCGGTGATGTTATCAAATTGGCCCAAAGGAATCCTGACTTTCGGTTTGTATGGGCTGGCGGATTTTCATTTGGCCGGATCACTGAAGGCTATGAACGGCTTAAGCAGGCAGTAGCAAATGCGCCGGCAAACCTGGACTTTACCGGCATTATGCCGCGGGAAACCATGATTGATTACTATAACATGGCGGACCTGTTTCTTTTGCCGTCTTTTGAAGAGCTGTTTCCG
Organism: Lacticaseibacillus casei DSM 20011 = JCM 1134 = ATCC 393; assembly: GCF_000829055.1. Taxonomy (NCBI): domain Bacteria; kingdom Bacillati; phylum Bacillota; class Bacilli; order Lactobacillales; family Lactobacillaceae; genus Lacticaseibacillus; species Lacticaseibacillus casei. The sequence continues at coordinate 702,527 of NZ_AP012544.1, forward strand.
ATGTCGGTGCTTGAAGCTTTTGCAACCGGTACGCCGGTTATGGTACGTGATCTTGAGCTTTACCAGCAGATCATCACCCCTTATGCCATTACCGCGGCTGATGTCGATGATATGCAGGCGCGGATTCGAGCCTTGGCGGATGATCGGGAGTTGTTGGCAACTTATGCGACTAAAAGTCATCAGGCAGCGCAGGTTTATGCGGAAAGCCGCCTTGAAAAGATCTGGCACGATTTCTACGTAAAGCAAGCCGCGTTAGGGAAGCAATAGCCGAGGAATTATATGACACGGAAGAACAAACTGGCCGTCCTAATCATGGTTCTGATTGGCGCCGGCATTTTTATTTACGAAGCGCGTGATTTGAATGGCGCCAAGCTGGTGCACGAGTTATTATCACTTGATCTCAAGTGGTTGCTGGTGGCCTTTTTGCTCATGTTCGGCTCATGGATCGTCGAAACGTTTGTCGTCCAGATTTTTATCAAGAACGGGACGGACACATTGAATTTTAAGACGGCGCTGCGAGTGCCACTGGTCGAGCAGCTGTTCAACGCAATTACGCCAATGGCTTCCGGGGGTCAACCGGCTCAGCTGTTTGCGTTGATGCAAAGCGGCGTTGAGGCGGGTCGCGCGAGCTCGGTGCTTTTGATGAAGTTTGTCGTCTATCAATTTATGGTCCTGATCAATTTCATTTTAACGTTGGTCATCGGTTTTGATCAGGTTTCCAGACATTTCGGCGCGCTGGCTTTATTTATTGTGTTTGGCTTTGTCATTCATGTCATCATGATTGTCGGTTTGTTGATGGTGATGTACTATTACAAATTTACCAACCGGCTGGTCAGACTCATCATGGTGCCGGTTGGCTGGTTTGTGAAGCCGGAAAGAAAACTGGCGATGCAGACCGATCTTGATCATAAAATCGATACGTTTTATGCGGAAAGCCTGCATTTAAAGCGGGAAAAAGTGCGCGTGATCAAGGCCTGTTTACTGACGTTGGTGCAGCTGTTGCTTTATTATGCAGTGCCGTATTTTGTTCTTCTGGCACTCGGGGTTAATCACGTCAGCATTGTTGAGGTGATTGTTCTGCACGTCATGATCGTTATGATCGTCAGCCTGTTCCCGATTCCTGGCGGTGCTGGCGGTGCGGAATACAGCTTTAAGACGCTGTTTGCGACGTATGTTGCCTCGCCATCCAAGTTGGTGTTAGGGATGTTATTGTGGCGTTTTTTAACTTATTATCTCGGCATGATTTGCGGCATCATTGCGATGGCCTTACCACCCAAGAAATCGGATAAGGTTTCCTGAGCATCAGGTCTTGCGCTACGGTTTGTGCGTAAAGATTCAGACAAATTAAAAGTGACGTTAGAGACATGAATCAAGATTGTCTCTAACGTCACTTTTTTAGGTGCTGTGTTCAGTCAGTACATTTTTGGCAGCAATCAGTCAGTGCGGCTGGCGATGAAAGCACGCAGCCGTTTGACCGCTTCTTTAAGGTCGTCCATTGAGGCGGCATAACTGATCCGGATGTAGCCTTCACCACCCGGGCCGAATGCAGTTCCGGAAATCAGGGCCAGTTTCTGTTCATTGGCTAACGCTTGGGTAAATTCACGCGAATGCATATGAAGCCGTTCAGGAATTTTGGCAAAAAGGTAAAAAGCACCATCAGGGCGGGCTACTTCAAAGCCCATTTGAATAAGGGCAGCATAAACAAAATCGCGCCGTTTGATATAGGCCGCCTTCATGATCTGGGCATCGTCTGCCCCCTTAGTCAGAGCTTCGATGCCGGCACGTTGCGCAATGGTAGTTGCGGCAGTAACGAGATACTGGTGCACCTTTTTGGCTTCAGCGATTAAGTGACGCGGACCCATCAGGAAACCGATGCGCCAGCCGGTCATGGCGTGGGATTTAGATAAGCCGTTGACGACGAATGTCCGATCGTAAGCGTAACGCCCCATTGAAATATGGGTAGCGTCATAAGTTAACTCAGAATAAATTTCGTCACAAATAATATAAAGGTCGTGTGCTTCGGCAATCGAGGCGATGGCCTTAACTTCGGCAGCGTGGTAGGTCACGCCCGTGGGATTGCTAGGGTAATTCAGGATGATACCCTTAATTTTGGCATCAGGGTTGGCAGCAATGGTGGCCTCGATGAGCTCCGGCGTCAATACAAAATCAGTTTTGCTGGTGTCGATATAAATCGGGGTCACATGATTCAAAGTCAAAAGCGGAATGTAGCCGGGGTAAATGGGGGAGGGAACCAGGATTGCATCACCTGGATCGCTAATCGTGGTAATTGCTGTTGCTAAGGCTTCGGTCGCCCCCACGGTCACCAGGATTTCATCCGCGGCATCATAATCCGTTCCATACTTAGTTTTGAAAAAATGCTGGGCCGCTGCCCGTAATTCAGGATCACCGACCATGCCGGTGTAATGGGAATAGTTTTCCTGAATGGCCGCGATACCCGCCTGTTTAACGTGTTCTGGTGTGTTAAAATCAGGCTCACCCAAGGTCAATTTCAAAATGCCGGGAATTTTACTGACACTTTCATCAAATTGCCGGATTTCACTGACCTCAATCGCCGGTAATTGTTCATTTAGTGGCTGCAATGTCATACGCGCGCTCCTTATATGTAGGTTGCAAATAGCATAGTCCATTTACCCGTCGTCGCGCAACGTTATCAAAGCGGATAAAACTGCAATTTGAAGTGATATTTCTCCCACAGAGGCGGCGGTTTATGCTAAGCTATTTCTTGAAATAGGAAAATTAGGAGGCCATTTTATGAAACAATCACAGCTCGTGGCCATCATCAAACGCCTCGAAGCCATGCAGACAGGCGACGGCGAGACACAGTCACGCCGCTTCGAAAAAAATGGTGATGAAAAGGGCCTCGTGACATACGATCCCAAGACCGAAACTTATGAACTTGAAGAACTTGGAACGCACCAGACTTTCCAGTTTGACAACATCGATCTTGCGGCCATGGAAATCTATGATCTGATGGATTTTGATGAAGACGAGGACACTAATGATACTAACGACAGCGACCAGGCTTAAGTCTGAGTGCTGAACGAGGCGGACTTGAAAGGGTTGGCCTCTTTTTTATGTGAGCGTGAGCAGGAGCGCTTAGAAATCGGAGTGTAAGTGGCCTCAAGCCTAAATGGCTGGGTTTTGCCATTTAGGCTTGAGGCCACTTACACTCCGATTTCTGCGACTGCGAACGCGTTATAGAAAGCGAAAATCAATTAGCTTTTTGCCTCTAATAGAACAATCCCCAGTAAGAAATCATTGACCACTGCGACCAAGGTCCTTACAATGCAGACTTCTGTGCCGGTGAACAGCTCTATGGAAAGCAGAGCTTCGCATGACACGCACCGTAAATAATACAACACTCGTTCTCCACGATATCCGGACGTCCCATTTTAAGGCTTCTTTAAGATTGCCCATAATTAAGCTTTAATCAACGGTGAACATTTGTCTTTTGAGAAACAAGCGGTTATCCTAGCGAATGTGCTATACTTTTGACATTAAACAATGACTTGGAGGCTCCAAATGAACCAGATCGGCACTAAACTTCGAGGTTTTTTCAATACAAGACTCGGCTTTTTGGCCCTTGCCATTGTCTTATTCTGGGCAAAGACGTACTGGGCATATCAAGCCAAATTTAACTTGGGAATCACCGGCAGCTTTCAACATCTGATTTTGGCGATTAATCCCATCCCGACAACGCTTTTTCTTTTTGGCATTGCTTTATATATGTCCGGACGAAAATCGTATGTCACGATGCTGGTGATTGATGCATTGACGTCTGTTTGGCTTTTTGCCAATGTGCTTTATTATCGGGAATTCTCAGACTTCTTGACGTTTGCGTTGATCAAAGGATCGGGAGCAGTTTCCAATAACTTAAACAAAGGGATCATGGGGATTGTTCAACCAACGGATTTCCTGGTTTTTGTTGACGTTGTGGTTTTGATTTTGTTGCTGGCGTTTAAAGTGATTCGCATGGATATTCGCCCGATCAAAAAACGGTTTGCTCTCGGTGTTTCGTTGCTGGCGGTATTGATGTTTGGCGCCAACTTGGCGATGGCCTACAGCGATCGTTCTGGTTTGCTGACCCGGACTTTTGATAACAACTATATCGTCAAGTATCTCGGCCTGAATGCTTACACGGTTGTCGATGGGGTTAAGACAGCTAAAAACAGCGCCACCAAAGCTAATGCCGATTCGAGCGATGTTAAGTCAGTACTGAATTACTTAAACAAAAATCGCGTTGCCCCAAATGCGGAATACACGGGTGTGGCAAAAGGTAAAAATGTTTTCATCATCCACCTGGAGAGCCTGCAGCAGTTTATGATCGACTTCAAATGGGATGACCAGGAAGTCACGCCAAACTTGAATAAGCTGTATCACGAATCTGACACTTTATCGTTTGATAACTTCTTTAATCAAGTTGGCCAAGGTAAAACCGCGGATGCCGAAATGATGATGGAGAACTCATTATTTGGCTTACCTGAAGGCGCAGCTATGGTGACAGATGGCACGACCAACACATTCCAGGCAGCTCCGGCTATTTTGGATCAGCATGGCTACACGACTGCTTCATTCCACGGGGATGTACCAAGCTTTTGGAATCGCGATAATACGTATAAGTCTTGGGGGTATGATTACTTCTTCTCGAAGAATTACTTCTCAAGCGGTAAGAATTATGACGTGGGCTATGGTCTGAAAGACAAGATCTTCCTTAAAGATTCGGCTCAATACATTGAACAGCTACCTCAGCCGTTTTATGCCAAAATGATCACGGTTACCAACCATTATCCGTATACTCTAGATAAGGCCAACCAAACGATCAGTAAAACCGATACAGGCGATGACACGGTAGACGGGTATGTGCAGACGGCGCGCTATCTTGACGAAGCCATGGGTGAATTTTTCAATTGGTTAAAAGAAACCGGGTTGTATGATAAGTCGATGATTGTGCTCTACGGCGACCATTATGGGATTTCTAACAACCATAAGAAGGCGATGGCTAAGTTAACCAACATCCCCGGCTTTAATGACTATAACAACGCTATGTATCAACGGGTGCCGTTTATGATTCACATGCCAGGGCTAAAAGGTGGCATTAATCACACGTACGGTGGAGAAATTGATGCCTTACCAACGATTTTGAATCTGCTTGGGGTCAAGGACAACAACACCGTTCAGTTTGGCTCCGATTTGCTGTCGCCCAACCATCCACAAACAGTTGCATTCAGAAACGGGGATTTTGTGACGCCTGACTTTACCAAGGTGGGAAGTCAGTACTTTAACACCAGCACTGGCAAGAAGATCAGCAAACTATCAGCCAGTCAGAAAAAGACAGTTGATGCGGCTACCAACCGCGTGACGACTGAACTTTCCTTGTCAGATCGCGTGATTAACGGCGACCTTCTCCGATTCTATACGCCAAGCGGCTTTAAAAAAGTCGATCGCAGTGACTTTTCGTATAAGTTAACCGATACGAAGAAGAAGCTCAAAGCTGCCCAAAAAGACGGTACGAGTCTGAAGGCGCAAAATAAGGGTAAGTCTACGGTGGATGAATACAAAACCGATGCACCTGAGCTTAAAAGTAGTAGTGATGACGATAGCAGCGATGACTCAAAGTAGTCATGATGATTATGGTTTAGCAGTGCCCACTGAGGCGCTGCTTTTTTCAATTGATAGCCTGTCTTCGTAGGGCGCTTTGTAATGTGTAAAGGTGACATTATGACCAAAGCCCTTGGCCAAATTAGATGTATCAGGGTTGTCGCTGAGGGTTAATCCGTTTTGGTGTACACAAATTCATGCGTGAGTCTTAAGTATCTAGTACTGAGAAATTCTAAACTTTTGTAAGTAAAGGTTGTGCTACATTAGAAAAAGGCGTACAATTTTACTAGATGATAATGTTTATAAATTAGGAGGTTGGCGATGAATCAGGCAGTTTATAACAAGACAATTAACTTGCTCAAAGCAAAGCAGATTCGGGTCACACCACAGCGTGAAGCGATCATTTCATACATGATCGACAGCACTGCACATCCGACAGCCGAGATGATTTATGCAAAGCTTTCACCGCAATTTCCGCATATGAGTGTTGCCACGGTGTATAACAATTTGCGTCTGTTGGTGGACCTTAATCTAGTTGAAGAAATGTCTTCCAATGATGCGGCAACACATTTTGATTTTCCAATTGAACCGCACTACCATGCGATCTGCACAAATTGTGGTAAGATTTTTGACTTTACCTACCCAGGAGTGACAGACGTTGAAGCCGTTGCTGCCAAAGAAACCGGATTTAAGGTGAGCGGTCATCACCTTGAAGTCTACGGTATTTGTCCTGATTGCCAGGTTAAATTGGGTATGAAGCCAGCAAAGCAGCATACAAAGTGAACAATAATTTGCGTCGAAAAAGTTAAGTTATTTCAGTTTATGCGGCAATCAGGCCTAGCCTGATTGCCGCATTTTTTGATTTTGCAAGAAAAGTTGTGAGTGGATACTTTTCCTTTGTGACAAGCATTTTACGACCATGATTCATGCAGATATTTTGAGGAAAATGCTTGCGCGCCGACGAGGTTACTGGTATTATATTATTGCTGTCAAAAACCGAACTTTCTTTTTAGAAAGTGATAGAAGGCGCTTCATAATCTTGTTGTGAAGCTGATTAATAAAAAGTGTTGACACTCGTTTGTTGGCATGATAATCTATCAAAGTTGTCTTTTGGCAAGATCGTCCTTTGAAAACTGAACAAAGTTTCGTTTAAATGTGCAGGGTCCTTGATACTTCGGTATCGAGGCAAAAAGTAACATTTGCGAAGTCAATTCGCTAGAACAACAAATCGAGCTATTCGAACAGCTCATATTTATATGAGAGTTTGATCCTGGCTCAGGATGAACGCTGGCGGCGTGCCTAATACATGCAAGTCGAACGAGTTTTGGTCGATGAACGGTGCTTGCACTGAGATTCGACTTAAAACGAGTGGCGGACGGGTGAGTAACACGTGGGTAACCTGCCCTTAAGTGGGGGATAACATTTGGAAACAGATGCTAATACCGCATAAATCCAAGAACCGCATGGTTCTTGGCTGAAAGATGGCGCAAGCTATCGCTTTTGGATGGACCCGCGGCGTATTAGCTAGTTGGTGAGGTAACGGCTCACCAAGGCGATGATACGTAGCCGAACTGAGAGGTTGATCGGCCACATTGGGACTGAGACACGGCCCAAACTCCTACGGGAGGCAGCAGTAGGGAATCTTCCACAATGGACGCAAGTCTGATGGAGCAACGCCGCGTGAGTGAAGAAGGCTTTCGGGTCGTAAAACTCTGTTGTTGGAGAAGAATGGTCGGCAGAGTAACTGTTGTCGGCGTGACGGTATCCAACCAGAAAGCCACGGCTAACTACGTGCCAGCAGCCGCGGTAATACGTAGGTGGCAAGCGTTATCCGGATTTATTGGGCGTAAAGCGAGCGCAGGCGGTTTTTTAAGTCTGATGTGAAAGCCCTCGGCTTAACCGAGGAAGCGCATCGGAAACTGGGAAACTTGAGTGCAGAAGAGGACAGTGGAACTCCATGTGTAGCGGTGAAATGCGTAGATATATGGAAGAACACCAGTGGCGAAGGCGGCTGTCTGGTCTGTAACTGACGCTGAGGCTCGAAAGCATGGGTAGCGAACAGGATTAGATACCCTGGTAGTCCATGCCGTAAACGATGAATGCTAGGTGTTGGAGGGTTTCCGCCCTTCAGTGCCGCAGCTAACGCATTAAGCATTCCGCCTGGGGAGTACGACCGCAAGGTTGAAACTCAAAGGAATTGACGGGGGCCCGCACAAGCGGTGGAGCATGTGGTTTAATTCGAAGCAACGCGAAGAACCTTACCAGGTCTTGACATCTTTTGATCACCTGAGAGATCAGGTTTCCCCTTCGGGGGCAAAATGACAGGTGGTGCATGGTTGTCGTCAGCTCGTGTCGTGAGATGTTGGGTTAAGTCCCGCAACGAGCGCAACCCTTATGACTAGTTGCCAGCATTGAGTTGGGCACTCTAGTAAGACTGCCGGTGACAAACCGGAGGAAGGTGGGGATGACGTCAAATCATCATGCCCCTTATGACCTGGGCTACACACGTGCTACAATGGATGGTACAACGAGTTGCGAGACCGCGAGGTCAAGCTAATCTCTTAAAGCCATTCTCAGTTCGGACTGTAGGCTGCAACTCGCCTACACGAAGTCGGAATCGCTAGTAATCGCGGATCAGCACGCCGCGGTGAATACGTTCCCGGGCCTTGTACACACCGCCCGTCACACCATGAGAGTTTGTAACACCCGAAGCCGGTGGCGTAACCCTTTTAGGGAGCGAGCCGTCTAAGGTGGGACAAATGATTAGGGTGAAGTCGTAACAAGGTAGCCGTAGGAGAACCTGCGGCTGGATCACCTCCTTTCTAAGGAAACAGACTTTAAGTCTGACGGAAACCTGCACACACGAAACTTTGTTTAGTTTTGAGGGGACGACCCTCAAGCACCCTAGCGGGTGCGACTTTGTTCTTTGAAAACTGGATATCATTGTTGTAAATGTTTTAAATTGCCGAGAACACAGCGTATTTGTATGAGTTTCTAATTTAGAAATTCGCATCGCATAACCGCTGACGCAAGTCAGTACAGGTTAAGTTACAAAGGGCGCACGGTGGATGCCTTGGCACTAGGAGCCGATGAAGGACGGAACTAATACCGATATGCTTCGGGGAGCTATAAGTAAGCTTTGATCCGGAGATTTCCGAATGGGGGAACCCAGTACACATCAGTGTATTGCCTGCAAGTGAATTCATAGCTTGTCGGCGGCAGACGCGGGGAACTGAAACATCTCAGTACCCGCAGGAAGAGAAAGAAAACTCGATTCCCATAGTAGCGGCGAGCGAAGTGGGAAGAGCCCAAACCGAGAAGCTTGCTTCTCGGGGTTGTAGGACTGGACATTGGAGTTACCAAAGTTCGACGTAGTCGAAGTCAGCTGGAAAGCTGCGCCATAGAAGGTGAAAGCCCTGTAAACGAAACGGCGGACCCTCCGTCCAGGATCCTGAGTACGGCGGAACACGTGAAATTCCGTCGGAATCCGGGAGGACCATCTCCCAAGGCTAAATACTCCCTAGTGACCGATAGTGAACCAGTACCGTGAGGGAAAGGTGAAAAGCACCCCGGAAGGGGAGTGAAACAGTTCCTGAAACCGTGTGCCTACAATTAGTCAAAGCCCGTTAAGGGGTAATGGCGTGCCTTTTGTAGAATGAACCGGCGAGTTACGTTTGCCTGCGAGGTTAAGATGAAAAGTCGGAGCCGGAGCGAAAGCGAGTCTGAACAGGGCGAATGAGTAGGCAGATGTAGACCCGAAACCAAGTGACCTACCCATGACCAGGTTGAAGGTGTGGTGAAACACACTGGAGGACCGAACCCATGTATGTTGAAAAATGCTGGGATGAGTTGTGGGTAGCGGTGAAATTCCAAACGAACTTGGAGATAGCTGGTTCTCTCCGAAATAGCTTTAGGGTTAGCCTCGGAGGATGGATCATGGAGGTAGAGCACTGTTTGAACTAGGGGCCCATCAAGGGTTACTGAATTCAGATAAACTCCGAATACCATCGATCTTACTCCGGGAGTCAGACAGTGAGCGATAAGGTCCATTGTCGAAAGGGGAACAGCCCAGATCACCAGTTAAGGTCCCTAAATTTATGCTAAGTGGAAAAGGATGTGGCGTTGCACAGACAACTAGGATGTTGGCTCAGAAGCAGCCACCATTTAAAGAGTGCGTAATAGCTCACTAGTCGAGTGGCACTGCGCCGAAAATATACCGGGGCTAAGCATAATACCGAAACTGTGGGTGCACCCGTCAGGGTGCGCGGTAGGAGAGCGTTCTAAGGGCGTTGAAGGTCGATCGTGAGGACGGCTGGAGCGCTTAGAAGTGAGAATGCCGGCATGAGTAGCGAAAGATCAGTGAGAATCTGATCCACCGTATGACTAAGGTTTCCTGGGGAAGGCTCGTCCTCCCAGGGTTAGTCGGGATCTAAGGCGAGGCCGCAAGGCGTAGTCGATGACAAGCAGGTTGAGATTCCTGCACTAGTTTATTTTGTTTAAGCGATGGAGGGACGCAGGAGGCTAAGGAAAGCGCACGGCTGGAAAAGTGCGTCCAAGCCGCAAGTCTGGTGGCGAGTGAAATGCTTGCGACCATAAGGACAAGCGGTGATGGGGAGCGAAATTAAAGTAGCGAAGTTCCTGATGTCACACTGCCAAGAAAAGCTTCTAGTGAGAAATAAACTACCCGTACCGCAAACCGACACAGGTAGTCGAGGAGAGTATCCTCAGGTGAGCGAGCGAACTCTCGTTAAGGAACTCGGCAAAATGACCCCGTAACTTCGGAAGAAGGGGTGCTGACCGCAAGGTCAGCCGCAGTGAATAGGCCCAAACAACTGTTTATCAAAAACACAGGTCTCTGCTAAATCGAAAGATGATGTATAGGGGCTGACGCCTGCCCGGTGCTGGAAGGTTAAGAGGATGAGTTAGCGCAAGCGAAGCCCAGAATTGAAGCCCCAGTAAACGGCGGCCGTAACTATAACGGTCCTAAGGTAGCGAAATTCCTTGTCGGGTAAGTTCCGACCCGCACGAAAGGCGTAATGATTTGGGCACTGTCTCAACGAGAGACTCGGTGAAATTATAGTACCCGTGAAGATGCGGGTTACCCGCGACAGGACGGAAAGACCCCATGGAGCTTTACTGTAGCTTGATATTGAGTGTTGGTACCGCTTGTACAGGATAGGTAGGAGCCGTAGAGATCGGAACGCTAGTTTCGATGGAGGCGTTGGTGGGATACTACCCTAGCTGTATGAACACTCTAACCCGCGCCACTGATCGTGACGGGAGACAGTGTCAGGTAGGCAGTTTGACTGGGGCGGTCGCCTCCTAAAATGTAACGGAGGCGCCCAAAGGTTCCCTCAGAATGGTTGGAAATCATTCGCAGAGTGTAAAGGTAGAAGGGAGCTTGACTGCGAGACTGACAAGTCGAGCAGGGACGAAAGTCGGGCTTAGTGATCCGGTGGTTCCGTATGGAAGGGCCATCGCTCAACGGATAAAAGCTACCCTGGGGATAACAGGCTTATCTCCCCCAAGAGTCCACATCGACGGGGAGGTTTGGCACCTCGATGTCGGCTCATCGCATCCTGGGGCTGTAGTCGGTCCCAAGGGTTGGGCTGTTCGCCCATTAAAGCGGTACGCGAGCTGGGTTCAGAACGTCGTGAGACAGTTCGGTCCCTATCCGTCGCGGGCGCAGGAAATTTGAGAGGAGCTGTCCTTAGTACGAGAGGACCGGGATGGACGTTCCGCTGGTGTACCAGTTGTGCCGCCAGGCGCATCGCTGGGTAGCTATGAACGGAAGGGATAAACGCTGAAAGCATCTAAGTGTGAAGCCCCCCTCGAGATGAGATTTCCCATTCCTATATGGAAGTAAGACCCCTGAGAGATGATCAGGTAGATAGGCTGGAAGTGGAAGTGCAGCGATGCATGGAGCGGACCAGTACTAATCGGTCGAGGACTTAACCAAGTAGAGCGTGAGCAGGAGCGCTTAGAAACCGGAGCATAAGCGGGCCTGAGTTCGTTGGCCGGGTTTTGGCCAATGGATTCAGGGTTCTTATGTGGAGGTTTCTGCGACTGCGAACGCGTTTCGATGAAATACACTGGTTCCCGACAACACAAAAACAACAATGATAGCCAGTTTTGAGAGCGCAAAGTTCTCATAAGTGTGGTGGCGATAGCAAGAAGGATACACCTGTTCCCATGCCGAACACAGAAGTTAAGCTTCTTCACGCCGAGAGTAGTTGGTGGGAAACTGCCTGCGAGGGTAGGAAGCTGCCACGCTGTTTATTCCGGTTTAGCTCAGTTGGTAGAGCACCTGACTGTTAATCAGGTTGTCGTCAGTTCGAGCCTGACAACCGGAGTTTTTTATGGAGAGTTGTCCGAGAGGCTGAAGGAGCATGGTTGGAAACCATGTATACGGGTTTTACCTGTATCAAGGGTTCGAATCCCTTACTCTCCGTTTTTATGCTTCTAGATGCTTTCTATAGCTTCCCAGAATGCTGGTATAAAGGCATTCTGGGATTTTTGTTTCCTTTTATTTTCGGTTGTTTTTTCCCTCCGGTGCACAAAATGTGCACAAGCTAAAGTCTTGAAAGTGCTTGTAGCGTCTGGGATACCTGCTCTTTTCTTTGATCTTCAAGAAGATGAGCGTAGACTTTTTGAGTGATCATTGTATTGGCATGCCCAAGTCTTTTTGAAATATAGTTAATGTCAACGTGATTGGCAATCAAATAGGAAACGTGAGTGTGTCTAAGCCCATGGAAAGTAATCGCGGGGGAAATGTCGAGAGTCTTCTCGATCGTCCTTAGATCCTTATTAATTGCCGTGCTCGATAGCATGTTATGCCGTATGCTGCGAAATAATAGTTGTTTGCTATCACGATATCCCTGAGCAAGGTAGACCTCTTGCTGTTCTTTCTTGAGACGTAAAAGCAAGTCTGCAAGTTCTCTCGTGATGTCGATGTCACGTACACTTGATTTGTTCTTAGTAGCAGCAAAGCCGCTGCCATATCTGTGATCCCACGTTTTTGTAATGTGCACAACGCGCTTTTTAAGATCAACACGATCCCACGTGAGCCCAAGAACTTCAGAATACCTAGCTCCGGTCAGTGCCCCGGTTGCGATGATGTAGTAAGCAATATGCTCGTAGTCTGCAAATTCTAGGCAGTAATTGACGAGCTTGCGCAAATCCTTTACTTGCAAATATTTGATGATTCCTGCTTGGCCTTCATTACCAGTGAGGACGACGTTATGAGTGAAGTTAGTATATATTATTTGGTCATCGACGGCAGAATCAGCCATTGAGCGAACATAGCCATTCAATTTGCTGACTGTATCTTTAGCCCTTTTTTTGCCAAACTCATTGATAAACCCCTGCCAGTCTGATTTTGAAATTGATTTTAGTTCACGGCTTTCGCCCCAGTAGGCTAATAACTGTTTACGAATTGTTTTATACCGGGCTTCGGTGATACGAGAATGCTTACCAGATTTGTACAGCTCAATCCATTTGTCCCAGTAGTCGATTAACGTTATCTTGTTAAGATCCAAATTTGCACCGCGATTATGCTGACGTTCGACTTCGATTGCCGCTATATCAGCAGCTTTTTTTGAGGGGAAGCCACCTTTGTTGACATACTTGCGTGTTCCATCATTATCCTTGTACGAGACACGATATTGCCATTTTTTGCCACGTTTACTAATGCTGGCCATCATTTACACCTCCTTGTGCTACAATAAAGACGGGTGCTATTGCACCTAATCATGCAATCACGTTCTGTTAGGCGTCTACCCATTCACTTTGGTCGGTTGGGTAGGCGCTTTTTAGGCAAAATAAAAACCCACACGAATGTGGGTTCCAACAAAGAGTAGGGTGCATTTCTGCACAATCCATGAATGGCCGAATCTCCTTATTTGACAGAAGTATTACTTCTTAACCACATTCTAGCATATAGTATTGCTTAAGTCACGGTAGTTTTAGTCTTATTACGTCTGATTTTTCAAGGCCCTTCTCAACATCATTATGTCCGTGAATATAGTGATTCCACTTTGCATTAGCTAAAACGTCACAGAGCTGTATTCGCCTGTCAAAATTGGAGTCCATAAATTTTACGCTTATTTTAGCATTTGAGGTAATGTATGACGGAGAATAGTACTGGGCGTGAAGGTGATTTGATAAATAGTTGGGAAAGTCATCATATGAAATCATTTTGGTTTTTGGCTGATCATCTATGTATACGTTTATTGTTTCTGATGTATACCCACATTGTCGAAAATCTACAATACACTTTTCGACAAATCGACGAAGAAGATAGTTCTTATGAAGCTGCTTTTCTTCCTTTGTGCTCAGCGGTTTTTCTAGAGATTTTAGATATTCAGAAACAAACACAGGATGAAAAGATCCTTCGCTATCTGAAACGATTTCGCTCAGTAGAATTCGCTCTTTTCGATGCTTCATCGTCGAAGCTTTTTTCTCACCATTTTTACAACTGGGGAAAAGCCTAATTAATTCTCTGCCAAAATTTGCTGAAATATTTTCAGACTGATCAGAGGTACACCAAAAACCTCCATATACAAAATAGTCAGGACTAGCATCACTTTTACAAAGGGTGCCAGATTCGTCTATATAAATTGATAGTTGTGTCTCATCCATGTGTTATGTCTCCATATCATTTTATATTAATATTTTTTGTATCCAGCCAACACTCAGTTAAACTGCTCGACATTTTGATCATCGTCTTGGTCACTAGCGCAAGCGGTTGTTGCACCAGCCAACAAAACAATGAGTAAGATGGCAACTATCTTTTTTAGCATGATGACTCACATCCTTTACTTGGTATGCGATACAAGCCCCACTCTCCGGCTTGCACGGGGATGCTGCTTGCGTGGGGGAAAGGACTAATCACCATAGTCGTCGGGAGCAGTTCCGGCGTCATCAATCTTCTTGGCCAAAGCCAATGGAACTGTGATTTTGCCACCCATGGTAGATTTGTAAGTGGTGGTACCCAAGCTTTCAGCATAGAAGGTGATCTTGTCATTTTCTAGAATGCGAGAGCCGTTCATAATATCTGGATCATAACCGACCATGATTACATTGTCATAATTACCATCAACTGCAACACGCAAATCAGTTTCATCGTCACCCTCAACGACTTGAATAACTTCGCCCGTTAAAGTGATGTTCTTGCCCTTGTAGTCGTCTGGAGTCCGTGCTAACTGTTCATAAGTGATCCCAGTGTTGTAGTCAGCTGCGTTGAATGTTTCTGTGCTTGATGATTCTTCATCATCAGAGTCATCGCTATCAGTGTCTTCGTAACTGTCATCATCATCTTGTGACGATTTTGCCTTTGACGATTCAGCCTTCGAAGACGAACTAGATGCAGCTGACCTGTTGCTTTCTCCCGAATAGGTGCCAATCCAAAAAAAGATTGCAATAAATGCTATCGCCGACAACGCGGTAATAATAAGGTTCCGTTTTAGTTTTCTCGAATCCTTTCGTTGAACTATAGACAATGTGCCAAATACTGCAGCCAATAGGAGCGATCCCAAAAAGGCAATTAAGATAAGTAGTTTCATTATTCCCCTCCAAAAAATCCAGCTTTTAACGTCGATCAGGGTTTGGACGTAAGATTATTTAAATGCGTATGACCCGACAACTTTGCCGATCACATCAATATTGTCGGTTTCGTCCGCGTAGAAGTCTGGGTAGATACGTTCGCCCGTTTTTTCGTCCACATCATCATTCAATGAACGAAGACACAAACGGTTCTCTTCAAAAATCAGCTTCTTAATAAATGTCATACCATTAATATCAACTACCGCGATCATTCCGTTCGTAACGTCTTGCGTTTTCTGAACAAATACGAACTCACCATCATCATAGGTAGGGTGCATACTGTCGCCGACAACCTTAAAACAGTAATCGTAGTGAGCTGGAATAGCGCTGTCCGGAATCTTAACTGTATCCATTGGCTCATCGCGATCATCATTAAAGGCACCATAGCCAGCGGCCACAATACCATCAACCTCAACATTGAACTCTGGTTCATCGAGATTACGTTCTACACGCGCTTCATCTAAGCTGACAACGTTGTCGGGGTTCTGCTGTTCATTGAGCTGCTTTTCAGCATAAGTGTAGACTTTCTGCTGACGTTCAGGGTGGAGCTTACTATATATAGGGAGAATGTCATTTGTTTTGGTCATAATGTTGCTATTGACTGAATTGTCAATAATTTGGTCATTTTCAGACCATGATTCGTGTATAAAAGCATTGGGATCGACTCCAAAAAAATTGGTTATCAATCGTACATAGAACATTTGTGGATCAGCTTTGCCGTTTTCCCAGCGAGATATCATGCTCTTGCTAATTTTAGCTTTATTGTTTGGATCATGTTTAGCTGTCCAGTCATTTAGCTTATCTGCAAGCTCCTGCTGAGACATTTTTTTTAATAGCCTAAGATTGTGTAGCCTCTTGCCAAATAGGGCTTCTGTCATGATTGCACATTCCTCCTTTAGGAACATGGTAACACGATTGTTCCTAAAATGGAACTCTTTTTGTTGACTGAAAGCATGAACTGGGCTAAGATATATTTGTTCCTTGATAGGAACGGAAACTATAAAGGGAGGTTAAGCCATGAATAATCCTGGATACAGAGATTTGAAAGGGTGGTTAGTTGCGCGGGGAATTTCGCAAAATAAAGTTGCTAGTTTTCTTGGTACTACTCCAAATTATGTAAACAAAAAGCTCAATGGAACTGGTCCTGATTTTCGTTTGTCAGAAGCACGCAAGCTTCATACGGGCTTTGGGGTACCAATGGCATATTTTTTTGAAGTTGATGTTCCTTTTTCGGAACGAAAGGAGACTGTTTAAATGAATGAACTAATTAAGACCATCACACGTGATGATGGAACGATCGCGGTAAGCGGCCGCGAGCTACACGATTTCTTGGAAGTAGATACGCCATATACACAGTGGTTTGACCGCATGATTGACTATGGATTTACGGAAAACACTGACTTTAAAGGTTTATCACAAAAAAGTGAAAAACCTATTGGTGGTCGTCCACGGATTGATCACGTCATGACGCTCGACATGGCAAAGGAAGTTGCAATGATTCAGCGAACCGATCGAGGCAAGCAAGCGCGTCAATATTTTATCGAAATTGATAAGCAGGCACATCACGATATGACCGGTCTAAGTCCAGCGACACGGGCGGCTGTTGCAGCTACGCAAGCGCTAGCCGCACAAGAGCGACGCTTGAATCGAGTTGATGCAAAAGTAAATGCCATCAGTGACATCGTAAGTATTTCCACAATGGACTGGCGCCGAGCAACTCGGGACATCATTACTAAGATCGCACATATGAGAGGAGACGATTATCAAGCCACACGGAAAGATATCTACAAAGATGTCGAACAACGAGGCGGATACAGCTTGAGTACACGGCTTACCAACCTACGCAACCGAATGGCTGGGGAAGGCCAATCTTTATCCAAGCGAAATAAGACTAACAAAGTTGATGTGATCGGCAATGACAAGCGGCTCATTGAGATCTACATGGCGGTTGTTAAGGACCACGCCATCAAGTATCGCGTCTGGGACAACGAGTATTAAAGGAGATGTCAGTATGAAAAATGTTTCAAATAGCACCAAAGCACCTGATTTAGGCATGGCGTCTTTTGATCTTTATACAGTAAAGGAACTTTTAGAAGCTCTTCGTGATCAGTTCGACACTATGGAAGGCTCTGTAGTTTCATATCGAAACAATCGTACCGAAAAAAATGCTGCAATCTTGGCATACGGTACGAATCGATCATTTTATACATGGATGGCACTCCTGAGGCCAATTCAAGAATACGTTGAAAGCAGCCTGGCAACAATTGATGAGGTAAACAAATGATTAAAACACCTGAAGCTAAGCTATTTGATCTTCGGCTTGCTGCTTATGAGCGAATTTCATCGATGGTGATGATTGAGCTTTCAACTAACACAAGTCCACTGCACCGCATGCAGGTAGCCCAATGGTCACTTCCAAAGCTCGTGTACTACGGGATAAAAGCCTATGCATTTTATGACCGTACGGCTGAGTTTGATGATCAGCAAGACCGATTTTTACAAATGGAGGAAGTGCTAACCAGTGTTGGAGGATTAACGCCACGCGAGTTCATGGGCATTTTCCCAATAGAGAAAACTTATGACGGCAAGAAGTACGGATGCAAAGACTATTTCAGTACCATGTTGGATTCGATTAATGCTAACGGAATTGATAAGCCAATTGCTGAACCCTTCAAATTTTTGATGGAGTACTGGAACGATGACATCACCGATTTCATGGTCAATATGATGATGACCATGTCACGAATTAACCGTGAAAAAACAGGAAAAGGACTGTTTGAACAGTTCATGGACGAAAACAGGTTATAGGGCCAAGGAGGATATCTAAATGAACGGACGCACACAGGAAAAACTAGAAAATGCCGTTACAGAATTTGTTGTTGCTCAACTGAAGAACAAAGAAAAAAGCCCCGAGATGGTGGCAGCCATCGCGGAGCTCATCGGATCACTTAGCAAGAACTAAATACAGTATATCGGCGCCATTAGCTTGGAGCGAATCAGCATGGCCAACAAATGAATAGGTAAGTTTATTTTCCAAGTAAATATTGGAAAAGTCTTCAGCTTTAACAACGATTTTATCCATTCCTAGGCAAACCACTGATTCAAAGTCTGGGATTTCTTCCGTGTTGCCATCGCGGAAATGAACAGTTAGATCCATATCAATCACCTCCTTTCCGGTTTCATTATCCGTCAGGAGGCGATCACAGGAAAGGAGGAAATGCCATGCCGTTGTTGCAGGTTGTTGAAGATGATCAGATTTCAAGCAAAAAGTATTTAGCGGTCAATGAAGAAGAACTGGCAAAGATGATCGAGGAGAACCAAGAGCTAAAGCGCAAGCTAGCAGCACGAGGCATGTGGACGCTCACCACCGCAACAAGCTATGTCGAAGGACATAACAACACGTGGGTAGTTAACAATATCTTGAACGTCCCACGCTTCCACAAGTTCTTGCAAGATACCGTGGTTTCATATCCACCGCCTGGCAAAAAGGGGTATCTGTTTCATCCGAAACCATGGCTCGAGTTCTTAGACAAATGGTTCCCAGAGATTTCAAGGTCACTTAGAGAGAAGGACAAATAATGATTGGTTATTTACTAATTGCTGGTGGCTTCGGCGTGATCATTGGTCACTGCTTAGGTCACAGCGGAAATTGGAGGCAGTGGATTGAATGAAGCAGAACGTACCATTGGTGATCTTCTTAAAGAGCATAACAAATTGACGTTAGACATTATGCGTGGCAACCACACACCAATTGCAAAGATGCTGCTTGCCGAGAACGAGAAGCTACGTGCACGACTAGCAAAACTAAGGGGATGACGTGATGACCAATGAGGAATACGAACGAATTCTAGCCGAAGCGAACCGTCAGATCGCGGCATATCACAAAGTTGCTACCGACTATGGGCCGAACAACACAGACCCTCACCAAACGTATGCGATGGGTCAAGAAGATGGCGCACACGCGATCCTATTTATTATCAAGCAAGCCATGAAAAAAGCCGCTGGCGTCCAGACCAACGACTGATAGAAAGGAAAATGTTATATGTCAGTATTATACGACTTAACAGACAAATTGACCAGCTTGCAACGACTGGCAGAAAGTGGCAAGGCTGATCCAAAAGCTATTGCTGACACGATGGAAATGACTGAGGGCGACTTTGACGACAAAGCGGTTGGCTATGTCAAAGTCTATAAATCAGTCGAAGCAGACATCAAAGAAATCGACGCTGAAATCAGGCGTTTGCAAGAACGCAAGACAAGTGCAAAGAAAAACGCTGCGACGATTAAATCACGATTGGCGCAAGCGATGGTTGAAACTGGTCGTGAACACATTCATACACCACTATTCAGCATTTACACACGCAGAACAGTAAGCGTGGAAGCACCAGAAGACCCGAATAAGTTGCCACCAGAGTTCATTAAGACCACATTGATGGTCAACAAATCCGACTTGAAGAAAGCATTGCAAGCTGGCCGTGAGGTACCAAACGCGCGACTGGTTGAAAACATCGGACTGGGGGTACGGTAGATGCAGCCAATTAAACATGCATCTTCAATTGATCGAACAAAGAACTGGCGAGTTTTAATTTATGGAAAGCCTGGTGTCGGTAAGACGTCAGCTATCCGCAATCTTGATGGCAAAACACTCGTATTAGATCTGGATGACAGTTCCAAGGTGCTATCCGGTGCAACGAACATTGATGTGCAACCATTTGACCGAAGCAAGCCGAGCGAGGAATGGAAAGAATTTCTGAAGAATCTGGCTGAACGTGTTTCTGGATATGACAATCTGGTGATCGACAACGTATCAGCATTCGAAAAAGACTGGTTTGTCGAACGTGGTCGTGCCAGCAAGAACGGCATTGGCAACGAGATTCAGGATTATGGACAATGGGCGAATTACTTTGCCCGTATCATGACCATGATTTTCATGGACGCACCAGTAAACGTGCTAGTAACCGCTTGGGAAAACACACGAGACGTTACGAGCGAAACTGGGCAATCATTCAGCCAGTATGCACCAGCAATTCGTGACAGCGTGCGTGACGGGCTATTAGGTCTGACAGATGTGGTAGGACGCGTGGTCATCAGCACAAAGACAAGCCATCGAGGAGTTATCCTTGCAGGCTCAGATGCAATTTTTGCCAAAAATCGTTTGGATGATCGAACTGCGTGTGCCATTGAGGACCTCTTTAAGTTTGGAGGTGACAGTGATGTTTCAGCTTCATCCTTACCAGAAGGAGCTAGTTAATCAAGCAAGAGAAAAGCTGGCTGACGGTCACAAATCTGTACTGCTAGTCAGCCCAGCGGGATCTGGTAAGTCAGTTATCATCGCTGAAATAGCTAGGTTGGCAGTCGAACGTGGCGGCCATGTGATGTTTATGGTGCACCGACAAGAACTAGTTAACCAGATCGTGCAGACTTTTCAGGCTGATGAGATCGACTTGCAGGCAACCACAATCATGACAGTTGGTAAGATTGCCAACCGCCTGAATCGATTGCCGCGACCCTCTTTGATCGTTACCGACGAGAGCCATCACTCTCTGGCAAAGACTTACCTAAAAATATACAGCTTTTATGCAGATGTTCCGCGTCTCGGCTTTTCGGCCAGTCCGTGGCGAATGAATGGTCAAGGATTAGGGAATGTTTACGAAGCGATGGTAGAAGGTCCATCAGTTAAATGGTTGATTGATCACCAGTACCTAGCACCTTACGACTATTATGCCCCCACACTGATTGATGTTCAGAAACTGCAAACATCTAGTACCGGCGATTATACTAACAAGTCGATGGATGCGGCCGTGCCTAAGGCCATCTTCGGTGATGTGGTTAGCCACTATCAGCATTTGGCTGGTGGCCGCCAAGCGATCGTTTACGCCCATAGTATCGAGGCGAGTAAACAGGTCGTTGAGGCATTTCAATCGGCAGGCATCACAGCTGTGCATGCGGATGCGAAAACACCAAAAGGACAACGTGATCACATTATGGCTGACTTTAAAGCCGGAAAAATCACCATTTTATCCAACGTGGATCTGATCAGCGAAGGTTTTAACGTACCCGATGTCGGCGTGATCATCATGCTGAGGCCAACTGCTTCGTTGGTACTGGATATTCAGCAGTCAATGCGCGGCATGCGATACAAGCCGGGAAAACGGTCGATCATTATCGACCATGTAGCCAATGCATATCGGTTCGGCTTACCTGATACTGAGCACGAATGGACACTGAATGATCGGCCTAAAAAGAAAAAACGTGACAATATGGGGCCGCCTATTAAGACGTGTGATGCCTGTTATGCGGTCATTCCAGTACAGTACAAGATTTGCCCTATCTGTGGGCATGAGCTTGAAGCCGAATCGACAGGGATGGACGTTGACGAAGCCGCAAAGCTTAAAAAGTTAACTGCCAAAGACTTTAAGTTTGTGGTGCATCATCCGAACCGTATGCAGCCATCAGAAGCAAAAAGTCTCAAAGATTTACAGGAAATTGCCCGCGTTCGGGGTTACAAACCGGGATGGGCTTACTATCAAGCAAAAAATCGCGGCTTTATTGCCGACAGAAAATGGAGGAAACAAGCATGACTTTCAGTATGACAACAGACTATTCCAAGATTGAGGACCAGAGTTTTGAAGCTTTACCAACTAACTCCTATGAAGCACTGATTGAGAATGTGCAGGAACGTGCAACCAAGAATGGAGCAGAGTCATTACAAATCAAGTTGCGCATCCGAAACGACCTAGATGCGGCACTGCCAGAAACAAACGGCAAATATCACAATCGCGTTGTGTTCATGGATAACTGGAAGCGTAAGGCCACCAATCAATATGACATGGAAGGTTTGCAGTACGTTCTTGAGGCAGCACAGGTTCCGGAGGGTACTGCGATCAACTCATTTGAAGATTTTGGCCGTGCGCTTATTTTGAAGCCAGTCCAAGTCTTTATCAAAAAAGAAAAAAATACGTACAACGGCGAGACGACCGACGTCAATCGGATTGCCCCGTGGAATTTCAAGAAGACACAGTATCCGCAGGTGAACCACAAGTGGAAGGAAACTCCTACCAATCCAACGCAAGATAGCGGACAGCCAATTGATGTTTCAGACGAAGATCTTCCCTTCTAGGAGCGCGAGGTGGTGAATATGTATGAACAAATTCCATCAGAACTCCGGTCCCTAAAGCAATGGGGACTTTATCAAAAAATTTGGCAACCGGAAAAACACAAATATACGAAAATCCCATGGTCGGCGGTGACCGGAAAACGTGCTAGCTCTACAAATCCAGATGATTGGACGACCTTCGACAACGCTTTACAGTATCTGAAACAATCAGATTTCGCGGGTTTAGGCTTCTTTTTTGTTGATGGTTATGTTGGCATTGACGTTGACCACATCGGCCCCGACTTGGATCGCTTGGAAAACGGCGACAAGCAGGACAATATGGCGTTTGAATTTTTGGATGCAATGAAATCCTATGCCGAGACGTCCTTGTCAGGTGAGGGCATCCACATCATCATTCGCGGAAAATTGCCTGGTAGTCGGCACCGCAAAAAAAACGTTGAGATGTACGAATCAGGACGATTTTTTGCCATGACAGGCAATAAAATTGGCCCCTATAGCGGAATTAATAAACCGGATCCGCCAGCCTTAAAAAAGCTTTACGAAAAGTACATCGAACCGAAGTCAGTTTTGAAGATGCCAATGCGGACTGACGATCGCTTTGCCGTCAACAATCTTTCAGAGGATGAGATCATTGCAAAAATGCTTAATAGCAAGACCGGTGATCGGATCCGTTTGTTGTTAGTCGGTGGCTGGGAGAAGTTTTACACATCGCAGTCAGAAGCCGACCTGGCACTTGCAAATGATTTGGCATTTTGGACAGGCCGAGACTTCAGCAAAATGGACAGTATCTTCCGCGGATCTTCGCTCATGCGACCTAAGTGGGACGATAAACATGGCAAAACCACGTATGGCGTGGCCACACTCAATAAGGCCATCAATGAAACATCGAATGTTTATCATCCTGAACGTGAGCGAATGAAGTACGACCTCTCTGGCTTAATGGGGGAGTCCAAGAAACCGAAGAAGAAACTGCCGCCGCGGTCGTGGGATGACACCGGCAATGCCCAGCGCTTTGTTGATCATTTTGGAGATGCTGCCCGATATTCCTATGTTGACAAAGCATGGTATGTCTACAACGGCAGTTACTGGGAGCTTGATAAGCAAGGAAAACTCGGCTCAATGGTGGACATTGTCGTGGACGACATGAAACGCGAGAAAATTGTCATCGCAGATGGTATGGATCCGGAAGAAGCAAAGAAGAAATGGTCAAAATTTTTGAAACAATCACGTTCCAATTCTGCCAAGAAAGCCATGACCGAACAACTGCGACACCGTTTGGCCGTCATGCCGGAAGAATTCGATCGGGATAAGATCTTGCTAAATACCATTAACGGTTATGTTGATTTGTCCGATGGTGAACTGCATGACCATGACGTTAAGAAAATGTTTTCCAAAGAAACCGGTGTTGAATATACCGATACCGTGGATGCCCCAGAATGGCGGCAGTTCCTTGATCAGATATTTGATCACGATGAAGAGCTGATTGATTATCTGCAAAAAGCGATTGGCTATTCGTTAACTGGATCTACTGAAGAACAGGTCATGTTCATTCTTTATGGTAATGGGCGGAATGGTAAGTCAGTTTTCATGGATACGCTGAAACATGTGGCCGGATCCTATGCAAAGTCGATGTCAGCAAAATCAATCATGATTAAACAATCGGATTCTGCCGCCAATTCTGACATTGCCCGGCTCAAGGGCGCACGACTGGTCACGGCCAGCGAACCGAATGAAGGGGTGCGCTTAGATGAAGGCTTGGTCAAAGAACTAACCGGAGGAGATATGGTCACCGCGCGCTTCTTGTATGGTTCGGAATTCGAGTACAAGCCAGAGTTCAAGCTATGGTTGGCAACAAACCACAAGCCAATTATTCGCGGCACAGACGATGGTATCTGGAGGAGGCTGATGCTGATCCCGTTCAATGTTCAGATTCCAGAGAACAAAGTCGATAAACGCCTGGCATATAAACTTGAGCGCGAGTCGGTCGGCATTCTGAACTGGGCTGTGGACGGCGCGTTGAAATGGCAACGAGAGGGTTTGAAAGCACCGGCCAGCGTTCAAGCGGCAAGCAAATCTTACCGCGCCGAGATGGACACGCTTGAGTTGTTTGTCCGAGATTGCTGCGATCTGGGACCAGATTATCAAGCCCCGGCTGGTGAGCTGTTCAAAGCTTACCAGAGTTGGGCAGAGAGCAATGGCGAATACAAGATGCGCAAGCAGAAGTTTGGTGCGGAGATGAAACAAAAATTTAGGAGTAAGAAAAACAACAGCATTTTCTATGTGGGTTTGAAAATCAAAAGCGATCCAAGACTGAACTGGGCACAACGGGAGTAAAGATGGTTACGGGAGGATGAACGGGAGGATATAAAAATCTCCAAACCCTTTGTGGATCTAGTATTTGTCTCCTCTTTTCTTCTTACGGGAGGATGAATTCAAAAAGTATATATATAAAAACAAAAAATATATACGTAGAGAAAACTTTGTTTTGATTTATCCTCCCGTTCTCCCGTAACAGTTCTAAAACCCTTGTGAGAGTATGGACTAGCATCTGTATGCATCATCCCGTAAGTCCTCCCGTTGAAAAAGAAAGGAATGATTGAGATGAAAGTAACCGGAATGAACTTTGATGTCATTCAAGATGAATATGGCAAGATAAAAGTTGCTTTGTTTGCAGAAGATGAAAATGGATCATTAGATAGGGTGTTGTTGGTGACTGATAATTACGAACAATTGGTTCGAGCAGCACAGGCTTTGAACTTTGAAACTGTTAAAGGCACTTTAAGAACAACCGGCCTGAATTTTAATGATAGTGAAGAAGTAACCGGGGAAAATGAAAATACCGTGCGAACATCTGAGGGGTACTTCAAAACGACAAATCAATTCGGCGAATGGTCGATATCAAAAATGAATCCGGCTTATCATCTGACCGGCGGTGGTGCCGATTGAAATCAGAACACGAAATTCAATCAGAAATTATGTTGGCATTGTCGCGAGCTGACTGCACGATTATTCGTACGAATGTCGGAAAAGTCAGAACTGAAACTGGTCGAATATTCATTGCTGGACCACCGAAAGGATGGCCGGACCTAACCGGCTTTCGCCATCGCGACGGTCGGTTGATTTTAATCGAAGTCAAAAACGAAAAAGGCCGTCTTCGACCAGAACAAAAACACTTTGCCGAATTTATTCAGCGGTTTCCGGTAATTTACGGCGTATGCAGATCGGCAGACGATGCTGTGAAGCTATTGGAGGAAAACAAATGTACGTAGTAGCAGATTTAAACACAGGAACCGAGTATTACCGAGCCAAGTATCAATCTCGGTGTATCCGCTGGATAAACGAGAACATGGCCAAACACACGGAATCGCACAACACCCGTGGCGACAACATTAAGGTCGATATTCCGGAACCACTGATTATTACGAAAGTAGAGGACGAAAAATGAGCGAAGAAAAACTGTACGCGGTAAAGAACGATGAAGGAAAATACTGGGACTTTTCGGATGGTTCTGGTTTCTGGATATTAGACATCCCAGATTGCCCTACAACTACTAGTAAGGAAGAGGCTGAACTAGTAGCTAAAAATCAGGGTGGGCACGCTATCACGCTCGTTGAGGAGCCTAAAAAGGTAGTACTGAGCAAGGAAGAGGCCAAAATCGTTGAAGATGCACATAATGACAAATATCCAGCAAGTTATATTTCTGGAAACACCGATGGAGAGAAGTCTCTAATGGAGGCATTTGTCAACGGATACACCGTGGCAAAGGAGAAGAAATACAACGTCAAGGTGCCACATACCAAAGAGGTTTGGTATTACAAGTCTGGCGATACAGATTTGTTGACGATTTGCCCAGCGGATAAAGAGTTTCGTGGAAAGTTCACTGAAGCAGAGATCGAACATTACGGCTTGCAAGACTGCGAAAAAGAAGAGGTGACTGACGATGAGCAATGAGACGAAGCGGGACGTGTTCAACGATTTAGTAGAGCAACATCAAAACTATGTTATTACTGTTGTTGGTGACTGTGGAGTTAAAGACAAAGCAATTGAAGGCTGGAACAAACGCTATTCCGCCGCCTTGCCAGATGATCTGCCGGTGATTCCCAAAGCGGTGGGCGAATACATCCGATGGTGCAAATCATATGATGGCATTCATGGTATATCGGAAGCACTCTACTACGCAACGGAAAGCAATAGAAAATGGATATATAATGCAAAAAATTCAGATACCTTTGCCCGTGCATGGTTGCTAGGTGTCTGGCGCGTTGAGGAAACCGGCGAAATCGTGAAATTGGAGGCGGATCATGGCTAACAATAGGTGGAAAACAAGTTTTGGAGCAGAACGAAGATTTGAAGCGAAGCATGGCATTTATACGCAACGTAGGTTCTATATTCAGGCGTACAAGCTTTATCAAGCTGGGATAAAAGTTGGCCGAATGAAGTCTTCTATTGATGAATTCATAGGTGAGCTTTTGTGCATGAGCCAAATCTATCATATCGAAGAACTGCGATGGAACAACAAAAAAATTGACGAGTTCGTGAGAAAGAACAAGCAAAAATTGGAGGAAGAAAAATGAACATACATGAGCAGTTCAAAGGCGGATTCACACGTGGATCAGGAATTCGTACTGAGGAAATTCTACATGATGATCGTGTTACAAACGAACATGTGCTTCAGTTCCTGATGTATGATGCGAACTTGTATCCTTGCCCGAATCTAAGTACTTGGAAACCAAAAGCTAGGCAATCGGTAATCGATTTTGTTAAAGAGCGAGTTTCCAAAGTTAATGCTGATGTTTGGGTCGATGATGTGCAAGTCAAGACATATGAGGTGGAGAAATGAAGAAATACGATGCGGAAAAAGACGTTTCAACTGTTCAAAGCGCACTTAGGAAATATATTCTTGCTGACTTCATGGATGGCGATGGCGATAGCGATTTAGAAGACTTGATTGATTCACTTGAAAATAAGCCAAAGTATCTAGTTGAGGGCAAAGACATAGACGCATTTGATCGTCTTTACAATTATGATCAAACTAAATTTGTTGAGATTATTTATTCTGAATGGCATGAGATGGAAGCCTGCAACATTAATGCTTTATTAGACTACTGCCATGAGCAAAAATTTGAACACTACTGTGAAGATAGCGAGGATAAGAAATGAGAATCGGCATTAATCGGTTCATGTCATGGATTGGTTTCACGTTAGCTGTTGTGGCTTCATTCATGCCTGAGAAGCATTTGGCTTATGGCCATTACAAAACGTTTGTTTGCTTGACACTAGGAGCAATATTGTTTGCGCTTTGGGACATCGCGGATGTAATCAGGGAGGCGGAGAAATGAAACGAGAAATTAAGTTCAGAGCGTGGGATAAGAAAAATGAGTGTTACTTGTATGACATACAAAAAGCATACGACATGCTGAGTGGCTGTGTTAAGTATGACGATGGTGAGGATGCTGTTTATGAAGAAGAATGCTTTGCCGGATTCTTAGATAATGAGCAATATATTATCGAACAATACACCGGCCTTAAAGACAAGAACGGACGAGAAATCTACGAGGGCGATATTGTAAGCTTCGGTAGTGTCTGGGATAACGGTGATAATGAAGACCTAGATGAAGAGATTCATATCGGGGTTGTTGAGTATGATCCGCATTATGCTGTATACAGTGTAAATTGCGAGGAATCAGGCGAACGTCGCTTTCTGTTCACGGATGTTGTTAATTATGATGGCTTTGGAGTCATCGGGAATATTTTTGAGAACAAAGAGCTGCTGGAGGGAAAGCAATGATTGCCGTCATGCTGCTAATCGTAGGTGTTGCAATGTGGATGTGGGCTAACTGGAAAAGAATCAAATGATTGCAAATGAAAAAGCGCGTCTGATGAAGGACGCGCCGGAGGCCATAATGCATATGATTGATAGCAAATGGAATCATTTAAAAGGAGTTGGCCTCCTCGAGCATTATAACAAAAGCGCACCATCGCGGCACGCTTATCCTCAAACCCAGCAAAATTATACCATAAGGAGTGGACGCAGTGGTGCGAGCAACGAGATATTTTAGCCCAATTGATCATGACAAAACAATTGAAAACGCCAAAGAGGTCTTGAGGAACTACTGGCATCACAAGCGGCTCGCTCAACGCACCAAAATAGCGCTCAGAAGTCCCGTGATGGACGGCATGCCCAAGTCACCTAGCTATGGCAACAAAGCCGAGGAAAAGGTAATATCGCACGCTGACGAGCTGTACTACGTTGAATGTTGTGAATCGGCAGTTGATGCTATTGAAGATGAGGATTACAGAACGATATTGTCTGAAAGCTACCTTATTCCAGCAAGCAAACGAAAAACAAACGAAGCACTTTTCGATTTGATAGGTGTTGGCAAGACGGCATATCAAGACAAAAAGAAGCAAGCACTTATTGCATTCGGTGAACTATGTCCGCTGGTAAAGCTAGAGCGAACTAATGGCGAACTATATGCGAACTAAGTGCGAACCAACCAACCGTATTTCCGTCATATGATTGTATTGTGCCAAAGGTGAGAAACCTGAGACACCGCATTTTTCCTCCGAGCCATGGTGATGATAAAGCTGTGGCAAGGCGTGGCAAATGGACTGGCTGTGATAGTCAGGCGGGTTCGATTCCCGCATGCCACATTGTCCAGTTTAGCGACCGGACACAGCTTACGATGACCCCATCTGACACTGGGAGAGCGAGCAGAAGACATATGAAGCACAGATATCACCTCAATGTAGTATTCCAGTTCATGCTGGGGTACTATTTTGTTGACCTCCTATTTTCCACCCGTTATACTTACTTTGCTAAGGAAAAGATTTCATTACCAGCTTGATGCGAGGAGGAGAATGATATGATTTGGTCAAACGAACGCAAATTGTCGCTTAGCGGTTGGCTACAAAAAAACGACT
The DNA here is from genome assembly GCF_000829055.1 of Lacticaseibacillus casei DSM 20011 = JCM 1134 = ATCC 393. NCBI lineage: Bacteria > Bacillati > Bacillota > Bacilli > Lactobacillales > Lactobacillaceae > Lacticaseibacillus > Lacticaseibacillus casei. The sequence continues at coordinate 731,790 of NZ_AP012544.1, forward strand.
ATTCTAGTTTCGATACCCCATTGAAGCTGCAAAAGTTTTTATTTTTTTATGAGTCTTCTGCTAAAGTAGAGGCTGACAATTACGATTTCGCAAAACTAAAGGGATATAAGAATGGCCCTGTTTTTAGTCAAGTGTGGGGAGACTACACTAAAGAACGGCAAGGATTCGAGGAGAAAAGTAGGACCGCTTATGAAGAAGATCCTTCAATTGTCAACGAGCCACGCGCGAAAATAATTGACTTTTTCATCAGAGTTAGTAGCCCTGTTGAACTTTCTGAAGTTACACATCACATGGATATTTGGTCTAAAAAGAAGGATCGAATAGATCGAGATGAAAAACAAGTTGAGCTTGACAGTGACGACTTTTCCAAGCACGATGCCGACATTATAGAGACTATTAGAGAGGCATTTCCTATTTCATATGTGGAAACTCATAAGGTTTTACCAGTGGGCAATAAGAGTTTCGTGATGAGTAATGAGGATGCTGTGAGGTTAACGCCTGAGCAATCAGCTACTCTTCAAGCGCTTTCCCAAGAACCAGAGCTAGATAATCCTGTTTATGTGCATTTGGACGCAAACGGAGGGATTATTGTTGATTAAGGAAAAAGATGTGATAACCCTTTTGGTTCCTTATCCAACGGAGGAATCGGCGTTGGCCTCGAATTCGCATATGTACATTTGTGAAATTGCCAATGAAGGAGATGCGGCTCTAATAAAATGTGAAACTTTCAAAATTAAATTTTTGGCTCATCCTCCTGTCAGATCATTTGTTAAAGAATATCCTTCAATCGAAAGAAACCCGTTTGTTAATCCTACCCTAATAGATTGCGACAAGGATTTCCATGTCACTGGAGTTTACATTCCTGAAAAACTCTTAGCAAAAAGACGGAGAAATATATGCGATCCCCTTTTTTCAAAAGTTATTGAGATGTTGGACGATAACGGTCATGAGAGTGAGGAGCTTAACCCTAGAGAGCTAATGGTTCTAAATGCTGCATTATAGACATTATCTGAGACGCCACGTCGTCTTTTATTTACCCAAGCACTCCGCCAAACGGTGAGGTGCTATTTTTGTGCAACAAAAAAGCCTCCAGCCACCCAAGCTGAAGGCACACATGAGGAAGTAAGTGTGATTGCAAGGTGACCTGCCTTGCAAGATCAGTATAGCAGGTGAGTTTATCAAATGCGTAAAGCTCTTGTACCGGATTTGTACAGGTTTAAAAAGGCAATAAAAAAGCCGGCAGTTTGCCGGCCAGTTAATTAGTCTTTCTTATCTGTGCTGAGCTTGTTTTTCACATCATCTAATGTATCTTTAACAGCATCTTTGGCATCATCAAGCTTTTCCTTGGCCTTGCCAAGTATTCCTTCTGCTTTGCCCTGTGTTTCACGAGCCTTATCACCCGTTACTTTGCCTTCAACTTCTTTAGCTTTACCGGAGATCTTGTCCTTGGTGCTGTCGACTTTACCATCTAAACTCATAGATATTACCTCCTTTTAACATCAATTATCATATAAGCTTATCTAAAGTGCAACAAAAAAGGCCCTCTGAGCGATTAACTGAGGGCCAGCAATTATGGGAGTGAGCAATGACAATTGACTTGGAGGAGAAAGGCCACTGCTCACGCATACATAATAGCACATTCCTTGTATAAGGGTACTAAAAAAGCCCTCGGTTGGGGGCCGAGGGCCTAAAGATAGGGTATTACAGAGGAGTGAAAATGAGTATCTGTTGGGAACAATTTAATTTTAGCTTATCGAAATTATTTAAGCAACAAAAAAGCTCTCGGAGCCGAATCCGAGGGCTTAAGAACTCGGGAAGTTCTTTTTGAGGAAGCTTAGCAGAATCGCTAAACTGCTCACGATTATTATATTTTAGGAGGCGAGTAGATGCAATGGACAGATGAACAAATCAGCGGCATTAGGAAGCTCGCCTCTGAAGGTTTTACCAGACGAGAGGCGGCAGACAAGCTCGGGATTAGCTACGATGCGCTTCAAGGCAAAGCAAGACGGCTTGGTATCGAGTTCCAAAAGCCACTAAAGAATGAATACGATTCAGACGGCACAAATAGGGAGACACCACCCGCTGACAGAAAAGTAGCTCTTAATGCTGATGGTAGCCAAACAGTCACGGCATTAATGAGACTCAAGCATGAGCCAAATAAAGACCCACGAACTTTGATGGAGTTGTGTGGATACGATCCTGATAAGTTCGAGATGGTCTTAGGCGACTACAAAGTGTATGAGCAGCATAGTACCGAAGACGGTACAGTTCCGCAGTACAGCATTCATATTCGCGTAAAGCCGAAACAAGGCTTATCGATAAGTGAAATGGCTGAAGCGTTCAACGACAAAATCATTCCGGTCAATTACGGCATGAAGAAATCGGGCGATCGCAACTTAGTCATCCCATTGCCTGACCTGCATTTTGGCTGGACAACATTCGCCGATCTAAAAGACATGGTGAGTCAACTTAGAGAGATCATCATGGACGGCTACAACGAGATTGTGATCGAGCAATTGGGAGATCTATTCCATAGTGATCAGATTCATGCAACACAAACGGTTAGAGGAACACAACTAGATCACGCAAACATGCGTCAGGCATTCCATGATGCTGTGAAGTTGTTTGATCAAATTGTTCCGCTGGCAATTGAATATAGCAATCGCGTCTCAATCAAGAGCGTGTTCGGTAACCATTCAGGTGATCTCGAATACGCTTTTCTTTATGCGCTGATAGATCGCTATCCACAAGTACGCGTTGATCTCAATGACAGTAATCCGGCAACAGACTGGCGCTGTGCATACTTGCTAGGACATGTTGGAATTATGTTGGCTCATGGTGACGTCAGCAGGGACAAGCTGACAAGCCTTTTCCCATTTGAATACAAAAGGATATTCAGTGTGGCAAAAACATACGAACTTCACTCAGGCCACTATCATAGCGAGCGGTTTAAAGATGATCGTGGCATTATGTGGCGCCAGCTTGGAACAGCAAAGCCAAATGATCCCTATGAGATTAAGAATGGCTTCACCACGGGCAAACATCTGCTGTATGCGTTCGTTTATGACGATGAAAGACTGAGGTGCACTTATGAACTCAACTGAAGTTTGGAAAGATATTGAAGATTACAAAGGACTATATCAGGTTAGCAATCTTGGCCGAGTGAGGAGCCTTGACCGTGTGGACGCGAACAAACATTACAGAAAAGGGAGAGTTATTGCGTACAGTATGAGTAGTTCGGGGTTGGGGTATCGTCAGGTTAGCTTATGGCGAGACGGAAAGAGAGAGAACAGGCTCGTTCATCGTCTCGTGGCCTCGACGTTCCTAGACAACCACGATAATCTCCCTCAGGTAAATCACAAGGACGAAAACAAAGAGAACAACACAGTATCGAACCTTGAGTGGTGTTTGGCACTATACAATGTCATGTATGGTACTCGCAACGAACGCATGGCAAAAACGGAGGGACGCCCAGTTTATGTAATTGTTAATTCCGGACATCGTTACTTCTTCAGGAGTGTCAAAATGGCTTCAGAACTCCTTGGGTTAGACATAAGGGCTATGCACAGGTGCCTTCACGACAAGCGCAAACATCACCATGGCTATTCATTCGAGTTGGCGGTGTAAGTCATGTCAGGTATGAAACGTGTTAGCTATGGCTACGTTTGCAAAACCGAGCAAAAAATCATTGAAGAGATATCAAGGGAAGAAACACGTATGCAAGCTGTAATTTACACGAAGCCGCACTGTCAGAAATGTCGCCACACAGCGATGAAGCTAAAGCAGGTCATGCCGGTGTCAACCATTACAGCCGACGAGCGTGACATTGAACGGTTCCGGAAACAAGGCTATCGATCGTTTCCCGTTGTAACCGTGTATAAGGCGAATGGCGTACATGACCGCTGGTGCGACTTGCAAGTTGACAAGATCAAACAATACACGGAGGAATAGACATGCTAAAAGTAGTGAAACGGCCAAAGGAATACATTGCAATCAAGGTGCCGGAAGATTGCGAAGACGTAGGTAAGTTCGTCAGCAACAAGTTCAAAGAGAATGGCATTCCGATTATAGTTAACGTTTGCTATGGCGACTATGTCGTTACTACGTGTGGAGAAGGAAAAGATCAGCATCTTGTGAAACAAGGCGATATGCTTGTGACTGACTACAGTGAACCATGTGGATATGTGGTGCATGCAATGAGTCAAGAAGAGTTCAACAAACAATTCATGCCAGCTGATCACACAGAAGAAACTTCACCAACCTTAACTGCGTATGGTCTATATGTTGATAGTCCGCTTGATATCGAAGGCGTTGCGCTACCTGCTCGGCCTGGGTTCAGCGAATCATTTATTGCAGAGCTAGACAAAGCACTGAACGACTATCGGCAAAAGTTTGTCATTCAGCATTATGAACATGACGGTAAGAACATGCCTAAGGAGATCAAGACCGGGGAACGCTCGAGCACCGACAAAGATGACTAACATATCTTATACGGGAGATGTTCACAGTCACGCTGGGCGTGCACACTTCTATCGTTCAGCTGAATGGAAAGCATTGCGCGAACAGGTTCTTGAACGTGACCACTATGAATGTCAATGGTGCAAAGCGGAAGGACGCGTGACTACTGGCAATGACATGACACTGGAGATTGACCACATCAAGACGCTAGAGGAACGTCCAGACCTAGCGCTTGATCCAGATAACCTGCGCACACTCTGCCGCGACTGTCACAACAAGCGACACGGACGATTCAATTATAAACGTTTGGGGAGACCAAAAAATCCGTATGCCAACGATGAGAGATGGTAAAATAACATACCCCCGGGTCAAAAAATTCAATGCCATTTTGAAATTCGGGGACCGGTGGACGGGCTCGTCTTCCGCAAAAATGTTTCGTTTTTTTCGCGCGAGGGGGGGTACCCTATACCAAAAATGGGAGGTGATAATCCATGGACAAGCTAGATAAGCTTAAAAACAGGCTCTTGTCTCAGATAGACAAGACTAATCCAATTGAAACCGAGAAGGTGGACCGATATGTTTCAATGGTTGACATGTTCTACAGGCTTCAAAAAGAAGCTATCAAGCAGCCAATTATTGAAATTGAGAATGGCAGTCAGCATTTCACTAAATCTAATCCTGCTTTGGCTGATATGAACAAGATCAATGCAAGCCTAATTTCACTTGGCAAGGACATGGGATTGTCCGCTCCGCCTGGAATTGATGGAAAGGGCACGGGATATGATCCTGATGATCTGCTTTGATTCATAACAAGTATGTTAATGATTACATCAATGATTATGAAGAAGGACACCTGCTGTTTAATAAGGAACGTATTCAGCTTGTTGATTATCTAAAAAAGTCTGTGCTATCTGACGACACACTGCATTTTGACAACGAACAGATTGAGAAATGCATTAAGTTCAGTGAGAAGTGGTTTTTCAAACTTCAGTCGTTCCAAAAGTTCTTGTGCGATAATCCCTTTATGGTTGTCAGATGAAATATCATAATTCATCTGATGATCATGGAGGGATTTTCTATGCCCAGATCTAAGCATACAGCTCAAGAAAAGTTACTCATATTGGAGGAGTTCAGACATTCGAATATAAGTATCAGTAGTTTCTCCCGTCAACACGGTCTTGGTGATCGCACATTACAACGTTGGCAGGCGCGCTATGAACGCGATGGGATTAAGGGATTAGAGGAAGCTCGAAAGAATCAACATTATACCAAGGAACAAAAGCTTGAAGCAGTACTTGCTTATCTCAGTGGTGAAGGGTCATTAGCCGAAGTCACGATGCAATTTGGTCTGCGCTCATCAACACAATTGCAAAGATGGATAGCCATGTATAATAGGGATCATCAATCTTTGACGGCTTCACCGTCTAGAAAGCAGGTCCCCACCATGAGTCGTACAACCACCTTCGAAGAACGCATTAAAGTCGTTGAATATGTCACTAAGGGTAAGCACTCCTATACTGAAGCGGCAGCCCATTTTGATGTGTCTTATCAACAGGCACGGTCTTGGGTGATCAAGGCTCGCGAAGGCGGTTATGAGACGCTGGTAGATAACCGTGGTCACCACAAAGACAAGCGTGATCTAACCGAATTAGACAAGGCCAAACTGCGCATTCGTCAACTAGAAGCTGAGCTCAAGGACAAAGAGCTAGTGGAGGCCTTTGTAAAAAAATTACTGGAAATCCAGCACAAGGAGTGATCAAACAACACCGACAAGCTTACCGTGCCATCGAAGAAGTTAGTCAAGGCCAACATGGCGCTGTCACAAAGTTATTGGACGTTATTGGCATCAGCCGTCAAGCTTATTACAAAGGCTTAAGGCGGGAGGAAACAGTGTGGGAGGTCCACGATCGGCGGCTTAAGGAGCGGACTCAATATTGGTTTGATTTTCATCGCCAAGGCATTGGTGCTGGGAATCTTCTGATCAACTTACAACAAGATGAGCTGATTGACTTTCCGATCACGATCAAACAAGTTCGTCGCGTCATGCGCGAGCTTGACATTCGATGTCAGATCCGCCAAAAACGGCATAGTCGCGTCAAGCAATCTGAACAGTACCTGCAAGACAATGTGCTCAATCAATGTTTCTACGTGGAACGCCCTAATCAAGTCTGGCTAGCCGACTCAACCGAGTTGAAATACGGTATCAACGGCGAGTACAAGATGCGCCTCAGTGGCGTTCTTGACCTCTATGGCCGCAATCTGTTGGCTTACAACCTGAGTGCAACCGAAACAACCGCTGCCGAGATTCAGGTCTTCCAGCGCGCTTTCACTCGCGCTGGCAACGTCCATCCGCTCATTCATACTGATCGTGGTTCCGCCTATACATCCAAGGCATTCAACCGCTACCTCAACCAATTTGAAGTCACACGAAGTATGTCACGGCCGGGAACGCCCTATGACAACGCACCGATAGAGCGCTGGTGGAACGAGTTTAAACTGCGGTGGATGGATCGTCATCCAATGGCAAAGACTTACAAGGAATTCGTCAAGCTCGTTGAAGACGGGATCCACTATTTCAATCACGACAACCGTTCAGGACAAAGAGACGGCCTTACCCCAGAAGAATACTGGAATAAGGCCATCTAAAGGCTACCAAAATTTTATATTATTTCATCTGTCAACTTGACAGGGCCGACCGCATTGATCGCGTTCGTTTTTTTGTATCACGAAGACGGGACCAATTATTATGAAGACTTTTTGTGGATGATGGGTCGTGGGTCCGGTAAAAATGGGCTAATCTCTGCGCTCGGCACATTTTTGATTTCGGAGTTCAATGGGGTTCGTGGATATAACGGATCGATCATTGCCAACAGCGAAGAACAGGCGAAGACATCAGTAGCCGAAATAAAAGACGTCGTGGACAGCAGCCCAGCACTTGGCCGCGCGTTTTACGCGACAAACACCCAGATCAAATCGCGCCGGACAAACTCGACGCTTAAATATCGGACATCAAATGGTAACACCAAGGATGGTTTGCGAGACGGGTTTGTTATTTTTGACGAGATTCACGAATACCAAGACGATTCTAATGTAAAAGTGCACTTATCTGGCCTTGGCAAGAAGGCAAACCCCCGTGTTTTCTTCATTGGGACCGATGGCTACGTTCGCGATGGGTTCATTGACACCAAGAAGAAACAAGCGGAAAGCGTTTTGAAAGGCAAGGCGGCGCCTGATTTTCTGTTCCCATGGATTTGCAAGATTGACAGTGAGGACGAAATAGACAATCCCAGGATGTGGGAAAAGTCAGTGCCAATGATCGTCAAGCCCTTGTCCACATACGGAAAAACGTTATACCGGCAGATTAAAAAAGACTACGACGCATTGGTGGAGGCGCCAAGCGGCCGTGAAGAGTTTTTGACCAAAAGGATGGATTACCCCAGCCAGGCGATGAACAGTAATGTGGCGCCCTGGGAAGAGATTTTAGCGACCAATCAGCCGATCCCCAAAGATATTGATGGCCGAGAAGCGATTGGAGCTGTGGATTTCGCCAGTGTACGAGATTTCATTGCTGCCGCCGTTACCGTTCGTTATAAGGACAAGCTGGTGACTGTCGAAAAGCAATGGGCGCGAAAAGGATTCTGTGACAAATATTACGCATACAGTCGCAAGGAACGGATTGCCACACCTAATCAGCGAATCAATATTCCTCTGCACGACTGGGAACGTAGCGGCCTGGTTGAAGTCATCGACGAGCCGTTGATGGACCCAAAACATGCGCTGGAATGGATGCAACAGATGGCTCAGCAATTCAACATCAAAAAGGTGGTCATGGATAATTACCGAGCCCAGATCATGCGAAAAATGTTTGAAGACGGTGGCTTCGATGTAGATATTATTCACAACCCTACTTCAATCGACGGGTTGCTCGCATCGATTATCGACGATGGGTTTCCGCGCCACAGATTTATTTGGGGAGACAATCCAATGCTTCGCTGGAACGCGCAAAATGTGTTGGTTAAGGTCAACAAAGCAAACGGAAACAAGTCCTATGAGAAGAAAGAGGAAACTCGTCGTAAGACAGATGGTTTTAAGGCCTTTGAATATACGTTGTACAGAGCAAATGAATTATCCGATGTGGACGTCAGTGAATCGCTGGCGTTTTTAAATGACCTTGACTTCTGAAAGGAGGTGAAAGCGTGAACTTCAACTTATTTGATCTGTTTACTCAACGAAAAGATGCCAGTTTTGCCTATGATCTTGATTTGATTGGCGGACAGCAGACGCAAGTTTACCTGAAACAGTATGCGTTAAATACGTGTGCATCTTTTTTAGCCAGAACGGTTTCTCAGTCCGAGTTCAAAACTAAAAACGCTGCGCTTTATTACAAGCTAAATGTCCGACCAAACTATAATCAAACAGCAACGAGCTTTTGGCAGGAACTGATCTTTAAACTCATTACAGATAATGAAGTGCTGGTCGTTCAGGACGATACAGGCGACCTACTGATTGCTGACAGCTACGTTCATAATGTCAAGGCAGTATATCCTGATACATTTTCTGGAGTGGTGGTCAATGACTATCAGTTTCAGCGTGTGTTTGGAATGGATGACGTTTGGTTTATCAAATACAACAACGACAACCTAACCACATACACAAATCAGTTGTTATCCGACTATGCTAATTTATTCAGCCGCATGATTAGTTTCGCTATGCGTAACAAGCAGCTAAGAGCAACGGTGGATTTCTCAGGCGTTACAAGTTTTGACAGCCAAACGCCTAAAGATGATACGAATGGCAATAAGAAAGAGAATCCAGCTCAGAAATTCATTGATAAGCTCTTTAGTGCATTCAGAGACAACGACATTGCAATTGTGCCTTTACAAAAGGGTATTAAGTACGACGAAGTTTCGAGCCAGTATAGTGGCGCAGATCAGGCATTTTCTGACATTACTGCTGCACGTAAAGAGGCAGTTGACAGCGTTGCAGAGATTCTAGGAATTCCACCAGCATTGATCCACGGTGCACAGGCGGAAGTTGATCAGAATCAACAAGAATTATTGAATTTTTGCATTGCTCCGCTTAATCAAAAAATTGAGGATGAGTTAAATGCCAAGGCTGTAAGCCAGTCTTCATATGATCAAGATAAGGTCACCGTTTGGGGACTGAATAAGCCTGACCCATTCAAGCAAGCAGAAGCGATTGATAAGATCACAGCGGTTGGTGTCCTTAGCCGAAATGAAGTGCGTGCTCGTCTGGGATATGAACCAGTAGATGGCGGAGATGCGTACTACATGACTAAGAACTATCAAGTTATTACGGACACTCCTCAACCGGAAACCGACGATCTAAATGCAAAAACAATCAATGAACGGCGAAAAGCTCAGGGCCTAGAACCGTTGGCTGGCGGAGATGCTATCTGGATGTCAGATAAGCAAATACCGGTCATTCCAATCAAAGCATCACCGAAGGGAGGTGATAATAATGACGACAGTAATTCCAATTAACACTCAGCTTGTTGATGATGAGACTGCGAGTGTCATGAAGTCATGGGGACTGGATTTAGTAGCTCCAAACGTGATCCGCGAAATGCTTCCGACTGATAATTCAGACGTTGTAGTCGAAATTGATAGTCCAGGTGGATTGGTTACCGCCGGGAGCTCAATTGCGACGCTTTTGAAAGACTATCCCGGAACTGTAACGGCTAAGATTATCGGTCAGGCAGCATCTGCAGCTACAGTAGTAGCACTATCAGCTGACAAGATTATGATGGCACCGACGGCTACATTCATGATCCACCGTGTGTCAGTCTCTGGCATTTCTGGAAACTCCGGTGATCTTGACAAGTACAGTGATGTTCTTTCAATGCAAGATAAACAATTTGCTAACTTGTATGCATCAAAAACTGGGAAAACAGCTGATGAGATGCTCAAGCTAATGACAGACGAGACGTATATGTCAGCACAACAGGCCAAAGATATTGGTTTTGTTGATGAAATTATGTTTGAGGAACAGCCTACCTTGGTAGCAGGCCCAAAAACGATGCTGACAAAAGAGATCGTTGATGCCCTTAAGGAGTATCGAGAAATCAAAGGCAAGCAAAGTAATCCAGTTCTAAATGTCGACACTGATGAACTAGCAGAAAAGCTTGCAAACAAATTGAAAAACCATGAGGAACCTAAGCAAAGTAAGTTTGCAGGGTTCCTTTTTTAATACGAAAGGAGTCATAAAAATATGACTATGAGCTTTAAGAATTTAGATACCTTTGCGGAAAAACAAAAGGCATTCGCAGACATCGTCAAAAGTGGTGGTGATGCTGAAGCCCAAGGCAAGGCGTTTGGTGAAATGATGGACGCGCTTTCCACTGATCTCAATAGCTTCCAAGAGAAACTTAAGAATAAAACCCAAGAGGAAATTGATAACATCGTTGCAGCCAACACCGGTGATGTGAAGATGACACAAGATGAAGTTAAATTCTTCAATGATATCTCGACTGATACTGGGTTCAAAAACGACCAGCTTATTCCACAAACCACTGTGGATAAGATTTTCGAAGATATGACTTCTAATCACCCTCTGCTGCAAGCGATTGGTTTGCAGAACAACGGTGTGCGCCTGAAAATCTGGAAATCTGATGCTAAAGGTGCCGCTGTATGGGGCAAGATTTTCGGCAACATTCAAGGGCAGCTTGATGCTACGTTCACGTCTGTTGATGCAGAGATGAGCAAACTGACAGCATTTGTTGTGCTGCCTAATGATCTTGATTCATTCGGTCCGGCATGGGTACGCACATACGTTATTACCCAAATCACCGAAGCGTTTGCGGCCGCAGCTGAATCAGCATTTGTTGATGGTGATGGTAACAGCAAGCCAATTGGGCTTGATCGCGATCCGTCAAAAGGTGCCACATCCGTTGGTGTGACAACCTACCCGGTGAAGGCTGATGCGGGCACCGTAACTCTGAAAGATGCCGACACGGCTAAGTTTGAACTAATGACCATCATTAAGGCTCTGTCCAAGAATGCAAAAGGCAAGCCTGTAGTTGCACGTGGCAACACCATTTTGGTTGTACAGCCGGGTGCTTCGCTTGACTTTGAGCGTGCAATGACCATGCAAAACGTGAATGGTCAGTGGGTATATGCGCTGCCATATGGCATTCAGATCATCGAATCTCAGTACGTTCCAGACGGGAAGGCTATTGCTTTTGTTAAGGGCCGTTATGATGCATACATGGCTGGTGGCTTGAACATTTCTGATTTTAACCAAACGTTGGCCATTCAGGACGCAATTCTGTTCACTGCTAAGCAATTCTTCTATGGTGCGCCAGCAGATAGTAATGCCGCACTTGTCTATGCACTGAATATCGCTGCGCCAAGTGCTTCCACAACTGGTGGTTTGGGGAAATAGTATCCCCCGTTGAGGCGGGGGCAGACAGCAACTCCACCGTTGCACAGCTTAAGTCGTACCTCGATTCAAAGAGAATCAGTTACCCAAGCAATGCATTAAAGGCCGATTTACAGAAACTTGCGGGGGTGACACCAGATGAATGATAATCAGGTTAAATCGCTTTTGACAGAATTTAAAGCTCGAATGAGCATTTACCACTCGTCAGAAGATGCTGAGCTTGAGAACATGCTGCAGGCCTCGTACGATGCAGTTAAGCGCATGACTGGAGTGTCTGATATCACCAATAACCAATTCAAAGAGCTTATCATTGAACGCACCAGGTATGTCTACAATGATCAGGCTGAATTTTTCGAAGACAACTTCCTATCAACGATTATTGGCTTGAATTTACAAGCATATGGTGAGGGGGACGATGACAATGGCTAGTCGTCCAAGTTTTCAGTATCAGCCTCCCAAAGTTGATAGTGGAAAATTAAGAATACCGATTCACTTCTATGCTCAAGATGCTGGTGATTCACCTGAACCAACAGACATTGAGCCTAAGGAAGTGTTCTTTTGTCTTTGCGATGCCTATTCGCCAAGCAATAAGGACAAGGTAGTTCTTGATAGCCATGAGGTTGACCTGGGCGTCACTGTGATTATTCGCGATACCAAGGGTGAATTCATCCCGAACAACAAAATGACAGCATTTATTGACGACTCTCGCTATCGGGAAGTTAAGGAATGGCAGATTGAAGAAGTTCGCCATGATTTTGAAGCCAACAGGTTCATTACGTTGGTATTGGGGGCGAAGCAATGACAGTAACTTTGGACGTTAAAGGTTTAGAAGACTTAGAAAACAAGCTAAGTCAAAAGTTTAGCGATCGCAAAGTTGCTAAATATACGCGCATTTTAGAATCAAGTTAGCCACTGTCTCAAAATTTTTTGGACAATAAAAAACATCAAGAACAGATATCCTGTATCATTGAAGTTCCTACACAAACAATGGAAGAGGATATTGTCTTGATGCAGAAACAGGATAGCACACACCGCCAAAAAGGTCAGCACTTAACATCACTCGAGCGCGGAAAAGTGGCCGGATTCCGCCAAGCTGGGAAGTCCAATCGTTGGATTGCTGCTGAAATTGGCGTCTGCCCGCAGACCATTAATAATGAAATCAAGCGAGGTACAGTAGATCAGGTCAAGAAGAGTAATGGCAAGCGCGTCTACCATCGACAATACCTGCCAGAGGCTGCTCAGGCACGTTACGAGACTGCACGCTTGAGCTGTCATCGTCCTGACAAGTTCGCCAGCGTACAGGTCTTCTTAGCCTGGTACGTACAGCGAGCTAAGCAGGACAAATGGTCGCCGGATGCTTCAATCGGCTATGCCAAGCGACACAAGCTGTTTACTCCTGAAGAGCTTGTTTGTGCCTCGACTTTGTACCAGTACATTGACGACCAACGCCTAGAGATTCGAAATATCGACCTGTTGGAGAAGACTAAGCGGAAGACCTCTCACCAGCACCACACCAAGGCTAAGCGCCTGGCTGGCCGCAGTATCGAGGAACGGCCTAAGGTCGTTGAACGACGCAGGCAGTTCGGTCACTGGGAGATGGATACCATTGTCGGTAAACGCAATGGCAAGGAGAGCGTCATCTTGACTCTGATTGAGCGCAAGACCCGTTGCCAACTTCTCCGCTTGATCGAAGGACGAGATGCAGACTCTGTGAGCTATGCATTGCGTGGAATCAAGCGCGAATGGGGAGCTTGCATCAAGACCATCACAGCCGACAACGGACCCGAGTTCACCGCCTTAAATACTGCTTTTGCTGGGACGGAAACTGAGATCTTCTACGCCCATCCTTACACGTCCTGCGACCGTGGCACCAACGAGGCACATAACCGGATGATCCGCCAGGACTTCCCTAAGGGCATGTCCCTAGATGACATTAGCCCTAGTCAAGTGCAGGCCACGCAAGACCGCTTGAATCAGTTGCCTCGCAAACAACAGGGCTACTGCACACCCCAGCAAAACTTTGAGGCCGAAGCTCGGCGCGTTCGCCGCATGGCCCAGTAGTCTCTCTAGCGCCACAACTTCTATTTGATAACGGCCTGTTCTGGGATTGTCCTCAACGACTGGCTAACTTGTTCTTGCAATTTACGGTTGCTAAATATATCAACAACGCATTAACCATCGCTGGACGATATGCCGTTGTTGAACTTAAACAAGCTGCAGCAAGCTATCGAGACACTGGTGCAACGGTCAATGAAATTACTGCGGGCAAACCACGGCTTCGTGGTGGGGTTCGCAATATCAAGATTGGGTGGTCTGGTGATGGTTCAAAACAACGGTGGCGCTTAGTTCATCTCAACGAATTTGGGTACACCCGAAATGGGCGCACGTATGCTCCAAGAGGCATAGGGAAAATTCGATCATCCTATGATGAAATGCAGCCGAAGCTGAAAGAGCTAGAAGCGGCTGAATTGAGGAAACTGCTATGAAAGACATGCTGAACACGATTTATACAGAGATACGTGGTGATCCGCTAGTATCTCAGTACCCGATTAAGTATTACGACTATCCAGAGGCGGCTTCTAAGGAAACGTTTGTTCTCATCAAACCGTTATCTCCTCCAACAGCTGCTTTTGGTGCCAGTGATAAAGAATTAGCACAACAGCTAACTTACCAGATTGATGTGCAATCCGGTGATCACATGCTGTGTAAGCAGATACAACAAGCAATCAAAAAACACATGTACTCGTTAGGCTTCTCGCAATTATCCGAGGGTCTTGACGAGTTTTTTAGTGACACAAAACGGTATGTCGATGCACGGCGATATCGAACTGTCACACAGCTTTATGACGCTAACTATTAGAAAGGAGTCATCACATGACTTTAGTACATTTTCCACGCATGACCATTCAACCGTTTGACGCTAAAGGTGCCCCAAATGGAGAACCAATCGTTGTTCAAGGGGATACCAACAAAGGTGGTACCATTACAGCTGAAATCTCTGGGTTGTCTAGTAATCCACTGAAGACAGCTGCATCAGATATTGAATATTGGATTTCACAAGAAGGCGTTGGTGAGGTTTCGGTAGACTTCACCCTGATTGACTTGCCATTTGACGCAGAAGCGAAAATTCTCGGTCAAAAGACTACCGAAGCAGGCATTACCTATGTGGGTAATGACACTAACCCACCATACTGCGGCGTTCTTTTGGAAGCAGAAAGCTTGGCTGGGGACAGCGCATACTTAGGCTTCTTCCGCGGCAAGTTTGCCAAGGACAAAGAAACCTTGAATACACAAGATCCAGCTGACAAGAAGGCACCAGAAGGCGATAGCTATACGTTTACTGCGGCCGGTTCACCTGATAATGGTGATCAAAAAGGCGAGTACGTTGCTAAATATGTCGGGTCTGATACAAAAGCTATTAGCACGGTGAAAGCGCAGGTTTTAAAGGCAACCCCAAAACTGTAACGGTGTCTGGGGTATATCTGACACCGGCAACAGCGAGCGTAAAAGTGGGAGCAACCACGGCATTAACGGCTACAGTTAGCCCGGAAGATGCGACTGACAAGGCTGTTAGCTATGAATCCAGTAAAATATCGGTCGCTACTGTCAACAGTAGTGGCGTAGTAACTGGCGTTTCTGAAGGCTCTGCTACCATTACCGCAACAACACACGATGGCAGTAAAACCGCAAGCACGGCAGTAACAGTCACTGCCGCTTAAAAAGACAATTGTCGCCTCAGAAATAAACAATGCTGAATTGAATTCAGGGCGGCATTTAATATAAGGAGATTTATCATGCTAAAACTTGATTTACGTAATAAAGATGGCAAGGTTGAGCACTTTCAAGAAACATTCGTGCCTGCCTTAAAACTGATCGAAGGCCTAAAACTAACTCCCGAGAACTTTCCTGATCTAGATGAATCAGATTGGATGGAAAAAAACGCAGAATTTATGGCTTCTTGTTTTGAAGACAAAAGCGTAACTAAGCAACGAATTTTAGACGGTGTTGCCGCTTGGGATTTCAACAAAGTATTTAACACCTTCAATCAGCAGCTTTTCGGGATTGACCCAAAAAAAGTGGAAGCGAGCGAATCAGCAGAAAAGAAGCATTAAATCAAATCTACAAAATGATTCGTTCGGTCGTTACAAACGTTCCGGGGTTCACGATCAATGACATTATGAGAACTGATTGGGAGACGCTACAAGAGGTGCTGCTGCAAAGTGAACCAGAAAAAGAAAAGGCAGTATCGCTTACCGACTTTATCAAATCAATGTAGGAAGGAGGAAACAAATTGGCAGAACCATTAGGTCAAATGATGATCGAGCTTGGGCTTGATGATACCAAGTTCGGTAACGGTCTGAAGAACGCCAAGTCACAGTTGAAATATTTCGGGTCTGAGATGAAAGCTCAGGCCTCTTTTTATGACGCTTTTGGAAGTAAAGTAGACGGCTTAAGTGCCAAAGAACAAGGCTTGACCAAGATGATTGCTGCACAGTCAAAGGTTTTAGCTGAATCTAAGAAGGCGTACGACGGATCACTGACTTCAAAAGGCGAAATGACAAAAAGTTCCGCTAGACTTGCAGCTAATTTTGAAGCCGAACAAGCAAAACTTGCATCACTGGCTAAACAGTACATCAGTACCGCGCAAGCAGAAGCGGAAATGAGTGTTAAAACAACCGGCGTCACCGGTGCGATTAACAAGCTTGGTACGGCCCAGATAGCTATTGGCAATCGCATGAAGTCACTTGGCGACAGCATGACTACCGGCATAACCGTTCCTATAGCTACAGCTTTTGCAGCAGCCACAGCCAAGGCTATTGGATTCCAAAATAAACTTTTGGTAATCAAAAACCTTTTAACTACTGGTGGTGAGTCGGCAAAAGAGGCTATTTCTGGCGTCAATAAAATGCAGTCGGACGCCATTCAATATTCCAACCATTATGGTGTATCAGTAAGCAAGATTGCTGATGGCTATGAAGAGCTTGTGCGGCGTGGTTATACATCGAAGCAAGCTATCGCTGCCATGAAAACAGAACTTCAAGGTGCTTTGGCATCAGGCGATGATTTCAATGATGTTGTTTCTGTGGCATCATCCACATTGGAATCATTTGGTATGAAATCAAGCAATACTGCAAAAATGACTAGAAACACTAAGACAGCCGTCAATGAGCTTGCTTATGCGGCCGATTTGACAGCTACTAACTTCCAGGACTTGGGTGTTGGTATGTCATATGTTGGTGCTACTGCTCACCAAGCTCATTTCACCTTGTCAGAAACGGCATCTGCTTTAGGTGTTCTGTCTAACAATGGCGTGGAAGCTGACAAAGCTGGCACTGGGCTGCGTAAAGTGATTGTCAGCTTGAACACTGCCGTCAAAAATATTGGCACTAAGAATGACGTCTTGGCAAGTCTTGGCATCAAGAAAGAAGAAATCGTCGGGTCCAACGGTCAGCTCAAGAGCTTGAGCACTGTCATGGACGTACTCAATCAGCACACCAAGGACATGAGCGCGACTAAAAAAGCAGCTGTATTTAACAGTCTTTTTGGTACCACTGGTCAGCAAGCCGGTATTATTCTCGCACAAAACAGCAAACAGTTAGCTGAATTGAATAGCCAGGTTGATAAGGCTGAGAAAAAGAACTATGTGGGCAGCTTATCGGAAAAGAACCTTAAGTCTGCTCAAAATCAGTTAAAAGTTCTGCAACAAAATGTTGAAAACTTGGGGATGACGCTTGCACAAAAAGTTCTACCTAGTGTGCAGCCCATTATCAAGGATTTGACTGATGCTGTTAATTGGTTTGGTAAACTAAATCCACAAGTCCAGCAAAACATTGTTAAGTGGGGGTTGTTGGCTGCTGCCATGGGCCCGGTGCTTAGCATTGGTGGAAGATTAACTACAGGACTTGGAAAATTAGGTACCTCATCAGTTGGCCTTATTGCAAAAATAGCCGGATTGGGTGCTAAGTCGCAAGCAGCCAAGACGGTTATGGGTCAGTTAACAGATGCAACGGGTAATGTTGTAGGAACCTTGACGAAAGCTGGCGGTGCCGCAACCAATACAGGTGGCTTAATTGGAAATTTAGCCGGAAGAATGACTGTTGCCGCTGGTGAAACAGGCGTTTTAGGAAGCGCATTGACTCCGTTAGGACTTGGAATGATAGCTGTAGCCGGTGCGGCAACGATTGGTGTCGTTGCTTGGGAAGGCTTCGGAAAACAGATGGTTGAGTCTTCCAACCGTGCTTCGCGATGGGGATCTGACATCGGAAAAACGGCCGATACTGCGGCAACTGAAATGTCGCAATATCAAAGCAAAGTTGATGTTGCCATGTCTGGGGCATCCGGCTCTGTATCTAGCAATGCAAAGACTATTAACTCAGCATTTAGCGGTATGATTACATCTGCTCAAAAGGCAAGCAAGGCTCAGAAAAAGGCTGCTGATGATGTTGCCAAGGCTATTGGTGGTGAAGCTGCTGCTGCTCTTGAAGAAGAGGCCGGCAAAGAAGAAACCGCTCGTAACAAAGAGATTGCGAAGATGAAGTCATATGCTAAAGAAGCACATGACATTTTGAAAAATTCCGCTGACAACAACGTTGCTCTTAATGCAGAACAACGCGTTAAGATTGGCAACATTCAGGATGAAATGGCCGAAGCTCAGATTAAGACACTTGGATTAACGGCAAAACAGCAACGTCAAGTGCTTGCTGCTGAGCTAGGCGAAACCAGCAAGATGTCCGTAAAGCAATTGTCATCAATGGCAAAGTCCATTGGTGATGCTTCGTACCAAGAGATGTCGAGCTATGAGCAAAGGCTTAAAGCAATCAACGGAAATGCGCAGCTTTCTGAAACTGAAAAAAACGTGGCCATTGAAGCTCTTGAGCAAGAACACATTGCAACGATGGATAAGCTCGGCGGAGACTATATCAGAGTTGCTAAAGCGCAAGGCAAGTCACATTCTGAAATCATTTCTGAGCTGACACAAGAATATGGCTTTACTGCTACGCAAGCAGCTGAAGCTTGGGATACGTATAACAGCAGAACTAAGGCCGCCGCAGATGAAACAAAAAAAGCCGTCAGCGTCTCATTAGATGGCCTATCTGGCTCTGTCAAAAAGGCTGCCGAAAGCTGGAACAACCTGAAGCTGACAGACAAGGACGGTAAAGTCAAAACTAACGCCGTCGAAGAAGTTCAGAAGGCTGTAAAAAGTGGCAAGACTTGGAATGCTATTCAGCTTTTGCTACAAGAAGGCAAAATGACAACAAACGCTCAAGACATGGTTGCAAAAGCCCTAGCTGCTAACAAGCAGTGGGACGATTTGAAGTGGATTGAGAATGATCTGCACTTGTCTTCAAATGCTAAAGAGCAAGTTGCAAGCGCCATGATTGCTAACAATCAGTGGAATGTTTCTGACTGGAAGGAAGCTCAGATATGGGCAACTAACAAGACAAATAGTGCAACAATTGAAGCTCTTGCAAACGTAGGCAAATGGGATAGTTTGACCCCAGCACAGCAGCAATTGATTGCGCAAGCTAAGACAGGGGCTGCACTGAAACAAACATTGCAAGACTTGGGCTTATGGAATGATATGTCTGCGAAAGTTAGAAAAGCAATTTTGAAAGCCATTGACGAATCTACGCAACCCGCTGCACAAGCTAAGCGAGCTGTTGATTCATTTGTTGAACAAACCAAAACATCTGTTTTGAAAACTATTTATGTTGAAGAACATATCACGCAGGGACGAGCTGGTGGCGGTTCAGCAAATGTAGCAACACGAGCTAAAGGTGATTCTAATTTTGCCGGCGGCCTTGCAATGGTTAACGATCAAAAAGGTCCAACGTTCCGTGAAGCTATTTTCCATCCTAATGGTGGAATTGAGATTCCATTTGGTCGTAATGTGATTAAACCAATCGAAAAGCATGCTCAAATTGTCCCTGCCGGAATGACGGCTAGAATGTTTCCAAAATTGCCTCAGTACGCCAATGGTAAAGACATTCCAGCAAACGCAACAGCACTTAGCCTAGCAAACCAAGTGACCCAATCGCTTGGACAAGCATCTTCAGTCACAGTCACTAATAACTCTGACAACAGCAATATAGAAACATTGCTTGGATCAATAAAAGCGTTGTTAGCCACTTTGCTGACAAGAGAAACTGACTTTACCATAAATGGACAATCTGTAGCGAAAATAATGTATCCATATCTTGATCAGATACAAAAGATTAGTGACAAAAGACAAGCACGAGGAAGGGGCATCACAAGTTGAAAAAAGTTATTACGGTAACATTCGGAGATGTGGATTTGTCTCCTTATTTTATCGTGTCAAATATTACAATGCCATTTTTATATAAGGACAACAAATACGACCAGGTCGGCCTATCTGACGGGGAACAACTGACTTATTCGCGCAATGCTAAAACGCCAATTACGATTGAAGGCACAATACTTTCTGAAAATTCAGACTTAACAGTTGCTGAAACGCGAGATCATCTTATTTCATTGTTAAGCGGAAACGCGACAAAGCAACTGAAACTATCGAATTATCCAGATCGCTACTTTGATGCAATATTTGAAGGAACACAGGAATATGATGGAACATTTGATTATATTGCTAAAGTTGATTTGGTATTCATGGTCCCCGATGGCATTGCGCACTCGGTAGCCACGAAGACGTTTGACAATATGCCATACAAGGACGTGCCAGTGAATTTGTTGACGGGAACTAGTAACCAACCTCAGACAGCCACGGGCATCGACTATTTAATTAGCACCATTGGCACCTTTAATCCAAACAAAGGCATGCAGTACACGGGCAGCGTCGACATAAAGCAGATGGACCATACTATGCTTTTTCAAGTATGGACAATGTCAGAGAGTAAGAGAGTAAATCTGATTTTAACAAATGTCCTCAAAACTGCCGGACGCAGCTCAATCACATTTACGGCACCCACCTCAGATGACTATGACAGCATAGCAGTCCAACTTGCGTGGACAAACGGAACAGACATGGGCTCGTACACATGGAGTGAGGCTAAAGTAAATAACGGCACCACTGCTTCTCCATGGTCGCCTAACCCAGCTGATCCTGAATATTATACCAACACCATTACGGTGCACAATGGTGGCACTTATCCTGTTGAGCCAGTTATTACGGCAACTATGCACGCTGATAACGGCATGGTTGGGATTGTCAATGATCGCCCGGGTATTCTCCAATTTGGCACGCAAGAAATTGATGGTTTCACCACCGAAGAAAGCGAAGTAGCACTTGATTTAGCAGCCGTGCAAGGATCACATATGGATAATCAAGCCGCCACAAACAATCCCTATTGGGGTGGTGATCCTAGTATGCCTAATGAACAGATTGGCAATGCGATTTGGACGCAGGACAGCTACGATGGCTGGAAGGTTGAGCCTAATTGGTCCAGTATTACTGGCGACCACAAGTATTGGAACGGCCCTTCAATCAAGCACAATCTCGTCCAGACGCATAACGGTAACTTCAAGAGCAATCTCACATGGGACGTTATGACACGCTTCCAAACTGGGGTAGCACAGGTAGGTGCGCTCGAAACAACCTTAGAAAGTGACGGCAAGCCAATCTTTCAGATGATACTGAAAGACAATAGTGCACTGTCTGACCAAATATGGTGGATGTGCTACTACAAAAATCAACTAGTCGTCAATGAACAGCTTGATCGTAGCATTTTCACTAACGACAAGTTCATTCAGTTGGAATTACAGAAATTTGGTAATTCAGTTGTTTTCCGAGTGTCACCATGGGTTGGCAATCAAGGACGAGAGACGACTATTACCCGCCAGTTTACCTTTGCGGACGCTGCCGATGTTGAGACCAAGCAATTCTCAACGTGGTTCATGCGTGACAAGACGTGGGGCGAATCGACCATGTATCTGATTGCGTCCACCGTCAAATGGCAAAACGTTAGCTGGTATACGAATATCAAGAATCGCTTTAGCGATGGTGATGTTCTCAAGATTGATGTGGCGAATGCCAAGACATACTTGAATGGCTCTCTTGACCCAACCATGCACACGATCGGTAATCAATGGGAGCAATTTGAACTGCCACCCGGTGATACTGAGATTGCTATCACGCCCTCGAGCTGGGCACAACCATTTGCATGTGAAGTCGAGATAAGGGAGGTCTGGCTATAAATGGAGTATTACTTTGCAGATCGAAAATCAAACATTTTGGGTGTTGGGTCGACTGATGGCAAAGGCGAATGGCGAATTGACAACGATATAGAAACACAAAGTGTTGACAATCGTCCTGCGGTCGGTTTGTCTCTTGATATTCACTTCACGACTGATCAGGAACAAGCAGTCAATGAGATGGCCAAAGCAACCAACTTCATCATGTATCAAGACGAAGAAGGCAACGGCCACCAAATGGTGATTGAATCGGTTGACCATGATTCACTAGGCCACATTCACTCAATTGTTGCCAGCGATGCTGGTAATGATTTAATTAACGAAACCGTTGGCGCCTTCAAGGCCGACAAACCATATACGATTGCTGAATACATCCTCATGTTTACAAATGATTCTGGCTGGGAGATTGGCGTTAATGAATTTCCTGACAATGTTCGAACACTTGAGTGGACTGATGAAGCAACTTCACTGGCTCGTATTATTGCCGTGGCAAAAGATTTTGATGCAGTGCTTAGCTTTGGATTTGAGTTTGTTGGAACGAATTTGGTTAAGCATGTCATTAACATTCGACATGAAACGGCCGGTGACAGCTTGATTTCCTTTGAAATGAATAAGGATATCAACAATATCGTCACGCACCTCGATACCTATGACATGGAAACATCGATCAAGGCTTATGGAGCGGTGCCAGAAAGCACGGATGGATCAACTAATAAGGACCCAATCAACTTGATCGGCTACAACTGGACTGATCCAACGGGACAGTTTGTGCTTGATCAGTACGGGTTCTTGCACGATACCATTGCTGTGCAGAAATATTCACGTTTGTTAAGCAACAGCAACCCTAACCCAACACAGTCTGACTGGAATCGGGTTAAAACGTTTGATTCAAAATCGCAGGCGGCACTTTTGCAGGCAGCCCTGGCAGATTTGAAGAAATACAATCATCCGAACGAAACGTACGATATTGATTTGGTTAATTCACCATATGTGCCGCTCAATCAAACCGTCCACATCGCCGATGAAAACCAGCAACTATTCTTGTCTGCCAAGGTGTTGAGCATTCAGCGGAGCCGTGCTAACCATTCAGTCCAGTTGACTCTTGGTGAGTTTGCGCACGAGACTGTCAGCTTTGACGAACGGCTCAGTGAGCTTGCCAACCAGATGGCCAACATGCCCAAGACAATTCAATATTATCCTTGGCTTCGTTATGCCGATGATGATCAAGGAACAAATATGAGTGCCTTCCCAACTGGTAAGAAGTATATGGCAATCGTTTGGTCGAACAAGTCGTCAGTCCCGAGTGACAATCCGGCCGATTATGCTGGCAAGTGGGCACTGATTAAGGGAGCGGATGGTGCTAACGGTAAACCGGGGCCTAAAGGTGCCGACGGTACCAGCAGCTATCTTCATACTGCGTATGCTAATAGCATCGATGGTAAAACTGATTTTTCAGTAACAGACGCTAGCGGCAGATCTTACTTCGGGCAGTACGTTGACGAAAATCAAGCTGACAGTACCGACCCGACACGCTACTTGTGGGCATTATTTAAAGGCGCCGATGGGCGCGATGGTAAAGACGGTAGTGACAATGTTCCAGTTGTGACGGTTGGCCCGAGTTATCCTGATAAGCCAAAGGCCGGCGACCAGCACTGGCTAACTGATGAGGACGGCAATGTTTCCGCTTTTGCTATTTTTGATACCACAAACGGGTGGGACACAAAGCCAATTGCCGCGGCAGCGTTAAATGCCGAAACTTTTAATGGTATGACTTTCAATGGGGTAACTTTTAACGGTTCTACTTTTATCTCGTCTTTTAAGGGTGTCAAGCCTGCCGGATTTGCCAATACAGTCAGTGGGAAAACCGTCATTGGCGATGGAACCATTGTTACAGATGCCAAGATGGACGGTAACGACAAGGCAGCGTATCACAATGAGACTAACCAATTGGGCTTCATTTCGCAATATATATATGATGGTCAAGTATTCAGTTCGTTCAGCGCTCAGGGCGGCAGCATGGTGTTGTCTTCCACGTATGCCCCGCATGGAACGAACGTTAAGCTGACATCGGCTTTCAACGCTTCGGATGCTGTCTACTATCAACACATTGACAGCGGACTTGAAACCAATGATGTTAAAAACATGAGACTTGGATATTCGAGGCAAGGCCCTAACGTTACCATTGGGATTGCTTTTGAAATGAAAACTGGCAATGGATGGGTCAGAATTGCCGACATTCGATCGGGGTACAAACCATTTAACAATGACGATGCAGCAAGGCTACTTGGGAGCATGTCATATACAGGGGCGGCCTGTCAATTGTATGCTTCGGCAGGGGGATTTTACATCATTCCATGGCGTGGGCAAGGCTCCTATTCTGGAAGCGTAAGCTTTGTCACTCGAGACGATTATCCGATTGATGATGCGGTGGTGATATAAGATGAAAATTAAGATTTGGCTGAATAAACAAAACAGACTGACAAACTGGGCCTATCAAGCGGAAGATGCCAAAGTAGGGCCAACAGAGGACGGTCAACAAATCATAGAAGCAGATGACGTGTCTCATTTTTTTGAGGGTCACGCATCTCTTGTAGACGGCAAAATTGTTGCCGATGAGGGTTACGATCCGGCGAATGATCATCCACTCCCCGGACCGTCACCTGAGCAGCAGATGATTGCCGCACTGTATGCCCGCGTGACACAGCTGGAGGATGGTGGAAAGAATGAGTGACTTTGAGTTTTGCAGTATGCTCCATTCTTGGGGATGCCCGATAGAGCAGTACGTGGGGCGGCAAATAACGGAGGACCAATACAAACAAATTACAGGCAAGGACTATGTCGGTGGCAAAAGCTAGCGGCTATTTTTATGGAAGGAAGTGATGAAAATGCTAAATAAAATCAGAGATCACCCGACACACACAGCACTCGCCATTGGCATGGTTGCCATTGGCTTGTTTCTAATCATCAATGACCATTATTTCATCTGGCCCCCACATTACGCTGACTTGTTAAACGATGACATTGTGGGGTTTTTGTTTGTCATTGATGGGCTCGGGATTGGGGGTTGGGTGTTATGGGAAACACAGTTAGCGGTGACCAATCGTCTGTTGCTTACGACTACCAGCTTTTTAATGTCGTTCTTGACAATATTGCAATTCATGACCTCAATCTCAACCGGAATCTACACAAGTTGGATCAGCAATGCGATCATAACAGCCTTCGTGCTGATTCTGGCACGAAGGAGTGATAGCCGTGACAGCAACGATAACTAAAATCATTGTCGATTCTACTCCATACATTGCAACCATCGTTCCAACGCTTATTGCTTATCTGACCTACCGCGAGGGTAAACGGAAGAACAGGCATGATGAGCTTGAGGACATGAACGACAGATTACGCGCAGATAATGATCGATTGAGACGTGAGAATGAGCGCCTCAGAAAGGAAAACAATCATGAATAATTGGACAGATCTTGTAGTATCACTTGCAGTAGCAGCAGTCCCAATCATTGGGGCCTGGATCTCAAAACAGTTGCTGGCTAACAAGCAAGCGCTGACTTTGGTAAAGGTATTAGGCCCATTGGCAAACGCAGCGGTAACAGCAGCAGAACAGCTCGGTGTGACACAGGCGATTGACGGTGCGGTTAAGAAATCGACTGCCATTCAAGCGGTTAAAGATGGTTTGAAGTCGCTTGGCTTCACCAGCACAGACGAGCAGACGATTGCCAACGCGGTTGAGAAAGCTTATGCGGATTTGAAGGATAGCCTAGCAGAAACCTATCCGCAAAAGACGGTCGATCAGGAAGCATCTAATCAAGATAAGGTAGCGGCCGCAGCTCAAGCAGCCGCAGATGCAGTTAAGGCTCAACTGGCACCATCATCTGTTGCTCCGCAGCAATAAGGAGGGCACCATGAAACTAAAAACTAAACTCATCACTTTGGTAGTCGCATTCTTGGCGGCTATTTCTTTTGCCCTGCCATCGCAGGTCAATGCGGCCAAGGGAGATCAAGGTGTCGACTGGTCAGTCTGGCAAGGCGCTAATGGTGTATTTGGCTATTCCACTGACAAGTTTGGCATCTCTCAAATTGGCGGATATAGTGGTTATGGGGTGTATGAGCAACCGACTTATAAGACACAGGTTGCTTCTTTGATTGCCGCTGGCAAGCGGGCACACACCTATATTTGGTGGCAGAATATCGACAGCAATGACTTGGCCAAGCAAGTGCTAGATCATTTCTTGCCAGAGATTCAAACACCAAAAGGGTCGATTGTTGCGCTTGACTACGAAGCCGGTTCGACCAACACGTCAACCTTGCTGTGGGCACTCGACTATATTCGTGATGCTGGCTACACACCAATGCTGTACGGATATAAGAGCTTCTTGATGAGTCACATTGACTTGTCACAGATTGCCAGCCACTATCAGTTATGGCTTGCGGAATATCCTGACTACAATGTCACCACCGTTCCGAACTATGGCTACTTCCCGAGCTTTGACAACGTAGGCATCTTCCAGTTCACGTCAACCTATCGCGCTGGTGGTCTTGATGGCAACGTTGATCTAACCGGCATCACTGATTCAGGCTACAACGGTAGCACGACAACTGACAGCGGTAAGACTTACGTCAAGCCGTCAACCGATACACCGGCAACCAACGCGGGTCAGCAAGCCAACAACACCACACTTAGCCAGATCAAAGTAGGTGATAGTGTTAAGGTCAACTTCGGCACAACCCGTTGGGCTAACGGTGTTGCAATGCCTAGCTGGGTTCAGGGCAAGACGTACACTGTTCAGCAAGTATCTGGATCAAACGTATTGCTTGGTGGCATCATGAGTTGGATTAGCCGAAGCAATGTTGAATTGCTGACAACGACCAGCGTGCCGTCAGTAAGCTCTGGCTCGACCTACACTGTGCAATCTGGTGATAGTTGGTGGTCGATTGCTTACAAATATGGCATGAACATGTATACTTTGGCCTCTAACAACGGCAAGTCAATCTACAGTGTGATTCACCCAGGCGATGTATTGCGTGTATCTGGTGGCTACTCAGTGGCCGTATCAAGTCACACGTACTACACAGTCCGCTATGGTGATAGCTTCTGGAGTATTGCCAGCAAGTATGGAATCAGCATGTACACGTTAGCCGCTAACAATGGCAAATCAATCTATAGCTTGATCTATCCGGGCGAAAGCCTGTATATCAAGTAATGGGTTACCGTTGAAACAGAAAAATTAAATAAGGTGAGTGCATATGTCTAAAAAAATTGATCAAGCACGAGTTATTGAGCAAAGTTATGTGAGACGCGACTTAATGAAAGCAGTTTCAGAGTTGCTGGATTCCGCTTCAGACAAGCATTCAACTGATGAACTTATAGATGCTGTTGCCTCCGTTCAGTCTGTGACAATGGCCTTGGAGCATAAATCAGCCGTTTGCGGTCCTCCTGGTCTACGTGGCTGGGACGGAGAAGAATACTAATAATTTTTGTTGGAAAGCTGTTCTTTTACGTGACATCAGTTGTTGCTTACACTAAGATATTGGTGAGGTGATAATATTATGGCTGAAGATTTTGTGTTCTCAGATAAAGATGAATTAGTTCTTCACATATACAAAAGGCTTGACAATCCTACTTTATTGAAGGTGCAAAAGAGTTTGTATTTTTTGTGGGCTTATTACAGTGGCACCTATGGGAATGTTGACAAATCCGAGGAAACTGATCTCGACCAAACAAATTATCCGACAAGTTTGTTTAAACCTGAATTTGAGGCTTGGAGGTACGGTCCGGTTGACGATACGGTATATGCTAAGCAAAAAAGTGGATGTTATTCCAAAGATAAATGGAAAGAGTATCACCCTAAAAATAGTGAGGAAATTGAAGTCGTCTCATTTATTAATGACTTGTTGAGCCAAATAAATAAAGTCAATGACTTTGGATTAGTTAATCGATCACATGAAGATGAGTCTTGGTCGAAAGCGTTTAGGAGAGCTCACGGGAAACCTCATGCGCAAATGAACCCAGACGAAATCAGGCAAGAGTATGCTCAAGTCATCGATTGACAGAAAACACAAAAACAAATATTTGTCCGAATCTAAGGCCGATGTTAAGGGAAAAGAAATAGGAGAATTCAACAAACGATTTTTTTCGGCAGAAAGCGTGTATCCGACTGCGATTTTTAAAAAGTGTTCGTTAGAATTGACAAAAAACGATGATCTTCGGTTTACTAATCTTTTTCCGAATTCTAAGTTGCCAAACGAAATGCGAGAAGTGTTGGAAATATTAATAACAGATCAAGGAGGACATCTTGAACAGCCGAGAATGATTGATGAAGATGTGTCAAACGTTAATCGCGCGCGAGAAATAATAAACACAACTGTCGATAGGCCGATTAGAATTGATGGCACTGATTCTCTGTGGGAATGCTGTATTATGAAAGGTGACTCCAATGAAAGAGGAAGCTTTCGTATATTCGGAAAGTATGAAGACGTAGACAATAGAAGCGGAAAATTTGTAATTTGGTTCCTTGACCCGTATCATCTGGTGTTCCCGTGGCAAAGATCCCATTCAAAAAACGGTTACGGTGATAAGTATGAAGCCAATATTGATAACGCTTCTAAGTTCCCTGATGAGATACGTGCTGAGCTGGAAGGTATTGAAAAACTTTCAGAATGAGCTTATGTCATGTCACACACAAATAACCTCCTACCATAAATGGCGGGAGGCTTATTTTTGTGCACAAAATATGCACAAAATGTGGTTTCCTACTATTATATATACGTTTGTTTTCGCCCTTACTCTCCGTTTTATTGTCTCTACATACTTTCCAAAAGAACCCGAAATGCTGATTCGATAGCATTTCGGGTTTCTTTTTTTGCTCTGATTTTGTTTGCTTTAAAAAAACGAGACCAAAATGAGACCAAAATCGTTTCATGATTCGGCGGTATTTATTGAGCTGTGATGCATTGATTGGCAACTCATCTAAACCATCCTCATATATGCCCATGGTTGGGAGACGCACAAAAAGCCATGATAAGAGCCTCATTATGTCATCATGGCAATTTACTCATTAGTTCAATCTACTTGCGGACTTTAACGAATAGGGCAACGCCAATTAATGTTAGAAAGCTACCTAACATGGCGGCCGCGATTTCCAGGCGTTCTCCAGTGTCCAGCAGATGACGTTGATTTTGAGAATGATTCGTGCCTCCGGGCTGGTTGCTAGATTTGGATAGCAGTTTGGTACTGGAATTAGAAGAATCACTTATGGATATTGAAGGCTCTGACGATGTTGACGGGCGCTTAGGTGTTGAGGTAGAGGGATCACTTACCGATGTGGAAGGTTTTGATGAGGTGGATGGGAGCCTTGAACCTGATTCAGAAGGCTTGCTTGCAGACGCAGAAGGCATGGATGAAGTCGAGGGTTTAACTGGTGGCGGGGTCACGGACGCTCGATCGTTTGCTTGAATGGTGACTTGCGGGTGTTGGGTATTAATTGTAAAGGGTAACAGTGTTGGATTGCATTCGTAGCCATTAGGAGCTTTTGTCTCAACAAAGTAATAGCTACCGGCCAATAATTGACGAATGGTTAGCTGACCTTGGGCATCGGTTGTTAGGTTTGCGCGAACCAAGGTATGGTTGGCGCGGTAAAGAGCAAAAACCGCACCCGTTAACACCTTTTTGGGTTGGTCTTGATCACGTTTGGTTAGTGTGACTTGGCCAACTTTACCGTTACCGCTGCCATTATCTGTCCACACGATTTTGCCTTTTGCGTTTGTTGGCAAACCGCGGCCTTGATTCTGGCCTTCAGCAGATACTTGGTTTGTCCACGTTGTCGTTTGGGCAAAACTGGTTGGGTTTGGATTTGTCCATAAATCAATCTTAATGGTTTGATCGATATTACCTAGTTCAATTTTAATTTGGTTGCCGGTGATTTGATAATTCGGATTTATGGTGCCGCTTTGGTGGAACGCTCCTTGGGAATAGCTGCCAGTTTCAACTTGGATTTTTTGTGTGGTTTCAAAACTTTGACCACTGCCAAGGGTGTCACTGAGAACTAGTTGGTTAACTTGGACCATTTGGGGATTGACGGTGATTTCCCACTGGAGAATTTTAGGTCGGCCAAGGCTATCGACATACTGAGCTTTTTCAGCTGCTGAAGCATTAGTGGGTGGCATGACGGCCCAGCCTGATTTAGCAATATACCAGCCGACTTGATGATGCTCATGGTCATCATACGTACCTTGGGCAGTAAAGGTTAAAGTACCTGTTCTCTCTACAGTGGAATGACTAAAGAAGTCGGTGAACGTTAAAAGCGCTGTTTGGCTGCCTGCTTTAGCGGAAAATTTGCCGATAACGGCGCCTGTTTTGGGATCTTTCACTGGAAAACTAAGATCGGTTTGAATGACGACCGTGGCCGGTAAGTTAACTTTTGCCATATCGCCAGCCGCAATGACAGTTTGGTCGGGCACGCGCCAATGGTAATTAAGGGTGTAGATGAAGTCTTTGGAAAGTTTAAGCTCATTGGTGACATCATGGCCATTCATATCGGTAATCGTCGCATCGTTGCTATTCAATCCAATCATCGGAATACTTTTGTCAGCACTCGTGGTTGCAGCTTTGCTTGACGTGAATGCCAAAGCCGAAACCAACAACGAAAAAACAAACAAGATAACAAAGAACCGACGTGAAACGCGGTTGCCTTCACGACTTTGACTTTGCACGGGAATACCTCCAGTCAATTTCTATTAAATAAATTATAACATGATGACATCTGCTTGCTTGATTGATTTCGCACAATGTATCGCTAACCTCCAGATAAGGGCGTCAAACGGATCATCCTTATAAATTTATTTATTTAGCAATTAACTACTCACAAGAAACTTAACTGACAGCCAGTAATTATGAATAACTAAAATTTAGGCGAGTGCAGTGACTGTTACTATTTGTCTAAAACTCAAAAAATGAACATAACGAATCAAAAACAATAAAAAGGCAATCTTGAGCTTGTAATATTTACATAAGAATTAAAAACATGGTGTTCTCATAAAAGCTTATGGCCTTAATAGTTTATTTAGGAAACCAAAATATAAAAACGGGTATTATATTAACTTATAAGTCATGAAATATACATAATATTATGTTGCTCATGTTTAACAGCCTTGTTATAGTTATCGTACGGTAAGATTCGATAAAAGGAAACGCTTTTAAGAATTGCTGAAAAGTTGGGGGTGATGTGGGTGAAACGTGTACTGACGGTTGCTGGGATTTTCGTTGCGATGCTTTTTATGTTATTGTTTCCGATTCAAAAGGCCGTAGCGGCGGATGATGATATTCCACCTGATTCGGGTATTCCAGATTCTGCATTAAAGGCACCGGATTACTTTTTCAAGAGCACGGCAAAGCCGGAATACAACCAGAACCGTTCGTCTTTTAGTACAACTTATCCGCAAGCATTGATTGTGACTGGGTCAGCGAATTATCAAAATTGGCAAATTGGTGGTATGTGGAGTAAACAGCGGATTGATCTTAACAGCGCCTTTACCTACGAGACTGCTCATTACTTTGGTTCGCGGCCTGGTTATGATGCAGACGGGATGACGTTTACTTTGCAAAATGATCCTGAAGGTATTGCCGCTTATGGTGCGCGGGGCGGGGGCTTAGGCGCGTATCCATGGTCTAGAAGCGGTCCGCCGAAGCAGGAGTTGATCAGCCACTATATTCAAAATGCACTGTCTATTGAAATGCATAGTTACTGGAGCGGCGATACGGCTCAATTTGATGATATGTATGATTATGATTATCCCAATACCAAAATGACCGGCCATTTAGGGGTAGTTCGACCGGGTGAGACTCCATTGACCACCAAAACATCTAGAGACGTTGGGCATCTTCAATATGTTCCCTTAACGGATGCGACGAAACTTTCAAATGGTAAGTTTCGTCCGTTTACGGTTAAGTGGACACCGTCTGTCACGTATAAAGACGGTGTACGGATTCTAGGTGGTGATCTTCAGTATTACATGGATGGTAATCCTAAAGAAGGCGGCATTTTTAGAATTAACAACGTATTGGATTACTTCAAGTCAGACAAGGTGCTTTTTGGTTATACCGGTTCCAGCGGCACGCACCCGACTTTCCAAGCAGTAGCGTTGCTTAAGATGCCGCAAAATGCGCAGCCGGTTACTGTTAACTTTGTAGACACGGCAGGCAATGCGATCCAAGACCCACTGACGATTCCCGGTGATCCGGGGAATCAGTGGGATGCGGCTAAGCGGCGGCCGGAGTGGATTCACAAAGGCGACGACTGGTATCAGTACACAGGTAAATATACGGTGAATACGCCAGATTAAAAGGATGCCGGAACGTTTTCAGCCACTGTCCCGTATACCGTGACCTATCAATATGAAGCCCGCCGACCACCATTGAGTTATGTCTTGAAAAAGGCGGTTCGTAACGATACGGCTGGGGAAACGGATTTTAAAACATCAACTAACGCAAAAGACGGTGATCTGGTCACTTATGAGCTGACTTACACCAATTTGCTTGGCGGCACCACCGGTAGCATTAAAGACCAACTTGACGCCAACCACACTTACCAAAATGGCTCCTTACAGATGGCCAACGCTGACACAGGCGGCGCGTTTAAACCATACACTGCGGCTGAAGAAAATTTTAAAGCCAATCATACGATTCCGTTCCCTTACACCATTAAAGACGGCGACAGTTTTAAGATTCGGTTTACTGCCAAAATTGCCCGCCAAGATACTGCTGAAACGATTTTGAATCAAGCGTCGGTTGGCGGTTCGGGGAGTGACCAGATCACCTCGAACCAGACCACGATTCATCTACCGGCCACAACCGGCAAAGTTACTTTCCGTTATGTGAATCGGGCTAGCGATACGGCTAAGCCGGAAGTGATCGCACCTGAAGTGACAGTCACGGGCAAAATCGGGCAGAAAGTTTCAGACGTTGATGCTAGCGCAATTCGGCCTAAAGCGATTAAGGACTGGACCGTCATTGATCAGGCCAGCAGCGCCGACCTTACCCAGGCAACGTTTGATCAAGCTGCAGTTGTCGATCCGGTTTTCAATAAGGAAGAAACTGTGATCACTTATCGGTATGAAAAACCGATGCTGAAATTGACGGTTGACTCGTCGTTAGATTTTGGTGATTTTGACACCAACAGTGTTGATCGGACCTATTACATTGGCGAGAATCAGGCAAAAACCAAACAGAAATTGCCGTTTGGGGTCACGATTGAAGATTATTACGGGGTTTCCCAATGGCAACTCAGTGTTCAGCAAAATGGACAATTCACTTCGGAGGTAAAACCTGACAGCCAAAATCCTGATTTGCACGTGTCGCATACATTGGATAATGCTACATTGCATTTTCTGAATCCGCGGCTGCAACACACGATGGTTTCCGGACCGGCCTGGGCGCAACAAGACAATTTGATTTATAAAGCACCTGATGACTTTGCTTTGGATCCAACAGCTACAAAATCCACTGTCTTGGCTGCAATTGATAAGCGAGGTCATTATCTCAAGGACGATGCTGAACAAGCCGAAGCAACCGGCACCCAGTATGACAATAGCGGGGCAAGCACGTGGCGATTGAATTTCGGGGATGCTGACAGTGCCCCAACAAGTGTCGGCCTGCATGTACCAGCAAGCACCAAGCGTTACCAGGCACACTACAAAACAACGTTGACCTGGAATCTGTCGATGTTGCCGTGAGGGTCGAGTTGGCCAACCTGCCGCATTTGGTTAAAGCGGCAAGCGAGGGGGAATGAGGTTTGAAATGGAAAAAGTCGTGGTACGGCATGCTGCTTATTTTGGGGCTTGTGTTTTTTGGAACCGTACCACAACGCGTGTTTGCAGAAAACGAAAGTGAAAAGACTGATTTTGAAGTGCAACCGGTTTTGCCAGATGCCCAAACCAATACCCAGTTAAATTATTTTGACTTGGTTTATCTAAAAGATTCCACCCATACCATTCAAATGCGGGTTCAGAATTTTTCAGATAAAAATATTACGGTGGCCAGCGACTTGCGCAATGCCTATACGCAAGATGGTGGCGGGATTGAATTTACGCCTAAGACCAGTGATTTGGATCCGAGCTTGAAACATCCATTTACAACGGTGGCAACGTTAGACCGCGGCAGTGCCACGATTAAACTGGCGCCTAAGCAGATGAAGGTTATCACTGCCACAATTACCATGCCTAAGACCAATTATGACGGGATGATTTACGGTGATTGGCATTTCATTGAGCGGGTGGATAAAGGCAAATCAGGCAGCACGGCGATCGGCTCGAACTATGCTTATTCAGTCGGTGTCGTCTTGCGGGGACAGAACTATGAGGTCTTCCCGGATGTTAAATACGACGAAACCAAACCGATCTTGTTTCAAAAGCATCCGGCGTTAGGGGTGACCCTTCGCAACGTTGAACCGATGGCAATCTCTCAAGCAAAAGTCGACGTTAGTATCGGTGCCGATCAAGGAGAGGTACGCACTTATCAGGCTAGCAATGTCATGATCGCGCCAAATTCAAAAATGGTTTTCCCTGTCTCTTGGAGTTACGACGAGATGAAGCCGGGGACTTATCACATCAAAGCAACGATAAAGGGCTTGAGTACCTACAATCGTTTTCCAGTGAATTGGACATTTAAGAAAATCATGAAGGTGACGACTTCGTAGGCCAAAACTGTTAATGAACGGGCAATAAAAAAGCCGGTTAATCACTGGCTCTATGCCACCATCGGCAGCGGCGTGCTGTTGCTAGCGAGTTCAGGGGCGCTGTTATGGGTGCTTAAACTGAGGTCAAAGTCATGAAAAGGCGATTACGCTGCCAGCAATTGGCATTCATTGCGATGTTACTTGCGTGTTTGTTATTTAGCGGTTATCAGATAAAAACAGCGGCTGCTGCTGTCAATAACCCGCAACAGACGCTTATGGTGGCGCCTGTTGTTCCCGACGACAATCAGGTTAAAAAAGCGGCAGGATACTATGAGCTTCAATTGCCGCAAACCGAAGATCGAACGATTACCGTACAAGCCTATAACGCCAGTGCAAAAGCTTTAACTGTCGGGGTATCGATTCTCGACGCCCAAACCGGAACTAACGGGGTTGTGCAGTATGTCAAACCCAAACAAGTGAATCGGCAGTATTTAACCATTGCCGGCAGTGACCTAGTCAAAACGCCAGCGCAGATCACACTTGCACCGGGCGAGACAAAGGATGTATCGGTTGTCCTAAAAGCGAGTAAGGCCCGGCCAAAAGGCACTTACCTGTCGGCTATTCATCTAATCGCACTGACACCTACTGACACGGCCAACGTTCGTCAGCGCATTGCCTACACCATCGGGCTGGTTTTGCATCAAGGACGTGATTTCCAAAGTCTGGAGGCGCTGCGCCTAAAGCAGACGAGTTTAGTCAAAAGATCATCCGGATTTCAGTTGCGTTACCGGTTTCTGAATCCAGAGCGCCATTTTTTAAAAGACGCAACGGCATCCGTGCAACTGACCAATGCCTCCAGCCGCTTTTTCTCGCTTAAAATGCAGCAGCCGTTGTCACGGATCGCGCCTCAGACTCAGTTTGTGATGACGCACGATATTCAGGGGCAAAAACCTGTATCCGGTCAATATCGACTGGTTGCGGAAATTAAACAGGGACGCCATTTAAAGACCATCACCCAGTATGTGCGCATTACCGGTGATGGCAAACTAATCGCCGGCTCGCGCACCGCATTTCGCCTGGCGCAACAAAAATGGAATTTGCTGAAGGTTGCGATCGTTATCGTGGTGTTGGGCATCATCGGTTTTGTCCTTTTCCGCTGGCGTCAACACCGTAAAGCCAAAAAATCGGCTGAGATCTGATCGTAACATGCAACAAAGGAGGTGATGCAGGTGCAGGCATTGATCACGCGTTTTTCGTATCGTCGTGTCAAATGGTTCTTAATCGGCTTGACGATCGTCTTATTGATTGCTTTTGTGATTTGTCTAAGTTTAACGATTAAGACTTACAACGATTTCAATACGTGGAAAACAGTTAATCTATTTTAGCTGATTTAGCTGGGGGACACAGGTTTTGGATGATTTTATCTCATCATCACGCATTCACTAAGGCGTTCGCAACGATGATGGGATTGAATAACTAAGGAGGGTTTTCATGTTTAAAGTGACAAAAATGACCAGTGCACTTGCTACTGGGGCGCTGCTTCTTTCGGGACTGGCGATTGCAACACCGGCTGCGGTTCAAGCAGCAACGGTTGACGGTAACGCGAATGTTAACGGTGGCCAGGCGTTACCGCAGGAAGGTAAAACAACTGCAGGGATTTCCTTTGGGCAAACGGCACCATCTGGGAACACGGGTTATCTGCGACTACAGATGGTGCCAAAGATTCTTGACTTCGGGAATCACGAATCATTTGTTTCTGAATATCCGGTCTTCACTGCCGACGGGATCAACGCCGGAAATGCAACGAACAACCGGTATCCTAACTACAAGAGTGGCGACACAAACCTCACCGCGATTTTAAACACCGATGATAAGGCTCTGTCTGCCGTTAAAGGAAAAGTTTGGACCACCGTTGTTGACAAGCAAACCACGCGGACCGATGCAGAAAATAAGCTGGATGCAAGTGGTAAAACTGACAGCAAGGCTGGTTCCTGGACGCTTAATGTCAAAGCTGATTCTCCGTTGACACTGAAAAACGATAACGGCGGGGACACCGGTAAAACCATTGATGATGCAACTTTGACCTTCACCAACACGGCTTATGGCCAAACCGGCAGCGTCTATGCCTTGACCAACGAAGTGCAGGACGACGGCTTCACTCCTGTAGGCCCGCTGACACCGGTGGCTGACATTGCCAAGACCACAACGTTGAATCTGGGTACCAACGATACAAGTCATCAAGTTGCCTATGCCGCACCTGAACAAGGTGAAGGCGCGAACGTCTTTGCTTGGGACAAGAAAAATATCAAGCTGGTGCTACCTAAGACCGCGGTTGTTCAAAACGGTATCTATGAAGCAAGTCTGACATGGACGCTGGCATACGGCCTGAACTAATCAAAAGCTATGGGCTAATGCCAACAAGGATTTGCTGAATCAATATCAGTTGTTAATCTAAAAAATGCCTGCAACATTCAATTAAGTGAAGCGTCAGTCCGACAAAAAGGAGCTGACGCTTTTTCTGCGATTGGGAGCGTACTATAGAAAAACGAGATGATGACCAGTATTTTAACTGGGGAAAGCGTGAATTTTGGCTGAATTTCGACACAAAAGCCCGCAACAACCACCGTCGCGGGCTTGAATAAGTTGACATATTTAGAGATGGACAACCGAAGTGCTACTACCCATGCAACCGCGTTAAGTAAAGCAGTAACGCCAATACAAGAGGACTGAATTGATAGCTGTAAGCCGGTAACTTAAAGGATCGACGACTGCTGATGGCGAGCGCTACAACCAACATACCACCAATCGCAATTAGGTTCATGCGCTGTTGAAAATAACCGATACCCCCGACGACCAGTAGCAGGATTAAGTCAGTCCATTTTGGCAGGTGGTCGGCCCACAATCCAATGAGCGCAGGTAAATAAAGAAGCGCTAAATCCAATAACATCGTTCGATTGAAGAAGTGTAGGCAGGCATATATGATGATGACCTGCGCTAAAAGTGCCTGGCCGAAGATCACGGTGTTTATCCATTGGGAAGGCATTTTCTGTGTTCGTAAAAGTAACGTGATCACGAGTTGCACCGCAATTAGCGGTAGCAACAGCCATTGGTTGATGGCACCGAGAATTCCCATGATGGCAGCTAACAGCAGCATCAGGTCGTAGCGTTTCACAAGCCCCGTGCCGGCGAGACAGAGCGTCATAAGTAAAAGTGCGATCAGCTGGAAGTTCCAGCTGATTTGCAAACACGTGGCAATTAAGAATGGGTATGCAAGCACCTGGCCAATAAAAGTTGCTGCATAGGCATTTTGATTGAACTTTTTCAATATGAATGTCCTTTCCGTAACAATTTCATTTTACAAAACCCTAGTGGCATAGACAAAGATTTTCGGAAATTTTACAAAAATTATGTTATGCTACTATAGTTGCAAAACATTCCCGATGGGGTTCGTTATCCGTTAGCGAACATGCCTTGTAACCGAAAATCATGAGGGGGAAACAAACGATGCAAGAACGCCATTTATTTACTTCTGAATCTGTTTCAGAAGGACATCCGGACAAAATTGCTGACCAGATTAGCGATGCCATCCTGGATGCAATGCTAGAAAAAGATCCCGATTCCCGGGTTGCGTGTGAAACAACCGTGACAACAGGTTTAGTCCTGGTGGTTGGTGAGATTTCGACGAAGGCCTATGTTGACATTCAATCCGTTGTCCGCGGTACGATCAAGAAAATCGGGTATACCAAAGAGTCTGGTTTTGATCCTGACAGTGTCGGCGTTTTGGTGGCACTGGACGAGCAAAGCCCTGACATTGCCCAAGGCGTGGATGAAAGTCTTGAAGCGCGTGAATCGGATACCGATCCTTTAGACAAGATCGGTGCCGGTGATCAAGGGATGATGTTCGGATTTGCGATTGATGAAACCGATACTTATATGCCCTTGCCAATTTCGTTAGCCCATGCGTTAATGCGGCGGACCGATAAGTTGCGCCATAATGGTGAAATCAGTTATTTACGCCCGGACGCGAAGGCGCAAGTCACGGTCGAATATGATGACAACGAACAACCGATTCGCGTTGATTCGGTGGTCGTGTCCGTTCAACATGACCCTGACGTCACCCTTGAAGAAATTCGGCGTGATGTGGAAGCCAAAATTATTCGCAAAATCATTCCGGCTGACATGATGGACGATGACACGAAAATCTATGTCAATCCGACTGGCCGGTTTGTCTTAGGCGGTCCCCAAGCGGATTCCGGTTTGACTGGCCGCAAGATTATCGTTGATACTTACGGCGGCTTTGCCCGACATGGCGGCGGCGCCTTTTCCGGTAAAGATGCGACTAAGGTTGATCGCTCCGCCAGTTATGCCGCCCGCTATATTGCTAAGAACATTGTAGCAGCTGGTTTAGCCAAGCGCGTTGAAGTCCAACTTGCTTACGCGATCGGCGTTGCCAAACCGGTTTCCGTGTCAGTCAATACCTTTGGCACCAATGCTATTTCCGAACAACTGATTGAACAGGCAATCCGTGAGAACTTTGACTTACGGCCCGCCGGAATTATTAAAATGCTAGACCTCAAGCGGCCGATATACGAACAAACGGCGGCTTATGGTCATTTTGGACGTACAGATGTTGATCTTCCTTGGGAACACCTCGACAAGGTGCAAGCACTTCTCAAGTATCGAGATTAGCGAGAAAAGAGGCGGCCACAGCCGGAAAAAAACGGTTGGGTCGTCTTTTTGTGTGTGAGCGTGAGCAGGAGCGCTTAGAAATCGGAGTGTAAGTGGCCTCAAGCCTAAATGGCTGGGCTTTGGCCATTTAGGCTTGAGGCCCTTACACGTAGATTTCTGCGACTGCGAACGCGTTATGAAGAGCGGAAGTAAGAAGGCGGTCTTTGACCACCGTACCAAGGTCCTTACACGCAAGCTTCTGCGCCGGCGAACGCGTTATGGAGAGCGAAAGTAAGGGGTTGATTCTTTAACCTACAGACTTCCACGCTAGCAAACGTCTCTCCACACT
Source organism: Lacticaseibacillus casei DSM 20011 = JCM 1134 = ATCC 393 (assembly GCF_000829055.1). Taxonomy (NCBI): domain Bacteria; kingdom Bacillati; phylum Bacillota; class Bacilli; order Lactobacillales; family Lactobacillaceae; genus Lacticaseibacillus; species Lacticaseibacillus casei. The sequence continues at coordinate 771,510 of NZ_AP012544.1, forward strand.
TCACCGCTGCTGCTCGACCATCAACATCGCATCACCACTTTAGAGAGGTAGTTATGAAGCAAAGAAAAACAAATGTTGCACTTGTTACCACAGCCATTTTTATCGGCACTTTTATGACCGCCATCGAAGGCACGATCGTCTCGACCGCGATGCCAACGATTATCGGCAGCTTGCATGGTGTGCATCTCATGAACTGGGTTTTTTCGATTTTTCTGTTGACCAACGCCATGGCGACGCCGATTTATGGCAAATTAAGTGACAAAATCGGCCGTAAACCGGTCTTCTTAATTGGTCTGACTATTTTTGTCATTGGCTCGTTATTATCCGGCTTATCACAGTCAATGATCATGTTGATCATCTTCCGGGCGATCCAGGGCATTGGGGCCGGGGCCATTATGCCGGTGACGTTCACGATCATTGCGGATATTTATCCATTTGAAAAGCGGGCCAAAATGCTGGGCTTTAACGGGTCAATGTGGGGGATTGCCTCGGTGATTGCCCCGCTGCTTGGCGGGTTTATTGTCGACCAGTTGAGTTGGCATTGGATTTTCTTCATCAATGTGCCACTGGGCTTGCTGACGTTCGGCATTGTTTGGTTCTTTTTGCAAGAAGATCGACGGCAGGTGCGGCAGCCACTGGATGTTCGCGGGACCGCCTGGTTACTGATTGCGTTGCTGGCGTTGATGTACGGATTTCAAGCCCTTGCAGAACCAAACGCACTTTGGCAAATTGCCGGCATGGCCATTGTGGCAGCTTTTGGCTTTTGGCGGTTCTGGAAAGCGGAAAAGCATGCGATTGATCCGATCATCGATCTTAAGTTGTTCGAGAACCGGACGTTTGTCGTTCACAATTTGATTGCAGCACTGATTTCAGGATTCGTGATCGGTTTTGAAGTCTATATGCCGATGTGGATTCAGGGAATTCTCGGGATGGATGCCTCGCTCGGTGGATTCGCCGTTACCCCGAGTTCGTTAATGTGGGTCGTCGGTTCCTTTGTTGCCGGCAAGCTGCTCGGCCGCTTCCAGCCTAAGCCGATTCTGACCGGCGCCATGATTTGGTTGCTTGGCGGTAGTCTTGTCTTGGCGCTTGTACCTCAGTCAACGCCTTATTTTGTCTTCTTGCTGGTGGCCGGCAGTTTAGGCTTGGGTTTTGGTTTGGTGATTACGATTACGACCGTGACTGCCCAGGCCATTGTTGCGCCTGATCAGGTCGGGGTGGCAACAAGCTTCAATACGTTGTCGCGGACGTTGGGGCAAACGCTGACGGTCTCGATTTATGGCATTGTTCTCAACTTGCGGCTGACACAAGGTGTTGCCGCTGATGGCCGCTTAAATAGCAACATGCTTAATGAACTCATCAATCCGCACACGGCTCGGAATTTACCAGCGGCTGTTTTGCCGACACTTCGTCAGATTCTCTACGAAGGACTGCACAACATCTATTTCTTTTCGATTGTCATCGTTGCGTTGGCACTGATAGCAAACCACTTCGAAGCAAAAAAAGTTTTATCAAAAGAAGCGACTCAGGAAACTGATGAGGAAGCTTGAATCCTTGATAAAAGAATCTGAGTTTGCGAAATGGTAAAAATCGGCAATGCGCTTTATGACTGGGTAAAAAAACGATCCTCGAGAGCAAGCAAATTTTGCGTTGCTCTCGAGGATCGTTTTTGCCTGAAAATGGTCGCTAGTGCCAGTTCTGCCACCGTGGACTTATCAAGTCGGCTTACCCGTATCATCTTTATTTTCGGAAAGAGGGTCGTGATGCGGTGGCATAGGTGGCTGGATGGCTTTTTTATAAAGCTTGGCCGTGTTTTCCTGAACCACGGCAACGACATCAAAACCAGGGTCATTTTCCAGCGGGCCGAAATTTAAAAAAGTTTGATCGTCGTCATACTGAATGCCTTGCAAACGGGTGCTCATGAGGACGTGTAGCATATCGGCTTTTTGGTGTGACTTTTCGATTTCTTCACTGGCCTTGGCTAAGGTGTAGCCTTCATCCAGCATGGATTTGATCATGACGATCAACGCGATATTAGAAAGCGAATAACGCTTGTTGCCATTTGCTTCGTGTCGCAGTGAGTGGATCAGATGCTTTTTTTCCCAATAGCGGATTTGGGTCGGGGTGGCCCCGGTAACCCGGCTGGTTTCGCCGATACCTAGCGAAATATCGAGTGAGCGTAATCGTTCATTGAAGAGTCCCATGGTCTGGTCTGCCTCCTTTGCCTTGACAACTAATCAGTTTAATTGTAATATTTTATCTTGTCAATATTACATTGTGTGATATAGAAAACACAAAACATTATAAAGAAATCAGGCGAAGTTATGGACGTTAAAGATATCAACGGGAAGCAGGTTAACGTCCCTATGATGGTCATCACGCTCATTGTCGGGACGTTTATTACAGTACTAAACCAGACGATCTTTTCCACTGCGTTTCCGACGTTGATGAAAGCCTTCGACATTTCGACCGCAACGGTGCAGTGGTTGTCGACTGGCTTTATGTTGGTCAATGGGATTATGATCCCGGTTTCGGCATACTTGAGCGCGAAGGTGCCTTCCAAATGGTTATATATGAGTGCCATGGGAACTTTCTTTGTTGGCACACTGGTCGCTTTTGTTGCCAATAGTTTTGCGATTTTATTGGCCGGCCGGTTGATTCAGGCTGTCGGTGTTGGGATCACGATGCCATTATTACAAAATATTATGATGTCGATTTTTCCGCCAAACCGACGTGGCGCCGCCATGGGGATGGCCGGCATCGCGATCGGGGTTGCGCCAGCGATTGGACCGACCCTTTCCGGATATATCATTGATAATTTCGGCTGGCGGGTCTTGTTCGGGATGATTCTCCCGATTGCCGGTTTGGTCATCATCGCGGCGTTGTTCTTCTTCAAAAACGTTTTGCCGCTGTCGAATCCCAAATTGGACGTGCCGTCACTGATTGGATCGTCCATTGGCTTTGGTGCCTTGCTATACGGATTCTCCGAAGTCGGGAACGATGGCTGGGGTGATCCGATGGTGCTTGGTTCAATTGCCGTGGGGCTGATTTTCATCGTGATTTTTGGCTATCGGCAGCTGCATTTAAAAGAGCCCTTTGTCGAGCTGCGGGTGTTTAAGAGTAAAATCTTTGCGCTGTCAACTGTTTTGGGGACGATTGCCAACATGGCGATGGTCGGTGTTGAAATGATTCTTCCACTATATTTACAGATTATTCACGGTAAAAGTGCGCTAGAATCTGGCTTGACACTGCTGCCGGGGGCACTTTTGATTGCGGTCATGAGCCCTGTTACCGGCCAAGTGTTCGACCGTATCGGTGCCAAACGGTTGGCGCAATTGGGGCTTTTTCTCCTCACGATTGCGACACTGCCATATTTCTTCTTGACGACAAACACCCCGTCAATCTTCATTACAGTGATTTATGCGGTACGGATGTTTGGGATTTCAATGGTCATGATGCCATTGACGACCAATGGGATGAATGCGTTGACGCCTGACATGATTCGCCATGGCACGGCGGTGAACAACACGGTACGACAGGTTGCGACTTCGATGACGACGGCGGTTTTGATCTCAGTCCTGTCAAACGTCACCAATCTCACTAAACCGGCAGCCAGCCTGGTAAAAAGTAATCCGCTGCAGTATAAGCAAGACTTTTTCAATGCTACACTCAACGGTTATCACGCGGCCTTTTTACTGGCAGTCGGGTTTAGTCTTGTCGGCTGGATTCTGACATTCTTCCTGAATAGTCACGCTATGTCGCAAGAAGTGACGATTAAAGATGAAAAGAAGGTGAAGGCATGATTCTTTGGTTTTTAGGGTTGATGGTCGTTGGCCTTTATCTTAGTTTCATCATGATGCACCGTTCGCTTAAACGCACCGCATTGATCATTGTGTTTGGTATCGGCGTCGTGGGCAGTTTGTTGCTCATCACGCTGCATGATAATACCCATTTTGGGATGGTTAAGCGGACAACGACCGACGAGCAGACTATTTATACTGCATCGCCTAATGCGCAAATGCCGATGCTTTTGAAGCAAACCGCGGGGACTGCCGGCAAACATGCCGTTTATATTTACAAAACGGATCCTAAGAAAAAGGCCGTGCATACCAAAGCTGACCTGGCCGTGCGTAACAAGGTTGTTAAAACTTCTGATACGACGGCTTCCTTGACTAGTAAGACGACGCGGTGGGAATATCAAAATGGCTTTTATGGTGCGCTATTCAACCATGAAGGCACCGGCCAGTTCGTCTCTCAGCATAACCAGCTCGCCATTCCCAAAAGCTGGTTCGTTTTGACCACGACGCAGGCCAAACAGCTCAGCACCAAGTTAAAAGCGTTGCAGCACCCAACTGCGCAGCAAAAAGCCGCCTTGGCGACAAAGGTGAAAGCCAAAGCAGCAGAACTGATCAAAGCCAATCCTAAGTTGGCGACCGATCAGACCACGCTAATGAAGCAGGCTCAAAAAGCCGTGCAACAAGAGCTGATCCAGCAAGCCGTGCAGGATGTGCAGGCACATAAATAGTTAATGACAATGTATGTGGTGCAGTGACGCACGCACAATAGTCAACTCAAGGCATTAAAAAAGCAGATGGCGAGTTTTCTCTCAGCGATCTGCTTTTTGCTTACGTTGATGCTGGCGAGATAAGTAGGGATTGAAAAACCACCAACTCAGCATTAACAAGGCGAATCCCAACGAAAAGCCGGCAAAGACATCGGTCGGATAGTGGACACGGACAAAGATGCGTGAATAGCCGGTCAAGCCGATCATCAAGACTGACAGGATCGTGATCAGCCATTTGCCGGTCGGATGTTTGAGCAATGTCCATGCCAAAAGAATAATCGTGCCATAAAACATCATGGTGCCACTGGAATGCCCGCTGGGGAAACTGAATCCGCTGGCTTTGACTAAGGCGCGAATTTGCGGATCGGCGATGAACGGCCGCGGCCGTTGGATCAGATATTTGATGCTGACATTGAGCACCCCCATGATGGCGCCAACGCTGGCTGTAAACACGGCTGCACTCCGATAACGGCAAAGTAAAAGCCCTGCCGCCAAGACCATGGTTAAAACAATTAAAATGCTGGGGTTTCCTAATTCGGTAATGACGAGAAGCAGCGGTTTAAGCGTTGCTGCGTGAAAGTGGGTCACAAAGGCGATAACGCGCTGATCGACCGTATGAATCCAGTTTGCGTTGTTAACAATGCCGACTAGTAAGGTGATGAAAATGATTAATGCAGATCCTGATAGATAAAGTGGTAGTGAACGACGTTGTGCCAAAACAAACCTCCCAAAATAAGCACAATCGACTGTAACGAATGCGCTAAGAAAATGCCTAATATAAATAGAATAGCATAATGACCATTGAACACATCTAAGGTTTTTGCTATGATTGACGCAATAATCAAACGAACAAAGGAGTAGTAAGTCGATGCGGGGATCAGAGAGCAGGCGGTGGTGCGAGCCTGACGATGCTAAGACTGAACTGGCCTTTGAAGTTGCTGCGGTGAAGCCAGTAATCGCAGCCGGTCGGACCGTTATCTCCTTTGAGCGCTGTGCAAACAGAACTTAGGTGGTACCGCGGCTGAGCCGTCCTAATGAAGATAGGGCGGTTTTTTGTTTGAAAAATTAGTGAACCAGTTCACGTTGTAACGTGTTCACAAAATAATCAGGAGGTAAAGAAATGGCATACGATCATCATAAGATCGATAAGAAGTGGCAACGTTATTGGGCAGAACATAACGAGTTTAATACCACGACTGATCCGAAAAAACCGAATTTTTATGCGTTAGACATGTTCCCATATCCGTCAGGTCAAGGCCTGCACGTTGGACATCCGGAAGGGTATACGGCAACGGATATTGCTGCACGGATGAAACGGATGCAGGGCTTCAACGTGTTGCATCCGATGGGCTGGGACGCATTCGGTTTGCCGGCTGAGCAATATGCCTTGAATACCGGACACAATCCGCGTACCTTCACCAAGCAAAACATTGAAACATTTAAGCGTCAAATTAATAGTCTTGGCTTTTCATACGACTGGAATCGCGAAATCAATACGACAGATCCAAATTACTACAAGTGGACGCAATGGATTTTTGAACAGTTGTATAAACATGGGTTGGCCTATGAAGCCGAAGTGCCGGTTAACTGGAGTCCGGACTTAGGAACAGTTGTGGCCAATGAGGAAGTTATCGATGGCAAAACCGAACGCGGCGGCTTTCCGGTCATTCGCAAACCAATGCGGCAGTGGATGCTGAAGATTACGGCGTATGCGGATAAGCTACTTGCTGATCTCGATGACCTAGACTGGCCGGAATCGATCAAACAGATGCAACGCAACTGGATCGGCAAATCCACCGGTGCGCAGATTACCTTTGCAGTCACCGACAGTCAGGAAAAATTCGACGTGTTCACAACGCGTCCGGACACCCTTTTTGGCGCGACCTATGTGGTGATGGCGCCCGAACACGAATTGGTTGAAAAGATTACGACACCAGAACAGCAGGCAGTTGTCGATGCCTATGTGGAGGAAGCTGCGCATAAGTCTGATCTGGATCGAACCGCACTGGACAAAGAAAAAACCGGTGTCTGGACCGGTGCTTATGCTACCAATCCGGTTAATGGCGAAAAACTACCAATCTGGATCTCGGATTATGTCCTGGCGACGTATGGTACTGGGGCAATCATGGCGGTACCGGCGCATGATGATCGTGACTATGCTTTCGCCAAAAAGTTTGGGATCGAAATCAAGCCGGTTATCGAAGGTGGCAATATTGATGAGGCAGCCTACACTGGCGATGGGGTCCACATCAATTCCGAATTTTTGGATGGTTTAAACGAGCAGGACGCTATCGATCGGATGATCAGCTGGCTGGAAGATAAAGGCATTGGTCACGCCAAAGTCAATTATAAGTTGCGTGACTGGGTCTTTTCCCGTCAACGGTATTGGGGCGAGCCGATTCCGGTGATTCATTGGGAAGACGGCGAAACCACACTGGTACCGGAAGATGAACTGCCACTGGTATTGCCTGAAGAAGTCGATATCAAGCCAAGCGGGACTGGTGAAAGTCCATTGGCCAATTTGACAGATTGGGTCAATGTTGTCGACAAAAACGGGCGCAAAGGCAAGCGGGAAACCAACACGATGCCGCAATGGGCCGGTTCTTCATGGTATTTCCTGCGCTTTGTCGATCCGCACAATAAAGAAGCACTTGCCGATTACGACAAGCTCAAGCAGTGGATGCCGGTTGATCTTTATATTGGCGGCGCTGAACACGCCGTCCTGCATCTTTTGTACGCGCGCTTCTGGAACCTGTTCCTTTATGATATTGGCGCGATTCCGAATAAAGAGCCATTCCAGCGCCTGTATAACCAAGGCATGATTCTGGGCGACAATCATGAAAAAATGAGTAAATCCAAAGGCAATGTCGTCAACCCTGACGATGTGGTCGACGAATATGGTGCCGACACGCTGCGCCTCTATGAGATGTTCATGGGCCCGCTGGATGCCGGCATCGCGTGGTCCACAAAGGGCTTGGCCGGTGCGCGCAAGTTCCTGGATCGTGTCTGGAGTGCCTTTATCGATGACGAAGGCAAACTGCGTGATCGCATCACAACCATCAATGACGGCCGTTTGGACAAGGTTTACAACGAAACCGTTAAAAAGGTAACCGAAGACTACGAAGCCTTGCATTTTAACACTGCGATTTCTCAAATGATGGTCTTCATCAATTCGGCACGTAAAGACGATGATTTGCCGCTTGAATATGTCGAAGGTTTTGTCAAAATGCTCGCGCCGATCGCCCCGCACTTGATGGAAGAAATCTGGTCGCGGCTCGGTCACGATCACAGCCTGACATACGCGCCATGGCCGACTTACGATGAAAGCAAGCTCAAGACCGATACGTACGACATGATGGTCCAAGTCAACGGCAAGCTCCGCGGCTCCGTTACTGCCAATGTCGACGAATCCGACGACGATATCAAGCAAGCTGCACTGGCCAATGAAAACGTTCAGAAGTTCACGGCCGGTAAGGATATTAAAAAGATCATCGTGGTTCCAAGAAAAATCATCAACATCGTGGCCAAGTAACGAGATGATATTGCGAGTTATTGAAGATCCGTGACGTCAAGATCTTACGACAACCATTCAACGTTAGGTTCCAGCGAAACAAAATCGGTGCCAAAGACTGAGAGGGTCGATGGGACTGATTTTTTTGAGCGCGAGTCAGCGCGGTTAGAAGCCGGAGTGTAAGTGGCCTTGGGCGTGATGGCCATTGCGTCCAAGGCCCTTACACGCAAGGCTTCTGCGCTGTCGAGCGCGTTATGGCGAGCATCAACCAGCCCCCTAACAACTATAAACACAAGTTAACCCCCCAAGCAAAGCCCGTCATTCCAGACTATCCTAGACTATTACGCCAAGTCGGTCTTTAAACCTCCTTTGGCGTGGTATCATATTAATAATTGCCTTATCCAGAATTATCAAAGTTTTCTTTTGATTCACCAAAGAAATCCGGGAAAGATTGCAAGTGAGGCGTGGATTGCCTAAAATATAAAGGATTACGCAACACGACAGGAGCTTATCATGGAAAATTTGCTGGGCAGCGGCAATCAGCCGCCACGTTCAGACAAGGAAAAAATGATCCGCGGTTCGGCGTGGATGACTGCCGGCAGTGTTTTTTCACGGATTTTAGGAGCCATCTATGTCATTCCGTGGCGTATTTGGCTCGGTGCAGCTTTTCTAACGGCAAATGCCTTATTTACCAAGGGCTATCAGATTTATAGTCTGTTTTTGATTATTTCAACCGCGGGTGTTCCAGGGGCGGTTTCCAAGCAAGTTGCCCGGTACAACGCGATGGGCGAGTATAAAACGGGCATGCGGCTCTTTTATCATGGAACAATCGCCATGCTGCTTATGGGTGTTTTGTCTTGCGGTGCGATGTGGCTTTTGGCACCGTTATTAGCGGCAGGGGATGCGCGGATGATCCCGGTTTTCCGGTCGTTGGCGTGGCCGTTGCTGCTAATCCCATCGTTGAGTCTGATTCGCGGCTTTTTCCAAGGGTACAATGAAATGGCACCAAGCGCGATCAGCCAGTTTGTTGAACAGGTCGCCCGAATTTTGTATATGCTGGTGATGACGTATGCGATTATGGTTGCCGGCAATCATCATTACTTAGATGCGGTGGTTCATTCAACGTTTGCGGCGTTTATTGGCGCAGTTTTTGGACTCGGTCTATTGGTTGTGTATTTTGTTCAGCAAAAGCCGCGCTTAGATGCGTTAGAGGCGCAAAGTAAACAGGCTCTGAACATCAGCGTCAACGAGATTTTGTTGGATGTGGTGCGTCAGGCAATTCCATTCATCATCATGGATTCGACGATTAACATTTACTACATCATCGATCAATATACGTTTAACCCGATGATGAAGGCTTTTTATCGCGTAAGTGAGGATCAGCTGGATCGGTTCTATGCCTTATTTGCCGGTAATGCGAATAAGTTGATTATGATTATTGTTAGCTTGGCGGTTGCCATGGCCATTACCGTTGTGCCCTTGCTGGCCGGTGCCAAAACGCGTGGTGATGTTGCGGGGTTGGCGCGGCAAATCACGAACACCTTACAGCTGTTCTTTATTGTGATGATTCCTTCAGCCTTTGGGATGGTGGCGGTTGCGCGTCCCTTATATGTTTTGTTTTATCGTGATATGGATTGGTTGGGCATCAGGCTATTACAGTGGTCATCAATTTTAGCAATTTTACTGGGCCTATTTACGGTGTTAGCTGCGATTCTTCAGGGCCTGTTCAACAATCGTCTGGCGATTCAGGAAATGTTAGTGGGGATGGCGGTCAAAGTTATCGCGCAGTGGCCGATGATTTTCTTTTTCGATGTCTATGGGCCGATTATCGCAACGATGCTTGGCATGACGGTATCAAGCCTGTTGATGCTGTATTCGACGAATCGGATGTACAATATTCACGTGCGTCAAACGATTCGTCGCGGTATCGGTATTCTGGCGTTTTCATTGATCATGTGCGCCGTTTGCTACCTGATCGTGAACCTTTCCGGCATGATCATCAACCCGCAAAGTCAGTTTGGCGCTGCTTTGGTTTTGTTGGTAGCGGTTGGTGTCGGGGTACTGATTTATGGTTATTTAATTTTAAAAACGCGCTTGGCAGATATGATTATTGGCGAACGAGTCAGTCGGTTACGCGAAATTTTACACATTCGGTGATGTTATGCGATTAGATAAGTATTTAAGTCATTTGCAATTTGGCAGTCGAAAAGAAGTCAAGGCGCTCATTCGTGATAAACGCGTTCGGGTTGCCGGGGAACTCGTAACGGATCCGGGCTACAATATTTTACCGGGCGTTGCAGTGGAAGTGAACGATGCTCAAGCCGATGGGCCACTTGAAGTCGATTATTTGATGAATAAGCCGGCAGGGGTCATTACAGCAACCGAGGATCCGGTACAACCGACTGTTCTTGATTTGATTCGGCCGCATGATTACCGGCCTGGTTTATACCCGGTTGGCCGGTTGGATAAAGACACGACGGGACTATTATTACTGACCACCGACGGCAATTTAGGGCATCGACTCTTGGCGCCGAATCATCACGTTGCCAAAACCTATACGGCTACACTGGCAAAAGCGCTCACTGATGACATGAAGCGCCAATTAGAACAAGGCGTGGTTTTAGAGGATTTTACGACAGCTCCGGCAGAAGTAACGGTGGTGCCGGCAACTGACAATAAAGTGATCCAAATGACGATCACGGAAGGTAAGTATCATCAAATCAAGCGGATGCTGCTGGCGGTCGATAATGAGGTGCTGGCTTTGACCCGCATAGCGATGGGACCGCTGCGTTTACCGGAAAATATGGCAGCTGGCGACTATCGCGCGTTGACGGATGAAGAACGGGCACAGTTGGCACAGATATCCCAATAACGGCTAGATTGGTTTGGAGCATAAATAAGCTGGCGTTAATAAAAAGCGGCGGCAAGAGTGGAAAAATCTGCTCTTGCCGCCGCTTTTAATCTGACTTGCCTAATTATATGAAGGAAATGCCCGGAACTGGTTGGCAAGCTTTTTAAGATTCAGACAATTGTTTCAGATAGGCAGGCAGCTCCCGAATCACCATCGTGGGTAATGCCACGTAGCTATTCATAGCGACAATATCAGCGACGTGTGAGTGGACGAATACGGCTGCCAACACCGCTTGCTTCAGTGGCTGAAATTGACCCGCAAACGCAGCAATGATGCCGGTTAGCGTGTCGCCAGAGCCGCCTGTGGCCATTGCCGGACCACCGGCCATATTTTCGTAAACGTCATCGCCAACAAAAACATGCGTCTGGGAACTTTTGGCCACAACGATGCCAGGGATGCGTCTGGCTGCCTGTTGACTGGCGGTGACAGTTTGGTCGGGGAGTGCGAGGCCAGACAATCGCTGCCATTCAACCTGGTGAGGCGTCCAAATGAGCTGCGCGTTCGGGTAGTCGAGATGATGCGCAGCCACAAGGGTAATGGCAGAACCATCAATGATTAGAACCTGCGTCTGTTCAACTGCCGCAAAGACTCGCTTTAAAATCGCCAAGGCAGCGTTATCGGTTCCCAATCCCGGACCGACGACAATTACCGTGGCTTGACGAATAGCCGTTTCTAGGGCAGATGAGGCAGCATCGAGAATCATGGCTTCAGGCAAGCGGGCGTGCAAGGCGCTGCGGTTGACCGGATCGGTCGCCACACTGATCAGTCCGGCACCAGCATAAACCGCCGCACTGGCACTCATGATCGCGGCACCCCCGAATTGGGCGTTGCCCCCGACAATAAGGATTTTGCCAAAACTACCTTTGTAAGTATTGCGTTGCCGCGGCCGCACGACTGCCTGCGCTAACTGTTCCGTTAATTGTTTCATAAAGCAGGTGCCTCCTTCAGCACGGTCCATTCACTAAATGTTTTGGTGGTTAAATCCGCCTGGCCGGTTTGTAAAAAGCTTTTTGCAAACATGACCAGTGGCGAAGCATTATCCCAAGTTAATTTTTCCAGTGGGACGGCCTGTGCGCCAAGTGAATCCTGACCGATGAATTGCGGTACGGTTTTAGCTAATTGACCACCGGTGATCGTGAGTGTGTAGAAAACGCAAATATGTTGATTAATGGTCCAGTGCTCATACCGCCAAGGATAAACAAAACTGGTAGCGCCCAACTGACGATCAATTGTGGCGGTGAGCCCCGTTTCTTCGTTGAACTCCCGCAAAACATCATGTTCGAGAGGCTCGGGTCCGTCTAAGCTGCCGCCGGGAAGGTCAAAGCGGTGGATGTAAGGGCCGCCATTTTTACGAATGACGATCAAGCGTTGATCAATGGTTGCAATCCCATAGCAGCCAAATGCGCGGTGCGTCTTATGTGTCATTGGTTCGCCTCCATCTTTTAAGGTTAGCACGGGGGTTGTGCAGGGGCAATGCGGTGTTAAAATAAAAAAAGCCCTCCCAATCATCTTGGGAAGACCAATTGTATGTTGCCCGGACATTGAATACTCAAGAAAGTGAGTATTTATAATGCCGCGAACAGGAATCGAACCTGCACGGGAATAAATCCCACAGCGACCTGAACACTGCGCGTCTGCCAGTTCCGCCATCGCGGCAACAACATAAATGATTATAGCGGAAGCGCGTAGGCCACGCAAGCGAAAGTTTTAAGAATTTTTTCGGTACCGTTTGTTTCGCCAAAAGTGTTAGTATAAGGCATCAACTTTGATTAAGAAAGGCGGACCAACTATGTCAATTTATGATTTCGATGCAACTTTGGAAGATGGCGCAGCGTATTCATTAAGCAAATATAAGGGGCAACCGTTGCTGATCGTGAATACGGCGACTAAATGCGGGTTTGCGCCACAATTTGACGGTTTGGAAAAACTGTATAAAAAGTACAAAGATCAAGGACTAGTCATCTTGGGTTTCCCTTCTGATCAATTCAAACAGGAGTTGGCGGACGGTCATGCAGCGGCGGAGGCGTGCCGAATGAAGTATGGGGTCAGTTTTCCGATGCATCAGCTTATCAAAGTTAACGGTGCGCACACGGCCCCACTTTTCAAATACCTTAAAACCGAAGCGCCTGGTGAATTGGGGAAGTCGATCAAATGGAACTTCACGAAGTTTCTTGTGGATCGCGATGGCCGAGTTGTAAAACGTTTTGCACCGAAAACAACGCCTGAAGCCATTGAGCCGGCGTTGAAACAGGTTCTTGCTTAAGTGCATTAGCTGTAAGTCGATAGCAAGAATTCGGTCTGACCGTGGTGGACACACCCTGACAGGATGCGTACAATGGCAACAAAAGCAAGAAAGCAGGGATCGTTGATGGAAGAATTGCCAGCTGACGTTGCAGCCTTTGTTGATGCACATTTGGTTGATCGGCGAAATAGTAACGCCGTCAAGTGGGATGGCTTAAAAGATGAATTTGGCCGGGATGATTTGTTGCCAATGTGGATTGCCGATACGGAGTTCAAGGCGCCGCAAGCGGTTTTGGATGCACTAACCGCCCGTGTGCAAGAAGGGACGTTTGGTTATTCCATCCGCCCACAATCGTATTATGATGCGTTCATTAATTGGCAAAAAGAGCGCCATGGCGTGACAGTCGAACCGGAATGGATGCGGTTTGGCGTCGGCGTGGTGAAGTCGTTATATGCCATGGTCAACTGGCTGACCGACCCCGGCGATCCGGTTTTAATCATGCAGCCAGTTTATTATCCATTCATGAATGCGATCAAAGACCTCGGACGCCGCGTGGTTTCGGTTGATCTGAAATTAACTGCCGATGGCTGGCGAATGGATTTCGATCAACTGGAAAAGACACTGGCAACAACCCACATTAAAGCGATGATTCTGTGTTCGCCGCATAATCCGGTCGGTAGGATTTGGACGCGGGACGAATTAACTCGGCTGTTTGCGATTACCAGTCAGCATGATATCACGGTGGTTTCTGATGAAATCCATGGCGACCTTGAAGTCAGCGGCCCTAAATTTAGGTCAGCCTTGCAGGTGGCGGAAGGCAAAGCCCGCCAAAATCTCGTGGTGTTGAATGCCCCTTCGAAAACGTTCAATCTTACTGCGTTGCTGAATTCCCATATCATCATTCCGGATGAAGAACTGCGCGCCAAGTATGACGATTTTATCAAGCAGCTGCATCCAGTTGATACCAGCCTGATGGGCCAAGTTGCCGGCGAAGCTGCTTATCGGCATGGCGCTGCGTGGCTGGATCAGGTCCTTCAGGTAGTTCGGTATAACTACCGGCAATTGTTGGATGGCTTAGCGCAGGCGGCCCCCAAAGCGACCGTTGCCGATCTTCAAGGGACTTATTTAGCCTATGTTGATATTGGTGCATACGTGGCACCTGACCACATCAAAGCCTTTGTTGAGGGCATCTGTGGTTTGGCAGTTGACTACGGTGCATGGTTCTCGCCCAAAACGGCGACGTATATTCGCTTGAACTTAGCTACTGATCCGAAACTTGTTACCAAAGCGATCACTCGGTTAACAGAGCATTTAAGCCAGCCGCAATTGTGATCCTAGTCTCAAGAAACCAGTCGTTCATCAATACTGATAAAAGCAGGCCTTAGAGTAACGCTTTTGGCGTTGACGCTAAGGCCTGCTTTTTAGAAAATAAAACATTGCCGATGAACAGTATTAGGGATGCTTGATGACAAGATGTTGATCATTCAGATTGTGGTCCTGCACAATGGTTTTAAGATAACGGCGCAACATCGGCGAGCGTTCGAGGACAGCCCAACCCGGGTCGGCATGCAGGCGCTTGAGTTCAGCTTTGCTTGGGTGGTCATCACCCGTGAAAAAGCGCCAGTTAAGGATCCCCATCAGTCTGGCCGCCGCATCTAAATCGTGTTCATTGGTCACACCGTTGTCCATCAAATCACCATATGCCAAACCTTCACCATCTTGAAGGAAGAGACGTTTTAAGTATTGTTGATAATGCAATAAATCAGGATTTTTTCGTTGCGCAGACGTCAGGTAAGGCGTTAGATCCGTAGCTTTTTTCTGATAAGTAATTTTATTCGGACTGAAACTAACAATGCCACAACTTGCCGGACTGATTGAAAAAGCCCCGCTGACGACTTCAATCGTTGCGCACTGACCAGTCGGATCACGACTGATGTCCTGGGCGTGGATATGACCAGAAAATAGTAGCGGAACATGATATTTGGTCAGTAACTTCTTTAACGCATCACTATTGTCTAAAACATAGCCCTCATTCACAGCCTCATTATGGTTGTATAGGTTGTGGTGCATAAAAACGATTGACTTGCGATGGGCATGAGCGCCAATGGCAAGCTGCTGACGGACCCAACTCAATGTTTGCGGCGAGAGTTTACCACCTGTGTTAGGCGGGCGATTGGATGGCTCTATCGTGTAAATATTGCTGTCAAGCAACAACAACTGGTATTGATGATTCAGATTGACGCGGTAGCTCAGGCTATTCGAATCTTGGGCCGCTGCCTGCGCGTAACTTGTATGAAAAATCTGTCGCCAGTCATGAGGACTGATTTGCTCTGTTATCAGTTGCTGTTTGCCTTTGTAAGCACGTGCCCAGCCGTCGTAAATGTCATGGTTGCCCGGAATGATTAAAACCTTAGTCCCATTATCGACAAGTGGCTGTAAGCGCCGCATCAAGCTTTCCGCGCTGGCTTTTTCACCATTAAACGTCACGTCACCGGTGATGACCACAGCTGTTGGCCGCGCCTTAAGCGCACTTTGCACCAAGGCGTGAATGGCTACCGGTTGATAGTCCATGTCTTTGCCCGCGGCGGATTTCTTGATTTCAGTGTAAGCAGTGCGCTCATCGTGCAGGCTAGGCGCGATGAAGTGGGTATCGCTCAGCACCCAAATGTTGGCGCGAGTATCATTGGTTAAAGGCGCGTTGTGATCGGGATGCACCTGACTTAACACGAATGCGAATAGCACCATGCCAAGCAGTGCCGCAAAATATTTAACGACTTTCATTTTCTGCCTCCATGATTTAGTTTATCACGGCATTTGTTCAGTGCTGCCTTGAATCTTAAGATAGTTTGATTGAAAAAATAATTTGTCGATGCCAAGGTCTAAGTACTTGAAGATCTCCCAAAGTTGCGAAGCAGATTATGGTAAAATGAGACATCGTTTTAAGCACCAATCAAAATGAAGCTTTTAGAGAGAGGACAAATCATGCAAGTCATCGTAACCGTTATTGGAACTGATAAAGTCGGGATTATTGCCCAAGTGACAACGGCATTGGCCGACTTGAACGTCAATATTTTGGATGTGTCACAAACCATCATGCGAGGCGCTTTTACCATGATGCTACTTGCCAAGATCCCGGATGATGCCAGCTTTAAGTCTGTTAAGCAGCATCTGACGGCTTTAGGCGACAAGATCGGTGTGGAGATTAAAGTTTCCCGCCAAGAAATTTTTGATGCCATGCATCGGCTTTAATCACCATCAATCAGCTCAATGAGGGAGTAGTCATGGAAACGCAACAGATTAAAGAAACAATTGAAATGATCAGCGAGGAAAATCTGGATATTCGTACCATCACGATGGGAATTTCCTTGCTGGATTGTGTGACCGGCGATTTACAGACAACGGCCGATCACGTTTATGCCAAAATCATGCGCAAAGCTGCCAAACTTGTTCCGGTTGCGGAGGCCATTAGCGATGAGTACGGCATTCCGATTGTCAATAAACGTATCAGTGTGACACCGGTCAGTCTATTGGCAGGTGCTGACCAAACGTTGGATTTTCGTCCGGTTGCCAAGGCAATGGATCGGGCAGCGAAAGATCTGGGCGTCGACTTAATCGGCGGCTATTCGGCTTTGGTTCAAAATGGCAGTACAGACGCGGAAGTCGCTTTGATGAAAAGTTTGCCAGAGGTGCTGGCAACGACAGAACGGGTTTGCGCCTCGGTCAATATTGGCAGTACCCGTAGTGGCTTGAACATGGATGCCGTGAAGCTAATGGGTACGGTGGTCAAGCAGGTCGCTGCTCGTAAGCCACAGAATGCGATGAAACTGGTGATCTTCTGCAATGCCGTTGAAGATAATCCGTTTATGGCCGGCGCCTTTTGGGGTGTTTCTGAGGGTGATGTGGCGATTAATACTGGGGTTTCCGGTCCCGGAGTCGTGCAACGGGCGTTGGCCGCTGAACCGGACGCCAGCTTTGAGGGCGTTTGTGAAACCATTAAACAGACCGCGTTTAAAGTGTCACGAATGGGACAGTTTGTGGGCAAAGTGGCGGCTGAGCGGCTAAAAGTACCGTTTAATATCGTTGACCTGAGTCTCGCACCAACGCCAGCTCAAGGCGATTCGGTGGCCCAGATTTTAGAGACGATGGGCCTCAGCCATGTTGGCACACCGGGAACAACGGCGGCGCTTGCTTTGCTTAATGATGCCGTGAAAAAAGGCGGCATTATGGCAGCAGAACGGGTCGGCGGTTTGTCAGGCGCCTTTATTCCGGTATCCGAGGACGCAAACATGATTACGGCCGCAGCTAACGGCCAGATCAGTTTGGAAAAGTTGGAAGCAATGACGGCTGTTTGCTCGGTCGGACTGGATATGGTGGCAGTTCCGGGTGATACACCGGATACTACGATTAGCGGCATGATTGCCGATGAGGCAGCGATTGGCATGATCAATAATAAAACCACGGCCGTTCGCGTCATTCCCGTGCCAGGCAAACATGTGGGTGAGCAGGTAGAATTCGGCGGACTTTTTGGTACCGCTCCGATCATGGCAGTCAATGACGGCGATGCCACTCAGTTCATCAACCGCGGCGGGCGGATCCCGGCGCCAATTCACAGTTTTAAAAATTAATTTGGGTGTCCATTTTAACTTTGCAAAAAGTGTCTAATTCAATAGCTCGTAACCAAAATGCCCTGTCCAACCGACGATTAGCGGAAGAACAAGGCATTTTTGATTGTTGGCGTAATCTGTAGACGAGGTGAAGATGATGTTTGTAGCGTTAGACGAGAACAATCGCCGCATCACATTAACCAGTCATCAGCAGGCCCGTCAATTGGCTGGCGGTCGTTTTCATTGCCCACCTTGCCAACAGCGGGTGTTCATCAAAAATGGCGTCGTACTGCCGGCACACTTTGCCCATCGACAGCGACCAGTTGGTGAAGGCGAGCCGGAAAGTGCCGAACATCTGGCCGGGAAAAGCTGGTTGGCAACCTGGCTGCGTCAGCATGAGCGATCGGCAACACTGGAATACTATGATGCCGCGATCCGCCAGCGTGCCGATATTCTGATTCACCAACAACCACCTAAAGTGTTGGAATTTCAGGCGAGTCCGTTGAGTATTCCTGACTTAAAGAAACGGACGACGATGTATCATCGCCGTGGCTGGCAAGTGAGTTGGATCTTAGGACGTCGGTACCACGATTCACAAGGAAAAAGACAAGCCCGCAAATTCTTGACGCTGGAAAATGATCGGTTAACGTTGTGGTACTTAAACGTACAGATCGGAACTTTGTCGCGGTTACAGCTAAAAGAAACAGGTCGGCTTTGGACGCACTATGCGCATGACCACTCGCCAAGCCAACAATGGCATTCCGAACCAGTTGATGGCTATCGACAGGCTAGACAAATCGCTTTAAGCTTGCAAAAGCGCGCTCGTCCATGGATGAGTCTCCAAGCATTGGCATATGAAAGGCGGCATAATCTGCAAGGTGCCCCTGGGTGGTTCATAACCAACCGCATCCGCTGCGGCATTTTGGCGTGCCGGAATTACGGTTGCGGATTCAGTGGCTACTGACATTTGAAGGCAAGAGCTTCACAGCAGCGCAAAGCCAGCGTTTCTGGGTAAGCGCGTTACCAGATGTTTGGACGCCCTTATTGCCAGCCGGAACACTTGCTAGCGTGCTTGATACTCATTGGCTGGCGCTGATCAAAGACGCCGGTATCATCGGTTTTAATGGTTCGCGTTATCGGTGGCGTCAATTGCCCCAATGGTTTGCGGATATTGATCGGAAGCTGGCCAACATAACGCGCTTATCAGGAAAAGATTGCGGATGAGGGGGTTAGCGCTTAAATGGCCTAAACCCGGGCCATCACACTCAAGGACACTTACACTCCGGCTTCTAACCGGGCTGGCTCACGCTCATATAAAAAGGACCTTGCATGATCGCAAGGCCCCAAGTACACCATAGAACTATTCAGCTAAACTGTTTGCTGCCAGATGAAACCGATCAGCTAAGAAACCTGCCAGTTATCAAGCTAGGTCGTTTAATCGAGAAGGTGGGTGACAATGTTAGAGGCGTTTAAAAGAATCGAAAATGACCGCCCATATTTTCCGGTTGTTCAGTGAAGAATCGCGCTGGATCTGTTCTGATGAGGTCACAGAGTTGCGGAATGAGATCGGCGTCACTGATTTGCTCGATTAAGACAGCATGACCGTCATCAACGGCGCGATCCGTGTCCACAATGACAAGGGAAGGGGTCTGGGTAATACCCATCTGGTTGGCAGTACGCTGATCGGAATCAAACCCCATTTTGACTTCGGTGCGCTGCCGATCCTCGTAAAACATTTCATGATCTAAATGACATTTCGTCAGCATTTTGGCAACGAAGGCGGCGTCGTATTGATACTGAACCAATGGCGCGTGTTGTTGTAATCGTAACAACAACATGCGTGCCTTCTTATTGCCTTGGTACTGGGCCGCTTTATAATCCAATGCAAGGTTATAAGCGGCACGCAACAATTGATTTCGTTTGGCAAGGCTGTGAACGTTTAATTGTTCGTACTGCATGAATTGTTCAATAATGTCCAGATTGAGAACCGGAACAAAATGAACTTTTACCTCTTGTTGGAATTTATCCAGTTGGTGTAGCAGCTTTTGTTCTGTACTCAGACAGATACTGCCAATCGGATTGAAAAAAAGAAAAATTTCTAACACGGTCTTGGCCTCCAATGTGCTGGCAACAAATTTCTACACTTACTTTATCAGAAATCGCGCAAGTAACAATTATTTAGCTTGTGAATCATGCACATGCTCATATGCACGTTGTACTTTATTGATGACAGGTTGTTTTTTTATGTGAAAATTCTGTAGCAAGTTATCGTAGAATTTTTTGGCTTCATCTAGGTTTTGATACTCCATTTCCAATTCAAAATCGGAGGTTTGGTCGATATAAAAGGTCTGATCGAGTGTTAACAAGCCAGCCGGCAGATGTGCGAGTCGTCTGATTGTTTTGGCTTGTGTTTGCGGATGGACGTTTGCCGGGTCAATGTGGCGGGCTGCCAATGCTTGCGTGACCTGGCCGGGCTTAAGCTCACCCCGTTCAATTAAATTTTGCGCTTCCATCGATGTGAGCGGATCGGTAATTTCCTGAAGATCACGATGCCGACTGTCGTTGGGAACTTTTAGCGTTTGCTCGGCGTGGTCGGCAAACTGGCGAATCCGCAAGCCAAGACATGCCGCTTTGACAGCGCCGTCAGCTGTGTCATAATAGGTGTTCATTTGGGAAAAAGCCGGGTCAAACTCAAAATGATTCAAAATCGCCAGGAATGCGGTTTTGGTTAAACAAGTTTTAAATTCCTGTTCGCGGGAAATAGCCATGGGTTGCCTCCAAACGCAACGGCACCGGTTACATGCCAAAAATATGATAGAATGGTGGTAGTGAGTGCTGTCGGTAACTATCAACAAGTCAAACGATTAAGCTTTGACTTGTTGGCTGACAGACATACCACATTATTAGTAGTTTAGTATGGGAGGGCCAGTAATGCAAAGAGACTGGGACAGTTTCTTAATGCCATATGAACAAGCGGTCGGGGAATTAAAGATTAAATTTCGTGGCATGCGTAAACAATTTCAACAGGCCAATGAGCATACGCCCATTGAATTCGTGACGGGACGGGTTAAACCGGTCAGTTCGATTATTGAGAAGCAGAGTCGCCGGTTCATTAGCGATGAGCTTTTGGAACAGGATATGCAAGACATTGCTGGTCTGCGAATTATGTGCCAATTTGTGGAAGACATTTATCAGGTGGTCGATCTGCTTCGTCAACGGACAGATATGAAGATCGTCGAAGAACGGGATTACGTGACCAATGTGAAACCTTCCGGCTATCGCAGCTACCATGTTGTGATTGAGTATCCGGTGCAGCTGATTCACGGCGAAAAAAAGATTCTAGCCGAGGTCCAGATTCGCACCATGTCGATGAATTTTTGGGCAACGATCGAGCACAGCCTGAATTACAAATACAATGGTGAATTTCCGGACACGTTAAAAGCCCGGCTTAAGCGAGCGGCGGAAGCTTCCTTCATGCTTGATAAGGAAATGTCCGATATTCGCGAAGAAATTCAGGAAGCCCAACATTTATTTGTTTATGGCAAGGGACAATAGCCGTATCCCGATACAACTGACGAAAAAAAGCCTGACAGTAAAAAGGATGAATAAGATGCGCGTAACGGTTTTTCATAATAGCATACCTGCCTCCATCACGGCAGCCCAAAAGTTAATTAAACTGTTAAAAAACGGCCATTTTGAACTGGATGAACGGCACCCCGATGTTGTCATCACAATCGGCGGTGATGGCACGTTGTTGTCGGCCTTTCATCGGTACGCTGACCAACTGGATACCATTCGCTTTATTGGCGTGCATACCGGTCATCTGGGATTTTACACGGATTGGCGTGATTTTGAAATTGAAGACCTTGTCATTGCCTTAAAAGAAGATTCCGGACAAAGTGTGAGCTATCCGCTTTTGGATGTTCGTGCCATGTATGCGGATGCTACGAGTGCCCATTATCTGGCGCTTAATGAATCAACTTTGAAGCGATTAAACGGTACGATGCGGACAGAAGTTTATATTAAAGGCGATTTCTTCGAGAGCTTTCGAGGCGATGGCTTGTGTGTTTCCACACCGACCGGTTCGACAGCTTACAGCAAATCAAACGGCGGTGCCGTCATGCATCCGCGGTTGGACGCGCTTCAGGTAACCGAAATTGCGTCGATTAATAATCGGGTGTTTCGAACGCTCAGCTCACCGATCATTACGGCGCCTGATGAATGGGTGACGCTGGAGCCAACTGGTCGGGATGATTATGTGATGACAGTCGATCAGTTCGTCATCAATCCGCCAACGATCAAACAGATTCGTTATAAGATTGCCAAAGAGCGGATTCATTTTGCCCGTTATCGGCACATGCATTTTTGGGATCGGGTCGAAGATGCTTTTATTGGAGCGAAACATTAATGCGTTTTGAATGGCATTACGAAGGGCCGCCGCTTAAGTTGGGGGCTTTTTTTAAACAACAGGGCTTTTCCCGTGCCCAACTCAAAAAGCTCCACTATCGAGGCGGTTTTATTTTTGTCAATAAGCGGCAACGCAATACCGCGTATGGGATTCGCACGGGCGACCGAATCCTGGTTCAAACCGCTCCCGAGCAAGCGGCAGACAGTGTTGTTCCGTACCCGCATGATCTGACAATTTGTTATGAGGATGATGATTATCTAGTCGTCAACAAACCAGCCGGCGTGGCGTCGATTCCAGCGATTGGTCGCAAGAATGACAGTATGGCCAATATGGTCAAGGCGTATTTGATTAAAACCCATGCGGAAAGTCAGGCGGTCCACGTTGTCACTAGGTTAGATCGCGATACCAGTGGTTTAATGGTATTTGCCAAGCACAGTCTGGCGCATAGTCTGCTGGATCGACAACTGCATAGTGAGGGGTTCCTGAAGCAATACGTGGCAATTGTCACCGCTAAGTCGCCGTTGCCTGCCCATGGGTGGATCGTGTTGCCGATTGGGGTGAGTCAAGGCTTTTATATGCGGCGAATCGTGAGCACGACTGGCAAGCCATCCGTGACCGAATATCGAACGCTGGCGCAGAATTCGCAGGCAGCGGCGGTGTTGGTCACGCTGCACACCGGCCGGACGCACCAGATTCGGGTGCATTTTGCGGCGATCGGGCACGTGTTGTTTGGGGACGATTTGTACAGCCGGCAACCTGTCAGCTTTGAACGGCAGGCGTTGCATTGCGCCCATCTGCGCTTTTGGCAGCCACTGAAAAAGAAGTGGCTGGATTTACAAGCACCGTTGCCAAAGGATATGGCGGGGCTGGCTGAGCGTTTGCAGTTACCACTGCGGGGATGAGTGGGAAAATTTTACACATTTCCAATTAATAAATTCATCTATTTTTGCATATAAATACGCCCAAAGTCGGCTTTAAACGGTCATCGACTTTGGACGTATTTGCATTTAGCGCGAAACTTTAGAAATTACCTTTGTGGTAACCTGAATCAGCATCAAATTTAAATTGTTTCTTGAGTCCGTTGGTTAAGTAGATCTTTTTGTCGTTGGTAATGAAGATGGCTTGAATGTGCTGATCGTTTTTAGCATTCATATATTGCAAGCCATCTTTGAGCCCCTTGTCAAAAGCGGCGTTTGACAGCGCATCGCCATCCACGCTTTTTTTGGAAACAATGGTGACTGAAGCTAGATTATTGTCATAAGGATAACCGGTTTTGGGATCAAAAAGGTAAATGTATTTATGGCCGTGGGAAATCAGATATTGCTCGTAGGTACCGGCAGTGACGATCGATTCATCACTTTCCGGAATGGTGCCAACAGCGGTGCCGCGCGCGGCAGTCGGATCCTGGATGCCCACATGCCAGTCGCGTTTGGCCCCAAGTGGCGAGTGGCCCATGACCACCACGTTACCGCCAAGATCGATAATCGCCGCGGTGACGCCGTCTTTGCGTAACACGTCGCGGACTTTATCAGCCACCCAGCCTTTCGCAATGCCGCCGAAATCAAGGCGCATACCTTTTTTGGTGAGATAGGCGGTGTTGTTCTTTGAATCAAGCTTAACATCGCGCCAGTTAACCAGCGGTAATGCTTGGTCGATCTCGCTTTGCGCTGGTACCCGCGCCCCTGGTAAGCCGATTTGCCACAGATTCGTCACTGCACCGATCGCCATATCAAAACTGCCATTTGAGTTTTTGGAAAAATAATAAGCTTTCTCCAATAGCGGCATGAAGTCTTTTGGCACTTTGACCGGTTTAATGCCGGCATTGTCATTGATTTTATCAAGCACCGAACCACCGCGGGTCAGCGTCGCTTCATCGTCAACATGATGAATCATGGCAAAACCGTCTTTTAATGCCGATTTTTTGCCTTTATCATAAATCGTCAAGGTACAAGTCGTGCCCATCACGAATTCATTTTGTGTATACGGCGTTTTGAGGTAAGTCGGCTGGGCCTTTTTCTGGCAGCCGGATAAGGTCAAAAGTCCAAAGAATGCTATTATGCCGATAAAAATTTTTCGCATCATGCGTAACCCTCGTTTCATTTTTCCCTCTAGTATCATACCGCGCGTTATCTAAAAAGAAAAACCGGTTTGAGCTAGTTCGAAGCAGTTTATCAATGCATCAAAAAATCGGTTCCGAGACGAAAGGCGTGTTGGTGGGCCTTTTGTTCCGAGAACCGATTTTGGTGTAGCCTTATTCGGTCACGTCTAGCACAGGCGGGACGTGAAAGTGATTGATCTAAAATTGAATTAACTTAGTGCCGTGTAACTCCTTAACGCCTAACTTGTCGGCAATTGCCGTAGCATTTTGGCTGGTGATGCCGCCGCCGGGAAGAATCGTAATTTGATCCGCGGCGTGAGCGATCAGCGTTTGTAAATGGGGCAGAGTGGACTCGATTGGGGTCGTGAGCGGTCCGCCATGCGTTAAGATGCGGTCAACATGATGGGCCGCCAGCCAGTCGATAGCGGCCGGTTGCTGGTCTTCGGGGATGGCATCAAAGGCCATATGGAAAACCACACTCATGCCGGCACTCGCAGCAATCAGACTGGTCATTGCATCTTCGTCAATCAGGCCATCTGCGGTCAAGGCGCCAAAAGCAACACCGTCAACACCGAGTGCCTGGGCTTCAAACAAGTCGGCTTCCATTATCTTTAATTCGGTGTCATTGTAGACAAAGTTTCCGCCCCGTGGCCGAATCATGGTCACAAGGCTGCGACCATGTTCGTGAACATATTTTGCACTTTCCGCCATAACGCCTTTCGAAACCGTTGTGCCGCCTACCGCTAGATTATCGTTAAGTTCGATGCGATCGGCGCCGGCAGCTAAGGCCTGGGGAATATGCGTATAATTTTCAACAGCAACTTCTCGTAACATGTTAGCCTCCTATGGCAATTTTAAAGGAACATCACAAGCAACACGATAGCACCGAGCGCGATTCGGTACCAGCCAAAGGGTTTAAAGTCATGCGTCTGGACGAATTTAAGCAGCCACTTGATGGCGACGATGGCAACCAGGAATGAAACGACGGAGCCGGTTAACAAGACCATCCACTGCTCACCGGTGAAGCCGTTGCCTTGTAGCAAGTACTTGCCGATTTTTAGAATCGACACCCCAACCATGGTCGGAATCGCCAGGAAGAAAGAGAACTCGGTCGCAACGTAGCGGGATGTGCCGATTAATAAGGCTCCCAGAATCGTTGCGCCGGAGCGGGATGTGCCGGGGACAATTGACAGAACCTGGAAAAGACCGATCAGTAGCGCGGTTTGGTAAGTGATGTCAGCCAATGTCGTGATGTGTGACGGTTTATTTTTAAGGTAGTTTTCAACGATGATGAACAACACTCCGTAAACGATCAAAGTAGTAGCAACGACGAGTGGTGTATGTAAATGTTTATCCATCCAGTCGTTAAGCGGCAGGCCAACGACGACGGAAGGCAAAACCGCAATGATGACTTTTGCCCACAGCTGCCAAGTTGCGTTTTGTTCCTTAACAGTGGGCTTAGAAAATGGATTCAACTTATTGAAATATAATAGAATGACGGCCAAAATCGCACCGAACTGAATGACGTATTCAAACATGTTCATGAATTCGCGTCCCTGGGACAACTTAACCACCTGATCAACCAGGTCAATGTGGCCGGTGGAACTTATCGGGAGAAATTCCGTCAGCCCTTCGACGATCCCGATAATCACGGCTTTAATAATATCAAACATAATAACCCTCCAATTCTCAATGTTAACAGTATACAAGGTTTTAGCCCGCTTGCCACATTGAAGCCGCAATTTATTGGGATCTTACAGAATCCGACGGCTGTGGTAGGTGGTGTTGTTCGAAGACGGGTACGGGGGATGTCGTCAAAAAAATCGGCCAGCATTTGCTGACCGATTTCATCATATGTGGTAATTAAGCAAGTCCCACGCGAGTTAAAAAATCCACTACTTATCCGCTAAGAACAAGACATTAACAGCTTCCGGTGTTGGAATGTCGCGTTGCTGTTCTGTGAGTGTGCCGGTTTTCGGATCGCGGCTGTATAAGGTTCCGTTGCTGGTATTTTGGTTGACGGCAAGGATGTAATGTTCAGTCAGATCAAAATTAAAGTCGCGCGGAAAGTCACCGGCTGTGCTGATTTGCTGCAACTGCGTCAAATTGCGGCCGTCGGGGCTGACAGCAAAGACCGTTAAGCTGTTGAAACCGCGGTTAGAGATGTAAAGAAAACGCTGGTCACTGCTGAGGCGGATCGCGGCTGCACCATTGTGGTCAGTATAGTCGGCCGGAATGGTTGGCAATGTTGTAATAAGCTCAAAGCTGCCGGTAGCGGCGTCGTAGCTTAAAACACTGACTTTGCTGGATAACTCACCAAGCAGATAGGCGATTGGCTGATTGTGATTAAAGGCAATATGCCGCGGACCAAATCCGGGTTCGGTATGGAAGACGACGGGATCGCTGAGTTTGCCGGCATCGCTAACGGCATAGGTCGTCAAGGTGTCGTTACCAAGATCTACAACTGCGAGTCGCTGAAAATCCAGTGTGACTGCCGCAAAGTGGACGTGCGCACTGTCCTGTTCCGGACGGGGGCCGTTGCCTGAATGAACGACCTCATCCGTTGTCGTTAGACTGTGGTCGCGGTTGATTTTATAAACATTGATGCGGCCTTCGTGGTAGTTACTGGCATAAACGAGCTGGCGATTTTCATCGATGGAAACATGGGCGGGTGATGAGCCGGGTGCCAAAACCCGGTTGATCAAACGGGGAGGATTAGTATTCAGATCATAGCTGGCAACCCCGCCTTCATCACCTTCTACATCGACGGCATATAAAATATTGTCATCGGATACAGCTAAGTAGGTCGGTGAGCCTAAATCGGAAATCAGTGGGGTGGGCGCGGCCAAATGTCCTTGAGTATCGTCAAACGTACCTGCGTAGATACCGGCACCGCCATGGCGCGTGTAACCGCCTAATAAGAGTCTTTGCTTCATGAACCGATTGCTCCTTTCGAATTTATGTTGAGTATAGCATGTTTTGACTTTGCTTATGCTATGATATAAAGTGTGACCTGAGCGAAAATAGCGGGTTACTATACGAAGCATCGTGACTGGAAGGCTATGGTCAATGAAGGCTGCTTTTCCAATATGTATGCAATCATAATTATTTTTGGCTATAACGCGTTCTCTAGCCGATTTCTGGATTGGCAAACGTGAAACAATCGGAGGCTTTTAATATGCAATTTAAAGCAACAGTAACGGCAATTGGTAAGGATGCCTTGAGCTCTAAGGATCCCATGATTATTTTGTTTGGACCGCAAGCAACGGACGCATTACGTGATGTCGCCGTGATTCAGCAATTTGCTGACCCCGCATCACTTGCGCAGTTTTCGATTCAAGCAGGCGATCGGATAACGATTGACGAGACAACCTTTACGATGACCTATGTCGGGCAACTGGCCGTTAGCAATCTGAAAGCAATCGGGCATGTGACCTTATTGTTTCAGGATGTACCTGCAGATAAGCCGATGCAAAACGCGATTTATCTCAAGCCTACGCACCGGCCGACCTTTAAAGTTGGTACGACCTTGCTGTACGAAACACAGGATTAGCCTAAGCGGTTTCTCCATAACGCGCTCATAAAAAAACACCTAGCACGGCTTGCTCCGCCAAGATTTGGGGGACAAGCCAGCTAGGTGTCTTTTTTTTACCAAGATGCCTTGCGAACGCCGGGGATCTGACCTTTATGGGCCAAATCGCGGAAGTTCAAGCGCGACATCTTGAATTTACGCATGTAAGCATGCGGCCGACCATCAAGCTCATCACGACTATGGGCACGAACAGGGGACGCATTTCGCGGTAACGCCTGCAATGCGGCATAATTGTGCTCAGCCTTATACTTGGCACGCAGCGGTGCGTATTTGGCAATCGTCGCTTCAATCTTTTTTTCTTTGGCAATCTTTGACTTTTTAGCCATGTATGCTATCACTCCTTGTTTGTGGTTTGTTTTTTAACGGTTATATTCGAACAGTTCAACCCACTTAGCATAGCACAGCCGCAGTCGACTCGCAATACTTACAAAAGGTAAGGTTTTTAGTATTGGTCACCATTAAAAATTGAGTTTTTAACAATCACGTAATCAACTTTGGTTAAGGCTTCAAGGTCGCGACCACCAGCATAGGAAACAGCAGACTGCAGATCTTCCTGCATTTCTTTTAACGTGTCACCGATCTTACCCTTCACCGGCAAAAGAATCTTCTTACCTTCAACGTTATGGTGGGTACCTTTTTGATATTCCGATGCGGAACCGTAATATTCCTGGTATTCTTTGCCGTCAATCGTGACGTGTTTGCCCGGTGTTTCCTCATGGCCGGCAAACAAGGAGCCGATCATGCACATGGTTGCACCAAACCGAATGGACTTGGCAATATCGCCATTGTTGCGAATGCCGCCGTCAGCGATAATCGGTTTACGGGCGGCTTTTGCGCACCAGCGAACGGCAGCCAGCTGCCAGCCGCCGGTCCCAAAACCGGTTTTTAATTTGGTAATGCAGACTTTACCGGGGCCAATCCCGACTTTAGTTGCATCGGCGCCGGCGTTTTCGAGTTCGCGGACAGCTTCGGGCGTACCCACGTTGCCGGCAATCACAAAGGCATTTGGCAGATAGTGTTTGATATGTTGAATCATGTCAATCACAATTTGCGCATGACCATGGGCAATATCGATGGTGATATAGTCCGGGCTCAATTCATTAGCTGCCAGTGCTTCGATAAAATCAAATTCTTCATCTTTGACGCCGACACTGATTGAAGCAATCAGGCCGCGCTTCTTCATGTCACGGACAAAATCCATGCGCCGTTCCGGTTGAAACCGGTGCATAATATAGAAGTAATCGTGTTCGGCCAGCCAGATCGCCAAAGGTTCATCAATGATGGTCTGCATATTGGCAGGAACAACCGGAATCTTAAAGGTGTGTGGGCCGAATTTCACACTGGTATCAACCTCTTTGCGTGAGCGCACCACACATTTGTTGGGAATCATTTGAATGTCTTCATAATCAAAAATCTGCATGCCGTTGTTCATCGGATTCATCCTTTCGCAAAAGCCGAACATTGTTAAGCATTTTTAGTGTTATTCAAAACACCAAGTGCTAAGATACGCGAATCAAATGTAAAAGTCAATCAAAATAGATCATTTTCTTTTTAATGTTCGGATTTTACCTAAAGAAAAAGAAAAGCCGGCGGTGCCGGCTTGGTGAGATGTGCTTAAAAGTACTTGTTGCGCCAAAATTGAAAGGCCAGGACAACGGCGAGTGCGATGGAGATGGCAATAGTGATGGTCCAACTGACTTTCATATCTGCCAGCGGTAAATGGACGTTCATACCATAAAAAGAGAAGACCAGCGTCGGAATTGTCAGTAGAATCGAGTAGGAAGTTAAAACCTTCATGACACCGTTCATGTTATTGTTGATAATTGACGAGTAGGTATCAGCGGTTTCATTGATGATGGAATTGCTGATTTGCGCCATCTCAACTGCCTGCTGATTTTCGATAAGGGTATCTTCTAAAGAATCCTGATCGTCTTCGTTGAGATTTAACGGATTGGTTCGTTTGAGTTGTTCCAAAACATTACGATCCGTCCGAAGACTCATCATGAAGTAAACCAGGGAACGTTGGATGCCCATCAACCCATAAAGTTCTTCGTTACGCAGGTTATGTTGAAGTTTACTTTCAATGGCTTCGCGAGCTTTGTTCAAGTCGCGCAGATAAGTCAGGTAACTAATGGAAATTTGATAAAGAATTTGAATCACGGAACGGCTTTGGTGTTCGGGGTTAAAGTTACTGATCTTGCCTTCAGAAAAAAGGCTTAGCAGCGGAATAGGCTCTTCATTGATCGTGATCACCGCGATATTGGTGATAATGATGGCTAGCGGGCCCGTTTTGTAAACGACTTTTTTGCGTGCATCCCGCGTGACGGTGGGCATATCAAAAATAAATAGGTGGCTGTCATTGTCCTCATCAAATTCGTAACGGGCACCTTCATCGGGATCAAGTCCGTACAGTAGGAAAGCCTCTGAAAGGTTGGCTTTATCCTGAAGTTGCTGACGCTCTTCCGGTGTGGGATTGACAGCATTAATCCAGACGCCGGGGCGAATACGCGATTGCGGATTCAGCTGGCCGGATTTCTCATCAAAGCGATAAATTGAAAGCATGGCACGCTCCTTGGCTTTTTTCTTTTAGTTTACAACAAGCGCCAGTAATGTACAGAAGGGAAAATAATGAGAAAACGTGAAGCAAAAATTCAATTAGCCGCGCAGCAGGAGCCACTTTTTGCCTGTCCGGTTTGCGGCAACGCGATGCGGATTGAGAAGGACTCGCTGGTATGTTCCCAGGGGCATGTCCGTGATTTTAGTCGAAAAGGGACCGTGAACTTTTTAAGCCAGCAAGTCGCAACCGAATATACAGCGACGATGTTGGCAGCTAGACGGCGAATGCTTGCGGCCGGCTTGTTTAGGCCATTTTTGGATGCCATGGCAGTGCATTTGCAACCGCATCAACGCTTACTGGATGTTGGCTGTGGAGAAGGCACGCCGACAGCTTACTTGGCAGAGCAAAAGCAGCAGGTGGCCGTGGGATTTGATATCTCGGCGCCAGCGATTAATTTAGCTGGCAGCTTGGCGACGCCGGCTTTATTTGCGGTGGCTGATTTGGCCCATTTACCGTTTGTCGATGCTGCTTTTGACACGGTCACCGATATTTTTTCGCCTGGCAACTATCAAGAATTTCGCCGGGTGTTGCGGCCAGACGGTCAGTTGTTGAAAATTATTCCCCGCGCTGGGTACCTCAAAGAACTGCGGACCGGGTTGTACGCCGGAACCGCCAAGGCAATTTACGACAATCGCCCGGTGCTGGATCGCTTTTTGGCGACTTTTCCCCAAGCAGAGATTCACCCAATTACGTATGACTTTCCGTTAGCGGCCGATCAGTTTGCTGATTTGTTGACGATGACGCCATTGTCTTGGCAGGCGCCGGCTGAACGTCGCCGCGCGATGCTCGCGAATCCGCTTTCGAGCATTCACATTGAAGTCGATCTGTTAATCGTTGCACATCTTGTCAAGTAAAGGGGTTGAAAACGGGGGTAGCCGGTGTTAATATTCTTTTAAGCTATTTATTTCGGGCTTTTATCAGGGCTAGCTTTTGGGTAATTGATAAAAGTTTGCGATAAATTACTTCACTAACGTATCGCTTCGCTGAGTGCGCTCCGAAGCAATGCGTTTTTTTGTTGCCCCAAAACGGCCTTGCTCAGAGCTTCTCGTTGTTTTGCCACTTTGGGCCATGAAACGACGGAGAAGGCGGGGCACAAATCGTCGGAGCTGGCTATAAAGTTGCGGTGATACGGGCGGACTGTGTGCTGCAAGTGTGCTACACTGAAAGCACTTGTGTTGAAGGGACGATAACATGGCGAATCACATAGTTTTATTTGAACCGCTGATTCCGGCAAATACCGGCAATATTGCGCGGACCTGTGCCGCAACCAATAGTTACCTACATCTGATTAAGCCGTTGGGGTTTGAAACCGACGACAAGCACCTGCGTCGCGCTGGCTTGGATTATTGGGCGAAGGTGCGGATTATTTATCACGACAGCCTGGATGATTTTATGGACACAGTCGCGGATCCACGGTACCTGTATCTCATCACTAAGTTTGCCGATCAGACCTACTCAGATCGCGATTATACCGATACTGATGTGGATCATTACTTTTTGTTCGGCAAAGAAACCACCGGATTGCCAGAGGGCTTCATGCGGCAACATGCCGACCAGTGCTTGCGGATTCCAATGACGGAAAATGTCCGGGCACTTAACCTGTCAAACTGCGCGGCGCTGGTAGTATACGAGGCGCTGCGGCAGCAACAGTTTGCCGGACTGGAAACCGTTCATACTTACCAACATGATAAACTGAAGTAACTTACCTTTAGGAGGCGCGAAGATGGAAGCAAAACGTTACCCAATTACCGTCGAATCATTTCATTATGATCTCGTTAAATCAGACACCCCGGCTAAGAATGATTTACAGGTTGCGATGCGGCAGATTCAGTGGTCTGATCCCAAAAGACAGGAAGAACTGAAAAAAGGCAATCTTTTTGAGATGATGATCCCGTTTGATGTTGTTCCGGATAATAGCGGTTTTGAAATCTCAGGGAAGATTACCCAGATCGTTCAGGTGATGGACTACTTTGGTGAAGCTAATGAGTTGCCGCAAGAAGAACTGGGTAAGCTTAGTCGGCCGTTAGTTGAAACGATTGAAACGTTAACTTATCAAGTGACAGCGGTCGCTTTGGATCAAGGGGTTAATCTGCAATTCGGGGCAAGCGATGAACAACCCGGCCAGCATTAATGGCGTTTGATACTTAAAGAAGCAAAAAAAGGCGGCTGGGTGGCCGCCTTTTTTAATTGCAGCTTCAGCTCGTGTATAATAAGCAGGAATGGAAGGAGTATCAGCATGGCACAAAAACGCGGCGGGCGCAGAAGTCCGCGCAAAAAGCGACCGACTAAACAACAGCAGCACACCCTGAGCTGGGTTGGGGCGCTATTTGTAGTGTTTTCAAGCCTGGCGTTTTTCCGTCTGGGAATGGTTGGAACAGTGTTGGCGAATGTTTTTCGGTTAGTTGTCGGCGATAGTTTCCTAGTTGTGAGTGCCGCAACGATTGTGACCGGCATTTGGTTTCTTTTAGCTGACCGCTTACCCAAACTGGCACGCCATGTGTGGGTCGGATTGGCGATTGTCCTCATTGCCGCGCTGGTTTTGTTGACGTCAACCACGATGGCGACCTTAAATGTTCACAGCCATTATCTTTTGACCACTTGGCGGCTGCTGCAAAATGATTTCGGCCTGATGACGACCGCTTCGCAAGTTGGTGGCGGTTTACTCGGAGCTAGCCTTTTCTCACTACTAGCGCCATTGTTGAGCAGTCTTGGTGCAACGATTCTGGCATGGTTTGGTGTTGTTGCTGGCGTGCTTGTATTTCTGGGGGTAGGTGCCAACCAGGTTTTTAACTGGTTGCAAGCATTGGGACAGGCTTGCAAGCGAGGGGTACTTCAAATCCATAGCAGCTTCGTTGATTTAAGGAAGGAACACGCCAAGAAAGCGGCAGCACGACCGACAACATCGACGGCAAAACCTAAGCCAGCGGCAGTATCGGCTGACACTCAGGCAGATTCGGCCTCGGAACGGACAGATGACTTTACGATTAATGGGCCTGCACCGGTACCGCCAGCACCACAGAGCGAGACACCGACAAGGGTTACCCCGCCAAGTTCAACGGCTGCGCATGTTTCGGCGCCAAGCCCAAAGCCCGCTGCTGTTCACGATCCAGATTCAGACATGCCCGCAGCGGATTATCAACTGCCGAGTTTAAACATGCTAACCGCGACGCCGCCAGTTGATCAAAGTGCTGAATACCAAGCGATCAAGACCAATCGAACCAAATTAAAAGACACATTTGAAAGCTTCGGTGTCAAGGTGGCTGTCAAAAGTGCCACGTTAGGTCCGTCAATTACCCAGTATGAGATTCAACCGGCTGTCGGCGTGAAGGTTTCCAAGATTGTGAATTTATCCGATGATCTGGCCTTGGCGCTTGCTGCTAAAGACATCCGAATTGAAGCACCGATTCCGGGGAAATCATTGATTGGGATTGAAGTACCGAATCAGCACATTGCGACCGTTGGCTTTAAAGAAGTCATGGCCGAAACACCCAAAGCACCGAACCATCCGCTGGTTTTGCCGCTTGGCCGCGATGTCAACGGTAAAGTCGTGACGTTTGATTTGACTAAAATGCCGCATTTATTGATTGCAGGGGCAACCGGTTCGGGTAAGTCGGTAATGATCAACGTCATTTTAACCAGCATTCTGATGCGCGCGAAGCCGACCGATGTTCGCTTAATGTTGATTGATCCTAAGCGGGTTGAACTGTCGGTTTATAATGGCGTACCGCATCTGTTGACTCCGGTGGTCACTGAAGCTAAAAAAGCGCCAAGTGCGTTGAATAAAATTTTGACAGCCATGGACGTGCGATACCAACGATTTGCCGCAGCCGGTGTCCGTAACATGAAGGAATTTAATCAAAAAGTTGCCGCCGATCCGGCCAGCGGGCAGACAAAAATGCCCTACATCGTTGTCATTATCGATGAATTGAGTGATTTAATGATGGTCGCCGGTCATGAGATTGAAACGGCGATTGTCCGACTGGCCCAAATGGCGCGCGCCGCTGGGATTCATGTCATCATTGCGACCCAGCGCCCTTCCGTGGATGTGATTACAGGACTGATGAAGGCCAACATTCCGTCCCGGATTGCGTTTGCCACATCTAGCGGAATTGATTCGCGCACAATTTTGGATAGTAACGGTGCAGAGAAGTTGCTTGGGCGCGGAGATATGCTATTTTCGCCAATTGGTGCGTCAAAGCCATTGCGAATTCAAGGTGCCTTTATTCCATCGATTGATGTCGAGCGGGTCGTTAAGGCGATTACGGATCAGGTTTCACCGGCATACGTTGAAAGTATGACACCCACGGAAAGTGTCGAAACCGAGCAACAAGGTGATTCCGAAGACGAGTTATACGATGATGCCAAGGCGTTTGTCATTGCTCAGCAGAGTGCGTCGACATCCATGTTGCAACGGCGTTTTCGCATTGGCTATAATCGCGCCGCGCGACTTATTGATGATCTTGAGGCTAATCAAATCGTTGGCCCAAGTGAAGGCAGTAAACCCCGAAAAGTTTTTGCCACACCAGAATCGGCAACCAATGCTAATCAGTCATGAGGGAGACTATGCAAAAAGAAATCAAGCCGGGAGTTTGGCTCATTGTTTTGCCAACGACCCAATTCAAAACAACACGCATTAATGTTCAGTTTTTGACGCCATTGCGGCGCGCGACGATCACCAAGCGCACTTTATTGACCAGTTTATTGGAAACAAATAGCAAGCAATATCCAACACAAGCGGCGATGGCGGCCCATTTAGAGGCACTGTATGGCGCCAACTTTAGTATCGGCGTGGCGCGAAAAGGCCGATTGCACCGGATCGGCGTCACAATGAGCACGGTCGATGATCGGTTTACGGATCAACCGTTGTTACCGCAAGCGGTCGCCTTTTTGCGGTCGGTTCTTTTTGCACCGAATTTTCACAATGATCAATTTGATCAGGTGACCTTTGATCGGGAAAAAGAGAATCTGGATCACTATCTGGCTAGTTTGGATGATGATCGCCAGACACAGGCCGCATTGGGTGTGCAACGCTTGTATTTTGGCGTTGATCCCGATCAAGCCATTCCGAGTTTTGGTACGCGGGAGGATTTAGCTCCGCTGACGGCGGCAGATTTGACGGACTATTATCATCAACTGATGAGTCAGGATCAGGTGATTATTACGGTTCTGGGGGATGTGCAGGAGCAGCAGGTGGAGAAGCTGTTTGCTGATTGGCCGCTGGCAGCGCGTGCCCGGACGATGCCGGCAATCGCCTTTGATCTGCCTCCGCACCCTGAAGTGCTGACCCAGACGAAAACCGTGGTGGCACAACAGGCCAAATTTGACTTGGCTTACCATATCACAACGGATTTGATGGGTCCCAAATATACTGCTGCGCTAGTGGCCGAGGAATTATTTGGCGGATCCAGCCTGTCGCTTTTATTCACTAATGTGCGTGAAAAAGCCAGCTTGGCTTATTACGCAAGCTCGATGTTGGACGCGTTTCGTGGCCTGATGTTGGTTCAAACCGGGATTGAAGGTAAAGCCCATGATCAGGTTGCCGACTTGATTCAGCAGCAACTGGCAGCGGTCGTTAATGGTGACTTTTCCGATAAGCTTTTGCAGTCGGTTAAAGACGGGATCTTGGATCATCAACGGGCAACGTACGACAGCCCGCGGTTTTTAACCAATCAGGCACTGTATCAGCTGTTGGTGCCAGATGCGCCTCAAGATTTTGAAAGCTTTGCGCGCCGTATTCAAGCGGTGGATCGCCAAGCGGTTCAGGAAGCAGCAGCCGGCATGCAACTTCAAGCCACATATTTTCTGACTGGGGAGGACATCGAATGAAGACGCAATATTTTAGCGATGTTGACGAAACTTTGGTCACGACAAAGCTGCCCAACGGTTTGCGGCTGCAGGTCGTGCCACGGCCGGCGTATCATAAAAGTTATGCGATTATGACCACAGACTATGGCGCGATCGATACGCGGTTTGCCCCAGATGGCAAGAAAATGGTCACTTACCCGGCTGGTATCGCGCATTTTCTGGAGCACAAGCTTTTTGAAAAAGAAGACCATGATGCATTTGACCTTTTCGGTGAGACCGGGGCTTCAGCCAATGCGTTTACCAGTGCAACCAAAACCAGTTTCTTGTTCTCGGCGACGACGCAGTTAACCAAGAATCTGCAGATTTTGCTGGATTTTGTTCAAGAACCGTTCTTCTCCGAAAGTTCGGTCGCCAAAGAACAGGGTATTATCGGCTCGGAAATTCAGATGTATCAAGATGATCCCGGCTGGCGTGTTTATGCCGGGCTGTTGGAAAATCTTTTTCCAAATCATCCGGCGCACGTTGACGTGGCAGGAACTGCAGACAGCATCGCGCAGATCACACCGGAAATGCTGTACACCATTCACCGGATTTTTTACCAACCTAGCAATATGACGTTGGTGATTGTCGGCAATATTGATGCCTCTGAAATCATTGATTTTGTTGCCGATAATCAGGCAAAGAAGCATTTCCCGGCACCACAGCCCATTGTGCGCGGCGTCGAGGCGGATTTACAAACAGCTGACATTATCCCTTATCGCGAGTTGAAAATGCCGGTTAGTCGGCCGAAAACGCTAGTCGGCTTCAAAGGCCAGGTAGCGATCCCGCAGACAACGGAAGGCTGGCGGTATCAGCTGACCATCAGATTGTTACTGGAAGTTTTATTTGGCGACTCATCCCAGCTATACCAGGAATGGTATGATCAGGGGCTGATTGATGATTCATTTGATTTTGACTTTACCAATCAGCGCAGTTTCAGTTACGGGCTTGTCGGCGGTGATACGGATGATCCTCAAGCGTTGAGTGTCGCCATTAAACAGGTTTTGCTGCATGCCACGGCGCAGTCTGATTTGACGAGCGAGCGAGTGGAACTGATTAAGCGAGCTTCGTTAGGCCAGTATTATGCGGGTCTGAATGGCCTGAATGGGGTCGCCAATCAATTGAGTGCCTTGAGTTTTGGCCAGGCACGACTGTTTGATTTTCCGCAGATTTTGAACAGCATCAGCTTTGATGACGTCAAACAATTGATTCCGCAAATTTTCCAATCTGACGCCTTAACGGTTTTGACCATGCTTCCGGAGGGTCAATCATGAGATCTGCACTGATTATTGGCGCTTCCGGTGATATTGGCCAGGCGGTCGCTGCAAAAATGACGGCAGATGGCTGGTCGCTATATCTTCACTATTATCGTCACGAGAAAATCGTAACGAATCAGGTCAAAACCTTTCAGGCGGCCTATCCGCAGCAGGACTTTATTCCGCTCCAGTATGATCTGACCGATGATCAGCATTTAGACAAATTAACCGCGCAACTATTCAGCCTTGATGCGGTTGTTTTTGCTGCCGGGATGACTTATTATCATCTTTTCAAAGAAACGACCGTACCTGAAATGACGGCGTTGATGCGGGTGCATTTGTTGACGCCGATGGTGCTGTTAACCAAGGTGGAACATAAGCTGGCACAATCCGGACATGGCCGGGTGATTTTCATCGGTTCGGTTTACGGCGGAACCGGTTCGGCGATGGAAGTGGCTTATAGCACGGTAAAAGGAGCGCAAAGTGCATTTGTCAAAGCTTATGCGCAAGAGGTGGCAAGCCTTGGCATTACGGTTAACGTTGTGGCTCCCGGTGCGGTGTCGACTAAAATGAATACGCAGATGTTTGATCAGTCATCGTTAGCCAAGGTCCGGGCCGAAATTCCGGCGGCTAGGTTTGCGACCCCGCAGGATATTAGTTACTATGTCACTATGCTGACTGCCAAAGATGCTGCTTACCTGACAGGCCAGACCCTTTACGTCACAGGTGGCTGGCGCATCTAGCAAACAAAGGATTTCTTAAGGCTTACAGATGGTTTTTCATGCTATACTAAAAATGGTTAATAAAAAATAGCGGGTGAAGAAAACATATGGATGAAATTGGGCAAAAATTACGGGACGCCCGGATTGAAAAGGGTTATACCATTGATGATCTGCAACAGATCACCAAAATCCAAAAACGCTATCTGATTGCCATCGAAGAAGGACATTTCGATGCGCTGCCAGGTGATTTTTATGTGCGTGCTTTCATCAAACAATATGCCGATACGGTCGGTCTTGACGGCGATGAGCTCCTAACGCAGTTCCAGCAGGATATTCCGGAACCGCAGCCAAAAGAATATGCTGCTCAGTCGGTTGAAAATAAGACGCGCGCAACCCGTGCTGAAGAAGCCAGTCCAGTCAACCGCTTGCGCCGTTATTTACCGCAAATTGCAGTGGCAGGGATTGTGGTGGTAGCGGTTATTGTCATTTATGCTGTGATGTTGATGTCACAATCAGGACCGAAGCAGACGATACCGGCAGATTCTGAAAGCGTTGCGGTTTCGTCTAAACGCAGTAGCGCAAAGTCATCAAAATCATCGAAGTCGTCAAAAGCGTCCTCAAAGTCCAGCAAGGCATCCGCTTCAAGCAGCTCCAAGCCATCTGAAAAAGCGTCCAAGCAGAAGAAAGAAAAGAGCGGTAAACTCGATATTTCTGTCGCGGCTGCTAATGGCGCAACACAGGCGGTTACACTCAAAAATCTGCCGACTACCGGCAACAAGCTTACTTTAGGGGCTAAGGGAGCAACGGCATGGGTTTCAGTGATTGTCAATGGTACGACCACTTGGCAGGGATCCTTAACACCCGGCAATACGCAAGAAGTCTCACTACCGGATGACGCATCAACCTTCCAAGTCCGTTCTGGTAATGCAACGGCAACAACCATCAAACTGAATGGCAAAGACGTTGATATTTCAAACGGAACCAGCATCGTGCGGACAATCACCTTCACAAACAGTACCAGTGAAAGCGAGGGGTCCCAAGAATGAATCTTCCAAACAAGTTGACGTTGATCCGGATCTTCCTAATTCCGGTTTTCACGTTGTTGCTTGCGTTTAATTGGCCAGCGGGTTATCTGACCATTGCAGGAACCAAGGTGGCGGTCAGTTGGTTCATCGCACTGATTATTTTCATCATTGCGTCACTCACCGACTTTGCGGACGGTCATATTGCCCGCAGTCAACACTTGATAACCAACTTTGGCAAGTTTGCCGATCCATTGGCGGACAAGCTGTTAGTCATGACCGCCTTTATCTTTTTAACCGCTGCCGGCCAGATTCCGGCATGGGGAACGGCGATCATTCTTTGGCGGGAACTGGCCGTGACCGGTTTACGGCTCCTGCTTTCCAATAAAGGCGAAGTTCTCGCGGCAGCGTGGCCCGGCAAGATTAAAACCAACACCCAGATGTTTGCGATCATTTTTCTGATGTTAAACAACGCGTGGTTTAACAACATCAATGTGCCATTCGCGTTGATTCTCTTCTACGTCGCCGTGTTCTTCACCATTTATTCAGGTGTGGAATACTTCTACAAAAATCGCGCTGTATTCGCCGATTCGTTTGGTTCGAGTCATGAATAAGTTTGGTAAAAACCCAGGTCAGGTGATCTGGGTTTTTTAGTACGCAGACTTTTGCGCCAGTGTGGGCTATGTAAGCCGGTAGTTAGGGGACCACACAGTCTTGTTGGCAAGGGCTGTTTTGTGCAATCGCAGGTAGTAAAATGGATTGTAAGCAAATAGCAGCGTTTTTAATGTGAGATGCGTCACGTTGCAATGGCCTTTATCCAGAAAATTTTGATTTGAAAAAGGGAAAAAAGAATTAAAGTCGAACTCTATTGTTAGGTGGGAAAGATATGCAAGCAGAAATTATTGC
Source organism: Lacticaseibacillus casei DSM 20011 = JCM 1134 = ATCC 393 (assembly GCF_000829055.1). Taxonomy (NCBI): domain Bacteria; kingdom Bacillati; phylum Bacillota; class Bacilli; order Lactobacillales; family Lactobacillaceae; genus Lacticaseibacillus; species Lacticaseibacillus casei. Next base: position 811,804 of record NZ_AP012544.1, read on the forward strand.
TGTCGGAACTGAAATTCTGATGGGACAGATTACTAATACTAATGGCGCCTATATGGCTAAACAGTTGGCCGCTTTAGGCATTGCCAGCTATCATCAACAGGTTGTCGGTGACAATGTGCAACGCCTGGTTGATGCGATCAGCTTAGCCGAAAAACGCAGTGACATTGTGATTTTGATCGGTGGTTTAGGACCCACACCAGATGACCTGACGAAACAAACGTTGGCGGCTCATCTGAATTTGCCGTTGGTTGAAGATGCGGACGCCATGGCAAAACTGGCGGCGGGGGTTAAACAACAGCAACGGGCGATGACGCCAAATAATAAGTTACAGGCAATGTATCCGCAAGGTGCTGATATATTGGTTAATCGCGTCGGGCTGGCAGTCGGTGCCTGGGTCGAACAACACCAACATGCCTATGTACTACTGCCTGGTCCGCCTAGGGAATTTATCCCAATGGTTGATCATGAGCTATTACCTCATTTGGCCAAGTATAGCGGCCATCATGAAGCTTTTGTCAGCCGCGTCATGCGCTTCTTTGGTGTTGGTGAATCACAATTGGTGACGGATTTGGGTGATTTAATTGCCAAGCAGACGAATCCGACACTGGCAACGTATATCAAGGATCATGAAGTGACCATTCGAGTGACGGCCAGCGGTGAGACCCAGGCAGATGCTGAAGCCAAACTGGAACCGGTGATCGGTGCCATTATGGATCGCGAGGGACGTTACTTTTATGGTTATGGTGATGATAATAGCCTCGCTAAAGAGTTGGTCAAGGCATTAGCGGCGACCGACAAGCAAATAACGGCAGCAGAGAGCTTGACAGCCGGTGCGTTTCAGGCGGCTTTGGGGGATGTTCCCGGCGTCTCGAATTATTTCAAAGGCGGTTTTGTGACGTACGCATTAGCCACTAAAGCAGCATTTTTGAATATCGATGCGCGTGAGTTAGCGGCTCATGGGGTAGTGAGTGAATTTACCGCCAAAGCAATGGCCGAGCATGCCCGTCAGCGGGCTGCGGCCGATATTGCAGTCAGTTTTACCGGCGTGGCCGGGCCCGACACACTGGAAGGTCAGCCAGCCGGGACAGTTTGGATCGGCTTGGCGCGGATGGGCCAAGTGCCGGTTGCACAGATTTATCATTTTCCCGGTGGCCGCAATGATGTTCGCAAACGCGCGGTTATGACCGGCATGATGATCGCATTGAAGAGCTTGCGGGATTAATTTTCAGAACGATTGAAAAGTTGGATAGGTAGCAATGACAGGGGGCGGCAGGAAGTGGCAGACACAGAACGACAAGAAGCGTTAGCAACAGCACTAAAAAAGATTGAAAAGAATTTTGGCAAAGGTGCCATCATGAAAATGGGGGACAAGGCTGATACGCGGGTTTCGGCCATTTCCAGTGGCTCACTTGCGATTGACGAAGTGCTTGGCGTTGGTGGGTTGCCACGCGGGCGGATTGTTGAGATGTACGGTCCTGAAAGCTCCGGGGAAACCACCGTTGCCTTGCATGCGGTGGCAATGGTGCAGCAGCATGGCGGAACCGCCGCGTATATTGATGCGGAAAATGCCATGGATCCTAAGTATGCGACCGCGCTGGTTCCGCAAGCCGAGATTGACGGAGATATGGGCGATGCGCACGTTGGCCTACAGGCGCGACTGATGTCACAAGCGCTGCGGAAGCTGTCTGGCAACATCAGTAAGACGAAAACTATTGCCGTCTTTATTAACCAAATTCGTGAGAAAGTCGGCATCGTTTTTGGCAACCCAGAAATAACCCCGGGTGGTCGGGCATTAAAGTTTTATGCAACAGTGCGGCTGGAAATCCGCCGTTCCGAACAGGTTAAAAACGGTGCTGAAATTGTCGGCAATCGTACTAAAATCAAGGTCGTTAAAAATAAAGTGGCACCGCCTTTTAAAGTGGCGATTGTGGACATTATGTATGGCCGCGGCATTTCGCAAAGCGGTGAACTAGTCGATATGGCGGTTGAAAAAGACATCGTTGAAAAGTCCGGGTCGTGGTATGCCTATCAAGGTGAGCGGATTGGCCAAGGACGCGAGCATGCCAAGGCTTATCTTGAAACTCATGAGGAAATGCGTAAAAAGATTGAGGGGCAAGTGCGTGAAGCTTACGGGATGCCGTTAAATCAGGTGATTGAAGTGGACGATCCGGATGAATCGGCGCGAGCTTCATGACAGTATCGACTTGTTAAATGATTCGGAAATTGAATAGTGAAATTCATGTTGTACAGACACTAACCGGCGATTTTTGGGTTAGTGTCTGTTTGATTTGAGGTTGGGGTTGGGGGAATAAGGAGTGTGGGGCAATCCGGTTTCGAAACGCGCTCGCTGGCGCAGAAATCTACGTGTAAGGACCTCAAGCCTAAATGGCCAAAGCCCGATTCATGATTTGTTATAGAGGACGATGATTGGCCGATACTGCTCGGAAACGCGTTCACAGGCCCAGAAACCTGCACATAAGGACCCCGGACCTAAATGGCCAAAGCCCGATCCGTGACTTGTTATAGAAGATAACTACTGGCCGATGCTGCATGGAAACGCGTTCGCTAGCGCAGGAGCCTGCGTGTAAGGACCTTGGTCGCAATGGCCAAAGACCGGCCATCACGCCCAAGGTCGCTTACACTCCAGCTCCTAAACGCGCCAGCTCATGCTCTTGCCCTGTTGACACCTTCATTGCCAGCACGTAAACTGATAGAGGTGTAATAATTTAAAAAAGCATCAAAGATTTTGATCAACAAGATGATTGAATCGCTTAGATGATGCGGAGGTGAAATGATGAGTTCAGTAACACTGGTCTCAATAACCCTCGCAGCAGTCATCGCTTTAGCGGTCGGTTTATTGATCGGATTTGCACTTCAAAAGAAGCTCCACCAGAACAGTTTGGATCGAGCGACGCAGACAGCAGAAGGTATCATTGAGGCCGCTAAAAAAGAAGCAGCGACTTTAAAAAAAGAGAAACTGCTAGAAGCAAAAGATGAGAATCATCGCTATCGAACCCAACTTGAAGATGAATTGAAAGATCGGCGGGCGGAAGTCCAGAAGTCGGAACATCGACTGAATCAGCGGGAAGATACTCTGGATCGGCGTGATGACACGCTGGATCGTAAGGAGCAGAGTCTTGCTGACCGAGAAGCAAATTTGAACAAGCGGCAGCAACAGCTAGATGAACGTGAACAAGATATCTCTTCAGAAATCAGCAAACAACAGACGGAGCTTGAACGAATTGCCGAGTTAACGCATGAACAGGCTCGAACTCAGATCCTTGATGAAACGCAATCGGAATTGACGCATGAACGCGCTGTTATGATCAAAGAAAGTGAAGATGAAGCTAAGGAAGCTGCGGATAAGAAAGCCAAGGTACTGATCGCGGATGCTATCCAGCGCAGTGCTTCGGATATCGTTGCAGAAACAACGGTTACCGTAGTGAACTTGCCTAATGACGACATGAAAGGCCGAATTATTGGTCGTGAAGGTCGCAATATTCGGACGCTTGAGACTTTGACGGGTATCGACTTGATTATTGACGATACCCCACAAGCCGTCGTTTTGAGCGGTTTTGATCCGATCCGGCGAGAGATCGCCCGGATCGCTTTGGAGAAGCTCATTCAAGATGGTCGGATTCATCCGGCACGCATTGAAGAAATGGTTGATAAAGCACGCAAAGAAATGGATGACCGTATCCGAGAAATTGGTGAACAAGCCATTTTTGACGTGGGCATTCATAACATGCATCCTGATCTGATTAAGATTTTGGGTCGGTTGCATTTTCGGACAAGTTACGGCCAGAATGTTCTGGATCATTCGATTCAGGTTGCAAAGCTGGCCGGTGTCATGGCTGCTGAATTAGGAGAAGATGTTACCTTAGCAAAACGTGCGGGGTTATTACATGATATTGGTAAGGCACTCGATCACGAGGTAGACGGATCTCACGTTGAAATCGGGGTTGAGCTGGCAACAAAGTACAAGGAACCAAAGACGGTCATTAACGCCATTGCATCCCATCATGGTGACGTTGAGCCGACCAGTGTCATTTCGGTGCTGGTCGCCGCCGCTGATGCTATTTCCGCCGCTCGCCCAGGCGCACGGTCGGAATCGCTTGAAAATTACCTGCATCGCTTAGAAAAACTGGAAGCCATTGCCAACAGTCATGCTGGCGTTGATCACAGTTTTGCGATTCAGGCTGGTCGCGAAGTACGCGTGATTGTTCAACCGGAAAAGCTCTCTGATGACCAGAGTGTGATTTTGGCACGGGACATTCGCAATGAAATCGAAAAAGAATTAGAGTATCCGGGTCACATCAAAGTTACCGTGATTCGTGAAACCCGAACCGTTGAATATGCTAAATAAACACGCGGTGAGCCAAAGCTAGTGCTTGGATGCCGAGTGTCGCGTCAAAAAGATCCGCAAGATGAGCTCGTCTTGCGGATCTTTTTGTATACGAATGACCGCTGGCTTGATGACGATTTTTTGAGTTACAATCTGTCCGCGACCGTCATTCCCGATTTTGGGCAAATGGATATGGTGCTTCGCGATACTCACTCTGGCCGATTGTCGGTGAAAATTGACCATTCAGAAAATCATTAATCAACGCTAATGAAGCCTCTAGTTGGTCTTCATCCAAGTACAGCGTCATGGTGACCTTCACGCCGTAATCAATTTTGGCAATGGTGAGGTGATGAGTGGTCAAAAAGTGTTGTAACGGTTCAAGATCGGCGTAAGGGATCTGAAATGTGACCGTTTTTTGCTTGATGCGCGCCACAATGCCAATGGTTTCAATGGCGTTGTTGACGTTGCCGGCATAGGCGCGAATCAGACCGCCGGCACCAAGTTTGATGCCGCCAAAATAGCGGGTCGTGACGGCTACCACGTCGCGGATGTCGTGGTTCAGCAAACCTTCGAGGGTCGGATTTCCGGCGGTTCCGGACGGCTCGCCGTTGTCGCTTGCCCGCTGAATCTGGCTTTCATCGCCGAGAACATATGCATAGACATTGTGATTGGCTTTGGCATTTTCGTGGCTGATTTGGTTAATGATGGTTTTGGCTTCATCTTCGCTTTGGATGCGGGCTAAGTGGGTGATGAAGCGCGATTTTTTGATGATCCGGGTGTAATTTCCGGTTTCTTTAATAGTGAGATATGGCTTGGTCATGCGTAATCTCCTTTTGAGGTGATAAAAATGGATCTTGCTGGGGCACAACTCACCCAACCTGAGCTGGCGCGGTTGGCTGTCTCTAATATAGCACAGGCCACCGTGGTACCGGCATTGGTTAAAAATAAAGGACGCTGGTGCTGTCAGCGGTGTCGCAGCCAGTTGCCCGTGGCATTGCCGGATGGCCGCTTCTATTGTCCGGAATGCGTGACGCTGGGACGATTGACTGACCGGGATAGCCTTTATCGATTTGACCAATCACATCAGCCAGTTGGAGACGGTCGACTGACTTGGCATGGTACACTCACGCCTGACCAGCAAGCGGCTTCGGATGCGTTAATGGCGAGTGTGACGACTGGCCGCGATCATCTCATCTGGGCAGTCACCGGTGCAGGGAAAACCGAGATGCTATTTCCAACTGTGGCGCGACTGATCCAGCAACAACAACGCGTTGCGATCGTCTCGCCGCGAATTGATGTTATCCGAGAACTGGCACCCCGATTTCGGGCAGCATTTGCAACGACACCGATCACCGTACGCTATGGCGGGCATTTTGATCAGACCGATAGTGACTTGCTATTGGCGACGGTGCACCAGTTGTTGCGATTTTATCAGGCGTTTGACCTGATTGTTGTTGATGAGGTCGATGCGTTCCCCATGAACGGCACGCCAATGTTGCATCAGGCCGTTCAGCAGGCACGCCGCGGATCAGTGGCATATTTAACCGCAACACCGGATCGAGTATTGAAAAAAGCGCTGCATCACGGTCTGGGTGTTAGCAGGCTGTTTCGCCGATTTCATGGGCATCCCTTACCTGTTCCGACTATTCGATTGATGAATCTGCAAAAAGTGCCACGCCAACTTCCGACTGCCATGATCACATGGATTCGCCAAGTGCTTGCAACGGACCGGATTTGTCTGTTATTCGTACCAAAAATCAGCTGGGCAGAACAAGTCGCCGACGTGCTTCGCCAACTGGGTTTAAAAACTGCTGGGGTAGCCAGTACCGATCCACAGCGGGCGGAAAAAGTCATGGCATTTCGGCAACGGCAACTCGATGTTTTGGTCACGACCACCATTTTAGAACGAGGGGTGACGGTCACCCAGTGTGCAGTGGGGGTGATTGCAGCCGCGGATCGGGAATTCTCGGCTGCGGCTTTGATTCAGATTGCGGGCCGTGCCGGACGGGCGGCGGACAGCCCAGATGATCCGGTCGTGTTCTTCACGGATCGCTATACGCTGGCGTTATTGGTCGCTAAACGCCAGATTGTGATGATGAACGGAAGGTGATGGTATGCGTTGCATCGGATGTGATCGACCCACCGACCGCAGTTTGCAACTGACGACTTTATTTGCGCATGGACCACTGCTGGCACCGAGATTATGCCACAGTTGTTTAAGTCGCTTTTGCCCGATAACCGGGGCGACCTGTGCCGGATGCGGGCGGATGCAGCCTACCGAGCAATTGTGTTCGGATTGTCGCAAGTGGGAACGCCAAGGAACGCTTTTACATAATCGGGCGTTATTTGCATATGATGCTAGCATGAAAGCGTGGATTTACCAGTATAAAGGGCTTGGCGATTACCGACTGCACGTGGCGTTTCAGGATCTGATCGCGGCGCGTTTGCGGCATGCTACTGCGCTTGTGCCGATTCCAAGTGAGCCGAAGCACTTTGAGCTGCGTGGCTTTGATCCGATTCTCGGTTTATTTGGCTGCTTACGATTGCGGCCGTGGTTGCGTAAAACGGCCACCGAGCGACCACAAGCCCAAAAGACCCGACAGGAACGCCTGAAGACACCGCAAAGTTTTCATGTTCTGGTGCCGGAACAGACGTTGAACCGGGTTCGGCAAATCACACTGCTCGATGATTTGTATACGACTGGACGGACTTTATACCATGCACGCGATGCATTGGTGGCAGCCGGTTTTAAAGGAACAATTGACGCGTTGACATTAATTCGCTGAATTGCGGCTTTTGTTGTGTCTGACTGCAACATTCGGGTATAATGAAATTGAAGATTGGAAGGGTTTTATCCCAGCCAATCAGCGTGTAAGCATTTGGTTACACGCAGGAAAGGGGAGAAGTTTTATGCTCACATACAATGTTCGTGGCGAAAACATCGAAGTCACCGAAGCCATCAGAAATTACGTGGAGAAGCGAATTAGCAAACTGAACAAGTTCTTCGGAGGTTCAGTCACTGCGACGGCGCACGTCAATTTGAAGGTTTATCCGGATAAGACCGCAAAAGTCGAAGTGACGATCCCGCTCTCGTTTTTGACCCTGCGTGCGGAAGAAACCAGTCCTGATTTATACGCCAGCATTGATCTTGTAACTGATAAGCTGGAGCGGCAGGTTCGCAAGTTCAAGACGAAGATCAATCGTAAATCCCGTGAAAAAGGCTTCGGCCAAATTGATGTTGACACCAGTGCACCAGCTGAGCCAAAGCCAGCCGAAGATGACGATAATCTGACGGTGGTACGGACAAAGCGAGTTTCATTAAAGCCAATGGATTCGCAGGAAGCCATTTTGCAAATGGATATGCTGGGCCACAACTTCTTCATTTTCGAAGATGCCGATACAAATGGTACGAGCATTGTTTACAAGCGTCGTGATGGACGTTACGGCCTAATCGAAACCAACGAATAAATAAATACCCTTTAAACAAAAACAAGGCTGCTGATTTGCCGGCGGTCTTGTTTTTGTTTGGTAAGCGCGGCAACCATTTGCTTTCATTGGCTGGCATTAAGTTTGGTGGCATTCATGTTCTGGGCATCACGACTGAGTTAAATAACCGAAAATGTCATCATGGTATTTTCAATCTCCCCGTGAAAATGTTAAGATGTTACAATGTATCAATGTTAGAATGATTAAAGTGTGTTAGATTCACGAGGTTTCGACAGAGAGGAATCCATTTATGGCCAATATTCTTAGAAAATGGGTCGAAAGCGATAAGCGAGAGATCGGTCGCCTCGGCAAAATCGCTGATCAGGTTCAGCGCTATGAAGATGAATATGCAGCATTATCTGATGAACAATTAAAAGCAAATACCCAGAAATTTAAAGATCGGCTTGCAGCAGGCGAAACTCTGGACGACATTTTACCAGAAGCCTTTGCAACTGCTCGCGAAGGTGCTAAGCGGGTTTTGGGACTGTTTCCGTTTCGGGTTCAGATTATCGGCGGCATCGTGTTACACGAAGGTAATATTGCGGAGATGAAAACCGGTGAAGGTAAAACTTTGACCGCTACCATGCCCGTTTATTTGAATGCCTTGACTGGTAAAGGCGTGCACGTTGTCACGGTTAACGAGTACCTATCCACCCGTGATGCCACGGAAATGGGCGAGTTGTATAACTGGCTTGGCTTGAGTGTTGGGCTGAATCTCAACTCCAAGAATAGCGATGAAAAGCGTGAAGCCTACAATTGCGACATTACCTATTCAACCAACAGTGAACTTGGGTTTGATTACCTGCGGGATAACATGGTTGTTTACAAGGAACAAATGGTTCAGCGTCCGTTGAATTTTGCCATTGTCGATGAGGTGGATTCCATCTTGATCGATGAAGCGCGGACACCGTTGATTATTTCCGGTGGTGCTGAAAAGACAACCGGTCTCTATATTCGGGCTGATCGGTTTGTGAAGACGCTGAAAGCCGATACCGATTACAAGATCGACTGGCCGACCAAGACCATTTCCCTGACAGAAAGCGGCATCCGCAAAGCCGAAAAGAACTTTGGCTTGGATAACTTGTATGACACGGAAAATACTGCGTTGACCCATCATATCGATCAAGCCTTGCGCGCTAATTATATTATGCTCAAGGATATCGATTATATGGTTTCCAACGGCGAAGTTCTGATTGTCGATCAGTTTACGGGTCGTGCGATGGAAGGCCGGCGTTATTCTGATGGCCTGCATCAGGCGATTGAAGCTAAAGAAGGCGTTCAGATTCAAGATGAAAATAAGACGATGGCCAACATCACTTATCAGAATTTCTTCCGGATGTATAACAAACTGGCTGGGATGACTGGGACGGCGAAGACCGAACAAGAAGAATTCCGTGAAATTTACAACATGGAAGTTATTTCGGTGCCGACCAATAAGCCGGTCATTCGGGTTGATTCGCCTGATGTTCTTTACCCGACATTGGATGCCAAGTTCAATGCCGTTGTTGAAGACATTAAAGAACGCCACAAGAAGGGCCAGCCAATTCTGGTCGGGACCGTTGCGATTGAATCGAGCGAACGGTTGAGCAAGCAGCTTGATGAAGCCAAAATTCCGCACACTGTTTTGAATGCGAAAAACCATTTTAAAGAAGCAGAGATTATCATGAATGCCGGCCAGCGGGGCGCGGTTACGATCGCGACCAACATGGCCGGACGTGGTACCGATATTAAATTAGGACCCGGCGTGACCAAATTAGGCGGCCTTGCTGTCATCGGGACTGAGCGCCACGAAAGCCGCCGGATTGACAACCAGTTGCGTGGCCGTTCCGGTCGACAAGGTGATCCGGGTTCAACGCAGTTTTATTTGAGTCTTGAAGATGATTTGATGAAGCGTTTTGGTTCTGAACGCATCAAAGCCATGCTGGATCGATTCAAAGTGGCTGATGATGATCAGGTCATCCAAAGCCGCATGATTTCCCGGCAAGTCGAATCTGCCCAGAAGCGGGTTGAAGGGAACAACTACGATACCCGCAAGAATACCTTGCAATACGATGACGTGATGCGTGAACAGCGCGAAGTCATCTACAAGCAGCGGCAGCAGATCATTGATGAAAACGAGACGCTGAAGCCAGTCTTGATGGCGATGATCAATCGTACGATTACCCGGATTGTTCAGACCCACACGCAAGGCGAGCAGAAAGACTGGAATCTGGATGCGCTGTATGCGTGGATCACCGCGAACATGGTTGATCCGGAGAAATTCAAGCGCAGCGAACTGGATGGCAAGTCACAGGATGAGCTGATTGGTTTGCTGGCAGATCTTGCGGAAACAAACTTCAAACAAAAGAATAAGCAACTCGGCGATGACGCCCAGATGCTTGAATTTGAGAAGGTTGTTATCTTGCGGGTTGTTGACTCGGCTTGGACCGATCACATTGATGCCATGGATCAGCTACGTCAGTCCATTGGCTTGCGTGGTTACGGTCAAATGAATCCGTTAGTTGAATATCAAGAAGAAGGCTATCGGATGTTTGAAGAAATGATTGCCTCAATTGACGATGACGTTACCCGGCTGTTCATGAAAGCCGAAATCCGGCAAAATATTCGCCGTTAACAATGAACAGACGCCCCGGCACTGCAATTTTGACTTGCGGTACTGGGGTGTTTTGGGGATAGCGGTAGAAAAACGATAGTCAAGCAGTGGGTTTTTAACCGTGCTGGCTCACCATAACGCGTTCGGTGGCGCAGAAGCCTGCGTGTAAGGACCTTGAGCGTAATGGCCAAAGACCGGGCCATTACGCTCAAGGCCACTTACACTCCGGCTTCTAACCGCGCCACCTCACGCTCACTTATTTGGGAAAGGATTTAGACCATGGAACTTAATGTTATGCGCAACACCTTGGCCGCCATGCGGACCAAAATAAATCAATTTAGGGGGTCACTTTGACCTCGATGCCTTGAATGAACGGATCACTGAAAACGAAGGCAAAATGGCTGAGCCGGGCTTTTGGGATGACTCTGAGGCCGCGCAAAAAGTGATTGATGCCAACAATGCGTTGAAGGAAAAGCATGATCGTTTTTATGCGCTTGAAAACGAGTTGGAGGATCTTGAAGCTGGTCTCGAGCTGTTGCAGGACGAACCTGATCCGGATCTGCAGCATGAAGAAGAGACCAAGATTAAGGATCTTCAAGACAAGCTCGATCAGTACGAAATGCAGCTCCTTTTGAACGGCCCGTATGATCACAATAATGCTATTTTGGAAATTCATCCCGGAGCTGGTGGTACGGAATCGCAAGACTGGGGTTCCATGCTAATGCGCATGTATCAACGTTGGGCCGACCAGAATGGTTTCAAGGTGGAAGTGGCCGATTATCAACCGGGTGACGAGGCCGGAATCAAAAGCGTGACGCTGCTTATTAACGGTGAAAATGCCTATGGATTGCTTAAAAGCGAAAAAGGTGTGCATCGGCTAGTCCGGATATCACCGTTTGATTCCGCTGGCCGTCGTCATACCAGTTTTGCCTCCGTGGATGTGATGCCAGAGCTCGATAATTCAATTCAGGTCGACATTCGCCCGGAAGACGTCAAAATGGAAGTGTTCCGGTCTAGCGGTGCCGGTGGTCAGCATATTAACAAAACCTCCAGTGCGGTTCGACTGATTCATATTCCAACTGGTATTGTCACCTCAAGTCAGGCACAGCGGTCACAATTCCAAAACAAAGCGACCGCGATGGCGATGTTAAAAGCCAAGTTGTATCAGCGTGAAGAAGAGGCCAAACGCGCCAAAGCCAAGGCGATTCAAGGCGAACAAAAAGATGTCGCGTTTGGCTCCCAGATTCGGTCTTACGTTTTCCATCCCTATACGATGGTCAAGGATCATCGAACCAATTACGAAACCGGCAACGGTAACGCCGTCATGGATGGCGACCTCAATCCTTTTATCAACGCTTATTTACAGTGGGAACTTTCACAGAAAAATCCGGATTAAAACTGTAATCTGCCTGAAACCTTGCTGACTTAATCGCCTGTTATACTGTCTCTAGCTTAGAAAAAGGAGCAAAATGCATGATTCAAATGGAAAACGTGACGAAGCAATACGCTAACGGCGTCACCGCCATCAAGGATGTGAACCTTAAGATCCAAGATGGTGAGTTTGTTTACGTCATCGGGCCTAGTGGTGCCGGAAAATCGACACTTGTTAAAATGCTATACCATGAATTGATGCCGACCAGCGGCACCATTAAAATTGATAACTTTGACTTTTCGACCATGAAGCCTTCAGAGGTACCATTCTTGCGTCGCCACATCGGCATTGTCTTTCAAGACTTTAAACTCTTGCCGCGATTGACCGTGTATGAAAATGTTGCCTATGCGATGCAGGTTATCGAAGCGCCGGATGATGAAATCAAAGACCGGGTGCTCGAAGTACTGGGGCTCGTTGGCTTGGAGCAGAAGTTGCGCCGTTTTCCTGATGAATTATCTGGTGGTGAACAACAGCGGGTGTCAGTTGCCCGTGCAATTGTGAACAAGCCAAAGGTACTGATTGCCGATGAGCCAACCGGTAACCTAGACCCACAAACCTCCGATGAAATTGTCGATATCCTCGAACGGATCAATGCCAACGGTACGACCGTTATTATGGCGACGCATAACAAGGATATTGTCAATGAACGGCAACACCGGCTGCTTGAAATTGCCGGTGGTCGTTTAGTTCGTGACGAAGAAGGAGGCACATACGGCAATGAAGAGTAAAGTCTTTTTCCGCCATGTCAAAGATTCTCTGCGCAGCTTACGGCGTAACGGCTGGATGTCAGTTGCCGCCGTCAGTGCCGTGACGGTAACCTTGTTACTTGTCGGAATTTTTATGGCATTAATCTTCAACTTGCACCATATTTCGCAACAGGTTGAAAATGATGTTCAGGTGCGGGTTTATATTGATAAAAAAACAACAGTCAAGCAGCGGGATGAGTTAAAAAACAAGCTGAAGAAACTTGATCACGTCAATAAAGTGACTTACCGTTCCCGTCAGCAGGAATTGGATACGATTATTGGCGGTTACGGATCTCAGTGGCGAATGTTCTCCGGCGATCAGAATCCGTTAAGCGACGTCTATATGGTTAAGACGACCAGCCCCAAGGCAACGATAACTGTGTCTAAAGAGGCGCAGAAGCTGGATCATGTTGTTGATGCCAGTTACGGCGGCCGGACAGCGAAGAAACTCTTTAATTCTGTCGATCTTGCCCAAAAGTGGGGACTTGGCTTTACAATCCTGCTGCTATTTGTTGCCGTATTCCTGATCAACAACACCATCCGAATTACGATTCTATCGCGTTCCGACGAAATCAGAATTATGCGGTTAGTCGGTGCAACCAATTCCTATATTCGGTGGCCGTTCTTACTTGAAGGGGCATGGACCGGCTTGTTCGGGGCAATCCTGCCGATCGTCGTTGTCGATGTCGGCTATGCCGTTGTCTACCACAGTTTCAGCATGGCTAACGGCGCCAGTGGTTATTCACTGTATGCCAATATGCCATTCCTGTTCTGGTTAGACTTGATGTTAGCCGGCATCGGGATCGTCATCGGCGCGCTCGGATCGGTCATCTCAATGCGGCGGTTCCTGAAGTTCTAGGGCATCAACCAGTATACGAAAAATCCGCTTAGTCAAATTGACAAGAAAAGGATCACTCTGGACATGAGTGATCCTTTTTATATGCCTCAATACTGCCTCCGTATCACTTGAGCCGTCCCTGATTGCGCAAACCTTATAGGAGCAGCAGTTGATTTCTGCTATACTGTTTACAGTGAATAGTGGAGGGTTACGAATGGCAGTGATCATTGCCTTACTTATCAGCCCGGTTGGTTTGGCGTTTTGGCTAGCCTTAGGGTTGACGATTTTGTTTGCGGTTCGGCGCACGAGCCGTGAACGCCACCAGTACTTGCGGGCGATTCACCCCAAACATATTGAGATTGCCCGGTTTTTTTGGGTAGGTATCCTGATCGGTATTGTGGTATCCGCCATCTCGGTTTTGGCACGACTTCAGGTCAGTTTAGCTGCGTTATTGGCATTAAGCGGCTTGACCGTGATTGGTTTGATATTGTCTGCATGGTCGTTTAGTCCATGGTGGCTAGGTCTTGCAAGTTTGGCCACGTTTATTCAACCAGATTATTCTGATACAGATGGGCAGCTAGCAGCTAATTTGGCGCTTTTGATCGGCCTGCTTTGGCTTGCCCAGGCTGTGTTGGCGCGGCTGAATCGTGGCGACCAACTTGAATCGCCGGTTATTTTGGTAGATCGGCGGCAGCGAAAAAGTGCGAAGTTTCGTTTGCGGCAATTTTACTGGGTACCGTTGCTGGTACCGGTGGATCCCGCTCAGGTTGCCGGTTCACCGGTGTTGACTGTGATCATTCAAGCATTTGCAATCGTCGGCCTGCCTTTGATCTTAGGTGCCTCATTTACGGCACGGCATGATCGGGCGAAGATGCATTGGCAACGCAGCTGGCCATGGTTTGCTGGGGCAGGCGGTGCATTAGTTGTTTACGGCGTAGCTGCACGATTACTGTTCCTTCCTGCAGTTGCGAGCGCCATCGTGCCTGCATGTATCAGTGTTATTCTTGGAAGCGGGTTACTCTGGCAAGGCCATAAGGTGTACCTGACAGTGACGCGCACTGATCGCGGGGTTGTTTTAATCGGGGTTGTGCCTGATACCCCGGCAGCACAAATGAATCTGCAACCCGGAGATCGGGTGCTTTCCTGTAACCACATCGCGGTGAATAGCGCCAGCGAATTGTACAATGCCATTCAAAAGGAACCCACTTATTGTCGCTTGCGGCTTCAACAGGCAGATGGCGAGTTACGTCTTGCCGAAACTGCTATTTTTTCAGGTGCGCCGCATGAACTTGGTATGATTTTATTCCCGGAGGAGACAGCATGAAGAAGATCTTGATTGTTGATGACGAGCCAGCCATCTTGACGTTGCTGCAATATAATTTAGAAACCGAACACTATCAGGTGGAAACAGCAACCGATGGGCAAGAAGCCTTAGACAAGGTACGTAGCGAACCGTTTGATTTTATTATCCTCGATCTCATGTTACCAAGCCTGAGCGGACTGGATGTTACCCGCAAGATTCGTGAAGATAAGATTCAGACCCCCATCATGATCCTGACAGCGAAGGATAATGAAACCGACAAAATTGTGGGACTTGAACTGGGTGCCGACGACTATGTCACCAAACCGTTTTCGCCACGGGAAATCATCGCACGGATCAAGGCCATCGAACGGCGTAGTCAGAGCCAGCCGCAAACCACGGCGCGCTCCGGTAACGACAATCAGATTACCGTTGGCCAAATCACCATCGATCCGGAAAACTATAAGGCTAGCAAAGCCGGTCACCGGCTGCAACTGACCCCTAAGGAATTTGAGTTGCTGGTTTATTTTGCCCAGCGAGTAGGTAAGACCTTGTCTCGTGACGCTTTGTTAAATGGCGTCTGGGGGTTTGATTATCCAGCCGAAACCCGCATGGTCGATATTCAGGTCAGTCATTTACGGGATAAGATTGAAACCGATCCAAAACATCCGGATTATTTAAAGACAGTTCGGGGATTCGGCTATCAAATGGAGGCACCACATGAATAAACGGGTTTTTCGCCGTGCACTTGTTATTAGTCTGCTATCATTGGCAGGCTTTTTTGTGCTTGTGACAACAGTGAATCAACAAATCGTTCACCAGCAGGCACGTGATCTTCGCCGGGTGGCCAGAACTTACGTGACGTCTGATCATGATGGCGTTGATCGCCAGGCGCTGGCTGAATCAGAAGCTGCTTTTATCACGATCATTCCGGATAATCCTCAGACCACCAGACAGAAGGTAATGGCTGATGCGTTGCGAGGACGCCGCGCCAAGGCTTTCGTCACATCAGTCAATGTTTATGGGCGAACGGAGCAGGCTTATCTGTTTCGGGATCACGGTCAATGGGTTGCCGTTATCCGGTATAAATCAAGCGTATGGACCACGGCGCCAGAGCAATTTTGGATTCTGACACTGATCTTCGCGGCCTTAATTGCGTTGATCTTACTCTGGCTTTTCCGATCTGAACATCAGTATCAGGAAGCCATCCGGGTCATGAGCCACAATCTGGATCGCATCCGCGAAAAAAAGGAACCCGATCCGGTGATTTTGCCGCCGAAGTCACCATTTGTACCTGTGGCACAGCGAATCAATGCGCTCGCCGCTGAACAGGCGCATCTCCGCGAAAAAGTAGCTGTGCGCCAGTCGAGCTTTGATCGCTTAATCGACAACCTACCTCTAGGCGTCATGTTGATTGACACAAACAAAGACGTCATTCTGCATAACCATGCCATGTCGCAGCTTTTAGGGCATCAGATTCCCCAACCGCGTCACAGTTATCTCGACGATGTCAAAACTTACGCGCTTGCTCGGATGATCGAGCATACATTCCGCCATGAAAAGACCCATCATCAGGAACTGACCGTCTTGGCGACCCAAAAGTCGGTGGACGCCTCCGTTATTCCGTTGAATCAAGGCATTAGCCGGCTGCAAGTATTGGTGATTTTATATGATGTGACGTATCTTCGCCAGGTGGAAAAAATGCAGTTGGATTTTGTCGGCAATGTCAGCCACGAATTAAAGACACCGGTTACCGCGATTGCCGGGTTTGCGGAAACCTTATTAAACGGGGCTAAAAATGATCCGGCGACCCTGGATAAATTTTTAGGCATCATTTTCGATGAAAGTAAGCGACTCACCCAGCTAATCAATGATATTCTGACACTGAGCCGGCCGGAAACCAATCAGGCGGTGCAGGCGACAGTTGCGCTCAAAAAGCTGGTCGATGATGCCTTACGCAATCTGGATAAAGTGATTAAAGATAAGCAAATCCGGGTCGAAGTCGCGATTGCACCCGACTTACAGATTGTGACCGACGAACGTAAGCTTACCCAGATCGTGCGGAATCTTTTGAATAATGCCGTCTTTTACAATCGTCTGGCCGGTCACGTGACGGTTACCGCGCAAGTCGTTGGCGATCACTTATCGTTAGCGGTGGCGGATACGGGAATCGGGATTCCGGAAGAAGAACAGGCCCGTATTTTCGAACGCTTCTACCGGGTCGATAAAGCGCGCAGCCGGCACAACGGTGGCACGGGCTTGGGCTTGGCCATTGTAGCCGAGCTGGTGAAAAGTATGGATGGCCGGGTCGCGGTTAATAGTCAGGTTGGGGTTGGTTCAACCTTTACCGTAACATTGCCGGTCGGCCAAAATAATCGTCCGGCTTAACGTCGATGTTTACACAACCTTTACATTCAACAGCATGAACATTTACACACAGCTGATAAGATGGTTGGAGCTTGAAATGGAGGATTTCGTGTGAAAAAAATTGTGACCCTGTTTACGATCATGCTTCTGGCGTTTATGGCAAGTGCATGCGGCAGCAGCAGTAATAGCAAACAGTCAGGTGAATCCATCACCGCAGTTGGATCAAGTGCGTTGCAGCCATTGGTTGAAGCAGCAGGTGAACAATATCAGACGGAACATCTCGGCGTCTTTATTAACGTTCAAGGCGGCGGGAGCGGCACCGGATTGAGCCAGATCCAGCAAGGGGCTGTTGATATTAGCAATTCGGATCTTTTCGCTGAAGAAAAACCGGGTATTAACGCTAAAAAGCTTGTGGACCATAAAGTTGCCGTTGTTGGCATTGCGCCGATTGTTAACCCGGACGTCGGGGTCAAGAATGTCACGATGGCCCAATTGCAACAGATATTCCTAGGCCAGATCACCAATTGGAAGCAGTTGGGCGGCAAGAATGTGCCAATCGTCTTGGTTAACCGGGCGCAAGGATCCGGTACCCGCGCAACATTTGAAAAGTGGGTGCTTCAAGGCAAGCAGCCGGTTGCCGCGCAAGAACAGGATTCGACCGGGATGGTTAGGCAGATTGTCGGCAGTACGCCTGGGGCTATTTCGTACGTTGCCTTTTCCTATATCGATAAAACGGTTCAGAGCCTGTCGGTAGATGGCGTTGCGCCGACTGATACCAATGTGACAACCAACCGGTGGCGGATCTGGTCGTATGAACACATGTACACGAAGGGGCAACCGCGCGGGCTAACCAAGCAATTCTTGGCTTATATTATGTCATCACCGATTCAAAAAAAGCTGGTGCAGAAAATGGGCTATATCCCGATGACCCAGATGAAGGTCGTCCGTGATGCCAGTGGCCATGTTAGCAAGCAATAACTGCACAACGGCAGCTTTTTGACGGGCACTTTGCAGCCGAGTGCGCTGTGAATGTGGCGCTCGGCACCGAAGCACGTGGATCGTTGCCAAGGAGCGCCATTTATTGACATGCATGGGCTCGGTGATGAGATTTTAGGAGGATTATGATGGATCCAATTCGAGAAGCGATGTTAAAAAAATCGCGTTCAGCCAAGTTAGAGCGGCGCGGCAAAATGATTAGCCTATTTTGTATCACCTTGATTGTGATTGTGGTGGTGGCCATCTTTTTCTTTGTTGCATCAAAAGGACTGGCAACCTTTTTCCAAAACAAAATCAATCCTTGGTCGTTCTTGACTAAGAGTGTTTGGAACCCTTCGATTAAGGATGCTCATGGGAATCCCGAAGTCGGGGCTTTGCCGATGATTGTCGGCTCGTTTGGCGTCACGTTCCTTTCGGCAATTATCGCGACGCCTTTTGCGGTTGGTGCCGGCATTTTTATGACTGAAATTTCCCGTAAATGGGGGCAAAAGATTCTGCAACCGGTCATTGAGCTGCTGGTTGGGATTCCGTCAGTGGTTTATGGCTTCATCGGTTTGTCCGTCATCGTGCCGTTCATTCGTCACATTTTTGGCGGCACCGGCTTTGGGATTCTGGCCGGGACGTTTGTTTTGTTCGTCATGATCTTACCAACCGTGACGTCCATGACGGTTGATGCCTTAAAAGCGGTGCCGCGCCATTATCGTGAGGCATCGTTGGCCTTGGGTGCGACTCGCTGGCAAACGACTTACCGAGTTGTCTTGCGAGCAGCCATTCCCGGCATTTTGACCGGGATCGTGTTCGGCATGGCACGGGCGTTTGGTGAAGCCTTGGCGGTGCAGATGGTCATCGGGAATGCGGCTTTGTTGCCAAAGAATCTGGTGTCTCCGGCCTCGACACTGACATCGGTTTTAACCAGCGGCATCGGCAACACTGTCATGGGATCGCTTGATAACAATGCGTTGTGGTCCTTGGCCCTGCTGCTACTCCTAATGTCACTGGCCTTTAACCTGTTGATTCGGTGGATCGGGAAGAAAGGGGAACTGAACAAATGAATCCGAAAATTGCGGATAAAGTGGCAACCACAGTGCTTTACATTATCTCAGGCATCATCATTATTATTTTGGCAAGCCTGCTTGGTTATATTCTGTTTCAAGGGGTTCCCCATATTTCCTGGCACTTTCTGACAAGTCCGGCGCAAAGCTTTGAGGCTGGCGGTGGGATTGGCATTCAACTATTCAACTCGTTTTATTTGTTGCTGCTGGCCATGTTGATTTCAACGCCGATTTCCTTGGGGGCCGGCATTTACTTGAGTGAATACGCAAAGAAAAACTGGTTGACGGATGTGATCCGGACTTCCATTGAAATCCTGAGTTCGTTGCCATCAGTTGTTGTCGGTTTGTTTGGTTTCCTGATTTTTGTTTTGCAGTTTAAGTTTGGATTTTCGATTTTGTCGGGTGCGCTGGCATTGACGGTTTTCAACTTGCCACTGTTAACGCGAAATGTTGAAGATTCATTGCGCGGCGTTGGCAATGAGCAGCGCGAAGCAGGCTTGGCCCTTGGACTTTCACGCTGGGAAACGGTGTTACATGTCGTGATGCCTGAAGCGTTGCCGGGGATCATTACCGGGATGATTCTTGGCGCCGGCCGTGTGTTCGGTGAAGCTGCGGCATTGATTTATACGGCTGGACAAAGTGCGCCGGCGCTTGATTTTACCAATTGGAATCCAGCGAACATTGCTAGCCCGTTGAACCCGTTCCGCCCAGCCGAGACGCTGGCGGTGCATATCTGGAAAATCAACTCTGAAGGGATTCAGCCGGATGCGGTTGCGGTTTCCGCCGGTGCCAGTGCGGTGCTGGTTATCGCCGTTCTAATCTTCAATGTGGGTGCGCGGTATTTTGGTAATCGTTTATTCAAAAAGATGACCGCCGCTTAATGCGTGGTTCACGATGATGATTTGCGCGGATGACGTGATGAAGATAGTCATGGCGCCTATCATGAAAAGGCATGGAGGTTCAAGATGCAAGAACTTGAAAAGTATTCTTTAGATGATACGTATATCCGCCCGTTTGATCGGGACAAGCAGGAGATTGCCATTGAAACGAAGGACCTGCATGTTTTTTATGGCGACAGTGAGGCCATTCACGGCGTATCGCTGCCTTTTGAACGGTATAAAATCACCGCATTGATCGGCTCGAGTGGCTCCGGGAAGTCGACCTACTTGCGTTCGCTGAATCGAATGAACGATAATATTGAAAGTGCCCGTGTCACTGGCAAGATCATGTATCGCAACATCGATATTAACAGCGATGCCGTTGATGTCTATGAAATGCGCAAACACATCGGAATGGTTTTCCAACGGCCTAATCCGTTTGCGAAGTCTATTTATGACAATATTGCCTTTGCATTACGCCGCTTTGGTCTTAAGGACAAAAAGAAGCTGGATGAGATTGTTGAAACCAGTTTGAAGCAAGCCGCCTTATGGGATCAGGTTAAAGATGATCTGAATCAAAGCGGCATGTCGCTGTCAGGTGGTCAGGCACAACGGTTGTGTATCGCCCGGGCCATTGCAATGAAGCCGGATATTCTGTTGCTTGATGAGCCGGCCAGTGCGTTGGATCCGATTTCGACTTCAGCGGTCGAAGATACCTTGCTAGCGTTGAAGGATAAGTATACGATTATCATCGTGACACATAACATGCAGCAGGCAGCTCGGATTAGCGACTATACCGCGTTCTTTTATAGCGGCGCCGCACTTGAATATGATGAAACCCGTAAGATCTTCACGCGTCCCAAGATTAAAGCAACCAACGATTATGTTTCCGGACATTTCGGCTAGGAGGTCCCCATGGCTGAAGCACAAAAAATCATTACCAGTTCAGATGTTCATCTTTTTTACGGCAAGTTTGAAGCACTAAAAGGGATCAGTCTGGATTTCAACCAGCATGAAATCACGGCTTTAATCGGGCCTTCAGGTTGTGGCAAATCGACTTATTTACGCACCCTGAATCGGATGAACGATCTGATCCCAGGCGTCACGATTACCGGCACGATCAGCTTGCGTGGCCAAAACATCTATGCGCCAAGCGAAGATGTGGTTCAGTTACGCAAGCAAGTTGGCATGGTGTTTCAACAACCGAATCCTTTTCCTTTTTCGATTTATGAAAATGTGATTTATGGATTACGTTTGGCCGGTGTTAAAGATAAAAGTAAGCTGGATGAAGCCGTTGAAACAAGCTTAAAGCAAGCGGCCATTTGGGATGAAGTCAAAGACCATTTGCATGACAGTGCGTTATCATTGTCAGGTGGCCAACAACAGCGGGTGTGCATCGCGCGGGTGCTGGCGGTTAAGCCGGATGTTATTTTGTTGGATGAACCGACCAGTGCCTTGGATCCGATATCCAGCACTCAGATCGAAAATATGTTGCTGGGCTTACGCGATCAGTACACGATTATTTTGGTAACGCACAGTATGCATCAAGCATCCCGAATCTCGGACAAAACGGCCTTTTTCTTAACCGGTAATTTGATCGAATTCGCTGACACGAAACAAATGTTTTTAAATCCAAAAGAAAAGGAAACCGAAGACTACATCACTGGACGCTTCGGGTAGGAGGGGTAGTATGCGACGACTTTTTGTTGACGAATTGAACGATCTTCATGTACGTTTTTCGGAAATGGGGATGATGGTCAATGAGGCCATCTATAAGTCCGTGAAAGCCTTCATTAATCATGACAAGAGTTTGGCCCGCGAAGTGATCCAGGAAGACAAACACATCAATGAACGCGAAGTCGATTTGGAAAAACGCAGCTTTGAACTGATTGCTCTGCAGCAACCGGTTACGACGGATCTGCGGGTGATTGTGACGGTGATGAAGGCCAGTTCTGATCTCGAACGAATGGGTGATCATGCGGTTTCCATTGCCAAATCAACGATTCGCGTCAAAGGCAAAACCCGGGTGCCGCAAATCGAAACCGAGATTGCCGGCATGGCCGAAGCGGTCAAGGAAATGGTAGAGCAGGTTTTGGACGCCTATGTTAAGGAAGACTCCGCGCGGGCGCGCAAAATTGCGCTTGAAGACCACGGAATTAACGACTTCTCATCCCGAATTTATAAAGAATGTATTCGCCAGATGCAGGATAACCCGGAAACCGTGGTTGGCTCGATGGACTACATGCTGGTCTCCTCTTATCTGGAACGGATCGGCGATTATGTCACCAACATCTGCGAGTGGATTGTTTACTTAAAGACCGGGAAGATCACTGAACTTAACTCTAATGCGATTGAAGACAAGTTCTGATGAAGGAACACTTTAACAATGGGGATTGTTAAAAGTGCCCAGTTAGTATTTATGCTCAATCAACAGGCAGGACCATAAATTCACAGCTACAGCAAAAAGCAAACATGCTCTGCGATAACGAGGGAGTATGTTTGCCTTTTTGTTTCCCTGAAGTAATCTGGTGGGTTTATTTAAGATATGAGTGCCAAAGCGGAGCAATCGTAGGCCAGATGGGGCTCAGGGGTGAAGTTGGCATTAAACGGGCGGTTTTCCCGTTTTAGGCCAAGGCCGAGCTTTGAGACTCAGCCGGGTTTGCTGAGGCTCAAAGTCGTGCCCACCCCTCTAGCTTCGCGGTCGCCAGCCCCAGATGGACGGAGATTGCGGAGTTTGGCACGGCTTGGAACTTATTGCCTAAGCTTTTTCGACCGTTCAGAATCAAACTATGAGCGCACCTACTAAATTATGATTTAACCTCGTTATAAATGAACCGTCCGCCTTCCGTCCCGTTTAAAAATCAACCTTTGGACCTATGCGCTGTGGTCAAATTCCGTGCATACTAATCATGTAATCAAATCCTGGAGGGATAACCCATGAATGAACGCGAAAGAATTTTAGACCTCGTCAAAAAAGGCGTCATTTCAAGCGAAGAGGCACTGGTACTTTTGGAGAACCTCGCCAAACAGCAAGGCTCCCAAGCCGACAGCCCGGCCGATCATACTGCTCCCGAAGACAACTCGGAGTCAGATACGCATGATCAAGCCAAGCACGATGATCACGAAGAAACCGATACTGACACAGATGCCGCGTTGACCGAACTCAACACCGAGATTGCCGAAGCAGCCGGTGCGTTGGATGCGGCAACAACGCAAGTAACCAGCATCAACAAGCAAATTGAAGCTAATAACGAACAGATTATCGTCTTAGACACGATGGAAGATCTTGAAGCTTTGTCCCCAGAGAAATACCAAAAGCGTGGGGAATTAAAGCAGGAGAATCAGAAACTCACCGATCAACTAGCCGAGTTAAACGGCCAGGTTGAGTCGCTCAAAGCTAACCTCGCCACACTTCGTCATCAGAAACACGATCTGGAACGTCAAAAGATCAGTGATAAGATTTTCAATGACGAGTGGCAAAAAGATGCCCGTGACGTCTTTTCCGAACTTGGCAAAAATATCGGGGATGCGACCTCGCAAATCGGCGGCTTTGTCAAAGATACCGTCAACAATGTACTAGACAATGTTGATTGGAAGAATGTCACCGTTACCGTTCCTGGCCTAGCCACAGAGAAGTTCGAGCATGTGTTCGAATTTCCTGACAGTAAGGCAACCATTTTGGATGTGAAGGTTGCGAATGGCGACGTGCACTTTAAGCCTTGGGATCAACCGGGTATTCAAGTCGAAGCTGCCATCAAGCTGTACGGCAAAATGGATGCGCCGACGCCGCTGGACGCGTTTAACGACCGCAGCCGGATTGATGTCACCGATGATCATTTCAGTTTCCAGGTGCCTAATAAGCGCGTTCAGGCCGACCTAGTCATTTCACTGCCAAAACGCAGCTACGATCATGTGGCGGTGCGCTTACTCAACGGTAGTGCGGACCTGACCGGCATGAGCGGAAAAGATTTTTATGTCAAGAGTACCAATGGTCAAATGACCTTCACTAATATTGATGGTGTCATGATCGAAAGTGAAGGTGTTAATGGCTCTATCAAGGTTCAGGGTGGCCATACGCATGACTTATTGCTGACCACTGTTAACGGTGATGTTTCAGTTGATGCCGACCCGGCAAGTGCCGCACTGAAAACCGTAAATGGCACAGTTCGCGCAACCTATCACACTGACTTTACCAAAATTGAAGGAACTTCGATGAATGGCAATGTGAAAGTTGCTGTGCCGGCTTCGATTGCCTTAAATGGCGAAGCCCGGACCCATTTTGGCAGTATTAAGAGTCGCCTGAGCAATGTGACTGAACCGGCAAAAGGTAGCAAACGCTTCGGACTGGAGCGTCCAGGAACCGGCAGTAGTGAGTTGAAACTCAATACGACCAGTGGCAATATTCAATTGAAAGATTCAAATGACTAAGGGGGATCGCTTATGCCTTTTCTATTAATTCCATTAATGTTTTTCATCGTTGGCTTGGTTTTGGTGGCGGTATTTGCGATCGGGATCATCTTGTTGAAAATGTTAATCGTACCGGCACTTCTGGTGGTTTTGGCTGTATGGCTATTCTCGCGCCATGACCGTGATGGCCGCCGTGGTCCACGGCATCCATATCGCGATCAAGGTACGTCGCGACCGCGTAAAAACGCCACCCACGTTACCGAGTCACATGATGATGATTGGAGCGATTTCTAGTCATGAATTTCATCAAACGTACCATCATCACAACCGCCGTTTTCTTAATCTATGCGCAACTGTTTCCTAGTCAACTCTATGTTGCGGGCTTTGGTGTGGCCGTTGTCGGTGCGCTTGTTTTAGGAGTTCTTAATGGCTTGCTACGACCAATCCTGGTGATTCTGTCGATTCCAATTACAATTCTCACGTTAGGGTTGTTTTTAATCGTTCTTAACGGCCTGATGCTCAGCATGATGACATGGTTCGTGTCCGGCATTGTTTTCAGCAGTTTTGGCTCAACCATGATGCTGGCCATCATCATCTCGGTGATGAATATGATTTTTGTCGGTAAAAAATAGCGCAGCTTGATCAACAGTTGCGCCAGAAGTTGGTCCTCGAGACATAAATTGTCCGGGGGTCTTTTTTTGGGCTAATGCAACCTTTCTTGACCATATTCTGACGGAACCAAACAACTTTGGCGTCGGTTTTTACCTGTCGTTCCCGTGTGGTTCACCGAGTTATGGTAAAATGAAGCAAACATGGCGAAAGAAAGGTGGACTTCATGGCAGACAGCGTGACGGTACGGCAACTCGTCAAGGCGACTAAGCTTGAGGTATACAGTGGTGAGGAGTATCTTGATTCTCGGCAGGTCGTTTTGAGCGATATTTCGCGTCCCGGACTTGAGTTGACAGGTTACTTTAATTATTATCCGCATGAACGGATTCAACTTTTTGGTCGGACAGAAATTTCATTTGCGCGGAATATGTCCTCGGAAGAGCGGTTATTGATTTTGAAACGGATGGCAACCGAGGACACCCCGGCGTTTCTGGTGTCGCGCGGGTTGCAACCACCGGCGGAAATGATTACGGCGGCCACCGCGGCGCATATTCCGGTATTGGGTTCACGGTTACCGACAACGCGGCTGTCAAGCTTGATCACCGAATACTTAGACGGACAGCTGGCAGAACGCCGCAGTATGCATGGCGTTTTGGTTGATATTTATGGTCTGGGCGTGCTGATCACCGGCGATTCCGGCGTTGGTAAATCAGAAACGGCTTTAGAACTGGTTCAACGTGGGCACCGGCTGATCGCTGATGACCGGGTGGATGTTTATCAACAGGATGAACAAACCATCGTGGGTGCTGCGCCGCCGATTCTCTCACATCTGCTGGAAATTCGTGGCTTGGGTATTATTGATGTCATGAATCTTTTTGGTGCCGGTGCTGTTCGCGAAGACACCACCATTTCGCTTATTGTTCATTTGGAAAACTGGACGCCGGATAAGACATTTGACCGGCTGGGTTCCGGTGAACAGACACAGCTTATTTTTGACGTACCGGTTCCTAAGATTACGATACCGGTTAAAGTTGGGCGTAACCTGGCGATCATCATTGAAGTGGCGGCCATGAATTTCCGCGCCAAGTCAATGGGCTATGATGCGACCAAGACATTCGAAAAAAATCTTAATCATCTGATCGAACATAACGAAGCAAGCGACCAGAGCAGTTCGGAGGAAAAATAACTTGTTATTAGTACTCAATCCAATCGCGTTTCAGTTGGGTGGTCTGGAAGTTCATTGGTACGGGATTATTATTGCCAGCGCCGTTTTACTGGCAGTCTATCTGGCGATGAAGGAAGCCCCAAAACGCGGTATTAAAGAAGATCACATTCTGAATTTGATTTTATGGGCGTTGCCATTTGCACTCATCGGGGCACGCCTTTATTATGTGGCATTTGAATGGCCATATTATGCTGCCCATCCCGGCGAGATTATTGCCATTTGGCATGGCGGCATTGCGATTTATGGGGCTTTGATTGCCAGCGTGATTGTTTTTGCCATTTATTGCCGAATTGAGTGGCTGCCAGTCTGGCTAGTACTTGATATTGCGGCTCCCACGGTTATGCTGGCGCAAGCGATTGGCCGCTGGGGCAATTTCATGAATCAGGAAGCCCATGGTGCGATCACAAGTCTGGCTTATTTACGCGGCTTGCATCTGCCAGAGTTTATCATTCAGCAAATGAATATTGGCGGCGCATATCGCCAGCCGACATTTTTGTATGAAAGTATGTGGAATCTGGTTGGATTTGCCTTAATCATGACAGTGCGGCATCATCAGCATTGGTTCAAGCAAGGCGAGATCGTTTTGAGTTACGTGATGTGGTACAGCTTCGGCCGCTTCTTTGTTGAAGGCATGCGGACCGATTCACTGTATGTGGTGCCAGGTCTGCGGGTTTCCCAGATTCTGTCGATTATTTTGTTCATCGCGGCTGGTGCGTTAATCTGGTATCGGCGGCGCCGGGGAGACGTTGCGTGGTATTTAGACGGCAATCCGCTGAAAGCAGTTGAATAGGAGTGATTTTGTGCCGACAAAAATAGCAGTGTTAGGTGCTGGTTCATGGGGAACGGTGTTAGCAAACTTGATAACAGAAAATGGCCATGACGTTTATTTATGGAGTCATAGTCCGGAACAAGTTGCGACCATGAAGCAGACTCACAAAAATGAGCATTACCTGGGTGCTGAATTTACATTACACGATGCGCTTCACGTGACCGCAGATTTAGGCCAGGCGTTGGACCAGGCGACCGTGATTTTATTTGTGGTGCCGACCAATGCCATTCGCAGTGTGGCCGAACAAGTCAAGCCGATTTTGCAGGCGCACCGTGGCCGCGGCGAACAGCCGATTATTGTCCATGCGGCAAAAGGCTTGGAACGCGGCAGTGAGTTGCGAATTTCGCAGGTTTTGGCTGAGGTCTTGCCACCGGATCTCATTCAGGGTATTGTTGTGATTTCCGGGCCGAGTCATGCCGAAGATGTTGCAACGCATGACATTACCACCTTAACCGCCGCATCTGAAGATTTACCGCTGGCGAAAAAAGTGCAACAATTATTCATGAACGACTATTTTCGGCTTTACACGAATACCGATGTGATCGGCGTCGAAATCGGCGCAGCGTTAAAAAACGTGATTGCGATCGGCGCCGGGGCGTTGCATGGCCTCGGTTACGGTGATAACACCAAAGCCGCCTTGATGACCCGCGGACTGGCAGAAATCAGCCGGGTGGGCGTAAAACTAGGTGCCGAGCCGCTCACGTTTATCGGCCTATCCGGTGTCGGTGACTTAATCGTGACCTGCACTTCCGTTCACAGCCGCAATTGGCGGGCTGGTAATGCATTGGGTCAAGGCGAGAAGCTTTCAGACGTGTTGAAGAACATGGGGATGGTGGTCGAAGGCGTTTCAACGACCAAGGTCGCCCATCACATGGCACGTGAGTTAGGTGTCGATATGCCAATTACCGATGCCATTTACCAGGTCCTTTATGAAAATGCCCCGATTCGCGCAGTCATTACCGATCTCATGCAGCGATCCGGCAAACCGGAATTTGATTTTGACAATGCTAGTTTACAAAAGCACTAAAACCCTGTATATTAGACTACGTAGCTTACTATTTGTAAGCAATACGGCAAAAGGAGAGACTGCCAATGGCAAAAAAATATGATGTAATCGTGATCGGTGCCGGTCCCGGCGGCATGACGGCGGCGCTTTATGCTTCGCGTGCCAATCTGTCAGTGTTAATGCTTGATCGCGGTGTCTATGGCGGTCAAATGAACAACACCGCTGAAGTAGAGAACTATCCGGGTTACAAGTCAATCCTTGGACCTGATCTTGGCCAAAAAATGTACGATGGCGCCACTCAATTTGGTGCCGAATACGCCTATGGTAATGTCATCAGCGTCCAGAATCATGGTGCAACCAAGTTGGTCAAGACTGATGAAGACGAATTTGAAGCCAAGGCGATTGTCATTGCGACAGGCGCAGAACACAAGAAGCTGGGTGTACCTGGCGAAGAAGCCTATAGCGGCCGTGGCGTTTCGTACTGCGCAGTCTGCGACGGTGCCTTCTTCAAAGACCGCGAGCTTGCCGTTATTGGCGGTGGCGATTCCGCGATCGAGGAAGGCCTTTACCTGACCCAAATGGCCAAAAAGGTAACGGTTATTCACCGGCGTGATCAACTGCGTGCGCAACAGATTATCCAGAAACGCGCATTTGCCAATGACAAGATGCATTTTGTCTGGAACGCCCAGGTTCAGGAAATCCAAGGCGATGACATGAAAGTCACCGGCGTCAAGTATCGTGACAAGGAAACCGGTGAAGAGCATGTTCTGCCAGTTGCCGGTGTCTTCATTTATGTCGGCATCATGCCGATGACCGAACCATTCCAGGATCTCGGCATTCTGGACGATCATGGTTGGATTCCAACCGATGATCACATGCGGACAAAGGTACCGGGCATCTTTGCCATCGGTGACGTTCGTGCCAAAGACCTGCGGCAGATTACCACAGCGGTAGGCGAAGGCGGTACTGCTGGGCAAGGCGTTTTCAACTATATCCAAAGTTTGAACGATACCAACATTGAAGTTAAAGCTTAGTTATTTTTAGTGTACTAGAAGTGATTCGAAGCTAAAAATAGGAAACGGCCATGGCCTAGTATAGGGTCAAACTTTAAAAGCAAACTTACTTTCCGTTGATACGATGGTGGTAAGCTTGTTTTTTTGTTTACTTATGAATAATTTGTCAAGTCTCTTGAGATCTTAGTGCCAAAGCGGAGCAATCGTAGGCCAGATGGGGCTCAGGGGTGAAATTGGCCTTAACGGGCGATTTTCCCGTTTTAGGCCAAGGCCGATCTTTGAGACTCAGCCGGATCTGCTGAGGCTCAAAGTCGTGCCCACCCCGTTCCAGCCCCAGCTGGCCGGAGATTGCGGAGTTTGGCGCGGTATAGAATTTATTGCCCCGATTTTTCAATGGATCGCAAAAGAATTTTCTTATTTGAGCGCGTTTTCAACCAAGCGTTGGTTACTTATAGTATGATTGGAAAAGGAAGGGCTGTACCCGAAATTATCAATTTAGACAGATAGGAGCTGATCACGTGAGTTACCGTGATACGTATCAACAATGGGTCGATGAACCAACACTTGATCCGGAGCTAAAAGCTGATCTTAAGAAAATGGCCGACGACGAAACAACTAAGGAAGAAGCGTTTGCTGCCCCCATGGCATTTGGGACTGCTGGCATGCGCGGCGTTCTTGGTGCCGGCATTGGCCGGATGAACATTTATACGGTACGCCAGGCAACTGAGGGTCTGGCGCGGTTTATGGACACCTTAACGGATGAAACAAAGGCGCGCGGCGTGGCCATTAGCTATGATTCCCGCTACATGAGTCAGGAATTTGCTTATCAAAGTGCCGGTGTGCTTGGCGCTCACGGCATCAAGAGTTATGTGTTTGACCAGTTGCGGCCAACACCGGAGTTAAGTTTTGCGGTACGCCATTTGAAGACTTACGCCGGGATTATGATTACGGCCAGTCATAACCCGAAGCAATACAATGGCTACAAGATTTATGGTCCAGATGGCGGTCAAATGCCGCCGGAAGAATCCGACAAAATTACCAAGTACGCTCGGTCGGCATCTGATCTTTTTGCGATTAAAGCGTTAAATGTTCACGAATTGCGGGCCAAGGATTTAATGCAGCCGATTGGTGAAGACGTTGATGAAGCCTATTATGCTGAAGTGGCCACAGTGACAATCAATCCCGACTTGGTCCACACTGTCGGGAAGAATATGTCACTGGTTTATAGCCCATTACATGGGACTGGCCGCATTCCGGCACAAATGGTTTTGCGCAATGCCGGGTTTGAAAACTTCCGCTTGGTTCCGGAACAAAGCATTGCTGATCCGGAATTTGCGACAACCCCGTTCCCGAACCCTGAATTTGCCCAAGTCTTTGATTTGCCGATCGCATTGGGCAAGAAAATCGGTGCGGATGTGTTGATTGCCACTGATCCGGATGCCGATCGTTTGGGCACTGCGGTTAAAGTCGGCGACCACTATCAGTTATTGACTGGTAACCAGATTGCTTCCGTATTGCTGCACTATATTCTCGAAGCCCGCAAACAAGCCGGCACGTTGCCAAAAAATGGCGCGGTTGTGAAGTCAATCGTTTCAACCGAATTAGCGACGGCAATTGCAAAAGATTACGGCGTGGACATGATCAATGTTTTGACCGGCTTCAAGTTTATCGGCGATCAAATCAAGCACTTCCAAGCCACTGGCGAGCATGAATTTCTTTTTGGCTTTGAAGAAAGCTATGGTTATTTGATCAAACCATTCGTTCGAGATAAAGACGCGATCCAGTCCACGGTCTTGCTGGCTGAAGTAGCCGCATACTACCAGTCACAAGGCAAGACACTTTGGGATGGCGTTCAGGAACTGTACAAGAAGTACGGTTATTATGCTGAAAAGACGGTTGGCGTTGATTTTGAAGGCGTTGACGGTCCAAAGCAAATGGTTAATCTCATGACGAAGTTCCGCGAAGAGCAGCCAGACGATTTTGCCGGTGTCAAGATTGCCAAAGTGGAAGACTTCCTGAGTCAAGAAGCGAAGTCGGCAGACGGCACGGTTGAAAAACTGACGATGCCTTCCAGCAACGTGCTGAAATACATCTTGGACGACGGTACATGGATTGCGATTCGCCCATCCGGCACCGAGCCAAAAGTCAAATTCTATGTTGGCACCAAGGCAGAAACTGACGCAAAAGCGCAAGAGAAACTCGAGGCGTTCGAAAAAGCCTTGAATGATTTTCGTGAAGAAGCCTAAACCAATCAGCGTGGTAAAGGTGTTTTCTGCGTAAGCTTAAATAGATCCTGACGAAACATTCAGGGTCTATTTGTTTGCATTCACTTATGTACAACCAAGTCCCAAAATGTGAAACACCTTGCAATGGTCTGGCTATGGTGGTAGTCTTTTAGCAATTTAAGTAATTTTTTGATCGTCACACCAAATAACAGGAGGTCATTTTGACATGGGCATGCACCAATTTATCCAAGGACTGAGTAATCTGGAGACACTGCGGCGGGCACCGGGCTTTTTCAAGTATCAGGAACACTCGGTGGCAGCTCACAGCTTCAAGGTTGCGGAAATCGCACAGATGCTGGGCGATGTCGAGGAATTGGCGGGGAACAAGGTTAATTGGCAGATGCTCTACGAAAAGTCGCTGAACCATGATTACACGGAACGTTTCATCGGCGATATCAAAACGCCGGTCAAATATGCCACGCCGACATTGCGGCAGATGCTTGCCGACGTTGAGGCCACGATGACGGAGAACTTCATCAAAAATGAAATTCCGCGCGATTTTCAGGATCGTTATCGCCGTCGTTTGTCTGAAGGCAAAGACGACACGCTTGAGGGCCAAATCTTGAGTGTGGCCGATAAAATCGACTTGCTTTACGAAGGATTTGGCGAAATTGAAAAAGGCAATCCTGAACAGGTCTTTCTTGACATCTACACGGAAAGCCTGAGTACTATTCTGGAATTTAAGAATCGACCAAGCGTCCGGTACTTCCTCGATCAGGTTTTGCCGGATATGCTGGAAGAAAAGTTTGCCAGTCGTGATCAATTGGCCAAACTGACCAAAGCAACCATGGCAGAACACGAGCCGAGTAAGTAGCGAAAGTATGTTCGCTATGTTATAATATGCGAGATGAAAGTTGGAATGCGTTTCAAATCGGTTCCAACTTTTTTGATGAAAAATTTTGGTACAACGGCGGGATACCGCATACAAATGGATGTTAATGCGCGTGGGAATAGCCGCGCGTCACATGTTGATTGGAGGCATGTCGATGATCGAACGAATCGCTGATCGTAAATTTGATCTGGTTTCACCTTATCAGCCGGCTGGGGATCAGCCTCAAGCGATTGCCAAGCTGACAAAGGGATTTGAAGAAGGCAAGAAAGAACAAATCCTGTTAGGCGCAACCGGAACCGGCAAGACGTTTACGATGAGCAACATCATCGCCAACCTGAATAAGCCGACTTTGATTTTATCGCACAATAAAACCTTAGCGGGACAGCTCTATGGCGAGTTTAAGGAATTCTTCCCGCATAATGCGGTTGAATATTTTGTCTCTTACTATGATTATTACCAGCCTGAAGCATATGTGCCTAGCACGGACACGTATATTGAAAAAGACAGTGCCATTAATGACGAAATCGACAAGTTGCGGCATAGTGCAACCAGTGCGTTACTTGAACGAAACGACGTGATTGTGGTGGCGTCGGTATCATCTATCTTTGGATTAGGTGATCCGCATGAATATAAAAATCACGTGTTATCGCTTCGGACTGGGATGACGATTGACCGGAATACATTGTTGCGGCAATTGGTCGATATCCAATTTGATCGGAATGACATTGATTTTCAGCGCGGTCGTTTTCGGGTTCGCGGGGATGTTGTTGAAATCTTCCCGGCCAGCCGTGATGATCATGCCATTCGGGTTGAGTTCTTTGGGGACGAGATTGACCGAATTACTGAAGTGGACGCATTGACCGGTGAAGTCATTGGCACGCGGGATCATGTTGCCATTTTCCCGGCCACCCACTTTATGACCAGTGACGAACAGATGCAACGTGCGATCAAGAGTATTTCGGCGGAATTGGAAGATCGACTGAAGGTGCTGCGCGGCGAGAACAAGTTGCTTGAAGCGCAGCGCCTGGAACAGCGGACCAACTATGACATTGAAATGATGCGCGAAATGGGCTTCACCAGTGGCATCGAAAATTATTCCCGCCACATGGATGGCCGCAAACCGGGCGAACCGCCGTATACACTGCTGGACTTTTTTCCGAAAGACTTTACGATCATGGTTGACGAAAGCCATGTCACAATGCCGCAGATTAAAGGGATGTACAACGGTGACAGAGCGCGGAAACAGATGCTGATTGACTATGGCTTCCGTTTGCCAAGTGCATTGGACAATCGGCCGCTGAAGATTGAGGAGTTCGAAAAGCACGTTAAGCGTATCTTGTATGTCAGCGCCACCCCGGGACCTTATGAACTGAGCCGTGTCCCCAAAGAAGATATTACTGAGCAGATTATCCGGCCGACCGGTTTGCTGGATCCGAATATTGAAGTACGTCCGGTGATGGGACAAATCGATGATCTGGTTGGTGAGATCAACAAACGCATCGATGCTCATGAACGGGTCTTCATTACCACCTTGACTAAGAAAATGGCGGAAGACCTGACCGACTATCTGAAGGATATGGGGATTAAAGTCCGCTACCTGCATAGCGATATCAAGACACTGGAACGGACCAAGATTATTCGTGATTTACGGCTAGGTAAGTTCGATGTGCTGATCGGCATTAACCTTTTGCGTGAAGGAATTGACGTGCCGGAAGTTTCGTTGATTTCGATTCTTGATGCTGACAAGGAAGGCTTCTTGCGGGCAGAACGATCTTTAATCCAGACGATCGGCCGGGCATCGCGTAATGAGCATGGTAAAGTGATTATGTATGCGGACAAGGTCACTGATTCGATGAAGGCCGCGATTGATGAAACCAAGCGGCGGCGGGCGATTCAGGAGAAGTTTAACGAAGAACATCATATTCAGCCTAAGACCATTATCAAACCGATTCGGGCAGCTATTTCGACTTACGAGCAATCTGACGATGAGAAAGCCGAGGCCAAGAAGACCTTTGCCGAGGTTGATTATGAAGACATGACCAAAGCCGATAAGAAAGAATTGGTGGCCAACCTGCGTTCACAAATGCAGGCGGCGGCCAAGAAACTGGATTTCGAACAGGCGGCATCGTTACGGGACACTATTCTGGAGTTGCAGGCAGATATGTCTTGAGATTTTTGTAACGAACTTGCATGATGAAACAAAGTCAGCCATGATTACCTTGATTAGATCCGGCGATCGTGGCTGTTTTGTTGTCGTGATCCTGGCGTTGGCTGAGACGCAGGAACTGATCCGCTTTGTCGTGCCAGATGGGGTGACGTTCTGGCTACGGGCGGCTTGTTTTAAATGAGGAGATTTTTTGTGAATGGCAAATGATAAAATTGTGATCCATGGGGCACGTGCCCATAACTTAAAAAACATTGACGTGACTATTCCCCGTAACAAACTCGTGGTCATGACGGGGTTGTCAGGTTCTGGCAAGTCCAGCCTGGCGTTTGATACGCTATATGCAGAAGGCCAGCGTCGGTACGTTGAAAGCTTATCTGCCTATGCCCGCCAATTTCTGGGCCAGATGGAGAAACCGGACGTCGACTCGATTGATGGGCTCAGTCCGGCGATTTCGATTGACCAAAAGACGACTTCCAAGAATCCCCGTTCAACGGTCGGCACCGTTACGGAAATCAACGATTATCTGCGGTTGTTGTGGGCGCGGGTCGGTCATCCGATTTGTCCGAACGATGGGACACCGATTACGAGCCAGAGTGTCGAACAAATGGTGGATCGCGTCTTAGCATTACCGGAAAAGAGCCGCATTCAGATTCTGTCGCCAATTGTGCGACGCAAAAAAGGCAGTCATAAGAAAGTCTTCTCCAAGATTATGCGTGAAGGTTATGTGCGGATGCGCGTTGACGGCGAGGTAATGGACGCAACGGCCGACTATGAGCTGGATAAAAACAAGGCTCATGATATTGATATCGTGATTGACCGGATTGTGGTGAAGCCTGAAGCGCGCAGCCGGTTGTTTGATTCATTCGAAGCGGCGTTACGTCTGTCGGAAGGTTACGCCAATGTCGATGTGATTGGCGGCGAGACGTTACGTTTTTCCGAACATTTTGCCTGCCCGATTTGTGGCTTTACCATTGGTGAAATGGAGCCGCGCCTCTTTTCGTTCAATGCCCCATTTGGTGCCTGCCCGGAATGTGATGGCTTAGGGGTTAAGCTCACGGTCGATATGGATCTGGTCGTCCCGGATCCAAGCATGACCTTGGCACAAGGCGCGATTGCTCCGTGGAATCCCATCAGTTCCCAGTACTATCCGGAATTGTTGGAACAAGCCGCAACGGCCTTCAAAGTGCGCATGGATGTGCCATTTGAGAAGTTGACCAAACGGGAGCGCACCGTTGTCCTTGATGGCAGTAACGGTAAGCCGTTCCATTTTCATTATGAAAATGATTTTGGCGGCGTTCGGGATGTCGATGTCCCGTTTGAAGGGGTACTGACCAACATTTCCCGGCGCTATGCCGAGACTAACAGCGATTTTACCCGCCAGCAGATGCGCAGTTACATGACCGCGTTGCCTTGCCCGGTTTGCCATGGCAAGCGGCTGAATCGGCAAGCACTTGCCGTAAAAATTTCCGGTCGTGATATTGCCGAAGTTTCCGATTTGGCGATCAAAGATGCCTTACCGTTCTTTAAGCAGATTCAGCTGAGCGAGGCTGAAAGTGTGATTGCTCAGCCAATCGTGAAAGAGGTTGTCGATCGTTTAACTTTTCTTGTCAATGTCGGCCTTGGCTATCTGACCTTGAGTCGTAGCGCCGGGACGCTGTCTGGCGGTGAAGCACAACGGATTCGGTTGGCAACCCAGATCGGCTCCAACTTGAGCGGAGTCATGTATGTTCTGGATGAGCCGTCAATCGGCCTGCATCAACGCGACAACGATCGCTTAATCGCCTCTTTGAAAAAAATGCGTGATTTAGGCAATACGCTCATTGTGGTTGAACATGACGAGGACACCATGCGGGCAGCCGATTACCTGATCGATGTCGGCCCGGGTGCCGGTGACCATGGCGGCCGGATCATGGCTGCAGGCACGCCTAAGCAAGTGGCGCGGGTACGCAAGTCGATCACGGGGCAATACCTATCTGGCCGTAAGTTTATTCCGGTACCGTTGAAGCGTCGGACAGGCAATGGCAAAGTGATCCGTTTAGAAGGGGCTGCCGACCATAATCTCAAGCACATCAATGTTGATTTTCCATTAGGCAAGTTTATTGTGGTTACCGGGGTTTCCGGATCGGGCAAGTCAACGCTTGTTAATTCGATTTTGCGGCGAGCATTGGCCCAAAAACTGAATCACAATTCCGAAAAACCCGGACCATATGATAAAATTCTGGGTTATAAAAACATCGAGAAACTAATCAATATCGATCAGAGCCCCATCGGCCGGACGCCACGGAGCAATCCAGCTACCTACACCAGCGTTTTTGATGATATTCGCGGATTATTTGCAGAAACCAATGAAGCTAAACTGCGTGGCTACAAAAAAGGGCGGTTCAGCTTTAACATCAAAGGCGGTCGCTGTGAAAACTGTAAAGGCGACGGAATCATTAAGATCGAAATGAACTTTTTGCCGGACGTTTATGTGCCTTGCGAAGTTTGCCATGGCAAACGGTATAATTCCGAAACGCTTGAAGTGACGTACAAAGGCAAGAATATTGCGGAAGTCCTCGACATGACCGTTGAAGAAGCCACCAACTTTTTCAAAAATATTCCAAAGATTCGCCGCAAGTTGCAGACGATTGTGGATGTCGGCTTGGGCTATGTGAAGCTTGGTCAAAGTGCTACAACCCTTTCCGGTGGTGAAGCGCAGCGGATGAAGCTGGCCAGCGAATTGCAGAAGCTTTCGACCGGTAAGAACTTTTATATTTTGGATGAACCGACGACCGGTTTGCATACTGATGATATTAAGCGATTGCTGGAAGTGCTGGAACGCTTGGTCGATGAAGGCAACACGGTTTTGGTCATTGAGCACAATCTGGATGTGGTTAAATCTGCCGACTGGGTCATTGATCTGGGTCCTGAAGGCGGGGACGGCGGTGGCCGTGTCATTGCCACAGGCACGCCGGAACAAGTCGCTGAGGTGGCTGATAGCTACACCGGCCAGTACCTCAAACCGGTTCTGATCCGTGACACCAAACGGACCAAAGAAGCGGTTGCGGGCAAGGATGGCAAAGCAAAAAGTGCACCTAAGAAATAAAGCGTTCGATAGTCGCGTTTAAAACCGCGACTATTTATGTACATAAATGAGCAGCGCGGAACCGATTTTTGATAACTTTTTAAAGGTTGCGGATCATGCGTGGCTAGCGGCATTTGCCAGCGTCTTCAAAAATTCCGGTAATTCAATTTGTTGAATTGCTTTTTGAAATGGTATGATAGAAATGATTAAGAAAGTAGGGAATAATATGTTAAATCGAAAGAGTTTTGGCTTTGACTGGGGGCAGTTCATCACCGGTATTCTGTTTCTGGTTGCTGCTTTTGTGGTCTTACGGTACCCGTTAGCGACATTAAGGACGGTTGCCTTTATCTTTGCTGTCGTTGCCATTATTCGAGGGATTGCGGTTCTTGCGGGCTTTTCCATATTGCGCCAGTTTACCGGTAGATTGGCATGGATTTCCTTGATTATGGGGATTTTTGACCTTGTCATTGGCCTGATTTTCTTATTGAATTCTGGCTTAGGCGTGGCGACGATCACCATGATGTTTGCTATCTGGTTCCTGGTCGATTCTGTCGGCTCATTGTTCAACGTCGGTCATCTGCGCGTTGCCGGTACCGGCTGGTTTGTTGTTTATCTGATTCTGGATATTCTGGCGGTCATTGTTTCGCTGATGC
This sequence comes from Lacticaseibacillus casei DSM 20011 = JCM 1134 = ATCC 393, assembly GCF_000829055.1. Classification (NCBI taxonomy): domain Bacteria; kingdom Bacillati; phylum Bacillota; class Bacilli; order Lactobacillales; family Lactobacillaceae; genus Lacticaseibacillus; species Lacticaseibacillus casei. The sequence continues at coordinate 849,927 of NZ_AP012544.1, forward strand.
TGTTCATGCAGCCGGTGATTGCGGCAGTGACGCTGGTGACCTTGCTGGCGATGTTCTTCGTCCTGTTCGGCATCGAGTGTATTGTCATCGCCTTTGCTCGACGCAACATTTAAATTGTCCACCAAAAGCCCGAAGGATCGGTGTTTCTAAGCCGGTTCTTCGGCTTTTTTGATTTCGGGAGTCTGTGATGGTAGGAATGACACGCCCGGAATGTTATACTTGATTGAATATGAGCACAAAGGAGCCTTTTATGACTGAAAGTTTGGATCTTGTTATTATCACTGGGATGTCGGGTGCCGGCAAAACCGTTGCAATGCAGGCGTTTGAAGATTTGGGGTATTTTTGCGTTGATAACATGCCGCCAGCGCTGCTTCCTAAATTCTGGGAACTCGTTAAGGAATCCGGGAAGATTTCGAAGGTCGCGCTAGTCGTGGATCTGCGCAGTCGGGCTTTTTATGACCAGATTATCGACATGTTGGCTAATCTGGACAACAACGCTTACGTTCATTCGCGCATTTTGTTCTTAGACGCGACGGATGAAGAACTGGTTTCGCGCTACAAGGAAACCCGCCGCTCCCATCCCTTGGCAATGGAAGGCCGGTTGATGGACGGCATTAAAAAGGAGCGCGTGCTATTAACCGAGTTGCGGAATCGAGCGCAAGTCGTGATTGATACCACCACGTTAAGTCCGCGGCAGTTGCGCGAAAAGATCTTTTTAAACTTCAAAGAAAATAGCGGGCAGCCAGCCTTTCATATTGAAGTCATGTCATTTGGGTTCAAATACGGGTTGCCGATTGATGCGGACATTGTCATGGATGTCCGGTTCCTGCCTAATCCGTTTTACGTCAAGGCTTACCGGCCAAAAACCGGTTTGGATCAGGAAGTTTATGACTATGTAATGGACAATGAAGATGCCGAAAGCTTCTACAACAAATTTTACGATTTGCTGGCTGAGATCATGCCCAAGTATAAAGCCGAAGGGAAAACCAGTGTGACGATCGCGATCGGTTGCACAGGCGGCCAACACCGGAGCGTTGCGTTTGCGGAGCGCATCGGTAAGGCATTTTCGGATGCGTATGCGGTTGATATTACCCATCGGGACATTAAGAAACATAAGGAGACGGTGAATCGTTCATGAGTCGGGAAACTAAATTTATCCGCGTCATTCGCGGGCGGCGTCCTAAAGTCGTCGTGATTGGCGGCGGAACCGGATTGCCGGTTATCTTGCATAGCCTGCATGAACAAGATGCTGACGTAACGGCGATTGTGACGGTTGCCGATGATGGCGGGTCGTCAGGCACCATCCGCAATTATATTAACGTGGTGCCGCCTGGGGATATTCGGAATGTGCTTGTTGCCTTGTCGGAGTTGCCGAGCCTGTATCTGGATATTTTCCAGTATCGCTTTAACACGACCGATGCGTTTTTCGCCGGCCATGCGATTGGCAACTTAATCATTGCGGCTTTGTCAGAGATGAAAGGCGGCATTTTTTCGGCGGTTCAGCAGTTGAGCGAAATGATGCAGGTGGATGGTCACGTTTATCCTGCCAGCAACACACCACTCACACTTAATGCCGAATTCACAGATGGAACGAGCCTATCCGGTGAATCCGAAATTACCGCGGCCGGTAAGAATATCAAGCATATTTCCGTCTCCGAAACCGATCCGGCTAATGGCGAACCCAAAGCCGTCCATGAAGTCATTGATGCCATTATGGATGCCGATGTGGTCGTGCTGGGGCCCGGCAGTCTGTTTACCAGCATCCTGCCGAACCTGATGATTGGCAATCTGGGTGACGCTGTGAAGAAAACGCAGGCCGAAGTCATCTATATCGTCAACATCATGACGCAGAAAGGCGAGACGCAAAACTTCACCGATGCCGACCATGTTCGGGTGTTGAATGAACAGATGGGCGAGGATTTTGTCGATACCGTGCTCGTCAATATCGAACCGGTCCCCGAGAATTATCTCGATCACCAAAAGTACAACGAAATTCTGACGCCGGTTAAGCATAATTATCAAGGTTTGCGGGATATGGGTTGTCGCGTGATTTCGGAAGACTTTTTGAAGTTGCGTGATCGCGGCGTTTTCCATGATGGCGACAAGGTGGCTAAGGAAATTTTGAATTTGGCCTTTCAAGTGAGCACAAAAATCCGGAGGTGAGGGCATGGCAAGCTTCGCCAGTATGGTGAAAAAAGAACTGACCCAACTCGAGGTTCATCCTGAACATGCGAAGGCAGAGCTGTCGGCATTGATCCGGATGAACGGCAGCCTGACATTGATGGCCCATCGGTTTGTCTTAAACATTCAGACTGAAAACCCGGCCATTGCCCGGCGAATTTATAGTTTGATTCGCCAGGTTTACCGGCATGAAGCCAACTTGGTCGTTCATCGCAAAATGAAACTCAAGAAAAATTATCAGTACATTGTCCGCCTGACGGAAGGCGTCAATGATATTCTGTCGGACTTGTCGATTTTGGATCCGACAACGATGGCGATTTCGACGACGGTCCCGGCAACGGTTTTGGAAGAACCACAACGGATGCGTTCGTACTTGCGCGGCGCTTTTTTAGCCGGCGGATCGGTGAATAATCCGGAAACATCGCGCTATCACCTGGAAATTTATTCATTGTATGCCGATCACAATGTCGGCATTTTGAAAATGATGAATCATTTCAACCTGAATGCGCGCACTGTCGAACGCCGAAGCGGCTATATTGTTTATTTAAAAGAAGCCGAAAAAATCGCGGATTTCCTGCAGGTGATCGGGGCAACGAATGCGATGCTTAAGTTCGAAGATGTCCGGATTGTGCGCGATATGCGTAACTCGGTGAACCGCCTCGTTAATTGCGAAACGGCGAATATGAACAAAACCATTGATGCGGCCCAGAAACAAATCGAGAATATCAACTACCTTAAAGATCATGTGGGGTTGGATAACCTGCCGACCAAACTGCGCGAAATTGCCGTTTTGCGCTTAGCCCATCCGGATGTCTCGTTGCAGGAGTTGGGTGCTATGGTTCCGGGTGGGACAATTTCGAAGTCAGGCGTCAATCATCGGTTGCGCAAACTCAATCAGATTGCTGAGGGTTACCAGCAACCGGAAGATGCCTAGCAGCTATGATAATTGCAAGATAAGCAAAAAGTCATATTTATAAGATAATGCCTTTGTTTCCTCAAGATAATCGTGTACAATGTAACCGACATCAAGTTATTTGATGTAGGCATTTGAACGACCCAGCTGCCACTTTTAGGATGCTAAAAACTGTCCGGTAGTGTGCTGGTTGACGAGTGCCACGACAAGAAACACGAGTCAGTTTACATTCGGATTTACAGTGATGTTATTACCAGATGAAGCGGTAATCGTCACGTTCAGCGGGATACAATTGTTGCTTAGGTTTTAGGAGGAAGCACTATGGTCAAACCGATTACATTAAATGAACAACTTTGTTTTGCAATTTATAAGGCACAGAAACAATATAATCATTTCTATGCTCAGGCATTGGGGCCATTTAAGTTGACTTATCCGCAGTACATTACGTTGCTGTCGCTGTATGAACACGGCACGATGTCGGTTAAGCAGGTGGGCCAAACACTTGAGTTGGACAGCGGTACCTTGACACCGTTAATGAAGCGTCTGGAAAAAGACGGCTGGATCAGCCGCAAACGATCAACCGAAGATGAACGTCGCGTTGATGTTAGCTTGACGCAAAAGGCTTTGGACGCTCGCGACGAGATTTTTGAACATGTTGGCTCCTGCATGGAATTGATGAATTTGCCGCAAACTGAATATGATCGTATCAAGACTGAGGTAACGCGTGTCGATGAGCATCTGAGTGCTATCGCTGACGACGCCTACCCACAAGTCTGAACGATTTTTATAAGGTCAAAGATTGTGATTAAAATCTTTGACCTTATTTGACTTTAGCAGTATACTTAGCACTGTACTTTAAAGAGTGCTAAAAAACGATTTTCAGGAGGTTAGGACATGCTAGTACCTACCGTCGTTGAACAAACCAGTCGTGGCGAACGCGCTTACGACATTTACTCACGTCTATTAAAAGACCGGATCATCATGTTGTCCGGTGAAGTAAACGATCAAATGGCAAACTCGGTCATCGCCCAGTTACTTTTTCTTGATGCACAGGATTCTGAAAAGGATATTTACCTTTACATCAACAGTCCCGGTGGTGTGATCACCAGCGGCTTGGCGATGCTTGATACTATGAACTTCATCAAGTCCGATGTTCAGACCATTGCTATTGGGATGGCTGCATCCATGGCATCTGTCCTGTTAGCTGGTGGCACGAAAGGCAAGCGCTTTGCTTTGCCGAATTCGACCATTTTGATCCATCAGCCTTCAGGTGGTGCCCAAGGTCAGCAAACCGAAATCGAAATTGCGGCCGAAGAAATTTTGAAGACCCGTAAAAAGATGAACCAGATCCTGGCCGATGCAACAGGTCAGACAGTTGAGCAAATCAAGAAGGATACTGAACGTGATCACTATATGAGCGCTCAGGAAGCCAAGGATTATGGCTTGATTGATGATATTCTGGTTAATAAGAATAATCAAAAATAAAGGCTTAAACGAATTGGCACACCGCTTTGGTTAGTGGTGTGCTTTTTTCGTGGGAGTGGAAGGACGGGTAGAAGGACTTTGAGGATAACCGCCGAGAATGAATCAGTATAGGCAGTGAAAAAATAAGGTTTGGGGGCAATCCGGTTTCGAAACGCGCTCACTGGGCCAGAAACCTGCGTGTAAGGACCTTGGTCGCAATGGTGCAGACCGTGACTGAAGTCCTCCGACGCAAAAACGCGCTCACAGTCGCAGAAATCTACGTGTAAGGACCTCAAGCCTAAATGGCCAAAGACCAGCCATTTAGGCTTGAGGCCACTTACACTCCGATTTCTAAGCGCTCCTGCTCACGCTCTACAGAAAAGACTTGCAAATTACCTCCTGATTGAGTAATATAATTAGGTACTTGCGCGGTTAGTGTAATGGATCGCACGTGAGATTCCGGTTCTCGAAATCCGGGTTCGACTCCCGGGCTGCGCAGAAATAGCCCATTTAGGACAAATTGGGACAAACAAAACGCCTAGAAATAGGCGTTTTTGTTTTGCGCTCAAGTGGGGAATTTTGAAATGTGTGCAATGGGTTGTGCAATGGGCCAAAAAAATAGGGAAAAACGAGGCTCATTGCACACATATTGCACACCGTAGCCGCTATCCGTTGCGGCGCAAGGCTTACAGCAATCGCAAAAATTCGACTAAAGTGTATTAAGCGCCTTGAGTATCTTCTTGTCGTCCTTCTGCTTGAGTTCGTCAATCTCGTGCATGTAGACGCGCATGGTGATGGCCAGACTCGCATGGCCAAGGCGGCGAGAGATAGACATCAGCTCCATGCCTTCATACATGAGCATGAATCCGTGCGAGTGGCGCAGACCGTGGCTGGTGATGGCGTTCTTAGCGCCGACTGCCTTGCAGAGACCCTTGACCGTTTTGCTCATTGCCTCATTGTCAATGATGCGGTGCTCTGAATTGCGGAAGACCAGATTATCTTCATCTCGCCAGCCATCAGCCATGAATGCTGTCTGCTGTTCCAGGCGTAGCTTCTTCAATATTTCAACCAAGTTCTTCGAGATCGGGATGGTGCGGTAAGACTGCTTGTTTTTGAGCGCTCCAAAGTTGTCATGCTGCTTGCGCGTCTTGTATTGCCACGAGTGGGTGAAGGTCACAGTGCCCGCAGCCAAATCTATATTGTCCCAGGTCACGCCCAGAGCTTCCTCAAAGCGGGCACCAGTGAGGGCCATGAAGACCGTGATGTAGTTGCTCATGTGGCTTAGGTCGGCGTACTTGGTGGCGAGTTGGATCATCTTCTTGAACTCGCGGAGGTCAACATACTTCTTTGACTCATCCTTCTCGGCAGTGCCACCAACGATGGCGCGGCGGGTGAAGTCCTTCTTGGTGTAGCCGTCTTCGATTGCGTCCTTGAGCACCGCACGCATATACGAGTTTATTCTAGCCACGGTTGAGTGGCTGAGGGGCTGTTGAAGCTTGCCGCGAGGGTTTGAACCACACCAGTCCAAAAACGTCTGGTAGGTCGTTCTATCCACGTCAGCGATGAGCAGGCCGGGGCGCTCTTTGTCAAACCATTCGTGGATGTAGCCACCGACCACTCGGTACCACTCATCAGTGATGGCTGATGCTCGACCGATTTTGAAAGCCTGCGTCCACCGATCATAATAGTCTGGAAGTGTAGCCGCCTTGCTGTCCTCTTTGTAGTCAAGTGAAGCCTCCGCTTCTGCTGCCGCAATGGTGGCTTCTCGCTTGGTGCTGAACCCCGACTTGTAAACCTGGTGGCGTGCTTCGCCGCTGCCGATTGTCGCGCGGTAAGCCCAGCCATTAGTTGATGACTTCGTGATTGATGCCATGATTTTCCTCCGTTTCTGCTATAATAGGGTACGCAAAGAGCGCACGTGTGTTGCTGTTTGTCCGCGCGTCTGTCCTGACCGGCCAAGGTATGGGAACAGGCGCTTTTTTGTTCAATAGTATGTAGGAATCGCTATAGACGCGACTTATCACTCTTATTTCCGCCGATAAGTGTATGAACACTTTTGGGAATGGTCGTGTCCTCGAGTTCCATGGCCTGAATTAACATATTTTCGTCTTGCGGGAAGTTTTGCAAATAGTTTGCCAGGAGCACGTCAATCCAAGACGAAATTGTTTGTTTTGGGTCGGGATTATTTATAATACCTAGTGTTAAAATTAGTGCCCCAATGCTACTTTTTCGGTATCCGGTGCGATGCTTGGCTTTTGATATATTTAAAATGTTTTTACGAAGCAGAAAGGGCGAACTGTGTAACTCGTGATCGGAGGCACGATGATTGTAGACACGACCACCGTGGGCGGTTAAGTTCCGATAGTCTAGTACTAAATCGAGTAAATCACCAAAGGATTGTCTAATTCTCATGGTCTCATCTAGAGCTTCAATTACTGTAGAATCCATACTCAGCATTCTGCTTATGATATCCAGCCTGACTTTGGGCTTTGACAGCTTATACCAATAAATGACCTGCCCTAGCATCAAATTCTTTATCATAATCCACGGTGGAATGTTTCCATGATTTTCTCGATAATATTTGTAAGGCTGATCGTTTGAGCCTAACAGTTTTCCAAAATTGTAAAGCATTTTATCCCGCTCATTAAATGGTGGCGTTGTCCGCGGTGAACCGTCGTGCTGGTAGTAAATTTTTCCGCGGTTATAATATGCTCTGTCGGTGTATATTTGTTGATCGGGGGATATACATTTAGAAATCGAATAAGCGACCGCTTGCTTAAACGTGCTTTCAAACTATTCGATACCTTGTAGGGTGCATTCTCGAATATGCTTGTCAAGGATGAAGAGCTGAAATATATGTTCGAAGTTTGCCTCCGGTCTAAAACCGTCATCGTCATTGTGCGGATTGTTTAAAAAGGGCTCCTTATATCCGTTAATGATTTCATAGTAACCATACCGAGTAAGAGCTTTCTTAGCGGCTTCGAAGTTCAAAACGCTTAGCCCTCGTTGATCATGAAGGATTGATAGTTGCTCATCGATTGTTTTGAATGGCTTATCGATCATTTTGTTCACCTCACTAAATGAAAAGAGCGAGCACATAATGTGCTCGCTCAGTTGCCTCTAAGGAGGCATTAACTTGATTGAATACATTATGCGCCAGGTAATCCGGACGCGTCAACCGATTTTTTCAATGTTTCTATCCATGGTGTATGGAATTTTAAACAGTCTAAATATGGTGGTTCAATTTTTCCCGCCCTCTCCGGGGGCTTTTTGTTTGCCGCGCATTTTAGAATCAAGTTAGCCACTGTCTCAAAATTTTTTGGACAATAAAAAACATCAAGAACAGATATCCTGTATCATTGAAGTTCCTACACAAACAATGGAAGAGGATATTGTCTTGATGCAGAAACAGGATAGCACACACCGCCAAAAAGGTCAGCACTTAACATCACTCGAGCGCGGAAAAGTGGCCGGATTCCACCAAGCTGGGAAGTCCAATCGTTGGATTGCTGCTGAAATTGGCGTCTGCCCGCAGACCATTAATAATGAAATCAAGCGAGGTACAGTAGATCAGGTCAAGAAGAGTAATGGCAAGCGCGTCTACCATCGACAATACCTGCCAGAGGCTGCTCAGGCACGTTACGAGACTGCACGCTTGAGCTGCCATCGTCCTGACAAGTTCGCCAGCGTACAGGTCTTCTTAGCCTGGTACGTACAGCGAGCTAAGCAGGACAAATGGTCGCCGGATGCTTCGATCGGCTATGCCAAGCGACACAAGCTGTTTACTCCTGAAGAGCTTGTTTGTGCCTCGACTTTGTACCAGTACATTGACGACCAACGCCTAGAGATTCGAAATATCGACCTGTTGGAGAAGACTAAGCGGAAGACCTCTCACCAGCACCACACCAAGGCTAAGCGCCTGGCTGGCCGCAGTATCGAGGAACGGCCTAAGGTCGTTGAACGACGCAGGCAGTTCGGTCACTGGGAGATGGATACCATTGTCGGTAAACGCAATGGCAAGGAGAGCGTCATCTTGACTCTGATTGAGCGCAAGACCCGTTGCCAACTTCTCCGCTTGATCGAAGGACGAGATGCAGACTCTGTGAGCTATGCATTGCGTGGAATCAAGCGCGAATGGGGAGCTTGCATCAAGACCATCACAGCCGACAACGGACCCGAGTTCACCGCCTTAAATACTGCTTTTGCTGGGACGGAAACTGAGATCTTCTACGCCCATCCTTACACGTCCTGCGACCGTGGCACCAACGAGGCACATAACCGGATGATCCGCCAGGACTTCCCTAAGGGCATGTCCTTAGATGACATTAGCCCTAGTCAAGTGCAGGCCACGCAAGACCGCTTGAATCAGTTGCCTCGCAAACAACAGGGCTACTGCACACCCCAGCAAAACTTTGAGGCCGAAGCTCGGCGCGTTCGCCGCATGGCCCAGTAGTCTCTCTAGCGCCACAACTTCTATTTGATAACGGCCTGTTCTGGGATTGTCCTCAACGACTGGCTAACTTGTTCTTGCAATTTACGGCTTTTTGTTTGCGTCTAGTTCGGACGTAAGCCCACGGCACGTCCTGCCCGTGCCTGCTGCTTAGTGGGTTAGTTCAGCACAACACCGATGATGCTGACATCTTCGGGATCCAAGTATCGGTCAGGGTACGCATCATTCAGTGAGTGTAGAACAATTTTCTTTTGTTGATAATCGCGGGATACCTGCTTGAATGTGACACCTTCGTCAGCCACACGGACAACAGCCAGATCGCCGTCATCGATTGTGTCTTGCCATCGAACAAATATCTGCGAATACTTCGGGTAGTCTGGCTCCATCGAGTCCCCCTCAACGGTCACGATTTCATCTGCACTAGCTGGGATGTCGTCAACATTGACGCGCGTCCTATGCACCTCAGCGTCCTGTGTGGCGCCATCGATAGGAGCACCGGCAGCTGTACCGCGCCCAGTAACAATCTCACGCTGTTCTGGGAACGGGACGACATTCTCGTTCTGCTGATCTTTCAGCTGCTTCTCTGCGTATGTGTAGACTTTCTGCTGACGGGCGGGCTGAAGCTGTTGCATGGTGCTTACAGTTTGATCAATCACTTTACTGTTAGTATTTTTTGACAGGTCGATGTTCATCATGTCGTCTAACTTTACGCCAAATATATTAGCAATGTCAGCCAGAATTCCTGCTTTTGGAGTGTACTTGCCAGACTCCCATTCGCTGATAGTTGATACGCTTCGGTGAATCATTCCAGCGAATGTCTGCTGATCATAGCCACGTTTCGCACGCAGATATTTTAGATTTTTTGCAAACATGTCAAGTTCCTCCTCATTTCTATTAGGAACAGTATATCACCACTTCGGAAAAGCGGAAATATATTTCCGAATTTAATTTCGAAAAAACGAAATTCTATTATTGACTTCGGAAAAACCGAAACGTATGATATAGTCATAAAGAACGAAAGGAGTGAAGCAATCATGAGCGAAAAGCCTGAAAAATTTAGCCGTAAATTGCAAGAACAAGTTAGCCAGTCGTTGAGGACAATCCCAGAACAGGCCGTTATCAAATAGAAGTTGTGGCGCTAGAGAGACTACTAGGCCATGCGGCGAACGCGCCGAGCTTCGGCCTCAAAGTTTTGCTGGGGTGTGCAGTAGCCCTGTTGTTTGCGAGGCAACTGATTCAAGCGGTCTTGCGTGGCCTGCACTTGACTAGGGCTAATGTCATCTAGGGACATGCCCTTAGGGAAGTCCTGGCGGATCATCCGGTTATGTGCCTCGTTGGTGCCACGGTCGCAGGACGTGTAAGGATGGGCGTAGAAGATCTCAGTTTCCGTCCCAGCAAAAGCAGTATTTAAGGCGGTGAACTCGGGTCCGTTGTCGGCTGTGATGGTCTTGATGCAAGCTCCCCATTCGCGCTTGATTCCACGCAATGCATAGCTCACAGAGTCTGCATCTCGTCCTTCGATCAAGCGGAGAAGTTGGCAACGGGTCTTGCGCTCAATCAGAGTCAAGATGACGCTCTCCTTGCCATTGCGTTTACCGACAATGGTATCCATCTCCCAGTGACCGAACTGCCTGCGTCGTTCAACGACCTTAGGCCGTTCCTCGATACTGCGGCCAGCCAGGCGCTTAGCCTTGGTGTGGTGCTGGTGAGAGGTCTTCCGCTTAGTCTTCTCCAACAGGTCGATATTTCGAATCTCTAGGCGTTGGTCGTCAATGTACTGGTACAAAGTCGAGGCACAAACAAGCTCTTCAGGAGTAAACAGCTTGTGTCGCTTGGCATAGCCGATTGAAGCATCCGGCGACCATTTGTCCTGCTTAGCTCGCTGTACGTACCAGGCTAAGAAGACCTGTACGCTGGCGAACTTGTCAGGACGATGACAGCTCAAGCGTGCAGTCTCGTAACGTACCTGAGCAGCCTCTGGCAGGTATTGTCGATGGTAGACGCGCTTGCCATTACTCTTCTTGACCTGATCTACTGTACCTCGCTTGATTTCATTATTAATGGTCTGCGGGCAGACGCCAATTTCAGCAGCAATCCAACGATTGGACTTCCCAGCTTGGCGGAATCCGGCCACTTTTCCGCGCTCGAGTGATGTTAAGTGCTGACCTTTTTGGCGGTGTGTGCTATCCTGTTTCTGCATCAAGACAATATCCTCTTCCATTGTTTGGGTAGGAACTTCAATGATACAGGATATCTGTTCTTGATGTTTTTTATTGTCCAAAAAATTTTGAGACAGTGGCTAACTTGATTCTAAAATGCGCGCAGCGATTCAACTGGCCTGTTTACTTCTGTTTACGCGCGTGGTGCTACTCCAGATGGGGCTGATTCACCAATTACTTTAAAAGGTTACAAGTGGACTGATCCGGACGGCCGCTATGTCCTGTACAGCGATGGGACACTTCTCGATACTGTTGCCAACCGTTCGTATTCACGGTTGCGTAAGAAGTCCACAACAGACCTAAACGGGTCATACTTGAACCAGTGGCGGGATTATGAAGCTACTACGCAAGCAGACCTATTACAGTCGGCACTGAGCGACTTAAAACAGTATGCAGTACCAGTTACCAACTATACAGTAGACTTCGCATTCATTCCGGAAAACATCAGCATTGGCGATACGATTCATGTGGTAGATGAAAAGCGAAATATGTATGTTTCAGCACGAGTGCTTGAGCTTTCTTGCTGCTATTCCTTGCCAAGTTCAAGCACCGCTACACTAGGCGATTACAAAATAGAAGCAGATAAGGTTTCAGCAGCCCTCAAGACGGCGGCGAAACTAGCACAAGCAACAGCCAGCACCGCTCAGGCCACTGCAACACAGGCATACTCCGCAGCTAATGATGCAGCTAACAATGCGACAGCTGCTCAGACTGCTGCGACTAGTGCACAAGCCACAGCTAACACCGCTCAGACTAATGCGGCTGCTGCGCAGACAACTGCCAATACCGCTCAGACTACTGCTACCAACGCTGCTCAAGTTGCCGAAAAAGCGCAAACAACGGCCAATACTGCACGAACCTTCATCAAGTCAGCTACTGCGCCTGATACAACTAATTTGTTAGTTAACGCAGTATGGATTACACCAGCAACGACTGACAGCAATGGCAACGCGGTAGCCGCATCTGCAAAGACTTGGGACGGGGCCAATTGGCAGGATACGCCAATCGAGTCAAGCCTGATCGCTGACAACATCGTTGGTAAGACTATCACCGGTAGTACCTTTGCTAACACAAATGGCACATTCAGCATTGACAAAGATGGTAACATCATTGGCTCAAAGATAACCGGGTCTGAAGTGGAGCTTTCCACCGTTGATACCCCTGGACTGACTAAGACGGGCATGCTGTTCACCGGCGGCCTACTTTTTGACTCAAACTATAAAAATGTCACGATTGATACCAACATTGTGCAGAATGAGACAGCTATAGACTGGTACGGTCCGCGGGTGATAGCTGGTTACAAAAATGGCAGTAGCGCGACTGCAGGAATCAACGCGGGGAGTGGTGCTTCGCGCGCATTTGCCCCGCAGTTATATGCCACGCGGACTAACAGCAATGGCCAGCTGACCGGTTACACGGCTTTGAGCCCCGACGGCATAACAGTCGAAACGTTCGATTCATCAGCCAATAACACGGGTATGGGCACGGTGACGCCTGACCAAATCATACAGCTTAGCAACGTTGGCACTCTTGCATGGTCTGGTATTCTCTATCAGCAAGGTGGAGATACGGCGACAATGAGCATCCCACTTTCTAATACACAAACTGGATGGCTAATCAGATGGTCATACTACAATAGCTCAAAAATACAGAATACGTATTACAACTACACTTTGCTTCCCAAAGTGGCCGTAGATGCCCAGAGCAAAAATATGATTGTGACGTTGTCGATGCCAGGCGTAGGTATGTTCTTCAAACATCTGTGGTACAGCGATACGAACATTGCCGGAGACGCCATGAATAATCAAGGAATGCAAGCACCACATGCAGTAATGGATGCGGTGTACGCAGTTTAGGAGGCTGACATGGAAACAAAAGAAAAAATGAGGGTACTTTTCACACTGGACTCCGATGGCTACATCATAGGCTACCAGCGGGAGTTTTTTGATGGCAAAGAATGGCAGACACCATTCGATACCACGAATGCGGTGGAAGTGGCTCCGGGCGACCTCGACACAATCGTCATGGGGGCAACCAAGCTCAGGAACGGCAAGCTGGTGGTCGATGAGGCCAAACAGGCAGAGCTAGAACAGCCCGTCACGCCACAGCCCACGACTGACCAGCAGATGCTTGCGGCTGTGATGCTGAGGGTCGCGAAACTGGAGGCGGGCGCATGACAGATTACGATATGTGCCAACGGTTCTATGCGTGGGGCATCGACATCGAACCCTATGTGGGGTTGATGATAACGGCTGATGAGTACAAGCAGATTACCGGTAATGACTACGTCGCCAGCAAAAGCTAGCGGCTATTTTTGTGGAAGGAAGTGAGAAAGTGACATTTTTTGGATACACGATTGGTGACTGGGCGGAGTTCATATCAATCATAGGGGTGGGCGTGAGCGCGGGTAGCTGGCTGTTCAAAAAGATTGCCTTGGATCCGTTACGCTCTGATATTCAAGTGCTTTCAGAGACGATTAATCGACAGCTCAAGCTACACGAACAATCGCTGGCAGACTTGAATACTCATCTGAAAACACATGATGAAGAGCTTGGCAGTCACTCGGTTAGGATTACTCGATTGGAAGACCATGTAGGCATCAAAGGAGATAATGATGATGAATAATTGGACAGAACTATTAGTATCACTTGCAGTAGCAGCAGTCCCAATCATTGGGGCTTGGATTTCAAAACAGTTGCTGGCTAACAAACAGGCATTAACTTTGGTAAAGGTATTAGGCCCGTTGGCAAATGCTGCGGTTACAGCGGCAGAACAGCTCGGTGTGACACGAACTATTGACGGCGCCGTCAAGAAATCGACTGCTGTTCAGGCTGTGAAAGATGGTTTAAAATCGCTTGGCTTCACCAGCACAGACGAACAGACGATTGCCAACGCGGTTGAAAAGGCATACGCAGACTTGAAAGATAGCCTAGCTGAAACCTACCCGCAAAAGACAGCAGATCAGGATACATCTAATCAAGAAAAAGTGGCCGCCGCCGCTCAAGCCGCTGCGGATGCAGTTAAAGCTCAATTGGCTCCCGCATCTGTTGCTTCACAGCAATAAGGAGGGCGCAGTGAAATTAAAGAATAAACTCATTGCCTCGGTAGTCGCCATCTTGGCGGCTATTTCTTTTGCCTTACCAACGCAGGTTCGTGCAGCAAAGGGAGACGTTGTCCTTGATTGGTCGGTTTATCAAGGCAATTATGGTAAGTATGGCAACGCTCCAAGTAAGGCAGTCATTGCTCAGGTTGGGGGCACCTATAACGGCCTATATGTCGTACAGAGCACTTATCGCACTCAGGTAAGCTCAGCTATTGCGGCCGGCAATCACGCCCATACCTATATCTGGTATCAAGTTGGTGGTAGTATCCCTGTTGCTAAAGCGGCGATGGACAAGTTTTTGCCGATGGTGCAAACACCAAAGCGTTCTATTGTGGCCCTGGACTATGAGGCCGGTGCATCTGGCAACAAGCAGGCTAACACTGATGCAATTATCTATGGCTTGCAGAGAGTTAAAGCTGCTGGGTACACGCCAGTTCTGTATTCAGGTAAGTATTACTTGAACGAACATACCCACTACTCACAGATTAATAAGGCCTTTCCAACTAGCCTATGGATTGCTTCTTACCCAACGACAAGGACAGTCACAGCTCCGAACTTTAACTACTTCCCGTCAATGGACGGCATCAATATGTGGCAGTTCACAGATGCTTATAGCACCCCTGGCTTGGATGCCAGTGTTGATTTGACTGGTATTACAGACAATGGTTATGGACGTTCAACTACTACTGATACTGGTAAAGTGATTGTTAAGCCTGATACGAAGACACCAGCTACTAATGCCGGTCAGAGTGCTAACGATACTCACAAGTCTAGCATCTCCGCAGGATATGCGGTAAAGGTAAACTTAAGTGCCAAGCGCTATGCAAACGGCACAGCCATTCCTAATTGGGTGAAAGGCAGAACTTACAAGGTCATTCAAACTAGCGGCAATAAAGTGCTGCTGGGCTCAATCATGAGCTGGGTCAACCGGTCAGATGTTGAAATCCTTCAAACCGCCAGTCAGGCACGTTCTGTGCTGACGGTAGACGGATACTGGGGCCGTGAAGTGACGGCCGCATTGCAGCGTCACGAAGGCACGACCGTTGATGGCATCATCAGCGGACAGATCCGCACCAACAACGTGCGTGGCGTGCAGATTGGCCGTGGTGGTTCTCGTGTCATTGCCGCGATGCAGCATAACTTGGGAGTTCGTGTAGACGGATACCTTGGCCCGCAAACCATCAAGGCCATGAAACGGGCTCTCGACACTAAGCATGACGGCGTGATTAGCAATCGTTCCCGCATGGTAATTGTCTTGCAGGAGCGACTCAATGCAGGCACGCTTCCTTTTTGATATTTAAACGGGTCGATTTCGACCCATTTAAAATATGGAAAAATAAGTCGCCGAAACGCCAAACCTATTTTGCAAAATCGCCGTTTTTGGCAAATTAGCCTCACTCGCTTCGGCGGGTAGGGCATTTTTGTGCACAAAAACTTTTTGAAGAGAGACTGTATCAGTCATTACTCTAGACAGGCTATTGACTTGTGAAGATAAGGCATGCATACTCAAATACAATATTTATAAGAAACAGGCGGTAGCTATGGAAGTAGATCAAGAATTATCCCGAGCTGTTAAAAACATCGAAAGAAGCTTTTCTGCAATTGAAGACTACGGGCGCTCACTAGAAAATGAATTGATGGATTTACGTGAGCATAAAAGAGAGCATTATACTGACTCGCAGGCAATTAGAAGCGTTATGCTCATGGACGCTATTCGAAATACGAGTATATCGTTGTTTCGTAAATATGCAAAAAATGAATTCGGTATAACTTCTCGTAAATCTCATAGCGTAATTATGCAAAAGCTAGTAGATTACATATCGGAGCGAGCAGACCACGTGAATATCGTAATTGATAAGTCTGGACATCCTAAAATACAGGGCGAACCATATCTAAATAACCAATTTTATTTAGATAACAAAAAATATAACCGAACTCGACTACAGGTCAGCCTTCAGTTCGAATCAGCACTGTTAACTCCTACGAATGCTTTTGAGGCTTTTTTTCAAGTGATTTTAGAGTGTAGCTATGATACAGTTCTAAAAAATAAGATTGACAAGCAAACTGCTGAGTTTTCAGAAATACGAAACTTAAGTTCTATTGAAGAAGTCAAGTCGCTTTATATGGTTAAAGTGACCGAAGAAATTAAGAGAGGACCAGTTGTATCTTGGTTCAAGTGTTTTAAGGGAATGGGCTTTAACGAGGATAAATCCGATGAGGCTCAGATTCAAAAGTTAGCCGAAGTTTTTGATGTTAGAAATTTGATTGTTCATAACGGTGGGCTTGTTAATTCAAAGTACAGAAAGCAACACCCAGAATCTAAACATAAAATAAATAGTCCTATTTCGATTTCAAAAAAATATCTTGAGAATACCATTCGTACTATGCGTTACATTTATGTTGATCTCGTTTTTTGCACTTGGCCAAAAATTAGCAAGTGCACCTTGCCAAACCAAGAACTAGATACTATGTTTGATGTTGACTTGGACCTGTTATCACCGGAGAGTGCTGAAAGCTTTCGAATCTATAAAAAATTGAAAAATGTACTTTTGAAGGAAGACCACAAACAACAAGTAACTCTAATGAGTCCACGTAAATTCTCTGCGTACTTCAATTATTTGCTCAACGTGCAATGGCATGCATCGCCAGATTCCGATGACATAAAAGAATCTAAGAAATTAATTGCTTGGCTGTATTCGGTCACGTATGACCCGTTTTATTTGCTAGGACTAGAATTGCTTCAGCATAATTTCGAACAAGCTAATATTCAGCTTTCAAAAGTTTTGGAAAGAGAAGGAAAGCGATTTTTGATTTTGCTTGCACAATGGCCGATTGTTTTATACGATAGTGACGTATTAGCTTTTTTGAATAAAAAAGTCTCAATTAGGGATTATGTGGCGAAAGAGGTGGACTGATATGATTCTTATCAATGAATCAGTTTCTCAAGAGCGTGACAATGATGATGCTATTCAAGAGGCTTCCAATCAGATGTCCGACTTAGCGGGTATTATTGCTGAGGCTGAATGTTAGTCTCGTTTTACATGGCTTAATAAGTCTTCTGGTTTCTTTTTTCACTGGCCTCATCCTTTCGGGGGGAGGCTTATTTTTGTGCACAAACTTATCAGCCACAGTGAAGCCGTTGAAACACGATTTAATAATTTGCTTCTGGATGCTTTTAGGTTCATCCGCGCATTTTAGAATCAAGTTAGCCACTGTCTCAAAATTTTTTGGACAATAAAAAACATCAAGAACAGATATCCTGTATCATTGAAGTTCCTACACAAACAATGGAAGAGGATATTGTCTTGATGCAGAAACAGGATAGCACACACCGCCAAAAAGGTCAGCACTTAACATCACTCGAGCGCGGAAAAGTGGCCGGATTCCACCAAGCTGGGAAGTCCAATCGTTGGATTGCTGCTGAAATTGGCGTCTGCCCGCAGACCATTAATAATGAAATCAAGCGAGGTACAGTAGATCAGGTCAAGAAGAGTAATGGCAAGCGCGTCTACCATCGACAATACCTGCCAGAGGCTGCTCAGGCACGTTACGAGACTGCACGCTTGAGCTGCCATCGTCCTGACAAGTTCGCCAGCGTACAGGTCTTCTTAGCCTGGTACGTACAGCGAGCTAAGCAGGACAAATGGTCGCCGGATGCTTCAATCGGCTATGCCAAGCGACACAAGCTGTTTACTCCTGAAGAGCTTGTTTGTGCCTCGACTTTGTACCAGTACATTGACGACCAACGCCTAGAGATTCGAAATATCGACCTGTTGGAGAAGACTAAGCGGAAGACCTCTCACCAGCACCACACCAAGGCTAAGCGCCTGGCTGGCCGCAGTATCGAGGAACGGCCTAAGGTCGTTGAACGACGCAGGCAGTTCGGTCACTGGGAGATGGATACCATTGTCGGTAAACGCAATGGCAAGGAGAGCGTCATCTTGACTCTGATTGAGCGCAAGACCCGTTGCCAACTTCTCCGCTTGATCGAAGGACGAGATGCAGACTCTGTGAGCTATGCATTGCGTGGAATCAAGCGCGAATGGGGAGCTTGCATCAAGACCATCACAGCCGACAACGGACCCGAGTTCACCGCCTTAAATACTGCTTTTGCTGGGACGGAAACTGAGATCTTCTACGCCCATCCTTACACGTCCTGCGACCGTGGCACCAACGAGGCACATAACCGGATGATCCGCCAGGACTTCCCTAAGGGCATGTCCTTAGATGACATTAGCCCTAGTCAAGTGCAGGCCACGCAAGACCGCTTGAATCAGTTGCCTCGCAAACAACAGGGCTACTGCACACCCCAGCAAAACTTTGAGGCCGAAGCTCGGCGCGTTCGCCGCATGGCCCAGTAGTCTCTCTAGCGCCACAACTTCTATTTGATAACGGCCTGTTCTGGGATTGTCCTCAACGACTGGCTAACTTGTTCTTGCAATTTACGTTTTAGGTTCATCACTCAAAGGGGACAAAAAGGGGACAAAAAAGGTGCAAGCACTGATGCATAGGCAACTATAATGCCTGTTCGCTTCCTTTCTGATATTTAAATGGGTCGATTTCGACCCATTTAAAATATGGAAAAATAAGTCGCCGAAACGCCAAACCTATTTTGCAAAATCGCCGTTTTTGGCAAATTAGCCTCACTTGCTTCGGCGGGTGGGGCTATTTTTGTGCGGTCCAAATTGGCATATCGATATGATGTGCCAAAACGGCATTGCATGTCAATGTGCGTAATACTGGCAGAATTGTGCAATATGTGTGCAATGAAGCCTTGTGAGCCTACGCCAACCAAGCGGTTCGACTCCCGGGCTGCGCAGAATTCCAGTCATATGGAAAATACCGAAAATAGAAAAGTCCGCTATGGCGGGCTTTTTGTTTGCCATAATGTGTTTGTAGGACGCAAATGTCGCTGATCAGCATGGTCCTTTTTAAGCTAAGAAAACGCCAAATGAAATCGCTTCATCACCAAATGGCAATTTCGCTTGGAAAATGCTCAAAACAGAACAAGCAGTGATGAAAGAACCCATAACTGGCTGTGTGTAGGCTGTTGAAATAGACCGAAATACAGTGCATGAAAATTTCATTAGAAGCAAGCCGAAACCCCTGATATCAAAAAGCCGCAGCGAGGTTGCCAAAACTGGTAAATGCCGAACATTTGGACCATTCTTGAAGTAGATGTTCAAACTTAGCCGGTTTTGTGATTACTTTAAGACGATTTAGGCAACAGACTTGCGATAAAGCGGAACCCCTGCTACAATTGGTTTTGTTGGTAAGGGAAAACAGCAAACGTTGGGTTCCTACTTTTTTTCAGCTTGCTGGGTCGGCAAACGACTCGGAGGGACGTGAAATGACCCATTAAAGAAGGACGTGCCTTATGCATACTGAACTTGCGTGGCTCAAAGCGATCGCGCCTGATCTGATGGGCGTCGTCACTAAACGCTATCAGGTCCTTCAATTTATTAACTGGATGGCACCGGTTGGCCGGCGAACGTTAGCCGAACAAATGAAGATTTCAGAACGCGCATTACGTACAGAAACAGATTTTTTGCGCGGGCAGGGGCTTTTAGAGAGCTCGAAATCTGGCATGGTGTTGACAGCTAAAGGGTTAGAAACTTTTCACGGCCTCGATCATTTGATGAATCAGTTGCTGGGAATCAAAGATGATGAAAAGCGGCTGGCAACGCATCTTGGCATTGACCATTGTCTGGTCGTTTCCGGGGATGCGGATCAGAGTAGTCGGGTTCTTGATGAACTTGGCAAGACGTTGAATTCAACCTTACAGTTACTGTTGCCACCCGGGCATTTAACGATTGCCGTTATGGGTGGCACAACGATGGCACATTTAGCCACGCAGTTAACTTTTCAGCTATCTGCGGGCCGTGAACTGTCGTTTGTCCCTGCACGGGGTGGCCTCGGTGAAGCCGTGACCATTCAGGCCAACTCGATTGCGGCTGCAATGGCAGAAGCAACCGATAGCAAGTACCGGGCTTTATATGTTCCTGAGAATCTAAGCTCGGAGTCCTATGAATCCTTAATCAAAGAGCCATCGTTAAGAGATGTGTTAAACCTTATCGACAAAGCTCAGGTAGTGATTCATAGTGTGGGCGATGCGCTGGTCATGGCTAAGCGCCGTGGCATGTCGCCTGATACGATCAGCATGTTGAAAGCCAAGCATGCCGTTGCCGAGGCATTCGGTGTTTTCTACGATGCCAAGGGAAAGGTCGTTTACAAGATACCGCAAATTGGATTACAGCTTGCGGATCTTGATCATATACCGTATGTCTTCGCAGTTGCGGCGGGTAAAAGTAAAGCCAAAGCAATTGCGGCGTACATGCAACACGCACCGAGTCGAACGTGGCTATTAACTGACATCGGTGCAACAAACTCGATTTTAACTGGGGCAACCCGTTAGAATATAACCTTATTTCCTAAAGGAGGAAATTTTAGCATGACTGTTAAGATTGGTATTAATGGTTTTGGCCGTATCGGTCGTTTGGCATTCCGTCGTATTTACGAATTGGGTGCAAAGAGCAATGACATCCAGGTTGTTGCGATCAACGATCTGACCAGCCCAACCATGCTGGCTCACTTGCTTAAGTATGATTCAACTCACGGTACTTTCCCTGGTGAAGTTAGTGCAACCGATAACGGTATTGTCGTTGACGGTAAAGAATACCGCGTCTACGCAGAACCGCAAGCCCAGAACATTCCTTGGGTTAAGAACGATGGCGTTGACTATGTTCTTGAATGCACAGGCTTCTATACCTCTGCTGAAAAGTCACAAGCTCATTTGGATGCAGGTGCAAAGCGTGTTCTGATTTCTGCCCCAGCTGGCAAGATGAAGACCATCGTTTACAACGTTAATGATGACACTTTGAATGCAGACGACAAGATTGTTTCTGCTGGTTCTTGCACGACCAACTGCTTGGCACCAATGGCTTATTTCCTGAACAAGGAATTCGGCATTGAAGTTGGTACCATGACCACCGTTCACGCTTACACCTCAACTCAGATGTTGCTTGACGGCCCGGTTCGTGGTGGCAACCTGCGTGCTGCACGTTCTGCCGCTGCTAACACGATTCCTCACAGCACTGGTGCTGCTAAGGCTATCGGTTTGGTTATCCCAGAATTGAACGGCAAGTTGCAGGGTCACGCACAGCGTGTTTCTGTTGTTGACGGTTCCTTGACCGAATTGGTTTCCATCCTGAAGACCAAGAACGTTACAGCTGACCAAGTCAACGAAGCTATCAAGAAGCACACCGAAAACAACCCTAGCTTCGGCTGGAACGAAGACGAAATCGTATCTTCCGATGTAATCGGTACGACTTATGGTTCAATCTTCGATCCTACTCAGACTGAAGTTACAACTGCCGGTGACTATCAATTAGTTAAGACGGTTGCTTGGTACGATAACGAATATGGCTTTACTTGCCAGATGATCCGTACCTTGCTGAAATTTGCTACTCTCTAATCCGGAGTAACGCTTTTCTAACCGCAACATCCGAAGCGGAGGGAGCTTTACTCTCTCCGCTTTTTTTGGAAAGGTGACAAAAATCAACGCAAACACGATGATTTTTGCCCTTTGCGAGCACCATGGTGGAGGACCTATGTTCATCCATCATCTTTGGGAAAATGAAGGAGGTCAAATCTTTTGGCTAAATTAATCGTTTCAGATTTAGATGTTAAAGATAAAAAAGTTCTGATCCGCGTTGACTTCAACGTGCCGATCAAAGATGGCGTTATCGGTGATGACAACCGGATCGTGGCAGCATTGCCAACCATCCAATATGTCATTGATCACGGCGGCAAGGCAATCTTGCTGTCACACCTTGGTCGGGTTAAGACCGAAGAAGATAAGGCTAAGCTGAC
The DNA here is from genome assembly GCF_000829055.1 of Lacticaseibacillus casei DSM 20011 = JCM 1134 = ATCC 393. Taxonomy (NCBI): domain Bacteria; kingdom Bacillati; phylum Bacillota; class Bacilli; order Lactobacillales; family Lactobacillaceae; genus Lacticaseibacillus; species Lacticaseibacillus casei. Next base: position 872,129 of record NZ_AP012544.1, read on the forward strand.
GTTGAAGCCAGTTGCCCAACGCTTGAGTGAATTGCTGAAGAAGCCAGTTACTTTTGTACCGGCTACCCGCGGTAAGGAACTGGAAGATGCCATTGCCAAGATGAACGATGGCGATGTGCTTTTGATGGAAAATACCCGGTTTGAAGATCTTGACGGTAAGAAAGAATCCGGCAATGATCCTAAATTAGGCAAGTACTGGGCAAGCCTTGGCGACCTGTTCGTCAATGATGCCTTTGGTACGGCACATCGTAAGCATGCGTCCAACGTCGGCATTGCTTCCAACATGAAGCAAACAGCTGCTGGATTCTTGATGGAAAAGGAAATCAAGTTCTTAGGCGACGCTGTTGATAATCCGAAGCACCCATTCATTGCTATCTTGGGTGGTGCCAAGGTTTCCGATAAAATCGGTGTCATCGAAAACTTAGTGCCTAAAGCTGATAAGATTCTTATTGGCGGTGGCATGACTTATACCTTCTATGCAGCCAAGGGTATGAGCATCGGTAACTCATTGGTTGAAAAAGACAAGATCGACTTAGCCAAGAAGATTATGGACCAAGCCGGCGATAAGTTGCTTTTGCCTGTTGATTCTGTTGTTGCCCCAGAATTTTCAAACGATGCTCCGCATAAGGTTGTTGAAGGCGATATTCCGGATGGCTACATGGCATTGGATATCGGCCCTAAGACGATTCAAGAATTCAAAGATGCCTTGCAAGGTGCCAAGACGGTTGTTTGGAACGGCCCGATGGGTGTGTTCGAAATGAGCAACTATGCTGAAGGTACTTTGGAAGTCGGCCGTGCACTCGGTGATTTGAAGGATGCTACGACAGTCATTGGTGGTGGAGATTCAACCGCTGCTGCCAAGCAATTGGGTATCGCGCCTAAGATTACCCACATTTCCACTGGTGGCGGTGCTAGCCTTGAATATCTTGAAGGCAAGACGTTACCAGGTATCGCAGCCATTTCTGACAAGTAGTTTGTCAGTGATGCTGATCTAACAGTCAATGCCGACACGTGCTGAACGTGTCGGTACATAATGAAAGGAAGCTAAGTCATGCGGACACCATTCATTGCTGGTAACTGGAAAATGAACAAAAACCCTAAAGAGACTCAAGCCTTTTTGGATGCTGTGAAAGGCAAGTTACCTGATGCAAGTAAAGTTGAAACGGTCATTGGCGCACCTGCCATTGATCTGACGACTTTGGTTGCCGGAGCAGAAGGCACACCTTTAAAGACAGCGGCAGAAAACTGCTACTTTGAAGATGAAGGTGCTTATACCGGCGAAACCAGCCCGAAAGCATTAAAGGAAATGGGCGTTGATTATGTCATCATCGGCCATAGCGAACGTCGTGGTTACTTCCACGAAACCGACGAAGATATCAATAAGAAAGCTAAGGCTATCTTTAGGAACAATCTTCTGCCGATTATCTGCTGTGGCGAAAGTTTGACCCAGCGTGAAGCTGGCCAAACCGAAGACTGGGTTGCCTCGCAAATCGAAGCAGCTTTGGCTGGCTTAACCGCTGACCAAGTCAAAGTTTCTGTTTTGGCCTACGAACCAATCTGGGCTATCGGAACCGGTAAAACTGCGACCGCCGATCAGGCACAAGAAGTTGTTGCCCACATTCGTGCGACCGTTGAGAAGTTGTATAATAAAGATACGGCAGACGCTGTTCGGATTCTTTACGGCGGCTCCGTTAAACCAGCGAACGTTAAAGAACTGATGGCTAAGCCTGATATCGACGGCGGCTTAGTCGGTGGCGCTTCGATGGATCCTGAAAGTTTCATCGCCTTGGCTAACTACCAAGATTAATCTGGTTTCTAATATTAAACAGCCTTCTGGCAAAAAGGAGAAGAATATATGTCTATCATTACTGATGTATTGGCACGCGAAGTTTTGGATTCACGTGGCAACCCTACTGTTGAAGTTGAATTGTATACCGAAGATGGCGGTTTTGGCCGCGCATTAGTTCCATCAGGTGCTTCAACCGGTGAACACGAAGCCGTTGAGCTGCGTGATGGTGACAAGGATCGTTTTGGCGGCAAGGGTGTTTTGAAGGCCGTTGGTCATGTCAACAATGAAATTGCCAAGGCTGTGATTGGCCTTGACGTTACCGAACAACGCCTGATCGACCAAACCATGATCGATCTTGATGGTACACCAAACAAAGGCAAGCTGGGTGCCAACGCCATCTTGGGTGTTTCCTTGGCTGCTGCCCGTGCTGCTGCTGATGAAGTCGGCCTGCCATTGTATCAATATCTTGGCGGCCCGAACGCTCATGTTCTGCCAACACCAATGATGAACGTTCTTAATGGTGGCGCACATTCAACTAACACTGTTGACTTCCAGGAATTCATGATTATGCCTGTTGGTGCCAAGAGTGTTCGTGAAGCCGTTCGCATGGGTTCAGAAACCTTCCATGCACTGCAGGCTTTGTTGAAGAGCAAAGGCGACATTACCGCTGTTGGTGATGAAGGTGGCTTCGCTCCTAACTTGAAGGACAACGAAGAAGCCTTCGAACTGCTTGTTGAAGCGATCAAGAAGGCTGGCTACAAGCCAGGCGACGACATTGCTTTGGCCTTTGATGTTGCGGCTTCAGAAATGTATGATGCCGACACCAAGACCTACACAACCAAGTGGTCAAACCCTGACAAGAAGTACACCACCGAAGAATGGACCAACATGATCGATGGTTACATCAACAAGTATCCGATCGTTTCTGTTGAAGATCCTATCGACGAAAACGACTGGGAAGGCTGGCAGACATTCACCCAGAAGATGGGCGATAAAGTCCAAATCGTTGGTGATGACCTGTTTGTTACCAACACCGATTACCTGAAGAAGGGTATCGATATGGGCGTTGCTAACTCAATTCTGATCAAGCTGAACCAAATCGGTACTTTGACTGAAACCCTCGAAGCAATTGAAATGGCTAAAGAAGCTGGCTACACCGCCGTTGTTTCACATCGTTCCGGTGAAACCGAAGACACCACGATTGCTGACTTGGTTGTTGCAACCAACGCCGGTGAAATCAAGACCGGTTCCATGAGCCGGACCGACCGGATTGCCAAGTACAACCAGTTGATGCGCATCGAAGATCAATTAGGTGCACAATCACAATACAAGGGCCGCAAGTCCTTCTACAACGTTAAAGCAATCGACTAATTAATCGCCGTTGCTGTCGTTACGAGCACGTCACTTATGACAAGTGGCGTGTTTTTTTCCTAATTTTTTGAAAGAATGGGATTTTTCTCGTTTCCTTTTAAGGTTTATACTGAATGAATGTTGGCATGGAGGGAAATGTTGTGGCACGAATCATTAAGGAAAAAGAAAAATTCGATATCACCCGATTACGATTTGTCTTGCTGGGATTATTGGTCGGCTTGATGACCGGTACGGTGGTCAGTGCTTTTCGCTACTGTATTGAAGTCGGGTTGCGCGCCAGTCATCAGGTATACGGATACTTACATATGGGGCCGTTTGTCTGGTGGCACTGGGCCTTATTGATTGCCTTTAATCTGGTGCTGGCGGCGTTTGTGGCCCTAATGTTAAAACAAGAACCCTATATTTCCGGGTCAGGCATCCCTCAAGTCGAAGGTCAGCTTGCCGGCGAACTGGAAATGCATTGGTGGACTATCCTTTGGCGTAAGTTCGTTGGTGGCGTTCTCTCGCTTGCTCCCGGTTTGTTTCTGGGTCGTGAAGGGCCTTCGATTCAGTTAGGCGCAGCCGTGGGTCAAGGCTTGGCTGGTGGATTCAAATTGCGCGGAACCGATCGGCGTCTCCTAATTGCATCCGGATCGGCAGCCGGACTCGCAGCTGCCTTCAATGCGCCGATTGCTGGGACCCTGTTCGTGTTGGAAGAGGTTTACCATAATTTCTCGCCGCTGGTTTGGCTGACTGCACTGGCTGGTGCCATTGGATCGGATTTCATCTCGCTGTATGTGTTTGGACTGGTTCCCGTGCTAAATTTGAGTTATTCGCGAAGTTTGCCGGTTACCAGTTACTGGCATTTGATCCTGCTAGGCATTCTTCTAGGGCTGCTAGGCTATTTATACCAGCGGGTGCTTTTATCCATGCCGCGGTGGTATCAACGCTTGACCCACTTACCACGGGTCGTGCAAGGCGTCGTGCCGTTCATCTTGTTGATTGCGGTCGGTTACTTTACCCCTAATCTGCTTGGCGGCGGCAATAGCTTGATTGTCGGCTTTGGCCAGTATGTACCGCCACTTTTGACGTTAGTGGGTATTTTCGCCATTCGCTTTGTTTTTTCCATGATTTCTTATGGCTCAGGGTTGCCAGGCGGTATTTTCTTGCCGATTTTATCGTTAGGGGCGATTATCGGGGCCATTTATGGGGTGGTCATGTATCAGCTGGGCTTGTTGCCGCATGTCTACATCATGAATCTGATTATTTTCTCGATGGCCGGATATTTTGCCGGAATTGGGAAAGCGCCGTTTACAGCGATTTTATTGGTGACCGAAATGGTGGGTAATCTGACCCATCTCATGCCACTGGCGGTGCTGTCGTTGACGGCTTATCTTGTGGTTGACCTGCTTGGCGGTGCGCCGATTTATGAAGCCTTGCTTGAACAAATGACATTCCCCAAGACCGTTGAGCAGCTGCACCAGCCTGATCGACTGGAAATCCCGGTTTTTGTGGGCAGTTCGCTCAATGGTAAGTTGGTGCGCGATATGCCATGGCCAAAAGAGTCGTTGCTGATTGGTATTCGCCGGGGTGAGCGGGAAGTGATTCCCCATGGTGATACATTGATTCGAGAAGGCGATACATTGGTATTGCTGACAGATGCGGCTGAGCGTGTGCGGGTGAAAAAGCGAATCGATGCCTTATCTGCTGCCCTAGCAACGGCGCACAAAACGCGAACGTGATGCCATGTCTGTGAGTCGCATCTTTTAGGTGGCGCCTAATCGGTATGCATGTATAATGAACTTGTCAAAGTGATGGCTATCGTCAACAGAAGGGACTTGATCACCATGAGAACATTTCGCATCGTGTACGCTGTTGCAAGCATCCTACCTGGGTTATTTTATTCGGTTGGTGGCGAACTGGGGTTACTCACATCTTCCGGTGGCGGTTTTGCCAGCTTTATTGTGCCGTTCTTACTGGGATTCGTAGCGAATTGGGGCATGGTTGCACTTGTCGTTGTTGGCGTTATTATCGATGAGCAGATGCGCTGGTGGTATTTAGGTTATCCGATCCTGATGGGTTTGAACATTGGTTTGAATCAAATGTTGCCATTTGGTGTGGCGGATCAGGTAAGCTATTTGATGCCTTTCCTGGTGGCCGTGATCGGTGGCTACATGCTGTACCAGACTTTCAGAAAACATCCCCATATTGCGTGATCGCTGAACGACCATGGATTGCGCGAGTCGCCTACTGGTCTTTGAAATTGGCTGGTTTTAGTGGAATGATGAAAAAGATGACTGAAATTAGCAAAGATTCGCCTTTGCCTTGCTTTTATGCTAAACTACTAGAGTGAGATTTTTCGCAAGGGAGGCAACAACTTGCAAAGTTTATTGACCACATTACTTGTGATCGATTCGATTTTTATCGTGATCGCAACTTTAATGCAACCAAGCAAACAACAGGATGCGTTAAGCGCATTGTCCGGTGGGGCAACCGATTTATTCGGGAAGACCAAATCCCGCGGTTTTGAAGCTTTCATGGAGAAAGTCACCGTTGTATTGGGTGTCATTTTCTTCGGCCTCGCCATCGCGTTGGTCTATCTGGAAGCCCATTAACCAAAGTCTCCTGGAACATTCAGGGGGCTTTTTTTGCAGAAGCATGATCCAACCTGCTTAAACCTGACGTTTACGTGTCTTTGGGAAAGCACTTGGTGGTGTATCGGTGATCTGCAATCATAGTCAGTGGATCAGTTTTGGCTGCATGCATCATTTCGTTTACAGACTAGCAGCTAAAACCAAACGCATTTTTTAAAAAGTCGGCATTCATTCGCCGCATATCATTCATAGGCATAAAGGACGACTTCACCATGATTTTTCGCAAACCGCAACCTTTTGAATACGAAGGCACCGACACAGGCGTTGTTTTACTCCATGCGTACACTGGCAGCCCCAATGACATGAATTTTATGGCCCGAGCTTTACAACGTGCCGGTTATGGGGTGTATGTGCCGCTTTTTGCTGGGCATGGAACGATCGAGCCCATGGACATTTTGACGAAGGGCAATCCAGACATCTGGTGGGCAGAAGCCAGCGCTGCCGTTGCCCATATGACCGCAAAGTACCCCCGCGTGTTTGTGTTCGGCCTGTCGTTAGGTGGCATTTTTGCGGTAAAAGCTTTAGAGAAGTTACCTGGCATCACGGCTGGCGGCGTTTTTTCATCGCCGATTCTGCCAGGCAAGCATCATTTGATTCCGGGATTTTTAAAATATGCCCAGTATATGAATCGCTTGGCCAATAAACCGGATGAAAGTACCCAGATTCTGGCTTACCTACCGGGGCAACTGACTGCAATTGATCAGTTTGCCACCGGGGGTTGCGGCCGATTTGGATCTAGTCAAGCAACCGACTTTCATTGGTCAGGCCGGTGAGGACGAATTAGTGGATGGTCGATTGGCGTACCAGTTACGCGATGCTTTGATCAACGCGGCCCGCGTGGATTTTCACTGGTACGACGGGGCCAAGCACGTGATTACCGTTAATTCGGCTCACCATGCACTAGAACAAGACGTTATTGAATTTATGCAACAAGAAAACGAGGGATAGCATGACCACAGTTGGCCATATTCGTAATGAATTATTAGCAACATTTCGCAGGAATCCGAAGATTGATTATTCGGTTCAGACACTTAGCTGCGCGTTGAAATTAAATGAAGGCGCGGATTTTAAAGTGCTGGTACAGGCATTAAATGGTATGGAAAATGACAATCTGATCCACGCCAATCATGAAGGCCGTTATGCATTGGGTGGCACGCCTAAAGTTTTGACCGGTGTCTTCCATGGTAATGAAAAAGGTTTTGGTTTCGTTGCCGTTGAAGGTTTGGATGATGATGTTTATGTGCCATCTACTAATACGGATTTTGCCTTGGATGGCGATACGGTTGAGGTTCGCATTGTTCGTGAAGCGCGGCCAAACGATTCGCGCGGAGCAGAAGGCGAAATTACTAAGGTTGTTCGGCGCAGCCTGACGACCTTAGTTGGCGAGTTCAAACCTTTTTCCGATAAAGATCGGGCCAAGTCCGGTTTTATTGGCATGGTTGTCAGCCATGAAAAGAAGCTGAAGAATTATCCGGTTTATGTCAAGGATACCGGGACGATCCCGCAACTCGGCGATATGACAGTGACGGAGATTACTGAATTTCCGACTGAATACCATCCAAAATTAATGTACGGCATGGTGGTGGAAACACTAGGGAATAAGAATGATCCCGGCGTGGACATCATGTCATTGGTCCTGCAAAATCACATTAAAACCGAATTCCCGGATGAAGTGATGGATCAGACCAATGCCATTCCGGATCACGTGACGCCGGAAGAACGCGTTGGCCGCAAAGATATCACCGATCAGGCAGTTGTCACGATTGATGGTGATGACAGTAAAGACTTTGATGATGCGGTGGTCGTTTGGAAACTGCCAAATGGCAACTTCCATCTTGGCGTCCACATTGCCGATGTTTCGCATTATGTCACGGAAGGGTCCGCCTTGGATCAGGAAGCATTTGACCGCGGCACCAGTACGTATTTGGTCGATCGCGTGATTCCAATGTTGCCATTTCGGTTGTCCAATGGTATTTGTTCGTTGAATCCGGGTGTTGACCGCTTGGCGATGTCTTGTGACATGGAAATCGACCACGAAGGCCATGTGGTGAGTCACGAGATCTATCAAAGTGTCATCAAGAGCCATGCCCGCATGACGTACAACAATGTGAACAAAATTGTGACTGACCACGACCCGGAAGTGATGGCCGAATATCAGGAACTCGTGCCGATGTTTGAAGACATGGTCGAATTGCATCAGATTCTGTATAAAATGCGGCATGCCCGCGGCGCGATTGACTTTGAAGAAAATGAAGCCAAGATCATTGTGGATGATATGGGCCACCCGACCGATATCGTGTTGCGGGAGCGTGGCGTTTCTGAGCGCATGATTGAATCCTTCATGCTTGCAGCCAACGAAACCGTGGCAGAACACTACAATAAAGAACATTTACCATTCCTCTACCGTGTCCACGAAACTCCGGATGCTGATCGGGTAAAGGAATTCATGGAGTTCATTGCCAGTTTTGGGATTACGGTACCCATGAAAAAAGGTAAAGAGATCACACCAAAACAGCTACAAGACGTTGTTACCGATGTTACCGGAACACCAGAAGAAGCGATGGTCAACGTTAAACTGTTGCGGAGTCTCAAACAGGCGCGGTATTCACCAGATCCACTTGGACATTTTGGCTTGGCAGCGAAGTATTACTGTCACTTCACCAGTCCAATTCGGCGGTATCCTGACCTCGTTGTGCATCGCTTGATTCGCGATTATGCAACGGAAGGCGCTGGCGATGACGTTCAAGCTTCGTGGAATAAGAAGCTGCCTGACATTGCGACGCAAGCGTCTATGGCCGAACGGCGGAGTATTGACGCTGAACGTGCTGTTGACGACCTGAAGAAAGCCGAATACATGGCGGACAAGGTTGGCGAAGAGTTCGACGCTGTTGTCAGTGGGGTGACAAGCTTCGGTATGTTTGTGGCCTTGCCTAACACAGTCGAAGGCTTGGTTCATATCACACGGATGAGCGACGATTATTATTCCTTTGTCGAAAGTCAGATGGCCTTGGTCGGTGAACGCACCAAGCGAACTTATCGTGTCGGCCAATCTTTGCGGGTCAAACTGGATAACGTCGATATTGATCAGCAGCAGGTGGACTTTTCACTTATCCCGGATGACAAGACGCCGACGAGTGATTTAGGCAAGCTGGTCAAAAAAGATGACCGGCGCGATCGCCGCTCGAACGGCAATCGGCCAAGTTTTGGCAATGGTAACCGGGGCGGCAATCGTAATCAGCGCAATAATCAACGCCCGCGTAAACCGGCTGGGGCACCGCATCAAGGGAAGCATTATAATGCTAAGCGTGGCGCTAAGTAGGGCTGGTATGCGATAACGCGCTCCCCGGCGCAGAGATCTGCGTGTAAGGACCTTGGTCGCAATGGCCTAAGTTCGGGCCATCACGCCCAGGGCCGCTTACACTCCGACCCCTAAGCGCGCCAGCTCGCGCTCACACAAAGGAAGGGTGGTTTAATGGCTAAGAAACATCGACAAGAACCTGATAACCTGCTCGCCCAGAATAAAAAAGCCGGACATGATTACAACATTCTTGATACCTATGAAGCTGGTATTGCACTGACGGGAACCGAAATTAAGTCTGTGCGGGATGGTAAGATCAATTTGCGGGATGGTTTTGCCCGTATTCGTAATAATGAAGCATGGCTTGAAAATGTGCATATTAGCCCTTACAAGGAAGGTAATTTGTTTAATGCTGATCCGATGCGCAATCGCAAGCTGCTGTTGCACAAGAAAGAGATTCGCAAGCTTGGCCAATTGACAGCGCGCCAAGGCGTGACGCTTGTGCCCTTGCGGATGTATCTGAAACATGGCTATGCAAAAGTACTGATAGGCGTCGCTGAAGGGAAACACAACTATGACAAACGTGAAACCCTGAAGCGTAAAGATCAAGAACGTGAAGTCCAACGTGCCTTGAAAGCTCGTTATTAATTGAATGCATGCACTAAAAAATAGGAGCTGGGTCATAATTCACAGCCACAATAAAGAAGTGAACATACTCGGCAATGAGTTGTGTTCACTCTTTTTATTTTCCTGAGTTATTCAAGATATGAGTGCCAAAGCGGAGCAATCGTAGGCCAGAGGGGCTCAGCTGTGAAATTGTACTAGCCGGGTGCTCTTCCCGGCGTAGTACAAGGCCGAGCTTTGAGACTCAGCGGGCTTTGCTGAGGCTCAAAGTCGTGCCCACAGCGTTCCAGCCCCCTCTGGCCGGAGATTGCGGAGATTGCGGAGTTTGGCACGACTCGGGACTCATTGCCTAAGCTTTTTGCGATGATCGGGGACAGCAAAAGGTAAAACAGCATGCGGATTGATTGAGTGTGCTGCGTGAAGGCTGTATGATCGCCGTATAGATATCAAATCGTATGGCTCAAACCAATGCGGTGAATTTTTAACACAGGAGTCAGTTCAAGGAGGGGTTGCGGCATGAATTTGGCGGCTTTAGCACATCGACCGGAAAGTGAAGATAGCTTTTTATATACGGATAAGACACTTCATCTGCGTTTTCATACTGCCCGCGAGGATGTCGCAAAGGTGACGGTTCTGTATGGCGATCCGTATTGGCGCATTCCCGATGCCCATGGCGATGATCAGCTCGTCTATCAGCGCGAAACAATGACGCTTTTAGGCACCGGGCAAGTGTTGGACCATTGGGGCGTGACGCTGGAGGCGCCTTATCGTCGACTGCAATACTTGTTTGAAGTGACTGGCCAAGATGACACGGTATGGCTGTACGGCGATCGTGGCCTGCGCAAAGATAGCGCGGACGCACGGCATGAGGCTGAAAACTATTTTCGGATGCCTTATTTTCAGGCGATTGACCGCGTCAAAACGCCTGACTGGGTGAAGACGACTGTGTGGTATCAGATTTTTCCTGAGCGGTTTGCCAATGGTGATCCTAATAACGATCCAGATGGTACCAAACCATGGCACCCGACGGATCATCCTGGACGAGAGGATTTTTATGGCGGTGATTTGCAAGGGGTGCTGGATCATCTTGATGATTTACAGGCTTTGGGTATCAACGGGTTATATTTTTGCCCGATTTTTACTGCTACTTCGAATCACAAATATGACACGATCGACTACCTGAATGTGGATCCTGCATTTGGCGATAAGGCGTTGTTGGCTAAATTGATTCACGCGGCGCATCAACGCGGCATGCGGGTGATGTTGGATGCGGTGTTTAATCACATGGGTTATGGCAGCCTGCAGTGGCAAGACGTATTGCGCAGTGGCGAAAAGTCCCGCTTTGCGTCATGGTTTCATTTGCATCAAACCCCGGTGACGCCTTTTCATAATCCGTTAAAGGGTGAAGGCCAACCACAATATGATACGTTTGCCTTTGAAGAAAAAATGCCCAAATTAAACACTGCCAACCCGGAAGTTCAGGACTATTTGTTGATGGTGACGACGTACTGGATCAAAACGTTTGATATTGATGCTTGGCGCTTGGATGTTGCCAATGAAGTGGATCATCACTTTTGGAAAAAGTTCTATCAAGCCGTCACAGCAATCAAACCGGATTTTTATGTGCTAGGTGAGGTGTGGCATCGCAGTCAGCCTTGGTTAAACGGTGACGAATTTTCGGGGACGATGAATTATCCCTTCACGCAACAGATTGAAGATCACTTTTTCAAGCGGCGGCGAACGGCTGCAGAAATGGTTGCCTTGTTGACGGATCAATTGATGCTGTATCGCGATCAAACCAATCAGGTGATGCTGAACATGTTGGATTCCCATGACACGCCGCGGATTTTGACGTTGGCACACGGGGATGAAGACTTGGCGTTGCAGGCACTGGCATTCACGTTGATGCAAACCGGCAGCCCTTGCCTTTATTATGGAACCGAAATGGGCATGTCCGGTGGGGCCGATCCGGATAACCGGAAGCCGATGGACTGGACTAAACTGGGTCAGCCGATTTGGAAAAGGGTAGCCGCACTGGTTCATTTTCGCCGTCAGCATGCAATAACGCTTGGGGCCGGTACGACAAGGCTAAGTGTGACTGATACCGGTTTGATTAAAGTGGTTCGGCAGGGGCGCGAGATGCTGACGGGCTATTTTAATACCACGGAGCAGCCAGTTGCCGTCAATAGGGAGGCTGTTTTCGCGCAAGGATTTGTGGATGGTCAGTTGGCGCCTAAAGGATTCATGGTTGTCGCGGGTTGATGACAAATTGACAGTTGCACGTTCAATTTGCATAGAGAGGGCAAAAATTTGAAACGATTATTTGAAATTGATCCTTGGCTGGTTGCCACGCATCATTTGGATAAGGTTGATCGGCGGTTGCAGGAAAGTATCACGGCGGTCGGCAATGGCTATATGGGCCTCCGTGGCAACTTTGAGGAAGGCTATAGTGGCGATTCACTTCAAGGCACTTACTTAGGCGGTGTCTGGTTTCCGGATAAAACCCGGGTTGGCTGGTGGAAAATCGGCTATCCTGAATATTTTGGCAAGGTGATTAATGCACCGAGTTTTCTGGGGATCGGAATTACGGTCAATGGCGAGCAGGTGGATTTGGCAACCAGTCAGTATCGAGATTTTTATCTTGCGCTGGATTTGCATCAGGGCTTGCTGACACGGCGTTTTGTTTACATTGGCGATGGTGTTGAGGTGCGGTTTGAATTTGCCCGGTTTTTAAGCCAAACGATTAAAGAAGCGGCGTTTGTGAGCGTCAAGGCTACAGTGTTGCGTGGGCATGCTGCGATAACGTTTAATGCATCTTTGGATGGTCAGGTCACCAACGAAGACAGCAATTATGATGAGCGTTTTTGGGTGCCACTGCATGAAGATGCGGGTGCCAAAAGCATTCAGCTGCAAACAAAACCTAATCCTTACGGGGTGCCGCAGTTTACTGTTTTGCTCAAACAACAGTTGCGCGTGAATGATCAGCCGGTAAGCGGTCAGGTCGCCACAACAAGCGGTCAATTACATGAGCAGGTGACGGTGCAGTTAGCGGAAGGCCAGAGCTATCAACTGGAAAAAGACACGATTGTGGTCACCAGCCGTGATGTTGCACCAGCGGCCCAAGCAACGGCGGCGGCTCAGCTGATGAAGCAAGTAAGCGCCCAAAGCTTTGCAGCGCATTTGGCTGCGCACACTGCCCGCTGGGACCAGCGCTGGGCTAAAAGTGATGTCGTGATCGAAGGCGATCCGGCCGCCCAACAAGGCATTCGGTTTAATATTGCCCAGCTGTTTATGACTTATTACGGCGAAGACAAGCGACTTAACATCGGGCCAAAAGGATTTACTGGCGAGAAATACGGTGGGGCGACGTACTGGGACACGGAGGCATTTATCGTGCCAATGTATTTGGCTGTGACCCCGCCGGAAGTGACGCGGGCATTACTGCAATATCGGCATGACCAGTTGCCAGGGGCGTTTCACAATGCTCGGCAACAAGGCTTAGCTGGCGCGCTCTATCCAATGGTGACGTTTAATGGCATTGAATGTCATAACGAATGGGAAATTACGTTTGAAGAGATTCACCGCAACGCTGCCATTGCATTTGCGATTTATCAATACACGGCTTATACCGGCGACGAAAGTTATGTGAAGCATGATGGTCTGGAAGTGTTGGTGGGGATCGCGCGCTTTTGGGCGGATCGGGTTCACTTTAGTCAGCGCACCCAACAATACATGATCCATGGCGTGACCGGCCCCAACGAGTATGAAAATAACGTGAATAACAACTGGTACACCAATACCATGGCCGTGTGGGAGTTGCAGTATACGTTAGAACGGCTGGCAAAAGGCGATGCCGATGTCGTGACTGCCCTTGCCGTGACCGAGCAGGAAAAGCAGCATTGGCAGGCGATTATCGACCATATGTATTATCCGACCGATGATCAATTAGGTATTTTTGTGCAACAGGACAACTTCCTGGATAAGGATTTGCGGCCTGCCAGCACGATTCCGGCAGATCAGCGGCCGATTAACCAGCATTGGTCATGGGATCTCATTTTGCGCTCACCGTTCATCAAACAGGCCGATGTGTTACAAGGCTTGTATTTCCTGAATGATCGCTTTACCAAGGCGGAAAAAGAACGCAACTTTGACTTTTACGAGCCGCTCACGGTTCACGAAAGTTCGCTGAGTCCTTCTATTCATGCAGTATTGGCAGCTGAACTCGGCAAAATCGATAAGGCAACTGAACTTTACGCCCGCACTGCCCGATTGGATCTGGATGATTACAATCACGATACGCAAGACGGCCTGCACATCACGTCCATGAGCGGTAGCTGGCTGGCAATCGTGCAAGGCTTCGCAGGCATGCGCTACGATCATGATCAGCTGCGGTTCCACCCCCAGTTGCCGAAAAATTGGCACCGATATCAGTTCAAACTCAATTATCGCGGGCGCTTATTAGCCGTTGATGTCGGGCAAAAGGTCAATGTCTCACTAATGGCCGGGCCGGCGTTGGATATTATCATTGATGGCAAAACGGTGCACTTGGAAGTGGAGGATGCCCATGCTTAAAGGTTTTATTTTTGATTTGGACGGTGTTTTAACCGACACGGCAAAGTACCACTTAGCGGCGTGGCATGAGTTGGCTGAGCGGCTGGGCATTCACTTGCCGCCTGAAGCAGATGCGGCGTTACGCGGCCGCGCGCGCATGGACTCGCTTGAACTGATTTTGCGGTACGGCCATCAGGAACGGAATTATGATGAGGCGCAAAAGGTGGCGCTGGCGGAAGAGAAAAACCGGCGCTACCGGGCATTAGTTGCGTCCATCACCTCCGCAGATATCTTACCGGGGGTCCCGTTGCTACTGGAAAAGGCCAAGCAACACCGTTTGAAAATGGCGATTGCTTCGGCATCTAAAAATGCCCCGATGATTTTGCAGCGACTGGGCTTAGCTTCACAGTTCGATGCCATTGTTGACCCGAGAAGTCTTCATCATGGCAAACCCGATCCGGAAATTTATATCAAAGCCCAGCAGTTGTTGCGGTTGCAAGCCGCTGAGGTCATCAGTTTTGAAGATGCACCGATCGGCATTGCGGCGATCAAAGCGGCTGGCCAATTTGCGGTGGGCATTGGGGATGCGGACAAGTTAGCCGCGGCCGACTATCGCGTGTCAACGACGGATCAGCTGGATTACGATCGTATTGTGGCGGCGTTTGAACGGCGGTAATGAGCGTAATAAGAGCTTTATTGAAAGGATCGGTCAGTGACTGGTTCTTTTTTAATTTGGCATTAGTGGGTTACTGGTTTAAATGCTGCGGGGATCATTAAATGGTTTATGTTTGAAGTCAAAAACTTTTGACATCTATTTTGAGTGGTATATAATCGTGATGTAAAAAGAATTTGACATTAAGGGGGTGGCTTCCTTGAGAAAAATGGATGAAATGGAGCGTAAGTTTGCTGACCGCTCAATTAGAATTGCTTACCTGATGATGTTTTTAATGCTGTGGTCTAGTGGAATCTATGAACTAATTCGAACCGGACAGACTAACTTTGATTTCTTTGTGGTCAATGTTGTTATGGTTGTTCAAATTGCCAGTTATGAATGGTTCAAGCATCATGCTGATCAAACAGATAAAGGACCAGGCCGGGTTTTATATCTAACAATTGCACTAGTGGTGATCATCCTCACGCTTGGATTGCTCTTTTTGGTGTTTCATGGAAAATAAAATCCGCACCCTCCGAACCCGGCAAAATCTGACTCAGCAGGAACTGGCCGATGCCGTTAACGTCACACGCCAAACCATTAACGCCATTGAAAACAATAAATATGACCCGACACTTTCCTTAGCCTTTGCTTTAGCCAAGCAGCTACAGACAACGGTAGATGATCTATTCCAGTATTAAAAAAAACAGGTTGCAAAGTGTTCTTGCAGCCTGTTTTTTGCTAACTATTCTTCTTCAGTTAAAGGATCGAAATCGTAATACAAATCCTTTTCCGGCAATAGAACATCGGCATTTGTCTGGGCATCAATCGCGTCAGCCTCGCGTTCGGGATGGAAGCTATGCCACGGCACGACGACACGCGGGTTGACTTCTTTGACTAGTTCAATCAAATCTTCCCGAGCGGCGTGGCCTGAGGCGTTCATGAACACTAATGGAATCTGGTGGTCAGCTAGCCAATCTTTTAGCTGGGTAAACCGCGGATCATAGTCGCCCAGCGGTTCACCGTTGCTGTGAACGTACGCGCTGATCGGTAAGTTGGCTAGTGAGGCCAGATTTGCAAAGCTGTTTTGAAGAACGTAGCGTTGCGGTTGCTGGGCAATGTCAGTCAGCTGGATCGTTTGGCCGAGAATGGCATCGGGTTGCGTGCCGGTCATGGTTGTTAAAATGGCAGCTTCATTTGGCTCCCAAACCATTTGCCGACCATTGACATGAGCCGAGGCTTGGAACGCCGCTAAGCGCTCGTAATTGCGATTGTAAGGGTTGATGACCACAAGTTGAGAGCTATCCGCCAATAATTGCTGAAACTTGGTCTGCAGGCTCATTTCCGTCAATGGCACACTGGGATGATTCTGATCCTCAACAGGAATGGGCGTGTCAAACGAAAAACTAGTGCCTTCCAGCATCAAAAGACTCACTTTTTCTTCCTTAAACCGTTTTGCCCATGCGTGAACCCGATCAGCATGCGGGCCGTTGAGCCGGACATCGCCTGAATGCGCAAAGCGGTGCGCACCGTCATCAATCAGCAACGCCATGACGCCCGGCTCGTCGTGATCGCTGTGAAACCCAGTGACCGTCAGATCGCCAACCGCAAGCGGAGTTTCAAAGGCGAGCGGATGCAGGTTTGCAACCGGCTTTTCGATACCCAACTGAATGAGCAGTCGATAGAGGCGGTAGGACGGTTCCGAAAGATAAATCGGGATGTTTTTTTGCAAGTACTGCAAAGCGCCCATGTGATCAATATGCAGATGGGAGATAAAAATTGCTTCGTCGGAAAAATGATCAGGTTGATTGAAAAAGAGTTTCGGCACATGCGGCAGTTTTCCCTGCTCGAGGGCCGAAGCTACAGTTTCCTGGCTTAAATCAGCCGCAACCCCAAAGTCCATGATGACCCGGCTGGTTTTAGTGGCAAACTCGACAATATTTCCGCCAATGGTATTTAACCCATTTAAAAAGCGAATTGTAGTCACGTGATTTCCTCCAATGTCTCGTCAATATTTTTGAGAACATTAAATCGTACTCCGCGGATGTTTGAAAAGCAAATAAAGAATTTCATTTGAGCAATCATAGCGGGCAGGTATCGCTTGAAACAAATCGACCCCAGAGACGCGGTGCATCTCTGGGGTCGATCATGTCTGGCGCTATTTAAAACAATGCTTAGCTTCAATCATCTACGCGAATGATTGAGCTGCTTTACTTATTTGTCTTGATAATGGTTTCAGCTTGGCCTTGCAAGGTCTTTAATGCCTGTTCCGGCTTTTCGTGTTTCGTTAGCATGGCATCAACCGCGTTCAGAAGATCGTTACGATATTCCGAGAAGCCGATGAATGCCGTGGACTGGAAACCGAAGCCGAGGGAATCAACAGCAGCCTTGCTGGTTTCGTTTTCATTCAAATACTTCTTGAAGTCAGCTGATTGAACCGCGGACTTACGCAGCGGAACATAACCGGTCAACTGGGCCCACTTGGAAGTTTCCTTTTCAGATAGCAGGAACTTCATGAATGCCCAAGCACCTTTTTGCTGGTCGGTTGAAGCGGACTTGAAGAGGACGATGTCATTACCGGCGAGTTCGGTCGCTTTCTTGCCTTTGTAGCTTGGCAGCGGCATGGTGCCCCACTTGAAGTCTTTAGGTGCATTTTGCTTCATGTTCGTGATTCCGGCACTTGAACCCGCATAGAAGAGAGTTTTACCGGAAGTGAAGTTCTTGTCGCCGTAAATATCTTCACCTGCAGTTTTGGCTTCACCATTGTTGACCATGTCCATGATGAAGTTGGCGGCGGTGATGGTCTTCTTGCTGTCCAAGTTGGCTTTCAATGGCTTGGCGGAAATGAGCGGATTGCCGGCTTGACGGGCTAAACCTTCGAATTCCATATCGAAACTCTTGTCAAAACCAATCGCGGCAACGCCATCAGCCTTCAGCTTGTCGGCATCTTTCTTGATGTCTTCCCAACTCTTAGGCTTGTCGATGTTGTACTTCTTCATCAGTGCTTCATTATAGAAAAGGATTCGGGTTGATTTGGAGAAAGGTACACTGTAGTACTTGCCTTGATACTTCGAGCTTGACAGGAAGGCTGGATAAATATCCTTCAAGTCGCTGGCACTCATCTTGTTGTCACCCTTCAGCATGTACTGATCGAGTGGGGTGATAAAACCGTTTTTAACGTAATCAGGAACGGTCGTGTAAGTGGTCTGGGCAATGGTTGGCAGGTTGCGTGACTTGGCCGCAGCCATGATCTTTTGCTGCAGAGCCGTGTAGTTACCTTGCGCGGTTCCGACCACCTTGTATTGCTTTTGACTCTTGTTGAAATCGGTAATGATCTGGTTGATGGCTTTTTGGTAAGGACCGTTCATGCCATGCCAGAAGGTGATGGTGACACGTTTGCCTGAATCGCTCTTAGTCGTGGAACTGGATTTGCTGCTGTTGCTACCACACGCGGTCAAGACAGCAACCAGTGTGATCGTCAGCATTGCAAGTAAGACTCGTTTTACCCAATTTTGCTTTTTCATTTTGATAGATTATCCTTTCAATCCAGCTTTAGAAATCCCAGCAATAATGTACTTCTGCAAGAAGATATACAAAATGACCATTGGAATGATGACGAAAGTAGAAGCCGCCATCAAAAGTTGATATTGTGTGCCGGCATCGGTCGTGAAGGCCTGCAAGCCGACTGGCAGGGTCCGCATCTTATCGGAGTTGGTGACGATCAACGGCCACATGAAGGCGTTCCATGAACCGATGACTTGAAGGACGGTCACCGCCGTGATGGTGGACTTGCTCATCGGGACAAGCACCTGCCATAGATATTTCCAATCCGAGGCGCCATCGATTTTGGCAGCGTAATAAATCTGATCCGGTGTGGATTGGAATGTTTGACGCAACGTGAAAACTGTAAAGAAACTAGCCAACCATGGCAGAATCAACGCGCCGTAGTGGTCGATTTGCCCTAAGTGTGACAGGGTCACAAAGTTAGGAATGATCAGCATTTCCCCAGGAATCATCATCGTTCCCAAAAAGATGATGAACAAAATATTTTTGCCGTAAAACTTCAGCCGTGCGAAGGCGAATGCGGCAAGAATACTGGTGAAAAGCTGGCCGACCGTGGTGACGACTGTGACGATAATACTGTTAATAAAGTACTGACCAAACGGTGCTTCATTCCATGCCTTGACGTAATTGCCCCACTGGAGGGACTTGGGAATCCAGATCGGCGGTACCGCAATGGTTTCCGGTGCTGTTTTCAATGACGTCGAGATCATCCATAAGAAGGGGATCAGCATGGTGATGGCCCCTAAAATAACGATCAGATAAAGTAAAACCTTACTGAGCTTTTTAGCCATTTTTTGCTTCCCCCCTTAATAGTGAACGTGCTTGCGCGAATACCACAACTGCACGAGTGTCACGAGCAAGATGAGGAAGAAAAGCACAACGCCTGATGCCGCGGCGATCGGATACTTATACTCGGTGTAAAACTTCTGGTACAAGTAATACACAATCGTCAAATCGGCCTTACCCGGTCCCGGTGTTCCTTGGAACAAGGCAAAGATTTCATCGAAGACTTTAAAGCTACCGATAATCCCATTGACCGAAACCAGGAAGGTAATCGGCGAAAGCATCGGAATGGTGATGTTCCAGAATCGTTGACGAGCATTCGCACCGTCGATTTCCGCCGCTTCATAGTAGCCATGATCAATGTTGTTCAAGCCAACCAGGAAGAGAATGATGTTAAAACCAAGACTTTTCCAAATACTCATAATGATCAGCGCCAGCAAGGCATAGTGCGGGTCGGTCAGCCAGTTAATCGGATGAACACTAAACCAACTCAAGAAGTAATTGACCAGGCCGTAATTGCCATGAAACATCCAGTTCCAGACCATGGCAATGGCGACGGTACTGGTAACGAACGGCAAGAAGTAGACAGTTCGGAAAAAGCCGGAAATGATCTTGACCTGATTCAGCAGCAACGCAATGATCAGCGACAGAATGACCGTTATCGGCACCACGCCAACTACAAAGACCAAGGTATTGCGGACGGCAAGGTGAAAATCCGGATCATTCCAAAGATAGACGAAATTGTCGAATCCCCAGCCGCTGACCTTATCCGTGTAAAAGTCATACTTGGTGTAAAGGCTCATTAAAAAAGAATTGATGATCGGCCAGATGTTAAAGGTAATGGTAATGACGAGCATCGGCAGCAAATACAACGCTGCCTTGGCTGTCGATTTTAAGCTGGCTTTTTCATTTAGCATGACTTTCACCACCAAAAATCAAGGCGCCAGACTGATCAAAGAGAAAAAATCCTGATTTGGTGAGATAAAAATCCAACTCCGGTTGACTACCGGAAACACCGGCCATTTCGGTCGACAAGAGATGTTCACCGTTGTAAGTAATATTGGCGGTGGCTTCCCGGCCATATTTAGAACTTTGGGTAATCTTGCCATGGAGTTTGGCCAACACATTCTCACCGGCATCGTAAGGGATGAGTGCCTCACTGCGAATGCCGGCGGTTTCGGCCTGCTTCAAGATATCTTCCGGAACGGCTCCTGCAAGATCGGCAGCTAAGGCCTGTGCCGGAATGGTGTTAATGACAGGTTCGCCGATAAACTTAGCTACAAACAGGTTATTAGGCTGATCGTAGAGTGTCTGCGGTGAACTGAACTGCTGAATCGACCCATTGGCCAGAACCATGATATTGTCGGAAATATGCAAGGCTTCATCCTGGTCATGGGTGACGAAGATGGTCGTAACGCCGGTTTCGCGCTGAATTCGGCGAATCTCTTCCCGCATCTCGATTCGCAGCCGCGCATCAAGATTGGAGAGCGGTTCATCCAGCAACAATAGGCTTGGTGATTTGGCCAGCGCCCGCGCAATAGCGACACGCTGCTGTTGGCCGCCAGACAAGGCACCCGGTTTCTTGTCAAGCTGGTCTTCGACATGGACCAACTTGGCAAGATCCTTAGCTTTAGCGTGGCGCTCGGCCTTGCTGACTTTAGCCATTTTCAGCGGAAAGGCGATATTGTCTAACACTGACAAGTGCGGATACAGACTGTAGTTCTGAAATACCATGCCGACTTTACGGGCTAAGGCATCTTTTTTGGTCACATCGGTGTCACCAAAAAAGATTTGCCCAGCAGTAGGGGACAACAACCCTGAAATCAAATTCAACGTTGTGGTTTTACCGCCGCCGGAAGGACCCAGCAGGGAAACCAGCGTGCCGTCGGGAATGGTAAAATTCAGATCCTTCAGGGTATCTGTCTTGCCATCGTAGGACATCGTGACGTCCTTGAAAGTAACTTTCAACCCAGTACGCTCCTTCAAATAGTTTTCTGCTCCTCACCTCCGTTCGTCGGTCCCGCATGGTTTGCCAAACAGGGTCGCGCCAAAAAGAAAATTGGAACAAGATATTGCGTTGTAGCTATACCACTTGACTATATCTAGTAGGCAGCAAGCCAACACAACTCTTCACATATTTTAACCCAGAACGGCGGAAAATTGGACTTATTCGCTTAAAAACATTTGATTAATGATTCGGAAGCGGTAACACGCGAACGTTCGCTTTTTTTGCTATAATAAACAACATGAAAAAGGAGCGATTTTTGTGATCATACGTCCAAGTAAACCTGCGGATGCTGCTCAAGTAGCACCACTAATTGATATTGTTTTTACCGAAATGGAAATTCCACAACTGATGCGCGTGCCGAAGAAGACGCTTTATGCAGTATTGCAACAGGCATTTCTTCTGCCGACTTATCGCTACGGCTATCCCCAGATGCTCGTGGCCGATCAAAATGGCAAAATTGAAGGCATCGCAGTCGGATATCTGCACGAACAGGAGGCACACATTGATGACGCCTTGCAACCGTTATTGCCAAAGCTGGGCTTAACGCCACAATCCTCGCTGTTTACGGATACGGAAACTTACCCGGGAGAATGGTATCTGGACACGCTGGCAGTGGCGCCGAGCGCTCAGGGTCATGGTATTGGCACAAAATTGTTGCAAGCCGTTGATCCGGTTGCGCGCGCCCGCAAAGCGGATGTTGTCAGTTTGAATGTTGACCAGCAAAATCCGCGCGCCAAGAAACTATATGAACGCAATGGCTTTGTCAAAAAAGGTGAACTCATGATCGGCAGTCATCGTTATGATCATATGGTTCGGCCGGTGGGTGAGTAGCGGCTGAGATTTGCGGCAGAGACACAATGCACTAAACAAATAGACATCAGAGATGCGTTTCCTTCTCTGATGTCTATTTGTTTGAGGAGCTTTTTTAAACCCAGACGCTAATCCGGAAAGTCCAGGCCGTACTCGTAACGTTTGAGCGGATCGGCCACGCCGACGTGGCGGAAGCGATCGAGGATGGCGGCTAGCAAAATGGCGGCTGGAATGTCACGATTGTTAGGAATGGTTAGCTTGACGATCGCCGGGGCAACTTCTTCAGCACTGAAAATCGTTTTAACGCCGTGGAAGACCTGGTAATGGTTATTTAAGAGATTCCCCATAGCCACCCAGTTGAGTTTTGAAATAAAAATAAATTGATGCCAGACGCCGAACATTTTTTTGACGCTGGCAACATTCCGGTTGGCGATGTACAGATCATATCGCGGGAAAACACTAACCGTTTTCTGCCGGATCGAACCTAACGGGTTGCCACTGAGCGTATTCAAATCGAAACCACCGTTAATGAGACCGTGACGGGCGGTCAGAATGTAGGCAGGCTTACCATTGTCGGTTTTGACCACACTAAGACTGCCGGTACTCAATGCATTGATGTCAAGATATAACGCCATTTGCTAACCTCCCTTGAAGGCTTGCATGATGTGGTTCAGCTGTCAATCCTAGAAACGCGCGTTAGTTGCTTCCGCTTTATTGATCCGAATGGCTTTGCGAATCGCCTCGGCAACGCCATTTTCGCCATTGGTGCCGGTTGTACCCCAGGCTAAGTCGGTGATTTCAGGGATCGCGTTGCCCATTGCGATGCCGTATTTGGCCATTTTGATCATGCTGGCATCATTCAGATTATCACCGATGGCCATGACCTCATCCATTGTGATGCCTTTTTGTTTGGCATAAGCTTCAACCGCATAACCTTTCTGCGCCTTAATATTGTTGACTTCAATATTGTTAACGGAACTGGATGTGACACTTAATTTGCCGGTCGCTTTAAATACTTTAGCCGGGGCCTTTAAAATGTCAGGTGTTTCGCCGGTGTAAGCGATGATTTTCATAATCTGAATCGTCGGATCGTCCAGTAATTTTTGATAGTCATCCACATAATTAATATTCATGATTTCAAACCGGGCAGCCGCCAAAGCAACGGCGAGCTTGTAAGTGGTATCAGGGTTGAGATCGACTAGCAAGTCTGCCACGTTCTGAATGCGCTTAACCCGACTGTCGGAAAAGACGCCTTTGTTAGTTGTGATTTCAAAGTAGATGTCGGCTGCTTGTAAAGTATCGATAACGTACTGGCTTAAATCATCGGCGATAGGGATGGTGACAACCGGTTTGCCGACCTCGTCAAAAACCATGGCGCCGTTTAACGTGATGAACGCGGGCTTTAGCTGCTGTGCCGCCAATAATGGCTTGGCTTCGGTAACACCGCGCCCGGTGGCAACCATGAACTCGATACCAGCGGCTTGTGCTTCACGAATGGCCTTGGCATTTTCGTCTGAGACTTCCATTTTGTCATTCAAAAGCGTGCCATCCATGTCTGATGCAATAAGTTTGATCATATTACTGTTCCCTCCGGTTTGTCATGGTGCGATTACGTCCTTAATTTTAGCATGAAAAGCGCTTGCCCGGTAGCAAACGCGCAGGGATTCTTGTACACTATTTGCGGAGGTGCAGCTTTTGAAAACATTAATACATAATGATTGGCAGACGGTGCTGGAACCGATTTTTGAAAGTCCCGAGTATGCCCGGCTGCATGAGTTCTTAAAGGAAGAATACACGACCAAAACGATTTATCCGGAAATGCATCACATTTTTCAGGCATTCGAATGGACGCCATTTCATGATGTCAAAGTGGTCATTTTGGGACAGGATCCGTACCATAATCCGCATCAGGCGGTGGGGGCGAGTTTTGCCGTGGCGCCTGGTGTGGCATTGCCGCCGTCGTTGCAAAATATTTATAAAGAATTACAAAGCGATTTAGGCTATCCGCCGGTACATCACGGGTATCTGAAGGCATGGGCCGATCAAGGGGTCTTGTTGCTGAATGCGGTCTTGACCGTGCAGGCAGGCCGGGCTTATTCCCACCAGAATCATGGTTGGGAGGAGCTGACCGATGCAGCAATTGCGGCTTTATCTGCGCGTGGCGGGGTTGTGTTTATTTTGTGGGGCAATGCTGCCAAGAAGAAAGCTGCGTTGATTGATACCAGCAAAAATGCGATCATTGCCTCTGCCCATCCCAGTCCGTTGTCGGCATCTCGCGGCTTTTTCGGCAGCCGACCATTTTCCCGTACCAATGAAGCATTGAAGAAAATGGGCGAAACGCCGATTAATTGGCAACTGCCAGAAACCGTGACTGCGGCGAGTTAATCAAGTCACGCAAAGTGTTTTTCCATTGTCTTCCGCTGGTCACGACCCGATAAAAACGGTATGATGTTAAGGAATAAAGCGCTTTTATGGAGGGATAAGATTTGGATTTATTTGAAAGCTTAAAAGACAAGATTAACGACAAGCATTTGCGCATTGTATTTCCGGAAGGCGAGGATCCGCGTGTTCTAGGAGCCGCGGTACGACTGACCGCCGATGGATTGGTGCAGGCGATTGTACTGGGTAACCCTGAGAAAATTCATAACCTGGCAACCGAAAAAAGCTGGGATTTAAGCAAGTTGACGGTTCGCGATCCTGAGCATGATGATCTTCACACCAAGATGGTGACCGCGTTCGTTGAGCGGCGGAAAGGCAAGGCAACCCCTGAGCAGGCGGAAAAGATTGTTCAGGATGCCAATTATTTTGGCACCATGCTCGTTTACATGAAAGAAGCAGACGGCATGGTTTCCGGTGCGGTGCATTCAACGGCTGATACCGTGCGGCCGGCCTTGCAAATCATCAAGACTCGTCCTGGCGTTCATCTTGTTAGCGGTGCGTTTATCATGCAGCGTGGCCGGGATGAACGATACTTATTTGCGGACAATGCGATTAATATCGATCCGGATGCCGATCAACTGGCAGAAATCGCGGTTGAATCAGCGAAAACGGCGGCTTTATTCGACATCGATCCACCGCGGGTTGCTTTGCTGTCATTTTCGACTAAAGGAAGCGCTAAGGGACAACAAGTGGACAAAGTGGTGGCCGCAACCCAGAAAGCTCACGAGCTGGCACCGGATTTGGCATTGGATGGTGAGTTGCAGTTTGACGCGGCGTTTGTCCCGACCGTTGCTAAGCAAAAGGCGCCGGAGTCCAAAGTTGCCGGTGAAGCCAATGTCTTTATTTTCCCGGAATTGCAATCCGGCAACATTGGCTACAAAATTGCCCAGCGGTTTGGCGGCTTTGAAGCCATCGGCCCGATTCTGCAAGGCTTGAATCAGCCGGTTTCCGACCTCAGTCGTGGCGCTAACGAAGAAGACGTCTACAAGTTGGCCATTATTACAGCGGCCCAGGCCTTGCTATGACAAGCTTGAAAAAAGATTTTACCAGCGAAGCCGAACTACAGGCATTCGCCGCTTCGCTAGGTCCGCATTTACAGACAGGGGATGTCCTTCTCTTGGATGGCGATCTTGGTGCCGGCAAAACCAGTTTTACCAAGGGTCTGGCTAAGGGTCTAGGCATTACGGATTATGTCAAAAGTCCGACGTTTACGATTATTCGCGAATATCGTCACGGTCGGCTGCCACTGTATCATATGGATCTTTATCGCTTGGAAGATGGTGGTGCCGAAGATCTTGGACTTGAAGAATACTTTGAAGGTGACGGCGTTTCAGTCGTTGAATGGCCGGATTTTCTGGGTGCAAGCGAACCCGAAGCCGATTTGCTGGTGCACTTTCAAAAAGATGAGCAGTCGGATACAACCCGTCATCTTGAATTTGTTCCCCAGGGTAAGCGCTATGAAACATTGCTTCAAAGCTTAAAATAACTTTGGCGGCACCGATTTTTATTTCAATTTCAACCAAAATAGCACTAAGACCAGTGGTGGCTCTAGTGCTATTTTTAGTGTAACAGGTTAATCATTGGCTATGATAGTTAAAGATTATATTTTGATAAGCAAAGTATACATGCTACACTGTTAGCAATGTGGAGCATGACATGAATTAAGAAAGTAGGTGTGCAATGTTAGCAGTTAAAGATCTCGTCAAGACTTTTGGCACCATGACGGCGGTTGATGATGTGAGTTTTACCGTCAAGCCTGGCGAAATTATGGGACTGATTGGCCAAAACGGGGCCGGTAAAACAACGACGTTCCGAATGATTTTGAATTTTTTGACCCCAGACTCCGGAACGATTACCTGGAATGACCATCCGTTCACGGCCAAGGATTATGACATCATCGGCTATTTGCCTGAAGAACGCGGTTTATACCCGAAGATGCGCGTGCAGGATCAGATTATTTATTTTGCCCGATTGCGCGGGATGAAGACGGCGGATGTGAAAGCCCGGATTCCCGAATGGTTGGAACGTTTTCAGGTTAAAGGCAAGGCAACCGATAAAATCAAGGACCTGAGCAAAGGTAACCAGCAAAAAGTGCAAGTGATTGCGACCATGATTCATATGCCTAAACTGGTGATTCTAGATGAGCCTTTCTCAGGGTTGGATCCGGTTAATGCAAGCTTGCTAATGGCTGGTATTGAGATGCTAAAAGACAATGGCGCGGCGATTATTTATTCCAGCCACGATATGGCCAATGTCGAAGCCATCTCGGATCATTTGGTGATGCTGAAGCAAGGAAAAATGGTCTTAAATGGCGCTGTCGGTGACATCCGCGAAAGCTTTGGCCGGACGAAACTCTTCATTGAGTCAGGCTTATCCCGGGATGATTTGCAAGCCTTTGACGGTGTGACGAATATTCGTCAACATGGTCAGGAATTTGAATTGACGCTGGCAGATCCCGCAGTGGGCCGCCAAATTTTTGAAAAAGCAGTTGCCAATGGGTACATACCGGAATTTCGGCAACAGCCGCCAACGCTTGATGAGATTTTCCGCTTGAAAGTTGGTGAAACACATGCATAAATTCTGGGTCGTCATGAGTCAGGTTTACAAAAAGAATGCCAAAAGCGGTTCGTGGATCTTTTTGGTCTTATCGCCATTGCTTTTTACATTGCCAAAACGCAGGCACCCGCCCAAGTGGCAGTCGTCAGCGATGTCAGCGCAGTCAGTCAGGCATTAAGTAAGCAAAACAACGATGATTTGCATTTCAAAGTGTACCCATCGAGTGAAAAGGCCGATGCGGCGCTGAACGATGAGAAAGTTGACGGCATTTTAACCGTCAGTGCCAAAGATCAATTCCGTTCGCGCTATGTTTCGCGGGATAACGGCCAAGAGGTGGATAAAACCACTTTGGTCACGGCACTCAGCGGTTTGAAACTTAGCAGCACCGCAGCAAGTATGCATCTCACGGCAGCGCAAGTCAGTGCACTGACGCAACCGCCAATGGTCAGCACTAAAACGGTGGCCATCGAAAACGGCAAACAGGTGACCAAGTCAAACTCAACGCAATTGATGAATCACGGGGTTGCGGTTGTGGTCATGATTTTGATCTTGATGGTGACCATGGTTTATGGCTCGATTCTTGCTCAGGAAATTGCTACGGAAAAAGGCTCGCGCATCATGGAGATTCTTTTGTCTTCGGTGAGCGCAACCGCCCAATTCTTCGGTAAACTGGCCGGAATCTTCGCGTTGTTACTGACACAGCTGGCAATTTATGTGGTTGCCGGGGTGATTAGTTGGCAATTCGTCAAAAATCAGTCGTTTGTGTCCGGTGTTTTGAAACAGTTTGACTTCTCGATTCTGGTGTCTGGCACCACAGCAATGATTGTCGTTTTCTTCATCATCGGCACCTTGACTTACTCAGTACTGGCTGCACTGACCGGTTCGCTGGTTTCCAATCAGGAACAGGTCCAACAGGCGGCCATGCCGATTAGTATGCTGGGGTTGATTGGGTATTTCATTACGATTGCGGCTCAATCAAGCGATTCGGCTTTGGCACAGATTACCAGCTATGTTCCATTCCTGAATGTCTTTGTGATGCCCACCCAGATGTCATTAGGTCGGGCCAGCATGGGCGAGGCGTGGATCAGCGTCGCCATCAGCCTCGTCTTCCTCGTGCTGTTTACCATGTTTACGGTAAAAGTCTACCGGAACAATGTGTTGGTTTACTCCGGTTCAGGCTTGTGGCAGTCGATGAAAACGTCCTTTAGCATCTGGAAGTCAGAGCGTAGCGTTGCTAAAAAGTGATATGACAGGACAGCACAGCACAGTTTCTAAATTAAATTGATACTGAGCCATAATTTTGTCTGAGCGTTCACAGTTTAGCGAATTCCAAAGGTCAAAGAAGTTTAGGCAATAAGCTCCGAGCCGTGCCAAACTCCGCAATCTCCGGCCAGCTGGGGATGGAACGCTGTGGGCACGACTTTGAACCCGCAAAAACCGCGGTTTCAAAGCTCGTCCTTGTTGTAGGCGGGGCAAAGACCGCCCCACCAACAACAATTCCACGGCTGATCCCCATCTGGCCTACGATTGCTACGCTTTGGCACTAATATCTTAAAAACTCCAACCAAATTAACCTTGTGGAATAAAAAACGAACGCATTCCGAAATTGGATACGTTCGTTTTTATGTTCGGCTAAAAATTATGATCTTCATTCAGATTTTGGCCTATTCATCAACCAGCCTTAGCCAGTTTCATCATGGCTTTCGCTCGGGCTTCACCAAAATGTTTGTTCTCGGCAATGAGAATCCGCGCGCAGGCATAACTATCTGCCAACGCGTTGTGGTGATGTTCCAGCGGAATTTTTAACGCAGCACTGACCGTATCCAACCGATGATTCGGCAGCTTCGGTAAAAATTGCCGTGAAGTCCGAACAGTGTCGATCACCTGATACCGCGGCGCAGCGATGCCATACCGGTCAAGTGTCAGGCGCAACACCGACACATCAAACGGGGCATTGTGAGCCGTGACAATTCGGCCGGGAGTATAAAACATCTGGATATGCGGCCAAACCTGATCAAAAGTCGGCTGGTTCTGAACCATATCCGGTGTGATCCCGTGAATGCGAATATTTTGCGGGTCAAAGCGCATCTGCGGGTCGATGAGCGTGTAGAAACTATCAACAACCCGATTTTGCTGCACAACCACTAAGGCAAGCGAACAGGCCGAGGCCCGTTTGCGATTCGCAGTTTCAAAATCCATGGCAATAAAGTCCATTATTGACGCTCCTATAGTAAATCTTGCGTAGTGAGTTCAACCGGGCAGTGGTCACTGCCCATGATATCGGTGAGAATTTTGGCATCTTTGACATATGGCTGAAAGTTTGAACTGGCGACAAAGTAGTCAATGCGCCACCCGGCATTATTGGCGCGCGCGTGAAACCGATAGCTCCACCAAGAATAAGTGACCGTATCGGGATACAGATAGCGGAAAGTGTCGATAAAGCCGCTCTTAAGCTGCTTGGTAAAATCGGCACGTTCCTCATCGGTGAACCCAGCGTTGTGGTGATTGGTCTTATCATTCTTAAGGTCGATCGGTTCATGGGCAACGTTTAAGTCACCGCAATAAACAAGGGGCTTTTTGGCCGCCAACTGGTTAGTGTAGTCGCGAAAATCCTTATCCCACTGTTGACGATAATCGAGTCGCTTGAGCTCGCCGCCAGAGTTGGGAGTGTAAACCGTCATCAAGTAAAATTTGGGATATTCAAGCGTAATGATGCGGCCTTCCTTATCGTGCTCGGGAATCCCCATGCCGTAAGTCACATTGAGCGGTTTGTGTTTCGTAAAAATCGCGGTGCCTGAATAACCTTTGCGTTCCGCGTAATTAAAATACTGATAGTAGCCAGGAAGATCAAGCGTCACTTGGCCTGCCTGCATTTTGGTTTCCTGAAGACAAAACCAATCAGCATCCAGTTCATTAAAAATGGTCATAAAGTCTTTTTTTAAGACGGCTCGCAAGCCATTCACGTTCCATGAAATTAATTTCAAAACGTTCACTCCTATCGCTACATTACTCTTTTATTCTACTAGACTTTTCTAACAAACGCACGGAGAGGTAAGTGTTCACAAGCGTCAAATTCTGCTAAAATATATAAGTAGTCTTTTTGAAAGGACCTGATGTTGTGGTAGATGCACCACGGATGCTTGAAGGGATCACCATCATGCATGATGAACCGTTAAGCCATTATACGTTTACAAAAACCGGTGGGCCAGCCGATATACTGGCGTTTCCTAAAAACGTTGCCGAGGTTAGGACTTTAGTTGAATCGGCCCGGCAGCAGCATTTGCCTTTGACGGTCATCGGAAACGCAAGTAATTTAATTGTGCGCGATGGCGGTATCCGTGGACTGGTCTTGATTTTGACGGCCATGAACGAGATTACGGTGAACGATAACACCGTAACGGCTCAGGCTGGCGCACGCCTCATTGACACGACTGAAGCTGCGTATCGCGCCGGATTGACCGGTCTTGAGTTCGCGGCCGGAATTCCAGGTAGTGTCGGCGGCGCACTTTTCATGAATGCTGGGGCATACGGCGGTGAAGTCTGCAATGTCATCAGCAGCGCCCATGTGTTGACGCGCGCAGGTGAATTCAAAACCTATAACCATCGCGAATTGAAGTTCTGGTATCGCCATAGTATTGTTCAGGATACCGGCGATGTTGTGTTAAGCGTTACTTTTTCCCTGAAACCCGGCGATAAACCGGCAATTCGCGCCAAAATGGACGAACTGAATGCAAGACGGGCGGCTAAACAGCCATTGGAATATCCGTCTTGCGGTTCAGTCTTTAAGCGGCCGCCGCATCATTTTGTCGGTCCGATGATTCAAAAAGCCGGACTGCAAGGCCACATTATTGGTGGTGCGCAGGTTTCAATGAAGCATGCAGGCTTTATCATCAATTTGGGTGACGCAACTGCCACTGATTATCTGGATATGATCCATCTGATCCAGAAAACGGTTAAGGCCAAATTTGGTGTCGATTTAGAAACTGAAGTCCGCATCATTGGCGAACCCTTGCAGTCATAGCCTACATTCAAAATAAAAGAAAGGGGCCCCACAATGCATTTAGTCGAAGCCGTCTTGTTTTTGATGGCGCTGGTCATCGTGTCAAACGTGCTCAGCCACTACATTGTCGCTGTCCCGGTATCTTTGATTCAAGTCGCGCTGGGACTCGGCGCGGCTTTGTTTTTTCATTTAACGATAAACTTAGCGACCGACTGGTTTATGCTCTTGTTCATTGCGCCGCTTTTGTATTACGATGGACGCCATTTTCCGCGGCGGGAGTTATGGGAACTGCGTGGACCGATCATCGGAAATGCGATTTTTCTGGTTTTTGCAACGATGCTGGTTGGTGGTTACCTGATTCACTTCCTAATCCCGCCATTGCCGCTGCCTGCAAGTTTTGCCTTGGCCGCGATTCTCAGCCCGACTGATCCGATTGCGGTTCAGAGCCTGGCCAAGCGGACCCATCTGCCGAGTGGGGTCTTGCACTTGGTCAGCGGTGAAAGTCTGATCAACGATGCCAGCGGCTTGATCGGCTTCAAATATGGCATTGCCGCAACGTTGACCGGGACATTTGCTTTTGGACACGCCGTTCAGGACTTCCTCTATGTGGCGTTAGTTGGCGCATTGGCCGGGCTTGTTTTAATC
Organism: Lacticaseibacillus casei DSM 20011 = JCM 1134 = ATCC 393; assembly: GCF_000829055.1. NCBI lineage: Bacteria > Bacillati > Bacillota > Bacilli > Lactobacillales > Lactobacillaceae > Lacticaseibacillus > Lacticaseibacillus casei. The sequence continues at coordinate 903,852 of NZ_AP012544.1, forward strand.
GGGATCATCAACCTAAATCGTAACTGGTTATTGCAACAAGGGATCAATGATGTGATTCTGCATACGATTTTGCAGGTGTTAACGCCATTTTTTATTTATTTGATTGTTGACGAATTCATGCACGCTTCCGGCGTTATTGCCGTTGTCGTGGCAGGACTATTGAGTAATACGCAGCATAATCGATATGTGGCCGCTTTGCCGGAACTAAGAATCGTGTCAGAGCGGACTTGGGATTTAATTGTTTACACGCTTAACGGAATTATTTTCCTGATTCTGGGCATTGAGCTTCCGGTGGCGATGCGCGATACGATTGCTGATCATGAAGTCAGCACGTTACAGGCACTCGGCTTTGTCGTGTTGGTCTATCTAGGCATTCTGATTCTACGAACCTTATGGATTTATGGCTATATGTTGCTGACGGTGCGATCAAAAGGTAACCAGCCTTCATGGCGCGCGGCATTGTTGAGCGGCATTTCAGGAGTGCGCGGTGCTATTACGCTGGTCGGGGTATTCGCGGTACCAGCCGCACTGGCCAATGGTGATCCGTTCCCGGAACGCAGCCTGATGTTATTTATCGCGGCTGGTGTTGTGGTGCTGAGTCTGATTGTTGCGATCATAGCTCTGCCGATCGTAACCCGATCTGTCGCACCTTTGCAAACGCGTGGTTCCACTATTGCAGCGACCGATGACGAGACTGAAGATGATGAGGATCACGCCAATGATGTCCGGATTATTTCGTTGAGTCAGGCACAGATGTTTGTGTACCAAATGGCCGTGCGTCGTGTTGAATCCGAGCGACGGGAAAATAATCAAAAAGCGGCACTGGATCTCATCGCAGAATATCAGAATCTGATTCGGCGACTGGAACTGGCTGAAGACACCGGGGCAGCGATTCCACCGCTGGTCCAAGATGAGCTCGACCTGCGCAAAGTCGGGGTTCAAGGCGAATTATATGCGTTGGATGATTTGTGGCGCGAAAATAAAATTATGTCAAAAAGCTACGCCAAAGCGCGCAAGCAATTAAAGCACCGAATGGATGATTTGGACTCGATGGCTAAACGCTCGGGCCGGCCGACACTGCGGATGCTTTTTGACCGTTCTGCGTTGCGACTATCACACTTCTGGTACACGGTAGCCAGTGAGCAGAACCGCTCGCATCGCTTCTTTAACGAGAAATTGTTCATTGAAAAAGAAACGGCAAAAGGCGGGTTGAAGTACTTGTCGAAATTTCTCCGGCAAAAAGAAAACAAGGCTCACCATTACAATCGCCAGGTGATTTATTCATTGATTGTCCAGTACCGCAATCGCCTCGCCTCGGTCAAGGCATTGAATACGCATAAATCCACCCAGTACGAACATGAGCTAAGTCGGTTGCGCGCCATCGCGTTTGCCACAGAACGAACAGCTATCCATGATTTGATGGAAAAAGGCTACATCACCATGACGATGGCCCAGCGGCTGAATCAAAATGTTAACTTTACCGAAAATGCGGCGACTCTGACGTCTTTGGAGGAAGTTTGATCTTAGAAGTCTGGCTATAGAGCGGCACTATTCTTAATAGATAAACGAACGGCGGCATCCTTTTCTTAAAAGAAAATGCGATGCCGCTGTTTCTGTGCTGCTAACGATTTAGGCGATATTCATTAAATTTTCAGCCAGGCAATCCCGCTTGAAAAATATTTTTGCCCATCTCAGTTATAAAAGCTTGCGTTGATGCATGACATTTGTATAATAGGCAGAGTCAGTAAACTTGAAGTTTAGTTTAAAGAAACCTAAAAAGGCGGTGTGCCATGGACATTGGTAGTAAAATTCGTGATCTGCGCATTCGAAAAAACCTGACACAGGAAGAACTCGGGGAGCGGACCGACTTATCGAAAGGGTATATTTCGCAGGTTGAACATGACCAGAGTTCACCGTCACTCGAGACCTTCTTTGATATTCTGAGCGTTCTAGGCGAATCTCCAGCAGACTTTTTCCGGGAAGAGCCGGTTGATTCGCTGGTTTACCACGAAGAAGACCAGGTCACTTATCTGGATGAGGATAAAGGCTACCAACTGAAGTGGCTGGTGCCGGAAAGTAATGAAAATGAGATGGAGCCGGTGATGATCGATTTTGCGCCGGATGGCATTTTTAAAACGTTTGAACCATCCCCGGCCGAGACCTTTGTTTACGTCGTCAGCGGCAAAGTGAAACTGCTGCTGGGCGATCAGGCTTATGTTGCCAAAAAAGGCGAAACCATTTATTTTCACGCAACGAAACAACATCAACTTGTCAACGCAGCAACGGGTCGCAGCAAGTGCCTGCTGGTTGCGACAGCATCTTATTTATAAGGAGTTGGGGTCATTGAGCAACATTATTGTGGAACTGAAGCATGTCGGCAAGCGTTATGGCGACACGCAAGTATTAAAAAATGTCAATATCGAAATCGAACAAGGAAAGTTTTATACGCTGCTTGGCCCGTCTGGCTCCGGTAAAACAACGATTTTGCGCGCCATTGCAGGATTTTTGGATGTCTCGGAAGGCGAAGTTCTTTTTGATGGCAAAAAAATAAATGATGTCCCGGCTAACCAACGTAAGGTCAACACAGTTTTCCAGGATTACGCGCTATTTCCGCACCTTAATGTCTTTGACAATGTTGCATTTGGGTTGCGGTTGCATTGTATGAGCAAGGACACGATTCAGGCTAAAGTGACGGATGCGCTTAAAATGGTTCGGCTGCAAGGGTATGCCGACCGGGAGATTTCTGAGCTATCGGGCGGCCAACAGCAACGCGTCGCCATTGCCCGGGCGATTGTCCTTGAGCCGCAAGTGTTGCTTTTGGACGAACCATTGTCAGCACTTGATGCCAAGCTGCGTAAGGATATGCAGTACGAACTGCGCGAATTGCAGGAACGGCTGGGGATCACCTTCTTATTTGTGACCCATGATCAAGAAGAAGCGCTGGCACTGTCGGATGAAATTTTTGTCATGAACGATGGCCAGGTCCAGCAAAGTGGCACGCCGGTCGATATTTACGATGAACCGGTCAATCACTTTGTTGCGGACTTTATTGGCGAAAGTAATATCATCCCCGGCCATATGATTAAGGACTTCCTGGTTGAATTCAATGGTAAACAGTTTGAATGCGCCGACGCCGGCATGCGGCCAAATGAACCGGTTGAAGTTGTCCTGCGTCCAGAAGATTTGGACATCACGGCAGCCGACGCCGGCAAAGTGAATGTCGAAGTTGACACCCAACTGTTCCGCGGCGATTATTACGAAATTGTCGCGTACGACCAACTGAAAAATGAATGGTTGATTCATTCGACAAATCCGGCAAAAGACGGGGAAACAGTCGGATTAACCTTTGATCCCGAAGATATTCACGTCATGCGGTTGAACGAATCCGAAGAGGAATTCGACGCACGGCTGGAAACCTACGAAGGCGACTGATTCGTGGTAGGGGGATGGGTGTCTGTTGGTGTTTATAGGCTGGAAAGGCCAACACTTGGCAGGCACCATTAGATTTTGAATCTGAGGAGGGTCATCGTGAAAAAATCCACCACGAATGTTGCATTTTACACGCCTTATGTGATGTGGCTCGCACTATTTGTCATTGCGCCAATGGTGTTGATCGTTTATCAAAGCTTTTTTGATATCAGCGGCCATTTTACCTTGGCGAATTACCAAACTTATTTTAAATCCGGCACTTATATTATGATGACGATAAATTCGGTTTGGTATGCTTTTTTGATCACCTTTGCCACGTTGCTGATCAGTTATCCGACTGCTTATCTGCTGCATTATGCCAAGCACAAGCAACTGTGGCTGTTACTGATCATTTTACCGACGTGGATCAACTTGTTGCTAAAAGCATATGCGTTCATCGGCATCTTCAGCCAGGACGGCGGGGTCAACAGTTTCTTAGGAATGTTTGGGATTGCGCCGCAACAATTTCTCTTTACTGATTTCAGCTTTATTTTTGTTGCTGCCTACATCGAAATTCCGTTCATGATTCTGCCGATTTTCAATGCGATTGAAGAGCTGCCGGAAAATCTGGTGAATGCCTCGCAAGATCTGGGGGCAAAAGGCTGGCAGACGTTTACCAAAGTGATTTGGCCGTTGACGATTTCAGGGGTCAAATCAGGGGTTCAGGCGGTTTTCATTCCCAGTTTAAGTCTGTTCATGTTAACCCGGTTAATTGGCGGGAATCGAGTCATCACCCTTGGCACCGCCATTGAAGAGCATTTTTTGACGACAATGAACTGGGGTATGGGCTCAACGATCGGCGTGGTCTTGATTGTTGCCATGTTTATCATCATGTTCCTGACCGGTGAACGAAAGAAGAAAGGGGTGCGCCGTCATGAAGCGTAAGTTTAAGTGGTCCAACCTTTATCTGATTTTCGTGTTCATCTGTCTGTATGTGCCGATTTTTTATCTCGTGATCTATTCGTTTTCGACTGGTGACCGGATGAGCAACTTCTCCGGCTTCACCTGGAAACATTACGCTGAGCTATTTGCGGATACGCGAATGATTCAGATTGTTCTGGATACGTTGCTGGTGGCGTTGCTGTCGAGCTTAATTGCGACAATTATCGGTGCATTAGGCGCGCTGGCCATTGATCGAACCAGCCGTCCCGTGATGAAAAATACGGTCCTGTCACTCAACAACATTTTGATGGTAAGCCCGGATGTTATTATCGGTGCCAGTTTTCTGATTTTTTACACGGCGTTAAAGGTTCCGCTGGGATTCTGGTCGGTGCTGATGAGCCACATTGCCTTTTCCATTCCGATTGTGGTGCTGATGATCCTGCCGCGTCTGCAGGAAATGAGTCACTCCTTGCTGGACGCCGCTCGTGACTTGGGTGCTTCCAACTATCAGGTGCTGACACGCGTGATCGTGCCGTACATCACGCCTGGTATTTTCTCGGGATTCTTTATGGCATTTACGTACTCGCTGGATGATTTTGCCGTGACCTTCTTCGTCACCGGCAATGGTTTTGAAACGTTGGCTGTCGAGATTTACGCTCGTGCCCGCCAAGGTATAAGCTTGGAAATCAATGCGTTATCCGGGGTCATGTTCGTCTTTGCCTTACTGCTGGTTGTCGGTTACTACTTCCTGCAACGGGCCGGTCAAAGTCGGCGGGCCAAGCACAAGCGAGAAAGCGAGGCGTTGATCAATGAAACGACTCATTAGTATTGCGGTCGCCATCCTGGCCGTCTGCCTGGGATTAGCCGTTTGGAGTCAGGACCTGCAAAAATCCCAAGGCAATACCGGCGACAACACGCTGAATCTTTTCAACTGGGGCGATTATATCGATCCTGCATTAATCAGTAAATTTGAAAAGCAAACCGGCTATCATGTGAATCAGGAAACATTCGATTCCAATGAGGCCATGTTTACCAAAATCCAGCAAGGCGGCACCAGCTACGATTTGACCGTCCCGTCGGATTATATGATTGAGAAAATGAAAAGGGCACATCTGCTTGCGGTCGGCCCTGTCAAGTTGACAGATGAAATAATATAAAATTTTGGTAGCCTTTAGATGGCCTTATTCCAGTATTCTTCTGGGGTAAGGCCGTCTCTTTGTCCTGAACGGTTGTCGTGATTGAAATAGTGGATCCCGTCTTCAACGAGCTTGACGAATTCCTTGTAAGTCTTTGCCATTGGATGACGATCCATCCACCGCAGTTTAAACTCGTTCCACCAGCGCTCTATCGGTGCGTTGTCATAGGGCGTTCCCGGCCGTGACATACTTCGTGTGACTTCAAATTGGTTGAGGTAGCGGTTGAATGCCTTGGATGTATAGGCGGAACCACGATCAGTATGAATGAGCGGATGGACGTTGCCAGCGCGAGTGAAAGCGCGCTGGAAGACCTGAATCTCGGCAGCGGTTGTTTCGGTTGCACTCAGGTTGTAAGCCAACAGATTGCGGCCATAGAGGTCAAGAACGCCACTGAGGCGCATCTTGTACTCGCCGTTGATACCGTATTTCAACTCGGTTGAGTCGGCTAGCCAGACTTGATTAGGGCGTTCCACGTAGAAACATTGATTGAGCACATTGTCTTGCAGGTACTGTTCAGATTGCTTGACGCGACTATGCCGTTTTTGGCGGATCTGACATCGAATGTCAAGCTCGCGCATGACGCGACGAACTTGTTTGATCGTGATCGGAAAGTCAATCAGCTCATCTTGTTGTAAGTTGATCAGAAGATTCCCAGCACCAATGCCTTGGCGATGAAAATCAAACCAATATTGAGTCCGCTCCTTAAGCCGCCGATCGTGGACCTCCCACACTGTTTCCTCCCGCCTTAAGCCTTTGTAATAAGCTTGACGGCTGATGCCAATAACGTCCAATAACTTTGTGACAGCGCCATGTTGGCCTTGACTAACTTCTTCGATGGCACGGTAAGCTTGTCGGTGTTGTTTGATCACTCCTTGTGCTGGATTTCCAGTAATTTTTTTACAAAGGCCTCCACTAGCTCTTTGTCCTTGAGCTCAGCTTCTAGTTGACGAATGCGCAGTTTGGCCTTGTCTAATTCGGTTAGATCACGCTTGTCTTTGTGGTGACCACGGTTATCTACCAGCGTCTCATAACCGCCTTCGCGAGCCTTGATCACCCAAGACCGTGCCTGTTGATAAGACACATCAAAATGGGCTGCCGCTTCAGTATAGGAGTGCTTACCCTTAGTGACATATTCAACGACTTTAATGCGTTCTTCGAAGGTGGTTGTACGACTCATGGTGGGGACCTGCTTTCTAGACGGTGAAGCCGTCAAAGATTGATGATCCCTATTATACATGGCTATCCATCTTTGCAATTGTGTTGATGAGCGCAGACCAAATTGCATCGTGACTTCGGCTAATGACCCTTCACCACTGAGATAAGCAAGTACTGCTTCAAGCTTTTGTTCCTTGGTATAATGTTGATTCTTTCGAGCTTCCTCTAATCCCTTAATCCCATCGCGTTCATAGCGCGCCTGCCAACGTTGTAATGTGCGATCACCAAGACCGTGTTGACGGGAGAAACTACTGATACTTATATTCGAATGTCTGAACTCCTCCAATATGAGTAACTTTTCTTGAGCTGTATGCTTAGATCTGGGCATAGAAAATCCCTCCATGATCATCAGATGAATTATGATATTTCATCTGACAACCATAAAGGGATTATCGCAGCTATTGCCGCTTGATAAAAGTAAATTGAACGGGATGCAGAATATGGATCCACGTTTAATTAACAAAGAATTCGATCCTGGCAATAAATACAGCATTCCTTATTTCTGGGGAACACTGGGGATCATTTATAATGACAAGTTTGTCAAAGCCAGCGAAGTTCAGCACTGGAATCAATTATGGAATCCTAAGTTCAAAGATTCGATCATGCTCATCGACTCAGCGCGCGATGTTTTTGCGCCAGCGTTGATTTCAATGGGAAAGTCTGTTAACGAAACCAATCCGCAGACGCTGGCAGTGGCCAAAGCCAAACTCGATCAATTGTCGCCCAACGTCAAGGCAGTTGTCGCCGATGAAATCAAAATGTATATGGCTGAAAACGAAGCTAAAATCGCTGTCGACTGGTCAGGTGAAGCCAGTGAAATGCTGGCCAACAATAAACACCTGCACTATGTCGTTCCGCGAGAAGGCAGCAATCTCTGGTTTGACAACCTAGTCATTCCAAAAACCGCCAAACATTTCAAAGCCATTTACGCCTTTCTCAACTTCATGATGGAACCCAAAAACGCCGCTCAAAATGCCGAATATGTCGGCTATGCGACGCCAAATGCCGCAGCCAAAAAATTGCTGCCAAAAAGCGTCCAGAATGATCGGCAGTTCTATCCAGATGACGAGACCATGAAGCATTTGGAGATCTATTCAGACCTTCCGCCGGCGAAAGTTGGGCTGTACAATGACTTATTCTTAGAATTTAAGATGTACCGCCGGTGAGAACTCGTATCTAAAACTATCCGCATCAGACGGGAAAAAGTCCCTGACCGGTGCGGATTTTTTGTTTTGAATTTATGATGGTTTTTATAGTATCAAACAAGCCGCAACCATTAAGCCTCCAAAATGGTGTCAAGTCATCTTAACCAGACAGATTGAAAGAAAGCATACAGTAGTCCCAGGCAGCTCAATCAGATATGATAGGTTGTATATGAGGTGACCCAAATGAGAAAACATAGTCGGCACAACGAAGGTTTGTGGCTCGATATCATTTGTTGTCTGAGTCTGTGGTTGGCAGTGGTTTGTCTGCTATTAGCAGCTTTGGCAATTAAAGTGAACCGACCTTATATCATCATCATGCTGGCCTTTGGGCTTTGCGCGCTAGGTGAGACGGTCACGGTTTTTAAAAAGTGGTGATACTGCAGCTGGTCTGTTCCGTTAATCCGGTTGGTGAGGCAATGAGAACACATAGAGTCATTAAAGGCTTACAAACAATGACCAACTAGAAAAGGTCCAAAAGGCATATGTAACACATGTCTTCTGGACCTTTTTTAATTGATTTACGGGTGTGTTGTTAACGAGTAGCGCTTGACGCACGCGCGGTAGCCGTGACTTTTTCACGCGATAAACGCCGGCGATTAAGCCATTTGCGGCCTTCTTCGATTAGGAAGAGGGGAATTGGAATGATTGCCAGGAAAAGCCAGTCGGTCAGTGCTAGCGGTCCGGTGTGGAAGAGATTCTGTAAGAATGGCGTGTAGCTAAGCAATGCTAACAAAAAGATTTCAAAGCCAATACCGAACCAGACCAAATGATTAGTGAACAAACCGACTTTGAAGACCGAAGCATTTTCGGTTCGGCAGTTCATGGCGGCGGCAATCTGGCAGAAGATGATTGCGGCAAGGGTCATGGTCGTGGCCATGACGTAGGTTGAGCCGCTGGTTGCCAGGCCGCGTAACGGCCAGCCGTTTAGATGGTTGACGAAGAAGTAAGCGCCGCTGGAAATGATGGATGCAATTAAGCCATACCAGGCAAACGCCTTCCATAAAACAGTGCGGTTCATAAGGTGAGCATCACGTGCGCGTGGCGGTTTATCCATAATGCCAGGCTCGGCTTTTTCGGATCCTAATCCCAGTGCCGGCATCATGTCTGTTCCAAGGTCGACTGTCAGGATTTGCATGACAGTCAACGGTAACGGGATGGCACCGCGCGAGAAGAGGAAGAGGGCAGATGGTACCGCTTCTGGCAGGTTGGAGTTCAAAATGTAAACCAAGAACTTTTGAATGTTGCTGTAAACGGTGCGGCCTTCTTCGATGGCGGCAACAATAGAGGCAAAGTTGTCGTCGGTAAGAATCATGTCGGCCGCGTCTTTGGCCACATCCGTTCCGGTGACGCCCATGGCAACGCCAATGTCTGCTTTTTTCAACGCAGGCGCATCGTTCACGCCGTCACCGGTGGATGCGACGATTTCACCCATGGCCTGTAAGGTAGAAACAATCTTATATTTTTGTTCAGGCGCCACCCGGGCAAAAATAATTTCGCCTGCCAGTGCCTGCTTGAGCTCGTCTTGGTTCATGGCATCGAGTTCACTGACGGTGACGACACGCGCTTTGTCGGACGTCAAACCAATTTTAACGGCAATAGACTTCGCAGTTAACGAGGAGTCACCGGTCACCATGATGATTTTGATGCTGGCCCGATGGCATTTCTCGATGGCATCGTAAATTTCCGGACGCGGTGGATCGGACATGATGGCCAAGCCGACAAAGGTAAGCTTGGTTTCGGCCGTCTCAATCGTGAGGTTGTCGAGCTGACTTTGTTTATCGGCTTCTTGAGGAATTTCACGATAAGCAGTCGCAATTGAGCGAAGGCCTAGAGAAGCATACTTGCGGTTGGCAGCATCGATCGCTTCCTTGTCTGCTGCGGTTAAAGGCCGGACTTTGCCGTTTTCCTGAATGGTATCGCAGTGCGGCAGTAAATCGCTGAGAGAGCCTTTGGTACAGATGGACAGCGTGTGATCATCGTGCTGGTGGATGGTGGTCATCCGTTTACGATCGGAGTCGAAGGGAAGCTCTTTAAGCCGCGGGTATTTTTTGGTATAAGCATTCACGTCAATTCCGGATTTTTGCGCCAGGATTACAAGTGAAGCTTCCGTTGGCGTCCCCAGAATCTTCGGTCGCGCTTGGCCTTTTGCCGGTTCGACTTCGGTGTCGTTGTTGAATGCAACCAGACGAATGAGCAGATCCAAGTCAGGATCGCTGCCGTATTGAACCGGTTTGCCGTCTAACTCAATATGGCCATTATTGACATAGCCTTGGCCACTCACGGTATAAGTATGTGACCGGGTCCAAATATGATCGACTGTCATCTGGTTTTGGGTCAGCGTACCGGTTTTATCCGAGCAGATCACCGTTGTTTCACCCAACGTTTCAACACTGTTCAAGTCTTTGAGTAAGGCATGTTTCTTGGCCATGCGCTGCACGCCTTGGGCTAGCGAAAGCGTCACCGTTGGCAGTAGGCCCTCGGGGATGAACGCGACAATCATGCCTAACGCGAAAATAAAGCTTTGGGCCACTGGGTAGTGGACAAAGAAGATGGCAGCTACAAAGAAAAGAACCCCTAAGCTGATGGCAATGAGCGAAATCTGTTTCGTTAGACGATTAAGCTCTAATTGCAACGGGCTTAGACTCCGCTTTTGTTGTTGAGTCAACGCGGCGATTCGCCCGAACTCGGTTTTCATGCCGGTTGCAAAAGCAATGGCCGTTGCCGTTCCGGCGCCAACCGTGGTGCCGGCATAGACAAGATTGGATTCAGCAAATTCGCCTTGGCCAGCGTTGTAGTCAACCTTTTTAGATTCGGGGACGGATTCACCGGTGAGGGCACTCTGGTCGACTTGGACGGAAGTGGCCTTGATCAGGCGGGCGTCAACCGGTACTGCATTGCCGGCTTGCAGGTTGAAGACGTCGCCTGGCACGATTTGGGTAGCGTTGACTTGTTGCAGTTTGCCATCCCGGTAGACTTGCGTATAAGTCGGCAACATTTTCATGAGTGAGTCCGTTGCCTTTTGGGCTTCATGTTCCTGCCAGTAACTGAAAATACCATTAATAACATTGACCAGCCAGATGGCAATACCTAGCTCAAGGGTGCCGGATAGGATTGCAACAAACCCGCTCACCCAGAGTAGAATCGCCATGACACTGGTAAAGTTCTTAAGAAAGACTAGTAACTGGGATTTTTGCTTTTCGCGGGTAATCGTGTTTTCACCATATTTGGCAAGACGCGCAGCCGCTTCTTTTTGACTTAATCCAGTTGACGTTGTGTGCAAGTCGTCCAGTAAGTCCGTAACCGATTCAGTTGCAAACTTGCGCCGCGTCTCCTTTTCACTTTTCATGACTCAGACATGGCTCCTTTTATTAAGACGTTTAACCTCATTCTAACGTTCTGCCGGATGTAAAAACACCCAAAACTGTCGAATTTAGGTGATTAAAATTAGCGATTTATAGCTGGTATATCTGGTCTTATCATGTTTGTAACCCCCGCTCAAGAAACGCCACTGCCTCGGAAACCGCAGTCTCAAGATCAAAACTAGATTGCATCCCCAAGACAACTGGCAACAGGTAACTTAAAATGGTACCAAAAATATAGCGAAGGATGCGCGTCAGTGGCCAGTCAACGAGCGCACCTTCCTGTTGATAGATGGCGAGTAAGTGGATGGCCTTGTCCATGAATTGCTTTTGAAACTTTTCCGCCAGTGCATGGCTTAGCGCCGCATCTTGCAAAAGGGTGGCGGCCAGTATTCTTAGCTGTGCCTGATTGGCAATGGCAAAGGCCATCCGATTATGCACGATGAAGGTTAGAAACGTATGCAGGTCAGGTAGGTGTTGCTCACCGACTTCATGAATGAACTCGGTGAATGCGCTCGGGATAACGTGTTGAATCATGGGCGCAAGTAACGCTTGGCGGATGCCTTCTTTGGTTTTGAATTGCTTATAAACGGTTCCTTCGCTAACGCCGGCAAGTTGCGCGATATCTTTTGTGCTCGTTCGGTCGAATCCTTGTTCCGAAAAGAGGTTCAGGCTTGCTTTCAAAACCGCTTGTTGCTTTGCCGAGAGCTGGCTTTCAGCAAGCGATGAGGAGAATAGATCCGTCAGATTATGCGGCTGCACGATCGTTCACTTCCTTCTTTAGTCAGATTTGTTTAAACCTGTCGATAATGCCGCATGGTGACAAGATTCAGGCTTAAAAATAGTAAGAAGAAGCCTAGAAGGGCAATGACGTCCGGATACAACACACTTAATGACTGGCCTTTTGCAATAATGCCGGTTAACGCATCGGCACCGTAATAAAGCGGCATTAAGCGGGCAATCGGTTGCAACCAGCCGAGCATTTGATTCACAGGAATCAGCCCGGTAAAGAAAATTTGCGGGACGACAACCAATGGGATGAACTGGAGCATTTGAAATTCCGTATTGGCAAACGTTGAAATCAGTAGGCCAAGCGAAAGCGCCGTGATTGCCAGTAATAAGTTGATTAGAAAAATTGCGGCAATACTTCCGAGAATTTGGATTTTAAAGACGAACAAGGCATAGCCGACAATCAAGATTGTTTGAATCACCGCAAAAATGCCATAGCCCAATAAATAGCCACTAATAATTTCTCCTCGCCGCACAGGAGTTGCCAGTAATCGGTCAAGCGTTCCGGTTGTGCGTTCACGTAATAGCGCGATGCCGGAAATCAAGAAAACAAAGAAGAAAACGATGAAGCCAATCAGAATCGGCAGTAAGGTGTCAAAATAAGTCGAATTAGCCGATCCGTAACGATAATGAGTTGCGATTCTGTAGTGAGTGGCAGTTGATGCCGGTTGGGACCCTGCTACCTGTGCAGTTCCACGCGTGGAATGTTGTAACGCTGATGCCAGTTTTTGTAAAGCGGTTGCTTGATTTTTAATCGTAGTAGCTGCTGCCTGCATTTTAAGCTTGATGGTTGCTGCCTGTAAGCCCTGTTTCAAGAGGGCACTTTTTCCTTGATCGGCATTGGCGAGTAATAGTGTCAGTTTGTTGCCTTTCTGAGTCAGGATGCCAGCATAATCGTGATCTTTGATAAGCATGGTCGGATCTTCATTGCCGACATGGTGGAGCCGGATTCGATCCGTATCCAGGGCCCGAACCACAGATGTATCCACACCGCGCACGCCTAAGTCAGCTTTTGTATTTGTGTTGGATTGGAAAAGAAAAAAGATTAACGTCATGATAAACAACGGCGCAATGAACATCAGTGCCAGTGTCCGTTTATCGCGAATCATTTCTTTGAAAATACGACTGATTAATGCATTAACGCGCATCTTGCTGCCTCCCTGCGGCCAAAAAGACCGCTTCGATCGAATCTGTATGATAGTTTGCTTTAAGCTGGTCAGGCGTGCCTTGGGCGATGGCCTTTCCGTTGCGGATCATCATGAGCACATCGGCTTCTTCGGCGTCAGCCATGACATGGGTTGTTAAAATAATCGCGACACCCTGATCACTAGCTAATCGGTGCAATTCCTGCCAGATTTTGCGGCGTAACTCAGGATCAATGCCGATAGTCGGTTCATCCAGAATCAGAAGCGGCGGTTTGCTGATCAACGCGATGGCAAGTGATAGTCGTCGTTTCATGCCGCCGGAGTAAGTTCTGACGCTTTGATCGAGGGCAGATTGCAAGTCAACAACATGCGCAGAGTAGCGCAATTGCTCGGTCATTTGTGTCTGCTTGACGCCTTGCATTTTGGCAAAGAAAGTTAAATTTTCAGCGCCGGTCAAGCTTTCGTAAAGGGCGTCAGTTTGGGCCATGAACCCGATCCGCGCTAAAAGCAATCGATCAGGGACAGGTTGATTAAAAACCAGTACCTGACCGGATTGGGGGCGTATCATGCCCATAATGCTACGGATCAAGGTTGTTTTGCCCGCACCGCTTGGACCAATTAAAGCCAGGATCTGCCCACGATTTAAGGAGAGATCAATGTCGCTAAGGACGATTTTTTGACCGTAACCTTGCTGCAGGGCGGTCACTTTGACAACTGGTTGTATTGACATATTTTAGCCGCTTTCTTTTAGAATATAGTGAGTACTCACTCACTTGCTATTATCACGACTTCTGTCGAAAAAGCAAGCTTATTTTTCTGCGGGAAGCCGCCTTGGCACCGTGACCTAAACGCGTTCTCTGGCCCAGAAGTCTGCGTGTAAGGACCTCAGTCGCAAAGGCCTAAGCCCGGGCCATCACGCCTGAGGCCGCTTACACTCTGACTTCTAACCGGGCCAGTTCACGCTCTGTCATCCGTTTCCGTGCCCGCCGTTTAGGCATCTCGTGGTATAATTATTCAGAAGTTTGATTTCAAACCACAATGGAGGAACGCGGATGCGCACCTATCTCGCAAATTTATTAACTTGGTCCACCCTTATTAATCTGGTTGACATCCTCGTCGTCTGGTACGTCATTTATCGTTTGATCATGCTGGTTCGCGGTACCAAAGCCGTGCAGCTGCTTAAAGGTGTTTTTGTCATTGCGGCCATCAAGACTATTTCCTGGTTTTTGCAACTCAAAACGGTTGGCTACCTGACAGATTTGGTCATTACCTGGAGTGTGCCGGCGCTGGTCATTATTTTTCAACCGGAAATTCGCCGCGGCCTAGAGCATCTTGGACGTGGATCGTTGATTTTCCGCTCAAACAATAACCAACATGAAGCCGAAACGCGTATGGTCAAAGAGCTGGATAAGGCGATTCAGTACATGAGCAAACGCCGCATCGGTGCTCTGATTACCATTCAAAAAAATACCGGCCTTGAGGATTACATCGAGACTGGTATTCCACTGGATGCGGATATTAGTGGCGAGTTGTTGATCAACATTTTTATTCCTAACACGCCGTTGCATGACGGGGCGGTCATCATTCGCAACAATCGAATTGCGGTGGCCGCGGCTTATTTGCCGTTGTCGGACAGTAACCTGATTCCCAAGGAACTGGGTACCCGTCATCGGGCAGCTGTCGGGATCAGTGAAGTGACCGATGCCTTGACGATTGTTGTGTCTGAGGAAACCGGTGAAGTCACGATTACGAACAATAATAATTTGATTCGCAACCTGACGCGTGAGGATTACATGAAGTTCTTGACGGCTCAGTTGGTACCAAAAGAAGAGGCGCCCAATCCAAATCCGGTTGTCAGTTTCTTTTCGTGGCTTTTTAGTCAACGCAAAAAGAAGGAGGGCAAGCAATGAATCGCTTATGGGATAAACCATGGGTTAATCGGTTGTTAGCCTTGCTTCTCGCGATCGGGTTGTTCGCTTATGTCAACGTTGAGAGTATCAATAACACGCGGCAGAATGCCAATGATGATACAACCTTGGTAGCGAACAAGACTCAGACCGTGAAAGTGCCGTTGCAGGTTAACGCCAATACCGACAAGTATTTCATCACCGGTTACCCGTCAAAAGTGTCGGTTGCACTGACAGGAACGGCCTCGTTAGTTACCATGACTGCCAATACCCAGAATTTTAGGGTGGTTGCTGATTTAACCAATTTAGGGGTTGGCAAGCATCGCGTTCATTTGAAGGCGGA
This sequence comes from Lacticaseibacillus casei DSM 20011 = JCM 1134 = ATCC 393, assembly GCF_000829055.1. Taxonomy (NCBI): domain Bacteria; kingdom Bacillati; phylum Bacillota; class Bacilli; order Lactobacillales; family Lactobacillaceae; genus Lacticaseibacillus; species Lacticaseibacillus casei. The sequence goes on from NZ_AP012544.1 coordinate 919,361, forward strand.
AGGTTTGAACAAAGATTTGAGCTACTCGATTTCGCCTAAATCAGTGACTGTCGACATCCAGGTGCGGGACAATAAGACCATGCCGATTCAGGTTCGCTATAATAAGGCCAGCATCGCTTCCGGTTATGCAGCAGGTGATCCTAAGCTTTCGGCGCGAACCGTTGAAGTGACGGGTGCACGCTCCGTGATTGACTCGATTGCCCAGGTCGTTGCCAATGTTTCGTTGGCGCACAATACCCGCAAGACCGTTGACCAGGAAGTGCTATTGCAAGCGTTGGATGATAATGGCAATACTATGAATGTGGTGCTGTCACCGCAAACCGTGCACGTGACATTGCCGATTTCTCAACCCAGTAAAAAAGTAAATATTGAGTTGAAGCAAACCGGCAATGCGGCAAGCGGGCATACGTACGCCTTGTCGTCAGACACAAAACAGGTTACCGTATATGGAGACCAGCAAAGTCTGGATAAGTTGAGTAAATTGACCGTTCCTGTTGATATCAGTGGCATCACTTCGACAACAACGCGGACGTTCAACGTAACAGATCTCAACGACAGTATTTCTGCGGCCGACCCGAAAACCATTAAGGTGACGGTGAGTGTTGGCAACACAGGGACTGGTAATGGTGGTGGTAATGACGATGATGATGTGGGCACTAACGCTAACGCTGGCACGTCAACCGCTTCATCGAATTCATCCAGTGCCAGTAGTTCTCAATCAAGTTCGTCAAGCGAAAGCACATCAGCAAGTGAAAAATAACCACTGGAAGAAATGAGGAAAAAATAAGATGACAAAGTATTTTGGTACCGATGGTGTTCGTGGCATTGCTAATAAGGAACTGAGTCCGGAAATGGCGTTTCGACTCGGGCGTACGGGTGGCTATGTGCTGACTCAGCACAAAGAGGATGCCAGTCATCGGCCATTGGTTCTGGTAGCGCGCGATACCCGGATTTCCGGTCAGATGTTAGCAGATGCTTTGATTGCCGGATTACTGTCGGTTGGCATTGAAGTGCTGGATCTTGGCGTTATCACAACGCCGGCAGTTGCTTACCTAATTAAAATTCAAGGGGCCGATGCCGGGATTCAGATTTCGGCTTCACATAATCCGGTTGCCGACAATGGTATCAAGTTCTTTGGCGCAGACGGTTACAAGCTTTCTGACGAAACGGAAGAAGAAATTGAAGCTTTGTTAGATGCACCGGAAGATAACCTGCCGCGTCCGGCTGCAGAGGGACTGGGAACCGTTGACGATTATCCTGAAGGTGCGCTCAAGTATACGCAATTTTTGGAGCAGACACTCTCGGATGACTTAAGTGGCATTCATGTTTGTTTAGACGGTGCTAATGGTGCTACCAGTGGTTTGGTTAGCCGGATTTTTGCCGATCTTGACACGGACTTCGATACGATGGCAACCAGCCCGGACGGCTTAAATATCAACGCTGACGTAGGTTCAACGCATCCGCAAGCGTTGGCCAAGTTTGTCGTTGAAAAAGGTGCCGATGTCGGCCTGGCCTTTGACGGCGACGGTGATCGCTGCATTGCCGTTGATGAAGAAGGTAACATTGTCGATGGCGATAAGATCATGTTCATTCTAGGCAGCTATATGAAGTCACAAGGCCGCCTGAAACAAGATACGGTTGTGACCACAGTGATGAGCAACCTCGGCTTGTATAAGGCGCTTGAAGCCAATGGTATGAAGTCTGTTCAGACCGCGGTTGGTGACCGCCATGTCGTGGAAGCCATGCGTAAAGACGGTTACAACATCGGTGGCGAACAATCCGGCCACATCATTTTGTTTGATTATCACAACACCGGCGATGGCATGTTGACCGGCATCCACTTGCTAAACGTCATGAAGAAGACAGGCAAGAAACTATCCGAGCTGGCAGCCCCGGTTCAGGATTACCCACAGAAACTGGTTAACGTCAAAGTTGCCGACAAGGATAATTGGCAAGCCTATCCGGAAATTCAAGAAGCTATCGATACCGTTGAAAAAGAAATGGCTGGCGATGGCCGCGTGCTCGTGCGTCCTTCCGGTACGGAACCACTGCTGCGGGTGATGGCAGAAGCCAAAACCAAAGACTTGGTATCGCGTTATGTCGATCAGATTGTCGCAGTCGTTAAGCGCGAGATGGGCAGTCCAAAAGATTAAGATTCATATAAACTACATGAGGGTTTAACCAAAAAAGCTACTGAGGAAAAATCTCGGTGGCTTTTTTGTTGCGGTGTTTATGGTAAATCTAAAGCGATCAAACCTTGAATTTTCAAGGTTGATCACGTTTTCGGAGGAATGGATATAGACCAATAATCTTGCGAAAAGTATACCATTGAAAATTTAGTATTGACATACTGCCGCTTAAAACATATAGTTAGCTTTGTTTTTAGCGATACCAATAAAAAAATCTGTCTAAACCAATTTGTAGACATTAGGAAAAGGATGTTGACTATGTGTGGAATCGTTGGTGTTATCGGTAAGAAAAATGCAACCCAAATCTTACTTAAAGGGCTCGAGAAGCTGGAATATCGGGGGTATGATTCAGCTGGCATTTATGTAAACGATCAAGCCGGTCATGACCATCTGATCAAGCGGGTTGGCCATATTTCTAATTTGGAAAAAGCAGTGACACCGGATGTTCAGGGCGTCATGGGGATTGGTCATACACGCTGGGCAACAAACGGTGGGCCGACCGAAGCCAATGCACATCCGCAGGTTTCTAATGACGAACGCTTCTATCTGGTGCATAACGGGGTTGTGACCAACGCCAATGACCTGAAGCAGCAATACCTTCAAGACATCGAACTGCATAGTGATACAGATACTGAAGTTGTGGTACAGCTGATTGCCTTGTTTGCCCGTCAAGGCCTGTCTGCCAAAGAGGCGTTGCGCAAGACGCTGAAGTTGATTCAAGGCTCATACGCTTTTTCAATGGTTGATCGACTGGATCCAACCGTATTGTATGTGGCTAAGAACAAGAGCCCGCTTTTGATCGGTCGGGGCAAGGGCTTCAACGTTGTGGCTTCCGATGCGTTGGCTATGCTGAGCGAAACCGACCAATTTGTTGAACTCAAGGATCAGGAAATTGTGACGCTGACGGCCGATGCCATTCACATCGAAACACTTGATGGCAAAGTCGAAGAACGTAAGCCGTTTACGGTTAAAGTCGATGACGGTGAAGTTTCTAAAGGCACGTACCCATTCTTCATGCTCAAGGAAATTGACGAGCAGCCAATTGTGATGCGCCGTTTGGTTGAAAAATATACCGATGATCAACATCATGTGGTGATTCCGGAAGACCTGATGAAGGCCTTACAGCAAGCCGATCGTTTGTATATTGTTGCAGCCGGCACAAGTTATCATGCCGGGTTGGTTGGTGCTCCGTTGTTCGAACAACTGGCAGGCATTCCATCTGAGGTTCATGTCGCTTCAGAGTTTGCATATCATCAGCCGCTATTGTCCAAGCATCCGCTGTTTATTTTCCTAACGCAAAGCGGCGAGACAGCTGATATTCGTCAGGTGTTGGTTGAAGTTAAAAAGCAAGGTTATCAGACGCTCACCATTACCAATGTCGGCAGTTCAACGCTTGCTCGTGAAGCAACATTTACCTTGTTGCTGCATGGTGGTCCGGAAATTGCGGTTGCCTCGACCAAGGCTTACACCGCCCAAATTGCCGTTGAAGCATTGGTTGCCAAGGCCGTTGGGGAAGCTAAGGGTCTGCAAGCAGCTAAGGACTTTGACGTCATTCACCAATTGGGTTTGGCAGCAACCGGCCAGCAAGCCTTGATTGATCAAAAAGATCGCATCCACGAACTGGCGACAGATATGTTCAAAACCACACGCAACGCCTTTTATATCGGGCGAGGCGGCGACTATTACGCCAGCCTGGAAGCAGCGTTGAAGCTCAAGGAAATCAGCTACGTGCAGGCAGAAGGTTTTGCTGCTGGTGAGTTGAAACATGGCACCATTGCGTTGATCGAAAAGGATACGCCGGTTGTCGCCATCATTTCCGATCCGGTGACAGCTGCCCGCACACGCAGTAATGCCGATGAAGTTCAGGCCCGAGGTGCTAAAGTCTTGCACATTGCGATGGCCAGTCAGGCACAAAAGGGTGACCAGATTATTGTGGACGACATCGATCCACTGCTGGCACCACTTGTTACCATCATTCCGGCGCAATTGCTGGCATACTTCACAAGTGCCGATCGCGGCTATGACGTTGATCGTCCGCGTAACTTGGCAAAGTCTGTTACGGTCGAATAAGACGCGTATTGATGGAAAAGTAAATGTTAATCTTAAAACGGTGATATTGCCCACTAAAAAGCCTGTTTGCTAGCATTTTAGCAAACAGGCTTTTTGTCTCATCAGAATCTTTACGTTAAGAAGAAATGGGCAGCAATTATTTTAAGTAATCCTCGCTCAACTGCATAAACTGTTGCGCATCCTTGGCGGCTAGGTCGATGCCTTGCTGCCAAAATGCCGGTTGCGTCAGATCAACACCGAGATGCTTTTTGGCCAGTTCCTCTGTCGGCATGTTGGCCGTGTCCCGCAGCAGTGCGATGTAATCATCTTCAAAGTTTGCGGTTTGTTGCGCCTTGGCGTAAATGCCGCTAGAGAACAGGTAGCCAAACGTATACGGGAAGTTGTAGAACGGCGGATTGTCAAAATAGAAGTGTAGTTTGTCCGCCCAGTACATTGGGTCAAATGAACTCAAACCGCCAGCATAGGCTTTTTGCTGGGCCTCGGTCATCAGTTCCTTTAGGCGCGGCACGCTGACAATGCCGTGTTCCCGTTCTTGATAGAAGCTGTCTTCAAACAGGAAGCGGGCGTGGATGTTCAACAGCATGGCTATTGGATTGGTCATTTTGGCATCAAGTAGGTTAAGCTTTTCTGCGGGATCGCTGGCGGCTTTGACAGTCGCATCGGCCACGATTAATTCAGCAAACGTCGAAGCAGTTTCGGCAACGTTCATGGCATAATCTTGACGCAGAACCGGCATGTCTTTCAAAATATCACTGTGGAAGGCGTGGCCTAGTTCGTGGGCGATGGTTGAAACGCCAGATGCCGAGCCGTCAAAAGTCATGAAAATTCGGCTTTCTTTAACATCCGGCACACTGGTCATATAGCCACCGGCGCGTTTGCCTGGCCGATCTTCGGCTTCAATCCAGCCGTTTTCGAAGGCGTGTTTGGCGAAAGCGGACATTTTTGGTGAGAACTTGGCAAAATTGCTGACAATGAATTCGGCTGCTTCGTCAAAGGTGTATGTTTTTGGCTTAAAATCGCCAACGATAACCGGCGCCCACTGATCATACCAAGTCATGGTTGGCTGGCCGGCTAGTTGGGCCTTGCGGGTGAGGTAGGCGGCAAATGGTGCCTTATTCGCGCTGATGGTGTGCCACATTTGATCCAATGTGGCCCGTTGCATGCGGTTGTATTGAAGCGGTTTGTAAAGATAATCCGGATAATGATGCAAGCGGTAATCAGTTAACCGAAATCCGGCAATATGATTGAGCGTTTCAGCAAATAAACTAGCATGATCATCCCAGACGTGTTCCCAAACGTTGAAAACATCCCGACGCACTTTAGAATCAGGCGCGCCTTCAAACTTGTTCTGCGTCTGGCCGGCACTCAGTTCGGTTGTTTTCCCGTTTTCAACAACCGGAAACTTAAGACTGCCGCTTAAAGTGGTGTAATGGTCACTCCAGCCGGTGTACCCATCAACTGCTAGGTCATTGATCATGGTTTCAGTTTGGTCATCAAGCAGGTCCTTGGCTTGGTCACGCATTTCAGCGAGCCCGAAGCGACTTTCCGCTAAAGTACCGGTTGCCGTCAGTTGATCGAACGCGGCTTGTGGCATGGCAGCTAGTTTTTTAGCCAGCGGATTATTAATGTTTTGAAAACGCGTCTCAAGCGTGGTGAGCCGACCTTGCAATGGGCCGGTTTTTAAATTGGCCGTATCGGCGCTGGCAATCATTTCAACAAAGCTACCAGTGGTGCCTAGGCCTTTGCTAATATCTTCAAACAGTTGCCAAAAAGTTTTGAAATCGGTAAACTCAGGAGCGTCATCGCTAGGCGACCAAGCAGCCACCTGGGTTTCCAGTTGCGGCAGTTCGTCGGCTACCTGTTGGATTCGGGCGGCAAGTTGTAGTGAGTCGATGCCACCGGGGAAGATTGAATCGAGATTCCAGTTAATCGGGTAAGACATATCAGCACTTCCTTTCGAAATACGTTCATTATACAGTAGATGAGAAAATTATGAGTGAAAGTGGGTCAAATTTGTGCATTCTTTTAAACGTCATTGGGGACTTTGGTTGACGGCTATTCTTTTATTTATTTTATTTGTGAGTTCTAGCATGACGTACAAAGAACAGACAACCGTGCCGCTCATGGAACGGCTGTTGCAAAGTGAACCGTTTAAACCATTTTTGAGCACGATTCATTTTGATTATGCCGGTGAAACGCAATCGGTAGCAAAGGTAGGCTACTTTAAATTTGTCGAGTTCTTTATTCGCAAAGGCGCGCACGTCACGATCTTTTTCCTTTTGGGGCTAGGCTTAACCCAAGGAACATTTATGTATCAAAAGAATCGGTGGCTTCACTGGCCACTGGTAACGTTGAGCTGTACCGGGATTGCCGCGTTTGATGAATTCCACCAGATGTTGACAGGCGGCCGGACGCCGTTATTTCAGGATGTGATGCTGGATACGGCTGCAGCAGCCATTGCCGTGACGGTGATGTGGGGATGGCTGTGGTGGCGGAAGCGACGTTGAATAACGGTTCATTCTTTGCTATAATTTTAACGATCCGTATGCATCTATACTTATGAAAAGAGGGTTTATCATGTCAGGACATTCCAAATGGCATAACATCCAAGGCCGTAAGAACGCTCAGGATGCTAAGCGTGGTAAGATTTTCCAGAAATTATCACGTGAATTATACATGGCAGCAAAGCAAGGTGGTCCTGACCCCAGTGGTAACCCATCCCTCCGTTTGGTCATGGACAAAGCCAAAGCTGCCAACATGCCTAAAGACAACATCAAACGGGCGTTAGATAAAGCGAGCGATCGCGATGCAGCTAATTATGATGAAGTGACTTATGAAGGCTATGGTCCGGGTGGCGTTGCGATTTTAGTTGAAGCGTTGACCGATAACCGCAACCGGACGTCCAGTTCTGTGCGGGTTGCAATTACCCGTCATGGTGGCAATATGGCGGCAGCTGGTGCGGTTTCTTATATGTTCGATCGCAAAGGCTATCTGGTTATTTCCCGCGAAGATTTTGACGTTGACGAAGACCAGATGCTGGAAGATGCGCTTGAAGCCGGTGCTGAAGACATGCAGACGTCGGATGAAGCCTATGAAATTTATACCGACCCTAAAGAATTCGCCCAGGTTCGCGATGCGTTAGAAGAAAAAGGTTATAAATTCGTTCAAAATGAATTAACCATGGTGCCGCAAAATCTGACACCGATTCCCAAGGACAAAGTTGAACAGTTCCAGGCGATGATTGACCAACTGGAAGACGATGACGATGTTCAGGAAGTTTACACAGCCGGCGACTGGCCAGACGACTAAATAATTTATTAGAACATGTTTGAAAAGGCAATGCAGATGCGTTGTCTTTTTTATTTTGCCCAAAAATCGGCAGCAAAAGGAGTTTCCCTGTGAATTGCGAACTCTTTTAGTGTAGGGGGGAAAGGCATGCAATCAGTGAATGAATTGTTGACGGGTGCATTGGCAAAAGGCGCCAGTGATATCTATTATTTGCCGAGTGCAGAGGGGTATCTTGTTCGACTTCGACTACCTACAGGACTGATGACCCTGGCAAGGCGGGAGACGCGCATAGGGCAACAGGAGATTAATTATCTGAAGTTCATGGCGGGGATGAACGTGGCAGAACATCGGCGCGTTCAATTGGGTGCGTTCTATCAAGAAGCGCCGTCTGTCTTTCTGCGACTGAGTTCGGTAGCGGACTATCGCGGCCGTGAATCGTTGGTCGTGCGGTTAATCAACGGCATTCCAGATGCGGACGGCGCCCGACAACTTTTGGATCGGTTGATGAGCATTTTGTTGCAACGACGCGGGATGTTGACGCTGGCCGGGCCAACCGGATCAGGTAAAACAACGCTACTTTATCAATTAGCTACGCGGTTGGCGGAGTCGCGAATGGTGTTGTCGATAGAAGATCCCGTTGAAATCAATCAACCTCAATTTCTTCAGCTTCAGGTGAATCCGGAAGCAGAAATGAGTTACCCACAGTTGCTGAAGGCAGCTTTGCGTCACCGTCCCGATGTCTTATTGATCGGAGAAATTCGTGATCGGCAAACCGCGCAAAGTGCCTGTGAAGCAGCCATTAGCGGTCATATTGTGTTGGCAACGGTTCATGCACGCTCGGCTGGGGACACGCCATTGCGCTTGACGAGTTTCGGCCTATCTGAAGAATTGGTTGCTGCCGCGTTGACTGCCAGTGCGGCAATTACGTTGCGCTATCGTCCGGTTATTCATCCGGTGGCAGAACTGGTTGTTTTTGAACGCTCGTCGCAAAGCCAAGCACAAGAGGTGGTTTCATGAAGGTGCCGTTAATTGCCCAAGAGTATTTTTGTCGCCAGAGTGCTGCGTTAATCACAGCTGGGTTTAGTTTGCCAGATGTTTTTGCTTACCTGCGCGTCAGTTCGCCAAAATACTGGATTGTTTGGGAACGGATTGAAGCGGAACTGGCTAACGGAATTGCCTTTTCAGAAGCGGTCGCGCACCAAGAGCTGGCACTTATCCTTTTTCAACAGTTACAGTTGGCACAGATTCACGGTGATTTGGCTAAGGCGCTAACAGTAGCAGGCGACTATCTTAGCTTACGCGTGCGCAATCGGCAGAAAATGACGCAATTACTTGTTTATCCATGTCTGTTATTGGCCATGTTGATGGTTTTACAGGTTGTCGTTGTGTTTGGCGTACTGCCGGCCTTGTCTTTGCCGAGATCAGAATTAGTCGCGGTTCAGTTAGGCGGTCTTGCTGTGCTGATCGGACTTGGTGTGGTGATTTATTTGGTCTGGCGCCGCTTAACGCCACTTAAGCGACTCTTGGTTCTACAAAAAGTGCCGGGGATGCGGCAGGTTCTGCGAATGTATTATCAGTTTCAATTTACTGCCGGAGCGGCTCAATTTTTGTTGGCGGGGGCTGATATTTCCGATTTTTGTCGGCATTTAGCAACTTTGGAAGGACCACTTGGAAAATTAGGTAGTCGGATTCAGGCGAAAGTTCAACGAGGGCAAGAATTAACCGAGGCACTTCAGGAACCTTTTGTCCCAGATGAAGTGGCGCGTTTATTAACGATGGGACAGTCACGGCATCTGGTGGCGGAAGGCCTCAAGCTATTCGGAGAGCAACTATTTTTTAATTTGCAGCGCCAATTGGAGAAATTAGTTAATTTGATCCAACCGCTTTTGTTTTTGTTAATCGGCGGCGAGATTTTACTGGTTTATTTGCAGATCTTATTGCCACTCTACCAATCATTAGGAGGTGTTTGAACATGCGACGGAAAAAGTTACGGGCGTTCACGCTCATCGAAGTCGTAGCAGCTTTAGGTGTGATTATTTTGTTAACGTTGGCCTTGGTTCTGACGATTCAAGGACAGATGAAACGCGTCGATACGCAAAATTTGAAGGCCACGGTTGCGACCGTCAATACTCAGTTGGAAATGACTTACAACGAGCCTGATCAAGGTGGCGTTGATTTTAGCTCCCCTGATCAATTGGTCAAAAAAGACGTGATTTCGCAGAGCCAGGCCGATGCACTTAAAAAAGGCGGTTATAAACTAACATCCGGTTCACCGCCAAAATTCGCTAAATGAAACGTTTAAGTGGATTTACCATGATCGAGATCGTTGCGGTGATGTTTATTTTGACGGCATTAGCTTTGGTAGCGGTGCCGGTTGGACGAGGGGCCCTGACGCATCGGCAGGAGCGGGAGTTCATGGAAAGGGTCGTTGAGGAGTGGGAAATGCTGAAGATGAAGGCAAGGAGTAATCACGTGGACGGTAATCTTCACGTTGAAGGCTCTGAAAGGCGAGTCAAGTTTACAACAATAAACGGTACAATTAAGATTCTTCAGTTTCCGCCTTCTTTGGAATTTGATGGCGCTGCGACGTTGGTTTGTAATCACAGAGGGAAAATTAAGCAAGGAGGTTCGTTAAATTTTAAGCACAAGGGCAAACTTAGCTGGTTAGTAAGTTTTCAACTGGGATGGGGGCGAGCCGTATTCACCAAAAAATGAGCGGAGTTTTACTAGTCGAACATCTAGCTGCATTGGGAGTGGTTTTAATCGCGGTTAGCTGGCTAACGCTACTACTGCGGACGTATCAAAAGCTTGTCATTCCAACTCGTCAGGAAACAACGGCCTATTATGCGGCTCGGATTGCGTTGGTTCGACTGCCATCACCAGGCGGGAAAACGGAAGTTAAGGTGGGTCCCGATGTTTGGCAAGTTGAGGTGCACGCCAAGTAGGTCATTGTTCATGCTGACAATAAAAACAAGACTTTCTCATTTACGCCTTGAAGCTTTTAGTTTGATTGAGGTCGTTGTCGGATTGGGGTTGATGATGGTGATCCTGTTGCTTTGGCAACCACTCTTAACTGGCATTCAACGGTTTATTCATCAAGATCAATACTTGATTCACGCTTTACGAGCAGAACAGGATCTACAAGCGGACATACGCTCTCATAAAATGAAAGACGTAAAAGTGAAAGAAAGCAGCGTGTTACTCCAAGGACAAAGTGGTGCCGAAACCAAGACATATACCTTCGAATTTTATGCTAAACGTGGAAACGAAGGCATGATTCGTACTAGATCCAATTTTGATGGTCACGTGCCCTTATTTATGCAGATTAAATCCGCAAAGTTTCAAGCGCGCGTTTTAAAATCAAGTTAGCCACTTTTATTACAAATTTGGGACAATAAAAAACATCAAGAACAGATATCCTGTATCATTGAAGTTCCAACACAAACAATGAAAGAGGTATTGTCCTGATGCATGAACAGGATATCACACGTCGTCAACCAGGTCATCATTTGTCTCAAATGGAACGCGGTAGAATTGCAGAACTTTACGCCACCGGCACCTCCAAACGCGAAATTGCTGCCAAAATTGGCGTCTGCCATCAAACCATCAATAATGAGATTGACCGAGGGACTGTCAAGCAGGCTAAGCGCATTAATGGCAAACTAATCTATCATACGGAATATAGTCCTGAAGCTGCTCAGACGCGCTATGAGACCGCACGTCTGAATTGTCATAGGCCGGATAAATTCGCCGCTACAAGCCACTTCCTGGCCTGGTACGTTAATCAGGCCAAGACTGAACACTGGTCGCCTGATGCAGCCGTTGGCGCCGCACGGCGAGCCAAGCTATTCACCCCTGAGGAGATGGTGTGCACAACCACTTTATATCGCTACATCGATGATCAACGCTTAGAAATTCGGAACATCGATCTCGTGGAGAAGGCAAATCGGCGGACCAAGCAACACAAGAGCACTAAGCATAAGCGCCTAGCCGGCCGCAGTATTGAGGAGCGTCCTAAGGCTGTCGAACGCCGCAAGCAGTTCGGACATTGGGAGATGGATACCGTTGTCGGGAAACGCAATGGCCGTGAGAGCGTCATCCTTAGCCTGATTGAGCGGAAGACTCGTTGCCAACTTCTCCGACTGATCGACGGCCGAGACTCGGACTCTGTGGAGTTTGCGTTACGAGAAATCAAGCTTGAGTGGGGTGACTGTCTGCGCACGATTACCGCAGACAATGGCCCGGAGTTCTCGACTCTGGATAAGGCCTTTGAGGACACAGATACAGACATCTTCTACGCGCATTCATACACCTCATGCGATCGCGGCTCCAACGAGGCCCACAATCGCATGATTAGACGTGACTACCCAAAAGGCGAGTCGCTGGATGATGTTAGTCCCAGCCAGGTGCTGGCTACCCAAGACCGTCTTAACGGGCTTCCCCGGAGAAAGCTAGACTACCGTGGCCCCCAGGAGTGTTTTGAGACCGAAGTGCGCCGGACTCGGCGTTCAGCACAACACGTAAGCTAAACAATGAACAACTCATAAGATAACAGGCTGTTCTTGGGAGTGTCTCAAAACCCCGGCTAACTTGTTCTTGCAATTTGGGGCAAAGTTTCAAGCTGCTCCACAGGGCTTTATATATAGCTTACGATTAAAGTCAGCTCAACCATTTGAAGGTGGGGTGTTTTTGGAGCCATGAAGCTACGTGGAAGCGTGTTTGTCAATATGTTGATCTTATTTACTGTTTTTCTAACTCTGACTGTTGGCCTGTTCGAACAATTCAAACTATGGCAACAGCGGTATCAAGTAATCGCAAAAGTCGAAAAAGCTCAATTTGAAGCGGCGTATTCTCGTTGGAGGCAACAAGGCAAAATCACGAGTCAGGCGACGGAAGAAGCACCAGCCACTCAAACTATGCCATCGAGTGACACCACCGAATCAAATTCATCAACAAACGAAACAGCACAACCTTCAGAAATCAAGGCTTCCAAAGCAGAGATGCTTGAATAAGTTTTTGCCAATCAGTACACTAAAAGACAAGGCGTCAACTAAGGGTCACGGGAAATTTCCTGTAGGGACACGCGTTGACTGACAGAGTAACGAGGAGGCACTGGTTTGGCAAACGAACATCTTGAAAAGCTTTACCATGTTTTAGATGACAGCACGACGATCTTGAATCAACAGTTGAAGACATCTTTTATTGCGGCGATTACTGAAGCCGGAGAGGATCTTGACTCAGGTGAGGTGATGCAGGAAGATGGTTTGCCCAACGATGAGGCAAAGAAAAAACTAACCGCGCTGTTTGATCAAATCAAGCTGGCTACCTATGAGCCGGAAGAAATTCGTCAGGCGTTACAGTTGGTTTTGGTGAAGGCCATCAAAGTCGATGGGATTGAGCCGAACAAGCAAATAACGCCGGACGCGATGGCTAGTCTGGCAACGTTTATGGTCACCATCTTTGTTCAACAACATCCCGATCAACTGAGGGTTGCTGATTTGGCAGTAGGAACCGGAAATTTGTTGTTTGCGGTCATGAATCAGCTTCACAAGGCCTGGAATGTCGAAGTCAAAGGCTTTGGCGTTGATAATGATGAGGCGTTGCTGGCAGTAGCAGGAATGAGTAGCAGTCTTCAACACTTAGACGTTGATTTATTTCATCAAGATGCTTTGGACAATCTTTTGTTTAAAGATGCTGACGTGGTGGTTTCAGATTTGCCAGTGGGCTATTACCCGGTTGATGAACGCGCTAAAAAGTTTGCGACTGCCACAAAGAAAGGCCATTCTTATGCGCATCACCTGTTAATTGAGCAAAGCATGAATGTCCTGAAGCCGGGCGGATTAGGCTTGTTTTATGTGCCTAGTCAGGTGTTTCGCTCTAAAGAGGCAGAGGGCTTAACCAAATGGCTGGCAAAGGCCATGTATTTTCAGGGCTTGTTAAACTTGCCGGACGACTTTTTTGCCGATAAGAATGCGGAAAAGAGCCTATTGATTTTGCAAAAGCCAAGTCCAGACGTCAAACGCGCTAAGCAGGTCTTACTTGGGCAGTTTCCGGACCTCAATGATCGTGACGCATTTGCGGCCTTTATTGGTAAGGTCAAGGATTGGGCGGCAGCCAATATTGTGTTGTAAATAACGTTGCATCAGAAGTGTTAGCGTAAGCGGCTTTTGCTTCAGTGGAGCACATCCACACAGAAACACCGTCATATTTCATTAAACCAAACAGGCACTGGAGACGTTTTGCTAAGTCTCCAGTGCCTGTTTGGTTTTCTTTGCTGCCCGCATAAACGCACTCCCTGCTTTTTAGCGCGCAATCGGTTAGAATAAGTTATCACCAACAGGAGGATGTTTATGTCGTTATTAAGTATTGCGTATGTTTTAATTGCTATTGTTTCGGTCGGCGTCACCATTTTTGATATTGTACATGTGCGGATCCGCGCAACGCCAAAAGTCTGGCGCATCGTTTTTTATCTGGCGATTGCCGCTTTTAGCCTAGTCCTAACGCTGCAGCAAAGTCGCCATTTTGACGATTTGGTCAGTGGCGGCTTCATTGTGGTCATGTTTCTTTGCTTTGCAAGCTGGCAAAAAGGTTTGGCGGATCCTGCTATTATTGGCGGTTTGGGCAGTATTCGGATGTATCAAAATCTGAGTGGACTCGTTTTGCAGGCACAAGGCACCGGGACACTTTTATTAGCGCAGATGGGGCAGGTGACTGTCTTAAGATTGCACTTCCGCCAAGCGCCGCAAACCCTTCAAAGCTTCCTGGTAGATAAAATGGCGCCCGAGCAAATTAAGATTGTCGATCAGTGATTGGTTTGGGGTTTTCTGAAAATGGTGTATAATTTTTCTAATACGGACATTCGTTAAACGATGTGTACCATTCCTAATAATGACATGATATTGCTGTGATGAACTGGTTGAAAGTACCTGTCAGTATTTGTTGTCGTGCATGATGGCATAACAGTGGTTGTATTGTCATATTCGAATTTAACATCCAAACTTTTAAATTTGTCGAATCGAAAACATTTGCCTAAGAAGTCGGTTTTTTTACTATCTTCTTAGCTGACCTGGGTCATTTATATTTAAGGAGGAAGCGCATGCAAGCCGAAAAAGATGATCAACCTGAACTGGCGCGGAATTTGAAAAGTCGCCATGTTCAACTGATTGCGATTGGAGGCACCATTGGAACTGGTTTGTTTCTGGGTTCCGGTCAGTCTATTCACTCGGCTGGTCCTTCGATTTTGTTTGCTTATTTAATAACTGGTGGCATCTGTTTCTTGTTGATGCGGGCATTGGGCGAGTTATTGATGTCTGATGTGGATTCGCACACATTTATTGACTTTATTACCAAGTATTTGGGTAAAGATGCCGGCTGGGTCACAGGCTGGACTTACTGGATTTGCTGGGTTGCGCTGGCAATGGCCGAAGTGACTGCCATCGGCTTATACATTAAGTTTTGGTTGCCTGACGTTCCGCAGTGGTTGCCGGGCTTAATTGCATTAGCTGTTTTGCTGTTACTTAATTTAGTTAGCGTCGGGCTTTTTGGCGAAGCGGAGTTCTGGTTTGCGCTGATCAAAATTGTCGCAATTATTGGTCTTATTGTCCTGGGCATTTTCATGATGATTGTTCGTTTCAAAACGCCGCTCGGCCATGCGAGTCTGGCTAATCTTGTCAATGATGGGGGCCTTTTTCCCAAAGGATTTGGCGGCTTTTTAATGTCACTGCAAATGGTTGTGTTTAGTTTTGTCGGAATCGAAATGGTCGGGTTAACGGCAAGTGAGACAAAGGATCCGCATAAAGTGATTCCCGAGGCCATTAACGAAATTCCGATGCGGATTCTGTTATTTTACGTAGGCGCGTTATTTGTCATCATGTGTATTTATCCGTGGCGGCATGTTTCGCCGGTTAACAGTCCCTTTGTTGAGGTTTTCAATAATGTGGGTATTCCATTTGCCGCGGACATCATCAATTTTGTCGTGTTAACTGCCGCAGCTTCGGCATGTAATTCGTCTATTTTCAGTACTGGTCGGCTACTTTTCTCATTGACGGTCACTGGTAAAAGTCAATCAGCGCAGTGGGCGGCCAAATTGTCACGGCGACAGGTGCCGGCTCGCGCGATTTTGATCTCGACGGCCGTGATTGCCGTGGCGGTTGTTTTGAATCTTTTCCTTCCAGGCGCGGTTTTCACGTTGGTTTCAAGTATGGCCACGATCAGCTTTCTGTTTGTCTGGGCCATGATCATGTTGGCGCACTTGCGATATAAAAAGTTATATCCACATAAAGAAGGCTTTCGGATGCCGTTCTATCCAGTTTCGGATTACCTTGTTTTAGGGTTTCTCCTCCTGACCGCTATTATCATGCTGTTCGATCGGGCAATGCTTTCGGCACTGATTTTTGCGGTTGTTTGGATTGCAACACTCTTTATATTACGGCGGTTACGACGAGCTGCAAAAGCGTAAAAAATCGGGTTGTTGAACATTGACAGTAATTTGAGTGATCACTTAGTTTCTATTTGAAGATTGCCAACTAAAGCCTTTTTACTGATGTGTATAGGTTGAGTGATCACTTGCCATTTTTAGATTTAGGGTTGACTAACTTTGCTGACGCGTTATGCTGTTAGTGGGTCGCAAATTGTTTTGATGGCGTTATTTTTGTTATTAATGGTGATGGTACCGTTCTTGGCTTGAGAGCGGAGTGGTTTACGTTCGGGCGCCATAACACGTTCACTCACGGGGAGAGAGGAGATCTTGATGGCTAAAGTTTTGACTTATCGGCGGTTGACCGATGACGTTGTTGCAGCGCCTAATCAAAATTCCGCCATTCCTGCTGATTATCGGTGGCAGCCTACGCGTGGGTTTCGACTGAAAGCGGATCTTGTTTATGGCGGATCATGGCTGTTTGCCCAAGGTTACTGTCGCATAAAGCTGCATGTCCGCAATCGGCAGGTTTTTCGTCAGGCAGCCTATTGCGGTTATTTTGTTTATGGTAATCATACCCAGCCGTTTGGGGATGTTTTCACGCCGATGCGGGTGAATCAATCACGCCGAGTATTTACATTGGCATCTGCTGCGAACTTGAGCGTCCCGGTTCTTGGCCGTCTGGTACCTTATGGCGGAGGTGTCCTGGTTCCACGGCGCTTACATCAGTTGCGTGATTTCAATACTGAAATTCGCCAGCTTATTCAGGCTAAGCATGTTGTCATGATTTATCCTGAAGCCCATGTCTGGCCGTATTATACCGGTATCCGCCCATTTGAGGCCGGTGCGTTTCATTATCCTGTTGAACTCGATGCGCCGGTTTTTGTGACCACTATGACGTATCAAAAACGCCATTGGCGGCGTAAACCGCGGCGGATTTTGTATGTCGACGGTCCATTTTGGCCTGATCGTCAACTCCCAATCAAGTTGCGGCAACAAAAGCTAGCCGAGCAGGTAAAAAAAGTCATGACGAACCGTGCCACTTTAAGCAATACCGAGTATATTCGATACCAACAGGAAGGGAGGGCGCGGCCGTGACCAGCAATATTTTGTTTTGCGGTGACGCGAGCATGACAGACGGCGTTTTGATTGCCACATTGTCGCTAATGAGGCAGACGCGCCACCCGTTACATATTTTTATTTTGACGGCGACGTTAACTGTCAAGGGCCATCATTACCAACCGTTCGCTGCTGAGACAGCTGAGCGGATGGCTAAGCTGATGCAGGCACAGAATCCGGAACATCAACTGACGCGGATTGACATCACGGAGCAGTTCTTGGCTAATCCACCGCTTGCTAACATGGGCACGATGTTCACGCCTTACTGTATGCTTCGGCTGTATGCCGATTTAGTGCCGGAGTTGCCCGATCGCGTGTTGTACCTGGATACGGATGTGATTTGCCGTCGCCCGTTTGATGCGTTTTACAATCAATCAATGACGGATGTTGATATTGCCGGTGTCTTAGATCATTATGGCAAATGGTGGTTTCATCATCGGCTTGCCTGGTTCGATTATCTTAATTCCGGCGTGCTGTTGATGAATCTTGCCCATATTCGGGAAGATGGTTTGTTGGTTCGGTGTCGGCGGCTGGTTCGGCATCGCTGGCTGTTCATGCCGGATCAAAGTGCTTTGAACATAAAGGCTAAATTCAAACGAATCTTGCCGCAAAAATATAACGAACAACATCAGCTTAAACCGCATACCGTCTTTCAACATTTCACGACTTTTTTTCGTTTCTGGCCATATTTTCGGATTGTCACCGTCAAGCCTTGGCAGATTCAGGCGGTGCATCAGCAGTTGGGATTGCATGAATATGATGATTTGTTGAAAGATTACCGCCATCTAGCCCCTAAATTGAAAGAAGTGTCTTAAATGACCAATACGACCACGGTTCCAATTTTCTTTTCGGTAGATGATGGGTACGTCCCATGTCTCGCCGTTGCGCTGACCTCGATTCGGGCGAATAAAAATCCCCAAGTTGATTTTGAAATCAATATTCTTAACAGCGGCTTATTGGCGGATAACCAAAAGCGACTAGCACCATTGGCAGCACCACACTTTAAGATCCGATTCATTGCGATGGATGCGGTGACCAAACAAATTAGTGGCGACACAAATAAGTTACGCGGTGATTATGTCACATTGACAATTTATTTTCGGTTGTTCATTGCCGATATGTTTCCCCAATATGATAAAGCTATTTATATCGATGCAGATACGGTGGCGGATGGGGATCTAACCACTTTATTTGCAACGGATATGGGCGATCATTTATTTGCCGGGGTGGCTGATCCGGTGATGATGACTTATCCGGAGACGATCGAATACATCCAGCGTGATTTTGGCGTTCAACCAGGCGAATATATTAATTCTGGTGTGTTATTGATGAATCTGGCTCAGTTGCGGAAGGAACACTTTTCAAGTCGGTTCCTGCATTTGTTGAAAACGTACCATTTCACAATGATTGCGGCTGATCAGGATTACATTAATGTCATTGCACAGCATCGAATCAAGTACTTACCGAAAATCTGGAACATGCAAACCGGCGTGCCGACCGCTGCAGAACCCGGTGGCAAGCTGATTCACTATAATCTTTTTGGTAAGCCGTGGCACTATCAAAATGCCAAGCTAGGCGACCGATTCTGGCATTACGCGCCGGCTTCGGGGTTTGAAAACGATTTGAAGCAACAGTTAGCAGCGTTTACGCCAGCTGACCAACAAGCTGATCGCGACAGTATGGCCGGCATGTTGAAGACCGCAGTCCAAGCATGTCATACAAGTAACACCATCTTGAATGCCGTCAAACATGGTGAACAGGTTGCGCTATGAAGTCGGGGAAGTTTGTCGGACCGGATCGGGCGGCGGTGATTGACAATATTCGGCGAGCGGTCGCTGCTAAAACGTTCAACGTCAAAGTCGAGGAGCATGATCCGACTTTTTCTGAAGCAGAGGAAACGGCGATTATCAACCGCTATCTACATCAGCGGCAGGCGTGGTCGTTTCGGCTCAAAACATTGATTTGCCGCCTCATGGTGAATGCTTATTCGCTGCGGGTGACAAAAGATGTTGACGTTGTTGGTATTGACAAGATTCGCGCGATTAAAAGCGGCGGAGTGATTACCAGTAACCATTTTAGTCCATTCGAAAATATGGCCGTGCGCAAAGCGGTCCGATTGGCTGGCCGTCATCGGATGTATATCGTGAGTCAGGATACGAACTTGGCCATGAAAGGGCTGTTGGGGTTTGTCATGAACTATGATGATACGATTCCGTTATCCGGGCGACCCAGTTTTCTGAACGGGCCGTTTATGCAAATGCTGACGGCGGCGTTTAACGGGCATCATTGGGTTCTGATTTATCCAGAACAGGAGATGTGGTTTAATTACCGCAAACCGCGGCCACCAAAGCGCGGCGCTTATTTTTACGCGGCGTCTGGCAATGTGCCGATCATTTCCTGTTTCACGGAAATTCGCGATCTGCCGGCCAGAGAGAATCAACAACTGCGGGAAGTTCGCTACATTCTCCACGTCCTTGATCCCATTTATCCCGATCCCAAATTATCGGTTCGCGATAACAGTTTTCAAATGATGCAACGCGATTACCAGCAAAAGTGTCGTGCCTATGAAGCTGCTTATCATCGGAAATTGACGTATACCTTTTCATCACAAGACATTGCAGGCTGGGATCCGCAAAAATAAAAAGAAGCCGGGAGCCGTTTTCAAAATTATGAAAACAGTTTCCGGCTTTTGTGTATGGATGCGAACTGACTTCATTTCTGCGATTGGGAAACATTTTGCCATTTAAGCGAAAAGTATTCGCAGGCAAGTGCCTGGTGCTCATTGAGAAAATTCATAATTGCTTTTTCAGAAAACAACATCTGCGCAAATTCTATGCTATAACGAAGGTAATGAACAAAATCAACGGGGGATCTCAATTGATCGACGTTCGCGCATTTTAGAATCAAGTTAGCCACTGTCTCAAAATTTTTTGGACAATAAAAAACATCAAGAACAGATATCCTGTATCATTGAAGTTCCTACACAAACAATGGAAGAGGATATTGTCTTGATGCAGAAACAGGATAGCACACACCGCCAAAAAGGTCAGCACTTAACATCACTCGAGCGCGGAAAAGTGGCCGGATTCCGCCAAGCTGGGAAGTCCAATCGTTGGATTGCTGCTGAAATTGGCGTCTGCCCGCAGACCATTAATAATGAAATCAAGCGAGGTACAGTAGATCAGGTCAAGAAGAGTAATGGCAAGCGCGTCTACCATCGACAATACCTGCCAGAGGCTGCTCAGGCACGTTACGAGACTGCACGCTTGAGCTGCCATCGTCCTGACAAGTTCGCCAGCGTACAGGTCTTCTTAGCCTGGTACGTACAGCGAGCTAAGCAGGACAAATGGTCGCCGGATGCTTCAATCGGCTATGCCAAGCGACACAAGCTGTTTACTCCTGAAGAGCTTGTTTGTGCCTCGACTTTGTACCAGTACATTGACGACCAACGCCTAGAGATTCGAAATATCGACCTGTTGGAGAAGACTAAGCGGAAGACCTCTCACCAGCACCACACCAAGGCTAAGCGCCTGGCTGGCCGCAGTATCGAGGAACGGCCTAAGGTCGTTGAACGACGCAGGCAGTTCGGTCACTGGGAGATGGATACCATTGTCGGTAAACGCAATGGCAAGGAGAGCGTCATCTTGACTCTGATTGAGCGCAAGACCCGTTGCCAACTTCTCCGCTTGATCGAAGGACGAGATGCAGACTCTGTGAGCTATGCATTGCGTGGAATCAAGCGCGAATGGGGAGCTTGCATCAAGACCATCACAGCCGACAACGGACCCGAGTTCACCGCCTTAAATACTGCTTTTGCTGGGACGGAAACTGAGATCTTCTACGCCCATCCTTACACGTCCTGCGACCGTGGCACCAACGAGGCACATAACCGGATGATCCGCCAGGACTTCCCTAAGGGCATGTCCCTAGATGACATTAGCCCTAGTCAAGTGCAGGCCACGCAAGACCGCTTGAATCAGTTGCCTCGCAAACAACAGGGCTACTGCACACCCCAGCAAAACTTTGAGGCCGAAGCTCGGCGCGTTCGCCGCATGGCCCAGTAGTCTCTCTAGCGCCACAACTTCTATTTGATAACGGCCTGTTCTGGGATTGTCCTCAACGACTGGCTAACTTGTTCTTGCAATTTACGATTGATCGACGTTATTCACGATCATGCCTTTCATTTGTATAATCAGAAAATCAGTTATCTATGTTCGCTGTTGCCAAATGGGCAGCTTGGGCACCTTTATTTTGGACCGCGACTTTCACTAACCAACGCAGACTTGGATTATTTGTCACAAGGTTCCAGTCCGTATGCCTGGATGGCTAATTTTTCTAGTGACCAGCCTTTTGCTTTAGGCGATGCCCAGCAGGAATATCCGGTTTATGGTACCGGTGATTTTAGGCAAGGTAGTTTAAGTGTGACGCAGGACGATGCACCGGTGTATCCGAATTTTGTGTTCAAAGACTATCATGTCAGTCACACGAAAATGCGTGATCTTCATCATCCGACCAGTTTTGGTAATCCGGCTTTGACGGATGTTTTGACGATTCATCTGGAAGACGAAACGGCACAATTGTTACTGACGTTGCAATATACCATTTTTTCCGACAGTGCGACGGTGGTTCGAGCTGCGACTTTGACCAACCAAGGCTCTGAACCGGTGATGATTCAGCGGATGTTGAGTGGGGTCTTGAATCTGCCGCAGGGTCGATTTGATGTGGTGCACTTATCTGGTAATTGGGCAAAAGAGCGGCATATTCAAACTCAGCCACTAACGCAAGGTACGTTTTCGGTCGAGTCGTTGCGGGGAGCCTCCAGTCATGAACAGAATCCTTTTGTGGCCTTACATGCTGTCAATCGGTCGTTTACCAGTGGTGACACTTATGGCGCCAACTTGATTTATTCCAGCAATTTCTTGGATAGTATCGAGGTCAACGAGTGGGATCAGACGCGGCTACTAATCGGTATTCATCCAGCATCCTTTAGTTGGCGTTTGGATCCGAAGACTAGTTTTACCACGCCTGAAGCAGTTTTTAGTTTCAGTTCCGGCGGGCTTGCCGGACTGGCACAGGTCAATCAGCGGTTTGTAGCGCGGCATATTATTGATCCGCAATGGCGCTAAAAAACGCGTCCGGTGGTATTAAACAGCTGGGAAGCAACTTATTTTGACTTAAATGAACAAAAGCTGTTGCGCTTAGCCAAACTCGGGCGCCAAGTCGGGGTGGACTGTTTTGTCCTTGATGACGGCTGGTTTGGGACGCGTGATAACGATCTGAGCTCGCTTGGGGATTGGTTTACCAACAAGCACAAGTTTCCGGACGGACTTGGTCACTTTGCCCAGGAGATTCACGACCTCGGATTGCAGTTCGGTCTGTGGTTTGAACCGGAAATGGTGTCACCGCGGTCGCAGTTCTTCCAGAAGCATCCGAATTGGGTAGTCCGGCTAAAACGCGGGCGCTTCTCGATCACTCACAATCAGTATGTGCTCGACTTCAGCAATCCGGCGGTCGTGAACAATATTTTTGATCAGATGCAAAAAGTCATCACCGAAACGCATCTGGATTACGTTAAGTGGGATCTGAACCGGAGTATCACCGAAGCATACTCACCTTATTTGGCTAAAATCGGTCATCCGCAGGACGAGTTTTTCCACCGCTATGTTCAAGGTTTCTATACACTGTATCAGAAACTGTTGACGGCATTTCCGCAGTTATTGATTGAAGGTTGTGCTGGTGGCGGCGGACGGTTTGACTTGGGCATTCTCTTTTATAGCCCGCAAATCTGGACAAGTGATGACACCGATGCCATTGAACGGCTGGCCATTCAGTCAGGAACGGCGCTTGCCTATCCATTAAGTTGCATGAGCAATCACGTTACGGCTGTGCCGAATGAACAGGTCGGACGGACAACGCCATTGGCAACCCGTTTTCGCGTTGCAGCGTTTGGTATTTTAGGCTATGAACTTGATTTAACCAAGCTGTCACCAAAAGAATTGGCAACGATCAAGGACCAGATTTCTTACTATCATGATCTGCAGCCGCTTGTTCTAAATGGCGACTTCAGCTTATTGTTGCCGCGGCAATCCAATGGCCAGAATCAAGTGGCATGGTTGCTGAGTGATCATGCCCGTAAGCGACTGGTTTTAGGGTTCTTCCGCGTCCTTGCCGATGCCGACAGCCGGACAGTGCAATATATGAAAATACCGTTAGCCCAGCCGAATCGCCGTTATTGGGTGAATGGTCACACCGGCCCGATTTCCGGTGATGTCCTTCAGCGGGTCGGAGTCCGCTTACCGATTCAGTTTAACAGTGCCAACCGCGAGCAAGCCCAACTCATTGGTGACTACCAATCTGCCTTGTTGACGTTTGACGGGGTCACCGATATAAAGGCCATTAATCGGCGGCGTGAAGAAGAAGGCAAGGAGAAAGTCAGTCACGCCTGAATAATTTTGGCGCATGAAGACAGTTGAACATTAAAAAACGCCTGCTGTCGTGACGTGTTCTCTAAGAATTTAGGGGACAAGCCGCAACGGCAGGTGTTTTGTTTTTCTTTTTCGTTTGATTTACGATTGGCGACGCTTGGTCAACAGCAGGATGCCGGAGACAAGGCTCATGCCACTGGCAACAACGCCGAGACTGCCGGCGATGATCGTGACAATCGCAATCGGTCGATGCTCGATCTTCTTCATGGATCCTTCCTTTCTAGTGCTGGGTAGGGTCGTAGCTAATGACAATGCACGAATCCTGATTAGGGTTTTCAATCCGTTCGTCATTTGATTCATTGTTAAGCAAATTCGGTTCGTCGCTGTGACGGAATCGGGCTTGAAAAATAGTTTCGTCGTTAATTCGTTTGATGTAACGTGCAGCGGCACCTGGACTCACGAGCTGAATGGACGTTGCCTGACCGTTGTTAACGGCATCATTCAGTTCAGCAATTGTACCGGCAAGCTCGTCATGCGAAAAACCGACCGATTCTAGAATGTTGATTAAGGTGGTAACTTCGTGATTCATGGTTGTACCCTCCTGAGCGTTCGCCAGCCCGGTTTTTGCGACTGCGAACGCGTTAATGTGAATGAGTTATAACTCTTTTGAATTGGCTCTACTATTTTACCAAAACACGGCTAATCTGAGGTGATTTTTAGCTCGGAGATGCTGCTGATTTTAGTGTGAGTTTGATAAAGCATGGGTACACAAGAAGAACTTTAAAGACAATCGTGAAGAACTCACTAAGTATACCAAGCTAAATTAAGGATGGTCTGACGAAATCAATATCGGTTTTCAAGGAGATCAAGTATAATAAATCTGAAAGGTAGCAGCACCTTCAGCGTAATTATTATGCGCTTGAAAAGCTCGAGTCTGGTAAGAGGAAGCGAACCCACATCGTTCCTTGGGGAGGTTACAAAAGATGAAACTCACAAAGAATCTTAGAGGTAAGCGAGTAAGAATCGGTTTTAAAGACCCTGAGGCTATTGTTACACCTGCAAAGTGGAACCACGCTTTGGTGACTTACTACACGAGTGAGTTGGATGACGATAAAGGTGAGAATATTGAAATCAGTCTTGATAACGATCCAACTAGTTATGTCGTGTATGGGGACGAGATTAAATCTATTGAGGTTGTTAAATAAGTAGCACGTCCACCGCGGGGGTGACGTTAAACTTAGCCGGCAATCAAACTATACTAAAAAAGTTCAGCAAAAAAATGAAGAGTTATTTAGAGTGTTTATGAAAATAAATTTTGGCCTTTGTTGACGATGCGAGCTTCAAGAAAAGGTCACGGACGCAATTGATGCAGATGAAACTGACGATTATTTTTTCTGTCGGTCGTCTGAAGGTGCAATTTATTGGCGTTGATACCCAGAAACGAACTAAATATGGTGAGATGCTTGGAATTAAAGAAAATGGCAACGAGGATTATGACTTCGTAATTTATTACGGCAAAACTGGTGCGCATTCAGTTCCATGGAGGAAACAACATGAATCTTGATAAATATCTATTTAAAAATGTTCTGCTGACCTTTTCTGATGGACAAGTTTTGGCTGGCTATATTGACGATGTTACCGAAGCTGAGGATAACGGAAATAATGAGCAGTCTATGACGATTATCCCAGCGGAAGGCTCACTAAAGGGACGACCTGTTGAGGTTTTCAAGTCTGAGACTAAGACGGTTTCTCAGTCACGTCCATCGTAGGAATGACGTTAAATTCGGCTAGCAATTACACATAGGGATGAGGATGATGAAACTTGAAAATTACGATAATAAGACGGTCAAAATCATCCTCACTGATGGTGCAATTATTACGGGATACATTGATGAGTGGGTGCCTGTAGAGGATTCTGAATCTGGTAGGCAAGAGATCACGATTTCACCTCGCGAAACGCTATGGCTTGCCATCGGTCCGTACATTTCGCTTTCAGAAGACGAAATAAAATCTATTGAAGTCATTAAGTAATAACACGTCCACGGGGGAATGACGTTAAACTTAGCCTGCAATCACACCATACTGAAAAGATTGGCACAAAATGAAGAGTTATTTAGAGTATTTAGGAAAACAAGTTTTGGTGTCTTTTGTTGACGGCGACGAGCTTCAGGGAAAGGTCACGGACGCAATTGATGCAGATGAAACTGACGATGGGGTGCCTTATATGACGATTATTCCTTCTGTGGGTCGTCTGACGGGGCAATTTATTGGCGTTGATGCAAATGAAATCAAGTCCATTAAAGTTATTGAATAACTAAAGCGTCCATCGCGGCGGTGACGTTAAACTCGGTCTGCTATCACGAGCATCATTTATGGTTGTCAAAAAGTGTTAATGAACTTCAAATAGGAGAATGGGGTAGAGTAATGCTGATAATGTTTTTATTGACTGCTACGCTGTTTTGTTTTAGATACGCATCTAGGCGACTCATCCGATCGCTCCCACTAAAAAGTTGATTGCCCAAAACTACTGCCGCGATTGTCAGCGGGATCAGCCACAATACGGGTCGCCGTCCATTTTCTTGTTTCAGATGACATGCTGTTATTTCCATGTTAGAATGAGTCTACAAGAAGTAAGGGCCTCGTCCTTTGCTCTGTTACTTTTACCACTTTAGAAGCCATTTGATGAATGCCGCGATGCCGGTCGCGATCAGAATGATATTAGCAGCCGTTCCTGACTGATAGTATCTTTCTTCATCACTTGGCTTTTTTCTTTACCAATTTTGTTGTTAGTAGTTTTTGTTATCCTTCAAAACACGTGCTATTAAAGGTGTTTCAAGACTGCAAAGCAGACATCAGACGGACACATTTTTTTAAAACACCCCCAAACACCCGCAAACAAAAAGCCCCGAAATGCTGATTTAACAGCATTTCGGGACTAACTGGAAACTAGAAAAAGCTTAATAATGGAGGTGAGGAGAATCGAACTCCTGTCCATCACCCCTGCTACATGCAGCTCTACACCCATAGCTGATTAATTTAAAATTCGCCGCAATGTCGCGCCAGTCAGCAAGGCTAACACAAGGCGGCTAACCTACTAGTCTCTTGTTGATGCCTCAGGTGGCAGCATCAACCGTAGCTCAATGATTTGAGACCCAGACCCGACCCTTGAGCGAAGTCGGAAGGATCACGCTAGCTGGTTATTAAGCAGCTAAAGCGTAAGAATTTTCGTTCTTTGCAGTTATATTAACTGTTCCGTTGATGACGGAGCCGAGCCTCCGAGGTGCACCGCATGCGCGAAAAGCAATGTCGAGACCATTACACCCCCGACAAGGTGCAAATGATATTTTACCACGGTATAATTAAACCTGTCAAAATGTTTGCACTTGGTACTATACTGACGCAAACTTAGGTTTTAAGCTAATTTTATGGAGGCATGTCTATGATCTTACTTGTTGCTGGATGCATGCAATTACTAATGGGCATCCTTCTGGTACTTTTTCGACCGCGACATCAAACCAATTTCTGGGGCTACACATCCTATCTCGCCAGTGTCAATGCCGATAGTTTTCGTCTAGCGCAACGGTGGTTTTGCCAGGCATTGATTGTTACCGGTGCGCTCGAAGGCGCTGCCGGTTGGATCATTCACCGGCTTTCGTGGGATAATTTTTTCATCATTTGGCTTTTTGTGGCTGTACTGTTATTCTTACCGGGATTCGTTTATACCGAAAGCCGGCTAAGACAGTATCTTGAAGCCCATCACCAGCTTCCTTACGATTATGTCGCACCGGATGACGTTCCGAAACCTAAACGCCGTAAAGGTTTTAAAGATTTGTGAAATGAGGGGTTTATCAGTGAAACTATTAATGATTGAAGACAATACAAGCGTGGCAGAAATGATGGCCATGTTTTTTCAAAAAGAAAAGTGGGAAGTCGTGAACGCTTATGATGGCGAAGAAGGGCTTGCTAAGTTTAAAGAAGCACCTGACAGCTTTGACATCATCACCCTGGATCTGAATCTTCCTAAAATGGACGGGATGCAGGTGGCCAAGGAAATCCGCCAGATCAGTGAAACCGTCCCGTTGATTATGTTGACGGCCCGCGATACTGAAAGTGACCAGGTGCTGGGACTTGAACTCGGCGCGGATGACTATGTAACCAAACCGTTTTCGCCGATTACGCTAATTGCGCGTATCAAGGCGTTGCATCGCCGCGCTGAAGTTGGTGCCGAAGTCGGTGCGGAGCAGGCGGCGCCGGAGGAAAAGAAGGATGGCTTTGACGTTGAAACCGACCATTTCAAGCTCAGTACCAAGACGCGTGAAGCTTATTTGAATGGCAAACAAATCGAAGGTCTGACACCCAAAGAGTTCGACTTGTTGCACACGTTATCTAAGAGCCCCAAGCAGGTCTTTTCCCGCGAACAATTACTTCAGCTGGTGTGGGATTATGAATACTATGGTGACGAACGCGCAGTCGATGCGCATATTAAAAAGCTGCGTCAAAAGATCGAAAAGGTCGGTCCGCAAATCATTCAAACCGTTTGGGGCGTCGGGTACAAGTTTGATGATTCGGGGCTTGATCAATGAAAATGCTCTATCAACAGTTAATCGGCTTTTTTTCAGTTATCATGGTGACCTTGGTAATTGTGTCGATTCTGTTCATTCGTTCGACAACCAATACAGTTTGGGAAAATGGGTTTAAGCAGCTTGAACAGTACACTGACGTTTTAAAAAACAACGCTGTCGATGAAAATACTTACGTGATCAATGCACGCTTTATCCAAAATGCCGAGGAGATTCTTAGCGATCAACACGTGCATTTTGTTATTTATGATGCGAACAACGTGGCTAAGTATCCGGTTTCACAAAAAAGCCCGATGGCAGCGATTAAATCAAGTTACTGGAAAAAGTTAAAACAAGGTTCAGCCGTTGCCGTACCGGAGCTGATGACGAATCCTGTGAGCGGCCTGTCCCAAAATATGACGATCTATTACCAGCCGGTTTTTTTGAGTGAGAAACTACTATTTGTCATTGCGGCATTTGCACCGGTCGAGCAAATTCAAAGCTCGATTAACAAGACCGAGCACAACTTACTCATCGCTTTCGTTTTATCGACTTTGGCGGCCTTTATTATCAGTTACTTCATTGCGTCGTATCAGGTTCGCCGCATTAATCAACTGCGCCAGGCGACGCATCAGGTGGCGGAAGGCAACTACGATGTGACCGTTAAAATGAAAAGCCGCAGCCATGATGAAGTGGCAGAACTAGCGGATGATTTTCGTGACACGGTGACGTCTTTGAAAGCCAGCCAGCAGGAAATTCAGCGGCAAGAAGATCGGCGCCGGCAGTTTATGGCGGATGCAGCTCACGAAATGCGGACACCGCTGACGACGATTAACGGCTTGCTGGAAGGCTTGGCTTATGATGCAATTCCCGAAGAAAGCAAGGGGAAGAGCATTGAACTCATGCGTAACGAGACCGATCGTTTAATTCGCTTGGTCAACGAGAACCTTGATTATGAAAAGATTCGCACGAATCAGATTCTTTTGAGCAAACATACCTTCAACGCCCGCAAGGATCTTGATAATATTGCCGAACAACTGGCACAAAAAGCCGAAGAAGCTGGCGACAAGATTACGATTGAAGCACCGGAAAAGCTGCCAACTTATGCCGACCACGACCGGTTTGTTCAGATCATGTTCAACATTGTCCAAAATGCGGTTCAGTTTACGCAAAATGGACAAATTACGATTAATGGGAAATTAGGCTACCACCAAACCGAGTTTAGGGTGAGTGATACCGGCATCGGTATGTCCAAAGATCAGATAAAGAACATCTGGGAGCGATATTATAAAGCTGATCCTTCGCGGAAAAATACGAAATACGGCGAATCCGGTCTAGGTATGGCCATTGTCCATCAACTGATGGGCCTGCATGGCGGCACCATTGATGTTGACTCTGAATTAGGATCAGGTACCACGTTTACTTTAATCTTCCCTGATGAAGAGACGGCACCTAAGCAAAAGAAGCAAACCGGTTCAAAGCCATCAGGCGATTCAGCTGCGACCAAGCCAGACTCGACAGCCAACACCACCAGTGGCTCAGATCAGCAGACTAAGCCAAATAAATAACGCATCCTCAAAAATGGCAGTGATATCGAAACAGCACGTCACCGAAACGTTAAAACGTGTATAATAAAATTATTATAACAAAAGGGAGACAATTATGACCATTCGACGAATACAGCAAAACGACTTTGCCGAGGTAGACGCCTTATTGCAAACCGCATTTAGCGGCAGCAAGCGCGGCTATCACGGAGAAGCAGCGTTATTCGCTGAGTTACGACGCACCGTTGATTATGATGCAGCGCTGGAAGTGGTGGCGACCATCGACGGTCATTTAGTCGGTTACGGATTGATGACTGCAGTCACCATTACGCCTGATGCCCATATGCAAGGTGTGGCCTTGGCCCCTTTGGCCGTAGCACCTGATTATCAAGGCAGTGGATTAGGGATGGCGATTGTTTCGGAGCTCGATATGCGGGCCACAGATCTACGTCGCGATTTTGTCAGCGTCATCGGCGATCGGCAGTTCTTCGGCCGCATCGGCTTTCGCAAGGCCGCAAACTATCGACTCGAGCCACCGTTTCCGATCGTGGCCGAAGACCATCTCATTAAGGAGCTGGTCCCCGGCGTTTTGGCTAGCGTGCGCGGAAAAGTCAATTACGCGCATCCTTTTTTAGCTGAAACATTGGAGTAACATCAGGCGTTAACAGTGATGAGCTGCGGTTAAAACCGCAGCTCATTTTGTCTGGCAAGAGGTGTTACTTTTTCTTGTGACTTTTGGACGTGTCGGTGACGTGGTGCGCCATATGTAATGCACCGATACAAAGTCCACCACTGATGAGCCCGCTGCCCATTAACGCGTCATCACTCAGGTGCGGCCAGTATTCGACAAACGCTATAAACGCGATGATGATTGCCACTGTCAGTAATTGCCAAGATAAATGATACGGTTGCCGCATCTTCATTCAAAAGCCCCCTCATGCTTTTCCCTTCAAAGACACCATCAGCCTACTGCAAAATAGCAGACGTTTAAAGGTTCATTGATGAAATAGGTGCAGCTATCGAGCTATAACGGAGATTACCTAAAGTGGAATTGACAGCGCTTGGCGAAGTGTTATAAGTAAAGAGAGCTTATTTTCCTGAAAACATGTCAAATCTTTTACAATTTGACGATTGCTTTTCAGAAGTGGCAATGACTGTTACAATATGAACATATTCGAACGGATGTCTGTCGGTGAGAAGCGCATACTGGCAGTCGGTTCATTTTGGGGGGATTCGCGTGAAGCAGTTTTATATTGTTGACAGTTCGATTCTTCCGGACGTGGTCGGCAAAGTGATTGCCGCGCGGGCATTGCTCCAAAATGGCGAAGTTAAACAGGTGAGCGAAGCGGTTAAGCGAGTTGGCATTTCCCGCGGCACTTATTACAAATACAAGGACTATGTGTTTTTACCAGATCATGAAATGGCATCACGTAAGGCGGTCATTTCATTGATGCTTCATCACGATCGCGGCATTTTGTCGGAAGTTTTGACTGTGATGTCACAAGCTCAAGCCAGCATTGTGACCATTAACCAGAATATTCCGATCCACAACTGGGCAAGTGTCGTTATATCATTTGATATTTCGGCGCTTCAAGGAACCCTCGATGATCTCGCTACTAAACTTGGCGGCATTCGCGGTGTCAGTGATGTGCACCTGATTTCCATTGAATAAACAGCATGTTTTTGGAGGCTTTATGAAAATAGCAATTAAATTGTTGCTCTGGGTTTTAGTCGCTGGCGTTGCTTTATTTCCAGCGTTGTTACTGATTTTGTTTGTGATTGGCCTAAGCGTCGTGATTTCCGGCGCCATGGCAGTTAGTGCTGTTGGCTTTGTTTTGAGCATCATTTTTGTCGCACTAGTGGGCTTAAGCATTATGATTCCAAGTGTTTTGCTCATTATTCGCTTCATGACTTTTCGGACGGTTAATGCGCGTTTCCGGCATGGCAATCAACGTATTGTCTTGCCAGTAAGCGTCCGGTTAACGGGTCGTTCCATTTACCACGCAATTTATGAGAACTTTAAGGCCGGACGGCGCCAAGGTAAACATTTGGTGCAGGCGTGGAGTTTTGGGTTTGAAACCTACTTCCATGAAGATCTTCAGGCTTATCTAGCGGATCAGATTCTTGCCCAGCATGGCCCCGAGATGGCTGAGGCCTTTGTGCTTGATGAACGCCACTCTTATACGATTGCCTATTAATTTGATCAATCGTCTGATGGTGGCATCGATCAATTAGTGCTAATCATGATGAAAAGTCGGTCTTGTTGTCTGAGACCGGCTTTTTTCTTGGACCCAATATTCAGTTTTTAGCTGTAGTAGGCACGCAGTCAGACTGCCAAGTAGGGCATCATTCATCAAGACGGGCACGTCGTTGAATAACTCGGTTGGTTTGCGGCCAGCGCATGTCTTCAAAGCCGACAAATTCAATGGTTAATTGCGTTTGTTTGCGTAACAAACCAAGGAAAGCCTCTAACTGGGCAAGATCATAGCCGTGCAGACTATGCAAAGGGATCGAGCGCTGCCGCTGGTCCTTGGGTTGGATGTTAAAAAAGAAGTTAAACGCTGGCGTGTAGGTCTGATTCACCAGTGAGATCCAATACCGTGTGTTTCGTTTGCGCTTAAATAGTGGCGCTAACCGTTCCACAATGATTTTAAGGTCTTTAGTCATAGCTATTGCCGCCATTGTGTCCTCCTACCAGTGATGCACGCTGAATGGCTGTGCCGCCACGCATCGCGCTTTTGGCGTACACCAACGCCTTGAAACCAAAGCGACTGCGAATCGTATCGAGTGTTCGTTCCAGATCAGTGGCCTTGATTTGGCGATCGACCGGTTCAAAAAAGTTGAGTTGTTCGCCGGTGTCAGGTGCCAGACGGGATGTGAAGACGGCAACGTTACGGATGACTTCACCATGCCAGTTCTTTCGAAAAATCTCGCGCAACGCTGCAACAATGTCGGTGTTGCGATTGGTCGGCAGAATCCGCTTTGCTTGCGTAAAGCCGGACCGACCGTCTTGCTGGCTTTCTGCATATGAAAATCCGATACCCAGTGAAAGCTCACCGGCACGTTTATGATGATGGCGTAAGCGGGCTGCGACCTGTTCACCGATTTCTTTGATGACAATTTCGATTTCGAATTGATTGCTATAGTCGCGCGGAAGCACTTGGGAATTACCGATACTTGGCTGGCGGGTCACGATGCGCTTGCTGATTTTGGTGCGATCAACGCCCCAAGCGGTTGCAAACAGCTGAGTGCCGATAATACCCATTTCCTGTTTTAAGGCATAGGGATTCGCATGGGCGAGTTCGTACATGTTCGTAATGCCCATGCGCGCTAAATGCGCTGCTGTGCGGTGACCGATACTCCAGACATCGGTCATCTCGTTAATTTTCCAGATGGTGTTCGGGACCGTCGCATACTTGATGATGCCAAGCAAATCAGGACTGTGTTTGGCATAAACATCAAGGGCAATTTTGGCTTGCACCGGGTTTTCACCGATCCCGACCGTGGTCCGCAGACCTAGCTGCTGTTGAACAGTCGATTGAATGAGCTTGGCAACTGCCTCTGGTGTTTTTCCAAACAGTCGCCAAGTATGGGTCATATCAAGGATGGATTCATCGATTGAGTAGGGCCATAAATCTTCATCGGCGACAAATTGACGAAAAATATCGTTAATGGCCAGATTTTTCTGAATGTAGAGGTTCATGCGTGGCGGAACGACAATCAGATGCGGTTCGTTGGGCAGATCGCGCTGGCGACTGACATTATTTTTGAGACCGTACATTTTTTTGGCCATAGGCGAAGTCGCTAAAATGAGTCCGCCGTTGGTGTTCTCCTGTTCAGACATCACAACTAGGATGGTTTTGAGCGGATCAAGTCCACGCTCAATGCTTTCGACTGAGGCGTAAAAGGACTTATTGTCAATCAAAAAAATGACCCGATGCGGTTCGTGTGGATAATCATAGGCCATGAAGATCACCTCTGTTTATCATTATACGAACATATGTTTGCTTAGGCAAGTTATTTATTTTTTGGGGGATGTTATAACGCGCTCTCCGGCGCAGAAGTCTGCGACCAAGGCCACTTGCACTCCGACTTCTAAGCGCGCCGACTCACGCTCAGCGCCACATAAAAACCCCTGCTGTGCATATGCACAAACAGGGGCATCAATGAAGCTATCAAAATGCAAACATCTAGCGCATGCAACCGCCCATGTGCCAGGACGAAATGCCGCGCATCATGCTGCCGTGGGCTGTTCCCATGCCACCGCCATTGTTAAAGACTTCCAAAATAAACAGGGCGGCAAAGATGGCGGCAATGACGATTAACGTGACCACTAATGGCCGCCACTTATCTGATGTCATACGATCCGCCTCCTAACGAATTAAATTCGGATACTGCCATTAGTATAACACCATGGCATCAATGACAAAGGGGATGCGGACAAATCAGTCATCGCGTTCCCATTTAATTTTGAGATTGGTTTCGATCAGATCTTCATCATCAAGTGCAAAGGGTTCAACGACACTGCCGCCATCAGACTTGGTGAATTTAATGTTGAAGACATTGCCGTCACGATAAACGACTTCCCACTTACCATTGCTTGGTGTGCCGTTATTGGCCGCTGTATAAGTGCCATCGCTATTAAAAGTGAACGTTGCCCGGTCGCCTGATTCCCAGCGCCCAACAATGCCACTGGTGGAATGATTGTCGTTGCGTTTTGACGTGTCGGAAGGATACTGGCGGGTTGTTTTCGTGACGCCATTGTCATCATAATCGTCATCGTTGTCATCGTCGTGGGTATTGCTGTCTGGATGTGAATTTTGCGATGCGGTGGTACTGGAAGATGTGGTACTGGAGGAAGCCGTTGCCGCATCTAAAGTTAAATCCGATGCTTGACCTTTTAGCGGGATCACAACTTCCCGCGTGAAATCTTTGGTTGAGCCGTCATGCGTGCCGCTGAGTTTAAGCGTGTAGACGCCTGGTAGTTGGCCGGTGATGATATATTGGCCGTCATGCGCTTTGGCTTGCGCTGGCGTGCCGTTCAAAGTGAGTGTGGCATTTTTAAGGTTGGTTTTGACGACAGCATCGGCGGTCCCTAATTTGACTTTATATTTTGGAAAAATAAGCAGCTCATGGCCTGCCTTGACAATCTGAACTGTGCCGCTGGTCGACTTAGCCATAATCATACTATGCAGAAGACTGCGATCACTGCGGTTTTTGATAAGTTGCGCAAGGGGCTTCAAATCGTCCTCGTGCAACGCCGTGCCATCGCTGGCTACCGCGACTTCCGCCATATCATCGGCATCCCCACTGGTCATTTCTTCGGCCAGCTCGGTGACTTGCCGATCCTGACTGTAATAAGTCGCACCAGCAAAATAAGCGATTCCCAGTATTAAGATCACGGCAATCCCGGTTACGAGCAGCCAGCGCCGTGGTGATCGTGGTGGGCGGCGACGTTCGGCAGTAGCCGTTGTGGAAGAAGCGATGGGTGAAGGAGTGGCAGGTGACGATTGTGAATTGGCTGCTTCTTTTTGACTTGTGCTTTGCGCCTGTTGTCGCGCAGCACGCAAATCAAAGCCGCAGTTTGGACAAAAGTCATCATCAGGGCCAATCGGTTGACCGCAGTTAGGACAAAATTTTAAAGATGCTTGCATGGATCATTCCTCCAAAGTTTTGATGAGTAGGGCAGCGATTTGATCATGCCCCTTTTGATTAGGATGAAACGTGTCGCGCGGACCATTAGCCGCAAAGTCGGGAATGGCGGTGCCAGCCGGGCCGGTTACATCATCATGGCCTTGCCAGATCGTCGCCAAGTCAGCCACCGGCACATGGTGAGAACGGCCGATCTCTTTGACAACAGCGTCAAATTGCAAATCCGCGGCGGCATACGGCCCGTTGTTCGGCGACCAAGTTGTCATGAGGATCAATTGGGCGGTGGTCTTTTCTTGCAGCGTTGTCACAATGGTTGTGAGGGCTTGGCGGTAAGCACTGAGCGCTGAGGTGGACGCGCCTCCCACAGCATCATTGGTGCCAAACTCGATCGTCACTACGTCCGGCTGCTGCGCCACTAAGCTTGACAACGCCGGGACGCCGAGATTCGTGGCAGTTTTACCGACTTCGGCAATGCCTGCCTCAGTAACGGTTTTGCCGGTTAATTGCCCCAACTGCTGAGCAAAAAGCGAAGTGAAGCGACTGGCTTTTTTATCTGCAAAAAGCCCGACAGAAAGGCTGTCGCCAAAAGGTGCATAAACCAATGTATCTTTTGAGCGAGCCTTCAATTTAGCTAACGGCGTCTTTGGTACCGATGATGCCTTCTGTGAAGCACTTACTTGGCGCGAACTTGCGGATGTCGATGCGCGACTGGATTTAGTTGCATGCCGTTGAACACCGCAACCGGCGGCCAACAGTAATAATAAAAGTCCCAACCCCACCCAAACTTTTTTCATAGAACCACCTTTTTTGAATCACTGTTTCTCTGACTGCTTTCTTTAAGTGTATCAGAGTGACCTGTCAACGCAATGAATATGCAATAACAACGAATGACGGAAATTTCAGGACAAGCGAGAATCTAAAGTAAGCATTAAATACCGCCTGTTTTGGCTGATATCGTATCTTGCCGGCACTCACGCTTAGGCCCAAAGTTTGGTACAATAGGTCAAGGAATTTTTCACTTGGTTTTTCTGAAAGGACGATTCGTTAAATGGTAATGGATGCCGCATTAAAGGGTATGAACGATAAGCAGGCTGAGGCAGTACTGGCCACCGAAGGACCGGTTTTAATTATGGCAGGTGCCGGCTCCGGCAAGACCCGGGTGTTAACGCACCGGATTGCTTATTTGGTAGAAGAAAAAAACGTTAATCCATGGAACATCCTTGCCATCACCTTCACGAATAAAGCGGCTCGTGAGATGCGTGAACGGGTAGGGAAACTCGTTGATCCCGAAATTGCCCGGGATATCTGGGTCTCGACCTTCCATGCACTTTGCGTCCGAATTTTACGGCGAGATATCGACAAACTTGGCTATAATCGCGCCTTTACAATTGCCGATCCAGCTGAACAGCTGACGTTGGTTAAACACATTCTGGCGGATTTCAATTTGGATCCCAAACGCTACGACCCCAAGTCAATCCTGGGGGCCATTTCGAATGCCAAAAATGATTTGATCGATCCGCAGACGTATGCAGACGAACAGGCTAATAGTCCCTTTACCAAAATTGTCGCGGAAGTTTATGCGGAGTATCAAAAACGGCTCCGTAGCGATCAGGCGTTGGATTTTGACGATCTGATCATGCAAACCATCGTGTTATTTGAAAAGGACAAAGAGACACTGGCGTTTTATCAACGTAAGTTCCGTTATATTCACGTTGATGAGTATCAGGATACGAACGAGGCCCAGTATCGACTCGTGCACATGCTGGCAGAAGGTTACCACAATCTTTGCGTTGTCGGGGATGCGGATCAGAGCATTTACGGCTGGCGTGGTGCCAACATGCAGAACATTTTGGATTTTAAAAAGGATTTCCCTAAGGCCCGTGTGATTTTACTTGAGCAGAATTATCGCTCCACGAAGACCATTTTAAGTGCGGCCAATGACGTGATTAAGAATAATCTGAATCGGCAGGTGAAGACGTTGTGGACCGAGAATGGCAAAGGTGACAAAATCACGTATTATCGCGCCCAAAGTGAAACTGACGAGGCGATTTTCGTCATTCGACGTATCGAAGAAGAAATGGCCGAGCATCATCGCCACTATGGTGATTTTGCGATTTTGTATCGAACAAATGCCCAGTCGCGTGCGATTGAAGAAGCATTCGTCAAGTCCAATATTCCTTACAAAATGGTAGGCGGCCACAAATTCTACGATCGTAAGGAAATTCGGGATGCGCTTGCGTATTTTCGTTTAGTTGTCAATCCTGCAGATGATATGAGCTTCACGCGGATTGTTAACGAACCTAAGCGTGGCATTGGCAATACCAGTGTCGAAAAGCTGGAAGCATTTGCCAGCCAGCACGGGTGGTCGTTGTTGGAAGCAGCAGCCAATGCCGAACTCAGTCCCATTTCTGGCAAAGCGCGCGGTAATCTGGCGAAGTTTGGCAAAATGATTCAGGAACTCGGCACCCGCCGCAAAGATTTGAATGTTACGGACATGATGCAGGCTATTCTGGATGAAAGTGGCTATCTGGATGCGTTGCGGGCAGCACACACGATGGAAGCCGATACTCGGATTGAAAACCTTGAAGAACTGCTATCGGTGACGCAAGGATTTGACGAACGCTATCAGCCGGAAAATGAGGACAGCGATATTTTCGTCGACTTTCTGGCTGAGTTGGCGCTGCTGTCGGATCAGGACGAAGTAGAAGAAGATGCCCAGGAAGTTACCTTAATGACGTTGCATGCGGCTAAAGGACTGGAATTTCCGGTTGTCTTTTTGGTTGGCATGGAAGAAGGACTCTTCCCGCTGAGTCGGGCGGCTATGGACGAAGGCGAGCTTGAGGAAGAGCGGCGTCTCGCATACGTCGGCATCACGCGCGCCAAGCAGAAGCTGTATCTGTCCAATGCCTATGCCCGAATGCTATACGGCCAGCGACAAAATAATCCGGCTAGTCGTTTTATTGAAGAAATCGATCCGGACTTGCTTGAAGTCGTTGGCGGCAATCAGCCGAAAAGCGATATTCCGTTTATTAACCGGACCGATCGGGCATTTAGTTCGCCGTATAGCCGCCATGCCGAGACCGCCGCAACGCCGGTGACGGTTAAACCGGTACCGACAACCGGCGCAGGGAAAACCAGTTGGGAAGCTGGCGACAAGGTGACGCATCGTAAGTGGGGAACGGGTACCGTCGTCAAGGTCACCGGAACGGGCGATGATCAAGAATTGGACATTGCCTTTAAAGCGATGGGCATCAAGCGGTTGCTAGCCGCGTTTGCCCCGATCAAGAAAATTGAATCTTAATGATAGGCTCGTGAGGATGAAGTATGGTGTTCAAGGAGGCTCGCCGTGTTAACAAAACCAGCTGCTCAATTTACGCTTGAAGAAGCCGAGGCGGAAGTCGCCAAGCTGCGCAAGCAATTAAATCAATGGCGTCTGGAGTATTACACCAAAGACGCACCGACCGTAACGGATAATGTTTATGACGATCATTATCGTGACTTGCAGGCGTTAGAAGCGGCATTTCCTAAACTGGTCACCCCCGATTCGCCGACGCAACAGGTTGGCGATGTGATCAACTCGGATTTTGCCAAAGTTCAGCATCCGATCCCTATGTTGTCGATGGGCGATGTCTTTTCATTTGAAGAACTTAGCGAATGGGATGCGCGCATGCAGGCTAATGTTGGGCATCCGGTTGATTACAATGTGGAGTTAAAAATCGACGGACTTGCCTTATCGCTTATTTATGAAGATGGCAAATTGGTCCAAGGTTCGACGCGCGGCGATGGTAACATTGGCGAAGATGTGACCAAGAATGTGTTGACCATCGACTCGGTGCCGAAAACCCTGAAGGAGCCGTTGTCACTCGAAGTACGCGGTGAATGCTATATGCCTAAAGCGGCGTTTGCCAAATTGAATGCCCGGCAGGAAACTGAAGGCAATCCGCCATTCGCCAATCCGCGTAATGCGGCCGCGGGCTCCTTGCGTCAGCTGAATCCGCGCGTCACGGCCGGTCGGGAACTGGACACGTTCATTTACACGTTGATTGATCCTGAACGGTTTAACGTGAAAACGCAACATGAAGCGATTGCGTTTATGCATGACTTGGGCTTTACCACCAATCCCAGTTCAGAAGTTGCCAGTGATATGCAGGCGATTGATGCGTACATTACTAAGTACACAAGCGATCGCGATGCGTTGCCGTACGGAATTGACGGGATTGTTTTAAAGGTCAATGATTTGGCGCTGCAAGCCCAGTTAGGTAATACCGTTAAAGTGCCGCGGTGGGAAATTGCGTATAAGTTTCCGCCTGAAGAAGCCGAGACAGTGATCCATGAAATCGTCTGGACAGTCGGTCGAACCGGTGTTGTCACGCCAACCGCGGTGATGGATCCGGTTCAACTTGCGGGGACGACGGTTTCGCGGGCAACCCTGCACAATGCGGACATGATTCATGATAAAGATATCCGGATTGGCGATACGGTCATGCTGCATAAAGCTGGCGACATTATTCCGGAAGTTTCGCGGGTGCTGGTTGCCAAACGCCCGGCGAATACGCCACCGACACCAATTCCGGAAAAATGTCCGTCGTGCGGTCAGAAACTAGTGCACCTCGATGATGAAGTGGCGTTGCGGTGCATTAATCCGATGTGTCCGGCACAAATGCAGGAGCAGCTGACGCATTTTGCTTCGCGTAACGCCATGAACATTGACGGGTTGGGTCCTAAAATCATTGCGCAGCTGCAGGCCAAACACCTGGTGCGGGATGTCGCCGATCTCTACCGCCTGACTGCAACCGATCTGGCTCAGCTGGACAAATTCAAAGAAAAATCAATTAATAATTTATTAAGTGCGATTCATAACAGTCGGCAAAATTCCGTGGAACGCCTAATCTTTGGATTGGGGATTCGTCACGTTGGCGGGAAAGCCGCGCGAATTCTTGCGGAACATTTTGGCGACTTGGATCACCTGATGGCTGCCAGTCAGGAAGACATTGCGGAGATTCCTAATATTGGGCCGACTATTGCCGAAGCCGTTGTGACCTATTTCAAGACTGATACGGTACGAAAGCTGATCGATCAATTGCGTTCTGCAGGAGTCAACCTACGTTATACCGGTCCGACGCAGTCCGCGGTAAAAGATAGCTTTGTTTCCGGGAAAACCGTGGTCATCACAGGTAAATTTGCAGAGTTTTCCCGCCCGGATCTGACGAAACAGCTTGAAAAATTAGGCGCCAAAGTTACCGGATCGGTTTCAAAGAAAACGGATTTGGTGATTGTCGGTGAAGCAGCTGGCAGTAAGCTGACGAAAGCCCAGAAATTAAATGTTCCGACGATGGATGAAACAGAATTGTTGGCGAACTTGAAGAATTGAGGAACTTCATCAATGAAGAAATTTTTGACGTTAACCTTACTGACCGGTGCGATTATGCTGCTAGCAGCGTGTGGCAAGTTGAATCTAGACAGTAATAGCAGCAGTACAGGCGGCACTAAAACAGGAAGCTACCAGACAACGGGGACAGTTGATAACAGTATGTATCAAGGGGTTATCAAGAACGGCCGTTATCAGACGAGCAGTGCACGTGGTTTGACGCTGCAGCAAAATGACCAAGGCGACAACACCTTCAATATCAAGAGTATGGAAAGTGGCTTGCAGACGTTAGCCAAGAACCAGTTCCCGACTGATAAGTATTCTTTTGAAGAAGGGCAGCTCTTAAGCACCGCCACCGCCAGAAGTTGGCTGAAACGTGAATCAAAATCCAATGCTGAAGGCCTAAATCCGCCTGATAATGGGAAAAAGGATCCTGATACCCGTAATCCCATTTACT
Source organism: Lacticaseibacillus casei DSM 20011 = JCM 1134 = ATCC 393 (assembly GCF_000829055.1). NCBI lineage: Bacteria > Bacillati > Bacillota > Bacilli > Lactobacillales > Lactobacillaceae > Lacticaseibacillus > Lacticaseibacillus casei. The sequence goes on from NZ_AP012544.1 coordinate 960,448, forward strand.
TGCAGCAAATTTTGGAGCAGGATTTCATGCTGCAGGATGGCAATAGCATGAAGTTAGGCGGGATTGCGATTGCGTTAGGCATGAACAAGGTCGACTATTATACCAAGACGGAATATGGCGCCCAATATCAGACAGAAATCTCCGATGAAACCATCAAAAAGCAAGGCGAAGCGATTGCGGCAAAAGTCGTCGCCCGTTTACGCAAAATGGAAAAAGTGCCGGATGATATTCCAATTGTGGTCGGCATTTATAAAAATGCGGAACAGGATAGTCTGGTCGGCGGTGTTTATGTCGAACATGCCACCAGTAAAAACGGCACCGATATCGGTTCATGGAAGAAACTTAATCAGCAAAATGAGGTTTTGCCGGTAGTCGGCGATCACAAGGCGATTAACAGTACCGTTTCAAATGATTTTTCCAGTTTTACGAATCAGGTAAAAGGGTTCTTCCCGACATTGGCGGGGATTACCGCTCAGGCACATTATGAAGATGGCAACCTAGCTGGCCTGAATATCACCGTTAATACCCAGTTCTATGGGTTGACCGAAATTCAGAGCTTTACCCAGTATATTTCAACTGCTGCCAGCAAATACCTTCCTTCAGGCGTGCCGATTGAAATTACCATTCAAAGTACCCAAGGCATCCAGGCGTTTGTTTCGCGCAGTTCCGGTGACAAAGGCTTTTATACTCATGTATTTGGGAGTTATTGAGGCAATCTTATGGTAAACTACGAATGAAAAAGAAAATGAAAGCGGGGATTGCATGATTTCAAAAGACAGTGTTGCGCATGTGGCCGGTCTGGCTAAGCTGCAATTTTCTGAAGCTGATTTGGAGAAGTACACCGATCAGCTTGCGGAGATTCTGGATATGGTCGAACAGTTGGAGCAGGTTTCGACCAAAGATGTACCGGTCACCACGCAAAGTATTCATCTGGCGAACGTAATGCGTCCGGATGTTGCCAAGCCAGCGGAACCGGTTGCCGAATTGCTCAAGAATGTTCCGACCAAGAAGGGTACCTTGATCCAAGTGCCGGCGATTATTGATAAGGAGGACGATTAACGCGTGGATTACTTTAAGACCAGTCTCGATCAGCTTCATGAACAGTTGCGTACTGGTAAGTTAACCAGTCAGCAATTAGTTGACGAGACATTAGCCGGCATTGACAAAATCGACCCGGATGTTGCGGCTTTTCTTGCCATCAATGCAGATGGAGCCAAAAAGCAGGCAGCTGCTGTGGATGCTGCCGGAATTGATGCAGACCAACCGTTATCCGGGGTCCCGATTGCCATCAAAGACAACATCGTGACCAAGGGTGTGGCGACAACTGCAGCCTCCAAGATTCTGGCTAACTTTAATCCGATCTATAATGCAACCGTTGTCGAAAAACTCGCAGCAGCAGGTGCGATCAATGTTGGAAAAACCAATCTGGACGAGTTTGCGATGGGCTCTTCAACCGAAAACTCGGCTTTTAAGACAACCAAAAATGCGTGGGATTATACGCGCGTTCCGGGTGGTTCTTCAGGCGGTTCCGCGGCTGCTGTTGCTGCTGGAGAAGTGGTTGCTGCTTTGGGTAGTGATACCGGTGGCTCGATTCGTCAACCGGCCGCTTTTAACGGGATTGTCGGGTTCAAGCCGACATACGGCCGGGTTTCCCGGTGGGGGCTTATTGCCTTCAGCTCAAGCCTTGATCAAATTGGGACGCTGACTCGTAACGTTAAAGACGCGGCGCAGGTTCTGAATGTGATTGCCGGCCACGACGAACGGGATAGTACGACCGCTGACACGCCGGTTCCTGACTATACCGAAAAGATTGGCCAGGCGATCAAAGGTATGAAGATTGCACTGCCTAAGGAATACTTAGGTAAAGGGGTCGATCCGGCAGTTGCTGACAAGATTAAAGCGGCGGCCAAACAGCTTGAAGACTTGGGCGCCACGGTGACGGAAGTTTCACTGCCGCACACCCAATACGCTGTCCCAGCTTATTACATCATCGCCAGTTCTGAAGCTAGTTCGAACTTGCAGCGATTTGACGGGATTCGTTATGGGTTCCGCGCCAAGGACGTCCACAATATCGAAGACGTTTATGTTCGTTCCCGTTCCGAAGGCTTTGGACCAGAAGTTAAACGGCGGATTATGCTGGGCACCTTTAGTCTGTCTGCAGGCTTTTACGATGCCTACTTCAAAAAAGCCGGTCAGGTACGAACCTTGATCACACGCGACTTTGAAAAAGTCTTCAACGATTATGATTTAATCATTGGGCCAACGACGCCAACGGTTGCCTTTAAGATTGGCGAAAAAGTTACCGATCCGGTCACGATGTACATGAATGATATTTTGACAATCCCGATTAATTTAGCCGGGTTACCGGCGGCCTCCGTACCGGCAGGCTTTGTTGATGGGATGCCGGTTGGGTTGCAACTCATTGGCAAGCCTTTTGCCGAAAGCACGATCTTCCAAGTTGCCGCAGCTTTTGAAGCGCAAAACGACTACTTAGCACAGATCCCGGGAGGCAAATAAGATGAATTTTGAAACGACAATCGGGCTTGAAGTCCACGTTGAATTAAAAACTAAGTCAAAAATGTTCTCGCCAGCACCGGTGACTTATGGTCAGGAACCTAATACCGAAACCAATGTCATTGATTGGGGCTTCCCAGGCGTCTTGCCGAGTATTAACCGCGGCGCTTACCAACTTGGCATTATGGTCGCCTTAGCATTGCACGCGGATGTGACCCGCGAGACTCATTTTGATCGAAAGAACTATTTTTATCCGGATAACCCAAAAGCATATCAGATTACCCAAAGTGAGAAACCGCTTGGGACAAACGGTTGGGTTGAGATTGAGGTCAACGGCAAGAAGAAAAAAGTCGGCATTGCGGAACTGCACGTTGAAGAAGATGCCGGTAAAAACCAGCACGAAGATGACGGCTATTCCTATGTTGACTTGAACCGGCAAGGCACACCACTGGTCGAAATCGTCTCTAAGCCGGATATCACCAGTCCGGAAGAAGCGTATGCCTATCTTGAAACGCTTCGCCAGATTGTGCAGTTTACCGGTGCATCCGATGTTAAAATGGAAGAAGGCTCCATGCGTGTCGACACCAACCTTTCCATTCGGCCAATCGGGCAAAAATATCTTGGCACTAAAACCGAAATCAAGAACCTGAACTCCTTTGTTCATGTTCGCGATGGGCTGGCATTTGAAGAAAAGCGCCAGCAGTCGGTGTTGCTTAGTGGTGGTGAAGTGCGTCAGGAAACCCGGCGTTGGGATCCGGATGCAAAAGAGACCATTTTGATGCGGGTCAAAGAAGGCGCCGATGATTATCGGTACTTCCCGGAACCGGATTTACCACCTGTCACGGTATCACAACAGTGGATTGACGAGGTTCAGGCATCGTTGCCGCGACCACCGGCAGAACGACGTGAGCATTACATCCAAGACTGGGGCATTCCAGCATATGATGCCGGCGTTTTGACTCAGACCAAGGAAATGTCAGACTTCTTTGAAGCCACCGTGGCGCAAGGCGCTGATGCCAAGCAGGTGTCCAACTGGCTGATGGGCGAAGTTTCTGGCTACTTGAACGCCAAGCACATGGAATTAGGCCAAGTTGCGCTGACTCCGGAGCATTTGGCAGGGATGATCAAGTTAATCGGTGACGGTACGATTTCCAGCAAGATGGCTAAGAAAGTCTTCAAAGAAATTATCCAACATGATAACGATCCTGATCATTGGGTTCGCGAAAAAGGCTTGATTCAACTGTCTGATCCGGCTAAACTAACCCCGATTATCACAGCAGTGTTGGATGATAACCAGCAAAGTATTGATGACTTTAAAGCTGGTAAGGACCGGGCAATTGGCTTTCTTGTGGGTCAGATCATGAAGCAAACGCATGGTCAGGCCAATCCTAAAGTCGTCAACCAAATTCTGATGGCAGAGATCAAGAAGCGCTAATTCGTTTCAGTACTTGTGAACCATTAGCAAGTAAGCATACAATTGGTAAAGATTGACGGCGGTCCGGAGTGAGTCACGGGGCCGCCGTTTTTCCGGTTTAGGCTAAGCTAAAAAAATTTTTGCCAGATTTGGACATGTACCAACCGAATAAAGAGAACCCACAAGTTCGCAGCATTGCGCGTTAACTTGTGCACTGAAGGAGAGTCAATAAGCCATGAGAAAACGAGCGCGTTTGATTTACAACCCTACCTCCGGCAACGAAGGGCTAAAGCGTTTCGTTCCTGACATTTTAGATATCATGGAGCAAGCAGGTTATGAAAGCTCGACGTTTCAGACAACGCCGAAGCCTTTTTCTGCTCGCGAAGAAGCAAAACGCGCCACGGAAGCCGGTTTTGAACTGATTGTCGCGGCCGGTGGTGATGGGACGATTAATGAAGTTGTCAATGGCATCGCTCCAGCCAAGAAACGACCAAAGATGGCGATCATTCCTGCTGGTACCACCAATGACTATGCGCGGGCACTGCGGATTTCCCGGGATGACCCGGTTGAAGCAGCGCGGGTGATTTTAAAGGGGCAGACCCTGGCGATGGACATTGGTCAGGCAAACCATCATTACTTCATGAATATCGCGGCAGGCGGCTTATTAAGTGAGCTCACCTACTCAGTGCCGTCTGAAGTTAAATCGATTTTTGGCTATTTTGCTTATGTGATCAAAGGAGCGGAAATGCTGCCGGCTGTTCGGACGATGCCGATGAAGCTGGAGTATGATGGCGGCGTTTATGACGGTCCGGCCAGCATGTTCTTTCTTGGTTTGACAAATTCGGTTGGCGGCTTTGAACAGATTGTGCCTGACGCTGCTTTGGGTGACGGTAAATTTTCCCTGATTATCATCAAAACGGCGAATACGGCGAATTTACTGAAGCTGATGGCGTTGGTGTTTAACGGCGGGCGGCATGTCGACGACCCGAACATTGTTTATACCAAGACCAGAAAACTGAAAGTCAAAACCGGTGGTAATGAGACGCTTAAAATCAACTTAGATGGTGAATATGGCGGCGATGCACCGATGACATTTGTTAATTTGAAGCAACATATTGCGATGTATGCTAATCTGGATGAAATCCCGACCAAGAATCTTGGGACGGATGCGCAGAAGCAAAAGGATTACATGGCAGAAGTCGAATCGATCTCGCATCGTGATATTGATGGTGATGGTCAAATCGGCTCACAAGATGAAAAGGATGACTAATTTGGCCCAACCAGCTGTTACCAAGAATCAGGATCTGGAAGTTACCATTCAGGATCTCACTTATGAAGGCATGGGCGTCGCAAAAGTCGCTGGATTTCCACTGTTTATCGAGGATGCTTTACCTGGCGAAAAAATGCAGGTGCACGTGCTGAAAGTTCAAAAACAATATGGCTTTGCCAAGGTGACCAAACGCCTAACGGACTCACCGGATCGGGTCGCGGGCGCAGACGGTGCTTATATTCGCACAGGGATTGCGCCACTGTCGATTTTGGCTTATCCGGCGCAACTGAAGTTCAAACAGCGCCAAATCGAAGAGCTTTATAAAAAAGCCCACTTAGCGATTGATGTTTTGCCCACCATTGGCATGAAGCATCCGCTTGGTTACCGGAACAAGGCACAGGTACCAGTGCGTATGGTCAATGGTGAATTGCAAACCGGCTTCTATAAAAAACACAGCCATGATCTGGTACCAATTGAAGATTTTCTGATTCAGGATCCTAAAATTGATCACGCCATTGTGGTTGTTCGGGATCTTTTACGAAAGTATCAGGTTCCCGCGTATGACGAACGGACCAACCGCGGCGTTATTCGGAACATTATGGTTCGCCGTGGTCATGCGACGCACCAGATGATGATCGTTTTGGTATCGCGCACTTGGCAGGTGCCACACCTGAAAGATATTGTCGAAGAAATTACGTTGGCGTTGCCGGAAGTCACAAGCGTTGTGGTGAATTTAAACGATAAACGGACTAATGTCATCCTTGGCCGCAAGTCAAAAACGATTTATGGTCAGGATTATCTTTTGGATAAACTATTAGGCAGCGAATTTCAGATTTCGCCGGTTAGTTTTTACCAAGTGAATCCGGTTCAAACCGAAGTCCTTTATACCCAAGCAATTGAAGCGGCGGGATTGACTGGCAAAGAAACGGTCATTGATGCTTATTCCGGTATCGGCACCATTTCGCTCACCATGGCGCGTCATGCCAAACACGTTTATGGCGTTGAAGTGGTTGAATCAGCGGTGCGCGATGCTCAGGCAAATGCCGCGCGAAACCATATTAAAAATGTGACGTTTGAAGTTGGCAAGGCCGAAGATGTGATTCAGAAATGGAAAGACGCTGACTTGCCGGTAGACGCCCTGATGGTTGACCCGCCGCGTAAAGGTTTGGACAAGAGCTTCATTGATGCGGTGGGTTACATGAAGCCGCCGAAGATCGTTTACGTTTCTTGCAATCCCGCAACATTGGCGCGGGATTTGCAATTGTTGGCAGGATTCGGTTACACCGCCAAGCAAACGCAGCCGGTGGACATGTTTCCTCAGACGCAGCATATTGAGAGCATTACGGCTTTGACGCTCGATTAATTTCGGGTGTAAGGTTTTTTATAAAGTATTTAACGCATAAGTATTTGCGAAAGCCAATCTTAGTGACGAAAATCGTCAATCTGAGATTGGCTTTTTTAATAGTGATTGCCTTATCTTATCATTAAAAATTAAATAGTTCTAAATCAATTATTGCTTGACACCATCAGCAATGGCGCATACGCTTATACTGTCGTTAATGGCTGGTATTTGCAAACTAAATGGGAGGGGATAACAAAATATTAATAACGCTTCAACTTTCGGTATAGTAATAGAAATGACTAGGAATTGCTAGTTTCCGAAAAGAATGAGCCTGTGCTTAATGATTCTCTAGATAACCGGATTTAGTGCACTGTCAAGTCTACCAGTTATTAGCGCTTGGCAGTCATCTCACCTGATAAAGAATATGATGTTAAGTAGTTGTTGGGAGATTTGTGGAAGGAGAAGGACTTTCATGAAGAAGTTTGGCAAACGGGTGGCGTCCATACTTGGATGTGGCGTCTTACTTTTAGGATCAATTGGTCTATCTTCAAGTGCTTCAGTCGCTCATGCTGCTGGTGACCAACCGATTAGCGACGCGGAACTGAACCAGTACATTTCCAAGATGTCGCTTGATGAGAAAATCGGGCAGATGTTTGTTTCCCGGACACCGCAAGACACAGCGCAGGCACGTGCCGATGTGGCGAAGTATCATCTCGGCAGCTTAATCGTTTACGGTGCTGATTTCACAAGTGTCGAAGGATCAACACCGGAAGCGGCACAAACAGCTTTTAAGAATAAACTGCAGAGTTTTCAAGACAGTGCCAAGTTACCGTTACTGATCGGCGTTGACCAAGAAGGCGGCAGTGTTTCCCGATTGAGTCAGAACCCGTTGATTGCAAATGGGCGCGCTTTTCCGTCACCGCAAGCTTTATTCGCTGAAGGCGGCATGGCAAAAGTGACCCAGGAAGCGCAGCAGGTTGGTACGATACTTAAGAATTTAGGCATTAACTGGAATTATGCACCGGTCGCTGACAGCACGGCTGATACCGATAGTTTCATTTATCCACGCACGATCGGTCAGGATTATACGGCAACAGCAGATTATATTTCACAGGTTGTTCCTGCTTGGCAAAATACCGGCATTGCAGCGACCGTTAAGCATTTTCCGGGTTATGGTTCGGCAGTTGACACCCATACTGATTTTGCTGTTGTGACAAAATCGGAAGAAGCATTTGAAAAAGAGGATCTTCTGCCCTTTAAAGCAGGCATTGATGCTGGCGTTGATTCAATTATGATTGCCCATATTGTGATGCAATCCGTTGATCCGGTTTATCCGGCATCACTTTCCAAGAGCGTTGTTACTGACCTTCTGCGTGACAAACTTGGTTACAAAGGGTTGATTATTACTGATGCGCTGGGGATGGGCGCCATTACTAAATTTGCGGCCAGTCATAACAACGTTCCGGTCGACGTTCTGGCGGTCGCAGCTGGGAATGACTGCATCATGAATGATGATTATGCGACGGCCATTCCGCAGATTCACCAAGCCGTCACCAGTGGTCAGCTCTCGGAACAGGCGATCGATCAGCATGTTTTCCGGATTTTGTCATTGAAACGTAAGTTGGGACTTTTAACTGCCGCACAGCTTGAAACGAAACAGGTGCGGGTCGATAACGTGGCTTATGACCAAGCGAAAAAGACCGCAACTGTGTCGGGCACGGTTGTGGATAGTAACTGGCAAACCGGCGAGCCGCTGACGGTTAAAGACGATCAAGGACATGTTGTCGCTACGGCTGATGTCGGGGCCGGCGGTAAATTCAACTTCACGATTCCGTTAACAGCAAAGGCGCAGCAACTGACCCTGACGACCGGATTGCCGGGGATTGAAGATGCTCAGGTGACAATTGAACCGCTACAAGCCGCGAAAGTCGATAAAACCGCGCTTCAGTCACTTGTGAACCTGGGCGCCGCCTATGCCGCCAATGATTACACCAGCGATTCGTGGGGCAAATACCAAGTTGCGTTGACTGCGGCCAATCAGGTTTTGACGAACCAGGAGGCTACGCAAGCCGCGGTAGACCAAGCAGCGCAAACACTGCAGACAGCCATTACCGGGCTTGTTAAAGCTAATGTCAAAATCAATAAAGATGCTTTACAGCAACTGATTGACCAAGTCCTGGCATACGATGCTAAGCGATACACCACCAGTTCCTGGACAAAACTGGAAGCGGCATTAGCTGCGGCCAAACAGGTTTTTGCTGATAAAAATGCAACGCAACCCGTCATTGATCATGCGGTTCAAGTGCTAAAAGCGGCCGTAACCGGATTGGAAACTCAAGATAGCGGAGCCGGGCAGCAGAAGAAAGTGACCTTTACTGACAAAAAGTCGCCCAACAAAGTTCGCGGAGACAACAACGTGATGCCACGTGCAGGCGAAAAAGTGGTTAACGGACTTGTGATACTCGGTTTCGTGCTCATTTTGACAACTGCGGGCATGATTTGGTGGCGTAAAGCACGCGACTAAAACGATCAGGTAGCGCGCTTGCTTCTGACAAGTTGTTTGGAAGATATATTAACAAAAGAGACTGGTTCATAAAGCATAGTCACAATGAAAAAGTGAACATACTGCATGTTCACTTTTTGTTTCCACGGGATAATTCAGTGAGGTTATCTATATATGAGTGCCAAAGCGGAGCAATCGTAGGCCAGATGGGGCTCAAAGTCGTGCCCACCACTCTAGCTTCGCGGTCGCCAGCCCCGATCTGGCTGGAGATTGCGGAGTTTGGCACGGGAAGGAACTTAGTGCCTGAGATTTTTGGGCAAACCATGATAACCCCCTAAATATTTGCTCATTCGTGTTGCCATTTTCCGCTCGTTTCCATTATCATCAGTAGCAGTGACATGAAATGGGGGAGTATTGTGCAACATAAGACCTTGGCCATGAAGTGGTTGTTTTTGGGATCACTGACTACCAATACGGGTATTAGCCTGATTTGGCCGTTAACAACGATTTACATGCATGAATATTTGGGTGAGTCGCTGACTGTGGCTGGCATCGTTTTGTTTTTGAATTCGACGTTTATGGTTGTGGGCAATAGTCTCGGCGGCTGGCTGTTTGATCATTGGCAACCTTATGGCACCATTTTGGCCGGGATCGGCTTGAATCTTGGCGCAACCGCTTTGCTGATATTCTTTCATGGTTGGCCGGCCTATCCGTTGCTGTTAGTCATCTCCGGTTTAGGCAGCGGGGTGACAGCCACAGCCATTAATTCTTATGCGACGCGCATTCGGGACAAGCGCCCGAGTGTTGTGTTTAATGTGCTCTATTTTACGTCAAACCTTGGCCTTGTTATCGGTACTCTGATTGTCGGCTTTGTTTTACCTTATGGCATTGCCATGGTCTTTGCGTTGGCGGCCGGCTTATTTGCCATCTTTTTGGGGGTCGCACTCTGGCACTATCGCATTGAAAAGGTGACAATCACCACAGCCACCAAGCAAGTAGCTCAAGAAGGCCGGAATCCGGCGCGGCCACGTCTGGTGATGTTGATGGTGACGTTATTCGTAACATGGTTGATGTACGAACAGTGGCAAAGTAACATTTCTGCCTTTATGCTAAGTGAAGGGCTCACGATTAAGGATTACAGTTTCTTATGGACCATCAACGCGTTATTGATTGTGTTGTTCCAACCGATTTTGACAGCATTTGATCGCTGGTTGTTGAAACATATTCGGTTACGCTTGGTCGTTGGCTTTATCTTGTTTGCCGGATCGTTTTTGATTTTATTGAACGGATCCGGTGCCTATCTGACGTTCATTATTGCGATGATCGTTTTGACGGTAGGAGAAGTTCTGGCGTTGCCGGCGGTTTCGACTTATGTGACGTTGTTTACGCCGCTTGTGCAACAAGGCCGTTATCAAGGGCTGATTCAGGGATTTGCCTCCGCAGGCCGGGCTTTGGGACCGTTGTTGGGTGCGATGATTATTGAGGGCACTAGCAGTTATCGCCTGCTCTTCATCAGTGCGACGGGGTTGATTCTTTTGGCGGCATTAGGCTTTGCCTTCACGGTTCGGGAGAGCATTCCTGCGCTGAATGATCCGTTACATCCAGCGGCGCATAGCAGATAGTGCTTGACAAGGTCAGTTGCCGCTTGAAATGATGAGGGTGCGATGTTTCCGGTTACCTTTTTGAAAATGTCCGATTCATCCTGATCGGGAAGGGAGATTTTTTCTTGCGCTATCGTTTGATTTTGAGTGATATTGATGGGACGTTGCTGAATTCGCAACATCAGCTGACGGCGGGGGTTAAGCAGGCAATTCAGGCTTATGTTGATGCGGGTGGGATTTTCGTCTTGGCGTCGGCACGCCCTCCGTTGGCGATGACTGCGCTGGCCCGCCAAATGGGATTGGCAGTGCCGCTGGTCAGTCTGAACGATGCTTTGATTGGCCAGCCAGAAGGTGAGCAATTTCGGATATTAGCGGCAACCTCATGGCCGGAAGGAGTTGGCCCCCGCGTCTATCACGCCTTATCGACGCTTCCTTTAAGCTTGAATGTATTCAGTGGCACGCACTGGTATGTTGCTGCTTTTGACAAATGGACCGATCAGGAAGCCGCAATCACTGATATAATGCCGACAACCGCACCGATACGGGACATGTTGCGTGATAACTTGTCGGTGCAGAAAATGCTATGCATGGGCGATCCGTCTATGGTGGATCGTGCCGAGAAAATCATTTTGGCGCATCCGGAATGGCAGCTGGTTGCCAGCCGCTCAAAGGCGACTTATCTGGAAATAGTGCGGCAAGGGGTTTCGAAAAGATCGGCTTTGCAAACCCTGAGCTCTCTGTACAACGTTCCGATACCGGAAACGATGGCGCTTGGCGATGGTGAAAACGATCTACCCATGCTGCAGGCCGCTGGGCTAGGAGTAACCTTAGCCAATGCCTTGCCACAAGTGTCAGCTGTCATTAAAACAGTTGTACCTGATAATGATCACGATGGCGCGGCGGTTGCGATTCAGCGATACGCCATGGGAGAAACGCAATAAAAATACCTTCAACTTCGGAAGTCATGAAGTTGAAGGTATTTTTGTTTAAAACAGTTTCAAATAAAATAAATCTAATCTTTCAAATCTGTCACGGCCTGAACCAGCCCTTGTTTTTGCGCTTCCGAGATGACCGGATACTTTAGCGGCAGGGCGGTCACTTCGCGATTGATAATCTGCGAAACGGCTAGGCGCGAGTACCATTTGTCATCAGACGGAATAATGTACCACGGATTTTTCTTGGTGGCAGTGTGCTGAATGGCTTCTTGGTAAGCCTTTTGATAGTCGTCCCAGTAGCGGCGCTCGCGAATATCGGCCAGTGAGAACTTCCAGTTTTTCTCCGGAATTTCGATGCGTTTAAGGAAGCGGCCTTTTTGCTCGGCTTTGGAAATGTGTAGGAAAAACTTTAAAAGTAGGATGCCGTTGCGGCGAGCGTATGCTTCAAGGGCCTTAATGTCATTGAATCGTTCTGTCCACAAGTCATCGTGCACATCAGAAACTGAATCGATGCCGGGGAGATTTTCTTTCAGCAGTAATTCCGGATGCACCCGATCGACGAGCACCTCTTCATATTGCGATCGATTGAAGACGGTTAATTCGCCGCCAGCCGGGAAGGCGTTGTGAATCCGCCACAAAAAATCATGGCTTAATTCCAATTCAGTAGGCACCTTAAACGATACCACCGTCGTGCCTTGGGGATTGATCCCAGACATCACGTGCTCAATCATGCTGTCTTTCCCGGCTGCATCCATCCCTTGAAAAATAATGAGAACGCTGTATTGCTTCTGCGCGGCTAGATGTTCTTGCACCTTCGACAATGTCTTGATGTTATGCTCGATATCTTCTTTGATTTTGTCCTTTTTGTTCTTAAATTCATCTGGTGGTGCCGTGGCGAATGCCTTAATGTCAAACGTGCCAGTTCCGTCGAAACGGTATTTTTCTAATGTCATTTAATCACCCTCACTATCTGCTTATTTTCAACATAGTGGTTCCAAGCGTGATGTGCAAGTGATTGACGCTCCTTGTGTTTAAACCTATGCTAAACTTACGATCAAGAAACGAGGGGATTTCAATGGCGTTACCACGGATTCAGGATGATTTGTACATGGCGGTTAACGGCGCGTGGCAAGAGAAAACGCAGATTCCACCAGATAAGAGCGTTGTTAGTGCGGATAGTGATTTATCGGACGAAATTCGCACGAAGCTGGTGGCCGATTTAAGAAAGATGGCGTTGACAGGAAGTGACACCGTGTTACCGTTACGGAATGCCGCCCGGTTATTCGCAAAGGCTGATGACAAAGCCAAGCGGCAGCAGTTGGGGATTGATCCTGTGCGCACGCGCGTCCAGACACTGGTAAAGCTTAAAACCTTAGATCAGTTTCGGGCAGCGATGCCGACGCTGATAGCTGCGCAATACGTGTTGCCGGTGACGTCGTATGTCGATGCCGATATGCATGATGCTGAGCACAATATTTTAAATCTGAGTGGTCCGGATACAATTTTGCCTGATGCTGCGATGTATCGTAATGGTGATGCGGAAAACGCCGCTGATCTAGCAGCCTGGTCGAAAATGGCGACGGCCATGTTGGCAGCTGCAGGTTTCAGTGAAAGTGACCAAAAAGATTATGTTGAAGCGGCTAAGCGGTTTGACCGACGCTTGGCAGCGGATGTGCCGGATAATGTTGATTTGGCCGTGGATAGTACCTTTGACAATCCGATGACGTGTCAAGCATTTGAGGAAGCTGCCGGATTCTTGGGTATCCCTCAAGCTTTTGCGGATTTAATGCCGCAAACGCCGACCAAGGTTAATGCGGTGGTTCCGAATTACGTTCCGAACTTACCAACGCTTATCACGGCTGACAATTACCCAGAGTGGCACGCGTGGATGGTGATCAACGAATTGCTGTCTTGCGCGACATACCTAAGTGATGATCTACGGCAGCTCGCCGGACAATACGACCGTTTCTTGGCGGGGCAGCCGGAGCCGTCATCATGGACCAAGCATGCTTTTGGCATTGCCAACGAATATTTTGACGATGTGATTGGCCAATATTACGGTCAAACTTATTTTGGGGCGGATGCAAAGGCGGATATCACCGCGATAGTCGAGCAGATTCTTGCGCAGTACCGCGTTCAGCTCGAGAACAATACCTGGTTGAGTTCGATGACCAAGCAAAAAGCGATCCGCAAGTTGGCCACCATGAAGGTGAAGATGGGATACCCTGATCAGCTCTTTTCGCTGTATGACCACTTGACGGTAGATGCCGATGACGATTTACTGACAGCCATTCTTAAATTGAGCAGCCAAACGCAGCAATTTTGGTTTAAGCAGGTAGGCCAACCGGTAGATCGCAATGAGTGGAACATGCCAGGCCATCTGGTGAATGCCAGTTATGACCCATTGAAAAATGACATCACATTTCCTGCTGGGATTCTGCAGCCACCTTATTACGCGCTTAATTGGACAAAGGCACAGAATCTTGGCGGTACTGGCGTGACCATTGGCCATGAGATTTCACATTCATTTGATAATAATGGGGCGCTGTATGATGAACACGGGAATCTGCACAACTGGTGGACCACGGCCGATAAAAAGGCCTTCGATCAGCTGGTTGAAGCGATGGTGGCACAATTTGATGGCCGGGCGTATGAAGGTGTTAAGGTTAATGGCAAGCTGACAGTGAGTGAAAACATGGCGGATAACGCAGGGATGGATGTCGCGTTGGCTTTGCTTGACGAACATCCTGACGCCAAGGATCTGCAGGCATTTTTCACGACCTATGCCCGTTCATGGGCTACCAAAATGCGGCCAGAGCGAGTTAAAACGCTGTTACGTCAGGATGTCCACGCACCGGCCGCGTTACGCGTGAATGTGCCAGTCCAGAACTTTCCGGCATGGTACCAGGCTTTTCAGGTACAACCGCAAGATGGGATGTATCGGCAGCCACGGAAGCGATTGACCATTTGGCATCGGTAGTGTGCAAGTGAAAGTGTTTTAAATGAAATAGATTAAATTCAAAAAAACTGGCTCCCATCACTGATGACAAGAGCCAGTTTTTTTCATGCGTCATGAATTACATGATGATAATGCAGCCACCCGGTTTCCCGTTCGCCAATCTGGTCGTACAAATGCTGGGCGCGTAGATTACTGGTGCGGGTCTGCCAGTTGGCACTTGCAAAGCCCTCATCGGCTGCCAGCTCAAATGCTGCGGCCATGAGTTGCCGCGCCAGTCCGCGGCGCCGAAACTTGGGTGCAACATAGACGTCGTTGATGATGAGCACCGGTTTTAACGTTCGCGTATCAAAGCTGCGATATAAAATGGCAAAACCAGCCAACTGCTCATTGTGTTCTGCGACTAACAAATAACCAAGCCCAGGGTCGTTACGCAAATGTTCGAGATGTGCGGCATTGCCGGTGAATCGATCGTTAGCGGTACTGGGCTGTCGTGATAATAGCCTTTGATAAGCGGTAATAGATGCGGGATATCTTTTGGCATTGCGCGTCGTGTCGCCATAACAGGGCATCCTCCTTTGTTTAAAAGCATGGCATTTTCAGATTTCCGGTCAATGAAACTGCTAGAAAGGCATTGTGGCGTTTCAGTTTAAATACAAGTAGATGTGACGGTTACGTTTACCAAGGATTATTGCCGATCTTCCGTCGCCATCGAGAAAACCGCGACACAGCCGAAGCCGGTGTGGCTGGCAATCGTCGGACCGATGTTGCCGATTTGCAGGGGTGTTTCTGGCGACGCTTCGTGAAGTCGATCTTTGATAAAGTTGGCTGCCTCTTGATCACCGGACGTGGAAATGATGACGCGGTGCTGCGGATTTTCCTGAATAGCTTTTAAGGTTTCGTTAGCCAAGTCGATGAGTGAACGTTTGCGGGCGCGAACTTTTCGAACGACGCGTAGCTTTCCTTCAGTGTCAACATCCATCACCGGCTTGATATTCAACATAGTGCCCAGCGCCGCTGACGTTCGGGAAACCCGGCCGCCATGATAAAGAAAATCAAGCTTGTCAACTGTGAACCACATTCGATAGTCAAGTCGGTGGTCCGTCAGCCATTTTGCTAATTCATCGATCGGCATGCCAGCATCGCGCTTGTCAATGGCATCAAGAACAAGCTGGCCTTCACCGGCACACGCGGCCAAAGTATCAACCAAATAAATCTGCGCGTCCGGATACTTTTCTAGCAACATGGTTCGTGCTTGGGTGGCC
Source organism: Lacticaseibacillus casei DSM 20011 = JCM 1134 = ATCC 393 (assembly GCF_000829055.1). Classification (NCBI taxonomy): domain Bacteria; kingdom Bacillati; phylum Bacillota; class Bacilli; order Lactobacillales; family Lactobacillaceae; genus Lacticaseibacillus; species Lacticaseibacillus casei. The sequence continues at coordinate 976,248 of NZ_AP012544.1, forward strand.
GAGTTGAAAGTTCCGCTCAGGCCGCTGGAAAACCCGATGTAAAGAATGGGTCTTTTTGCCTTGACGTAAGGCGTGAAAAAGTCAACAAACTGGCCGACGTTAACCTGCGTGGTGGTCGGCATGACATTCTGCTTGAGCTGCTGATAAAAGGCGTTGATATCATAATGATCCTCACCAAGATCGTCTTCGTATTCCACACCATCAATCGTAAAGTGCATCGAAACGAAATCGACGTGATGATCATGCAATGTCTGATAAGGAAGATCACAACAAGAATCGGTTAAGAGTTGATACATGGACTCACCTCAAAATACCCGACGAATAACGGGTTTATTTAAATCAATACTACGCTGTTTGACCTGGTTCCGAAAGTGAAGGGGCTGTTACCAACATAACGTAGGCCAAAGTGGTTAAAAATTCGGGGTGCTCTGATGGGCGTTAAATTTACCCAGAACTAAAAAGTCGAAGGGCAACTTGTGCGGTTCGACTTAAAAGGCTTAATTTTCTTTCGTATCAGACTTTTGGTTAAACAACTTGCCTAACGCCGGCAAAGTGCCTAATGAATCAATAGCCGTGCTTGGCAAAACAACCGTGTTGGCCGTGCCTTTAGCCAAGGCTTCGATGGCTTCAACATTCTTATACTTCAAATATAAATCGCCATTGTCGATCAACCCGGCATTGATTGAGTTGATTTGATCCTTAACGGCAGCAGCGATTAACCGTTGACTTTCCGCGTGGCCCTGAGCTTGGAGAATCTGCGTTTGCTTATTAGCTTCGGCTTCCAAAATGGCTGCCTGCTTTTCACCTTCAGCTTTGGCAATCGCTGCTTGTTTGTGGCCTTCCGCTTCCATGATGTTGGCTTCCTTTTCCCGTGAAGCCCGGAGTAGTTTGTTCATGGAATCCTGAATCGTGGCATCTACCTGAATGGAATCAATGTTGACCCGGTCGACATTCAAGCCATAACCGGCAGTTGTTTCGGCAATTTGCTGGAACAAGGTTTGGTTGATGGTTTCGGTGCCGTTTAAAACATCGTTCAGATCCATATTACCGATAATCCCACGCAAATTGGCCCGGGTATCCTGAACCATTGAAAGGACGGAATCTTTGTTTTGGTAAACATAGGCGTTGACATCGGTAATGTGATACTTAAGTGTTTCGGAAATCCGCACGACAACGTTATCTTTTGTGATGACTTCCTGCTCGTCAACTTTTAACGGAATCTGCTTCATGTTGACAATTTCGGTGATGCGATAGATAAACGGCGGTACCACATGAAAACCAGGCTGCAGCGTTGCCACATACTTACCAAGTCGCTCGACGATGCCAACTTCACCAGTATGGATAATGGCAACGCTGGTGAAAAGCACAGCGATGACAATGACTAAAACAATCACTGCGATTGAAATAAGAACAACATTCATATCCAAGACCCCCCATGAGTCAAAACTGCTCTAAGGCTTAATATTTTAAGCGATGTTCCGGTTTAACGACGCCGAGGAACAAAGGTGAAACCGCATTCACGACAACCAAATCGCCAGCCGCAGCATCATCATTGACGCGATAATGATAATGAATGCCATACAGCGTTATCTCGCCTTGCCGTGCCGAGGTTGGCAAAATAAAGGTGGTTCCTAAAAGCCGATCATCAAGCATTGGCGTCGCTCCTTTCCAAATGTATCCAGATTAATAATGGTGGCTGACCCTAACCATTATCATCACAAGCTAATTCTAAAGCACGGTTAGTGGAAAGACAATCAGGACGGCTCAGCGACAGTAAGCTTTATGGTGAGGATTGTTGCAATATTGATAAAGCGCTGAATCGGGGTTTTAGCATGCGCCGTAAAATACCGGATTACCGTAGTAAAAATTGCATTTTGTATGTTCATGGGCAAGAATTTTCTAACCCTATTATCCGAAAAACGTTTGACTTTGTTACAATAGGACCAATCAACGCGACCGTTTGCCTTTAAAAAGGGATGCGGCGATAAGGGATGGTTTTTTTGCGAAGTCGGCGGGTCATTTATGCAGATACTTATCGCCATCGGTGGCATCGGTGGTTATTCGCCGCCAGTGGCATACTGGCAGTTTTGTTGCTGTTAGCATGGTGGCTGCAGCGCAATCCACGGCCGGATCCGGCGGTGTATCCCATTTTGGGGGTGCGGTTGGACCAGACAGACGGGGTTCAGGATTTTGATCGTTTACGCGCCAGTAAAGTCAGCTTTGTTTATCTCAAAGCGACGGAAGGCAGCAGCTATTTTGACGACAATTTCAATACGAATTTCAACCAGGCGGCCGGCAGTCGGTTAAGCATTGGGGTCTATCATGTTTTCAGTTTTGAAACCACACCACAAGCCCAAGCAGTTCAGTTCGAGCGAAAAGTCGGGTCGAATATTGGTGATCTTCCCATCGGCATTTATTTAACTTATTACAGTGAGCGAAAGCCAAGTGCTGCATGGCTGACTCAGCATTTGAACGCGTTTATAACGACCATTCAGCAGCAATATCATCGGCCGGTACTATTGATGGGGAGCCCTGATATTTTGGCAAAAGTTAAAACGGTTGTGCCTCAAGCACCACGGTGGTTCGTGAGCGACAAACAGCCGGCGCAAAAGGGCAACTTTTGGCAATATACTGCAGGTGCCCGTATCCCCAACGGACCGCAAGCAACTTATCGCGCTGCCGTATTTATGGGAAAGCGAAGCAGCTTTTTGCGACTGGCGCAATAGGCGCTCAATTGCGCAATCATCCTGACCATTCGCAAAACACGCTGATCTAACAAAACTGTTCGTTAAATGTTCGCCGAAACTATCCTCGATTGTGGCATATTGGGCCATACTAATAGCGAGGTGAACAGGATGAAAAAAGTACTGATCGGCCTGGTCGTGCTGGTTGTACTCGTTTTTGGCGGTTTAAAGATTTTTGAAATCATCAATTATGGCGGCACCACGTACTACACAAAAATTACCAACACTGGTCAGTGGGTCACCAATCGTGATAATGAAGGTAACAAGCACACGATTTATGCTTACGATCTGCCTGGCTTTGATGAGCGAGGCGGCTTACAACAGTTGAAGTTTAATGCGAATCGAGATCGTCCGTTAAGAAAAAATGCGTTTCTGAAAGTCACCTATAATGATAAAAAAGGCGTCACCAGTTGGGAAAGCATCTCACGTTCACAGGTTCCCAAAGCAGCGTTGGCCAAGCTTGAGTAGGCCATCACAAAAAGACAGCAAAAAGTGCCGGTCCGCAATGGATCGGCACTTTTTTGGGTATTAGCGTAAATCGGCTTCTGCACCAGCGAATAGTTGTTGCTTGTCACGCACTTGGAATAATAATGGCATAGGTGGCGTCTTCAGCTTCGTCATAAATGGTCTGTGGGCCATTGTCGTCTGCTGTGATGACCAGTTTGTACCCATAATGATCAAGAAATGTCAGCTCGTTAATGGTAATCCCGACCACTTGCCCTGGCAGGATTTTATTGTCGATTGCGATCTGCAGCTGCGGCGAGATCGCTAGCGAGTGGGTCTTGTTGGTCTGTTCATCAAGAAAAGCAAAGCTTCCCATGAAGTTCTTTGCCAATGCCATTGCCGGATTCGGTGCTTTGCACTTATCCTTGTGATGATGACCGCGGTGCGCGAGTGCATATTTTAACCCGCGTAAAAAACTCGCCATGTTTTCGACCTCCCATTTTTATCTATGCTTAGTCTACCATGAGATTTTTATTTAGTGGTTACAGTGGTGCTGTTTTTCTGTTACTGGGCTGTTACAATAATCATGAACGGTTCTAATGGCCTTTAATTTAGGCCATGGTTGAATCAAAAAAGAACGTGCACAGTTGCGTCTGAATGCAGCTGTGATCATGTTTGAAGGAGGATTTGCCATGTTGAAACTCGGCGTGATCGGAACAGGATGGATCACCAAGCAATTCGTGGCTGCAGCAAAGGCCACCAATGCCTTTGAGCTGACGGCAGTTTATTCGCGACACGAAGAAAGTGCTCAGTCATTCATCGACCAGACGGCACCTGCAACGGCGTATACGAAGATGGACGATTTTCTGGGCAGCGATGTGGACGTGGTGTATATTGCCAGTCCTAATAGTCTGCACGCCTCGCAAGCGTTGGCGGCACTGGATGCCGATAAGCATGTGATTGTTGAAAAGCCATTGGTCGCAACAGCCATGGAATTTGAGAAACTAGATGAAGCGTTGCGCAAAAAGCCACAATTGTATCTTTTTGAAGCTGCGCGCCACGTCTATGAGCATAACTTCCAGGTTGTCAACGACTTCACCCACCGCCAGCAAATCGATGGCGCGACCCTCACGTATATGAAGTATTCGTCCAAATATGATGCTTTTTTGGCTGGCAAATTACCGAATGTTTTCAATCCCGAGTTTGCAGGCGGTGCCTTAATGGATCTGGGCATTTATCTGGTTTACGATGCCGTTGCGTGGTTCGGGGTTCCTGACAATGCCGTTTACCTGCCGCATTTTCTTAAAAGCGGCGTTGATGGCGATGGTGTAGCGCGGTTGGATTATGGTGACTTTTCTGTTACATTAATCATCGGCAAAACGACCAATAGTTCGCTGCCATCGGAGATTTATTCCGGCAGGCAGACCCTGACGATGGATAATGCAGCGGAACTTGAGACGATTAAACTTGACGATCAGGTTTTAAGCACCGAAAAGCTGGACAATCCAATGGAAGCGGAGGCTGCTTACTTTGCCAAGGCAATTACCGGTCAGGATCGGAATGCCTTTGATAAAGCTTGGCAACACGCCAAGGAAGTACACCAAGTTATGTCGATTCTGCGGACTTCCGCTAATCTGGACTTTTAGTGAGGACGATCATTTTGACAATTGCAACCCCGTTTCAAAAACGGTGGCAGGCTGATGGCTTTACTGAACAAACGCCGATTCAGGCCGCTGTTTACCAGCCGCTAAAAACCGATGAAGATGTGATTGGCCTGGCACCGACCGGATCGGGCAAAACGCTGGCATTTGGCTTACCGTTATTAGAAAAAATCGTGCCGGGTGATGGCCTTCAGCTGCTTATTTTGGCACCTTCACAAGAGTTGGCCATCCAGACGCGTGACGTGTTAACGCCTTACGCGCAAGATATCCATGTCAACGTTCAAGGCATTATCGGTTCGGCGAACGTGAAGCGGCAGTTGACGCGGCTTAAAGAAAAACCGGAAGTGATTGTGGCAACCGCTGGGCGTTTGTTGGAATTAATTCAATCACGTAAGTTAAAACTGGCCGGTTTGCAAACATTGGTCGTTGACGAAGCCGATGAGATGTTGCGGGATCCCGGCTTTGCGCAGGTTCGGGAAATCGCTGCGGCAGCTCCGGCCGAAACGCAGTTGGCATTTTTCTCCGCCACGCCAAGCCCTTATTTCAAGGAAATGTCTAAGTGGTTTGGTAAAACGCCTAAATTGATTGATGTCCGTGCCATCGACAAGACGCAAGGAACGGTTCGGCACCTTTTCTTGCAAACCGATCGCGCGCATCAAATCGATTGGTTGCGCACGCTGGCCCACACCGATGGCTTCAAGGCACTGGTTTTCTTCAATCAAAATGCTTCGTTAGAACGGGCTGCCGGCATTTTGCGCCATCAAGCCGTACGCTTTGCCGTATTATCGCGGGAAGGCCGCCAAACCAGCCGACAAAAGGCCTTAACCGATTTTCGGCATGGTCGCGTGACTTTGTTGTTAGTGACCGATATGGCAGGCCGTGGGTTGGATATTCCCAAACTGCCGGCAGTGGTGAACTTTGATCCGCCAAAGCGAGCCGAAGTGTATATTCATCGCGCCGGGCGCACCGGCCGCATGGGTGAGTCAGGGATGGTCGTGACCTTGGGGGATGATCATGATCGCCGTGACTTGGCCAAGCTGGTACCGCAATATGGGGTTCACCGGGCGTATATGGTCGATGGAAAGTTAGTCGACACGCCACCAACACCATCGGCAGACACGCCAAAAGACAGCGCGACCGTTGATTCAGCAGCTCAAGTACCTAAGCAAAAGTCAGCACGAAAAATGCTTAAGAAAGAGCAGCCAGCTGAAGCAGCTGAATCCGGCGCGAAGCAACATCGTAAGCACAAAAAAAATCGCGTACGGGATCGGCGTAATAAAGGTAAGCATAAGAAGCTGCCATGAGACGAAATCAGCGGTATGATAGGGACGGAGGGCAGTCATGGAAAGTATGAAGGCGAAACAAATGGCTGCTATGATGACGCTGATGAGTGCAGCCGGTGATGCGCAGAAAGCGACGATGGCAGCGATTGATGCAGCCAAAGCCGATCAAATCGAACGCAGCCGCAAACTGTTGAAACACGCGGATGCGAAGCTGAAGCAAGCTCATCAAGCTCAGACCCAAATGCTGACGTACGAGGCACGAGATCAAAAAGTTGACGTCACCTTATTAATGGTGCACAGTCAGGATCATCTTATGAGTGCCATGACAATTCGTCGCCTTGCTGATGAGATTATTGATCTTTACCAGCAAGTCCATGCCCAAAAGTAAAACGGGCGGCTATGGCAGGTATCAGCATCACCGTCGTCACCATAACGCGTTCCCCGGCGCAGGGGTCTGCGTGTAAGGACCTTGGTCGCAATGGCCTAAGCCCGGGCCATCACGCCCAAGGCCACTTACACTCCGACCCCTAAGCGCGCCGGCTCACGCTCACAAGTAAGAGAGGTAATCCCCATGAAAATTGAAAAGACATTACAGACACCGGCAGCATTTTTATATAGTAAAATCGTAGCGCCGGTCCAAGCCGATATTATCGCAGCTGGCCATCAGCCAGTTGATATGGCTGAGCTTGGTGGTTTTACCTACCGCAAGCAGTTTCCTGATGGTGAATGGGCACAGGTGAAAGTCACACAAAATGTGATCAATCGCGAATTTGCGATGCTGACGATGACGCGCTTCTCACGGTTCAAAGTCCGTTATTTGATCACACCGTTGAGTACCGCGGCCAGTCGCGTTCAGGTGAGTGAAACTGTTCAGCCGATCAACTGGGTTGCCCAGCTGAAGCAAATGATCACTGAGCTGCTCGTAGGCCACAAGCGCCGGCGCAACGTTGGGCGAATGCTCGACTCGATTGAACGGTCGTATCGAACTGCTTAACAAGCTACGCGGTGAAGCATTGTTCCTAGCAATGAAAGTTAATGACAACAAAAGTCTTCTACTTGCTGGTGCAAGTGGAAGACTTTTTCTATTCTCTAATTTTCGGATATATTACATGTTGACTGATATTTCTGGGGTCCCATTTTTAAAAATGCTTGATTTTTTAAAATTAAAGGCGATAATTAAGGAACGATCGGCAATATTTATGGAATTTAAGGAATGAAGGTGGCGACGCATGAGCTATTTACCATTAAGCAAATTTAAGTACAACAATAATGGCACGGGCAGAAAGAGCCCTCAGGAAATTGATGCTGAATATCGACTCAGACTTTCAGGGCCGTCCACGGTTAAAACTACGCTCTTCCCTGTACTTGAAAACCCGGCTCTGTTGGATCTCGCGGCCGCAGAAAATAAAGCGATTTCTGTCTCGAAATACCCTATATTCTTTGTCGAGACACATGACATCAATCTCCTTGTGAGTCGTATTCAGAGTCATTCGGCGACGATTGTCAGTTTAGCCAATCATCAGCAATTGCCTCCTGTTGCGATTAGAAGTTATTTAAAGAAGCTCTTAAGTAACGAGATTATTTTTACGAACGAAATCGAAGGCGTTCAGACAAATCCTAAGGAAATTGGAACCATCATTGGTAATTTACAGCAGAAGCCTGGTAGAGTCGAGAAACGGTTGGAGTCTACCATTCGGAAGTATCATGATTCGGCCACTGGTAGAATGAAGCAGATTAACGGGTTGAAGGATTACCGTGACATTTATGATGAGTTGCTAAAAGGAGAAATCCCGGAAGCAAAGTTGCCCGATGGTAAATTGTTTAGGAATAAATTTGCATTTATTGGTACAGATGCTCACGCTGTTCATATACCACCTGTTACCGAAAACGAAATTGAAGTGGCCTTGGAACAATTAATCATATTTATGAACAGTGATGATTTGCTTACCCTTGAGAAAGCGGTTATCACGCACTTCATGTTCGAGAATACGCATCCATTTTTGGATGGAAATGGCCGTACCGGACGATATTTGCTGTCATCGTATCTTTCAAGTAAGCTCGATCCATTTACGGGTTTATCTGTTTCAACCGCTATCCACAACAATCTTTCGACCTATTATCGGCTCTTTCAAGAAGCTGATAATATTGAAAACAGGGCAGAGCTAACATTCTTTTTAAAAGGGATGTTAAAGATTATCGAAAGTGGTCAAACAGACGTTATAAATGAGCTGGAGTCGTCTAAGGAACAGCTGCAATCAACTAGCAAAAAGTTGTATGCGAAGTTCACTGATCTGGATGACGTGATGAAGGAGGTCCTGTACGTTCTTCTTCAATCGTATTTATTTACCGAAAGTATCACTTATGGTATACAAGATCGTGATATTGTTGAAGTTCTTAAGCGAACCCCTAACTCGATTCCGAGGACACGGACTAAACGTGCTATTGATATGCTGGAAAGTAAGAAAATGATTACAAGCGTTTCAAAAAATCCACTTCAGCACGTCATAAGCAAAGAAGTGTTAGACAAAATACTGCCATCAAAATGATTACAGACTAACAAAGGCACTGAACCGTTTGAGATTTATTAGTTTTTTTACCGTGTAAGCAAAAGGCCTTCCCGAAAAACACAGACGGAAGGCTTTTTGTGGATTTTATGTTAGTCGATTTTGGTATGCTATAATGATGCGGCAGGAGAGAATCGAACTCTCAACCTACGGCTTAGGAGGCCGGCGCTCTATCCGATTGAGCTACTACCGCGGAACATTCACAAGTTTAAACTAAACCTGCGTTTAGGGCAAATTAATCGGAGAGCGTGAACTGGCGCGGTTAGAAGTCGGAGTGTAAGCGGCCTCAGGCGTGATGGCCCGGTCTTGGCCATTGCGCCTGAGGTCCTTACACGTAGACTTCTGCGCCAGTGAGCGCGTTTTCGCGGCAGTATCGGTACGGGTCGGGTTTTGACCATTGCGCCCAAGGCCCTTACACGCAGATTTCGGGGCTGACAAACGGTTTATGGAAGCGAAATGAATGGCAAAAAAAGCGCCAAGCAGCCTGTCATTCTTATGCCGTCAATGATCGGTGAATAACCTCGTCTCCTTCAGCAACACGTTAACTGATCCAAAATCCACCCATACCAAAGGAGGATGCCCACATGCAAGCTTTCATGAATGTTTATGTCCCCGGATGGTTGATCTTCATTGGTGGCATCCTGCTCATTAGCGCGGTTAATGGTGCGACGGTTCAAGCCATGGTAAATCATGCTGGCCGGTCGAACACGCAAATATGGTACATGAAGCCAGGCATTTTTGTTCATGAGCTGTTGCATGCGGCTGTTGCGCGATTATTTGGGTTACAGGTGACGAATTTTTCGTTGCGGGCTGATCCGTTGCAAGGCAGCGCCGCACATGTCAGTTTGCGTTATGATCGGCATAATCCGCTTGCCCAGCTGGGGTTGTTTTTATCCAGCAGCGCACCGGTTTGGGGCATCAGCATTGTCTTGTTGGTCCTTGGTCGGTGGGCGCTTTTCCCGGCAGGCAATCAAGTGTGGCAAGTGCTTGCGGCTTCATCGAGCCTCAGTGAAAAATGGGTCATGATGCGCGGCATGGTGGCGATTAACTGGCAGTGGTTGGCTATTTTTCTAGTCGTGACCCTGATTTTGACGCCGGGTGTCGCTTTATCGCATCGCGACCTGCAGAATATGTGGCAAAGTGCGCCGGTGGCGTTTTTAGGCACCATGGTCATTTTCTATCTCTTCCTCACGTTCTGGCCAGCCGGCTTTGCGTGGTGGACTTCGTTGAATTTGAATTTATTGCTACTAGATTTAATGGTGTTAGGTTTTAGTCTGGTTATTTGGTTTGTGGTTAATTTGCTTTGAACGTGATCATTAGTGGCAGTTGGATGGCGTAACATATCTAAGGTGATACTTTTGAAAAGGGCATCTGCCATAGTTATCAAAATCTATAATTGAGGCAAACAAAAACCGGTTAGGGGGAGAAGTATGGTTGTCACGCAACCAACAACGATTTTAAAAGAAAAATTCGGTTACCATCATTTTCGAACCGGCCAAAAACAGGCAATTGATCGCGTGACGGCGGGAGAAAGTACCTTAGTCGTGATGCCGACCGGTGGTGGTAAGTCGTTGTGCTACCAGGTGCCAGCTATGTTACTGCCGGGATTGACATTGGTGGTGTCGCCTTTGATTGCCTTGATGAAGGATCAGGTTGACGCGTTAAATGACAACGATATTCCAGCAACGTTTATCAACAGCACGCTTGATTTTCAGACAATTAACGAGCGACTGAATCAGGCAAAATCGGGGCAGATTAAGTTGTTGTATGTGGCTCCGGAACGATTTGACAACGACTGGTTTGTGCAGCAACTTGCTGCGACACATGTGGCACTTTTTGCGATTGATGAAGCCCATTGTATTTCGCAGTGGGGCCATGATTTCCGGCCGAGTTATCTGAATCTTGCCCAGGTCGCTGCCCAATTGCCGGCACATCCGCCTGTAATTGCTTTGACTGCAACCGCTACGCCGCGGGTCAGTCAGGATATTTGTCAGCGGCTGATGATTCCGGATGATGGGGTCATCAATACCGGATTTGAACGCGATAACCTCAGCTTTAAGGTGGTTCGTGATCAGGATGAAGATCGTTATCTGTTGGACTATCTTAAACTCAACGTCGATCAATCCGGTATTATTTACCCGAGCACTCGCAAAGAGGTAGATCGCCTCTATACGTTCTTAGAACATAAAAAGTTACCAGTGGCAAAGTATCACGCCGGTATGACTGAAAAGCAGCGGGCAGCCAATCAAGAAGATTTTCTGTTTGATCGCAAGCCGATTATGATTGCAACGAATGCATTTGGCATGGGCATCGATAAAAGCAACGTTCGTTTTGTCATTCATGCCCAAATTCCCAAGGATCTGGAGTCTTATTATCAAGAAGCCGGGCGGGCCGGACGGGATGGCTTACCAAGTGAAGCCATTTTGTTATTCAAGCCGCAAGATTTACAGGTTCAACGGTTCTTCATTGACCAATCCGAAGGTGACGAGGCGCACAAACAGCGGCAATATGACAAGCTAAAAACAATGGAACGTTATGCCAATACCGACCAGTGTCTGCAACAGTTCATTCTGGATTATTTTGGGCAAACAGGAACTAAGCCATGCGGCCGCTGCTCTAATTGTCTTGATGATCGCGAATCGGTTGACGTGACCATCGATGCCCAGAAGGTGTTGTCATGTGTCGTACGGCTCCATGAACGGTTTGGCAAAGGCGTTGTTGCCCAAGTACTGGCAGGGGCGCACAATCAGCGTGTCTTGTCGTTTCACTTAGATCAGCTGTCCACATACGGCTTGATGCAAAATCGCCGTCAGCGTGACATCACGACGTTTATCGACTTTTTGACAGCTGGCGGGTATCTCGAGACCCGCGGCGGCCAGTATCCGACACTTGGGCTTACCGCCAAGGGAGCCGAGGTTTTACGCGGCCAGGCAACTGTTTTCCAGAAAACCGCGCAGAAAGCGAAGCAAACACTGGAAGTCGATGACACAGTCTTCCAGGAATTGCGCAGTACTCGGGGTCAGTTGGCAAAACAACAGCATTTGCCGCCTTACATGATTTTTTCGGACAAAACGCTAAAGGCGATCGGCAGCGCGATGCCGCAAACGATGGACGAGTTTTTGGCTGTTAAAGGGGTCGGCCAAGCCAAACTCGACAAATACGGTCAAATCTTTTTGGATGTCTTAAAGGCGATCCAACCGGAAAAAGCGCAAAGGTAAGTCGACTGGCATATCAATCAAACAAGCTGGATCATAACTTATAGCTACAATAAAAAGGTGAACAACTCTATGCGATAATCCCTTTATGGTTGTCAGATGAAATATCATAATTCATCTGATGATCATGGAGGGATTTTCTATGCCCAGATCTAAGCATACAGCTCAAGAAAAGTTACTCATATTGGAGGAGTTCAGACATTCGAATATAAGTATCAGTAGTTTCTCCCGTCAACACGGTCTTGGTGATCGCACATTACAACGTTGGCAGGCGCGCTATGAACGCGATGGGATTAAGGGATTAGAGGAAGCTCGAAAGAATCAACATTATACCAAGGAACAAAAGCTTGAAGCAGTACTTGCTTATCTCAGTGGTGAAGGGTCATTAGCCGAAGTCACGATGCAATTTGGTCTGCGCTCATCAACACAATTGCAAAGATGGATAGCCATGTATAATAGGGATCATCAATCTTTGACGGCTTCACCGTCTAGAAAGCAGGTCCCCACCATGAGTCGTACAACCACCTTCGAAGAACGCATTAAAGTCGTTGAATATGTCACTAAGGGTAAGCACTCCTATACTGAAGCGGCAGCCCATTTTGATGTGTCTTATCAACAGGCACGGTCTTGGGTGATCAAGGCTCGCGAAGGCGGTTATGAGACGCTGGTAGATAACCGTGGTCACCACAAAGACAAGCGTGATCTAACCGAATTAGACAAGGCCAAACTGCGCATTCGTCAACTAGAAGCTGAGCTCAAGGACAAAGAGCTAGTGGAGGCCTTTGTAAAAAAATTACTGGAAATCCAGCACAAGGAGTGATCAAACAACACCGACAAGCTTACCGTGCCATCGAAGAAGTTAGTCAAGGCCAACATGGCGCTGTCACAAAGTTATTGGACGTTATTGGCATCAGCCGTCAAGCTTATTACAAAGGCTTAAGGCGGGAGGAAACAGTGTGGGAGGTCCACGATCGGCGGCTTAAGGAGCGGACTCAATATTGGTTTGATTTTCATCGCCAAGGCATTGGTGCTGGGAATCTTCTGATCAACTTACAACAAGATGAGCTGATTGACTTTCCGATCACGATCAAACAAGTTCGTCGCGTCATGCGCGAGCTTGACATTCGATGTCAGATCCGCCAAAAACGGCATAGTCGCGTCAAGCAATCTGAACAGTACCTGCAAGACAATGTGCTCAATCAATGTTTCTACGTGGAACGCCCTAATCAAGTCTGGCTAGCCGACTCAACCGAGTTGAAATACGGTATCAACGGCGAGTACAAGATGCGCCTCAGTGGCGTTCTTGACCTCTATGGCCGCAATCTGTTGGCTTACAACCTGAGTGCAACCGAAACAACCGCTGCCGAGATTCAGGTCTTCCAGCGCGCTTTCACTCGCGCTGGCAACGTCCATCCGCTCATTCATACTGATCGTGGTTCCGCCTATACATCCAAGGCATTCAACCGCTACCTCAACCAATTTGAAGTCACACGAAGTATGTCACGGCCGGGAACGCCCTATGACAACGCACCGATAGAGCGCTGGTGGAACGAGTTTAAACTGCGGTGGATGGATCGTCATCCAATGGCAAAGACTTACAAGGAATTCGTCAAGCTCGTTGAAGACGGGATCCACTATTTCAATCACGACAACCGTTCAGGACAAAGAGACGGCCTTACCCCAGAAGAATACTGGAATAAGGCCATCTAAAGGCTACCAAAATTTTATATTATTTCATCTGTCAACTTGACAGGGCCGACCGCACTATACGAGTGTGTTCACCTTTTGGTTTCTTAAGGTAATTTCGTGGGCGATATAAGAATGAGTGCCAAAGCGGAGCAATCGTAGGCCAGATGGGGCTCAGCAGTGGAAACAACACAGCGACCGTTTTTTGTCGCTGATGTTGTTAGGCGACTTTGAGACAGCGGTTTTCTGGCTCAAAGCGCCGTCACAGCGTTCCAGCACCATCTGGCCGGAGATTGCGGAGTTTGGCACGGCTCAGAACTTATTGCCTAAGCTTTTTGATCGTTCGGAATCCGTTGAACTATGAACATTCTTATAAAATTATAGTTCAGTTTCTTTATAAGGCTGTAATGGTGCTGAAACATTACGCCCAGTCGCCGTTGCGGAAGATGGGTACCACAGTGCCGTCAGGTTTAATGCCATCAATGTTCGTGCTGGCGGAGCCCATCATGAAGTCAACATGGGTAGGACTTTGATTTAAGCCGGCTGCCCTTCGTTGTTCGGCGTTCATTGCCACGCCGTCTTTGACTGAAAATGGGTAGGCTTGGCCGAGTGCCATGTGGTCTGACGCATTTTCGTCATAAAGGGTATTGAAGAAAATGAGTCCGGATTGCGAGATGGGGGATGGATCCGGCACCAGCGACACTTCGCCTAGTGAACGGGCGCCAGGCGTTTTGAGTAGGTTTTGCAAAACATCATTCCCCCGATCGGCATGGGCGTTCACAACTTGCCCGTTTTTAAACGTAAATTGCATGCCTTCCAGGATCTGGCCGCTGTAGCTAAGGGGCTTGGTCGAAACAACCGTGCCGTCGATTCGCCGGAAATCCGGAGCCGTGAAGACCTCTTCAGTCGGCATGTTGGCCATGAATTCTTCGCCACGCGGATTGAAAGCACCGGCTCCCTTCCAAATGTGATTCTTCGGCAAGCCGACGACCAAATCCGTGCCTGGCGCCATGTAATGCAGCTGATCAAATTGTTCATTCGTCAGCCATTTCGCCTTTGCGCTCAATTTCTGATCGTGCGCTTTCCAAGCGGCTTCGGGATCAGGATGGTCGATGCGGGTAGTTTTGAAAATCGCTTCCCACAACCGGTCAGTTGCTTCTTGCGGCGTTTTGGCGTCAGGGAAGACTTTCTGCGCCCATGCTGGACTGGCGGCACCGATAATTGTCCAGCTAATGCTCATTGAGCTGATGGCGTTCATCAGGCGTTGGTAGGCTTTCGTGAAAGCTTCCTGATAGTTGGCAATTCTTGTCGGATCAATGGCAGCTAAATTGTCCGGGTCACTCGAGATGACGGTGATCCGTTTGGCTTGGTGATCGACCCAGTAATCAAATTGGCCTTTAACAAAAGGCGGAATATTGAAGAGGCGGTCCTCGGCCATATGCGCCATGTCCAGACGTTTGAGTGTATCGTCAGACCACTGAACCTGAACTTCCGCGGCACCGCGTTGATAGGCGGCGGCAACAATCAGGCGGGCAAGTGGGGCCTGGTCCACGGCAATCTGCAGATAGACGGTATCGCCGGGTTTGACGGCAACACCAATGTCCACCGCCAGATCGGCGTATTGTTTAAGCTTTTCGTTAAAGTTGGCTAATGGCATAATGGAATCCCTCCAAGTAGTTTGGCAACAGTTTACCATAGTCAGATCGCTGACTGACGTAAGATGCCTCGGGCTGGCATCAAAAAATGTCAAAATAAATTAAGAAAAACTGAAATTTCTTTATGAATTCTGTTCCTTTATGCTTTCATCTCTGGTAAAATAACAGCAAGGTACGGGGTATATCTTTTGGAGTGGAGATGTTGCCCCAAGTGTCTAAAATTTAGTTGTGTGCAAGTTAGTTTTAAATAACTTTTAAAGAAAGTAAGGGGAACAATATGGCACGAAAGAAAACTATCACGCATGATCAGATTCTCAATGCAGCATATGATCTGGTCGTGGAACAAGGCTTTAAGAGTTTTACCGCACGAAATATTGCGAAGAAGATGAACTGCTCAACCCAGCCGATTTATTTAGAATTCAAGAATATGGCTGAATTAAAGCAAGCCGTCATGGATCGAATTAAAGAACTGTTGGCATTGAAGATGGCGAAGCATTATACGAATGATCCGGTTGTTGACTTGGGGTTGGCTTACATTTACTTTGCACTAGAGAATCGTCCGCTTTACCGCGCGGTTTTTGTTGAAGATCATTTTGGGGTTGACGAGATGCGCGAATATGCAATGAGTACGGCTATGCGCGTCTTTGATGCTTATGAACCTGCCAAAAACTTAAGCGAAGCGCAATTGCGCAACACGATTTGTGGGGTATGGATTGTCGCAACCGGGATTGCTAATTTGATGGCACCGGGCTTCATCGATATCACCCGCGATCAAATGGTCGACATTTTAACCGCTGTGACGCAAGACTTTATTGTCAATGGTCGGTTTTCAGACGACCCGCGAATCTCATGGTTTGAAAAAGCCCAAATCGCACAAGGATATTAAACGATAAACTGGGGAACATCGTTTTTCCGTGCGTCATGTTGTCTATAAACTAATGTGAATAAAAACCTGCTTGCCAATTGACCGGTGTAAGGTCGCCTGCAAGCAGGTTTTTTGTTGCTCCAGCGCTCACAGTACTGGAAAACCGCCCAACAATGTGCTACTTTTGACTTACCAAGTGTTATCCTATCAAAATGAAACGGACGGCACCTAAACCAAAAAGGAGTCAGTTATGGGAAGTTCATCAGACCTTAAAGATTTATTGCGCGAGCGAGTCGCAGCTAAGTATACGATTGATGATTTGAAGGAGACGGGGAAAAAGATTCGAGAGACCGCCCCGATTGAGAGCCTCGCTGCCGTTAGTAAAATTGATCGTGATCCGGTTCAGTTTATTAATAGTGTGGAACAGAATTTGACGGAATCGCTATTGCCAATGCGTCACCAGCGAATGGGAGCATCGCAGGCAGCCTTTTTCCGCGGCACTGCCGAACTGATGGCTTATGATCTGCGCCAAGGTGAGAAATCGGGGATCAATCTGTTAATCGATGGCGATGCGCACTTACAAAACTTCGGCTTTTACGCCTCACCGGAACGGAATTTGCTGTTCGACCTCAACGACTTTGACGAAGCTCAGATTAATAGCTTTGAGTTTGATATCAAACGTTTACTAACCAGTGTTTATCTGCTGGGCGATCAGCAGGGGTTTGCGGCCGATAAGCTAGATGAGCTCGTGCAAACCGATGCCAGCATTTATCGCAAAACCTTACGGGACCTGTTCAAGCTCGGTGCCTTGGACCGCTTCTATCAATCCACTGAAGTCAAGCACCTGATGCAGGAAATTCCCGGCGCAGAAGACTCGCAATTGTTGGCGAAATTCGTTAAAAAAGCGACAAAACGCAATAATGATTCTGTCGTTAAAAAATATACCCTGACAACTGATGATGGCCATATGCGGTTCAAAGACGATCCGCCGAGTTCCGTGCGGCTTGACCAAGCAACTTACCAGGCGATTTACGATGGGTTTACCCAGTATCGCAAGACCACCCGCGCGGATATTCTGGTTTTGTTAAGCCAGTATCGGATTACAGATATCATTCATCATAGTGTCGGCATCGGCAGCTTCGGGACAAACTGCTACTTGGTTTTGCTCAGCGGCTTAAGCGGCGGCCATATAGTGCTGCAAGTCAAGGAAGCATTGCCGCCACGGCAGGAACTGTTGCCGCATACCGAACGCATGACTTTGCAACAGGAAGTCAGTCAAGGACAGCGAATCATTGCCGCCCAGATGATTCTTCAAAAAGCCTCTGACCCTTTTTTAGGCTGGTTTAATGTCGGCGATAAAAGTTATTATGTTCGCCAGTTTCGGGATATGAAAGGATCGGTGGATCTGGAGGAACTCAACTTCACTGAATTTCAGTATTATACCCAGATGACGGCCTACCTTTTGGCGAGGGCGCACGCCCAAACACCGCAGGCAGCAGTCGTCACCGGTTATCTGGATAAGCATTTCGACAGCGCGGTTCAGCGGTGGAGCAAGTGGTATTTAAATCAGGTTAAAGCCGATTATTCAGCTTTTCTCCGTGCAGTTGACACCCATCTTCTGGCGTGATCGGCGAGGCGCCATTTCGAAGATCGTCATTATTCAAATGATTTATGAATCAAAATATGTTTTGCTTGTTTTTACTAGATTAACTCTGGCAAAATTAAAGAGAGCCTTAATCATTGGCTGGGAAGGAGGGTAAAGCATGGCGCGGAAAAATCATCGTAAAAAACGACCGTTACTTTCAACGGAGCAACAGGCCATGATCCGTTCGGGCCAGATGGCATTAGCAGAGATGAAGTTGCCGCGCCGGACCAAGTTTTGGGTCTTTGTCCGCTTGGCAATGAATCGTGTGGCTGAATCCAATATCGGCCAAATTGCAGCGGCTATCGCTTACTATGCGTTATTATCGCTCTTTCCCTTAATCTTATTTGTTGCCAACGCCTTGCCATACCTGGGGCTGACTTACCGTAGTTTAGCAACTTATTTGACACAGGCGGTGCCTTCGAATGTGATGAAGTGGCTCGATCCGGTGATTGCCAATTTATTGAGCACAAGTAGTGGCGGGTTATTGGGAATCGGTGCGGTCGCCACATTATGGGCCGCTAGCCTAGGCGTGAATGGCCTGAAGATGGGCTTTAATCAGGTTTATGGTGTGGACGCCACGCAAAACTTCATTATTCAACGGCTGTTGTCGATGCTCATGACTTTCATGCTGATTATTGTGATGGGCACGATTTTGATTGCCTTTGCATTTGGCCGCCAATTTCTCGAATGGCTGATTCCTTTGTTGCGGCTGAACGATGATTGGCTAAAAACATTTAATACCTTACGTTGGCCGGTGACCGTTACGGCATTATTCATTATCATTATGTTTCTTGATTACTTCTTACCGAATGTCAAAATCAAAATATGGACGGTGCTGCCAGGCACGGCATTCACGGTGATTGGCTGGCTTCTGATTGCCCAGGCCTTTTCGCTGTATATGCATTATTTTGGCACCCGTTACCTGTCGTATGGCACTATCGGTACGTTCATTGCCATTATGTTGTGGCTGAATTTTTCGGCACTGGTCTTGCTGTGGGGCGCGGTCATCAATGCGCTGACGGCGGAGTACTTCATCGGTCGGCTTCATCGCAGTAAGGGAAAAGTCCACGACTTTGTGAAGCGGCGGGTGAAAACGCCGCGGCCAAAAGAGGAATCCTAATGAATTCAATTTGCCTTCAGCGGCGCAATAAAAGGCTCGCGCGACAACCTGCGCGAGCCTTTTGGGTTCAGTTTATTTTATTGCATAGATTTGAATTTTTCGACTAACTGTTTGGTGAAGGCTTCCAGATGCTTGATGTCGTCTTCTTCAGGAGAAAGATCGATTTTAACATTCTCGGCTCCCTTGGTTGCGCCGGTTTTGGCGAACGCCTTGTCGAAATCATCGACAGACGTGGCGAAGTCGTCATAGAACCGATCGCCGCTGCCGCAACAGCCGTACACTTTACCAGTCAGGTCGAGATCCTGAAGCTCTTCATAAAAATCAACGGCTTCATCCGGTAACTCGCCGTCACCAACATCCGAATAGGTGTAAGTTGCCGTCACACAAATATCCACATCTTCAAAATCGCTGGCCAAGGCTTGCGAAACTTCTGTGGTGGTGACATCCACGTTCAAATCTTCAAAAGCCTCTTCGATGATACTGGCGATGTCTTCATTGTTACCGGTTAGGCTGGCATATACAATTCTCGCGCTTGCCATTTTCTTTATTCATCCTCCTAAAAAACAGCCCTCAAATTCCGATGACGGCGAGGCTGTTGTTCTTGCTCATTCGCCTGATTATAGCATAGGGTGACAACTTCTGGGCGATTCATTCGTCATACCGGCTACACTCGCGCTCTTTTCCAATTAATGCTACACTAATTGCGAGTTAAAATCGTATTGGAAAGCAGGCAAGAAGTTTGATTACCATCAAATCAGCACGTGAAATTAAAGGCATGGCCAAGTCAGGTGCCATTTTAGCAGCAATGCATGTTGGCTTGCGCGATATTATCAAGCCGGGAATCTCCAGCTGGGAAATTGAAAAGTTTGCCAAAGAGTTTTTTGAATCCCATGGTGCCAAGGCAGAGCAAGTTGGTTTTGAAGGTTACAAGTATGTGACCTGTGTTAGCATTAATGATGAAGTTGCTCATGCCGTTCCGCGTAAGGGACTGAAATTAAAAGACGGCGATGTTGTGAGCGTCGACACAGTGATCAGTTGGCATGGCTATTTTAGCGATTCCTGCTGGACATATGGTGTCGGCAAAGTCTCAGAAGCTGACCAAAAGCTGATGGATGTAACCAAGAAGTCGTTATATCTTGGGATTGATGAAGCGGTTGTCGGTAATCGGATCGGTGATATTGGCGCTGCGATTCAGACCTATACGGAAGATGACAACGGCTATGGGGATGTTCGTGAGCTTGTGGGTCACGGCATTCAGCCAACGATGCATGAAAGCCCAAATGTGCCGCATTATGGCGTTCCTGGCCACGGCTTGCGGCTCAAGGCAGGCATGACCATTACAATCGAACCGATGATCACGGAAGGCACCTGGAAGATTAAGGGCAAGCAGGTGCCAGGTGATACATGGGAATACTATGTCACGGCTGATGGCAGCAAATGTGCCCAGTACGAGCATACCCTTGTGATTACGGATAACGGTCCGAAGATTCTGACCTCACAAGGTGATCCGATTGATGCCAAGTATCAATTGACCGAAGACGATCTCAAGACGCTTCCGGAATAATGGGATTCGCCGTTAGCCAGACCAAAGCATGACGAACGGTTGATCAGAACCAGCCATCACGGAACCAGTAAGCAGGAAGCAGCCATTTGTTTCCTGCTTTTGTTGTTTTATTTGGCTAAATATATCGCTTTTGGCCGCCGTGCTGTCGGATAATAGAACATTGTAGGAACAAGGGAAAAGAGGGACGATATGGCAGCTCAGGAAGCATTGATCTCAGTCATCATGCCGGTCTATAATGCCGAAAAGTATTTGGCTCAGGCACTGGATAGTTTGCTGGCGCAGGATTATTCGAATTTTGAGATCATTTGCGTGGACGACGGGTCAGTGGATACCAGTAAGATTATTTTAGCAGCCTATGCCCGCCAGAATGCGCGAATGCATGTTGTTCGGGTTAAAAATGGTGGCCAGGCCCGCGCGCGGCAGGTTGGCATTGAACACGCGAAGGGCTCGTTCCTCGCTTTCATGGACAGCGATGATCTGGTTCACCCCCAGTGGTTATTAACTATGGCAGAAGGGATGCAAACACCGCGGGTCGATATGACGGTGGTCAACTACTATAACTATATTGGCGGCACTAAAATTAAAGCCCGATCGTTTCACGCGCCGGTATTTACAATCGAAGGTGATGACAAGTATCGGTATTGGCTTGAGGATCATGATCTGCGAGGCTATTTGTGGAATAAAATGTTTCGCGCCGATTTGTTCAAGGAGCCAGTGCCGGTTGCTAACTTTAATTTGCTTGAAGATGCTTACTTCATCGGCCAACTCTTGCCGCGCATTGATCAAATTCATTTTGTCGATCAACCGCGATATTACTACCGATTTAACGCGACTAGCAGTGTTCACGCCAAATTTCAAAAACGTGATTTGGAAGCCATTCATCAATTGGGGGCGGTGTTTCTGACCCTCGCTCGGGAGAAACCGGAATTGACCTCGCTGGCGGTGCGCCGATATGCAGCGTTGAGTTTGTTTGTGCTATCAAAAATGTCGCCGCGGCAATTAGTGGCTAACTGGGGGTACGCCCAGCAACTGGGAATGGTGTTGGCTCAGTATGCCCGCGAATTTCAAGGAATTATTTCGGCAGGGGATGTCACTGTGCTGGCGGCAGACAAGCCGGGAAAAGCGAGTCTTTTAGGTAAGTTGCGTGCCTGGTCGCATTTGTTGGGTTTGCCAACGTTTGATGACTTGAATAAGCTGGCTGGCCGTGAAAATGATGAGCCTAAGAAGGAGTCGTGATGGATCGTTCATGTTGAGGGAGGAATTTGTTCTATCGCAGGCATGTGCTTATTGGAGACTCTCTCTCCATAACGCGCTCACCGGCGCAGGAGTCTGCTTGTAAGGGTCTTGGGCGCGATGGCCTAAGCCTGGGCCATCACGCCCAAGGCCACTTACACTCCGACTCCTAACCGCGCCGGTTCGCGCTCACAAAAAGCAGCCGTCACCTTCCTTCGAGGGCAATGGCTGCTTCATATCGATCATCATGGAAAATGGGGTGCCGTGTTGGGGGAGGTCAGTTTTGACCCTTTACTTTACGCGGGCTTTTTTTCGGTAGTGAAGAGGTCGGTGCTGTTGGTTTCGGTTACTTTAGCACTGACCGGTGTGGCATAGAGGTTCATGCCTTCCTTTTTGAAAGCCTGTGCCTGAGCAACGGCGTCGGCGAATTGCTGCGCCTGTTCAACCGTGATCTCGGCATCGTATTTGTTGATCCGAATGCTTGTGGCTTTAACAGCTTCGGACTTGAAACTAAAAATCAGTGTTTTCATCAATAATCCCTCCGGTTAACTTAGGCGACGACAGCAGCTTATTGTTGCAAGACGGTGCTGGTCAGTGTTGCGTTTGGATAAAGCTTCGCAAACGCTTGACCGATTGCCAGCAATTCTTCGTCTTTGGCATTAGGGTCAACGTTGTTCATCCGACGTACCTGCTTGAATGCTTCGTTCTCCGGGTCGGTCAGGGTATAAACAATCGTTTGGCGCGTGATATTGCGGCTCATGGTGATTCCTCCTTATAATGAATGACTGGTTTGTTAACGACTCGGCCGATATCGATTAACAGTAGTTTGATTGGTAAGGCGTTTGTTTTGCCTTACACTGATATAAATTGCTAAGGGAGATGATTTGACAACGCGGTGAGGAAAAATTTTAACGTACAGCAGCACTGAAGGTACGCAATCTGTGACATGACAATTATCAAAGGAGATAGAATGACAAATCGAGCAGTCGTCTTTTGTGTAAAAGGTTTACATATTATGCTGACAGCTACGGCGATAACATCTTTAATCAAGCACTATAAATCAGCCAATCCGATGAAAGTACTGGTGATAATGGAGGGGGGTTATCAAGAAGACATTGACTTCATTCGCCAGATGCCGCAGTTGTATGGCAAAGAACAAGTATCGATTGACTTTTGGACGCCGCCTTACGATATGATGGAAAAAGTCTCGGATCATTTTGAAACAGGCACAAAATTGCCGAAAATGGTCCTTTGGCGGCTGTTGCTGCCTTATTATTTTCAGGCGTATGATCAGTTGGCCTATTTGGACAATGATGTGCTGGTGACAACCGATGTGAATGAACTGTTTGATCAGCTAACGCCAGGAGACATCCTTGGCGGGGTTTTGGATTACGAAGACGCCACGCATCCGAATCATAATCGGGCAAAGGAATTTTTCCTGCCGAGTACAGACCAGTACATCAATGCAGGGGTATTTGTGGCTAATGCCCGCGCCTATCGAGCTTTTGCGCCGTTTGACAAGATGATGGCCGCTATCAATCGGCGTAATTACCCGTATGGTGACCAAAATATTATCAACGTTGTCTTTTATCAGCACATTCATCTGTTGCCGTGGCGGTTCAATCTGCAATACGATGATCGGTTACTGGATAAGTATGAACATTTGGCACCGCAACGGGTCAATGAGATAAGGAGCCAGTTGGATCGGCCCGGGATCATTCACTTTGCCTCGAATGGCTATTTTCCCATGCCGTGGGATAAGTTTACGCCAACCACGCATTGGGAAAGATTGTGGTGGCAGACGTTTGCTGAGATTAAGAAGAAACAATTAGCCTTTTTGAATCCTGGACAGCAAAAATGATAAGCGGCTTATTTTTCCATTTCTAAGTGCTCCTGCTCACGCTCTTGCAGAAAGTTTAATGTCTGCTAAAATAATTAAGGTATTTCTTTAAAAAGGGTAAGGTTTTTGCTGACTAACATTTTTGTCACTTCAGGTCAGCTATACTTACAGTCGGATTCCTTCTGGAGTCCTTGATTAATGAAAATTGAAGGGTTCTGATTGTGTGATAACAGCGCAGGCGCCAGGCAAACTTTATGTTGCCGGTGAATACGCGGTGGTCGAAACCGGCTTCCCGGCAATCATTGTGGCATTGGATCAATTTGTCACCGTGACGGTCGAAGCCGCGAAGCATTTCGGCAGTATCGTGTCTGAACAGTATCAAGAAAATTCGTTATACTGGCAACGCCAAGGCGACGAAATGGTTTTTGATAACCGGGATAATCCATTTCATTACATTCTCTCGGCGATTAAATTAACAGAGCAGTATGCGCGTGAATTAAATAAACCGCTTGCTTTATACAAGCTTTATATTGATTCGCAACTGGATGCCAAAGACGGAAAGAAGTATGGTTTGGGGAGTTCCGCAGCGGTGACAGTCGCGACGATCAAAGCGCTTGCCAAGTTTTATGATTTGAAGATGTCCAAAGACCAGATTTATAAGCTTGCGGCCATTGCCCACCTCGATGTTCAGGGTAATGGCTCTTTAGGTGACATTGCTGCATCGGTTTATGGTGGATGGATCGCTTACCGCTCGTTTGACAAAGCATGGTTGGCGGCTGCCAGAAATCAGATGTCACTGGCAGATTTGATCAACGCTGACTGGCCGGACTTGTCGATTGAGTTGTTAACGGCGCCAGCAGATATGCAACTGCTGGTTGGCTGGACCGGTTCGCCAGCATCGACATCACAATTAGTCGATAAGATCACCTTGGCTAAAGCCAAAAGGCCACAACTTTATCAACAATTTCTGACGGCAAGTCGCGAGACACTTGAAAAACTAATTGCCGGCTTTAGGGAACATTCTCTCAGTCACATTCAGGCCGGTATTCGCCGTAACCGTGAGTTGTTGGACGAGTTGGCACACTTTTCCGGGGTTGCGATTCAAACGCCGGCTTTGCGGCAATTAGTGACGCTGGCTGAAGAAGCAGGTGGCGCTGCCAAATCGTCAGGAGCAGGCGGCGGCGACTGTGGGATTGTCTTGATTGATTCCCATCAGGCCATTCAGCCGTTGTTGGCGGCTTGGCGAAAGCACCATATTGAACCGCTGAAGTTCAAAGTCCATGAAATTAATGATTAACAAAAATCCCGGTCATTTTGACAATAACCGAGATTTTTTTATTTTTTTGCGATGAAGTCATGAATTCTTTCTTAGAATTAGCGGAATCGTGTACTCTTCGCAAGCGGTTTCTAGTATAGTAGAGTAGGTAGTTAAATTAGTAGAGAAGGGACTTGTATGCGTGTGAAAGTTCGTAAAGCAGTCATTCCGGCAGCCGGTCTTGGGACCCGTTTTTTGCCGGCAACAAAAGCTTTAGCTAAGGAAATGTTGCCAATTGTTGACAAACCGACCATTCAATTCATCGTTGAAGAAGCTAAAGCCAGTGGGATTGAAGATATTCTGATTGTTGAGGGTAAACAAAAGCGTTCGATTGAGGACCATTTCGATTCGGCTCCTGAATTGGAACAAAATCTAAAAGAAAAACATAAAGATGCCTTGCTACAGCTTGTTCATTCAACCACCGATATCGGGGTTAACCTGTTCTTCGTGCGTCAGCCATATCCGCGTGGCCTTGGGGATGCCGTTCGGTTGGCTAAGTCGTTTGTAGGCGACGAACCATTCGTTGTGATGCTTGGTGACGATCTGATGAATGACAAGGTTCCGTTAACCAAACAACTGATCAATGAATACGATAAGACCCATGCCTCGATTCTTGCCGTTAAGAAGGTGCCACATGACGAGGTATCGGCTTACGGCGTCATCGATCCTGAAAAAGAAGTCTCCAAAGGTCTCTTCAACGTGAAGAAGTTCGTTGAGAAGCCTGCAGTTGCAGATGCACCAAGCGACTTGGCGATCATTGGCCGTTACTTATTGACACCGGAGATTTTCGACATTCTTGAAAGCCAAAAGCCGGGTAAAGGAAACGAAATCCAGCTGACCGATGCCATTGACACACTGAATCAAACGCAACGGGTCTTCGCCCATGAGTTTACCGGCGATCGGTATGATGTCGGTAACAAATTCGGTTATGTCAAAACCAATATCGAATATGGCTTAACCCATCCAGAAGTTAAGGATGAGCTGCGGGCTTATATTCTTGATTTGGCCGCGAAATTGCAGTCAGGCAAATCTGTTGGCAAACCGGCAAATAAAAAGTAACTTGATGTAAATGGATGTCGATGACACATGAGGAGCAAAAGGGTAAGGCTAATTGCCTTACGATGAAGTGCCCTTGCCCGGGTGGATCAGTGGCAGCTTAAATTTAGTTTTTATAGTAGCTTCATTTCAGTCAGTAACAAGTGGCTGAGATGAAGCTTTTTTGTGGGCGATTCCAGTTGCCATTGGTGTTAAGTCCGCGGGTGTACTCAAACGATTGATAAGTGGATTCAGTATATTAAATAACTTAATAATTATGAACATGTTCTTTACAAAATCGTTCTCGAAAGCCTTTTCAGCCCGCCTTTTTAATTTAACCATAAGTTATTATAAGTGTTGAGATGACGGAACTTATAAGCAATTAAACCAAAAATATGTTTAAAAAATAAGCCGAGGTAATAACTGTCAAAAATTAATTCTATCAGATATAATATAACGTAAGTTTGGTTAACCCAAACAACGAGGAGGGAGATGGTGCCGAAAGTCACTGAAATTTGTGTTCGTTAATGGCCGTCTAATCCAGGGGAAGCGTTGCAGGAGGGTTTTACAAGTATGAATTTCTTCATAAACGCATCAATGCCCAAACAGAAATCGGGAATTGAACATGCGGAACTGGCTCGCTTTAGACTCTTTAATGCCCATCACGTTGAGTCGCGTATCGTGATTCGTGACTGGGATCCACAACTCCACGTTCATGCCAAAGAGGCTGGGATTGCGGATCGACAGCTGATTGGCATGTTTGACTATTTTCAAGAAGCGTTAGATGCCCCTCCCAAAAAGATTGTTACGTCAGAGCTTGACTTTGGGGTCATGAATACACACGTGCAACATGAGGAGACGCGGGATCTGGTATTCACAGCTCGTGGGCAGCTGGTTGCGCGGGTTAATTTGAATGACGATAGGACAGTTCAGTCGGTTGAACTTTTTGACGGTTTTAACAATCTTTTTCGGGTCGATCACTATGACAGTCGCGGTTTTGTATCACTAAGTCAATGGTATACACCAGACAACAAAATCGGCACGGAGACTTGGCAAACGCCTGCCGGAAAAACGGTCTTGGAAACTTTTAATAAGGATGACGCGGTTGGCAAGCGCCAAAAGTCAGGCTGGCGATTGATTGATCGGGATGGAACTGTCCGTCAATTTGATACGATTGAGCGTCTGACCAAACATTTTTTTGATTTACTTAACGAGGCTTTTTGGTCAGAAACGACACCGAATATTTTTGTGCTTGATCGCTCACATTTAGGGGATTAGGGCTTGCTCCATCTGAAAAGGCCAGCTTATACAGTTTTTTATTTGCACAACTCACATGCTAGCGACTCACAAGATCCGATGAATGCTATTTTGAACAACTTTTATGAGTTTGGCATGCACGCCATGAACGGTTACGATGCCGTGGTTTCAGCGACTCATCGGCAAACTCGGGACGTCGGGGCGCGGTTTTCGCCGCAGACAAAACTGTTTACCATTCCTGTGGGCATTATTCCCGATCGCCAGTTAGCCGAACCACGAATTCCCGTAGCAAAGCGGCAGTTTGGCAAAATGGTCGTTTTTGCCCGTATCGCTTGGGAAAAACGCCTTGATGATCTGGTGCGGGCTATTGGTATTGTGCATCGCACGATACCTGCTGTCAGCTTAGATTTATACGGGTACGCGGATCCTTCAGAAAGCTTCAAGGCGCGACGAGCGATTGAAGCGGTGATCAAGGAGGACCACCTGGAAGAGGTTGTGAAGTTTAAGGGTTACACCACTGATGTTGCAGAAGTTGAAAATCATGCCATGATGTATGGCCTCACGTCGCGGATGGAAGGATTTAACCTGGGCATCATGGAGGCCATTTCACACGGGCTGATCGGGTTCACGTACGATGTCAACTATGGACCCAATGAAATTATTGAAGACGGAATTAACGGTCGAATTGTGGCTAATGGCGATTACAAGGCGTTGGCAGCCGCCATACTTGATGTACTGCGCGATCCGGAACTGGCACAACAATATTCGACCGGTGCTTATGATTCGGCAAAGCGGTATTCAGAAACCAATGTATGGCAAGCTTGGCAAGCGCTGCTAAAGGATGCTCAGTCAAAATGGCCTAGCAAGTTGCAGGCCATGCCAGCATTAGTACACAACCAATGAGGAAAAAGGCATGAATTATTTTCGTAAATTGCAAGAACAAGTTAGCCAGTCGTTGAGGACAATCCCAGAACAGGCCGTTATCAAATAGAAGTTGTGGCGCTAGAGAGACTACTGGGCCATGCGGCGAACGCGCCGAGCTTCGGCCTCAAAGTTTTGCTGGGGTGTGCAGTAGCCCTGTTGTTTGCGAGGCAACTGATTCAAGCGGTCTTGCGTGGCCTGCACTTGACTAGGGCTAATGTCATCTAGGGACATGCCCTTAGGGAAGTCCTGGCGGATCATCCGGTTATGTGCCTCGTTGGTGCCACGGTCGCAGGACGTGTAAGGATGGGCGTAGAAGATCTCAGTTTCCGTCCCAGCAAAAGCAGTATTTAAGGCGGTGAACTCGGGTCCGTTGTCGGCTGTGATGGTCTTGATGCAAGCTCCCCATTCGCGCTTGATTCCACGCAATGCATAGCTCACAGAGTCTGCATCTCGTCCTTCGATCAAGCGGAGAAGTTGGCAACGGGTCTTGCGCTCAATCAGAGTCAAGATGACGCTCTCCTTGCCATTGCGTTTACCGACAATGGTATCCATCTCCCAGTGACCGAACTGCCTGCGTCGTTCAACGACCTTAGGCCGTTCCTCGATACTGCGGCCAGCCAGGCGCTTAGCCTTGGTGTGGTGCTGGTGAGAGGTCTTCCGCTTAGTCTTCTCCAACAGGTCGATATTTCGAATCTCTAGGCGTTGGTCGTCAATGTACTGGTACAAAGTCGAGGCACAAACAAGCTCTTCAGGAGTAAACAGCTTGTGTCGCTTGGCATAGCCGATTGAAGCATCCGGCGACCATTTGTCCTGCTTAGCTCGCTGTACGTACCAGGCTAAGAAGACCTGTACGCTGGCGAACTTGTCAGGACGATGGCAGCTCAAGCGTGCAGTCTCGTAACGTGCCTGAGCAGCCTCTGGCAGGTATTGTCGATGGTAGACGCGCTTGCCATTACTCTTCTTGACCTGATCTACTGTACCTCGCTTGATTTCATTATTAATGGTCTGCGGGCAGACGCCAATTTCAGCAGCAATCCAACGATTGGACTTCCCAGCTTGGCGGAATCCGGCCACTTTTCCGCGCTCGAGTGATGTTAAGTGCTGACCTTTTTGGCGGTGTGTGCTATCCTGTTTCTGCATCAAGACAATATCCTCTTCCATTGTTTGTGTAGGAACTTCAATGATACAGGATATCTGTTCTTGATGTTTTTTATTGTCCAAAAAATTTTGAGACAGTGGCTAACTTGATTCTAAAATGCGCGGCTTTATCTGGAATTCATTCTGGAATAACTATAACGTTCCTAAGGTGCTGCAAGTATATACTGATTCAAGTGTTGCGGCATCAAATGTCAATACAACTGTTGGATACCTCAATAACTTAGTTGGTCTGGTTGCGCCTTATATCATCAACGGGATCGCTCACCAGGCTTTGTCTGATATTCGGTCAATCGGCAATGCCAAAATGGGTGCGGATGGCAAGGTTGACTATGCTCCTGACAACTTTACCGATGCCGTTAGTTTGAACGGCAACATTCAGACTTTTCTTAAAATGGTCGGCCTGGACGGGGTTATTCAAAGTAGCCTCATGCAGCGTATTTATGATTCAATTAAAACCGTTGCTCAGCAAGCCATCATGAACAACTGGGCAACTGGTGAGTATAAAGCCCTGCAGAACCTGATGAACAATGGTATCTATGATGATGGCTCAAATACGTATAAGGCCACTGGCTATGACGTTAATAATCCAGCAGCTGTCACTAATAGTAATCAGGCCAATTTAAGTGACACGACCCAAGCTGCTGCTTATGCATGGGCGATGAAAGTCTTCACGCCTTTGCTTCAAAAAGCAGCTTCCGATGCTTGGAGCGGTAGTCCGGCTGACAACATTGACGAACTGATTGACTCATTGGATGTCTCCGACGCTGACAAAGCTCTACTGAAGACCGATAATGCACAAAACACGGCGTCCGGCCTTAAGAATTATGCTCGCAGCGCTGAAGGCGCCCGCGACATGATCCAACAGATCTACTCCAAAGAATATCAAGCGGTTGCTAAAGCACTGTATGACTTTAGAACCGATCCAACATATACGGACGCTCAGCTAGCACAGCGGCAAAAAGATGCGGATCTTAATTTTGAACCAGTAGGTGATCCGGCACTCAATGGTGGCGGCGGCACAGCTACAACGCTCGAAGCGAATGATTACACCAAGACTTATCAGTTCTTACGTGACGCCATGTATCAAGGTCAAGCCAATGCTGATATCCAGTCTCATTCACAAAAAGATGGTAATGTTGATCCTACCAAACCGACACCGACTGAGTTTACAGCACAGAAGAGCATTTTAAGCTCGACCTTGACACCGTTGGTCGATGATTTGACCAACTTTGCCCGGCCATACTATTCCTACGCTTATCAAGTAGAAGCGATCCGGGCCAATAACGCGTTTGCTGCTGGGTTGGCAAAAGCACATGAGGAAATTGCTGCGAACCCAGCGATGCCTGTGCCAGATGCAGGCGATGCCGGAAAGATCACGGTTGATGGCCAGGATTACAGTGCTAAAGACGATACTACTGCATCGATCTATACCACGGTAGCAAGTGCTGTTAATAAAAACGCACCGGCTGCAGGCCAAGCCTTCACTGATGGTTATCAGTCAATTTTGACCGAAGTTACCGTCACACTGCAGGCAAAATCAGGTGAAACTGGTTTTCCTGATGCCAAGACTTATACGGTTTGGGCACCGACTAACCAATTAACCAATATTGGAGCGCCAACTGTCAAAGGCTGGATTCCTGACCCTGTCAATGCCGCTAGCACCTATACGGAGAAGACTGGTCAAGTTGCGTTTACCTATCATAAGGGTGCCAGCATTGATAACATCAGCATTACCAACCCAACTGATTCGCGTCAGTACAACGGTGAACTTTTAAATTATCCTGATATTGATCCAACCATCACGATTACTTGGAATGATGGGACGAACACGACGACCCAGTCACTCAAGTTCTCGTCAATTTCCGGATTTGCCGGCGATATGCACGCATACTTCAACTTTGCCTATACCGGTGATGAAGGCAAGTGGACTGTTCAACTCAATCAAAATGGTGCAGATGCAGTCTTAAGCTGGATTAAAAATCAGCTTAAATATGACGGCACTTCATTTGAGGTGCCTGATTCCGCCCTTGATTTATTACCACAGCAATTCACTTATAGCATCACCAAGCAAGTTGCTGTTACCAGCAAGAAGAATGTCAACTATATTATTGGTAATGACCTCCCGACAGCTAAAGACCTTTATGATTATGTCGTTGTCAACGGTGTTAAGTACGACGCCAGCCAGGTTAAGTGGAATGCTGACGGTAGCAAGGGCACGATTGACGGCGTCGGCACCATCACCCTGAACTGGAATAAGACCAAAGATGATTTGCAAACCGCTGGAACTTATACCGATGCCGCTGATCTTCAGCTGACATTGCAGGATGGCACAGTTGCTAAAGATGCAGTGAACGTCATCAGCTCCTCGGCGAAGCACGATGTAACTGTCAACAATAACCGTACGATTGTTTATGTTATTGGTGGCGACAAGCCTACTGCTAAAGAGGCTATGAATGGATCCGGCGCCTACATTGAAGTTGACGGCACGAAGTATACGACCGATGACATCAAGTGGAGTAGCGATGGTAACACCGGTACTATTACCACTAAGGATGGCAAGACCATCACCGTTACCTTGGCATGGGCTAAGGGTGCCGAAGATGCTATTGAAACCGCTGGATTGCATTCAAATGCGGCTAATGTTGAGGTAACGTTATCCGATAAATACACGGCAGCAGGTGCGTTAAATGTCCATTCGACCACTAATGCGTCCACAGATGCGCAAGTCGATAGTAAAAAGAATATCGGCTACACCATTGGTCATGACCTTCCGACTGCAAAGGACGCCTTTGATGCCGTTGTTGTTAATGGCGTTGTTTACACGGCTGATCAGGTTACCTGGAATAATGACGGCACCGGGACGATTGACGGCGTTGGTACCTTCACGATTGATTGGTCCGATGACGCTCAGAAGACCCTTCAAACAGAAGGCATGCATAAAAATGCCGGCACGTTAGTCTTCACCCGTCAGTCAGACAAGAAACAATTTACTGACAGCTTCAACGTTTATTCAGCACCGGACTATTCTAAACAGTCAACGAGTGCTTCTGAATCTACATCAATGTCTGACTCTGAACGGACTTCGACTTCTGCTTCTGCAAGCACCTCGACAAGTACGTCTGCTTCATTGTCTGCCAGCGAGTCAGCAACCGAATCGAATTCAATTTCACAAAGTACATCTAAGATCCAATCAGAATCCGTTTCTGCATCAGATTCAAAGAAACAGTCGGAGTCTGCCCAATCGAGCCAATCAACCAGTGAGTCGACTTCAGTCTCAATGAGTGAATCTAGTCGGGCAGATACCTCAAACTCGGCAAGCACTTCGACGAGTATGTCGGCTTCGACATCTGCGAAGGAATGCACGACAAAGAGTACGTCCAAAGATGTTTCTGAGTCGGATTCAGCAAGTCACTCGACGAGTATGTCAACTTCCACATCATCAAGTGAGTCGAACCGGGCATCTCAGTCCGAATCGGCTAGTTTGTCAGGCAGTGTTTCTGCTTCTGAATCGGCAAGTACCTCTGACAAAGATTCAATCAGTGCTTCAACAAGTGAATCACAATATGAAAACACGTCGTCAATTGCAAGTGGCTCTGATCGTAAGTCGGCTTCAACATCAGCCAGCGTTTCGATCTCGACTTCAGCTTCTGGTTCCACGAGTGAATCGGATGTTAAGTCTGATTCCAACTCTGTAAGTGAGAGTCTCTCTGCTTCAGAAAGCGACTCGCGCAACGGCAACAACAGCGGTGCAAGCATTTCGCAGTCGGCAAGCACGTCTGCAAGTACTTCGGTTTCAGTTTCGACGAGTGAATCAACACGGAGCTCTGAATCTGTTTCTACAAGCGATTCTCAGCGTGATGCCACATCTAATTCGGCAGATAAGTCAAAAACAGCTTCCGAAAGCGGATCAGTTAGCGCTTCAACTTCGGCATCTAAGAGTTTGTCAGAGCGTCGTGACGAGTCTAAGTCTGCATCAACATCGACATCACTTTCCGCATCGACTTCAACTCGTGAATCAAATTCTGCTTCGGCAAGTATTTCTGATTCGACAAGTAAATCACAGTCAGAATCGGTATCAACCTCAGATAGCAGTGTGAAATCTGAGTCGATGTCAACGAGCTATTCTGAATCAACGTCTAAATCTAAGTCGGAAATTAAATCGAACTCTAACTCGGCAAGCAATTCGGCCAGTCAATCTGCTTCGACATCTACGAAGGCTTCGACCAGTGAGTCGCAGTCTAGTTCAACGAGCGATTCTGAACAAAATTCGACATCCGCTTCGGCATCGGCATCTGAAGAGCAATCGACTTCTGACAATAAGAATGCATCGGTCAGCGAGTCCAACTCAACTTCCACCAGTGAGTCAGAACAGGCGTCCACTTCGGCCTCAGCTTCAACCTCGACAAGTAAGTCAAAGGCAGATTCGAC
The DNA here is from genome assembly GCF_000829055.1 of Lacticaseibacillus casei DSM 20011 = JCM 1134 = ATCC 393. Classification (NCBI taxonomy): domain Bacteria; kingdom Bacillati; phylum Bacillota; class Bacilli; order Lactobacillales; family Lactobacillaceae; genus Lacticaseibacillus; species Lacticaseibacillus casei. The sequence continues at coordinate 1,009,884 of NZ_AP012544.1, forward strand.
GAGTGAATCAACCAGTCGGTCAAAAGAAGACTCTGGCAGCACCAACAAAGATACTTCCGCATCCACTTCGGCGAGTCTATCGACCAGCACCTCTGATTCAGCTTCCACCAGTGCTTCAGACCATGCTTCGACATCCACGTCATTGAGTGTTTCCGAAAGTACTTCGGCATCACAGTCGGCGAGTGCTTCCAAGCGTGATTCACAGAGTACTTCGACCAGTGCTTCGACACAGACGTCACAGTCAGCTTCAACCAGTGACTCTGACCGTGATTCAACTTCCACATCGGCTAATGATTCCACGAGTGCATCGAAGTCAGAGTCTACAAGCCAGTCTGATCGGGCATCTAAGTCCGATTCAGCCAGCGATTCAACCTCGACTTCCGAGAGCAAGGGTGCCGGCAGTGAAAGCACCGCTAGTCAGTCAACTTCGGTAAGCACTTCAACCAGTGATTCTGCTTCTACATCCGACAGTGAATCTAAAAAGGCGTCCAACTCAGCTTCGATGAGTGAATCGAAACAAGCTTCGACGTCTAGTTCAACGAGCACATCGCAATCGGATTCCACATCAACTTCTAAGCGCGAATCGACCAGTGCTTCCACATCCACAGCAGATAGCACGTCAGCGCGGCAATCTGAATCGAATTCAGTAAGCACATCGCAATCGGATTCTGCCTCGAAGTCGACCAGCGAGTCCAAGCAGACATCTACAAGTCAATCTGACTCAACCTCAACCAGTTACTCTGAATCGACATCGAAGTCCAAGTCAGAAATCCATTCAAGTTCCGATTCGGCAAGCAATTCGGCAAGTCAATCAGCTTCAACGTCAACGAAGGCTTCGACCAGTGAGTCGCAGTCTAGTTCAACGAGCGATTCTGAACAAAATTCGACATCCGCTTCGGCTTCGACATCTGAAAAACAGTCGACTTCTGACAATAAGAATGCTTCGGTCAGTGAGTCGAATTCAACGTCGACTAGTGAGTCCGAACAGGCTTCAACTTCAGCCTCGGCTTCAACATCGACAAGTAAGTCGCAGTCAGATTCGACCAGTGAATCAACCAGTCGATCAAAAGAAGGCTCTGGCAGCACCAGCAAGGATACTTCCGAATCCACTTCGGCGAGTCTATCGACGAGCACCTCTGATTCAGCTTCCACGAGCGCTTCAGACCATGCTTCGGCATCCACATCAATGAGCGTTTCGGAGAGCAGTTCAGCTTCGAACTCAGCGAGTGCTTCCAAGCATGACTCTCAGAGTGCTTCTACCAGTGAATCAACACGTACGTCGCAGTCAGCTTCGACAAGTGACTCTGACCGCGATTCTGCTTCCACATCGACTAACGATTCCACGAGTGCATCGAAGTCAGCATCAACGAGCCAGTCTGATCAGGCATCCAAGTCTGATTCAGCAAGCGACTCAACCTCAACTTCTGAGAGCAAGGGCGCTGGCAGTGAAAGCACGGCTAGTCAATCCACGTCGGTAAGTACCTCGACCAGTCAATCTGCTTCAACTTCAGACAGTGAAGAGAACAAGAACTCTAAGTCGACATCCACTAGCGAATCGAAGCAGGCGTCAACGTCAGCTTCCACAAGCACCTCGAAGTCGGATTCCACATCAACTTCTAAGCGCGAGTCGACCAGCACTTCAGCATCTGAAGCAGATAGCACATCAACGCGTCACTCTGAATCGAATTCGGTTAGCACATCGCACTCTGATTCAACTTCGAAGTCGTACAGTGAATCCAAGCAGACCTCCACAAGCCAGTCAGATTCAACTTCCAGGAGTCAATCCGAATCAACCTCACAAAGCCAAGCTTCTGAGAGTAAGTCTGAATCCGTCTCCGGCAGTCAGTCTGAATCAACTTCGAAGTCCAAGTCAGCGACCCAGTCAAGTTCTGAATCGGCAAGTAATTCGGCCAACCAATCTACTTCAACTTCTACCAGTCAGTCGATGAGTGAATCACAATCGACTTCGAACAGTTATTCCAAGCAAAACTCGGTATCGACGTCAACTTCAACTTCTGAAAAGCAGTCAACTTCTAACAACGCGAGTGCTTCTGTCAGTGAATCGAATTCAACGTCAACTAGCGAGTCTGAACAGGCTTCAACTTCAGCCTCAGCTTCGGCGTCCACGAGTAAGTCGCAATCGCAGTCGACAGGCGAGTCAACGAGTCGGTCGAAGGAAGGTTCCGGTAGCACCAGCAAAGATAGTTCCGAGTCCACTTCAGCAAGTCTATCGACCAGCACCTCTGATTCAGCTTCCACCAGTGCTTCAGATCATGCTTCGGCATCCACATCAATGAGTCATTCGGAGAGCACTTCTGCTTCGAATTCAGCGAGTGTTTCCAAGCATGACTCTCAGAGTGCTTCCGCCAGTGAATCAGCGCGGACGTCACAATCGGCTTCGACGAGTGACTCTGAACGCAATTCAGCTTCTGCCTCAGCTAAAGACTCGACCAGCACTTCCAAGTCGGATTCAACTAGCCGTTCCGATCAGGCTTCCAGGTCTGATTCGGCCAGCACCTCGGCTTCGAAGTCAACCAGTCGGTCAATGGAGAGCGGCAGTGATTCAAGTCAATCTGAATCGACGAGCACATCGGCTAGTCAATCAACGTCGACTTCAACGAGTGAATCAAAGCAGGCTTCGACATCTGCTTCTAAGAGCGAATCGAAGCGGAATTCTGAGTCAGCTTCAACAAGCACTTCGAAGTCGGATTCCACATCAACTTCTGAGCGCGAATCGACCAGTGCTTCAGCTTCTGCGAGTGCCTCGAATTCAGGTACTTCAACTTCCAACAGTTCGAGTGCAAGCGGAAGTGAGAGTATGAGTTCAAGCGCCAACACATCAACCTCTGGCAGCTTAAGCACAAGTGGTAGTATGAGCACCAGCGTTTCCGGCGCTTATAACCCAAGCATGCATAAGCAATTACCGCAAACCAGCGATGATGCAGGTTCAAGTTCAGTCGCCTCTATCGGCATGCTGCTCTTGACCCTCACGGCATTGATGGCGTTGAAGAAGAAGAAACGGCATGATGGAGCAAGATAGCTATCTGAAAGACACGCGGACGAAGACGTTTGAATGAATCTGAAGATGGCTAGGGTTTCGAACTCTCGTTGCTGTTAAGAAATACGGGTAGGTCATTTGATGATCTATCCGTATTTTTTTGATGCTGTGACCATTGCATGGCGGCTGCATATCGGCGCCAAAATGGTCATTTGTCGGCTATTTAGACCTCTCACAAGCAAAACTCGCTTTTGCTTACGTGGTTAGCGGCTGAATAAGTACTGAATATTATGATATATAAAAACCACCTGCAGCTTCAAAAGCGTCTACAGGTGGTTTTTGGTCACTTTAAAATTCACACAAGCCCATTATGCTGAATCACTTGCTGATACCAATAAAACGACTTCTTACGATACCTGGCTAAAGTCCCGGTACCGTCATCATGTTTGTCGACATAGATATAGCCGTACCGCTTGGCCATTTCACCGGTGCTGGCTGAGATGACGTCAATCGGTGCCCATGACGTATAGCCAACGAGATCAACGCCATCCCTGATCGCAGCACCCATCGCTTGAATGTGTGCTTTGAGATAGGCGATTCTTGCATCATCATTGACGGTTTTGGTGCATTTTGCTCAACGAGTTGGTCGCGGGTGCCGAAACCGTTTTCGACGACCATTAACGGCACTTGGTAGCGGTCATAGATTTGATTGAGCGCGGTTCTGAGGCCGCGGGGATCAATTTCCCAACCCCATTCGCTGCGTTCCAGATAAGGGTTCTTGACGCCGCTGAAGAAGTTGCCGCCAGTTTTCTCGCCTTCGCCTGTGCAAGTCATGGTGCTGGATTGGTAATAGGAGAAGGTATAAAAATCAACCGTCCCTGCAGCAAGCGTGGCTGCATCTTCCGATGCCATGTCGATATGAAGATGATGATCGCGCCAGTAGCGGCGGGCGAAATAAGGATAGTGGCCTTTGACTTGGACATCGCCGCAATAAAAATTGTTGAATTCGGTGGCGCGTTGAACCATGGCGATGTCATCCGGATGGCTGGTGTACGGATAAAGCATTCGGTATGCAAGCATACAGCCGACTTGAAGCTGCGGGTCCAGCTCATGGGCAAACTTGGTTACCAAGGCGCTAGCGACAAACTGGTGGTGAAGCGCCTGCAAGCGCAACTGCTCGGAGTCGGTATCGGGACTGATGAATCGGTCCGAGTCGTCAACATACATGCCGCCTGCCAGGTAAGCACCCATTGGTTGGGTTAGCATGTTGATCTCATTAAAAGTCAGCCAGTAGCGAACATCGTGATGGTAGCGGGTGATGATGGTTTCAGCAAAACGGGTATACGCGGCAATCATGTCACGCGAAGCCCATGCATTGAAGGCTTTGGTCAGACCAATCGGTGACTCAAAATGCGAAATCGTAACTAATGGTACGATATCATGTCGCTTCAGCTCGGCGATCAAATGATCATAAAAGGCTAAGCCAGCTTCGTTAGGTTCGGTTTCTAACCCAGTGGGGAAAATGCGCGTCCAGGCAATCGAGAATCGATAGACCTTGAAACCCATTTCCGCAAACAACGCGATATCTTCTTTAAACCGATGAAAGTGATCGATCGCGTCATGACTTGGATAAAATGCTTGCGGATCGACGGTGCGGCTGATTTTGCGCGGCACGTTGACACTGCCGCCTAAAAGTAAGTCGCTGGTCGAAAGGCCTTTACCATCCAAATCATAGGCGCCTTCAAGTTGGTTGGCAGCTGTCGCACCGCCCCATAGGAAACCTTCTGGAAAATTAGTTTCTGTCATATCTTTGCTCCTTTTTAAGCCTCAGGCATTGGTTGACGAAGGGTGAGTAAAGCATCTTCGTTAGTGACGGTTGGTTGGTCGTGTACGTCAATCTGATGAGCAGCTGTGTTGATCAGTAAGACAATCACGGTTGGATCAAACCCTTCTTGACGAATCAAAGGCAAATCCAGCTGCACCAGCGGTTGACCGGCTTTAACTTCCTGATTGTGTTCCACTAAAGTCTTGAAGCCGCGGCCTTTGAGGTTGACAGTGTTGATGCCAATGTGGATTAAAATTTCCTGGCCATTGGCAGTTGTGAGCCCCATGGCATGACCGGTTGGGTAAACCATGGTCACTTTAGCGTCGCACGGTGCCGTAATGGTGTCAGCCTCGGGGTCGATGGCCACCCCATGACCTAGTGATCCGGAAGCGAAAACCTCGTCATCAAGCTGGCTAAGCGGAACAATCCGGCCGGCAACCACGCTTTTAAATTGTTGGGTAGTTGGCTTAGCGCCTGAGGTAGCCGGTGAATCAGCAACCACAGCGAAAAAGTACGTCGTGATAAATGTCAGACCAAAAGCGATCGCCACGGTAATTAAGGCGTTGCGGAAGTTATCCGGGTTGGCACCAATGAAAACCGGTAACGTGAAAATGCCTGGCGAACCAAACGAATAACGGACAAGGCCGCTGATGCCGGCGAACAGCCCTGCCAAACCGCCAGACACGATAACATAGGCTAAAGCGCGTTTGTACTTGAGCGTTACGCCATAAAGTGCGGGTTCGGTAATGCCGGATAAGGCGGTAACCGTAGCAGACAACGCAATCTGGCGCCCACGGGCTTTGCGTTCACGGACGGCAATCGCCGCGGAAGCACCAGCCTGGGCAATGTTGCTGGCCAACATGCCAGGACCCATGATGGTTTCGGAACCGAATCGACCGATTGACAGGGTAGCCAGTGGTAGCAGCGATACATGCATGCCAACCATGACCAATAAAGGTGTGAAGGCACCGACGAGGGTTGGCACTAGCCAAGGAACATGTCGGTTCAACACGGAGATGGCGGCGTATAGGCCATCGCCCATCATGCTGCCGATCGGGCCAATGACGATTAAGGCAACCGGTGCCGTAATCAAGGCGACCAACAGTGGCTTAAGCATCGTTTTAATCATGTCCGGGGCGACTTTTTCCGCAAACCTTTCGACATAACTCATGAACCACACAATTAAAATGATCGGAATGACACTGCCGCCGTATGACGCAAGGCGAATTGGGGCGCCGAACAAAGCAATGGGCTTGCCAGCTGCCACCATTGCCGTGAAGTTAGGGTGCAGCAGGACGCCAGCCATCATCATAGCCAAATAAGTGTTGGTATTGAATTTTTTAGCTGCACTGACAGCTAACATGAAGGGGAGAAAATAAAACGCGGCGTCCGCCATGAAGCTCAAGGTCAAATAAGGCACGCTCTTGGGATCAAGTCCGCAAAGCGCCATGATCGCAATGACGACTTTGAATAAACCGCCGGCAATTAAAACGGTAATGATGGGTGCCATGATATTGACAATGGCATTTAGGACTCGTTTTAGGACATTCTTTTCGGAACTCGCGGTTGCGTCGGAAGTGGTGTTGTTTTCGCGAATGGCGTAGTTTTTCATGATTTCGGCATAGTATTGGGTTACTTTGGCGCCGACAACGACTTGGGATTCGTCGCCTGAGCTGACGGCGCTTAACACTTCGGGAATCTGTTCAAGTTGTTGGGTGTTGAACTTGGTTTTATCGATTAAGACAAAGCGCAAACGTGTCGCGCAGTGGCTAAGACTTTTAATGTTGTCAATGCCACCGACTGCCTGCATGATGCGATCGGTGATTTTTGGATGGTCAGTCATAGGGGTTCCTCCTTGGTGGGCTGTTTGAGTGCGTGACGATGGGTTAACCGATTAACACACGGTGGATGTGAATAATGAGATAAGCCAGTTCCTCTTTTGTCGGCGGTTTATTGTAAATAGCCATGATTGTTTTGTCGACTTTGAGGGCAATTTTGGCTGCCTCAGGGTACAGACTGTACACATTGACCAGTAACTGGCCGTCATCTTCCAGCATGGTGTTGCTGAGATAGCGTTCAGCGAAGAATTTCATGTGGGTAACGAACCGCTCATAGTGCAGGCTGGTGGTGGCAATGGTGCCGCCGGTGAGCGCGCGGACGGCTTGCAGCACGTTGTCAACAAGTTGGGTGACTTCCAAAACATTGGCTTTGGCGGTCGCAGCCGGTGTGGCATTAATAATATGAAAAGCGATATTGGCAGCTTCTTCCTTAGGTAACGTGACGTCTAGAGTATCGCGCACAACGGTTAAGCCGTATTCGCCAATGGTAAAAATATCAGGATAGTAAGTCTTCATCTCCCAGTAAATCCGATTACCCAGTGCCTGTTGGGCGTGGTAGCGCTGAACCGAGAAATGAAGATGATCCGTTAAGGCATAATAAATGCTGGGGAGCAGGGAAGCCTGCAGTTTTTCTTCGGCATAAGTGACAATCTGTGAGGTCATGCTGATGTAAACTGCGGGAATGCGATTAAGCGACTGGATCATTTCGCTTTTGCGGCTGTCATCTAGTGGCATGAACTTCTTGAACACCGCGGTATCGGGGATGGTGACACCGACCTTTTGATGGTAGCCGATGCCTTTACCAAAGGCGATATATTCATCCCCGTTTTGTTCTGCAAGCACCACGTTGACGTTAAGAACCTTTTTGATGCGAAACACACAACTCCTCCTTTCTTGAAATTTGCCATTAAGCTTAGCAACTGAAGGGCCTTGCATGTAGTTAATGGGGTGACCAAATTTTAAAGCGAGAAAAAACAGGCAAAATTAAGAAGATCGTTTGATGTCAAAATGATGATCAAAGTCTTGCCTGCATTACCAGTAACATACGCTTGTTTATTCAGTTGATAGTTGCATTTTAGCAATCAAACAATGAAAACGCAACCATGTAAGCTAAAAGTTCTGTATATTTTTTGCTTGTTTACTACTTATTAATTTAAAAATAAATAGCAACCCATGGATTGATGAACAAAATCATAGGTTGCTATTATTTTTATTTAAATTAGGTATAGCTAGATTTATCAGCTTGAAGTCGTTTCTAGCAAGGCAAAGGCAAAGCCTCTACGTTGGTCGATAAGCGAACTCATGACGATCAAATTCGTTTTGTCTGCTTCAAGTGTCGTCGTTTGCTCGGCCAATATTCATAGACGGTGACACCAATAGCCACCAGAACGCCGATAATGGTCAGCCACCAGCCTTGGGTGATGCCGGGTGTGTGGTAGGTTAAGGTGAACGTCGAACGGCTAGTGGGGACTTTGAGGCCGATGAATCCGCGATAATTTTGCAAAGTGACATTCTTGGAATTGACTTGCCAGCCTTTTTCATAAGGAATGGTCAGCATGACGTACCCACTGTTGTTTGCCTTGGTTGTCAGGGTAACTCGACCATTTTGAATGCGTTGTTGCGGAGCTTTTTGCTTGGCTGTGGCAATCGTTTGTTTAAACGCGGTTCGATTGAGCGTGTATAACGCAAAGTGATCGAGATCAATTTGATTGAGGCCACGGTTAAACGTCAACGTGATCGTGGTTGGTTTGGTGTTGTTGATCGGCATTGAAACTGTTTTGCTGCCAGTGTCGGGGTCATTTTTAACCGGAATGTTGTTGATACTGATTGCCATGTTCTTGCGCATGTTTTCACCCATAACCAGATATTGCTGTTCGCTGGTCGGGTTGACCGTTAACGTAATCGAAGCTGCATTTTTCTTGTTGACTTTGGTCGCAACAGCGTTCGTCAGGGTCGTGAGCGGCTTGACATTGTCGACACTGATGCCGGAAAAGTCGCTGGTTGTCAGCATTGTCTGGTTGGCTTGAGGCGACAGCGTTTCAAAATACGCATTTTGCTGCAGCACTGGGTTGGCCTGAACCTGAGTTGGGATTTTCCGGTAAATCTGGGTGGCTACCGGCAGGGCATCGGGATTTTGGTAAATATTGAAGTAGTCATTGTGGCCCACGAGCTTATAAGCTGATAAGTCGTAGCGCGGGTTGGAAATGATTCGGGAGGCAACTTGCTGATAAGCTTTTGTCCCGGTTTTCTTACTCTGGGTGTTAACAATCAAAAGCTGCTTAACACCTAGCAAACTCTCCAAAGGCCAAGTAAGGTCATTATTTTTGACCCGCCCGGCTGATCCGATCGCGCCCACATTGGTTAGGGTGTTGATGGTGCTGGTGTTGAGTACCGAAGAAAAGGTACTGATGCCGTTAAAATTATATTGATACGGGTCATCCATGGAGCGTTGGCTATCGGCATTCATTCGGTAAAAGCTGCCTGATCCGAGTTTTTTAGCATCGTCATAACCGGCTTGGAGAACCTTGCTGGTGACGGTAAAGTCTGCTGCAGGCACGAAGCTAATCGCTTTTAGACTCGTGAATGCATTGGTGCCCATGTCTAAAACAAGCAAGATCACGATGCCGCTGACCAGCCATTTTTGCGGTAGCAGCCGACTGCGGATACTATAAAGCAGGAGTGCGGCAACTAGCAAAAAGACGCCGCCGAGGGTGAGGTTGAGCACGGTGACGTATTTATGGGTGGTCATTCTTAGAATCGTCGGGATCAGTAAGCAGCCTGCCGTCGTAATGCTGGCCATACCGAGGCGGAAGCGGGAGACGGATGGTAGATGGGCGAATCCACGCAGACTCAGCACAAGCAGCCAGAAGATCACGATGAACGAATGGCGGTACAGATACCAGACCGGGGCCCGGAAGCCTTGCCAGATAAGCACGAGCGGATTCAGCCAAATCGACAGAATCAGAAGCAAGGTCAAGCCGCCAGAGATGAGTCGTTCGCGAACCGGGATAGATGCCGCTAAAAAGTAGAACACCGCTCCCAGCAGCGCGATCATGCCCATGTAAAGATTGGGTAAGCCGTTGGAAAGTTGGTCGAAATTAAAACTCCCGGGGATGAACTTGGAAGGCAGATCGAGCAGCGAATAAAGTGCCTTCACACTAAAATCCGCGCCAGCACTTGATAGCCGGGAAGCAGCTAAGGCAAAGTAAGTCGGAATTAACACCACAGCCGCAAGCATACCGCTTAGTAACGAACCGCCAGCAAATAATCCGATTTTGCGGAGCAGGTGAGTTTGATGGTGGATCGCCCAGCGCCAACCGAAATATAAAACCGCAAAAATTGCGATCATGAAACCAATGTAATAATTCGTTATGAAACTAAGACTGAGTGGCAAGACGTACGGCATGATCCGATGCGTTTCAAACAGCCGATCAATGCCTAAGACCACTAATGGCAGTAGAATTACGCCGTCCATCCACATGATGTTAAGAAAGTTGGCCACTAAAAAGCCAGACAAGCCGTAACTGATACTGAAGACCAACGTGTACCAACGGGCGCGGGCATGATGACTGGCATAGCACTGAGCCGTTACCGCTGCAGCACTGTATTTAAGTGCCGTCACAAACAGCATGGCAACCGGCAACTCATGCCGTGACACAAGAACAAAGATCAGGTTAAACGGACTCAGTAAGTAGTAAGTCCAATTAGCATACATACCGCCGCCAAGACTATTCGAAAAGGAATACGCCTTGCCTGCGGTTCCTGCCAATGCGTGTTTGAGATAAGTAAAAAAGTCGATGTATTGCACTGCCGAGTCATTGGCGAGGATCGATGACGACCCGAACGGGGCCATTTTTAAAGCGGCAAAAACACAGAGGCTGATAATAAAGGTCAGCGCAAAACTCACAAGCAGTAGCGGCCAGGTTTTGGTTTTTTTAAAATGCAACATATCCGGGCAAGACTCCTTTGAAAAGCAATCGGTTAGTCGTTAATAATTAATATGATAGCAAAAACCGCGCTGAATAAAAAATAAGCTAAGTTTAAATATTAACTTAATCATAACGCGGGACTGCCCAGGTGCAGCACCCGGGGCAACATGAAAACGTTTTAAATTGCAAGTCTTGATGATTCTTTAAAAATCACTTCGCCCGTCACTGTCGTTATTGTTACAATATTAGAAGAACGTTCGCGATGATCATCGTTTGGAGGGCTTTTATGGCGACACAAACAAGAAGTTCAGACATCAGGGATTTTTTAAAAACAAATGCGATCTGGCTGCTGCCTATGTTGGCGATTGCTTTAGTGTTATTGGTACAGTGGCCGCAACTGCATCTGTCCTATATTTTCCACCAAGACGACACGATGCCGCAATTGCGCCGCATGGAAAGTTACGTTACCAGTGTCCAGCATGGCGCGTATTTTCCGAAGGTTTTTCCTGAAGAAGTTCGCCATTTTGGCTATGCTTTTGATGCCTTTTATCCGTCCTTGATGTTGCTCCCGTATGTTTGGCTGCGGTTAGCCGGACTCGGGGTTGTCAGCGCCTACTATGGTTATCAAACGCTGATTTTGGTGGTGACGGTGCTGGCGGCCTACGCCAGTTTTCTGAAAATTCGCCGCCGTCCGCTTGAGGCATTCGTTTTCAGCGTCGTGTATACAACAGCGGTCTATCGGATGCTGGATGCCTTTGTTCGCGGGGCGCTTGGTGAAAATCTTGCCTTTATTTTTTTGCCGATCATTACAGCCGGAATGTACCTGATCTATATAAAGCAGTCGGACAACTGGTTCTTATTGGCCTTTGGCGTTACGGGCTTGATGTACGCGCACATGTTGTCGCTCGTAATGGTGCTCGAGTTTCTGGTTGGCGGGTTTCTTGTGTTGGTGGCATTAAGACGCGTTTCGTGGCGGATGGTGCGGTATACGGCATATGCGGCGATCAGCTCCCTATGGATGGGGGTGGGCAGCTACCTGCCTATGTTGGAGATTTCGCAACATTTGCCGCTTAAACTTGCCGAATCCGCAACCATTTGGCTCAATTACCTGCAATACAGCCTAGGCGACTTGTTTCAAAACTCATTGAGTATGTATGCCTCCACCAGCAACATGCAAAACGTGAATCAGACGTTCCGTCCGGGGATGGGCGTTTTGATGCTAGGTATTGCGATCGGTTTAGCGCTCTGGTGGCCTAAGTTAAGCCGTTCTGTCAAAGTAGCGGCAGGACTGGGTTTTGTCACCATCTTCTTAAGCACTAATCTTTTTCCATGGTCACTGTTTCGGAAGACCGTTTTAGGCACGATTCAGTTTCCGTGGCGATACTTGGAGTTAACGACTTTATTCCTGAGTCTGGCTGTGGCTTTGTTGGTGGCAGAAAAAGTGCGTCCGCAACGTTTCGCATGGGGGATGGTCTTGGCGGCCTGCGTGGTTGGGTTTAGCTATGCCGCGACAATCAATACAACCATGACGAATGCCAATACTTATCGGGTGACAGACAAAAATGCTGCCGGCTACTATGGCGATGCGACTGGCGGCGGATCGGAGTATGCACCGAAGGAATTTGATCCCACCACCTTTTTCAAGAAAGATCAAGCCGTGGTTTTGCCGTCACATAAACTTCAACGCTTGACCCCGTTGACCCAGCATTATAACGATTTACGCTTTGGCTACACCAGCCCGCGATCGGTTGTCTTGCAATTACCTAAGTTTGCCTATGTCGGCTATAACGTCACCGTCGATGGGAAAGTCGTTCCGTATCGTGCCCAAGGTAAAAATGCCCGCCTGACCATCACGGCGCCGGCTGGCAGTCACCGGGTGCGGGTCGTCTATACCGGCACGCGGTTGCAACATGTCACTGGATGGCTTTCCTTGGCGGCTGCCATTATATTTTTCCTGAGCTGGATCTTTATCGCGATTCGCAATTTTGATCCAGAAAAAAGCACCACTTCCGAAGATCCGAAGTAGTGCGTTATGGTCAATGTACCGGTGTGTCAGACTTTTGCGCTTAACGAGCTGAAAAGTCTGCATGCCGGTTTTATTTGATTTTACGGGCAATAAAAATCGGGCGTTGCTTGGTTTCGATATAGATCCGGCCGATGTAACGACCCACAATACCCAGCGCGAATAGTTGAATGCCGCCGATCATGAGGAAAATCGAGACCATGGACGGCCAGCCTGCTGTCGGATCGCCATAAAGGGCCGCCCGAATGACGATAAATATCAGTGCCGCAAACGCGCCTAAGAAGCTGATAATGCCGATCATGGAAACAAAGGTCAACGGCGCATCGGAAAAATCAATAATCCCATCGATGGCGTAACGCAAAAGGCCAATAAACGACCAACTGGTTTCACCATGTTGGCGCTCAATATTCTGGTAGGGAAGGTACTTGGTTTTAAAGCCAACCCAACTGAAAAGCCCCTTTGAAAACCGATTACGCTCGGTCATATGTACGATCGCGTCAACCACTTGGCGGGTCATGAGCCGAAAGTCGCGGGCGCCGGGAACAATCTGTGTCTGGGAGACACGATTGATGAACTTATAGAAGAGATTGGAAAAGAATGACCGTACTGGTGCTTCACCGGAACGATCTGTCCGCTGGGCACCGGCCATGTCATAACCTTCCTGAAGGGCAGCGTACATATCCGGCAACATGGCTGGCGGATCTTGCAGGTCGGCGTCCATCACTGCATAATAGTCAGCTTTTGCTGTGACCAAACCGGCGTACATGGCAGCTTCCTTACCAAATGACCGCGATAAATCAATGTAGTGCACTTGCGCATCGCTTTCTTGCAGGTGCTGGACTTGAGCGAGCGTGTCGTCAGTCGAGCCATCGTTGACATACCAGATTTGCGGCTGCAGCTGGGGTAAGTCAGTTTGAAAAGTTTTCTTTAAAGCTTGGTAGATCAAAGGAACATTTTCGGATTCATTATGACAAGGGATAATAATTGCCACGCTTTGCGGCATGAAGAAGCCTCCTCGGAAAGTGAATGCGTTATGGTGATGTGTCAACATCAGTCGTGCATCGTTTTGACCGCCTTAGTTAACTTGGCATTCTGACTCGTCACTGTTGTCAGGTTAGCGGTCATGACATCAATTTGTTGATTCAGTGAACTGTAATATTGATTAAGTTGTGAGATTTGGGTTTCCAAATCCGCCTGCGAGACGTCACTACCAGCCGTGGCCGCGAAAAAATCGTCCTCGGCACTCAACATTTCCCGATAATAACTAACCAGGGTTTTGTGATCGAGTTTGGCCAGCTTGAGACTGGTGAGCACCTTGCTCAGCGGCGCTTGTGGCATGTCTTCAGACGGTTGGTTATTGAGTTTGGTCAAGGTATTATTGGCATCAGTCAGCGCTGTGTTCGCCGCTTCCAATGATTTAAACGCTGCGGCGCGCTTATCCAACAATTTCTTGACGGCACCATCGTCATTTTTTAGATCTGCCGACGGGTCATCTTGGTAAGCCTTCTCAAAGGTGGATGGAAAATCATTCACCGTCGAGCCGATGACCTGCAACGCTTGCTGTTCCTGCTGCACTTGGGTTTGCACAGTCTGCGTCGTTGTCAGCAATTGCTTTTTTTGATTTAAAGTGGCCGAACACCCAACAAAAAGAAAGGCTAGCACGGCTAATAATGGCAGTAATTTTTTCATGTCTTAGTCCTCTTTTTCTATGGTAGCGTAACAACAAAAGAATTACTAGAGGCTACATGGTGAGCGGGCTTAGAAGCAATCACACTAATAACAAAACAACGTATGATAAACTAAAGGCAAATGGAGGAATTGCTTATGCATATCGGTATGCGAACGGTTAAAACAGCGGTGGGAACAGCGGTTGCGATGCTCATTGCTTATGCCTTACATCTTGAATATTGGACAGCTGCCGGTATCATTACGATTCTGTCGGTTCAGAATACCACCAAAGCATCGTTCAGGCTGGTTGCCTACCGACTGCTGGCAACTGTGTTGGGCTTTGTCATTGCGATCGGGGCATTCTTGGTTCTGGGGTACAATGCGCTGGCGTTTGGCGTTTTCCTTTTAATCTTCATCCCACTAACCAACGTGTTTGAAGTGCAAAGCGGCATTGTGATGACGGCCGTGTTGGTCACGCATTTTATGATGGCCAAAAGTTGCAGCTGGTTCTGGATTCGCAATGAACTTTTGTTGCTGGCGGTCGGTGCCGGCGTTGCGCTTGTGGCAAATCTGTTTATGCCGAGCCTGGAAGCCAAAATCACGGAATTCCAGGCACAGGTCGAAGCGGAAATGCGGGAAATCATCGATCATATGAGTCAACAGCTAGGGCCGGAGCACCTTAAAAGTGCCGATAACTGGGCGAATTTATCAGATTTGAAAATGACGCTGGATGCTGCAGTGGCTTGGGCCAATCGCCACAGTGACAATCAGTTGTGGTCGGAAAATGACTATTACCAAGCTTACTTCGAGATGCGGGCCAATCAATATGAACTGTTACGCCAAATGCAGGATAGCCTGGATCGAATCGAAACGCCGGTTTTGCAGGCGGCTGTGATCAGCGATGCTTTGTCGATGACAGCTAGTGTGTTGAATGAAGATAATCCGGCGACGCAACTAGTTACGATGGTCAAAAAGATTCAGCGCAACTTCGCGGCTTCACCGCTGCCGACTGATCGCGCGTCGTTTGAGAGCCGTGCTCGTTTATTTTATTTTCTGGAAGACTTCTCCCGCTTATTACAGTTAAAGCGCAATTTCAATCACATTATTTCCTCGCAAAATTGATTTCTGAAAGTGCTGACACTTGCGACGATTTTACCGTGATGGTAGACTAAACATGTACTTTTTGAATGGTCGTGGTTGCATGGTTTCAGAACTTTCTTCCACTTGTACCAAACAGAAATACACGATATTATCATGCGTCAAATGACGCAAGGAGGAATGTTCTCATGGAACACGGCACAGTTAAATGGTTCAACGCTGAAAAGGGTTACGGCTTTATCACACGGGAAGATGGCAGCGATGTTTTCGTTCACTTCTCAGCTATCCAAGGCGACGGTTACAAGACCCTCGAAGAAGGCCAAGCGGTAACGTTTGAAGTCGAAGACAGCGATCGCGGCCCACAAGCGGTTAACGTTAACAAAGACTAATTAAAGAAACCATTGACCGACTGCATCCAGTGCAGCCGGTTTTTATTTGTTGAGCGCGAACAGGAGCGCTTAGAAATCGGAGTGTAAGTGGCCTTGGGCGCAGGTTTCTGGGCTGGCGAACGCGTTATGGCCTGAGATGATTCTCTAGCTTTTCGTAAAAAAACAATGTTTCGTAGCATCAGAGCCATTGGTCCATGGTAAACTAATCTATAACAAAATCATCATCTTTGGATAGGGCTAATGGAGGCTGGGGCGCGATGTTAAAATTTGAAGAAGTGGCACCTGAGGCAAGGATTCAATATTTAGATCTCCTATTGGTGGGGGATGAAGATCCCGCCATGCTTAGCCGCTATTTGAGTACAGGGACACTTTTTGCTGCGCTTGATGATCAGGTGCCGGTCGGCGTCGCGATGGTTGTTCCAGTCGATGAGCAGACGGTTGAATTGAAAAATCTCGCGGTCGCATCTGCGCGCCGCCGTCAAGGCATTGCGTCCGGATTATTGCGGCACGTGGGCTTAGTGTATGCCACAAAGCAATATCAGGAGATTTTGGTGGGCACCGGTGATGTCGATTTTGATAATCTCCGCTTCTATATGCGACGCGGGTTTCGGTTGGATTCGATTCGGAAACATTTCTTTGATCAATACAGCCAGCCTGTTTATGCTGATGGACTGAAGTTACAGGATATGCTGGTTTTGCGCCGAAAGTTGTTACTGACACGCGAAGATGAGACGAAGGAGTAAAGGCCATTGGCGAAAAAGCGCCGACGTTTTACATTGAAAAAGATTCCGCTGGCCGCCTGGCTCGTTCTGGCGTTTTTTGCAGTCGGGGCAACGTTGGTGGTCGGTTCATATTGGTCACAGCGTCAAGCGGAAGTTTCACAACAGCAGGCCAGTATCGATAAAAAAGCCGCTGAAAAGGCGAAGAAAGAGGCCTTTATCAAGCGACTGGCACCGACTGCACAGGCTATGCAGAAACAGTATGGCGTTTTGACCAGTATTACGTTGGCACAGGCTATTCTCGAATCCGACTGGGGAACAAGCACATTGGCCAAAGATTATCATAACCTGTTCGGCATTAAAGGAACGGATCCTGCGAACACCAAGGTGCTACGAACCAAAGAATATGTCAATGATAAGTGGATTACGGTTGATGGACGGTTTCGGGTATACAGCGATGATACGGCATCAATCCGTGATCACGCGCTATTATTTGTTAACGGGACTGACTGGAATCCTCAACAATATGCGACCGTGCGCGCGGCCAAGGATTACAAATCGGCAGCATCGGCTTTGCAGACAGATGGGTATGCGACCGATCCTGATTATCCGCAAAAGTTGATTCATCTGATTGAAACTTGGAACCTGACACAATATGACAGCTGAATGTTCGTATTTTAATGTTTGTACAATCCCTGTTGTTTGGCTTTAATAGCCCCAAATCACAGGGGTTTTGTTCTCTTACTGTCGTGAAAGCGGCTACTTGTCTCGTTCGGGAATGGCCGAAGCTATATTGTTCCACAACGTTTTTTATGGTAAGCTTGT
This sequence comes from Lacticaseibacillus casei DSM 20011 = JCM 1134 = ATCC 393, assembly GCF_000829055.1. Taxonomy (NCBI): domain Bacteria; kingdom Bacillati; phylum Bacillota; class Bacilli; order Lactobacillales; family Lactobacillaceae; genus Lacticaseibacillus; species Lacticaseibacillus casei. The sequence goes on from NZ_AP012544.1 coordinate 1,027,196, forward strand.
TGAAAATTTACAAATAGAAGGAGTGCTTGTGGTGAAATTACTGGAAGACCGGATCAAAAAGGATGGCCAAGTTATCGGAACAGATGTGTTGAAGGTGGATAACTTTCTGAATCATCAAGTCGATCCTGATTTAATGGCCGATCTGGGTAAGGAATTTTACCGGCGTTTCAGCAATGAGCCGATCACCAAAATCCTTACTGTTGAAAGTTCCGGCATTGCCCCTGCGATTGCAACGGCGATGGAGTTTCACAAGCCGCTTGTGTTTGCCCGCAAGCACAAGAGTCTGACCTTAAAGGATCATCTGTACACTGCCACGGTTTATTCATTTACCAAAAAGACTTCCAATGAAATTTCGATTTCCCGCAAGTTCCTTTCCGCGGACGACAATGTGCTGATTATTGATGATTTTTTGGCGAATGGCCAAGCGGTTGAAGGGTTGATGGAGATCATTGCCCAAGCCGGCGCAACATTAAGCGGCGTTGGGATTGTCATCGAAAAGACCTTCCAGAAAGGCCGCAAGTTGTTGGATGACAAACATGTCCGGGTTGAATCTTTGGCAAGAATCAGTGCGTTTGAAGATGGCCACGTCATTTTTGCACCGGAGGACTAAGCGCAAACATGAAAAGTAAAAGCATTTCCAATCCAAAAGCGGCTGCACTGGGGCTGCAACATCTGTTAGCCATGTATTCGGGGTCGGTGCTGGTGCCGATTCTGATCGGTGCCTCTTTGCACTTTACTTCAGAGCAGATGACCTACCTGGTTTCGATTGATATTTTTATGTGTGGCATTGCCACTGCTTTACAGGTATTTGGCAATAAATATTTTGGTATTAAATTACCGGTTGTTTTAGGCTGTGCGGTGCAAGCCGTGGCACCGTTGATCATGATCGGACAGAAATTCAACTTTCAGACGATGTACGGTGCCATTATTGTTGCTGGTTTATTTGTCTTTCTGATCGGCGGAGCGTTTTCAAAACTGCGCTTTTTGTTTCCGCCGCTTGTGACCGGTTCACTGATTACGGTCATCGGATTATCGTTAATTCCGGTCGCCTTCCAGAATCTTGGTGGGGGTTCCACAACAGCTAAAGATTTCGGCAATATGACGAATCTGCTGGTCGGCACGTTCACGGTGTTGCTGATTCTGGCCATTAACGTTTGGGGGAGAGGTTTTCTGCACTCCATCGCCATTTTGGTCGGTTTGATCGCCGGGACCGTCTTAGCTGGCTTTTTCGGGTTAGTTAGTTTCCAGCCAGTCGTCGAGGCTAGCTGGTTTCATGTGCCGACGCCATTTTATTTTGGGGTACCGCATTTTGAATGGAGTTCGATCGTCACGATGATTCTGATTTCGATGACGTCGATGGTTGAAAGTACTGGCGTTTTCTTTGCCTTAGGTGATATCGTTGGGCGGAAAATCGAAGCGGACGATCTGAAACGTGGCTATCGTGCGGAGGGCTTGGCAGTCATGCTGGGCGGTTTGTTTAACACCTTCCCGTACACCACCTTCTCGCAAAACGTCGGCTTAGTGCAGCTTTCAGGGATTAAAACGCGAAAACCGGTCATCTATTCGGCCATTTTCCTGGTTATTCTGGGCTTGCTGCCAAAAATCGGCGCCTTGGCCACGATCATTCCGGCGCCGGTTCTTGGGGGCGCGATGCTAGTGATGTTTGGCATGGTGGCGGTTCAAGGCATCCGGATGTTGCAACAGGTCGATTTTGAAAATGATAAGAATCTGTTGGTTGCCGCGATCTCGATCGGTCTAGGCTTAGGGGTGACCGTTCAGCCGCATATCGTCCAGTTTTTGCCGAAGACCATTCAACTGCTTTTCGGGTCGGGGATTTTGATGACCAGCTTGAGTGCCGTGTTGTTGAACTGGATTTTCAATTCACCTAGTCGGACACCGGAGATGCCGATTGATCGCGGTTTAAACGAAAATGATTCAGATAAATAAAGTCAAAGCGAGGAACAAATGTGACGCAATTTATTAGTCCAGGAGCCACTATTGGCATCATCGGCGGCGGAGTTTCAGCTTTTCGCATGGCTGATACCGCCAGTCTGATGGGCATGCGTACTGTGGTTTTGGCACCAACGCAAACCGATATTGCGCTTGAAAAAGCCGATATTCCATTGGTAGGTAAGTCAGATGACCGCACTGCGTTAAAGGAATTGACGCAAATGAGTACGGTCATGACGTTTACCGATGAGAATGTGGACGGCGCAATCTTAGCGGAGTTAGCAACCGCGAGTCAATTGCCTTCAGGAAGTGACATTTTGACGGTAACGCAGGATCGTTATCTGGAAAAAGTCTTTCTTGACGATCTCAACATGAATATTTTGCCTTATACCCAGGTGATCACGCCTGGCGATATCAATGAAGCGATTGATACGATTGGCTATCCCGCCTTATTGAAGCCAATTCAAAAAGGGATGGGGGTTGATCAGCAGTTATTGTTGTCGACACCGGATGATGTGGATCGCGCTAAGCAACTGTTACAACAACGTCCGTATATTTTGGAAGCCTATTTGCAGAACATCAAAGAGGTGGCCGTGATGGTGGCAAAAGCCGGCACGACCATTCGCATCGGTCCGGTCATCCAAAATTATTTTGACCATCATCAGCTCAAAGCCTCATCGGTTCGCGCTGACGTTGATCCGGCCGTTATTGTGGAAATTCGGCGTATTGCCGAAAAAATTACCAAGAAACTTGATTACACTGGCATCTTCAGCCTTGAGTTCTTCTTGGCGGCTAATGGCACCTTGTACGTCAAACGGGTTTACCCGGGGCCAAAGTTGTATGGTCATCTCATGCAGAGTACCAGCGACATTTCCGAATACGAGTTACATCTGCGGGCCATTCTTGGTTGGCCGTTACCGGAATTGGAACTGGCTGAGGATGGGGTTGGCATTCCGCTCCGGCAAAAAGATATGGACGCGGTGTTGACGCAAATTCAAATCAAGCCTGACTGGCGCTTCGCTTTCTATCCGAACGGCGGCGAGTTAGTCGGTGAAATTGAAATCGTTGGCGATTTAAAGGCAATCAAAGACAGTATTAACGCAACTGGACATTTTGTTATTCAGTAACGTTTTTATCAAGCTATAAGTTTGCGGATTGGTCAGTTAGTGGTTATTAATTGGATAGATCTGAACCTCATGGATCTTAAAAGTCGTGCTCACCTTAGAGGAGGAAAAAACCTGTGATTCCGCGTTATAGTCGCCCTGAGATGGCGGCAATTTGGTCAGAAAAGAACCGGTATGCTGCTTGGCTGGAAGTTGAAATTTTGGCGGCCGAAGCTTGGTCTAAGTTGGGAGAAATCCCAGCCAGCGATGTCAAAGCCTTGCGTGCCAATGCAAAATTCGATGTTGATCGGATTCATGAAATCGAAGCCGTGACCCATCATGATGTGGTTGCCTTTACCCGCGATGTTTCCGAAAGCCTTGGACCGGAGAAAAAATGGGTTCATTTTGGCTTAACCAGTACCGATGTGGTCGACACAGCGCAAGGATACTTATTAAAACAGGCCAATCAAATTTTGCGGATGGATCTGGATGCCTTAAAAGCGAGCTTGGCCAAATTGGCGAAGGCCCATAAAGATACCGTGATGATGGGGCGGACGCATGGTGTCCACGCTGAGACGACGACATTTGGTCTTGTGGTTGCGACGTGGTATTCCGAAATTAATCGGGATATTCGGCGATTTGAAGATGCCGCAAGTGATGTTGAAGCAGGTAAAATTAGCGGCGCAGTGGGGACGTTTGCCAATACGCCGCCAGCGGTTGAAGCTTATGTGACCAAGCAACTGGGCATTCGCGCGCAGGAAATCTCGACGCAGGTGCTGCCACGTGATCTGCACGCGCATTACATTCAGACGTTAGGATTGATTGCGACATCGGTTGAACGTTTTGCCTTGCAAATCCGCCATATGCAGCGTACGGAGGTTCATGAGGTCGAAGAGCACTTTAACAAAGGCCAAAAAGGTTCCAGTGCGATGCCGCATAAGCGTAATCCGATCGGGTCAGAGAATGTCTCAGGGTTAGCTCGCGTCATCCGCGGTTACGAAACGCCAGCATTAGAAGACGTTTTACTGTGGCATGAGCGTGATATTTCGCATTCCAGTGCAGAACGGATCATGTTGCCGGATGCCACCGGTCTGCTGGATTATATCCTGCACCGCTTTACCAGCATCCTTGATCATCTGGACGTCTTCCCAGAACGGATGAAAGCAAACATGAATTTGACACACGGCTTGATCTATAGTCAGCGGGTCATGCTCAAACTCATTGAAAGTGGCCTGAGCCGTGAGCAAGCCTACGATCTGGTTCAGCCAAAAACAGCAGTTGCCTGGGATGAGCACCGTGATTTCCGGCCGTTGCTCGAGGCAGATCCTGAAATCATGGGCCGCCTGTCCAAGGCCGATTTGGATGACGCCTTTGACTATCGTTATCACCTCAAGCATGTTGACGAAATATTCAAGCGCGTTGGGTTAGCATAACTTACCCGCTGCACGTTTTGGTGATTGAAGACCAAAAAAAACCTGTTCTAGACAGCAATTTGTCTAGAGCCGGTTTTTGCTTAAAGTGACAGGTTTAAATGAGCCGGATTATTTTGCAATGGCGTTTAAAGATAGTACCGGTGGCTGTTCCCACGCATTTTGGGGATTGGCGCTTAATAGTGATTGATCTGTCGTCAAGACAAGTAGGCAGCTGTCGGTTTGCTGCAAGGCGCGACTGGCTTCGGTTAAAAAGGAACGGGTGACTTGTGGGTCAAACACTTCAGCACGGCCGCTTAGCAGCAAATAACGTTTTTTACCCACTAAGCCACGATAAAATTGCAGGTATAGCCGTTGCATGGTGTCCAATGTAGCAGCTGGCTGATCGAGGATTGGCGAGTTGTTATTCAGCCATTCCGGCAAAAAGTCCGTGTTCTTGCTGTGCCCATTGATGTACAGATTATTGCGGACACTGAGATAATCCAGAATGCCAGTGTCTCGGCTGCTGATAAAAGCAAGCTGTTTCATCAAACCGCCGCTCGCAAAATTCTTGATATACTGATCACGGAGGTCGTTCAGTGCTTCCTCGTCTGGCACATACAGATACTGAATCGTTTTGGGTGCAAAGAGCTTCGCAAGATTCTCACGATACACATCAAGTTGTTTTGACTGAAATAACATAGCAATCTCCTAACGCGGCATGACTCGCCGCTTGCGAATCATTGAAAGCGGGGTCACTAATCCCAGAGTGGTGATGAAAATCACGGCCATCCCATTACCTAAAGTTGTTAAAAAGCCGGTTGGTTGAGTGATTTCATCCGTTCTACCGCCGTAATAAAATAAAGTTTCTCGAGTAAATCCGGTTAGGTGACGGGCAAATAATTGCCGAAAAGCCCGGTTCATATCCACACTTTGATAGCCTTCCTGCAGCAGATGACCAAAAACGGAGCGGTTCGCATTGGTTAGAAACTGGATCAATTGGTCGTTAAACAGAATGATCAAAAAGACACTGATCATAAAACTGATCCAGAAACTAAAGAAAGCTTCAAAAGCATACTGCAAGCCAATGGACATACTGCTTTTGCCTACTAAATAAAGCGCGTCGGTTTCAGAGCGGCGATGATGCCATAGCCAAGCCGTGCCGATCAGCCAGCAGATACCATTGAGGATCATGACCCGATTCAACAATGATTGCGCAGACTGAACCATTTTGATATGTGCCTGACCAACCTGCGTACTCAGCAGAATGGCTTCTTTATTTTGATCGCCAAAAGAATTAAGACGCTGCAGAAATGCCCCTTGTGCGGATTGATCGATCATTTCACTTGTCATCAGCATGATGCTGATCAAGCAGAACGCAACCGACAGCAGCATCATCACAATGTAATAACGGCGATGATAACGGAAACCCGAAAACGTTCGCTCAAAGAAATGCATCTACCCGTTCACCTCATAAGCAGTATAAGCAAAGAATTTGAACAAAGTGTGAACTTAAAGCGAGCAATCACTATGTTATTTGATTTGTTTGGTTCGAATGTCGACTGTTTCTGAGCTGCTCGATTCCGACTCACTTGCAGAGGATTCAGTCTGGGCTTGGACTTTTTCAGGAAAATCGGTGATGGGTTGCGTGTCATCGGCTAATTCAGGCGCATCGGTTTGGTACAGACCAGTTGTCGATTGGTCATTATTTTTGCTATAGAGGCTGGTGCTCTTGCTGCCGAGACTGTGTTCGAGCGACAAGACCTTGCTAAGACTCTGGTTGTAGTCATACTGGCCCGGATTAACCGGTTTGAACCCCAACGGCACATAGAAACGCAACAAATTACGATTGGCCACATCATCAGAGAGGCTTAACCGTGTATCAACCGATTTCTGGTCTTTGGTGATGGCCGCCTGCAAAGTAGGGGTCATGGTCACGAGTTTGCCAGTTGTGTTGTCATAAACCTTGCTGCCTAAAACAGTGTATTTCGGCGTCACAAAATTGTGGTTACGAAATGCCACAACATCATCATGTTGGCTTGAAAGCAAATCGGTACCAAACTGAACGTAACGTTTGCTACTGATGCCCAGCAAGTGCAGTAATGTCGGCAAAACATCAATTTCACCGCCATACGTATTATTGACGCCGCCTTTGAGACCCGGCATATGGAAGATTAACGGAACACGCTGCAACTGCGCATTATCAAACGCTGTCCACTTGCTGGGATCTTTGCCTAATAACGGTGCCAAGGTCGTGTTACGGTCGTTGCTGATCCCAAAATGATCCCCGTAAAGCATGACCAGTGAATTCTTTTCCAAACCGCTGGCTTTCAGGTAATTGAAGAACTCGCGTAACGCCTCGTCAAGATAATGGGCCGTTTTAAAATAGCCATTAATCGTTGCGTCATCGGTCCCAGCATCTGGAAAGTCGGAATCTGCCTGCGTAATATAAAACGGATTATGATTGCTGGTCGTAATGATCTTCGTGTAAAACGGCTGTTGTAGATGCTCCAGATATTTAGGCGTTTCGGCCAGCATCAATTTATCTTTAATGCCGTATTCCGTTGCGGCCTTTTCGTCATGATTATAAAAGTTACCGGAAAAGTAATCATCGTAGCCAAGGCTTTTATAAACATTGTCTCGGTTCCAGAAAGAAGCAGAACCACCATGAAAGACTGCGCTTGTATAACCCGCGCGTTGTTTAAGAATGGCCGGCGCACCTTCAAAGGTGTTTTCCGTGCCAAGACTGCTGAACAGCGAGCCATTGGCAATCCCGAACGTACTGGTTTCCAACATGTTTTCCGCATCACTGGTTTTACCGAGACCGACTTGGTGGAAGAAGTTGTTGAAACTGAGCGTGTCCTTTTCCTTGATCAATGAATTGAGAAACGGGGTGACTTCCTGGCCGTCAATTTTCTGACCGATCAGAAATTGCTGGAAGCTCTCAAGGTGGATGATAATGACATTCTTGCCCTTGGCTGCTCCGTAATAACTGGCATTGGGCGCGGCGTAATGAGAGCGAGTGTATTGCAAAACCGGATCGAGATTGGCACTGTCTGCCTGGGCGCGAACCTGATTGTTCTGGGCTGTTTTGGCGGCATCATAGATGGTAAATGGAGCCAAACCTAAGTATTTGACAATGTAATTGCGGTCAAAGGTCCGGGTCAACAGCTGCGGACGATTCATTTCACTGGTAGCAGTGAGCAAGGCAAAAAAGGCCACACCAAACACCGTTACTGCTTGCGGTAAGTGGTAAGGCATGCGGCTGGTATCAAGCGACAAGCCAAAATGCGGCCATTTCAGTGGTTGATTGTGGATATAGCGCCAGATGTTCCAAATGCCATAACCCAGATAAGTTAGCGCAACTAGGACAATATCCAGCACATAAATGATGTCATGTGGCTTCACCATGCTTAGTGAACTGGCACCAAGTCCCTGGCTGACTTTTGAAACGCCGAGGATGGTGGTTACCGTCAGAAAATCGGTGAACTCACGATAGTAAAGGACGTTAGCGAGCAATAATAAGGTACTCAATATGTAGACAATGGTGCCGAGCAGGTAACCGCGGCGGGCATGTTTTGGATAAAGCCCCAACGAGAGCAAAATGATGCCAGTGCCTAAGGGGTTGAGGATAAGCAAGGTATATTGCAGCGGGTCATTTAGGCCAAGCGAGAAATCAAAAAAATAGCCGAAAAGGGTTTTGGCCCACAATAAAACAAGCAGGAGCGCCAAAAAGCCGATCCGGGTGTTGCGAAGCCACAATAGAAGGCGATTGAGTCGTAACCGTTTCAAAGCGGTAACTCCTTTCCACTTTGTTCTTTGTCATTGTACCCGCAAATAGGCGTTTGCACAAAGAGAGCGTGAGCGGGGCCGGTTAGAAACCGGAGCATAAGTGGCCTTGGGCGTGATGGCCCGGGTTTAGGCCATTACGCCCAAGGTCCTTACACGCAGGTTTCTGGGCTGGTGAATGCGTTTTGATTTTTTCAGCCAACACTTCCGCACCGAAACAGCATACCGCAACTGAGTCAAATTCAGTCAAGACTGGCCGATTCTTATGGAGTCTTTAAAAGTTAGTGAAATCCAGATGTACGGTGGGTATCCGGTAAGTGGTTTGCTACAATGACTACTGGAGGTAACGTGATGCTTTTTCTGGGGCCATTTTACAATTGGATTAACAGCACATCATTAAGCCGCGTCAACCATTTTCCTTTGGTGCGGCTGGTGGTTTATAGTTTGGACAAAACGATCCTTTACCTATTAATATTTGCGGCATTACGGTGCTTCTGGCTGCTAACGACTCACCGGCGCACATCATTTGGCCATGAGCTTAAACTGGGCCTGTTTGTGGGCTATCTAATCTTACTGTTTGCGTTGACAGTTTTCCGTGATGTTTATTACCCATGGCAGTTGACGTTTAATTGGGATCGACCGCTTTCAGTGATTAACTTACAGCCACTTGTTGAAACATTGAAGTTGCGGCAAGCGGCGAGTCATTTTGATCTATGGTACCAATCACTGGGGAACATTGCCTGGTTTATGCCATTAGGGTTTGGCGTGCCTTGGATCAGTACACATCGGCGACGACTGGGTTCTGCCATCGGAATCGGATTGGTGACATCCCTGAGCATTGAAACGCTGCAATTCTTGCTGATCAGCGGGGTGGCCGATATTGACGACGTGATTTTTAATTTGATTGGCGCCATCCTGGGTTACGTTTTTTACCACATGTGGCATCTACATCGCTAACCGGTGTCGAAAAGATTTTTGCGTGCCGAGTATCGATTAAACCAAAAGTTCTCTTAGTTTTCTAACTGATTTTTTGGTTGTTTTGCTACTGGAAAACCGATAGAATACTAGCCTGTATTCTATTTTTAGCTTAACCATACGATATATAGAAAGAGGCGCGTTATGGTAATTTTACTTGCGCTGATCCCGATGTTTGCCTGGGGCTCCATTGGTTTGGTCAGTGGAAAACTTGGAGGCAATGCGTATCAGCAAACTTTGGGAATGACGTTTGGCGCGCTGGTTTTCGGCGTTGGAACCTTGCTCGTCATGCACCCGGCGCTAGATAGCAAAACCTGGCTGCTTGGTATTATTTCCGGGCTTTTTTGGGCGTTGGGCCAAGGCCAGCAGTTTCAATCAATGAAGTATATGGGTGTCTCGATGACCATGCCCATCTCCACCGGCATGCAACTCATTGCGACTACACTGGCCGGTGCCCTTTTGTTTCACGAATGGCATAATGGCAGGGATGTAACGCTTGGCATTTTGGCGTTGGCATTGCTGATTATTGGTGCCACGTTAACGTCACGACGCGAACAAAACGATGATGTCACTTCTGCGTCTGGCGTGTCCAAAGGCATCCGGACCTTGCTGATTTCCACAGCTGGGTATGCCGGATACACCATCATCGTCAATGCGGGGCAATTAGGGGCACTGGCGGTGGTCATGCCGCAGTCTCTGGGGATGATCATTGGTGCTTTATTGATGAGCATTGGCCATCAGCCTTTTGCTAAGGCAACTGTCAAAAATATTTTGACCGGGTTGCTTTGGGGCACCGGGAATGTGTTCATGCTCTTATCCATGGCGAAAGTCGGGTTGGCAGTTTCTTACTCGCTTTCACAAATGGGGATCGTGATTTCGACATTTGGCTCCATTTACTTACTCGGCGAACGTAAGACGCACAAGGAAATGGTCTGGGTCAGCTGGGGTTCGGCACTCGTCATTCTCGGCGGCGTTGTGCTGGGCATCATGAAAGCAAAGTAATCTGATGAGAAGTTGCCGGATTGCTTGCTTTTTTACAAATTCAATTTTAAAGTTAACTTGTTAGAGTGTGAATTTGAACAGCGCCCTTTGTTGGTGAAAATTTTGTTTGGAAGCGGTACCGCAATCTTTTTATGATGGCGGTCAAAGCAAAAGTTTTGGCGGCAATTGACGTATTTAGAGGAGGAACGCACACGATGTCATACATCAAATTTGATTCATCTAAGCTGGACAAGTTCGTTCATGCCAATGAGCTTGAACAGATGCAGCCGTTGGTAACTGCAGCTGACAAGGAATTGCGTGAAGGAACCGGTGCTGGTAAGGATTTCCGCGGTTTTCTTGATTTGCCGGTTAATTATGATAAAGATGAGTTTGCCCGGATCAAGGCAGCAGCCAAGAAGATTCAGGGCAACTCACAGGTCTTCGTTGCGATCGGGATTGGCGGTTCTTATTTAGGCGCACGGATGGCCGTTGATTTTCTTTCCCAGACCTTCCGCAACCTTGATCCTGATTTGAAGTTTCCAGAGGTTTATTTTGCCGGTAACTCAATTTCCGGTACTTATCTGGCTGACTTGCTCGACATCATTGGTGATCGCGACTTCTCGATCAATGTCATCAGCAAGTCCGGTACGACAACCGAACCTTCAATTGCTTTCCGCATTTTGAAGGCCAAGTTAATTGAAAAGTATGGCAAAGAAGGCGCCAAGGAACGGATCTACGCCACAACCGATCGGGCCAAGGGTGCTTTGAAGCAAGAAGCTGACGCTGAAGGCTACGAAGAATTCGTTGTGCCGGATGATGTTGGCGGCCGCTTCTCCGTCATGTCTGCGGTGGGTCTGTTACCAATTGCCGTAGCTGGCGGCGATATCGATGAAATGATGCGCGGACTCGGCGATGGTCGCAAAGCCTATGCATCAGCTGATCTGAAAGAAAACGAAGCTTATCAATACGCCGCTTTGCGGAACATCCTGTATCGCAAAGGCTACACCACCGAATTGCTGGAAAACTACGAACCAACGCTTCAGTACCTTGGCGAATGGTGGAAACAATTGATGGGTGAATCTGAAGGTAAAGACCAAAAGGGGATATATCCTTCAAGCGCCAACTTCAGTACCGACCTTCACAGTCTCGGCCAGTACATCCAAGAAGGCTTGCGCAACTTAATGGAAACCGTTGTTTGGGTTGAAGAACCTAACCGCGATCTGACCATTCCAGACGACGCCCAGAACCTTGACGGCCTTGGCTATCTCGCTGGCAAGAAGATGTCCTTTGTCAACCGCAAAGCCTATGAAGGTGTTGTTTTGGCACACACCGATGGCGGCGTACCGGTTATGACCGTCTCCATTCCTAAACAAGATGCCTACACCTTGGGCTATCTGATCTACTTCTTTGAAGCAGCCGTTTCAATCTCCGGCTACCTGAATGGTATCAACCCATTCAACCAGCCAGGCGCTTAGCCTTGGTGTGGTGCTGGTGAGAGGTCTTCCGCTTAGTCTTCTCCAACAGGTCGATATTTCGAATCTCTAGGCGTTGGTCGTCAATGTACTGGTACAAAGTCGAGGCACAAACAAGCTCTTCAGGAGTAAACAGCTTGTGTCGCTTGGCATAGCCGATTGAAGCATCCGGCGACCATTTGTCCTGCTTAGCTCGCTGTACGTACCAGGCTAAGAAGACCTGTACGCTGGCGAACTTGTCAGGACGATGGCAGCTCAAGCGTGCAGTCTCGTAACGTGCCTGAGCAGCCTCTGGCAGGTATTGTCGATGGTAGACGCGCTTGCCATTACTCTTCTTGACCTGATCTACTGTACCTCGCTTGATTTCATTATTAATGGTCTGCGGGCAGACGCCAATTTCAGCAGCAATCCAACGATTGGACTTCCCAGCTTGGTGGAATCCGGCCACTTTTCCGCGCTCGAGTGATGTTAAGTGCTGACCTTTTTGGCGGTGTGTGCTATCCTGTTTCTGCATCAAGACAATATCCTCTTCCATTGTTTGTGTAGGAACTTCAATGATACAGGATATCTGTTCTTGATGTTTTTTATTGTCCAAAAAATTTTGAGACAGTGGCTAACTTGATTCTAAAATGCGCGAGAAACATGTAACGTTAAAGTTCGCTTGCAAAACGATAAACTACTCGTATCTTTCGCCCAAATATCAATTACTCCGCATAATCCATCCGCACAATCTCAAGCGGTTCCGCCAAAAAGTCGTCAATCCCCGCCAGAAACTTTTGAAAATGCGCCGTTTGGTTATGTAGTTCGACAGCTGCGGCGTCTTGCCAATGCTCGATGATTTCATATTTGTTGGGGTCGGTGAGGCTTTGGAAGTGATCGTAGCTAAGATTGCCAGCCTCGGCACGTGATCCTTCGACCAGCAGACTGATGAAGTGACGATACTTGTCCGTCAGTTCCGGTTTTACCTTTAGCGTGACATTAATGACTTTCATTTGAATCCTCCTAAGGGGTTTGGGTTTGTTGTGGCGTAATGTATTGACAAAGGCGTTTAAAAAGACGCCTTAACATAATTTCATTATACCCGATTACTAGCAATTTACCGCGTCATAATTGTTGCAAGCGGGTGAGATCATAGCTGAATGATGGGGCTGTGCCAAAAGTGATTTGGAACATCACGAACGAACCCACTTCAACAATTGTAAATGGCCGAAGAAAAAAGCCGTGCCGACAAATGTCGTCTAACGGCTTTCAGTAAAGAATTCTTGTGTTTTAATTTTTGGTACTGGTACCATCTGCGTAATTGATGGTGTAACCCGGCTCAACATTGAAGATATAAACGTTGAATCGAACTGTGTCATCGCCAACGCTTTGCGCCCGCATTTGGACGCCACGGGCAACGAGCTCATTGCCGCGGAAGATTGGCTTGACTTCATAACGTACGTAATGCTGGCTGTTTTGTTTAAGGTAGTAGGCGATATCCATCTCATGGGCTAACATGAGTGGACTGTTAAGTGTTTGGGTTCCCGTCATCAGGTTCTTAGGATTGTTATTTTCGCCAGTCAGCTGGTAACCGATCAGATGGCTACGATTATAGAGCCATCCGTGTGCTGTCTTTTTGTTGTGCCAGCCGGTTGGATTCCAGGTGAGGGGTTCCCGTTTGGCTGAGGGCATCAGCGATTTATTCAAAAGTGCATTCGCATCGGTGACGCGATTTTGGCTGTCTAAATCGCTGTAAGTTGCCCAGGCATCCTTTGCTGTGGAAAGGTCACTTTTGTTAAAAGCGGGGTCATTGTTGTTGACGGTTATTTCTTGTTGGCCGGTGTAGTCAAGGTTAGCTAAGTTTCTGGTATCCGGAGAACTACTCGGGGCCTCCGATGCTTTTGCTTCTGGTTCCTGCTTATTTAGGGCTGTTTTGAGCTTGCTGACCTGTTCATGTTTGTCAGTGATCGCATCGTCAAGGCTGCTGATAGCTGACGCGGTTTTCTTGTTAAGCTTGGTCTGGCTGGCCACCGGATCGACCACTGTTTTGGCTGATTTTGAGCTGCTTTCAGAACTGCAGCCGACTAACAGGACACCCAGAACAACTAAGGAGGTGAGGTATTTCATTATCTTTCTTTTCATCATCGCAGCGCCTTTCGATAACCTGCCGCTTGTGCTTCGGCTTCAGTGTTGAAATAAACGGCATTAGCAGAATTCATACGATATCCCGCCTGGCCGGGAACATGATAGATCTTGCTACGGCTATTGCCGACAATCGTTCCCTGATCGCCTGTATTCATATCGCCTTGATTGGTAGGCGCCTGTTGCTGAGTTGTGGCAGCCTGTTGTTGCTGCTGTTGCTGCTGTTGTGCTGCAGATTTCTTTGCTTCTTCTGCCTGCTGTTTAGCTGCCGCAGCGGCTGCGGCAGCTTGAGATGAAGAAGCTGCCTGTGCAGATGACGCGGCGACTTTACTGGCTGATGCTTCCCGGGACGCTGATTCTGAAGCTGCCGAAGATGCTGATTCTTCAACGGCTCGTGATGATGAGGCACGGGCGTCAAGCTGGTCTTCCAGCTTGGTTTGTTCCTTCTTCAGTGCCTTTAATTCTGAAGACTTCTTAGCCTTGGCTGCTAACAAAACCTTGCCACGTGCTTTTTCCGATTTTAAAAGACTTTTCTGCTTTGCAGTCAGTTTCTTGGTGGTTGTTTGCGCTGATGAAGCTGTTGATGGTTTTGTGTCGACCATCGGACTGCCCACAAACATGAGCACAATGCCGCCGATCAATATAATAAGGTTGAAACGTTTCGTTAATGGATGCTTGCGTTGCCGCACCAAACGAATCGTGCCCCAGACTGTACCAATCAGTCCGAGCATGACAAATAAATTGCCCAGTGTTGACATTTTTCTCCTCCAAATTCCCTAGTGACAATTGTACGAATATTGCGATTAAAAAATATTCGTATGAACTTATTTCTAAAGTTTATTTTCCCAGAAAAAAAGCCCAACGGCAAGCGTCGGACTTAATTTTTGACTTATGACTGCGTCGGATTCAATTTATGACTTTACAACGTCAACATTGGCATAAAGATTGGCGATAATCGCTAACATATCTTTTTCGGTGCGTTCCCAGCTGATGGTTTTCAGATAGGCTTGGGCTTTTTCAATGTGCTGCGTGATCATATCAGGATGTGCACATGCTGCCTGAAGCGTTTTGGCAAGATCACGCTCGTCAAGATGACAAGAGAAGTAGGTATTGTCTTTCAAGAAGTAACTGCCAGTACCTTCTTTGAAATCAATCAAGGGAAGACCGGCGCTCATCATTTCGTAAGGAACCAAGGAGAAATTAGTCATCGAAGTTGCAATGCCAAAATCGGCTTCGTGATAAAGCTGATTGAGCTCTGGTGGCGTGAGTTTTCCGAGATTCTCACCATTAATAAAGCGTTTGCTACGGCCAGTTCCGAAATAATTGATTTTGAGGTCAATACCCTTAGCTCGCAAAAGGTGGCGGCAATTTTCGAGGACAATTTGAATTGTGACAGGTGCTCGACGTGGACTGCTCCATTTGGTGTAAATAGCCAACTTAATTTGCTGTTTTTTTGGATATGGAGCGGTGTCGCGTTCTTTAAATGGGTATC
The DNA here is from genome assembly GCF_000829055.1 of Lacticaseibacillus casei DSM 20011 = JCM 1134 = ATCC 393. Lineage (NCBI taxonomy): Bacteria > Bacillati > Bacillota > Bacilli > Lactobacillales > Lactobacillaceae > Lacticaseibacillus > Lacticaseibacillus casei. Next base: position 1,042,488 of record NZ_AP012544.1, read on the forward strand.
GAGCAACATCGACTGGGAAATTGATGACGTCAATTGGACTGTTGACTTGGCAATGCGTTGTGATCATATGGGCGCACCAAGGCCCAAGCGTCACCATGTGCAAGCCAAGACTGTAAGTACGTCGGGCCATCTGGTAGCGGTCGCCGTAAGGGTAAAAATACGGTTCGTAGTCCTGGACAAAGTACATCTTGTAGCCGGGTTTGTTTTTAATGATGTAAACCGATTCCCATAAAGTAGCGATCCAGATGTCAGATTGGTGCGATTCGAGTTCGCCCATAGGCAAGCATGTGCCTTTATAGCCAGGGTAATTAAATTCGGCGTTTTGAATCATTTCGTCTTGGCTTTGCGGGACATAGCTGAGGTAATAAACGTCATAACCCGCGTCGGCCAGAAGCGTGCCTAAGTGCAACATGGTTGTTTGGCCGCCATCATAACCGATGATTCCGGTTGAGACAAACGTTATTCGATTACCACGCGGCTTAGTCTGATCGGCCGGTCATTGAAATATTTAAGTATCTGATTATACTGATGAATGCTGCCATCAGGGGCATCATTAAATTTAGTTTTTGCAGGTTTCACAGCCGTTCCTCCTATCAATTGGCATACTGAGCATGTAGGCCACAAGCAGAAAAATGGGTAGAAAAAAGAGGCCTGATGCCACTGTTGTTTTTACAGCAGCAGTACCCGTTTAATGAAAAGATTCTGCGAAGACCTAATGTTTAATTTAGTTTACATAATAACCGTAAGCCAAATATCAAAAATTTTCAAGTTTGCCCGGAACAGAGTGCGTGACTGAGCGCGGTTATAAGTCGGTCTGGAGGAGAGCTCGACCATTGCGACAGAGGCTTCTGCATGCTGACTTTCGCGCGGACAATCGTATTTCAGAGCTGTATGATTAAAAAGTCTAAAGACATTATGAGGGTTATACAGAAAACTTAGAAGATAGCCAATATAAAAATCCTAATAAATGCTTATCTTTACCCTTGAAGAGGCCTGTGCTAGTGTGAGAGTATCCATATCAATGAAAGAACAGGTGAAGTTATGTTAACGATTGGTGTCATGGGCTTGGGCTCAATTGCCCAAAAAGCATATTTACCGGTTTATGCACAAATGCAAGATCAAGTGCAGTGGCTGTTGAGCACCCGCGATGAAGATAAATTACAACAACTGTCAAAGCAATATGGGCTGGCTGCGGCGGGGAATTCGCTGGAAGCGTTAGACGCAAAGCAGCTTGATGCGGTCATGATTCACACGCCAACAGAAACTCACTATCAATATGTCAAGCACTTTTTGGAAAAGGGCGTGCATGTCTTTGTCGATAAGCCACTAGCAACCGATATGGGACAAGTTAATGAACTTTATGACTTGGCCGAATCCCAGCACGTGATGTTGACGGTCGGGTTTAATCGTCGGTTTGCCCCAATGATTCAGGATCTGGCCCAGGTGGCAGATAAGACCGGTGTGCGCGTCGACAAGAACAGGATTGACGCACTTGATGACACAAAACATGCCTTGTGGGATCTCTTCATTCATCCAGTGGACACAGCGCTAATGTTGGCGGGTTATCCTGAAAAACCCAACACGCGATATGCGTTGCATACAACTTCAGATGGTCAACTTCAACAGGCAAGCGTGACCTTCACCGCGCCTGGCATTCGTGGTGAGGCCGGTATTGATTTGCAGGCCGGCACCAACCTTGAAGAAGCGCAAGTTGCGTCTCCGAGTGGCGTCCAAAGAGTGCAGAATTTAGATCAGCTGGTTGTTTATGGACGTGGCGGTGCGTCACAAACATTTGCGCCGAATTGGCAGCCAATGCTGGAGACACGTGGCTTCGCTTCAATTGTTCAAGCCTTCGTACAGGCTGTCGCCGATCCAGACAGCAAGAATCCGGTATCACCTGCGACCAGTCAGCTGGCACATGCTGTTGTCGCGGATCTGGTTAATCAGATTCAAGAATGATCGCTATTTTCATGGATTGCTAGTTGAGAGACTATTTAAAATAGCGCCAACTAGCAGGTGACCACTCTGCTTAGTTTGTCATGGAGGACCAAGATATATGTATCAAAAATCGTTTATGGAAATTGCCGATGAAGAAGCGCGTGTCAATGTTAATGGATCAGATGGCGGTCCTTTTGGTTGCGTCATCGTCAAGGACGGGAAGATCGTGAGTCGCGCTCATAATCAGGTTTTGGTCGATCACGATCCGACTGCACACGGTGAAATTACTGCCATCAGAAAAGCCGGGCAAGCGCCGGGAACTCATGATCTGTCCGGTTGCGAGCTTTATACTTCGGCGATGCCGTGTCCAATGTGCCTTAGTGCGATCATCTGGGCCAATATCAAACAGGTTTATTATGGCAACGCGGCGGATGACGCTGCTGCGATCGGTTTCAGGGATGCAGCCATCTATGACTTCATTAACGATGGGCTGAAAGGGAAGATGCTTTCGTTGAGTCAGCATGATCGGGATATGACGATTGGTGCTTTTAAAGCGTATCAAGTGGCCCAAAAGAAACTGTATTAGTTGTGCAAGTGCTGCCATTGGTTTGCAAGGTGCGGCGCGGACAGTATGCCAGGCTATGAGGGGATCGCTTGCGGTCGACAGATGGTTTTGTATTGGCCAAATACAGTGTCAAGCGATTTTCGACTTTGACAGTAAATTCCATAAAACATGCGTCCGAAAACTGGACGCGAGATGATCCTGATTAGACTTGAATCGCTTGTGAATTCTTGTATGGATATCGTTCGGCGACCAACTGTTTAACCCTTGTCCTGTTAATGCCAAGAGAATCAAGGTAATCGCGATAGTTGGTGCGGCGCCACGGATGCGTAATTGCCGGGATTTTCTTGGTTCGTTTAGGAGTTGGTGCCGCAGCTGGCGTAAGATCGAATTTGGCTGACATGAACTGTTCTTTTGGCACACAGAAAAGATCGTACACCTGGTCATCATCAGTGGTCATATAAAGTCTGCCCGTGAAGCTTCTGATGACTAAGACCTTTGTATGCGGTGGTAAGTAAACCAATTCGCCATTCCGGTGTGGCAGATAGCGTTTGTTATCAAAGCGAACACAATGTCCGTGGCCGATGCTGCGTTCATTGGCAATGATCAAAATATTGTCAATTTCCTTGGGTGTTAGTTGCTTCTCAAACACCGACATGCTACTTTTGATGGTAGATGCGAAGCGGTCATTGTAACGCTTGATAAAGCCGACCAAAAACCGATTGGCATCTGCGATTGTGGTGATGTTATGCAACCGCAGTTCACTTGTGAGCCGATCTTGAAAAGTCTCCAGAAGACGTTCTATACGGCCTTTGGCTTGCGGAATACTGGTGGCCGAAAGTTCTGTTCCAAGTGTCTGGCAGGCATAACCGAAACGTGTAAGAGGGTTCTCGGTCGAAGGTGAGCCCTCTTTTTTGTTGCTGTTAAACACGGTGCGCCGATCCGTTAGGAATTCTGCTGGAGCGCCATAATCGCGAAGGACTTGGGCAAACACATGATAATAGCCGCTGAGTGTTTCTTGTTTGGCAAAGTAGCCGCCGACAACGTTCCCGGACTGATCATCAATGGCTGCGTGTAAGGTGGTTTTTTGAGTACCAAACCAATACTCCCAGGAAGCATCCATTTGTACCTGTTCACCAGAATAATGTTTCCGAGGACGTTCTGGATGGGCTTTGATGTTTTCAACGACCTCGATGGCTGACAAGGTGGCTTCATCACGTTTGGATAGGAGCTTGGCCTTCTTTTCTTTCTCTTTTAACTCACGCTTGACCCGACGTTTCGTGGCCTTGTGGGCTTTGGGTGAAAGGATGTGGTGGTGTCTGAATAAGAGCCGGAGTGAGGATTCGGAGATGGCGATTTGTTCGGCAGTGGTTAAGAACTCGTGGAAATGAGCGATGTTGAAACCGGCATACTTGTTGGTGTACAGATGAATGATCTGGCGTTCGAGTTGCGCGTTGCGTTTGTTGGCAGGCTCACGGCCGGCATTACCATGGATAAAGCCGTCTTTGCCTTGTTGCTTGTAAAGCTTGATCAGTCGGTAGATGGTTCGTTCGGAGCGCTTGAGCTTAACGGCTGCGCGTTGCACGGAGGTCTTACCATTGACCACTGCTTTGATGACTCGGTAACGTTCTTCTTCTTTCATTGTTAAGACAACCTTCTTCATGTGATTCCTCCTAGATGTATCTTCTAAGAGGTTACAGTTTTTGTGACACTTTGGCTAACTGCTTACTTAAGACAATATCGCTTGCGGTCGACAAAATGGCTTTGTATTGGCCAAAATACAGTTGACTTTTTCAAGGTTTCCTGTAGAATAGTTTGGGTACGATAAAGCGCCACTCATTGCCCGTTGGTCAAGGGGTTAAGACGCCGCGTTCTCAGCGCGGAAACACGGGTTCGAATCCCGTACGGGTGAGAAATAGAATCAACCAGATAAAACGGAACCCTCAAAATGCCTTTATAACGGTGTTTTGAGGGTTTTTGCTTTGGGGGCAAAGGTCGGATCTGAACTATTATATTACTCGTCCCACCCTCGAACGTCCATTACATTGTCTAAGATGCGGTGAGCTTTAGAGATCATGACAAAGGCAGAAACGGCATCATCGATATTCTTTTCATCATAGAGTTTCGGATGGTGCGCTTGAGGATTTCTATACATGTACACGATTGTTTTCAATAAGGCTGAAATTGCAAAGTACATGTCCCGTTCATCAGCGGTTTGAAGCCGATTGTTACGAAGAAAAAGAATTGGGGCTCGGAGAGAAAACGATTTTTCGATGAGGGGGGTGCCATCTAGCTGAAGACCAGAAAGAGATTGAATTCGGGACATTAATCCTTTGCTTGCTTCAAAGATTGCGTGGAAATAATCCTCTCTTAAAAGTTCTTCACGGCAGAACATCATCACTCTTCTGTCAAGCTTTAATGGGGTCAATCTATTTGATAATGATTGAGTCCGTTCTAGCGCTTCGGTCATAGTGTTTGCTGCACTGACTTGGTTTATAAGACCATCATCACCTAACTCATAACTATTAAAGATTAGTATTTCGTTAATTGACTGGCGGAGATTTCGCCACTGACCTGGTTGCTTTATGTATCGAGCGGGGTTGGCGACGTATTGGATAACATTCCAAAGCGGAGCGTGATTGCCATATACATCATGGATTTTTGCGATAATTGATTCATTGATGCGACGCCATTTTGTGGTATTCGTTAAATTTGGGTTTGATACTCGGCGATCATTGTCAAAATCGTAGAGAGAAAGATTTTCGAGCATTGATGTTATTTCAGAACCTGTTAATTCCCTTCCAAGTACTTTAGCTATTTGTTCGATTGTTGCTTCTGTAATTTTTTTCAATATTTACTCTCCCAATTTATGATTAGTGTATCCAGAAAAATTTTACACCCAAATTGCAAGAACAAGTTAGCCGGGGTGTTGAGACACTCCCAAGAACAGCCTGTTATCTTATGAGTGGTTCATTGTTTAGCTTACGTGTTGTGCTGAACGCCGAGTCCGGCGCACTTCGGTCTCAAAACACTCCTGGGGGCCACGGTAGTCTAGCTTTCTCCGGGGAAGCCCGTTAAGACGGTCTTGGGTAGCCAGCACCTGGCTGGGACTAACATCATCCAGCGACTCGCCTTTTGGGTAGTCACGTCTAATCATGCGATTGTGGGCCTCGTTGGAGCCGCGATCGCATGAGGTGTATGAATGCGCGTAGAAGATGTCTGTATCTGTGTCCTCAAAGGCCTTATCCAGAGTCGAGAACTCCGGGCCATTGTCTGCGGTAATCGTGCGCAGACAGTCACCCCACTCAAGCTTGATTTCTCGTAACGCAAACTCCACAGAGTCCGAGTCTCGGCCGTCGATCAGTCGGAGAAGTTGGCAACGAGTCTTCCGCTCAATCAGGCTAAGGATGACGCTCTCACGGCCATTGCGTTTCCCGACAACGGTATCCATCTCCCAATGTCCGAACTGCTTGCGGCGTTCGACAGCCTTAGGACGCTCCTCAATACTGCGGCCGGCTAGGCGCTTATGCTTAGTGCTCTTGTGTTGCTTGGTCCGCCGATTTGCCTTCTCCACGAGATCGATGTTCCGAATTTCTAAGCGTTGATCATCGATGTAGCGATATAAAGTGGTTGTGCACACCATCTCCTCAGGGGTGAATAGCTTGGCTCGCCGTGCGGCGCCAACGGCTGCATCAGGCGACCAGTGTTCAGTCTTGGCCTGATTAACGTACCAGGCCAGGAAGTGGCTTGTAGCGGCGAATTTATCCGGCCTATGACAATTCAGACGTGCGGTCTCATAGCGCGTCTGAGCAGCTTCAGGACTATATTCCGTATGATAGATCAGTTTGCCATTAATGCGCTTAGCCTGCTTGACAGTCCCTCGGTCAATCTCATTATTGATGGTTTGATGGCAGACGCCAATTTTGGCAGCAATTTCGCGTTTGGAGGTGCCGGTGGCGTAAAGTTCTGCAATTCTACCGCGTTCCATTTGAGACAAATGATGACCTGGTTGACGACGTGTGATATCCTGTTCATGCATCAGGACAATACCTCTTTCATTGTTTGTGTTGGAACTTCAATGATACAGGATATCTGTTCTTGATGTTTTTTATTGTCCCAAATTTGTAATAAAAGTGGCTAACTTGATTTTGAAACGCGCGAAAAATTTTACATTGCTTTGGCAAAAAATAAAAGCACTTTGGTTCTCGAAAATTTGCGGAAAATAGCTGACGCGTGATATCAAGCAGCAGTTCGTGAGCTAATGGACAGAAAAAAGCTTGACGATCAGTGAAAATGGCAGATTAAACAAAATCGATGAAAAATGCTCTATTTGTGCAAATTGATATCTTGAATTTTTAAAGAGATGCCTGCGGACGCGGGTAGGAAAATCACCAGTGTATGTTGACGATCGTAAAACTTGGTAGTAATTATCTGGAATTGACCTCGAGACTATTGCCGACGTTAATCTGCTTTGACTAACCAGCATGGTGAAAGACAGTGATTGATGGTACGAATTTTTGACTTTTTTCGACAACTCTCTACCCCTTGACAACTGTTCTATCATAGACAATGTAGGGTTCTCGCATAATATGCAGAACCAAACGATTGAAAATGGAGGCGACGGCATCATGCAATATCGAATTCAACTCGATACTAAAAACCAGTTGTTTGTGGCGATTGATGCGCATGACCAGAATCATTTTGGAACTGGTCGAACGATTGAACAAGCCATTCATAATTTAAAAGCGACAAACAAAGCCGCATAATAAAACCCCATCCGTCGTTGGCATGAACTTAACTGCCAATGGTGCGGATGGGGGCTTTTTTTGTGGTCGGTACTGAAAATTAGAACCTTACTGATAGCGAGCCAAGTCGTGGCGAGTTTTTAGCCAGATGAAGAGGAGAATAGCGACTAGAGTGAAGACGCCGATGGCTGCGATGATGAAGAGACTGCGGTAGCTGAGCCAGTCGATGACAAGGCCACCAAAAAGCGGTCCGAGTGCACGGCCAACGGATCCCCAGGAGTTTACGAAGCCTTGATAACGGCCTTTGATAGCGCGCGGCGTCAGATCATTGACCAAGGCGGGAATCGCAGGGGAGGCGGTGGCTTCACCGGTGGTTAGCGCGATCATGGCGATGACGAAGAAGCTATATGTTCGCGCAGTGATGAGGATGAGGAAGGATATGGCGACCATCACCAGGCCAAACAGGATTTGGTAGATAATGCGAATCCCATTCACGTGTTCATTGAACCAATTCAAAAAGAGTTGAATGAACACAATTAGCGCAGCGTTGAGCGTCCATAAGAAGCTGTAGTTGCGCAGTGGAATGCCGAGGCTTGTCATGTAAACCGATAAGTTTGAAGACCATTGCTGGTACATCAACCAAAAAACCAATAGCGCAAAGAAGAAAGTCGTCAGCATCAATTTGTTTGCGGCTGGTAAAGATGGCTTCTCTGCTGTTGCGGTAACTTCTTTTGGCTGGGCCTGGGGTATTTTTGCAGCTGGCCGAAACTTTGTGAGCACGACTGTGAAGAATAATGAATATAAAATGACAGCGATTAAAAACAGTAAGGTTACGCTGATATCATAGACAAATCCGACCAAAGCCGTTCCGATCACAACGCCGACATTTTGGGCGAAATATAACATGGTAAAAACGTAGCGGCCGTCTTTTGAACGTAAACTGGTTCCCAGTGAGTTGACCATGGTAATGTTCCAACCGGATCCGATACCGAGTAAGGTTAGCCAAATGCAATAGGCAGGCCACCCGTGCCAAAAAGTCAGGCCAATGAGTACAAGTCCGGTGAGACCGACGCCGAACAGGGTTAACCGGTATGGATCCCCTTGATCGTATAGACGTCCGCCAACAATGCTGCCGATGACGCTACCCAGTGAGTTCAGTAACAAGACAATCCCGATGATCGTTAACGAGATCCCCAGACGATTATGTAGATAAATACTGGTTGGTGGCCAGATGAAACTCATCCCGATGCTACTTAACAGTGCTCCTGTAAGCAGCCAGCGTAACCTGATTTTGTGCGCCATCAACATTGCCTCCTTACCTGATTAATTATGGCCACTGCCGAATTTGGCAATAACGCAATAATGTCATGGTACGTCAAGCCTTGGCATGGGGTCAATTGCGTTTTTACGAAAAGTAGCGTTTTTGCACTAACAGAGAAAATAGCCAATATGAAACGATAAAAAAACATCCTCGCTCACAAAACAGCAAGGATGTTTTCTAATTGACGGATTCAAAAATCATTGAATGCGTGGTACCTTTTTTGGCTTAAAAAACGTGATTAAAGGTTCTTATCCATGTTAAAGGTGAGCTTCGATAACTTCAGACTTTCCATGACATAATCGTTAATTAAAGCCTTAGTCGCTGCCTTGGTGTGGGCAACGATTTTATAGTTGGCCTCGGTTAGATACTGCGTTAATTCCTTGGCACCAAGCTCTTTGGCGCCTTCGTCAAAGGATTGAAGCATTTCGCGATAATCGCGATTGAGAGCTGTCAGATAATCGCGATCAGCCTGAATGAATTGGGTATAATGCGCCTCTACCAGGACATCGAGCAGGCGATGCAGCCAGTACGCGGAGTCAGCGTCGAGATCGAAGGTTTTCGGCGTTTTCGAATAGCTAGGATCCGTGTCATTGGCGTTGCAGTAGAACGGTACATATGGACTGAAGGTCGGCATGCCGATTGCCAGCCACATGATAGCAGCCAAGCCTTCCTGAACGTCACTACGCAGTTGCAGGATGTGGGAATTTTGGGTGCGGTTTAAGCCGATCGGACGATAGCGGAAGCGGTCGGCATCCGCACCGTGGCCATAAGGATCAAAAGGCGTCTCGTTGTAATGACTGCCAAGAATCTGGGCAATATCTTCGCGAGTGATCAGATGGTCGGTCCGCATGATAAACGGTAAGTCAGCTGATTCAGGATCTGCCGCGATTTCCGGATTGAGCAGCTTGTGACCGTACCAAACCCGCGGCGTGTTATAGTGGCGATCTTTTTCATTCATCGTGCCGAAAATGTGGCGGAAGTTCCAACCTTCTTTGTCGGTATTGAGATGATGGTCTTCAACAAATTCCTGAATGCCTTCGCTCCAGGCAAAATTGTCGGTGTCTTCGAAGTCAACCTGCTGAATGGCAACTTGATTGGCCGCAATGGCATAAGCGTCGTCAGGGATACGCTGAGCGACCCAGTGATGGCCGGTGACGATTTCCATGTACCAGACACTGTCTTTGTCAGAGAACAGGACAGAATTACCTGCGGGCGAACCGTATTGTTTGATCAGCTGGCCGAGGTATTCAACGCCATGGCGCGCGGATTCGATGAATGGCAGCACCATGTTAACGATCAGATCTTCATCAAGACCGTCTTTGACAAGCGGATCGAAGCCCAACGCCCGTTCATTACCGTAAGTACTTTCGGTTGCGGACATCGCGACATTGCGCTCGTTGATACCACTTTCTTCGTAGTCGCCGAGCTTATCATTTTCAACATTAGGAACGGCATTATAGCGATAACCATTTTCCGGCAAGTCCGCCTCAAACCCATTAAGCGGTGACTTGACGTGTAATGATTTTTCGCCTTTCCATCCAGCGTGCATATAGAAACGTTGCGGTGTCAAGGGACTAAACGTATCATCGTTACGAGCGATCATCGTTGAACCGTCGATACTGGCCTTCTTACCAACCAGAATCGAAGAGCATGCAGATTCAATTTTCATTCTTGCGCCTCACTTCTTAAGTATTGGTAACAGTTTACGACAGAATCAATTTTTTTGCACCTCCGTAAAAAAAGTCGTTGACAACCGCGCAAATCTTTTTTAAGATATTATTCGTTGTTAAGTTACTGGGTAGTAGCGAAGTGGTAACGCAGTGGACTCTGAATCCATAATCATAGGTTCGATCCCTATCTACCCAATCCTGGATACGACAATAGCTTATCGATAAGAGCAGAAGCCTTGATAAAAAGGTTTCTGTTTTTTTCGTTTACCGTAAACAAGGATTTATTTCAGGAAATTGAGACATGATTGAGACAAGCTTCATGCTCCTGAAAATGCTGTTAGGAGCCGGTGAGCACGTCATGGTGATGTTGCAAGCCGCGGATATACTCACTTTTATCAAAGCCGCTGCGTCCACGCCAAAAAGCCGGCATAAGCAAAGCAAATGCAGGCATAGATTAAAAAAGCCGCAATCATAAACGCTAACCATGGCCAGGTTAGAAACGCTCTGGCGATGAATAAGAAGAAAGCCATCAACACCGCGCGTAATCCGCGGGTAAAGACGGCTTTGACGGCGCTATTCAAATGATACCTCGATCAGCAGGCGCTTAGCCTTTGTCAGATGGCTGGTGGTCATCCACATCTGGTTAGTAGACGGGGTTTCAACGTCTTCGCCTAATTCAGGTAGTAGACTCAATAGCCAAGCACTAAGCTCGGGGTTATTGAAGGAAAAGTGTTCCGGCAACCGGATGACCCGTAACCGATTCGGCGGAAAGAAGAGTTGTTGACTAGGAAAGATCACGCGGTCGTCGAGTAAAATGCTGGCGACGTTTTGATACGGGACTTGGCGGACGTGATAGCTTTGCGGATGGTCGTGGGCATATGCCAGGATCATGATGGCTGCGTCAATCAAAAAAAGGCCTCCATTCAAAGATGCTTACGGATTTCATGATACCATGGATGAAGATAGCACGTGAGCCGGTCTATTTTCAAACTGGCGAAATATCTGGCGGCGAATTGTCTTGAGAGAACATTGGCGCGATTTATAGGAGTATCGAAAAATGACCAAAAGGCTATATTTAGTCAGACATGGTGAAACGTCGATGAACGCGGCGCGGCTACTACAAGGGATTACGAATGCCAATTTGACTGCAAAAGGGCAAGATGCAGCCGATCGATTGGGTGAGTTATTGCAGCCGGTGCCGTTTGCCAAAGCCTTTTCGAGTGATCGAACGCGGACACTGGAAACGGCCAAACGGATTCTTGCCGGGCATGAACCTAAGCTGCCGTTAGTGGCGTTGTCCGCCTTGCGCGAATATTATTTTGGTGGTTTAGAAGGTGATCCAGGCAATGCCATTATGGCCCGGACGATTCGCCGTTATGGGCTGACAACGGCGTGGCGGGCTTGGGTCGGATCAAAACGTTTTCCGGGATTAGTCCGGTCAATTCGCAACGCCGATCCGACGCATCAAGCGGAAGATTTCCCCGATTTGTTAGCGCGCGCCCGCCAAGCCTTTGAGCAGGTGGATGCGCAGAGCCCGGATGACAGCGATATTTTGGTCGTCTCGCACGGCTTGCTTTTAAGTGCTTTGATTTATCAGCTGGCACCTGATAAGCTGCCATTCAGCTTGTTGAAAAATACCAGCGTGACGCGAATTGATATTGTGAATCAGAAAATGCGCGTCCGTGGCGTGAATCTGACGCGAGAACAGGACATTTTGGCCTTGCGCCATGATGAGCCGGAAACTGATGATGCCGCTAAAAATGAAGCGAAATGACGTCAAGTTTGCTGGACGATTTTGATTCCGGTCTGATTTAAAATGTAAGGCGAAACGGTAATTTCGGACCTTTGACTGAAATTATCGTTTTTTGATTGCTTTTTTGCGCGGCTCCGTCTATAATGACACCTTGTCATATGACGGATTGTCATAACCGAGCAGCAGCCAGCCGGGCTAAGGGACTCGGAGCAGAAAGGGGGTCGCCATGCCGAAAGCAACATTCTTCCGCTTGCCGGAAGCAAAACAACAGCGGTTAATGGACGCGGCGTATCAAGAATTTGCCCGCGCCCCATTTAATGAAACCAGTATTAGTAATATTATTAAGCATGCCGGCATTCCGCGCGGTAGTTACTATCAATATTTCGATGACAAGGCGGATCTGTATTTTTATTTATTGGAAACCGTGCGGCAACGGACCGTTTTGACTTTGCAACAGGTCATGACGAAGCATCACGGCGATCTGTTTCCTGCCATGTCGGAATTTTTCGGCAAAACCATCACGGCACTGGCACATGGGCCGCATGCGGCTTTGTATCGGAACGTTTTTTTACACATGGATTTTCATAGCGCCGCCAAAATGGCCGGATCTAAGGCGCCGTTTCTAAAGCCGCATCATGGTCATCAAGAAATCCATGATTTCTTATTGACTAGCATTGATCGCAGTCGGCTTCGTATTCAGACAGATGATGAGGTCAGTTTACTGATTCGTCAGATTGTCGGTATGTTCATGCAGACGATCGCCTATTATTATTCAAACCAGGCTGAAGGTAAGCCGATTACGGTCGCTGAACTCAAACGACGCAGCGATCAGCTTCTTGACTGGTTGCAATTTGGCGTTGCCCGTGATAAGAAACATCATTAGGCCGCGCACAACACCGGACTGCCTGTATGGGTCCGAAAAGCATCTGTTAGGAGGAAATTATGCTTAAACTTGCAAAAAAGCGCATGTCTGGCATAGCCGTTATTGGCGCTATTTTGTTCATGATTGTTCAGGTGATGAGCAATTTATATTTGCCGAATCTGACGGCCGATATCGTTAACAACGGGGTTGCCAAAGGTGATATTGATTACATCTGGGCAACCGGTATGAAAATGATTTTGTTTGCTTTACTCAGCATTCTCGCTAGTGTGGGGAACGTTTTTTTGGCGTCGCGCACATCGCAAAAGCTGGGCCAAAAGTTACGGTCGGACATTTATCGCAAAGTCATTAACTATTCCCATGATGAAATGGATAAGGTTGGGACGAGCTCACTGATTACGCGAACGACCAATGACGTGACACAGATTCAAAACGTTTGGATGATAATCTTGCGGATGATGATTATGGCGCCGATTATGTTAATTGGTGCTAGTTTCCTTGCCTACCAAAAGAGTCACACCCTGACCATGGTTTTCCTGATTAGCTTACCGCTGTTGGCGTTTTTCTTGCTGATCATCATGTATTTTGCGGTGCCATTGTTTAAGGCCATGCAGAAGAAAACCGATAATATCAACCTGGTGTTCCGGGAAGGACTCACCGGTGTGCGGGTTATTCGGGCTTTTCGGCAGGATGATTTTGAACAAAATCGGTTTGAAGGCGTCAACCAGGACTATACGCATAATGCGGTCAAAGTCTTCTCGATTATTGCAGCAGTTTTCCCTGTGATGACGCTGATCATGAGCGGTACGAATATCGGGATTACTTGGTGGGGCGGTAATTTAATTGCCCAGCAGGCACTGGAAACCGGGAACCTGATCGCGTTTATGACTTATGCGATGCAGATTCTGATGAGCTTCATGATGCTGTCCATGATCTTTGTTTTCATTCCCCGGGCGCAGGCTTCAGCGGCTCGTCTGAATGACGTTTTGGCCCAGGAAAGTCGGATCACCACACCGGCATCACCGAAAACCTTGGATACCGCTAACCCTGACTTGGCATTTGATCATGTTCAGTTTCGTTATCATCACGCTGAAGAACCAGCGTTGCGCGATATCGACGTTCATGTTAAAGGTGGCCAGACGATGGCGATTATCGGCGGTACCGGGAGCGGTAAAACCACGATGGTCAATCTCATCCCGCGCTTTTACGATGCTGAAAAAGGGGCGGTCCGAGTCGATGGCGAAGATGTTAAAAACGTCGACTTGAAGAAGCTGCATGAAGCAGTCGCGTTTGTACCGCAAAAAGCCAATCTGTTTACCGGAACCGTTCGTGACAACATGAAATACGGGAATGAAAACGCGACAGATGATGATATTTGGCACGCATTAGATATTGCCCAAGCACGTGATTTCATCGAAAGCAATCCTGAAGGTCTGGATTACCAGGTGGAACAAGGCGGCGGTAACTTCTCCGGTGGCCAGCGTCAACGTTTGGCCATCGCGCGTGCTTTGGTGAAGGATGCTTCGATCTACGTCTTTGATGATTCGTTTTCAGCCTTGGACTTCAAAACCGATGCCAATTTACGAGCAGCTTTGAAAGCCGATAAAAAAATTCAAACCAAAGTCGTTGTGATTGTTGGCCAGCGAGTTTCTACGGTTGCCGATGCTGACACGATTGTTGTCTTGGATGAAGGCAAAATGGTCGGCAAAGGCACTCACGCTGAGTTGAAAGCCTCCAACCCAACTTATCAGGAAATTATCAAGTCACAGATTCGGGAAGGAGACGAGAAATAATGGCAGACAATCAAAAATCCGCAACCAAGCGGCCATCATCCGGTCCACGAATGAGGCCAGGTGGTCGAGCCGGTCTCGTTGAAAAGCCGAAAAACTTCTGGAAAACGACCGGGCGGCTATTTGGGTATATGCGTAACCGCCTGATCGGTATTATCGCCGTGCTGGTTCTAGCCATTGCCTCAACGGTTTTTCAGATTCGTACGCCGAAGATTTTAGGTGAAGCAACGACCGAAATCTTTAAAGGTGTCATGAAGGGCCAGGCGGAGCAAAAAGCCGGGATAGCGGTCGGCAGTTACCCGATCGATTTTGACAAGATCAAGCACATTATTCTGATCGTGTTGATCCTTTATCTGGGCAGCGCCTTATTCAGCTTCTTGCAGCAGTTCATCATGACGCGAATTTCGCAGAACACGGTTTACCAGCTGCGAAAAGATCTGAAATACAAGATGAAAACTGTTCCGATCAAGTATTATGATACCCACAGCAATGGGGACATTATGTCACGGGCGATCAACGATATGGATAATATCGCATCGACTTTGCAACAGAGCCTCACGCAAATGGTCACGAGTGCCGTTATGTTTGTCGGAACCATCTGGATGATGCTCACCATTTCCTGGAAACTGACCTTGATCGCACTGGTGACGATCCCGCTTGGGTTAATTGTTGTCGGCATCGTTGCTCCGAAGTCACAGCGCTTCTTTGCTGCTCAGCAAAAGGCACTGGGGTTATTGAACAACCAAGTTGAAGAGACTTACGGCGGCCAGGTCATTATTAAGAGTTTCAACCGTGAAGATGATGAGGTTCGCGACTTTGAAGGCCAAAACCAGGCGTTTTACGACGCAGCATGGAAGGCTCAGTTTGTTTCCGGGATCATCATGCCTTTGATGATTTTCCTTAATAACATTGGTTACGTTTTTGTGGCGATCATGGGCGGGATCGAAGTTTCCAACGGGACCATCACCTTGGGGAATGTTCAAGCCTTCTTGCAATATATGCAACAGTTCTCCCAGCCAATCTCACAACTGGCTAATTTGGCGAATACGATTCAGTCGACCATTGCCAGTGCAGAACGGATTTTCGCCGTGTTGGACGAAGACGATATGCAAGACAATCCGTCCGGTGTGCCGGCAGTGCCGAATGATCCGAACAAATTGGTCATGGATCATGTCCAGTTTGGCTATACGCCGGATACGCTGTTACTGAAAGATTATAATCTGCAAGTGAAGCCTGGGCAGATGGTGGCGATTGTCGGGCCAACCGGTGCTGGGAAAACGACCATTATCAACTTGCTGGAACGCTTCTACGATATCAGCGGCGGTTCAATCCGGCTGAATGGGACGGATACCCGTGACATGAAACGGGAAGATGTTCGGTCGCATTTTGCCATGGTGCTTCAGGATACCTGGCTGTTTACCGGCACGATTTGGGATAATCTGAAATACGGTCGCGAAGATGCCACGGATGATGAAGTGCTTGCCGCAGCCAAAGCAGCGCATGTTGATAATTTTGTGCGCCAGTTGCCGGATGGGTACAATACGATTCTGAATGAAGAAGCCTCCAACATTTCCCAAGGGCAGCGGCAGTTGCTGACGATTGCCCGGGCATTTGTCGCAGATCCGGAAATTCTGATTTTGGACGAGGCGACGAGTTCTGTCGATACGCGAACCGAAATTCATATTCAACACGCGATGAATCGCTTGCTGACCGACCGAACCAGTTTCGTTGTTGCCCACCGGCTATCGACCATTCGTGACGCCGACAATATCATCGTGATGAATCACGGCTCGATTGTTGAAACCGGCAACCACGACGAATTGATGGCGAAGAATGGCTTCTATGCGGACTTGTACAACAGCCAGTTCAGTGGCAACGTTGCAATTTAGTTTTCTTATGAATCGTGATTGTGTTGCAGGTTAAAGTTTAACTGGATGCGATTAAAAAAATAGCCTCAGAGAGACGAACATGATCTCCCTGAGGTTATTTTTGTACATAATCGTGGCTGTGCTGATTAACGCCGCTTGTGACGCATGAAGGTCGCATAATGCAGCAAACAAGCGAGTAGGACGAAGAAGATCACGACAAAACTGACATAGCGCCACCAGAAATTAGTCGCCACTCCCGGTAAAACTTGCTGAATGCCCATGGTGGCCAAGGCCATGATCGCAATCATGCCAAATAATAATATGTAACGTTTCAAAGTCTCATCATCCTTCTTTTTAAAAGTCGCGAGTTTCGTGCCCAGTGCGTGCGCCTGATTGATTTTGGCTTCCGGTAAGGTCGTCATGCCCCAAGTATGCGGGAGCACCAATTCGGCAATCTTATGGACACCAGCCGCCGTCATTGCCTTGTCAATCGCCACCAAAGTCGCGTCGGTTTGATGCGTAAACGTGTTGTCCAAAGCAGTGGCAAAACAGCTGGTCACACTGACATAATGCTTGTCCTTGAAAATGCCGGGAAGCGTATCGCCTTCTTTGGTCATGCGTGTCATCCGGTGACGCATGCAGTCAAGCAATTGCTTGAACTGACCGGCGACCGTACCGAAGTAGGTTGGGGTGCCTAAAACCCACACATCGGCGCTTTTTAGCTTGGCTTCAAGTTCGTCCAGTATCGGATTGGCCTGATCAGAAACGTCCGGCCGAATCTGGTATTGATTTAAATCAACAAATTCAGTGGTGGCAGGCGCAGCCACACCGGATAAAACGACCTTAACCAAACTCGCCGTCAGCCCGTTGGCATCTTGTCCACCGTATATACCTAATATTTTCATGTAAAACAAACCTCCTGAGCGTGAACCGGCGCGGGTAGAAGCCGGAGTGTAAGTGGCCTTGGGCGTTATGGTCGGTCTTTGACCATTGCGACCAAGGTCCTTACACGCAGGATTCTGCGCCGGTGAACGCGTTAAAGTGGAGCGTGAGCCAGCCCGATTAGAAACCGGAGCATAAGTGGCCTTGGGCGTGATGGCCCGGCCTTGGCCATTGCGACCAAGGTTCTTATGTGCAGGTTTCTGGGCTGGCTAGCGCGTTAAAGTGGGGCGTGAGCCCGTTTCTTCACCGCTTTTTCGCGCATCCCCACTATCTATAACTGTAAGAAAAATAACAAGACTTGGCAAGCACATTTACGAGTCGTAACCAGCAAAGAAACCGCCACTGTTTCAAATCACAAGCTTTTTGTTGGCAAAAAATGAGCTGACTCATTATGCTGATGGCAACAGACCGAATTGGGAAGCTGGAACTCAATCGGTGCTTAAACAGACAAGGAGCGGATGAACATGGCAGGGATTGCATTGCCAGAAGAAACGCGTGTGGATTTTATTGCACTTAAAGTTGCTAATTTGGCCAAGGAGAGCCAATGGTATCAGCAGATTGCCCGATTGGATTTGTTGCGCCAAAATGGCGATACGATTTATTTGGGAACCCGGATTAATCAACAGGTTTTGGTTGTCTTGCATCAAATTAAGGGACTCTCACCGCAGAAACCGGTGACGGGATTGGATCATTTTGCGATTTTGCTGCCAAATCCGGGGGCGCTGGGTGCAGCGTATCGGATCGTGAAGCAGGATCAGCCAGTAACGAAGGCTTTTCAAACCGGTTATCAGCAAGGCTTTTTGGCTAAGGATCCGGAAGGCAATGGCGTTGCGTTTACGATTGATCGCGCGATTGAGCAGTATCAAGAGGAACGACAGTACAACTGGGAAGATGAAACCGAAGAAGCCATTGATCCGGCTGAAATCGGTAAACATGCGGCGCGGGATTATGGTCGGTTGCCTTCCGGGACGACCATTGGTTACGTTCAGTTTCGGGTGGCGGACTTGGCCAGCACCAGTCACTATCTGGAAGACGGACTCGGTTTTCGGGAAAAGCCTAGCCCCAATACCGGCGAAGTCTTTTTGGCTGCAGGTGATTATCGTCACCACATTGGTATTAATTTGCGGCTAGAAGCGACGTTATTATTGCCGACGCCTGATATGTATGGGTTGGATTATGTGAGTTTTATTTTGCCAGACAAAATGGCGATGGAGAATATCTTGATGAACCTTGATGCAGCCGGGCTAACGGACTACGATTATCATCATGAGAATCAATTTTTGATGATTGCCGGTCCCAATCGGCTCACGCTGTGGTTCCGCGTGGCGTAGTATGGTTGTGACTCGGCGTCGGGAAGAAGGCCAGAATGGATTTTCAAGCGATCACGGCGGAGCTGCAGGCGTGGGTGGCCGGACGCATCATACCCGGATTTAGTGTGGCGCTTATGACGGGAAAAGATGTGCAAAGCCGAGTGGACGGCGATGCGCAGTGGCAACCCACGCCAGCACCGTTGCGGCCGGGGATGCTTTATGATGTCGCGTCCCTGACGAAGGTTATCGGCACCACCACCGTCTTTTTACAGGCCTGGGATCAGAAACTGGTTGCGCCGGAGATGCCTTTGAAGCGGTTTTTGCCGGCGTTTCCGCATGCCACCACATTTCGGCAGGCATTGACGCACACGTCTGGGCTGGAAGGCTATATTCCGCACCGTGATGACTTGCCGGCGCCAGCGTTGAAACACGCCCTCATGACGCAATTGGCCGTCACAGATGAAGTCGATGCTAAAGTGGTTTATCGGGATGTGAATTTGTTGCTGGTCGGATGGGCCTTGGAACAGATCTATCACCAACCGATTCAAACGCTTATCACGCAACAGGTTCTGCGTCCACTTGGCTTGCCCAAAGCAACGTTTCAACCGGATCCGGAACAGTGTGTGCCAACGACTTACGATCCGAGTGCCGGCTTGCGGCGCGGGGTCGTGCATGATCCTAAAAGTGCCATCTTGGGGCGGCATAGCGGGGCGGCCGGCTTGTTTGCGAGTCTAGCCGACTTGGAGATGTTCACGCAATACTTCTTTGGGCAAAAGCAGGCATCGGCATGGCCTGATCACGCCCAGCAGCTAACCCGTGACTGGACGGCCCATCAGCTCGGTCGCAGCCTTGGCTGGGATCTGCGGCGTGATGCTCAGGGGCGGCTGTGGTTGTACCATACGGGCTATACCGGTACTTTCTGGCTCATTCAGCCGCAAAGTCAACTGGCACTGATCGTGTTGACAAACCGCGTCCATCCACAGCCTAATCGCGAGTTTCTGAGCAAACGCGACCAACTCGTGCAACGCTTTTTGGCGGATCAGCCAGATACAGGGACAGCCGAGTCCTGAACGAAGGAAGAATAACTGGCCAATCGTGGCAAAGCAGCAAAAAAACAGGACCTTTGACAGTCAGGTCCTGTTTTTTGATACAACGATGGCGTTTATAGGCTCAACTTAAAATCCTGCCTTAATATAACCGCCTTCACTCAACTTCTTGCGCAGCTGTAACATTGCCGTGTAGGTTGATAAAACGTAAAGTTGCTGCTGTGGCATTTTTTGCAGCTCCGTGATGACGTTGCTAAGGTCTGGTTGACTCATGAGCTTGTCTTCCGGAACACCAGCGACTGTGAGCCGCAATGCAATATCTTTGTAGCGCTCGCCGCCGACCAGATATGTCGCGGCTTTTTTGCTGGCAACAAAATCTTCGAAGTTCCCATCCCAAATCCAACTGGTATCGATACCATCTGCATAATTGGCATTCAGCAGCATAGCAAACCCAAAAGGCTGCTTCGCCGTTTCGATCATACTGAGCACCTGATTCAAGCCGACCGGATTTTTGACCAGAATCAAGGTTAATTTTTTATCGCCGAGTTGAATGACTTCCTGCCGGCCGAAAACTTTCTCGTCATAGGCGAACGCCTGGCTGATTTGTTCAGGGCTGACGCCAAAAGTCCGACCAACGGCAAAAGCGGCCAAGGCGTTGTAAATGTTGTACGTGCCGCCGATATCAATGTGGCAAGGCTGACCGTCAATGACGAAATCGCTGCTTTGCGGCGTCATTTTGGTCACGGTGTTCACCTGATACTTCAGTTGTGGCCGTTTGAAGCCGCAGTTAGGGCAGAAATAATTGCCGAGGTTAGCGTAAGTGATGGCGTGATAATGTAAGATATGTTGACAGACCGGGCACAAGACGCCATCCGTATTCGGTGGGGCTTTATGATCGCCTTCAGCAGTCAACGTAAAGCCGTAATAGTGGACCGGATTCGGCAGCTTACGGGAACTGAAGATTGGCGCATCCCCGTTAGCCAGCACAACAGCTTTAGGATCAAGGGTGACGCCGTCCAGAATTTTTTGATAGGTCGTGTAGAATTCACCATAACGATCCATCTGGTCACGGAAGATATTGGTCAGTACAAAAGCTTTCGGCTTTAACTGGGCAGCTACCGGGGCAACGTTAGCCTCGTCGACTTCCAGGACCGCAATGCCTCGGCCATGTCCGTGTTTGGGTTGCGCCAAGAAAGCGGTGGTGATGCCTTGCAGCATGTTCGAGCCGGTGGGATTGGTCAAAACTTCCTGATATTTTTGCTTGAGCACTTTGACGATTAAGCTCGTCGTCAGGGTTTTCCCATTGGTACCGGTCACCACGATGACATCATAGTCACGACCCAGCGCCTGCAAAACGCGCGGATCGATTTTATTGGCGAGTTTGCCGGGGAGGCTTGACCCGCCTTTTAAAAATGTGTGTAAGAACCAGTAGCTGCTGCGACCAATGGCAGTTGCCAGGCTGGCTTTTGCTGAAAATGCCACGGCGTTCTTCCTCTCAACTTAATGGGACTATTTTAGCATAAACGACAAGCAAACCGGCAGTCACGGTGTTCTTTGCGAAAAAAATCCGTTATACTGTGAGCTGTGAGATTTTGGATGGAGGCGGCACATGGCCCAGCTTTTCTTTCGATACGGTGCGATGAACTCAGGTAAAAGTATTGAAATCCTGAAAGTAGCGCATAATTATGAAGAACAAAATAAACGGGTAATTCTGATGACCAGCGCCTTGGATGATCGAGCCGGCGTCGGCATGATTGCCAGTCGCATCGGGTTTGAACGGACAGCGATTCCGGTTAAGCATGAAACCGATTTGTATGAAACGATCAAGGAAACCGATCCGCACGCCGCCTGTGTGCTGATTGACGAAGCCCAGTTTTTACAAAAGCATCACATTTTTGAAGCTGCGCGAGTTGTCGATGAATTGCATATTCCGGCGATGGCGTTTGGCTTAAAGAATGACTTTCGTAATGAGTTATTTGAAGGTTCTAAATACCTGCTGCTGTATGCAGATAAAATTGAAGAAATGAAAACGATTTGCTGGTTTTGCGCCAAAAAGGCCATTATGAATTTGCGGATTCATGATGGAAAGCCGGTTTATGAAGGTGAGCAGGTGTTGATTGGCGGCAACGAGTCGTATTACCCGGTTTGCCGGCATCATTATTTCCACCCGCCATTAGATAAGATCGAGCATCAAGATTAGTGGGTAGTTGCTGGCGTTGCACCAGTTCACGCTCGGCTATAACGCGTTCACCGGCGCAGAAGTCTGCGTGTAAGGACCTTGGTCGCAATGGCCAAGACCGCCATCACGCCCAAGGCCACTTACACTCCGACTTCTAACCGCGCCAGTTCACGCTCAGGAGGATTTTTATGGATAAAATTTTTGAACAACTGGACGGTCTTTTGGATCGTTATGATGAATTAGAAGAGTTAATGTCGGACCCTGAGGTTATTAGCGACACGAAGCGGTATCTGGCTTTGTCGAAAGAAGAAGGCGGGATGCGGGATGTCGTGGCTGCCTACAAAAAGTACAAGCAGGTTTTGTCCGATATCAAGGAAAGCGAAGAAGTGCTTCGTGAGAGTAAAGACGAGGACATGGAAGCGCTAGCTAAAGAAGACCTTGACGATCTGCAAAAGCAAAAAGCCGATCTTGAAGATAAGATCAAGGTCCTGATGCTGCCTAAGGATCCCAATGATGACAAAAACATTATCATGGAAATCCGCGGGGCTTCCGGTGGCGATGAGGCCAGTCTTTTTGCCGGTGACTTATTGAATATGTATATGCACTACGCTGAACGCCAAGGTTGGAAAGCAGAAATCATTGATTCGACGCCGACTGAAGTAGGTGGCTACAAAGAAGTCGTCGTCATGATTACCGGGGATAATGTTTATTCCAAGCTGAAGTATGAAAACGGCGCGCATCGGGTGCAACGGGTGCCTGTGACCGAGAGTGCCGGCCGGGTTCATACCAGCACGGCAACCGTTGGCGTCATGCCTGAATATGATGAAGTGGATCTAAAAATCGACCCTAAAGATATTCGGACAGACGTTTACCGCTCGTCAGGTGCCGGTGGTCAGCACGTCAATAAAACCAGTTCGGCGGTGCGGATGACCCACATTCCAACCGGGATTGTTGTGTCAATGCAGGATGAACGCAGCCAGCAGGAAAACCGGGCGCGCGCGTTACAGATTCTGCGCTCGCGGGTTTACGACTATTACGAAACTGAAAATCAGGAAAAGTACGATCAGACGCGTAAAAATGCCATTGGAACCGGTGATCGTTCCGAGCGAATCCGCACTTACAATTATCCGCAAAACCGGGTTACGGATCATCGGATCGGCTTGACCCTGAATAAATTGGATCGCATCATGAACGGTGATCTTGACGAAATTATCGATGCCTTGATCGTTCACGATCAGGCCCAGAAGATGGAATCGCTTAATGTCTAAAACATACGCTGAGGCGCTCAAATGGGCGTCTTTGTTATTGACGGAACACCATGTTGATCCTGATGGGGCGCGGTATGTCATGATGAACCGGGCAAACTGGACCCCAAGTCAATTAATTTTACATCGGCAAGACGTGATGCCCGATGCATCATGGCAGCAATTTCAAGCAGATGTCGCCCGGCTAGCAAAATTTGAACCGGCGCAATATATCACCGGTGTGGCGCCGTTTTTTGGTGTGATGTTCAAAGTGACGTCAGCAGTGTTGATTCCGCGGTTTGAAACAGAAGAGTTGGTTGACTGGGTCGCAAAAGAGCAGACCGCAGCGCGAACCGGTTTGGATTTGGGAACCGGCAGCGGGGCGATCGGCATTACCTTAGCTCGCCAGCTGCCACAAGTTGCGATGACGCTAAGTGACGTGTCCGAAGCAGCGCTGGCAGTTGCCGAGCAGAATGCCCAGTCGCAACACGTGCAGGCGCAATTTGTGACGAGTGATTTATTTAGTCACTTGCCGGGACGGTTTGATTTTGTGGTGACCAACTTGCCATATATCGCGTCTGAAGAAACACCCGTGATGGATCAAAGTACCTTGCGCTATGAACCTAAGATGGCCTTATTTGCCAGTCATCATGGTCTGGCACTTTTTGAACGGTTTATCGAAGCATTGCCAGCGCATCTGAATGACCACGGGACCGCTTATTTAGAATTCGGTTACCGGCAACAACCGGCATTGCAGAAGTTATTTGCCGAAAAAGTACCACAAGCGCAAGTGACTTTCCGGCAGGATATGGCCGGTCACCCGCGCATGGCCAAGCTGCAATTTTAGGCGTTTTCCGATAAAGAATCGGAGCGAAACCGGTTCTTTGGGCGTTACGCAGCAACAGACAAAATATGGAGGCAGGAAAATTTGTCAAAACGTTATCATGAATCTGATATTCCGGAAGCGGCCGCTGCTTTAAAGCGCGGCGAGTTAGTCGCGTTTCCCACTGAAACGGTGTATGGCCTGGGTGCTGACGCGACCAATGTGGATGCAGTGGGCAAAGTCTATGCAGCAAAGGGCCGGCCTTCAGATAATCCACTAATTGTGACGGTGGCGGATGCGGCGATGGTCGGGCAGTATGCAACGATTACCCCCGCGGCAGCCAAACTAATGGCGACGTTTTGTCCGGGGCCGTTGACGATGATTCTGAATATTTTGCCTGGGCGCTTGTCCATGAAGGTGACAGGAGGCTTGCAGACGGCAGCTTTTCGCAATCCGGATAATGCCTTGACGCGTAAGCTAATCGCCACAGCCGGGATTCCGATTGTCGGCCCGTCAGCCAATACTTCCGGCAAACCCAGCCCGACCACAGCGGATCACGTGCTGCATGATTTGGCAGGCAAAATCGCCGGCGTGCTCGATGACGGGCCAACCCGGGTCGGCGTGGAATCCACGATTGTTGATTTAACCGTCACCCCGCCAGCAATTCTGCGGCCGGGTGCAATTGGCCCTGACGAGTTGGAGCCGATTTTAGGACCAGTCGATTCAGCGATTCATCACGTCGGTAAAAATGAAGCGCCCAAAGCACCGGGGATGAAGTACAAGCACTATGCGCCGTCTGCTCAAGTGGTGGTTGTCGATGATCCGGGCCAGTTTCCCGAAGCAGTCGAATGGGCTAAAAAGACCGGACAGACTTTTGGCATTTTGGCGACTGATCCGATTCTTGCCAAATTCTCGGCGGTACTGGGTTATTCGTTGGGGCAGGACATTAAAAGTGCGACCCACGCCTTGTTTGCCGGGTTGCGTTGGTTCGATCTTCATCCGGATGTCACACTTGTGTTGGCGCAGGCATTTTCCCATAGTGAATTAAGCATGGCTTACATGAATCGTCTGCTTAAATCTGCCGGTAATGTCCACTATCAACCAAATATGCCTACAGATTCGTTTTGATTTGCTATAATAAGGCCAACTGACCAGTGAGTGTCAGTTGGCCTTATTTGGATTCGTGACGTTAAGCCTTGTACATTAGGCTTTCACGGCGTACACGATTGCAATGGGCCGGGTTTTTTGTTGGGTAATAGGAATGAATGCATTCAAGAGGAGAGTGGAGACATGGATTTCATGGCACAAGACCCAGAAGTCTTCGGCGCAATTCATCATGAAGAAGAGCGTCAGGAGCATAATATCGAACTCATTGCCTCGGAGAACATTATTTCACCGGCAGTTCGCGCTGCTCAGGGGTCGGTTTTGACCAACAAGTATTCCGAAGGCTATCCCGGCCATCGGTATTATGGTGGTAATCAATACATAGACGTGACCGAACAGCTGGCCATCGATCGGGCGAAAAAACTTTTTGGGGCAGAGTTTGCGAATGTACAGCCGCATTCCGGATCACAGGCCAATATGGCAGCCTACCGCGCTTTTTTAGAAGATGGCGATAAAGTCTTGGCGATGGATCTGACCGACGGCGGGCATCTCACCCATGGGAGTCCGGTCAGCTTTAGCGGTCAGGAGTACCATTTTTACCATTATGGGTTGGATGCCAAAACCGAACGCTTGGATTACGCCAAGATCCGGGAACTGGCGGAACAGATTAAGCCGCGGCTGATTGTGGCCGGTGCCTCGGCTTATAGCCGCGAGATTGATTTCAAAAAGTTCCGCGAAATTGCCGATCATGTCGGTGCCTTTTTAATGGTTGATATGGCGCATATTGCCGGATTGGTTGCCGGTGGGGTGCATATGAATCCGGTGCCGTATTCAGACGTTGTGACGACCACGACGCATAAGACGTTACGGGGACCGCGCGGTGGGATGATTCTGGCAAAGGCTGAATATGGTAAAGCCATTAATTCGGCTTTGTTCCCAGGCATTCAAGGCGGACCGCTGGATCATGTGATTGCTGCCAAAGCCGTTGCGCTGGGCGAAGCATTGAAGCCTGAATTCAAGGCATATACGCAACAGATTCTCGATAATATGCAGGCAATGGTCGCTGGCTTTGAGGAAGACCCGCATTTACGGCTGATTTCCGGAGGATCGGATAATCATATGGTACTTATTGATGTCGCAGGGTACGGCGTCAACGGCCGACAAGTTCAAGATTTATTAGACGAAGTGGACATTACCACCAACAAAAACCAGATTCCCGGGGAGCAAAACGGCCCGTTCAAAACCAGCGGTATCCGCGTCGGCACAGCTGCCATCACCACCCGCGGCTTTACGCCAGAAGAGAGTAAGCGAGTTGCCGAACTCATCAGTGCGGCAATTGCACATCGCGATGATCAACCGGCTTTGGATCAAATTCGTCAAGAAGTCCTTGCGCTGACAGCCCGTCATCCCTTATCATAGATAGGGTTTGCAAACAAATGGCTCACACAGGAGGCCTCGCATGGGTAAATTTACAGTTTTAAATCACCCGTTGATTCAGCATAAGCTTACTTTGATTCGAAATAAGCATGCCGGCACTAAGGAATTTCGCGAAATCGCTAACGAAATCGCGGAATTAATGGTGTATGAAATCACACGGGATCTGCCACTGGAAAGTGTCGAGATCGAAACGCCGATGGGTAAAACGGTTCAAAAGCAGCTTTCCGGTAAGAAACTTGCGGTTATTCCGATTCTTCGTGCCGGTTTGGGCATGGTGGATGGCGTTTTGCGCCTTATTCCAGCGGCCAAAGTCGGTCACATTGGCATGTACCGTGACGAAAAGACACTGAAGCCGCATGAATACTTTGTTAAGATGCCGCTGGATATCGACCAGCGGGATTTAATCATTGTTGATCCGATGCTGGCAACCGGTGGCTCGGCCAACATGGCGATTGAAGCACTCAAAAAGCGCGGGGCGACATCGATGCGCCTCGTGGTACTGGTTGCTGCTCCTGAAGGGGTTAAAGCCGTTCAGACCGCTAATCCGGACGTGGACATTTACGCAGCCGCGCTGGATGATCATTTGAATGAAAACGGTTATATTGTGCCTGGTCTCGGCGATGCCGGCGACAGACTTTTTGGGACAAAATGACATGAATTGGCATGTGGTCACGCACATGCCTTTTTCATTTTTAGTTAAAAGATTTTTTGTGGGTGCATTAAGACCCGTGAAAACCGTGGCCGCCGTGAAAAAATCAGTGAAAAAGCCTTTATGACGGCCAAAGTTTCTCTTTTTAGTGCTTTGTTTTTTCACTGAAATGGTGTTAGAGTAATGATTGTGTTTCAAGGGTCTACCCTAGTAACCAACGATTATCGAAGTCTCTGCAATCTTGCCCCATCTTTTCGATGGTACACATGATATGAAGCCACTTCAGTAAGGAGGTGAATTCTGTGAACGAACAATATCCCTCGATCAAGCTTTTCGGCTTAACTTTCAACCTGACCAACGACATTGGTGTTTTGGTTTCGGCAGTTCTGGTATTCTTACTGGTGCTATGGCTGTCACGAAACCTGAAAATGCGGCCAGGTGGCAAGCAGAACGTACTGGAATGGGCCATGGACTTTACAAACGGTATCGGCAAAAGTGCGATGCCCGGTTCGGAGCGCTACACGTTTAATTTATTTGCGTTTACGCTCTTCCTGTTCATTTTTATTAGTAACCAAATCGGGTTATTCATCGAGTTAGATATTGGTAAAGATACTTGGTTCCGCTCACCAACAGCATCCCCGGTGATTACCATGACAATGGCGATGACAGTTCTGGTGCTTTCGCATTATTTTGGCGTTGTCTTCAGAGGTTTCAAAGGTTACATCAAAGGATATGCGTCACCGGTTCCGATTCTCTTGCCAATTAACCTATTGGAAGAGTTTACGAACTTTATCACGCTTTCTTTGCGGCTTTATGGGAATATTTTCGCTGGCGAAGTTTTGGTTCTATTAATTCGGCAGTGGGCCTTTTCCGGCGGTGCACTCAACTTTGTTAGTGCAACGGTAGCCGAGATAGCTTGGCAAGGGTTCTCAGTCTTCATTGGTAGTATTCAGGCGTACGTTTTCGTCACGCTTGGTATGGTTTATACATCACACAAAGTTCTACCCGAGTAACTAATTTAGGAGGAAATTTCTTATGCAATTTTTAGCTGCCTCACTAGCCGCCGGCATTGCTGCCTTCGGTGCTTCAATCGGTAATGGGATGGTCATCAGCAAAACACTTGAAGGTATGGCGCGTCAGCCGGAAATGGCCGGAACCTTGCGTGGTACCATGTTCATTGGTGTCGGCCTGATCGAAGCTGTTCCGATCCTGTCTGTTGTTGTTGCCTTCATGTTGATGCTCCGTTAATTCAGTTCATCAATAAAGAAGGGAGTGGCAAAAGATGAGTTTAGGTGACACACTCTTCACACTTGTTACATTTCTGATCTTGGTGATTGCAGTCGGGAAAGTGGCATGGAAGCCAGTTACCAAAATGATGGCAGATCGCCAACAAAAGATTTCCGGCGACTTGGACTATGCTGAAAAGTCCCGCAAAGATGCGGAAACTTTAGCAGCCAAGCGACGGGAAGAACTGCAACACGCCCAGGCTGATGCTGTCAAGATTGTCAATCAAGCCAAGGAAAACGGCGAGAAGCAACGACAATCATTGGTTGACGCGGCCAATACGGAAGTCGCCACGTTGAAGAAAAATGCGCAAGCAGACATTGACCAAGCCCGTAAAGATGCTTTGGCCAGTGCCAAGAACTATGTGGCTGATTTAAGTCTGACGATCGCACAGAAGTTGATCGGTAAGGAACTTAATGCAGCTGATCAAAAAGATTTGATCGACGACTACATCAAACGGTTAGGTGATGCAAATGGCAGTCACTAATCAAATGGTTGCACCGCGTTATGCAAAAGCATTACTGGAAGCAGCCCATGACCAGGATCAGGTAGCGACAGTTCATGAAGAGTTACAGGCGCTAGCGTCTGTATTCAAAGAAAATCCGACGATCCTGACAATTTTTGATAATGCCCGAATTACGGCAGATGACAAAGCCAACCTGATGACGACTTTGACCAAGAATGCCAGTTCGCTTGTGGCCAACTTATTGAAGTTAACCCAGCAATATGGTCGATTCGGTGCATTGCCGGATATCATCACGGCGTTCAATCGCGCTTATGATGATGAAGCCGGTATTATTACAGCGACTGTTACGACTGCAGTTGCTTTGTCAGCAGACCAAGCCGATGCCTTGCGCAGTGCCATTGCTGCGCGTTTTGGCATGAAATCGACGCAACTGGAACAAATCGTTGATCCGAGCGTCATCGGCGGCGTGCGCATCCAAGCACACGGGTCGGTTATCGATGGAACGGTTAAACACCGCTTCGAGAAGATGAAGGCAGCACTGCTGGCAGATTAGAGATAAGTAAAGAGGTGAACCGGATGAGCATCAAGACTGAGGAAATCAGTTCTCTGATCAAAAAACAACTTGAAGGATATCAAGATGATTTGGCGGCCGAAGAAGTTGGCACCGTTACTTATATTGGTGACGGAATTGCCCGTGCCACTGGGCTGGAAAATGCCATGGCCAACGAATTGCTCCAATTTAGCAATGGCTCATACGGGATGGCGTTAAACCTTGAAACGAATGATGTCGGGATCATTATCTTAGGTGACTTCGATGAGATTCGCGAAGGTGACCAGGTTAAGCGAACCGGTCGGATTATGGAAGTTCCTGTCGGGGACGCCATGATTGGCCGGGTTGTAAATTCCCTGGGACAGCCAGTCGATGGCTTAGGCGCGATCAAGACGGATAAGACCCGTCCGATCGAGTTTAAGGCACCTGGCGTTATGCAACGCAAATCTGTATCCGAACCCTTACAAACCGGATTAAAAGCGATTGACGCCTTGGTACCGATTGGCCGTGGTCAGCGTGAGTTGATCATTGGTGACCGGAAAACCGGGAAAACTTCGATCGCGATTGATACGATTTTGAATCAAAAAGATCAGAATATGATCTGTGTTTACGTTGCGATCGGGCAAAAGGACAGTACGGTTCGTGCCCAAGTCGAAACGTTGAAGAAATACGGTGCGATGGATTATACAATCGTTTTGACGGCTGGTCCTTCTGAACCGGCGCCGATGTTGTATATTGCGCCTTATGCCGGTGCAGCCATGGGTGAAGAATTCATGTACAATGGCAAACATGTTTTGATCGTGTACGATGATCTAAGCAAGCAGGCAACCTCTTATCGTGAGCTGTCCTTGCTGCTCTGTCGTCCGCCTGGTCGTGAAGCCTACCCTGGGGATATTTTCTATACCCACAGTCGCTTGTTGGAACGTGCCGCTAAATTGAGCGATAAGCTCGGCGGCGGTTCGATGACAGCGTTGCCGGTTATTGAAACCCAGGCTGGCGATATTTCGGCTTATATTCCTACTAACGTTATTTCAATCACGGATGGGCAAATTTTCTTACAGAGTGACCTGTTCTATGCAGGTACACGGCCGGCGATTGATGCCGGGGCTTCCGTTTCCCGAGTTGGTGGGGATGCCCAGGTTAAAGCCATGAAGAAAGTTGCCGGGACACTGCGGCTGGATCTTGCATCCTTCCGTGAACTGGAAGCTTTCACCCAGTTTGGTTCTGACCTGGATGCTGCTACCCAAGCCAAGCTGAATCGTGGTCGGCGCACGGTTGAAGTTTTGAAACAACCAGTACACAAGCCATTGCCGGTCGAAAAACAGGTTATCATTCTCTATGCTTTGACCCATGGTTTTCTTGATCCGATTCCAATCGAAGATATCGGTCGGTTCCAAGACGAACTGTTTGATTTCTTCGATAGCAATGCGGCTGATTTGTTAAAGCAGATCAAGGATACCGGTAATTTACCGGACACCGATAAGCTGGATGCACAGATCAAAGCCTTTGCCGGTGGCTTCCAGACTAGCAAACAACTTGCTGCTGCTAAAGGTTAAGGAGGTGCCGCATGGCTGAATCATTAATGGATATCAAGCGCAAGATCGCCTCGACCAAGAAAACCGGTCAGATCACGCAAGCCATGCAGATGGTTTCCGGTGCCAAATTGAGTCAGATCGAAAAGCGGGCCCGAAAATATCAACTTTATGCTGATAAGGTCCGTCAGATTGTGACTCATTTAGCTGCAGGACAACTTCTTGAGTTAGCTAATGCTGCGAATAATGATGCTGAGGCGAATAAGAATCAGCTTGTTTCCGTTGCCAGTTTGCTCGAGAAACGTCCGGTTAAAAAGACAGGTTACCTCGTGATCACCAGTGATCGCGGATTGGTTGGCAGTTATAACAGTACGGTTTTAAAAGCGATGATGGAAATGATCAAGGACGACCACGAAGGCCCGGATGATTATGTCATGATGGCCATCGGTGGTGTCGGCGCGGACTTTTTCAAGGCCCGTGGTTTGAATCTAGCTTATGAATACCGTGGCGTTTCCGATATCCCGACCTTTAACGAAGTTCGTGAAATCGTGAAAACAGCTGTGACAATGTATGATAATGGTGTGTTTGACGAACTTTACGTTTGCTATAACCACCATGTCAATACATTAATCTCTGCTTTTCGGGCGGAGAAAATGCTGCCGATCAGTGACTTAGACGTCAGCGAAGTTGAAGACACCAACGTTGAATACTTGGTTGAACCTGATCTTGACGCTGTCTTGGATGCAGTCTTGCCGCAGTATGCGGAAAGCCTGATCTTTGGTGCGATTATGGATGCGAAAACGGCTGAGCACGCCGCATCGACAACCGCCATGCGCAGCGCAACTGACAATGCCAATGATCTGATCTCACATCTGTCGACCCAGTTCAACCGGGCACGGCAGGCTGCGATTACGACCGAAATTACTGAAATTGTCGGTGGTGCGGCAGCACTAGAATAAACAGGTGTGAGCCGGCTTGTGAAAAGTCGGTTTGTGCTTACCATAACGCATGAGCTAGCAGAAACCGCGCCAGCTCACGCTCACCATAACGCGTTCGCCAGCCCAGAAACCTGCATGTAAGGACCTTGGTCGCAATGGCCAAGTTCGGGCCATCACGCCCAAGGCCACTTACACTCCGGTTTCTAACCGGGCTGACTCACGCTCAAGGAGGACGAATATGCCAAATGCAACTGGTAAAATCGTGCAAGTGATCGGTCCTGTTGTCGACGTAGCGTTCCCAATCAATGACAATTTGCCAGAAATCAACAACGCCTTGACAATTACCCGTAAGGATGGCTCCCAGCTGGTGCTGGAAGTTGCCTTGGAACTGGGTGATGGCGTCATGCGGACCATCGCGATGGATTCAACCGATGGCCTACAGCGCGGCATGGCAGTTCAAGATACTGGCGGTCCGATTTCAGTGCCTGTCGGTAAAGACACACTGGGTCGCGTGTTCAATGTATTGGGTGACCCCATCGATGGCGGCGAAGCTTTTGGACCGGATCATCGGCGTGACAGCATCCACCGTGATGCACCAAAATTCGAAGATTTGAATACCAGTTCTGAAATTCTGGAAACGGGCATCAAAGTCATCGATCTGCTCGAACCCTACCTGCGAGGCGGGAAGGTTGGACTCTTCGGTGGTGCCGGTGTCGGTAAAACCGTTTTGATTCAGGAACTGATTCATAATATCGCCGAAGAACACGGCGGCATCTCCGTCTTCACCGGGGTCGGCGAACGAACCCGTGAAGGGAACGACCTTTACTTTGAAATGAAGGAAAGCGGCGTTCTGGAGAATACAGCCATGGTCTTTGGTCAGATGAACGAGCCGCCTGGTGCCCGGATGCGGGTTGCCTTGACTGGTTTGACAATCGCGGAATACTTCCGTGATGTCGAAGGTCAGGACGTCCTGCTGTTTATCGATAACATTTTCCGGTTTACTCAGGCTGGTTCCGAAGTTTCTGCCTTGCTGGGCCGAATTCCGTCAGCCGTTGGTTATCAGCCGACACTGGCAACTGAAATGGGTCAGTTACAGGAACGGATTACATCCACGAAAAAAGGATCGGTTACTTCCATTCAGGCTATTTATGTGCCTGCCGATGACTATACCGATCCGGCGCCGGCGACAACTTTCGCCCATTTGGATGCCACGACCAACTTGGAACGGCGTTTAACTGAGCAAGGTATTTACCCGGCCGTTGATCCGCTGGAATCTTCTTCCAGTGCGTTGACACCGGAAATTGTCGGCGAGGAACACTACAAAGTGGCCACTGAAGTGCAGCGGGTCTTGCAACGTTATCGTGAGTTACAGGATATTATCTCTATTTTAGGGATGGACGAACTGTCCGACGAGGAAAAGGTGATTGTTGCCCGTGCCCGTCGTGTTCAATTCTTCCTGTCACAAAACTTCAACGTTGCGGAACGTTTCACCGGCCAACCGGGTTCATATGTACCGGTTGAAGAAACCGTCAAAGGCTTTAAGGCAATTCTGGACGGCAAGTACGATGACTATCCGGAAGATGCCTTCCGTTCAGTCGGCCGCATTGAAGAAGTTGTCGAAAAGGCTAAGAAGATGGGCTTTGCTCCTGATGAACAGGACACGGATGCTGACGAAAAGCCAGCTGCACAAGCTGCAGCTAACTAAGGAGGCGACGCGTTTTGGCAGAAACGAGCAATGTTCTTCGCGTCAATATCGTGACGCCTGATGGTTTGGTTTACGACCATCATGCCAAGATGTTGGTGGTTCATTCTGTTGCTGGCGAATTGGGGATCATGGCCAACCATGAGCCAATCGTCACCCCGTTAGCGATCGGGGAGGTTGACGTACAACGTGTTGACTCAAGCGATCATAACGATTCAATTGCGGTCAACGGCGGTTTCATGGAGGTTTCGGATAACGTCGCCTCAATCGTCGCTGACTCAGCCGAACGCGAACGCGATATTGACCTGAGCCGTGCTCAAGCAGCACGTGATCGGGCTAAGAAGCGGATCGAGCAGGCCAAGAATGAAAACAACCAAGATGATCTGCGGCGGGCGCAAGTCGCATTGCGGCGCGCCATCAACCGGATCAATGTTAAAACCAGTCATTAGACTCATGAAGAACAAAAAGGTACTGGAGGCGATTTTGCCTTTAGTGCCTTTTTGTTTGTGAGCGCGAGCCGACTTCTAACCGGCCCTGCTCACGCTCTTGCATGAATGCCGAAAGTGCGGGAAGATAGCGTATGAGGTGATCGCATGTTTCAGGAAATCGGCCTAAATGCCGCCATAACGCTCGTGTCCCATTTTGTTTTCATCATGTTGGCATTCCGGGCATTGAATGCGCTGCGTTTTGAGCAGTTCATTAAGGCCAACCATGTCCGTGAAGCGCAAGTTTTGTTGCTTTTCATGGCCGTTGGGTTAGGTTATTTAGTTAGCTCCTTCTTTTTATCGCTCGTTCAAGCAGCTTTAAACTTACCTAAACTTTTCCTATAAAAACCTCGTCTTAACTATGTTATAATGCGATAGTTAGTCAATTTACGAGGAGAGATATATACCCATGGCAAAAGATATTGGGATCGACTTAGGGACAGCCAATGTACTGATCAATGTTAAAGGCAAAGGCATCGTCTTAAATGAGCCGTCCGTTGTCGCCATTGATACCCATACCGGCAAAGTATTAGCGGTGGGGACAGAAGCCTATAAAATGGTTGGGCGCACACCGGGTAACATTCGGTCAATTCGACCACTAAAAGATGGCGTTATCGCTGATTTCGACATTACCGAAGCAATGCTTGAATATTTCATTAACAAATTAAATGTAAAAGGCGTGTTTTCCAAACCCAATATTTTGATTTGTGCACCAACAAACATTACGGACATTGAGCAAAAGGCCATCATCCAGGCGGCCGAAAAATCCGGTGGCCGTCATGTCTACCTTGAGTTCGAGCCTAAGGTAGCAGCAGTTGGTGCCGGTTTGGATATTTTCCAGCCGCAAGGGAACATGGTGATCGATATCGGTGGTGGTACCAGTGACATCGCGGTACTTTCTTTGGGGGAGATTGTTACCAGTCGTTCACTGCGTTTAGCAGGCGATAAAATGGATTCGTCGATTGCAGCTTATGTGAAGAACAAACACAAGCTGATTATCGGCGAGCATACCGCTGAACAGATTAAAATCAAAATCGGCGCGGTTTACGACGCCGATCCTAAAGAAACCATTGAAGTTCGTGGTCGGGATATCGCAACCGGCTTGCCGCGTGAGGTTTCGGTGACTTCGGAGGAAGTTTCTGACGCTTTGCACGAAACCATGATGGCGATCATCGACGGCGCTAAAGGTGTCTTGGAAAAGACCCCGCCAGAGCTTTCTGCCGATATTATCGATCGCGGCATTATGTTGACTGGCGGCGGTGCGTTATTGAAAGGCATCTCCCAGTTATTCGCCGCGGAATTGAAGGTGCCAGTGCTCTTGGCTGATGATCCGTTAGACGCGGTTGCTTTAGGCACAGGTGTCTTACTGGACAACATCGAACATCATCGGCAGTACTAGGAGTTTAGCTTATGGACCCGGAGTATCCGAAACGTATTTTCCATCACATTAAAATTTGGCTGATCATTGCCGCGATCGCGTTGATTTTAGGACTGTTGATCGGTTTTGGCATGGGCGGCAGTAATCCGTTTAAGGTTTTTTTGCCGTCGACGTGGATCCATTTCTTTAATTTCCTGCGTTAGGAGTGGACATGAAGCAAATCCTGACCTGGCTGGTGCGGGGCTACCAGCGGTTTATTTCCCCGTTATTGCCGCCGAGCTGCCGGTATTATCCGACCTGTTCGACGTACATGATTCAGGCGTTGCAGCGACATGGCGCCATTAAAGGGACGCTCATGGGGATTGCCCGGATCTTGCGGTGCAACCCCTTTGTTAAAGGTGGACTTGATCCGGTCCCGGCTTATTTCACGTTGCGGCGGAATCCGCATCCTGAAAATGACTTGGATCTCAGCGACATTCAAAATCTTAATCATAAGCTAGGAGGCCATCATGGCTAAAGAAAGAAACATCAAGGTCACCCAAACGGATGAAACCCGCAATGGCCACACGGTTTCGGTGTTAAAAATCGGTGATCAGGAAATTGGGTTTATTGAACCGGATGGCACCCGGTTTGCTGCTTACGTTGCCGGTTCAGACAAGCCAAATCGCTTTAAAAGTATGGATGACGCTGTCAACGCGTTGATTGCGGAATATCATTTGCATCAGGGTTGACGCGATTTGGCAGAACGCAAACTGGGCGAGCTCCTGGCCCAGCGAGTGTTTTTTAAAATAGTGTATAAACCAGGAGCTTCACAGGAGGTTTGCCGTGGAATCGCATGAAATTAAATCAAATTCTGAAGGCGATCGCATCGACTACGGCATCATTTTGTCAGTCATGCTGCTGGCGCTGATTGGTTTAGTGTCAATTTATCTGGCGGCGTCTCATGATGGTTCGACTTCGCAGAATCCGGTCAGGGCCACGATTATGCAGGGAGCCTGGTACGCGATTGGTGGCATCGGGATCTTCTTCGTCATGCGGTTTGATGCAGAACAGCTGTGGCGAATTGCGCCTTATTTGTATGGTATCGGGATCTTTCTGATGATCGCCGTTTTGATTTTTTATGATCGGGCGACTGAGCTTAATACCGGTGCCAAAAGCTGGTTTGCACTTGGACCAATCAGTTTCCAACCTTCGGAAATCATGAAACCGGCATATATCTTGATGCTAAGCCGAGTCGTCACCCAGCACAATGCAGCTTATTCACACACGATCCAAAACGATTGGAAATTAATTGGCCGTATGGTGTTGTGGACCCTTCCGATTGCCGTCTTGATGAAGTTGCAAAATGACTTCGGGACAACGTTGGTCTTTCTGGCCATTTTTGCCGGGGTCACCTTGGTGGCGGGCATTAATTGGCGGATTCTATTACCGATTGCCTTAGGCGCAGCTGCACTTGGAACACTGGCCATTTTGCTGGTTACGCAGTCGTGGGGCCGGTCGTTTCTCGGCTCAATCGGCTTCAAAACGTATCAATTTGCCCGAATCGATTCATGGTTAAATCCATCTGGCAGCACCAGTGGCGATAGTTACCAATTATGGCAATCGATGAAGGCGATCGGTTCAGGACAGTTAACCGGAAAAGGCCCGTTCCACATGGCCGTCGCGGTGCCAGTGCGGGAATCGGATATGATTTTTTCCGTGATTGGCGAAGCATTCGGGTTTGTCGGCGCAGCGGTGCTGATTCTGTTATACTTTATGTTGATCTATCAGATGATTCGGGTCACGTTCGATACCAAGAACGAGTTTTATGCTTACATCTCGACTGGTGTCATCATGATGATCTTATTCCACGTGTTTGAAAATATTGGCATGAACATCGGCTTGTTGCCACTGACAGGGATTCCGCTACCGTTCATTTCACAAGGGGGTTCATTCCTGCTTGCAAATATGCTATCGGTCGGCATGGTCCTCTCGATGCGCTATCACCATACAAGCTACATGTTCAGCCGCGACACAGAAGATTTTGAATAGGAGCGAGAAAATGGCAACGACTTATTTTTGGCAAGACGAACTGGCGGCGGGTCAGGTTCGTTTGGGGTTAACCCAGGATGCACAGGAAACGTTAGGTAAAATTAAATTTGTTGATTTACCGCAAGTTGGTACGAGTTTAACGGTTGGTAAACCGTTTTTGAGTGTTGAAGCGGAAAAGGCTGTCCTCGATCTTGAGGCACCGCTGGCCGGGACTGTGGTAGATGCTCACCAAGAACTTAGTGACAAACCTGCCTTGTTAGACGAAACCGATCATAATCACAATTGGGTTGTGACTGTTTCAACCAAATAACCCTGACTACCTTTCAGCAGCTTGACAGGTGCGTGGTGTGTACAATTTAAAAAGCAGCTGACATCGACATGATGCCTAGCTGCTTTTTAAATTTCTGATGGTGCAAGTATTAGTTGAAGAACCGCTTTGCCATCTCCTGATAGGTCTTGATGGCGGTCTTGTAGCTGTCTAAGTCGACGTGTTCATCGACTTGGTGGCTGAAATGATTGTCACCCGGGCCATAAACGATGACGTCAAAGTGGTTGTCAGACCGAATGAATTCAGACGCATCGGTGCCGCCGTAAGCTACCGCAAGTTTGGCTGGCGTACCGGTGACAGCTGCAATTGCCTGATTAGCAGTGGTGACAAGGTGACCATTTTTGTCGGAGTGCACTGGCAGGAACCGATGCAAGACCTTGAGCGTTAATTTGGCAGACGTAGCTTGATTGGCCCGCTCGACTAATTGTTTCAACAGGTCGACGACTAAGTCAATATTGGCAGCCGGAGTTGGCCGTAAGTTGCCGCGTAGATAGGCATGGGCAGGAATCGTGTTGACTTGGTCGCCACCGTTGATCACCGTGATTGAATGGCGAAAGACACCTAGGTCCGGATCATCTGGCGCTTGATCAAAGGCAGTTGGCTCCCGTTCGGCAAAGGCCACTAACCCATCGATGGCGTTGACGCCTTTTTCCGGTCGCGAACTATGAACCGAGACGCCTTCACTGTCGATTTCGTAGTTGACGGTCCCGCCATGCGCATACTGCAGCAATTTGTCAGTTGGTTCGCCAACAATCAAGCCTGCCAAATCATCGGCATAGCCTTGTTCAGTGAGTTGTCGAGCTCCCATCGCGCCAAATTCTTCACCAACCGTTGCCATGAACCGAATGTGATGTTTAAAACCGGCTTGCTTCAAGGCAATCAGCGCGAGTGTCATCGCCGCCAGACCGCTTTTCATGTCATCAGTCCCGCGACCATACATGACATTGTTGACAATTTTTCCGGAAAAAGGCGGGTACGTCCACGCAGACTCGTCGCCGGGACTGACAACATCTTGGTGACCAGTGAAGCCAAGCACGCGACCACCTTGATTAAGTTCTGCCACTAAATTAACCCGATCATCTTTGTACGGAATCAGTTTGGTAGGAATACCGGCGGCCTCAAACTCAGCCTGCAAGACCTTTGCCACGGCCAGCTCGTGACCGTTTGCTGAGTCAATGCGAATTAATTTTTGCAACAGTGCAACAGGATCTGTCATATTTGCTCATCCTTTCAGTGCTATGTTTCATGACCGCTTAATTGAACTTTTCACCGACGGCCAATGTTGAAGCAAGCTTACACTCTTTTTGAATTAAAATTCAATGTTTGACTACTAAAAAATTTGTGCTAAACTCGTGAATACAAACTTGAAATTGATGATAAACGGACTAAGTGAGTAGCGGTCGCGAGACAGTACAGAAAACCCGAATTGATGAGAGCGGGGTTGTAAGCGCGCGCGAATATGGCTTAGTGCACACGACACACCGAACATTTTGCGTAAGGCTGTGATGGCCAGCGCCCATTAACGCGCTCCCGGATGAATCCGTCCGGTGAGTGGGTCGCGCACAGCACGGCCAATTAGAATGGTACCGTGGGTGAAGCTCACTTCTAACTGTCTTGGTTAGAGGTGGGCTTTTTTTATGTGTGAGTGCGAGCCGCTACACCCCAAGTCCCTTTATCATTCAATCAAGCCAATACAACAAGCAGCTACACGGTTGCAAAATTTTGTTACGTGCAGCTGAGCACCGAATACACGAGGAGGATTCAAGATGAAGCGTTTTTGGAAGATTTTTGCCACCATTGCAGTATTAGGACTAATTTTGGTTGGTTGTGGTAACAGTAACAGCAGTAGCAGCAGTCAGAAGCAGACAACGGTCAAGATTGGGGTCGTTGGTGCGGATAATCGGGTTTTGCAATCCGTTGCCAAGAAGGTCAAGAAACAAGGTATCAATATTAAAATTGTCCAGTTCTCTGATTACAACCAACCTAATACAGCGTTGAAGGATCATGATATTGATTTGAACTTGTTCCAGCATCAGTATTTTCTGAACAACTGGAACAAGACGCATCATGGTGATCTTGTCAGCATCGGCCAGACCATTATTGCGCCGTTAGCGATTTATTCTAAGAAGATCACGAAAATCAGTCAGATCAAGCAAGGCGACACAATTGCGTTGCCAAATGACTCGACTAACGAAGGCCGGGCGCTGCAATTGTTGCAGGCGGCAGGTTTGATCAAGCTCAATACGAAGGTGGCTTTGCCAACAACCCGTGATGTGACCGACAACAAGCTGAATTTGAAGCTTAAAGCGGTCGATGCCGCGCAAACGGCCAGTTCCTTGCCGGATGTTGCAGCGTCCGTGATTAATTCAGGCGTGGCCCAGGATGCCAAGTTGAATCCTAAGAAGGCTATTTACACGGAGAAGGTCAACAAACAGAGTCAACCTTGGATTAACGTGTTTGTGGCGAATAAGAAGGACAAAAATAATAAAACTTACCAGAAAATTGTGAAGGCATTCCGGACGAAGGATACGGCTAATCTGATTGAGAAGCTGTACCATGGGAGTGAAGTACCGGCCTGGACGCAGAAGTTTTAAGATTGCGGGTAATGCGCGTAGGAAAACTGTTGGGTTGGCTTTCCGGTTGCCTGTTTGAGGATTTTCGGCAGCTAGTGACTTGTTTGGAGAATGCATGATAAGTTGGTGAGGACAAGGCAGCGCCAAAACGCGTTCACTAGCGCAGAAGTCTGCGTGTAAGAATCTCAGGCACAATGGCCAAGATCGGGCCATCACGCCCAAGGCCACTTATGCTCCGGTTTCTAACCGGCCACGCTCACGCTCTCTCTACCTTTCTCTTGACAACTTACCCTTCTTTCGTCTAAACTCATCTTAATTCATTTCGGGAAACGAATGATATGAGTGAGTAGATTTGATGAGACTGTACAGAAAACCTGATTAGCTGAGAGCAGGGTAGTTGATTGAATCGAAGATGGCTCATTGATCGGCATCGCTGAGCAGTGGTTAGGCGATGATGGCTGGCGGTCATTACTCCGCACACAGGTGATTGCCTGTTACTGAGGGCGCTTTGGCGTCGAATTAGAATGGTACCGCGAGCAAGCTCGCTTCTAAAACATTGTGTTTAGAAGCGAGTTTTTTTATTTTTCAAAAAGCTTGCGCATATTGTTCGTGAACCCGAACGAGGAGGAAAAAGTTTATGAAGTCTTGGAAAAGAGCCATTATCACACTTGCTTTGGTTTTGCCATTATTTGTTTTAGCAGCCTGTGGTAAGTCGTCATCAAGCACCAGCAAAAATACCACGGTTAAAGTCGGCATCATGAGTACGGACAAGGAAATTTGGACAGACATCCAGTCACGGTTGAAGAAGCAGGGTGTCACGATCAAACTGGTGCAGTTTACGGATTATAACCAACCGAATCAGGCACTGGAAGACGGCGACATTCAGTTGAACGCTTTTCAGCACCATAATTTCTTAGACAACTGGAATAAGAAACACAACACCAAGATTGTTGACATCGGTGCAACTTATATTGGGCCGATGCGTGCTTATTCCAACAAAATCAAGTCGCTCAAAGACGTTAAAGCCGGCGACAAGATTTCCTTGCCTAACGATCCTTCAAACGAAGGCCGGGCGCTGCAGTTACTCGCGCAAAACGGCTTGCTGACGCTGAAAAAAGGTGTGGCATCGCCAACCATTCGCGATATTACGGAAAATAAGCTTAACTTGAAGTTTACCGAACTGGATGCAGCCCAGACCGCACGCTCATTGGATGACGTTGCAGTGGCCGTTGTCAATAATGATATTGCGGCAGCAGCCAATCTGAAGCCGGCCAATGCGATTGCGGTTGAAAAGATTACCAAGCAGTCTAAGCCATGGGTTAACTTCATCGCTGCCAAGTCGGCGAAAGACAAGAACAACGCCACTTACAAGAAGATTGTCAAAGCTTACCAGACGAAGCGGACGGCTGAGCTGCTGAAGAAGGTTTACAAAGGCTCAACATTGCCAGCCTGGAACTACAAGTTTTAATTAGAAACGGGGACAATTATGTCAGATCAAGCAGTTGTGACGTTAAAAGACGTGGACGTTGAATTCCACGGGAAGACCCGCTCGGTACATGCCGTTGATCACGTCAATTTAACGGTCAATCGCGGGGATGTTTATGGGATTGTCGGCTATTCAGGAGCCGGCAAGTCGACATTGGTCCGGACCATCAATCTGTTGCAGCGGCCAACCAGCGGCAGCGTCAATGTTTTAGGCCAGGATATGCTAGCTTTGTCAGCGGCACAGCTACGTAAGGAACGTAAGCGGATCGGCATGATTTTTCAGCATTTTAATCTGATGAACAGCCGCACGATTGCCGATAATGTCGCGTTTCCGTTAAAAGGCATTAAATCAAAGCAGGAGATAAAGAAGAAAGTTGCTGAGCTGCTGGATTTGGTTGGGCTGACAGATCGGGCAAATTCCTATCCGGCGCAACTATCCGGCGGGCAAAAGCAACGGGTCGGGATTGCACGGGCCTTGGCGTCTGATCCGGAAATCTTGATCTCCGATGAAGCGACCAGCGCGTTGGATCCGAAAACCACGAGTTCAATTTTGGATCTTTTGAAATCGCTGAATGAACGGTTGGGATTAACGATTGTTCTGATTACCCACCAAATGGAGGCGGTTAAACAGATTTGTAATCGCGTTGCCGTTATGGATGCGGGCGCCATCATTGAACGCGGCGATTTGCTGCAGGTCTTTTCCGACCCAAAGCAGCAGTTGACCAAGGATTTCATCGATACGACGTTGC
This sequence comes from Lacticaseibacillus casei DSM 20011 = JCM 1134 = ATCC 393, assembly GCF_000829055.1. Classification (NCBI taxonomy): domain Bacteria; kingdom Bacillati; phylum Bacillota; class Bacilli; order Lactobacillales; family Lactobacillaceae; genus Lacticaseibacillus; species Lacticaseibacillus casei. Next base: position 1,085,250 of record NZ_AP012544.1, read on the forward strand.
AGCTTGATCAGGCGATTGAATCAGTTTTGCAGCAGCCTGCCGTTAAGAACCTTGGGCCGAATGATCGCTTGTTGCGGTTAACTTACGTCGGGGCTTCGGCCGATCAACCATTGGTGGCCAAGTTGTTTGAAAGTTACCACGTGACTGCGAACATTTTGTTTGGCGATATTCAGATTTTACAGGATACACCATTTGGCAATCTGATTGTGGTTTTGTCCGGGGATCAAGCGCAAGTGGACGCCGGCATTCAGTATCTCAAACAGCAGGATGTCAAAATCGAAGACATCTTAAAGAAGGAGGCCTAGGCAGATGGTACAATTTTTTACAAAATATTTTCCTAACGTTGTGCCTATCTGGTCCGGCGATGGCGGCGTGACGCAGGCAATCAACGAGACGCTGTACATGACGGCCTTGACAGCAATTGCTGCCGGAGTGCTGGGCATTATTATTGGGATCTTGCTGGTCTTGACCGATGACGGCGGACTACTGGCCAATCATCCGTTTTACTTCGTTTTGGATAAATTGGTGAACATTTTCCGAGCGGTGCCGTTTATCATTTTGCTGGCGATCATGACGCCAGTGACGCGCGCTATTGTCGGAACCGGCATCGGCCCGACCGCGGCGTTGGTACCATTGATCGCCGGGACGACCCCGTTTTACGCACGGCAGGTGCAAAACGCCTTGTTGACAGTTGATCCCGGAGTTATTGAGGCGGCCGAAGCGATGGGCGTTTCACCGTTAGGGATTGTCTGGCGCGTTTACTTGCGTGAAGGGTTGTCTGAATTGATTCGGGTTTCCGTCTTGACGATCATCTCCGTCATCGGCTTAACGGCCATGGCTGGGGCTGTCGGTGGTGGCGGTCTCGGGAATCTGGCCATTGCGGTCGGCTACCAACGTTACCAGTACGACGTGATCATTGTTTCCCTGATCTTCATTTTGGCACTGGTCTTCTTGGTTCAGTTTATCGGCGATTTCTTTGCACGGAAGAGCCACCATTAATTGCGATTGAAAAAGAACGTCATTTAAATTTAAATGCCTCACAATGATCAGATAAGCAAAGTCTGATGGTTGTGGGGCTTTTTTTAAAAGCGGGGCGTTTGCCGCCGTATCTGTTATGACGTAGAATAACGGTATAACGAAAAGTCAAATCCAGTCGGGGGTAACATTGTGCATACACTTGAGATTAAAGATTTACATGTCAAAATTAAGTCAGAACCGGAGCATCCGGAGATCTTAACCGGGGTCAATTTGAAGTTGGCAACCGGCGAGATTCACGCCATTATGGGTCCAAATGGTACAGGTAAGTCGACGTTGGCCGAGACAATCATGGGTAATCCGGCTTATGAGGTGACTCAAGGCGACATTCTGATTGACGGGAAGTCGATTCTGGACCTTGCTGTCGATGAACGGGCGCGTGCCGGGTTGTTTCTCGGCATGCAGTACCCGCAGGAAATTGCCGGGGTGACGAATGCGGAATTCATTCGTGCTGCGATCAATGCGCGGCGTCCGGAAGATGATCAGATTCGTATTACCGATTTTTTGAAACAATTAGATAAGACGATGGCAACCCTTGAGATGCCGGAATCAATGGCAGATCGGTATCTGAATCAAGGCTTTTCCGGGGGTGAAAAGAAACGTAATGAAATTCTACAGTTGATGATGATTCATCCGCATTTTGGCTTACTGGATGAAATCGACTCCGGCTTGGATATTGATGCACTGCGGATCGTCGCCAAGGGGGTTAACCTGATGCGCGGACCGGAATTCGGCAGCATGATTATTACCCATTATCAGCGTCTGTTGGATTACATTATTCCTGATGTTGTGCACGTCATGAAAGGCGGCCGGATCATCGAAAGCGGTGGCCCTGACTTAGCCAAAGAATTGGAAAAGACCGGCTATGAACACCTTAAAGTGGGTGAACAAAATGGTTGAAACAACAACGCTGCCGGCGCCTAATCTGCTTAAGTTTCCGTTGGCGCGCTATTTAAAGAACCAACCTGATGCCGTTGAGGATCGGGTTATCTTGCATGCACCTCAGGCAATCGCTTATGCGGCCGGGTCGAGTGAAGTTCAGCGTTTTACGCCGACAAATTCGCTTGATGCATGGCTGCTGCGTTCGCCTCAAGGGGCAACGACGGTCGATATTCCCGCCCATTTTGTTAGCGGCGATGACCCCATCGTCCTGACAGGGCCTAAAAACGCCGGTGGTTTACTGTACGTTCATGTTGGCAGAGGCGCCAAGGTTACCCTGCAGGAAAAGTGGGCTAGTGGCGGCCACGTGTTAGGTATTTGGCTCATGTTGGTGGTTGATGCCGACGCGGACGTTAATTGGCTGAGCTATGATAGCTTTACTGCCGACACTGTGCTGGTGAATCGCACGGCGACATTAGCCGCCAATGCGAAGCTTAATTGGACATTGGCCGGATTTTCGCATAACTCCGGTTTGAATCGAGTCGATGTGCGCTTGCTGGGACAAAACGCCGAGGCAACAGTTAACGTGGGCGTTTTGGCTTCCGGCAATCAACATGTCAGCTATACGACATCCGTGACCAATGAAGGCCAGCATACGGTGGGGCACATTAACCAGCGCGGTGTGATTACCGGCAATGCCCACCTGATGTTTAATGGGATTGGCCACATCATCAAGGGTGCCCGCGGAAGTGATGCTCAACAGGAAAATCGCGTGTTGATGTTATCACAGCGAGCGGAAGGCGATGCCAACCCAATCCTATTAATTGATGAAAATGACGTCACGGCCGGACATGCTGCTTCCGTGACGCGGGTGAATGCCGATCAGCTTTACTATTTAATGAGTCGCGGACTTTCTGCGACCTTAGCAAAACGATTGGTGATTCGCGGCTTTTTGGAAGGCGGTTTGGCTGAAATCGATGATGTTCGGCTGAAAAAAGAACTGTTTGCAACGATTGATCGAACGCTGGTGGCTGAAGATGCGTGAACAATTTCCGTTTTTTAAGGCTCATCCTAATCTGGTTTATTTAGATACCGCAGCGACTTCCCAAAAGCCGCAAGCCTTGTTGGATAGCCTTCAGAATTACTATATTAATGATAATGCCAACGTGCACCGCGGTCTCTACAAGTTGGCCTATGATACGACTGAGGCATATGAAGGAGTTCGCCAGCAAGTTGCTGATTTCCTTCATGCCCAAAGTGCCGATGAGATTATCTTTACTCGTGGCACGACAGATAGTCTGAATTTGGTGGCGAGTGCATTTGGCCCGCATGCAGTGCCTGCTGGTGGCCGGATTGTGGTCAGCGGCGCCGAACACCACAGCAATTTTATTCCGTGGCAGCAACTTGCTAAGCGTCAGCAAGCAACCTTCACCGTAACGCCGGTTCATCCGGATGGGACAGTCGACGTGCCCGCCTTATTGGCCGCTATCACGCCAGGTACCAACTTAGTAGCGATTGCCCAAGTGACCAATGTTGCCGGCGATACGCTCCCAGTTGCAGAGATTGCGAAAAAAGCGCATGACGTGGGGGCCGTTGTTGTCGTTGACGGCGCTCAGGCAGTCGCTCATATGGCAGTTGATGTCCAAGCGTTAGGCGCGGACTTCTACGCCTTTTCCGGACATAAAATCTATGGGCCAACAGGTATCGGTGCGCTTTATGGGCGTGCTGACCTGTTGGCGAAAATGCCGCCGATTCAGTTTGGCGGTGAAATGATTTCCGAAGTCCGCGACCAAGAAAGTACGTGGGCAGACGGGCCGATCAAGTATGAAGCCGGTACGCCCCATATTGCTGGTGTGATCGGCATGGGCGCGGCGTTGAACTGGTTTCATGAAAACGTTGATGCCGCGGCATTACAAACCGAACATGAATTGACGAATCAATTGCGAACCGCGTTGACAGCGATTCCGGATCTCACGGTTTATGGCAACGACGACAGTCTGGCAACGGTTTCGTTTAATTTAACGGGTATTCATCCCCACGATGTTGCCACCTTCCTGGATGAGCAGCAGATCGCCGTGCGCGCCGGCCATCACTGCGCCCAGCCACTCATGGCCAGGCTAGGAGTGCCAGCAACGGTGCGCGCCAGTTTTGGGGGCTACAACAATCAGGATGACGTAACGAAATTGGTTGAAGCTGTTCAGGCCGCAAGGAGGTATTTCCATGGCATTGACTAAGCTAGATCAAATGTATCGCGCGGTGATTCTCGACGAGGCGCAACACCCGCGGCATCACGGCGTTTTAGCTGATTTTGATCACGAAATCACGGTGCGCAACCCCAGCTGCGGCGATGTTTTGCACTTGCAGATTAGTGAAAAGGATGGCCGGGTGAACGATGTTGCTTTTTCCGGCAGTGGCTGTACTATTTCTCAAGCCAGTGCGAGCCTGATGACCGATCAGATTTTAGGTAAAACGCCAGCCGAAATTGAGCAGATGGTCGAAACTTTTTCCGACTTGATTATCAAAGGCGATGTTCCTGATGCTGATCGTTTGGGGGATGCGGCTGTGTTAAAAGGCGTTCATCAGTTTCCGGCACGCATCAAATGTGCCACGTTAGCATGGAAAGCAGCTGCGCAAGTTTTGACGCAGAAAGGTAAAACCGATGACTGAGACAAAAAATACTAAAAATAATGAAACTGTTGCGGCGGATATCGACTTTTTACCTGACGAAAATCCCGCTGATTTCAAAGACGATATCAAGCCGGTCTATTCAACCGGGCGTGGGCTTACCGAAGAAACGGTACGGGCCATCTCGTCGGAAAAACATGAGCCGGAGTGGATGCTGGATTATCGGCTGAAGGCGTATGCGACTTACCGTAAGCTGGCAATGCCGAATTTTGGCCCGGATTTGTCGGATTTGGATTTGGATAATATGCTTTATTTCCAAAAAGCAACCGATCGCACGTATCGCGATTGGGATGACGTGCCGGACACGATCAAGAAAACATTCGATCGTCTCGGCGTGCCGCAAGCCGAGCGGAAATACCTGGCCGGTGCCAGTGCCCAGTACGAGTCTGAAGTGGTTTACCACAATATGCGCAATGAATTTGAAAAGCTAGGGATTATTTTCATGGACATGGATTCGGCGTTGAAGGAATATCCCGAACTTGTGCATGAATACTTTGGAAAATTGGTTAAGCCTAGCGACAACAAATTTGCGGCGCTTAATGGTGCGGTTTGGTCCGGTGGCAGTTTTATTTATGTTCCTAAAGGTGTCCAAACCGATGTGCCTATTCAAAGTTACTTCCGAATCAATGCGGAGAACACAGGACAATTTGAACGGACCCTCATCATTGTGGAGCCGGGCGCGCACGTTAACTATGTTGAAGGGTGTACGGCACCGAATTATTCCAGTGACAGCCTGCATGCAGCGGTCGTCGAGGTCTTCGTTAAAAATGATGCCTATTGCCGCTACACGACGATTCAAAACTGGAGCAAGAATGTGTTCTCACTTGAAACCAAGCGGGCTCAGGCGCTTGATAATGCCACGATGGAGTGGGTTGACGGCAATCTTGGCAGTAAGACGACCATGAAGTACCCTAGCGTCTATCTGGACGGCAAAGGGGCACACGGTACGATGCTCAGTATTGCGGTGGCCGGCGAAGGTGTCGATCAGGATAACGGGGCGCGCATGATTCATAATGCGCCGAACACAAGTAGTTCGATCGTTTCCAAATCCATTGCCAAAGATGGCGGCGCGGTTGACTACCGCGGAACGGTTCGATTCACCAAAAAAGCCGACAATGCCTTTTGTCACGTGGAATGCGACACTATTTTAATGGACGAAAAGAGCTCCAGTGATACCATTCCTTACAATGAGATTCACAACTCGACGGTTTCAATGGAACACGAAGCAAAGGTTTCGAAAGTTTCGGAAGAGCAGCTGTATTATTTAATGAGCCGTGGGATTTCCGAAGCCAAGGCGACCGAGATGATCATCATGGGCTTCGTGGAGCCGTTCACCAAAGAGTTGCCGATGGAATATGCGGTTGAGTTGAATCGCCTCATCGGTATGGAAATGGACGGTTCGGTTGGATGATGCTGAGGTGACGCGGTTTGTGGGGCGTTTTGGCGCTTCTAGGGAAGTACTCTCCACAAAATAATCGACAAGTTAATATTGGATAATTTCGGTATGCCTAAAATCAGTCAGTCATCAATGCTCGCGTGAATACGCAGCTAGTTGGTGATTGGCTGTTTTTTTAAACAAAGTATTAGGCAAGCCTAACTTTTTGTTTTATGATAGATGCGGTACCAAAATGGCAACATTGAGGGGGCTGCTAATGGACAACTATGATAAAGCAAGGAAAGTCTTGCAATCAATGGCGCTGTCTAAAATTGCACAGGAAACTGGCATCAGCATTGGCCAGATCTGGCATTATCGGGATCGCCATGAAGGCATTGAAAAGGCACCGCCGGCTTATGTGGAGCGAATTGCGCGTCTGTATCGCAAAAAGCGTGTTTAAAGTGGATAAAGTTGGGGGATGTGGTAGTAGGTGAGAGGAAGTGGCCGAACGTTTTTAAGATAAGGCTCAGGAAATTAAACATCGCGACGTTGTCTTGAGCTAGGTAACTTGATTAGCTGAGACGGTGCCTGTTCGGGTTGTTGATCCGAACGTCGACAAGACCGCATGGCAAGTGTGATAGCTGCCATGCGGTCTTGTCGTTTTTTGACCTTCGGAGTAAGTGGACGCTATTTAGACACGGGTGCTACAATGAGTGAATGTATGGATTGGCGTTGGCTAATCGAATCGCGACTTCTGGGTAGCACATTATGATCAAGCGGCAGGAGGAAGATCATGGCTGAAGACTTGGAACATTTCATTAAAACAATGGCGCTGGGTATTCCAACCATCAAGCCGGATGAAAAGCGGGCTTTTCTAGGTAATTTTCGCGAACGGGTGGCAATGGCCGTGACCATTCGGCAACTGCGGGATGCCCGAATTACGGCGATGCTTGACTCGGTGCTGACGCGCTATCCCGGTTATCGGATCTTTTTGAACGGTCGGATGGGGGAGAGTTTAGTTAATCAATATATGTTGCAAGCACTGGCGCATCAATATCCCTTTACGATTATGAATCAGCCGGGGATGCGCGTCACCAAGCGTGTGTTGCCAACCGACTTTGGCTGGGTTCTTGCACATCCAACGCAAAAAATCAGTCGTCCGATTTTGTTATAGAACCAGCAGGCATGGCCACGGGATTGCTTGGCGACGGCAAACCGCACCACAATGCCATTTAACTTTAAAAGGAGGCCCATTTTGACGCAACTTGATACTATTCAAACCACAGTCCAGCAACTGCGGACATTACTGAATCAAGGTAAAATTTTTGCAACATTGCCGGATATGCTGGGAAAAGTCATTGATAGCATCGCAACGGAATCGAAAACGCGTGTCACGATTCCGCACGATGATAAAACCGCTATTGCAAGAATTCGAACCATTCAAAAGCGGATCAAGCAAACGAGTGATCCGAGCGTCACTGATGATGAGATTGCCTTTTTGGTGGCGCATTTAGCCAGTACCAAACCCGCTGTCCGGGACAAAGGCGTTTTTTTCTTATTTAATGATTTGTTTCAGGCAGAGGCGTTTACGAACGAGCAAGTCAAGGCGCTTTTTAAACGGTTGCAAGCGCCGGATATTTTGTTCAGTCATATCTTCGAACCCCAAAATGATGCCGTGTTTCTGCGAAGCTTTGCGGTGATGATCTTGAGCGGTATGATTTATGCCGATCAGAATCGCTATCATATTCTCAGTAAAGCTAATTATCTGACAACCGTGCAGAATATCGGAACGTATATTCTGCTTGAAAGAGATGGTCGGGGATATGTCGAAACCAAAGGCTGGGCCCATGCATTTACGCATATTGGCAATATGTTGGAAGAACTGAGTCAAGTCGATGTTTTGCCGCGATCCGAGAAAGTTTTCTTGATGGCGGCAGTCGTGGAAGCTTGGCGGCGCATTGAAACGCCGTTAATATTCGGCGAGGATCATCGAATGGCCTTGTATCTCAGCGGTATCACCAATGTTAACCAGTTTTATAGCGAGACGCTTTTAATGTGCCTCAAGAACTGGCAACATACGCTGGTCAATATTCGCCCGCAGGAATCTTACGCTTTTTGGGTGCGGTGGTACAATCGCAATCGCTTATTGCAGGCACTGACATTACGCGCTGATTTGCCGCAACCGATTACGGATTACATTCAACAGATTGTCGATCTATTCTGAATGAGAGCGTGAACTGGCGCGGTTAGAAGTCGGAGTGTAAGTGGCCTCAGGCGTGATGGCCCGATCTTGGCCATTGCGCCTGAGGTCCTTACACGCAGACTTCTGCGCCAGCGAACGCGTTTTAGCAGACGCCATCCTTAAGTAAGAGATTGGTATACTTTTTAATCTTACTAAAAGCAGGATGAAGTTGATTTGTATGGCCTATGAGTTGTAACAATTTTTGAAGACCAGAGCAATAGAAATATTTATGGTTAAATATAAATAAACAGATATTATAGTATGCTGGTTTTGACATTGTGACCTTTTTCATTATCAAAGCTCAAAATTTAAAAAATTTTTTTACAAAAAAAGAATAAATAACGGTTGTTATTGTTAGCTTTTAAAACCAGTTATCCGTATAATTGACACTAGGTTAGGGGGAGACCCCGTGACTTCTATGTTGATTTGTTAAAAGGAACACTGGGGAGTGATAAGTGTGCGAAAGGAGCAGCAAACGCTACGGATTTTGGGGGATAAAGTCCGCTACTATCGTAAGTTAAAAGGCCTATCTCAGGCGGAACTGGCAGCAAATATCTGTACGCAAGCAACGATTAGCCTTATTGAAAAAAGAAATAAGGTTCCAAGCATGAATATTCTGATGCGACTTATTAGTCGATTAGGGATACAACTTGATGATATTGTTGTCGAACATCATGATCGGATTCAACAACTGCTTAACGCGATTGATTACCAGATTTAGCATCATCAATACGCGGTTGCGGCAGATAATCTGAGCAAGATCCGGCTGGATAAGATTAAAAGCGAAGATGATCAAAAGCGTTATTACTATTATCAAGGGATCATCGAGCTATTCAAGAACAACGCACCTGATGAGGCCATTTATTTCTTTGGTCGGGTATTAAGTCCGCTTGTCAATTCAGAGCGTGATTTATATGCCATTTTGGCAACTCTCGGCTTGGGACTGGCATATGCGGACAAGCATACCTTTGATCGTTCACGGGTCTACATTGATCAGGCATTGCGCATGTTAAAACATGTGCCGCTGTCTGACAGTAAGTATCTCGATGTTGAACTGACGATTTATTGGCATATTGCGCGCGTATACTACGAACTAAGTGATTTTAAAGCCGTTTTGAAGTATACCGACCATGGTATTCGTGAAGCCGTTAAGCACGATAAGCTTTTTTTGCTTGACGAACTTTACACCTTGCAGGCCCGGGCCTTGAAATTACTCGGTAATCCGGAGGCGCCTAAAAGTTATCAAATCGCCATTGCGTTTGCACAAGTTACCGGTTCCACTGCACTGGCGGCAAGTCTTGCTGCCGAAATGGTAACACAAAAGCCAAACAGCGAAACCGCATAAGTAATGGTTTCCGGCAACAGTTTGGTGATATTCAAAAAATACCTGAGGCTTTCGTTCTGCATCTGCTGATGTAGTTGGCGAAAGTCTCAGGTATTTTAATGTCGTTTATGTGTGGGCGTCATTGAATGGCGAGTCGGCAACTTTGCGCTAACCATTCCAATTCAGCCTAGCGTTTAATCATCTTGATGTTGTTCGGTTGGCTTTTTCGTACTTGCCAGTGCCGGCTTGTTGGTCAAGTCAGTCCGAACCACGAGGACATCGCATAAGGCGTTCCGTGTGACGTATTCGGTGACCGATCCGATCAGCAGACGTTCAACGGCGTTTAAACCAGTTGCCCCAATCATGATCAGATCGATATTTTTAGCTTTGGGGATGTCTCTGGCGATGATTGTTTTTGGTGCGCCGTATTCAATGCTGAAACTGACCTTGTCCAATCCGGCTTTTTTGGCCTGATCGACATAGCCTTCCATGGTGCTCTTAGCATTTTCCGTGACTTGTTCGACCATCGCTGAATCAAAGCTGGAAACGTTCTGGAACGCTCGGGTATCAACGATATGAATAAGAATTAACTCCGCCTGGTTTCGTTTGGCAACCGCAACCGCTTTTTTGAATGCTAACTCGGCTTCATATGAGCCATCGATCGCAACCAAAATATGTTGATATTGTTGTAACATTCCTCATCACCTCTATCTTCATTGTACTTGATTCCATCGGGAAATTAAATGAAAAGCGTTTCACAACTTCATTTGGGTCAGGCTGATAAAAACAAAAACCGTTGCTAAAAAAGCGCCGCTAACCAAAATGAACAAATTCGCCCACATTGGGAACAAAATCCCACCGATGATGGCGAGGATGCCGACAAGGGTGAAAAGATAGGCAAAGTTCTTGAGAAAACGCGTCATGCCCGGAGACGGTTTTTTGATAATCAGAAAGTTCTGATAGCGATGAAGCCATGTGTAGGCTGCCAACCCGAACAAGGCGACCGCGTAAATGCACATTAAAATGATTGTCAAAGGATCAGTCCTTCCTAGCTGTTTGCTTATATTATGCCACAGCAGCAAAGAAAAGCGGTTAGCTTTTTAAATATCGCCAACGTACATGAGTGATCTGATTAACAACTTACAGTTACTTGGAGGGCATTCGCTTCAGTCATGCCGCAATTTTGGCATGAAAAAAGCCGGCACGGAGCCGGCCAAAAACATGATTGGTTTTTTGTGAAAGACTAATTGGTGCCGTTTTCTTCCCGGATCATTGAAACCCGCTGCTAGCTATGTGGGTCCAGACGTCGTAGACATTAGCCGCTAAGTGAAATAGCAGCACCGTCTATGGCTCTTCCGGTCCCAAGGTCTCGATACTGTTCGGTCAACTGATAGTTAAGGAAGCGCGAACACCTTAGAACTTTCACCGTTATAGTAGCACGAGAAGCCGCATAGGTGCAAGCGGAAACGCTTTCGTTACTTTTTCTTCAACTTTTCGGCGTCGCGCTGCCAGTCTTCAAGTTGCTGTTGGCGCTGGGCTAGCGCGGCTTCATAACGTCCGGTGGTTTTAGGATGGTAGTACTGTTGATGCTTGAGATTATCTGGCAAGTATTGCTGCGCTACCCAGCCGTTAGGATAATTGTGCGGCAACTTGTAGCCTTGGCCATGTCCCAGTTGCTTGGCGCCGCGGTAATGGGCATCGCGCAGATCATCGGGAATCTGGCCGGCGTGGCCGCTTTCGACGTCAGCCAGGGCGGCGTCAATCGCTTTGATGCCGGAGTTACTTTTTGGTGCAAGGCAAAGATCGATCACAGCATCGGCGAGGGGAATGCGGCCTTCAGGAAGCCCCAAGCGTTCGGCACTTTGAATCGCCGTTAGCGTGCGGCTGGCGGTTGCCGGATTGGCTAAGCCGATGTCTTCATAAGCGATCACCAACAACCTCCGCGTAATACTGTTCAAGTCGCCGATTGCGATTAATTGGGCGAGGTAGTGCAAAGCGGCGTTCACGTCAGAGCCGCGAATGGACTTTTGAAACGCTGAAATAATGTCGTAATGGGCATCGCCATTGACATCTCCGGCTAACGATGGCTTTTGCAGGCTTTGTTGAATGGTCGTCAAGTCAATGGTGACGGTGCCATCGTGATCTGCCGGGGTTGATAAAACGGCGAGCTCAAGACCATTGAGTGCAGCCCGTAAATCGCCGTTTGTGGCGTGGGTGAGGTAGTCACGGGCCTTTGGCTGTAAATCGACCTGATACTTGCCTAAGCCGCGCTTTTCGTCTGTCAGTGCCCGATCAATGGCGGTGCTGATATCATCAGCCGTCAACGGTTTGACCTGGAAAATCTGGGTGCGACTGCGAATGGCGGGCTGGATATTCATATAAGGATTTTCAGTGGTGGCCCCGATCAAGATAATCCGGCCACTTTCCAGTAGCGGCAGCAAAAAGTCCTGTTTGGTTTTATCCAATCGATGGATTTCGTCTAGCAGCAAAATCACCGTACCACTCATTTTGGCTTCTTCCGCGACAATTTGCAGATCTTTTTTAGTGTCAGTGGCAGCATTTAAAATGCGAAAAGCATATTTCGTACTGCCAGCAATGGCGCTGGCGATGCTGGTTTTCCCAGTACCGGGTGGGCCATAGAGAATCATGGAACTTAAGCGGTGGGCACTGACCATGCGGCGGATAATTCTTCCTGGACCGACGAGATCCTGTTGGCCGACGACTTCATCTAAATTTTGGGGGCGCATGCGATAAGCAAGCGGTTGTTGCAAAGGAATTCCTCCTTGTAAAAGTTGCGTGTAACAGTTGAGTTTGTCTTGATTAAGGTGTAAAGAATTGCAAGGGAGCTTAGGGACGGGAAGAAGTTTTTCTCAACGTGGTGGCTCGCGCTCTTGCATAAACACGCTTACACTCCGATTTCTAACCGCTCCTGTTCGCGCTCTTGCCTCCAGCGTGTTAATCTAATTCTAAATCATCAACTAAAGGAATGACACATTGTGAATCATTATTGGCAGCTGATTCAAAAACAGCATTTATCTGATTTGGCCATGCAGACCCGGATTGGCGTCGTGCGGACGGTGAAGCCGGTGTTACCGGAAGGCGCGCAGTTGGCTGCCTGGCCCCAATTAAGTCGGCATGCATTGGTTCAGCCATTGTCGGCCTCGACTTTACAGGTGGTAACACCATTGCTGGACGATTTTGCCGGTGTAATTGCTGAATTACGTGCCGGGATTAGTCGCATTTGGGCAAATTTGCCTGAAGACGGGCATCTGCCGGTTTTTTCGGAAGAGCGCGTGAATCAGCAAGTCGTTCGCATTGTTTTGCCGGAAACGTTGTTTGAACGCCTGTATACTGCGGAAAATTTTCAGGGGCAGGGTCCGGAATATGTGGCTTACCGCAATGAGGTTTACGACTTGGTTGCGAATGGCTTGATGCGCCAGTTGCCTTTACTGACGGATTTATTCGCTGCAACGCCGCTGTCCGGTCACCAAGCATTTTGGCCATCATCGGATCAGGAGCGGCAGCTGGTTCAAAAAGTGACCGATCCGGACCATCTGGATCGAACGCTGGCCTTGGATGTTATGGTCGAACTTGACCCTTATACTGCCAGTGGCATAACGTCCCAAATGCTGACCTTTTTGCGAGATAGTTGCTGGTTTGCGTTGAGTCAGCCGGCGATTCCGGTCGCGGTGGCCAGCGAAGTGCGTCGTCACGCTCTGGAAGAAGCACGGAAAATTGCTGCAATGGCGCCCGCAACGCCGGTTAAGGAGCTGACAGCGACCATGGATGCCATGGCCACGTGGTTGAATCATATGAGAATGACAGCGCAACAAAAGCAGGCATTTGAGCTGATGCAGACCCGTTTGATGAAACCGGAGACGACGGTTGCCGGTCAGGTTGCGGCCGCTTTTGGCGATAAAAATGCCGCGGCCAAATCGTTAAGTGAGGAAGCCCGCGCGGATTTGGTGGGGACGGATGGGTTACCGGGCATGGTCGACTTGTCGGGTAATACGCAGGCGTTGGTGCAGGCCGCCATTGACGGTGGTTATCAATTTACGCTATTGGATCGGCAGCAGGGGCTGGTGCAAATTGCGACGGATACGCAAACACAGGTGATTGTCGATGGCACCATTACCAAATACACACCGGGTAATGCCTTGTTAATTGCAACGCACCGGCATGCCGCGAAAAAACTGCTTGCTGCGGCTGGCATACCGGTTGCCCGCGGTGCGAAGTTCACTCGGTGGTCAGATGCCAAGTCAGCGTTTGAGCGAAGTTTTGCACATAAAAGCATTGTGGTTAAACCGGAAGCACGCAGCCAAGGCGTTGCGGTTGAACAGTTTGCAGTTCCGCCGACCGAAAAAGAGTTTGCGCGCGCTTTTCATGAGGCCAATCGTCGTCACGATGTGTTAATCGAGATGATGGCGCGTGGAACGACCTATCATTTTACCATTGTCAGTCAGCAGGTCCTCAGTGTTTTGGAAACCGCGGCGGCGAATGTGGTGGGAGATGGCCGCAAAGCCATTAAAGAATTGGTGGCACTTAAAAATGGGACCCGACCGGCTGCCCGCCAGTTGCAACTCGATGCCGCTGCTCAGCGCCAATTGAAGTTGCAATCGGTCACCCCGGAGACCGTTCTGCGTCGTGGCCAGCAAATTTTTCTGGCGACTGCAGCCCATCCGCAAACCGGAGGCGATCTTTATGATGTCACGGATGAGATTGATCCAAGTTATAAAAAGCTGGCCGTTGAAGCAGCGGCAACTCTTGATTTGCCTGTAGCCGCAGTCGACATCGTGATTGATAATCTGTATGCTGCCTATGATCCGGATGTGGCAGGACAAGCCGTGGTGATCAGTGTCAATCCGGCACCAGACCTAACTTCACCGCAACAGCCGGATATGGGCACACCGCGCTTCATTGCGCCGAAACTGTTGAACTGGTTATTTGCTGAAAAGTAACTGATGTCATTAAACGTTCTGCCGCTCCAGCTAAACAAAAGTACTCCCGGAAACGCACGCGTTTCTGGGAGTACTTGCTTTTATATTTTTTATTGATGCGAACCATGCCAGTGATAGCTTGCTTACAGATGCTTGAACAAATCGAAGCCGCGTTTCTTGGGTTGGGTTTTGTCTTGATCTTGATCCAGTGGTGGCAGGTCGATCGTGCTTTGGTTGATGGCTTTGTCTGAAACAATCAGCAGGCCAGCAGCCTTGTCATCGGTTTGGGCGGTTTCATTTGCTACCAGCGTAAACGGAATGTTGGCGTCGGTGAGCATTTTCATGTATGGACCCGTGACGGCGTTGTCAAGTTTACCGTTTAATAAAGCCTTGTAGCCGTCGTCATGGAAATCTTTTAGCAGCGGGGCTACTTGTTGCTGGCGTTTAGGGTCAGCCAATTCCTGGTTGGAAACGCGCAAGGCAACTCTTTCGCGTAATGAACCCATAAACCGCCGCCGCTCATCGGGGTTGGTCTGCGGGGGACCGTAAAGTGCACTATTCAGATGTTCCTGCATGTTATCGTCTGACATGATTGATGCGTCCTCCTTCAATTGAGTTATCTGTGAAGCAGTGATGATCTAGTCACTAATCACCGCCACTTCATGTGTCTCATTGTAACATGATCTTTTGTAAAGAAAGGGATGAGAGGCCGGTGTTTACCCAAGCAGATTTCGAGGCTTTTGCAGCGCCAACACTAGAGGCGCGGATGGCCTTAATTCGCGCGCGGCTAGATCCAAAGTTTGCCGAGGCCGCCAAGACAATTGTGCCTTTGTTGCAGGCGGCCAATCACCCGATTTTTACCCATATCGCGAAACATCAGCGCCGCCATAAGAATCCGCCGCCTAACACATGGGTTGCCTTTTCCCCGAGTCGGCGCGGCTATAAAATGTTGCCGCACCTTGAATTGGGCTTTTGGGATGATCGCCTGTTTTTATGGCTCGCCTGTTTGCGTGAAAGTAAAACGGTACCGCAGCTGTTGGCTGGCGTGGAGCCGATGATCGAAAAGCTCTCCGGGCAGTGGTTGATGGCCGATGACCATACTAACAAGGCTACGGTTACGTTAAACCTACCCGCCTTGAAGCAGAAAATCACGCGGTTTGATACGATCAAAAATGCCGAGTTTCTCATCGGACAGGTGTATTTAGCCGGTGATCCTATTTGGACAACCCCGGATGTCTTGTGGGCAGAGATTCAGGGGTGTGTCGCCGACCTGGCACCGATATTAGATCAGCTTGTGCGAAACGTGGCGGCTTATCAGACGGAAAAGTGATGAACTAGCTGTCAATTAGCCGCAGAGAAGAAATAGAACGAAAGCTCTTAAAACCAAGCATACCGAAGTTCAGGGTGGTAAAATCACATTGAATAGAAACTCACGTTGTTTTTAAACGTCAGTCTGCGTTGAGCGACTGGTGACACCCGCAAATAAGGAGAAAGCCATGCCAGATATTCGGTTTCACAGTGTCTTTGATATTATCGGTCCCGTCATGGTCGGGCCGAGCAGTTCCCATACTGCCGGGGCGGCACGTATCGGCAAAGTCGTGCGTGATATTTTTGGCGAAAAACCGGAAGTCATTACGATTTATCTGTATGAATCATTTGCCAAAACCTATCGTGGTCACGGAACAGATGTGGCACTGGTCGCTGGACTACTGGGGATGGCGCCTGATGATCCGCGACTGCCCGAATCCTTGAAATTGGCATACGATCAAGGCATCAAAGTCAGTTTTGTGCCGAAAAGCGATAAGGTTGATCATCCTAACACGGCCCATATCGTCTTGCAAGTTGGCGATCATCGACTGGCGGTGACCGGCGTTTCGATTGGCGGCGGTAACATTCAGATCACGGAAATCAATGGCTTCAAGATTTCGTTGAGTATGGGCCAGCCGACTTATATCACCATTCACGATGATGTTCCGGGGATGATTGCGAAAGTGACTGGCATTTTTTCGAATGCAGGGATTAATATCGGCACCATGACGGTCACGCGAACGGCTAAAGGTAAGCAGGCAATTATGATTATTGAGGCTGATGATTATCAAGCTGATATTCTGGCAAAGTTGAAGTTGCTGCCGCACATGCGCAATGTGACTTATTTCGAGTGAATCGCATTTAAAATGTCGTCACGAATTGCCTGGTAAAGGAGCGGAAAATGTTTTATACCGTCAAAGAGCTTGTTGAGCAAAGTCATGCTTTTCCTTCTGTTGTGGCGCTGATGGTGCACACGGAAGTTGAAAATTCGACGCGAACCGAAGAGCAGATCCGCCATTTGATGAGTCGAAACCTTGAAGTCATGGAGCGATCGGTGAAGGAAGGCATCGCTGGCGTTAAAAGTGTCACTGGTCTGACCGGTGGCGAGGCGAAGAAACTGAACACCTATATTACTGACCAGCAATTTATGAGCGGCCAGCCGATTATGGAAGCAGTGCGCAATGCGATTGCGGTGAATGAAGTCAATGCCAAAATGGGACTTATTTGCGCGACACCGACTGCTGGCTCGGCGGGTGTTTTGGCCGGGGTCTTACTAGCGATGCGCGATCGGCTGCATTTGAGCCATGACCAGCAGCTGGATTTTCTTTTCACAGCCGGTGCGTTTGGCTTGGTGATTGCCAATAACGCTGGAATTGCCGGTGCGGAAGGCGGCTGTCAGGAAGAAGTCGGTTCGGCTAGTGCGATGGCCGCGGCGGCGTTGGTGACGGCTAACGGCGGCACGGCAGAACAGGCGGCTACGGCCGTTGCGATCACCTTGCAAAATATGATGGGGTTGGTGTGCGATCCGGTTGCCGGCTTGGTGGAAGTGCCATGTGTGAAACGTAATGCGCTGGGTGCCAGTCAGGCCATGATTTCAGCTGATATGGCGCTTGCCGGGTGTATCAGTGTGATTCCGGCCGATGAAGTGATCGAAGCCGTGAATCGCGTGGGGATGCAGTTGCCCGCTACGTTGCGGGAAACCGGTGAAGGTGGCTTGGCGACAACACCAACGGGCTTGCGGCTGAAGAAGAAAATCTTTGGCAAAGCATGATTGTTGAGGATAACCGAATGAAACATTCGGGCAAGGACAGTTATGATTCATTGTTGATGTTGGTGAATGGCACGTTTTGAAAGGGAGCAGACTGTGATTAATTTATACTTAGTCCGACATGGTGAAACTGCAGGCAATGTGCGCCAGTTGATTCAAGGTGTGACTAATTCGCGCTTGGATGCCCATGGTCGTAAACAGGCATTTGCTCTGGGTTTGGGCTTAAAGGCAAGTGGCTTGAAGTTTGATCGGGTTGTCTCCAGTGATCTCATTCGCGCTCAAGAAACGGCGCAACAGATTCTTTTGGGGATGGACGAAAAACAGCCAATTGAAACCAATAGCGGTTTACGTGAGGAAAATGACGGTATTTTTGAAGGTCGCGAACTCAAAGATGTTTCAGAAGAAGTTTTTGGCGTCCCGGATTACCATCAACTCGTGACAAGTGGCAAGGTGCCACTTGAGACAATTCCTGACAGGTTTCATGCCGCGGATGTGACCAATCAGGCAGAAAACACCCAACAAATTGTTTCCCGCTATGATTTGGCATTGCGCCGGATTGTCGCCGCAGCAGAAGCCGCTCATGAGACGAGCATTTTGGTCGTCAGTCACGGGACTGCCAGTTTGTTGTGGCTGCTGGCACATGGCGCGGACTTACCCAATCGCACCGAACTCACAAATGCCAGCGTCAGCAAGGTGACGTACCAAAACGGTCGCTTCAAAGTGGACTGGGTGGATAACACGACGTTTCGGGATCAGGGGTTACAAGAAGCGTGGTCACAATGACGGAATTTCAGAACCGCAGTCTGCCTGTGCATGTAAGCAGGCTTTTTTTATTTCCGATCGAATCCCGATGATCCGGATTTAAAAAAGATTGTGCACTATCTAAAAATAAGCAGTACGCGTATACTGATGGTGAATCAATCACTGGAGGCGATGTGCGATGAAGATGGCGCCGGAAGTCTATCTTGCAAAGTTAACGAATTTATTGCTGGCACCGGGGACTAGAACCTTTGAACGAGAGCAGTTGTTGCGAGCAAAGCAGCAAGTTGAAGCAGGGCAAACAGTCGGAGCAAGTTGGGATCAGCTAAAAGCCAGTTTGCGGCCGCTTGCGATCCGCGATAATCTAACCCCGGATTTAGCCGATTTTTATCGAACCCAAACTGGGGATGCTGAAGCGGCAAGCGAAACTGATGTGAGTGCGCATTTTCAGCGCGATCTTGCTTATCAGGATCGGGCAATCTTTGCGGGCGGCTGTTTTTGGTGCATGGTGCAACCGTTTGTCGATACGCCAGGCGTTGAATCGGTTGTTTCTGGCTATACCGGCGGCCATGTTGATCGCCCGACTTATGAGCAAGTGATTAGCGACACCACCGGCCATGTGGAAGCCGTTGAAATTATTTTCGATACACGGAAAATGTCGTATCAACAACTTGTCGATCTTTACTTCCAACTAACGGATCCAACTGATGCCTTGGGCCAGTTTCAGGATCGTGGTGGTCATTATCGCCCAGTAATCTTCGTGCGCAATGATGACCAGCGCCGGATTGCCGAAGAAGCGAAGGCTAAGCTAGCAGCCTCGGGTCGTTACTTGCGCCCGATCGTGACAGCTATTGAGCCAGCTGCGACATTTTGGTTAGCGGAAAATTACCATCAGGACTTTTACAAAAAAAACCCGAAACGGTATCGAATGGTTGAAAAGACCCGCCGGCAGTTTCTTAAGTTTCAGAATGCGCAAGGCGATTTAAGGATGCTGTTGAAGCGGCGAAAACGGGCTTAAAAGGTCGTCACTAACGGAGGTGACACAGATGCAGGCGCCTAAACGACATTGGACGGAACGCGACATGCCAGATCTTACTGGCCGATATGCGGTCGTCACTGGCGGCACCAGCGGCGTTGGCTTTGCCATGAGCGCGTCCTTGCTGCGACATGGCGCAACTGTGATCATTATTGGGAAAAATCGGCTTAAAGGGCAGGCAGCGGTTGAAACGTTGAAACAGCAAACGCAACGGCAACTGATTTGTTTCATCGCAGCTGACCTGAGTGATCAAACCGCAGTGAATCAGTTGGCAGATGAGCTCCTGGCAACTTTGCCGCGGCTGGATATTTTAATCAATAATGCCGGTGTCATGATGCCGGCTGAGCGCACGGTCACACGTGATGGTGTTGAATTGATGTGGGCGGTTAATTACTTCGCCGGGTTTATGCTCACTTTGCGTCTAAGCTCGTTGTTAGAAAAAACGCCAAATGCCCGGGTGGTGAACGTTGCTTCGATTGCCATGGGTCGGCCGCATTTAACCTTTGATCAATTTGATGGGCGCCATTACCGTCCATGGACGTTTTATGCCAACTCCAAACTAGCTCAGGCGATGATGGCGGTGAAACTCAATCAGCTGTTCCACGAGGCGGGACAATCGGTCATGGTCAATGGTTCGAGCCCGGGATTGGCGGCGACCAGTCTTAAAACCATTCAGTCACGGACAACAGCTTGGCCAATGCGGTTGGCAGCACTGAGTTTTCGCATCATGCCGTGGCTGCGGCAGTCGCCTCAACGAGCAGCATTGCCAGTGCTTTACGCCGCAACGGATGCCCATGCACAAGGCGGTGTCGTGTATGCCCCGGCGTCATGGCACGGGCTGCGCGGTTATCCGGGGCTATGGAGCTGGAACAGTCGCCCCGAATTGCATGATCAGGACTTATTAAATCGGCTTTATCGTGCATCGCGGCAGGTTACCGGAGTTTGAAACAGGATATTTTCCAGGCGCGATAAAATCACAAAAATAGTCCAATTTTCTGAAAAGCCGGTTTAATGGACATGAAAACGGTTTTATCTGTGTAGCATATGTTGTGGTGGGTGCGACTATTACCACCAACATCTTGTATATGCAAGACTTACATTTCAATAAATCTTGCGGCATAATAAAGACGTTCGTTATCATACGACGAAATTCAAGCTTAAAGGGGTCTTGTTTCGTGCAAACGTCTGGGAATTATTTTAGTTGGTTGCTGCATCAGTTAAAGGGATGGCCGCAACAAAATTATTATTTGTTTTGGTTTGCTTTTGGCTGTCAGCTCATGACGCTGGTGGATGCCAAAATAACGGCAGTAACAGTGATTACCTTCATCGGCACCACACTTGGCGTTCTGTGTGTCTTGGCCATCAACGCGACCAAAGCCGTTAATGGCTGGCTAGGTCTGTTGAGTGCCGCGTGCTTTATTTTTGTTGGGTTCACCGCCCGCAATTATCTTTCGATGTTTGAACAGGTTGCCTATGTCATCACCCTTGATCTGCCAGTGTTGATCAGTGTGCGGACCTGGAATGACGATACCAAGAATCATTTGAAGACCTTCAACTTGCAAAAGTGGGTGCTCTCGATTGGCTTTACGCTGGTTGTTTGGGCTGTCAGTGCTTACTTAATCGGCCAGTACACCAATGATCCACGCCCGATTTACGATGGCATGGCCTTCGCGATTTCGTTGACAGGCGGCATTGTTTGCTTCTTGCGTTACAACAATCAATACTTCTGGTGGTTATTCAGCGGCATTGCACAGCTGATTTTGTGGGCGGTCACGTTCGCGCAAGGCGATGCCAGCCTGGCGATGGCCATTAATTCCAGTATTTACGTCATCAATGATATTCTTGCTTTCACGGTCAGCCCATGGTTCAATCGCGGGCGCAAGCAACTTGGTCTAAAGGCACTTTAAGTGGTGTTTTGAGGGCCGTTGTGGTAATGTTTTGATTTGTTGTGATCATTTTAATTCGGATAATTGAGGAGCGAGATTCGTGATCTACATTCTGGGTAGTATTGGTGCAGGAAAGACTTCATTGACAAAAGTTTTGTCGAAAGATATGGAAGCCCCTGCGTATTATGAAGATGTTGAAGGCAACGGCATGATTGCCAATATGTTGCAGAAATTTTATGGTGCCGGAGCGGACAGTCGCAAGCGCACAGGCGCCATGTTGCAGATTGCTTTTCTAACCTTCCGTTATCAGCAATTAAAAAAAGCCGTTACCCAAGAAAATGCCATTATGGATTCATCGCTTGAGTCCGACTTTGTGATGGCATCACAGTTACATAAGCATGGTGAAATCGATGATGTCGATTACAATGTTTATGTCACGTTGTCACAGGAGATGCAGAGCAATGTCAACGGTAGTCCGTGGAACGGTTTGCCGGATTTGGCAGTTTATCTGAAAATCGATCCAGACCACGAGCTTGATGAGATTCAAAATCGCGGTCGGGATATGGAAGATATTCGCCAAAAGCCGGAGTTAGTGGATTATTATCGGCGGGTGAATACCGCTTATCAAGAGTGGGCCAAGGGTTACACCCGCTCGTCTATGATAACGGTGGATCGCGATCGTTACGATTTCATTCATTCCGCAGCTGATCGCGCAACTGTGCTTGATCAAATTGAAACTAAGTTGGTTGATTTGGGTAAATTGTCGCCTAAAGAATTCGATGCTCTACAAGCCAAACATGCAGCCGACCCGATCTCGAAATTTGCTTGATCGATCGTTGGTTTTGACAATCACGATATTAAAAATGGTCTTCAGCAATTCGCCTAATTGGGGGTCGGTTACTGGAGACCTTTTTCCATCTCAAAGTTAGCGACTTTTTGGCAGATTTGAGCGAAAAAATTTTGCTTCTGTCGGGCGTACCGGTCGGTTGTCGGCAGGTACCGTTTTCACAAAACTTTTATGCTATGCTTAATGAAGCGATGACATTAAATCAAACGGAGCGTCATTGTCTGCACAGTGTGACTTTTTTGAGGAGGAAACTAATCGTGGCGATTTACGATCAACACATGCACACTTTATACTCATTTGACTCTGAAGCCCAATTGCGCGATTATCTGGCGCAAACCAAGGCGCCGGTTGTGACCACCGAACATCTGGAATTCGATAATCCTGACGATGGCGGGCGCGATGATCTACCGGATTATGCCGGGATGGTACGGACTCAAGCAGCCCTTGCCACGAATTATCATAATGAGTTGCTGCTGGGTATTGAGGCCGGCTATTTTGCCCCAGCCGAACCGCGACTGCGCGACTACTTGGCGCATCATGACTTTGACCTCACGTTGTTGAGCTTCCATCATGATGGCAAACATGATTATTTGGACACGCAAATCGCAACACTACCACCCAAGCAAGTGTTGACGGACTATTTTTCACGGATGCTAACGGGTATTCAACGTTTTCATGATGCAGACGTGCTGGCTCACTTTGACTATGGCGTGCGCCAGTTTGAATTAACCCCGGAGCAGTTAGAAGCGTGGGGAAAAGCGGCCCTCGATCAGATTTTTGCGATTGCCGTGGATCATGACTTGGCGTTAGAACTAAACACAAAATCCATGTACAAGTGGCATAATGCGCCTTTGTATGATCTGGCCATCACTTGGTATCAAGCGGCAGGTGGGCATTTGTTTACAATCGGCAGCGATGCCCACGAAGGTCCGCACTATGAGGCTAACTTTGCGCAGGCGTTGGCCATGCTCAAACGTCATGGCGTCAAAGAAATCGCCACCTACCGTCATCACAAGCGAACCATGGTGCCTATCGAACCGCCAGTGACTGATGCGAATAATGTGTATTGATCAAATGAAAACACTAAAAAGCCGGCTCGCGCATCGGAGTCGGCTTTTGGTTTACTTCAAATAGGCATAGACAAAGTTAAAACTGTTCCCGGGACTGGTTTTGAGATCGTGCATTTTCGGATTTACCATCCGGGCCGCGACGAGCTGATAAAGCGGAATGGCGCCGGCCTGATTGACTAACAGTTGTTCGGCTTGCATCATGTCTTTGAATCGCGCTGTCGGATCATTCGCATCAGTTGTGTTGGCCTTGGTCATGAGCTTATCATAGTCGCTGTTTTGCCATTGACCGTGGTTGTACTCACTCGTGCTAGTGAAAAGATCCAGATACGTGTTGGGATCGGGATAATCGGCACCCCACGTACTCAGAACCATATCAAAATTGCGGTCTGACGCGCGTTGTTGGCGATTTTTGGCCGGCACACTGGCGATACTGATTTTAAGCCCCGGCAGATTTTCCTGTAACGTTCCCTGAAGATACTCTTGTGTAGCTTTAACCGCATCAACATCATCACCGAGCAATTCAACACTGACACTCTTGAGGCCGGTTTCCTTCAACCCTTGTTCCCAAAGTGTCTGGGCCTTTTTCTTGTCGTAAGACGTGACAGCTTTAGTGCCTTTAGCGACGGCGGTTGCGAAATCTGTCGAGCTATTTGGCAACTGGCTGAGGTCGGCAGGCGTAATACCGCGGGCAACGATCGAGCCGTCAGCGAGCACATTTTTGACAAAAGAATCACGGTTGATCGCCATTGAAATTGCTTGGCGAATTTTAGTGTTCTTAAAAGCCGGCACCTTATTTTCATTCAACTCCAAAAAGTAAGTGCGCGCCCGCTTGTTGGCAACATACCCAGTTTTACCTTTTTGCTGAGCAGCGAGCTGACCGGTTAACGTGGCGTCATCCAGTTTGCCGGTATGATAAAGGTCAAGCGCGGTATTGCTGTCTTTGACAACCTGAACATCGATTTGCGTCAGGTGAACGTTCTTTTTATTCCAATACTGGTTATTCTTGACTTCCACCCATTTATCGCCGGTCCCGCTCCAGTCTTTTGACTTAAAGGCGCCATTAGAGAGTGTGTAGGCAGATTTACTGCCGTACTTGTCGCCCCATTTTTGAACCTGTTTTGCTGGTTGTGGGAAAAAGGCGACGTTGTTCAATAGACTATTGAAATATGGGATGGGATGTTCCAAGGTAACTTCCAGTGTTTTGTCGTTAAGCGCCTTGACGCCCAACGTTGACGCAGGTTTCTTTCCAGCGCGAATGTCATCGGCGTTTTGAATGCCGGAATACATGTTGGCCTGCGATGATTTCGTGACTGGGTTAACCGTGCGCTGCCATGCGAAAACAAAATCCTGAGCGGTCACCGGCGAGCCATCGCTCCACTTTGCATTTCGCAGTTTAAACGTATAGGTTAGGCCATTATTGGTTGGCTTGACAATTTTCGTTGCCATCGCCGGTTGTAAATCATGTCCTTCATACTTATAAAGGCCATTCATAGTGTCAATGATCGCTTGCCCAGAGACGCCTTCGGATGCTTTGCTAGGGTCGAGCGTTTGTAAAACATCCGATTCCATTCGGTGCCAGACCTGCTGCTTGCTCGCACTAGAACTGGTTTTAGCTGATGACTGGCCGCATGCAGCCAGAACCAGAGTCAGTTCAGCGGTCATCATCACGAGCCATTTTTGTTGCGTTTTCAAAGCGAGCCCCCTCCATTTCGTAAACTGCTTTTAGGATAACAAGATACTTACAAAAAGCAAACGTTTTATTTTTGGGAGGGAAGAATGAATTGACTCAGAAAATTGCCTGAACTTTTAAAATAATCACTAGTTGGTGCGGTCATTTTGTGCTTTCACGAAATGTCAGTTTGACAGTGAAAGTGTGATCGTACGCATCAATGGCCATTTTGCCACTAAGCGTTGTCGTCAATGATTGAACAATGCTCAGCCCTAATCCAACACTTTGAGTGGTTCGTGCGGTGTCAGTGGTATAAAATCGGTCGGCCAACCGCTCAACATGGCGAACCGGCTCTGCCGTATCGTTTGTAAAAATCATGACGATATGGTTGGCATCTTGGCGGGTGAGGGAAAGGCTTGCTTGGTTTTTAGCGTATTTAAGCCAGTTACCGATTAAGTTCTGGATAATTCGGCGTAATAGGGTCTCATCGGTGACAAGGGTTATTCCATCGGTAACGTCAGGCTTGACCTGCAAACCATTGGCAGTGAGCTGATCGTAATAATCGAAAAGTTCTGTTTTGAGCAACGTTGAAACGTCAATTGGCTTGCGATTTAAAGTGCGCGTTTTTTCCTGGATAAGATTGAAGTCCATCAGATAGTGCAGGTAATAGTTAACCGAGCGTAAATTATTGGCGATGCGAGTTAGAAAGGGCTTGGCGTCGGCTGTGGGCTCGCGATCAAGCAGCTGAACGTAGCCAGTAGCGACCGTGAGCGGTGTTTTGATATCGTGGGTCAAATCCATCAGCATCTGATGGATTTTTTGTTCTTGCTCGATTTGTTCGATCTGCAGTTTGCGCATCTTATTGAGATTCCAATTAATCCCAGCAGTCAGTCCGCGGATCAAAGGAAGGTTGGTGTTACTGGTCACGCCGGCGTTTGTCTCGTGATGATTGATATAGTCTAAATCATGGTTGATCCGTCTCAGGTCGATGATGACAAGCAAAAACAGACTGGTCACCAGCAAACAAATAAGACTAAGTACGATAATGATTGCAAGCATCATAAAAAATCTCCTTGTCAAACGAGTCGAACACCGATGCCCCAGATCGAAATGATGTATTTCGGATTCTGAGCCAGATCGTTGATTTTGGTTCGTAAATTGCTGATGTGGACGTTAAGCGTGTTATCGGCATTTAAAAAAGGTTCGCCCCAGACCTGTTCGTAAAGTTGACGTTTATCAAACACTTGATGAGGATCGCGCATCATGAGTGCCAATATGGCGTATTCTTTTTTAGGTAATGTCAATGGCTGATGATTGACGGTGACTGCATGGCGTTTTGGATCGAGTACAATTTCGCCAACTTGTAATGCATCATCTTCCTGTGCGGTGGTGGGTTTATTTTGACGTAGCTGAACCTGAACACGCGCAAGCAACTCGTCGATGTCAAACGGTTTGGTTAGATAATCATTAGCTCCTTGTTTGAGCAATGCCACGGTTTTCTGCTTATCCTGAATAGCGGTCAAAACAAGGACCGGGACTTGCGAAGTTTTGCGGATTGTGGTCAGAACACTCTCGCCGGTGACATTCGGTAACATGAGATCGAGAATTACAAGATCAGGGTGTGTTTGGTGAAATTGGGTTAAAGCCTGAATCCCATCGAGGGCTTGGACAACCTCGTAAGTCGGTGCCAGCACATCTTGTAACAGCGCTTGTATATCTTTGTGGTCTTCAACAATTAAAATTTTAGCCATGATGTCGCGACCTCCTACTAATGACAGTGTAAACTAACAAGCCTGGATGCCACAATTTAGGTTTAATTAAGGATTGATTATGCTAGTAATTAAGAAAGACTCGGTAGTCTGGAATTGTAGAATAAAAGCAAATTAAAATTTTGGAGGCTAAGAATCATGAGCGAACCAATATTAACGATTCAACAGGTTAGCAAACATTTCGGCCATTTTCAGGCATTAGATCACATCAACTTTACCGTTGAACGCGGCGATATTTTCGGTTTGATCGGCGAAAACGGGGCAGGGAAAACAACCCTCATGCGACTTATTACGGGACTTTCGCCGATGCAAACAGGGACAATTACGTTATTAGGGGAAAATGCAGGGCACTACCAGCGCGCATTGAGTCGCATTGGTGCTGTGATCGAAAGCCCAGCCGCGTTTGAAAAATTGACCGTCTTACAAAACTTACGTCTCTGCGCCATTCAACACGGCATTGATGATCAAAAAGTGATTGCTGAAACCGTTGATTTTGTGGGTCTTCAGGAAAAACAGCGAACACAAGCACGCCACCTTTCATTAGGCCAGCGGCAACGGTTAGGACTAGCATTGGCTATTTTGCCGCGCCCAGATTTTTTGATCTTGGATGAACCGATTAACGGACTGGATCCATCCGGCATTATGGAATTTCGCCTTCTGCTCAAGCGGTTAAACGAAGAACGGCAAACAACGATGCTGATTTCGAGTCACATTTTGAGTGAGCTTTATCAGGTTTCGACAAAGTTTGGCATTATTCACCATGGCAGAATGATCAAGCAACTGAGCAAGACCGAATTGGATCAAGCGAATCAATCAGGCCTGACCATAACAGTTGATCAAGCGCCTCTAGCCGCGCAGGTACTTGACCACAACGGTTATAAACCTTTCGACGTGCTTGACGATCATCACCTGTTGTTGTGCAAGGGGGATGTTGATGCTGCCCGCGTGAATCAACTATTGGTGACAAATGGCGTCTTGGTTCAAGACATCAGTCATCAGACTGGCTCGCTGGAACAATTCTATATGCAACTGTTGGGTCAGACAGAAAAGCAGGAGGCCAACTATGATTAATCAAATTCGCGCAGACTTCTATCGGCAACTACATACGGTCGGCATGTATATCATGCTGGCTGTGACAATCGTTTATGCTTTATTGGCAGTGCTAGCCAAAAGTGTTGGTGGCGTCACGGTGTCTGTTGGCAGCAGCGTTTTTACCCAAATTGCTGATCGGCCATGGACGGTGTTGTTTGGTTTGAAAGCCGCCAATATGACCGCGACGCTATTGTTGTACTTCTTTATTGGCGTCTTCGTGATTGTCTTTGGGTACGAATTTACACAAAAAGTTTACAAAAACACGTTGATTTCCGGAATCTCGCGACTGCAATTCATATTGGCAAAATATTTGGTGATGTTGTTGGACCTGTTGATTTTGGTTACGGTTAACTTTGGCATGGTGCTTATCGGTGGGTTAATCAAAGGCAGAGCATTAGGCGGAGATTGGTCAACAATCTTGCAGACAATGGGACTAGGCATTGTTGCAGCGACCTTTTTTCTGAGTGTTGTTTTCAGTCTCGGCGTTTTCTTGTTGATCGCAACCGGCTCGATGACAATTGTTACGATTGTCGTGGTGCTTTTCCCGATACTCATCGAAGTCCTCAATCTTATCGCACATTGGGGCTGGCTCAAGTATTTTAATTTCTTTGGTGTTTCGCAGAGTCTCGGCGTTGGCAGTATGAAAATGAGCGCGTTGCCGCTATATATTGCGGTGAGTTTTGGCTTTTTGATTGTGATGATTGGGTTGTCGGTTTTGATTTTGCGGCGGAAGGAATTGTAGGGTGGTTTAAGAGGCGTTCTAAACGAATAAACCAGCATGTGCCGGACTTTCGGTCAGGCTACATGCTGGTTTTTGTCTCACATATTGGGCAGATTAAAAAATGGAAAAGTATTGTTACGATGTCTGGTTATTTACTTGCTGGAAAAACGTCAAAAACTTCTCTGCTGCTTTTGATAGTGGCGTATTTTTTGTCCAAATGAGCGCCATTTGTGTCGCAAGCTTAGGCGAAAAGGGCACAAACTTTAATGACATTTCTTCTTGGTTCAGGAGCCGACTGATACCCACTACGTAACCCAATCCCGCCTCTGCAAGTAATCCAGCATTATAGATTAAATTGTAACGAGCGACAATTTGGCTTTCGGAAAAATGATGACCGGCCCATTTTTGCAACATTTCTACGACCGATTGTCTTTCTGAAACAATGAGTGGGTTCCCGCTTATCTGAGGGGCGGAGATACCAGGCAAACTAGCCAAGGGATCATTAGTTGGTATAAGTAACCCCCAAAGATTTTCGCCGTTAATTTTGCTAAAAGCATATTTGTAAGTGTCAGTTGGATCAATCACAACGCCAAAGTCCAACAAACCTTGATCAAGTCGTTCCATAATTTCGTCGGCATTACCGCTATAAAGTTGTAGCTGGACGCTTGAGTATGCGACTAACAGTTGTTTAACGGCGCGCAGGACGGTGCGGTTGAGATGGGATTCGCCCAGACCGATTGCCAAATTGCCACCGATGATATTTTCATTCGTGATATCGGTAATTGCAGTTTCTGTAAGATTAAGAATCTGGCGCGCACGATTGACCAAATAGGTACCATTTGCCGTTAGACTGATCGCCCGGCGCTTGCGCTGAAAGAGTTTGGTGCCAAGCTCGGCTTCAAGTTCTTGCATTTGTCTGGACAAGGCGGGTTGAGAAATGTGAATCTTATTGGCTGCGGCTGTGATGGTGCCCGCATCCGCAATGGCCACGAGGTAACGCAAAGTTCTTAATTCCACTGAGAAGCCCCCTAATGAAACGATCTGCCTGGATGGAAACAAAACCTCAGACGAGATGAATCGGGACAGATTGTTTCGTTTGAGATTTAGTCTTTTCGGTTGATGAACGCATGTTGATTTTAAATATAGAGAAAACACATAACGTAACATGTTATATAAGCATTATACATTTTTAAACGTCTGACCGATAATGGAAGAAAACATAAGAAGGCACAAGCAATGAACGATAAAGATCAACAAGCAGGCATTTTTGGATTAGGTGCGGTTAATAGCGCGTATCAACAATATTTTACTGGAAAAAGTTATCTGAAAAGTTTAGCAAATGCGTTCGATGGCGTTGACGTGCACGTGTCCAATGTGACTTTTGAACTCGGATGCCGGAATAACTGGCATATTCATCACAATGGCTTTCAAATCTTATTAGTTACGAGTGGTGAAGGTTGGTACCAAGCGGCCGGTGAACCTGCACGCTTATTACGTCCAGGCGATGTCTTCACGATACACGAAGGCGTCAAACACTGGCATGGGGCGACTAAAGATAGTTGGTTTAGTCATGTGGCAATTACCAAGGGGACCAGCGAATGGTTAGAACCAGTCTCTGATCAAGCTTATGCACAGCTACGGGAGGTAAAATAGCATGGCAAAACAAACAGCAGGACGAAAACAATTGGGTGAATTTGCACCACAGTTTGCGGCCCTTAATGATGACGTGTTGTTCGGCGAAGTCTGGTCAAAAGAAGATGAACTATCTGTGCGCGATCGTAGTCTCATTACGATTGCGTGCCTCATGACTAGCGGCGATTCTCCGCAACTAAAGGCACATCTGCGGATGGGCAAGGAGCATGGCATCACCAAGAAAGAAGTGGTTGCTGAAATTACTCATTTAGCTTTTTATGCAGGGTGGCCAAAAGCTTGGTCTGCGTTTGCTCTGGCAAAGGAAGTCTATGGGGAATGATGAAATTGGCGTGCGATTGACTAAAGCTATGGATTTTATCAGCTAAAAATTGGCAAAGACTTGGTGGCCGTGAGTGACTGAGGCTTTGCCTTTTTTCTGTGAATGGGGTTGTCATCAGTAGTCAGAAGAAATAAGCTAGTTCCATGGACATCGAACAAAGAGATCAAACAATGGCAAATATTTTTAAAGTCCTTGGCGAACCACATCGTATTGAGATTTTGCGGATACTTTACCACGCGGGACGAGAGCTGACGTGCTCGGAGGTTAGTGCACAGCTTAATTTAAGTAAATCAACGGTCTCGTATCATTTTCGTGCAATGCGATTGGCTGGATTGACCCATACGCGGCAAGTAGCCCAGACCAAGTATTTATCGATCAATGAGACAGTTTTTGAACGGTTCTTACCAGGCTTTTTGACGACGCTTTAATTTTTTGTCTATTAGTTCGACATTCATCGAATAAAGGGAGATGCACAATATGCTTAGGTTATTTTACGCATCAGGCACCAGTGCGATGGCGCCGCATATTTTGTTGACAGATGCCGGTATGGATTTTGAGGCGGAAAAGGTCAACCTGGATCGCAAAACTTGGCGAGGCGGTGATTATAATCAGATCAATCCCAAGTCATATGTACCAACGTTGCAGATTTCGGCGACAACATATCTAACTGAATGCGCTGTGATATTGGAGTATATAGCCTCAAAAGCTAAGGGTGATTATCGAAGTTCAGAGGACAGTATGGCTTACTGGCGGGAACGCATGTGGTTAAATTATATTGCAACGGAGCTGCACAAAAATTTTATATCGCTATTTCGCCGTGGTAATTGGCTGCCGAATACCGCGGATTCAAAAAAGTTGGTGTGGCAACGGGTGGCACCGCGATTGCAGTACGTTGAAACACGACTTCAAGGACCTTGGTTGATGGGTAATAGGTTTACGATGGCGGACCCGTATCTTTTTGTCATGACTAACTGGATGCGACGGCTTGGTTTTTCGTTTGATGGGTTGCAGAAGTTACAGGCATTTGACGAATCAATGCGTGAGCGGCCTAGTGTGCAAGAGGTGTTTCGAGTTGAAGGGCGGCCGCATAGAGTTACGGATGGATAAGATCGAACAAATGGGTTTCTTGAAAGTTGCTGGTTGCCTATGACATTTGTAGTATAAGTTTATTTTTATTCATTTTTTCTAACTGTTGAGAAGGCGAATGATCAAATAATAGCGGTTGTTGACGATCAATTTGGGGCTTACAATTTAATCGAGAAGCCGTTAATGTAAGACGAACTAGCTGTTACCTTTTTGGCTGAAGAAGATGGGCAGTGCATTGGTGGTGTTTTTGGATATAGTACGATGTATAAAATTGGTTTTATTGAAACCTTGTTGGTGGCTGAAGCGCATAGACACAAGGCATTGGAACCCAACTTGTTAATACGCTACTAAAGGCTCTGCAAACTTTTGGATGTCCCACGGTGCACTTGGATACGATGTCCTATCAAGCACCTGAATTTTGTCAGTCACTGGGGTTTAAACAATTTGGCAAGCTGATTTATTCAGAGATTGGTGCTTCGGAAGTGTTTTTTGTCAAACACTTGAATGTTAGCTGAGAGAAGGAAAATAGTTGTCCGCAAAGGAGAAAATTGTAATTGCTCATGTAGACGTTTCGGAGAGAAAACGGGACATTGTGCGTGACGTTTTAGCCGATTTGCCTGAGTGGTTTGGGTTACCCGAATCAACCAAGTTGTATGTAACAGAGGCCGCAAAGTTACCTTTGTGGGCTGCCTACTATCATGGGCATGCGATTGGCTTCATCGACTATCTTCAAACTAGCGTCGCAAGTGGAGAAATCAACTGTATGGGCATCAAAAAGCAATTTCATCATCAAGGGATAGGAACTCGGCTTGAACGGGAATTAGAAAGTTATGCGAAAAATCATGCTCACTATCTTCAGGTAAAGACAGTCGATGAAGGGCATTACCCAGAGTATGATCAAACCATTCGTTTTTATGAGTCAGTTGGCTTTGAGCGGTTGGAGGTATTTCCGAAATTATGGGATTCCTGGAATCCTTGTTTGGTAATGGTCAAAAAGCTTTGAGAAAGTTACCGACATAATCTCAGTGTTAAACTTCAGCGTTTTCGGGTTTCAAAATGTTCAGAATTAAATGTAGTTTGTATCGTTAAGCTCAGGGACTTCTTGCTAGATGTATAAGTGCATAATTTAAATTAAATAGACTCACCCCAGTCTGAGCTCAAGGAGACGCCGACTATGGTGAGTCTATTTAATTGCACGGTTTAGTCTTTGCAGTCACGTGGACTGCGATGAGATTCAAAGTATTCCCACCAAAACAGTTGAGATATTTCAATTCGCACAGTCACGAGGACTGCGACCGCAACATAAATTTACCAGAAGGAGTATGAATGTACTTCCAAGCTCATGTGTACCTTACATTCACACTTGGACTTTTGCAGCTGCAACTCTCTCCTTCTTGTCTAATAATATACCATAATACCTGTCCGCATCTTCAACATTTGTTGCGATGACAGCAACCCTAAGCCAACCACTTATTCCGCTTCGCCATCTCCACCGCCTCAATCCGATTATGCACCCCAAGCTTGCTAAAAATGGCCGATAGATAATTACGCACCGTCCCTTCAGATAAAAACAAGGACGCAGCGATTTGTTTAGATGACAACCCACTAGCAACCTCCGCCAAAACTGCCAGTTCGCGGTCAGTGAGAGGATTGCTTTCAGCCGTGACCATATTTGTCACCAACTCTGGCGCGTAAATTGTTTGCCCAGTCATCACTTTACGAATTACGGCGATTAAGTCGTCGCTCGGGTTATCCTTTAAAAGATAACCATTCACTTTAGCCGCAACGGCGCGCTCGAAATAGGCCTTTTGCGCAAAGGTGGTCAAAATAATGACTTTCATTGGCAAGTCACTTTCATGAATTTTATCGGCGACATCAAGGCCGGTTAGTTTTGGCATCTCAATGTCCAAAATGGCAACATCAGGCTTGAGTTGCTGGATGTCTTCCCATGCCTTTGCACCATCTCCAGCACTTCCCAGCACATGCAAATCCTCTTCTAAGTCCAATAGCTGGGTGAGTGCCGAGTTTAACATGCTTTGATCTTCAGCGAGATATAACGTAATCAAGATAGTTGCTGCCACTCCTTTGGTAATGTAAGTGTGACCAGAGTACCTTGCCGATTGTGGATGATCGCAAAGGTGCCGTTAACTTCCGCCATCCGTTGCTGCATGCCGCTAATGCCGTTTGAACCCGCGCGGACGTAATTTTTGGATCGGCCGTCATCTTGAATGTTGACGATATAGGCGCTTGGCGTATCACATTCGTAATGGCTTCGGAAATGACCGGACTTAGGTGAATCTGCACCTTGGTTGGCCATTCAGTGGCGTCATTTTCGCCGTCTGTCAGCAAAACAACATTGGCTTCCGCAAGGTTTTTTTCCTTGCGTTAACATCATCTCACTTAGCGACTGTTGGTGCAGGTCATTGACGATTGAGCGGACCAGTTGCAAATCGTGACGACTGGTTTGGGCAATGTCGTCCAGTTCCGGTCCGACGCGCTCAGGTGCCTTGTCCAGTAGTTTTTTGGCGAGCTCAGCCTTAAGGGTCATCATCGAAAAGCTTTGGCCGAGGGTGTCGTGCAAGTCGCGCGCAATCCGTTCGCGTTCACCACGACGAACGATGGCCTGCAGACGCCGATTTGTTTGCCGAAGTTGGCGTTGGCGGATAATGGAGCGTGAGGCAGTATAGGCAAAGATTGGGGAGACAAGCGGGAAAACAAGATTGAGCAAGTTACCATTTGAGATGTTTAAAGTACCCGGATGGATCAGATTGGCGCGCCATAGACCCACGAGAATAATGAGGTAAAAAGCTGTGGCGAACCAGTGAAAATATTTTCGTGGGTACCTAGCTAAAATAAAGGACACTTGCCAACCGGGATAAATAATCATGTAATCATTGAAAGCGAAGATGGCAAATAAACCGGTGATCGCCAGCTCCAGCGGAATCGTGACGGGTAGCCACCGGTCGATTTCGTTGACCAGAATGTAGACGACCAGAAACACCACGCCCAAGCCGAGCCAAATCCAGTCAGTGACCGATTTTGTCGGAACATATTGAGCCATGATATACGGCAAATAGACCAGCCAAATATAGCTGGTCCATTCGAGATTCATCAACCATGACCGAAGATTATGCTTCACCCAAAGCCACGCCCTTCTGTTGCTCATGTTTTGTCTTGACAACCACTAGCAAACTCCCGAGCACAAACCAGACGGCAATCCCAACTAGATTTGTTAAGTCTACTGTAGCACGTGAGGTCACCTGATTTAAGAGATTATTCACGAAGTAAGTCGGCGTCTCCTTGCCGATGGTTTGTAACCACTTCGGTAGCAGGCTGATGGGCCACCATAAGCCGCTGATAATGGCCATGGGAAAAGTGAGTAAATTACTGGCCAAGCTGAGCATTTCTTCGCGCCGGATATGGGACAACGCAATGCCAATCATCAGGATAGGTAATTGACCGATTAAAATAATGCCAAGGAAGCCTAACCACTGACCAGCATCAAGGCTGACATTGTTAACGCCAATCGCAATGCCGCCTAAGACAATCACCGAAAGAAGGCTCATCATCAGCATCCAGAAAGTGATTGAGACGTAATAGGGAACCATGCCTTTTGGCGATAATCTTAAAAATGTCGTGAATCCTTTGTCGCGATCGCGTTTCAAGATGGACGCAATGCTGAAGAGTGCTTCGAGGAGAATACTAAAAACAATCATTTGATCCATATAACTAATGTTAAATTGTTTGATTGCCACAGCAGAGCCACTGATCATGGCTTTGGTATAAAGTAGATAGAATCCTGCTGGCATCAAGAGCGCAAGGAAAATAAACGAAAAGTTGCGGAGCACCAGGCGCTTGCCGTCAAAGGCCACTTGAGCTAAGAATGTTTTCATGATTGTGTGACCTCCTGTTTGGTTAATTGTAGGAAAATGTCTTCAAGTGATTCGCGATTCAAGCTGATTTGATGCAGTCGATTGAGCATCGGCACGAGTGCTTTCAGCGTCTGATCACCGTTGCGGCTGTGAATGACCAGTTTGTCACCCATGCTGTGGACGTGGTCGACATCAGCCAGTCCGCTAAAAATGGCCGGTTGCAGATCAGTTTCACAAGTAATTGTGGCGCCCAGATGTTGTTTTTGAAGCTGTTGTAAGGTGCCATCGAACGTAAAGCGGCCATTTTGCAAGATCAATAAGCGATCGGCAATTTGCTGAATTTCTTCGAGGTAGTGACTAGTGATAACGATGGTTTTGCCTTGTTGTCGCAGTTGTTCAACTTGATCCCAAAAAGCTTTTCGGGCATTCGCGTCCATGCCGACAGTCGGTTCGTCTAGGAACAGCAGATCAGGTTGGCCGATTAACGCAACGGCAAAGGTGACACGGCGCAGTTGGCCGCCGGAGAGATTACCGAGACGCTGGGTCTTGAGTTGCGTCAGGTTCAGATCGGCAAGCAAGCTGTCTGGGTCAAGCGCATGTTCAGTCTGTTCAGCGGCAAGTTTTAACATATCGCCGACAGTAATGCCGGGGATGATCATGTCGCCTTGAAGCATCGAGCCAATTCGGGCCTTGCTATTGGGATCACCGGGTTTTTTGTCAAAAACGCTGACGGCGCCTTTTCCCGATAAAACCCTAGCAAAATGTTTAGCAGTGTTGTTTTACCAGCGCCGTTGACACCGATCAAACCGATGATTTCACCGGCATGGACGGTTAAGTTAATGTCTTTTAAAACCTGTTTCTTGTCATAGTTGAATTTTAGATGTTCTGTTTGAATGATTGTGGTCATGTTGTCCACCTCCACTACTAATACTACGTGGTCGGGGGATTGGGTAGTAGTCGCGAATGTCATGAATGTGGTGTGACAAATGTCATGTTTTGCGAAAAGGCTGACAGCATGCTGAATGTGGGCGCTATTGTGCGAGGCATTCTTCTTGTATAATGGAAGGCATCAGACAGTGGTATGGACATAGAAAGGGACCATCTTATGGCAGCAGCCTTATCAGCACCTTTGCGGCAGTTATTATTGGCAACTCAATTAGGTTTGAGCGTGCATCATCCGCTTGCCGGGTGGTTCGTGTTGACGATTCTTTACCGTGATGCCGGCAGTAGTAGTGAACCCGTTACGTTAAGTTACCTGGCACGAAAATATAACAATGATTATCTGGACACAAGCGGCGGCGAAACGCCGATTGCTGATGATGTTTTGAAGAAAGTGCTTGATGTGCTGGTCATGCAAGCCGGTTTGGTCGAGATGAATCCGCGAAAAGTGCGTGCCCGCATGCACAATGGCAGCTACCATATTGTTCATTCCTATGTTTATCGGATTACCAGCAGCGGCATTGAATATTTGAAAATGATGCAAAAAGTCATTGACGCTGAAATAACGATTACTGCTAACACAAATCGGATTCAGGAATATGTCGATTTGGTGGCAAAACTGAGTGTACCGGTACGTTCAGGCGCTGACACGCAGCTTTACAACGATTTTCAAAACATGCTGAATGCATACGATGATGTCATGAAAGGTATCCATAAACTTGAGGATGACCTTGATGAATTAGCCAATGATATTGCCTTCAATCACGGCAGTCAGGCGGCGAGCCACTTGCAGCAGATGTTGCGTCACAAGGCAATTCCCGCTTATCAGCAGATGCTGAATCAGGCGTCACGTATTCAAGGTTTAGCAAATGATGCGGCTTTTGCCGATCAGATTGCCCATTCCCAACAAGGCAGTGATGATCTTGATGCTGCTCGGGCGGTTGGCCGTCAAGAAGCGTTAGTGATGCGGCTGCAGCGGACCAAACAATGGGCGCAGGCGCAGATGACCAGATTAGCACTCAGTATGAGTCCGACTTCCACGGCGATTGACAGTAGTCTGGATTCGATTTATTTAGTGTTTAACACCTTATTGGGCATTGTTCACTTGTTAAGTCAGGAGTTTGAACATGCCAAGCGCCAAACAATTGACATCAAGGCGCTTTCCAAAAAGTTAGATGGCTTGCTGGCACACTATCAACAACTTCACATTCCGGCGCAGGTGCCACGGCACTTGCCGGCGGATCGCGAGGTGGAAGATCCCAGCGATTTGCTTGATGCCTCAACAATGGGACCGGTCAGCTACTTAGCGAATCCGACCCGCAAGCAGCCAGCCAGCGAGACTGATAATCCGGATGTCACCGATGATGCACCCACCGAACAGGCGCAGATGGCTGGGTTACGCGAATTTCGCCAAACGTTGATGGTGGATGATCGTCACGGTCGGGTGGATCACGATTTGACGTTGCAGACTGTCACGGCACGGGATGAGATTATCAAGTTGTTTGCAGCGACTTATCACGAAGATCTGAATGGCTTTGCCCCGTTCGGTCGTCCAGCCAAAGCGGTGAATGCTTTGCCAGACACGCCGCCATTACAATTGCAGGTGGCCGGAGAAGATTATGCGGTCGTGTTGCCGTGCGGTTTTAAATTTACGTTTGCTTGAGGAGGACACTTATGGCCAGAATTACCAAGTTAGACCAGCTTGTCATCAATGAACTGCTGGATCATGGCGTGTTTACCACAACGCCATTACCCGCTGCGACCCAAATCAGTCGCGCTGCCATTAGTGAACTCAAAAAGCCGTCCGTACAGCAACGGCTTAGTTACTATTTTAAAAATATGTTCGGTGCAACGCCGGAGAATTTTCAAGAAAATCTTTTCTTCATGATCGATAAGGAAGAACTTTCTTCAGAAGTCGTGCATGTGCTTTTGGCAACGGTTAAAACGATTATCAACGAGCCGGAATTACAGAGCAATTTGGAGGACCGCGCCATTCCCACGCAAAAAATCGTCCGTCAGGTGCACAGCGAAGTGACCGAGCTTGATGAACGCGAATTACTGCGCTGCATTGATGCACTGTTTGTGAAGCGGTTTGGGTTGTTCACACCGGATCGACTTGAGGAAGGGGCAGAAAATGTTCCTGCCGAAATCGATGATTGCTGGGAGATTCATCCCAACTTTAACGAATTTTCCCAAAATCTGGTCGACTATTTGACCAGTGAGCAAGCCGAGCCGGTTTTGAGCGATGTTCAAAAAGTCAATCGGGTGTTGTTGACGGAACAATTCATGAGTCCCAAAACTACGCCGCAACTTTGGCCTGTCCTTGTTGCCCATAAAGAAGCTATTGCGGAACAATGGACTCAAGGCGGGCGGTTCGTTTTGGAAGTCGGGGATCAGTATGCGCTATTGTTGGATCAACAGCGGCAGCCCAGCGTTGCCAAGCCTTACCTCGCTGCGTTAGTTGTCGCCCATCAACTGGGGTTGGGCGTGGCCGCCGATGACTTGACTGGCTTAATCAAAACCGTGACTGCCGAACTTTTTCCAGGCTTCACGATTCAACCAAGTCAGGTAAAGGCCGCCTTACTTGAAAATGACTTAATGCGTGCTAAGGACGATTATTGGGTGCCAACGCCGATTGTGGCGCGGTTTGCGGTGACGCAGGATGAAGAAAGCAAAGAAGGAGCTAAATCTTGACGCAACAATTAGTGCCAGTCAGTTATCATTTGCGTAATTTTAATAAGTACGCCAAGTTGGACATGCAAGCAGCTGAAAATGGCAATCTGACCTTGATCGGCGAAAATGCGGTCGGCAAAACAACGCTTGCCAACTGTTTCTTTCCAATGCTGATTGATGGTGCCATTACGACGCCATCGTTTAACCCGGCTAAGAACACGGAGAAGGTTTCGCAGAGTGCGAGTGTCCGCAATAGCAGTCGGGATACGCGGACTTTTGAATCAATGTTGCTCGGCTGGGGTCCGGGCGCCATGAAAGTGCGGACAGGTTATAGTTACGTTTTGATGCGCTCGGATCAGCGTCAAGTTATCTTAGGTCTTGGTGCGACGCGGGTGCAAGATGATCCGCGTAAGCCAACTTGGTGGTTTATTGTCATCGCGCCGAATCCCACTGGTGCGCTGGAGCTTCACACAACGGATGATGAAGGGAAAAGTCTCGATAAAAATCAATTCAAAGCTGCGAACGCCGCGTTGAGTGATCAACTGCATGTGTTTGATCGGCCGGAAGATTATCGAGAATTTGCGGCAACGCGGATTTATGGCTTCAGCGACGGCAAAGTACTAGGCCGTCTAGCAAATGCTTATCGTCTATTAGCCTCACCGACGTTGACTTCTGGCAATGAAAAGTTTGCACCGATTCTTGCGGCGTTAAAAGATGCCCAGGAAGGTATTGATGATATGGTGATTCGCCGGGTTGCTGATAGTCAGCGGCAGGTGAATACGTATCGTGGACTGTTAAAACGAATCAGCGAAGGCCAGCGGCGATTGAAGCAAATGA
This sequence comes from Lacticaseibacillus casei DSM 20011 = JCM 1134 = ATCC 393, assembly GCF_000829055.1. Classification (NCBI taxonomy): domain Bacteria; kingdom Bacillati; phylum Bacillota; class Bacilli; order Lactobacillales; family Lactobacillaceae; genus Lacticaseibacillus; species Lacticaseibacillus casei. Next base: position 1,125,031 of record NZ_AP012544.1, read on the forward strand.
AGTCGCGGATCTTTTGGCATAACCTGAATCATCTTCAAGAGATTTTATTGGCACCGTATAGCCAGCGGTTTGCCCGAAATGCCGCCAACCAGGAAAAATTGACCCATACTCAGCAGGAAGTACAGGCTTATTCCGCACAACTGGCTGATTTAAATCAAGCGGTAACGGAGATAACGGAGCAGGTTGAGCAATTGCGTAACGAAAAAGCCGAGCAGGATCAGCTGATTAAGCGCCGGGCGCAATACGAACAACAGATTAAAACCAGCCAGGCCGAATTGGATCGTTATCGGGAGACACAGGAAAAAGTCGCAGCATTGCAGCAACAGCTGACAACTTTGACCATTAAACATGACCGAATTAAACAACAGCTGGCTGATCATATTCAAACCCATCTTTCCCCAATCAGAGTCAAATTGCTTGCCTTGACCAGCACTTTGAACAACTTTTCCCAGGTGATGCAGGCTGATGATTGGCAGGATATTGAAGCGGAGTTGGGCCATTACATTCATCAAGTTTCATCGGCAAAGGTTCAGTACGATGGACTTGAGGAGACGATCAACCGCCTTAGCGCCGATGTCGGTATTACCAAGCAGATGCAAGCGAAAATGGGAAGCGCCATTGATACACGAGTGCAGGGTTTTGGTAGCGGCCGGGTTCATGATGGCCTGCAGGAAGATAACCGTAGCATTCATGAAGCCGGCGCGGCACAAATGAACACGCAATATCAGCCTTTGCGTGACCAACAGTCAGCGATTCTGAAAAAACAGCCGGATTTGACTGTGATTTTGAAAGATCCAACTATTTTGTCCCAGTTGAAGGATCTGCGTAAACAGCTCAAACCACTGGTGCAGACTTTGCTTCGCATACAATCGCTGTTAACTACTAATGAAAGCGAGCAAAAAGCCCAGCAAAGCAACCTTGATACTTGGTTAGACTTCTTTGATCCCGACTTTGACGAGGACGAGTTGGCGCAAATCATCGCGCGGCTGAAGGCCGAAAAAACGGCATTGAAAATTGATCCGGAATTACCGAAACGTTTGGCCGCGGCAGCTACCAAGCAAAGAAAGTTAACCCAACAGTTGCAAAGCGTGGAAACCGAAATCGCCACCAGACAAGGTGTCATCAATACTTTGACTGGTACGATTAAAGCAGACACGACGCATTTAGCCAAAGAGTCGGCAGATGCTGCAGGGAAACTTAAAACGTTGATGCCCTATTTTCCAGAGGACGTTCACCTGACTGACATTGACGGGTTGTTGGCGTTTGCCACAAGTAATCGCGCTAAAATTCGCAGCAGCAGTTATGCCGATATCAGTGATCAGATTGGTCGCCTGATTCACCGCCATGACGGTCACGGAGAGGATCAAAATGCGCTTGATGCACTTTTTGCCGATCGCGGATTTCCTGCTGAAGCCAGTGCGATGCGCCAACAGCGTTCAGTCGCAGACAATGACTTGACCGTGGTGGCGTTTGACGTTAACAAAGCATTGAAACTTTTAGATGATGATCATGCTGCGGTGGAGAAAGCCTTGGCTGAGGAACAAAGCGGCAATGACATGGCTTATACGACATTTGTCCAGGCGGCAACGGCTGCCATCAGTGCACAGTACAATGTCATCACGACTTACAACCAGATTCTTGCGGCTGGGGCCGGTCATCAACACATCAAATTGAAAGTCCGCTTGACGCCGATCAAGGGGATCGCACCAGAAGCCATCGAAGAAGCCTGTGATCCGCAGCGGCAACAACGACCGCACCTTAAAGCGTTGGTGACACAGCGCCTTGACCAACTTGCCAATGACACCGAGGTTTCGAATGACGATGAGGCGTTCTTTGCTGCTGCGCGAGACTTACTTGACACGCGCGAATGGTCTGATTTTGAGGTATTGATTCGGCGGCGTCAAAGCGGTGAAAACGATTTTGAAGTAGTGGACGATAAATTTGTCCAGTCCGGCGGTTCAGGCGCGGAAAAGGCGCAGGCGATGGTGTTACCACTCTTGCTGGTGCCGAAAATGGTTTTGCAACGGTCGAATCGTGCCGATGCACCGCATTTGGTCATGTTTGACGAGTTTGCCGATAAACTCGATCCGGAAACAGCTAAGTCTTTTGCCAAAACGATTGTTAATTTTGGCTTCAGCTTTATTGCCACCATGCCAAGCGGAGCGCAAAACAAGCTTTTGGCAGACGGCGTCGACAACATTGTGTGGGACGTCATGGCCTCACCGCAGCAAGGCGACGGCCGCTTCCATTTAAATCGCGTTCAGCAGAACTTTATTTGGAAAAAGGATGCCGATAATGATTGAGTCATGGATTAGTTAGGTGAGAGGGGATAGCAAGGATGAGTCGTTACAGCGATGCTTTTGAGAGTCAGACAGGCCAAGTGGCACCGGAAAAAGCTGCACAACTAGATCGAGTGTTTGATCAAATTGCGCGCGGGAAAGCCTTGCCGCCTCGCGGACAACAGGCAGTCACGCTGGGATTAACCGCTCATACGTTGAACGATCCGCACGAAGATCCGCCGCTTTTTGCCTATTATCGCTGGGTCATGACTCATTGTTTTCAGTACGGCCAAGTCAATGAACTGACGGCGCGCCTCATCGGAATGGCGTTTACCTCGGCTAATATTTTTGCGACCGACCTGCCTCAGCCGCTGACATTGAATCCCTGGCAGCTCAAACCAATGCTCGACTTTCCGTTGAAAAACACGCAGGCGGTGGTGATCGAAAACAATGGCGTCTTCGCGTTGCTGCATCAGGAACATCCGGACTGGCCATTAATTTTGCAATCCGGCAATGACTTCAATGATGTTTACGTTCAGCTTATTCAACGCCTCGAAGACCGCGGCATGTGTTATGCCTATCTAGGCGATCTCGACAGTAAAGGCGTTCAAATGGCCGATCAATTTGCGCGATTGCTAAAACAGACCGCTGCAAAAGACGTGGCGGCTTTACAGACACCTAAAGATGTTCGCATCTGGCTGGCCGATATGGGGAAAAAAGATCCACATCGTACTAGGAAATTAAAGGTCGTGACGCCTGTCTATCAGGCCGAGATGACAACGATCACGCTATTTGGGAAGTTTATTGAGCAAGAGCAGCTGATGGGGATTTATGAGGAGCGGATTGGGCAGTGGCTGAAGACTAAGAATTAGAATTTTCTCTCAAAAATAATAATCTTTGCAGATAATCGGTTCAGGTAATATAGAAGGTGACACTGTGTCACTCCCTATATTGTCTGAACCAATTTTTTTGCCTTCAGGGTTAGCAGAAATGGCGCTTTTGGCAAAATCTATTATTAACAGAAAAGCTGACAAATGATGGTCGGTTAAAATTGGGGGAGGAGCATATGACTAGAAAAAAACTTAAAAAATTAGGCTCTGATGAACGCTCGTAAATTGCAAGAACAAGTTAGCCAGTCGTTGAGGACAATCCCAGAACAGGCCGTTATCAAATAGAAGTTGTGGCGCTAGAGAGACTACTGGGCCATGCGGCGAACGCGCCGAGCTTCGGCCTCAAAGTTTTGCTGGGGTGTGCAGTAGCCCTGTTGTTTGCGAGGCAACTGATTCAAGCGGTCTTGCGTGGCCTGCACTTGACTAGGGCTAATGTCATCTAGGGACATGCCCTTAGGGAAGTCCTGGCGGATCATCCGGTTATGTGCCTCGTTGGTGCCACGGTCGCAGGACGTGTAAGGATGGGCGTAGAAGATCTCAGTTTCCGTCCCAGCAAAAGCAGTATTTAAGGCGGTGAACTCGGGTCCGTTGTCGGCTGTGATGGTCTTGATGCAAGCTCCCCATTCGCGCTTGATTCCACGCAATGCATAGCTCACAGAGTCTGCATCTCGTCCTTCGATCAAGCGGAGAAGTTGGCAACGGGTCTTGCGCTCAATCAGAGTCAAGATGACGCTCTTCTTGCCATTGCGTTTACCGACAATGGTATCCATCTCCCAGTGACCGAACTGCCTGCGTCGTTCAACGACCTTAGGCCGTTCCTCGATACTGCGGCCAGCCAGGCGCTTAGCCTTGGTGTGGTGCTGGTGAGAGGTCTTCCGCTTAGTCTTCTCCAACAGGTCGATATTTCGAATCTCTAGGCGTTGGTCGTCAATGTACTGGTACAAAGTCGAGGCACAAACAAGCTCTTCAGGAGTAAACAGCTTGTGTCGCTTGGCATAGCCGATTGAAGCATCCGGCGACCATTTGTCCTGCTTAGCTCGCTGTACGTACCAGGCTAAGAAGACCTGTACGCTGGCGAACTTGTCAGGACGATGGCAGCTCAAGCGTGCAGTCTCGTAACGAGCCTGAGCAGCCTCTGGCAGGTATTGTCGATGGTAGACGCGCTTGCCATTACTCTTCTTGACCTGATCTACTGTACCTCGCTTGATTTCATTATTAATGGTCTGCGGGCAGACGCCAATTTCAGCAGCAATCCAACGATTGGACTTCCCAGCTTGGCGGAATCCGGCCACTTTTCCGCGCTCGAGTGATGTTAAGTGCTGACCTTTTTGGCGGTGTGTGCTATCCTGTTTCTGCATCAAGACAATATCCTCTTCCATTGTTTGTGTAGGAACTTCAATGATACAGGATATCTGTTCTTGATGTTTTTTATTGTCCAAAAAATTTTGAGACAGTGGCTAACTTGATTCTAAAATGCGCGTCTGATGAACGCTTCACGTTTCAGGCAACTTATGCCGGCATTGGGATGAAGCGGACGATGCGCGGGAAAATCAACACGCGCTTTTTGCCAACAATCTTGTTTGAACACGTTATGCTTGACGATCAAGAGGTCACGGATCATCTTTGGCTCAATTATACGAAACAGTTTGCCGAATTGGGACTTTTAACCAAAGGCGAGATTATTCAATTCAATGCGCGCGTGCATCGGTATAAAAAGGGCTATGCAGCGGTTAAGGTTATTGACTACGGCTTGCAACGACCGACCAAAGTATCGATTATCGAGAGCTTGACCGACAATCGCGCTAAATTACCGCCGTTACCAGATGAGAAGAATGCCTTAATCGGGCTTATTATGAAAACCAATAAGGACACTTACCTCAAAAGCGGGCGTGGATTTGATCAGTGGTATGTCGATGAATATGACGCGTGGCTGCGGACCGAAAGCAACTCGACCAAGTACTGATCTTTTGCCGAAAATCAGTCAAAGTACGAATCCTTAAAAGAAAAACATCCGCAATTTTGGTAATATGGTACTTATTAAGTCAACAAGAAGCCAAGTAGAAATTGTGAGGAACGTTAAATTGATTGAAGAACAAACTGTCCAGTTAATGCAACAGAGTTTAACCGACATCACCCATCACCAGATCAGCGCCGTTTTGAACCTGATGCAAGAAGGCAATACGGTGCCGTTTATTGCCCGTTATCGAAAGGAAATGACCGGCAGCCTCGACGAAGTGCAAATTCAGGCGATTGAGGAAGCGTACAAGCATGTGACGGCCTTGCAGGATCGCAAAGAGGCGGTGATCAAAAGCATTGCCGAGCAGGGAAAACTGACGCCTGAACTGGAGCGGCAGATTCACGCCAGCACGAAGCTTCAAGACGTCGAGGATATCTACTTACCATACAAGCAGAAGCGGCAGACCAAGGCAACCATTGCTAAGGAGCGCGGGCTTGAACCGTTTGCGCGCTGGCTGCTGTCGTTTCCCACTGGCAGTTTGAATGACGAAGCGCAGAAATATGTTAATCCTGATAAAGAGATTACGTCAGTGCAGGATGTTTTGGACGGAGCACACGAAATTCTGGCAGAAACGTTCAGCGAGATTGCGGCCATTCGTAACTGGGTGCGCAATTTTACGATGCGAACCGGAATTATTCGCACCACGGTTAAAACCAAAGGCAAGGAACTAGACGAAAAAGGCGTTTATCAGCAGTTTTATGATTTTGAAGAAACCATCAAAAAAATGACTCCGACCCGAACCCTGGCCATTAACCGCGGCGAAAAAGAAAAAATTCTGACAGTCAAGGTGCAAGTCGATCCGGCTTCGGTTATGCAATATTTTCACTTTAAAATCATCGACAATCGTCCTGACAGCGAAGCAACGGCATTCATTGAAGACGCCTATCAGGATGCTTATAAGCGGTTTGTCGGCCCGGCTATTGAGCGGGAAGTGCGCGGCACGTTAACGGTTGATGCTGAAGAAAAGTCGATTAAAGTATTCGGCCAGAACCTGTACAACTTGCTGATGCAGGCGCCGATTAAGGGCAAGGTTGTTCTTGGCTTTGACCCTGCCTATCGTACCGGTTGTAAGTTGGCGGTGGTTGATGAGAATGGCAAGTTTCTCGATAAAGCGGTCATCTATCCGCACAAACCGGCGCCGGAAAAGAAGCGCGAGGCAGCCGCGCCTGAGTTGATTGCGTTACTTGAAAAGTACCAGGTAACCATGATCGCCATTGGTAATGGAACGGCGAGCCGTGAATCCGAACAGTTTGTTTCAAAAACGCTCAAGCAGATTAAGCGCGATATTTACTATGTGATCGTGAATGAAGCCGGGGCATCGGTTTATTCTGCCAGTCAGGAGGCGCGTGATGAATTTCCTGATTTGCAGGTTGAACAGCGTAGCGCGATCAGCATTGCCCGCCGGCTTCAGGATCCGCTTGCCGAACTGGTGAAAATTGATCCCGAGTCAATCGGTGTTGGCCAGTATCAACATGATTTACCGAGTAAAGAGCTGGCTAATGAAGTAGATGCAGTCGTTGAACGCGCAGTTAACCGAGTTGGTGTGAACCTGAATACCGCTAGTTACCAGCTGTTGACGCGTATTTCCGGTTTATCAAAAACAATCGCGCTCAATATTGTGCACTACCGGGATGAAAACGGTCGCTATAACAGTCGCACTGAGCTGAAGAAAGTACCGCGCTTGGGGCCGAAATCGTTTGAACAATCTGTCGGGTTTTTGCGGATCATTGGCGGTAAGCAGCCACTGGACAACACCGACATTCACCCAGAAAGTTATCCTGTTGCCAAAAAGATCTTAGCCGCAGCGGGTTTATCCGAATCAGACCTTGGCGATCAACAAGCGGTTGCCAAAGTCAGCAACGTTGACTTAGCACCATTCGTTAATGAAGGCGTCGGTGCCGAAACACTTAAAGATATTGTCGCCAGCTTGCAGAATCCGGGCCGAGATTTGCGGGACAACATGGCGGCACCGATTTTACGCAAAGATGTCTTAACCATGGCGGATCTGAAGCCGGGGATGAAGCTGGAGGGAACCGTGCGCAATGTTGTTGATTTTGGCGCTTTTGTCGACATTGGGGTGAAACACGACGGCTTGGTCCATGTCTCCAAAATGGCCCGTAGATTCGTTCGCGATCCGAAAACCGTTGTGGCTATTGGCGATATTGTGGAAGTTTGGATCGAATCGGTGGACTTGGCTCGGGAACGCATTCAGTTATCAATGGTCGGCCCTGAGAAATAATCAATCATGATGGACAGCTTTTAGTATTTGTAAATTAGACAAGTTAGATGAACGGATTGTCATCCCTGAGAATGGAGATGACAATCCGTTTTTTCGTAGCTAACCAAAAAAATTGGCTAAACATAACCCGACTTTGAAATGAATGCACATTTGGCCGATTTTGTAGAACTAGAAGGATACCGGCACAGAAAAGGTCTGTTATTTTATACAGTACAAGTCAAAAAGAATTTTCTGCCTTATATTAAATTCTTGGTTGAAAATAATTATATAAAGATTAAAATACAAGAATATCTAAAATACAAGGAGCTGATAGAATGCGACCGATTATCGCACTTACAGGTGATTCAATGGTCGCGCCTTCGCCTGTCATTAATCTAAATTACGCAGACATGGCGCCCAATATGATTAAAAACGCCATTGTGAAAGTTGGCGGTGCGCCCTTGATTTTGCCTTATCCGGAAGATGATGCTGCTTCCGAAGCATTAGCACAACAGTATGTGGCTGTTTTCGACGGATTGGTTTTGCCAGGCGGACCGGATGTTGACCCGACGTTTTATCATGAAGAACCTATTCAAGCCATGGGACGCGCGATTTATCAAAAGGATCGGTTTGAAATTGCCTTGATCAAGGCGACTTTAAAAGCACAGAAACCGATTTTTGCCATTTGTCGTGGTATTCAAATTTTAAATGTGGCATTAGACGGAACGCTGTATCAAGACTTGCCGAGTCAAAATCCTGAAGCCACGATTCGCCATTCACAAGCCGCGCCGGGACAGTGGCCAACGCATCATGTTGCGATTACGCCCGGTTCGCATTTAGCGTCATTGATGGGCACGAGCAGCTATGTGAATTCCCGTCACCATCAAGCGGTCAAAGAGGTCGCGCCGGATTTGAAGGTAACCGCGCAGGCTCCTGATGGCGTGGTTGAAGCAGTGGAAAGCAAAGATTCTGATTTGATTCTCGGGGTTCAGTGGCACCCGGAGAACATGTGGCCGAGTTTTCCTGACCAATTACCATTATTTAGCGACATTGTGAAACGTGCAGGAGGTGAGGCTCATGAATAATAGCATCGTGAAAAAAGAGCAAATGGGCTACTGGAGTATGATTTTACTTGGCATCAATGGCATCATTGGTTCCGGCATTTTTCTTTTACCAAATCAGGCAGCCAAATTAATGGGTTCTGCCAGCATTTTCGTGTTGTTGTTTGATGCATTGCTCGTGATTACGATTGCGCTTTGTTTTGCGCAGGCAGCTACTTATTTTGATCGGGATGGCGGCCCATACTTATATGCTAAAGATGCGTTTGGCGATTTTGTCGGCTTTGAAGTTGGCTTTGTGACTTGGGCGATTCGCATTATTGCCGAAGCCACGATGGCAGTTGCCTTTACCACCGCCTTGGTCGGCACGTTTCCGTCACTGAACCAACCCGTGATTAAAGACGCGGTTATTTCGGTCATGGTCATCGGGCTAGCCCTGATGAACATTGCTGGGGTTCGGGTTTCGACCGTCGTCAACAATATTATTAGTGTTTCCAAATTGGTCCCGCTGGTGTTATTCGTTGCGATTGGCATTTTCTTTATTAAAGGCAGCAACTTCACGCCATTATTCCCCGGCGGCAGTTACAAATCCGGCAGCTTCGGCCAAGCCGCAGTTGTTATGTTTTACGCGTTCACCGGATTTGAAGGCCTCGTGGTTGCGGCAGGTGACATGAAAAATGCCAAGCGTAACCTGCCTAAAGCAGTGGCCACGGTCATGACAGTGGTGGCACTCTTTTATATTCTGATTCAGGTTGTCAGCACGGGCATTTTAGGCAGTGCCTTGGCGAACACCGACACACCGATTCAAACGGCCTTTGCCAAAGTGGCAGGTGGCTTCGGTAATGCTCTAGTTGCGGCTGGGACATTGCTATCAACTGGCGGGCTGTTGGTCGCCAGCTCCTTCATCACCCCACGGTCCGGTGTGGCACTTGCGGAAAACCACATGATGCCGCAACTGCTGGCCAAACGTAATCGCGTGAACTCGCCATACGTTGCCATCATTGTCTCCGCTACTATCACCCTGATCATTGCCTACTCCGGCACATTTGGCTACTTAGCTCAAATCAGCGCGGTCTCGCGATTTGCCCAATACATCCCAACTTGTTTGGCCGTCATCGTGTTTGCCCATACCAAAACCAAAGACAAAAGCAGCACCTTCCATTTGCCTTTAGGTCCGGTTATTCCGGCAGTGGCGATCTTGGTTAGCCTGTGGTTGCTAGTTCAGGTACAGGTCAGCCAGCTTGTCATTGGCCTAGGCGCGCTCGTGATCGCGGTGCCATTTTATTTCTTGACGTATACGTACCGGGAGCATGGTAAGGCGTGAGTTTAAAAGAATTGTCTAACAAAGCCAGCTTGACTTGGGAGAGTCGGGCTGGCTTTGTTAGTGCTATCTTCACGGTTAAAAGTTGACGTTGCGGGCAGGGGATAATGACAACCGCTTCTGTTGGTTAATTTTAATGGCGAGTTTTTGTAAAAAATACGATCGCGCATTTTAGAATCAAGTTAGCCACTGTCTCAAAATTTTTTGGACAATAAAAAACATCAAGAACAGATATCCTGTATCATTGAAGTTCCTACCCAAACAATGGAAGAGGATATTGTCTTGATGCAGAAACAGGATAGCACACACCGCCAAAAAGGTCAGCACTTAACATCACTCGAGCGCGGAAAAGTGGCCGGATTCCGCCAAGCTGGGAAGTCCAATCGTTGGATTGCTGCTGAAATTGGCGTCTGCCCGCAGACCATTAATAATGAAATCAAGCGAGGTACAGTAGATCAGGTCAAGAAGAGTAATGGCAAGCGCGTCTACCATCGACAATACCTGCCAGAGGCTGCTCAGGCACGTTACGAGACTGCACGCTTGAGCTGCCATCGTCCTGACAAGTTCGCCAGCGTACAGGTCTTCTTAGCCTGGTACGTACAGCGAGCTAAGCAGGACAAATGGTCGCCGGATGCTTCAATCGGCTATGCCAAGCGACACAAGCTGTTTACTCCTGAAGAGCTTGTTTGTGCCTCGACTTTGTACCAGTACATTGACGACCAACGCCTAGAGATTCGAAATATCGACCTGTTGGAGAAGACTAAGCGGAAGACCTCTCACCAGCACCACACCAAGGCTAAGCGCCTGGCTGGCCGCAGTATCGAGGAACGGCCTAAGGTCGTTGAACGACGCAGGCAGTTCGGTCACTGGGAGATGGATACCATTGTCGGTAAACGCAATGGCAAGGAGAGCGTCATCTTGACTCTGATTGAGCGCAAGACCCGTTGCCAACTTCTCCGCTTGATCGAAGGACGAGATGCAGACTCTGTGAGCTATGCATTGCGTGGAATCAAGCGCGAATGGGGAGCTTGCATCAAGACCATCACAGCCGACAACGGACCCGAGTTCACCGCCTTAAATACTGCTTTTGCTGGGACGGAAACTGAGATCTTCTACGCCCATCCTTACACGTCCTGCGACCGTGGCACCAACGAGGCACATAACCGGATGATCCGCCAGGACTTCCCTAAGGGCATGTCCCTAGATGACATTAGCCCTAGTCAAGTGCAGGCCACGCAAGACCGCTTGAATCAGTTGCCTCGCAAACAACAGGGCTACTGCACACCCCAGCAAAACTTTGAGGCCGAAGCTCGGCGCGTTCGCCGCATGGCCCAGTAGTCTCTCTAGCGCCACAACTTCTATTTGATAACGGCCTGTTCTGGGATTGTCCTCAACGACTGGCTAACTTGTTCTTGCAATTTACGTAAAAAATACGATATGCATACCCGGTAAAATCTGCACGTAACGATCAGCATCTTGAATGTACCCCATTTTTTGATATAAATGGGTAAGTTTCGGTTCTTCAGCGATTGTGTCTAAATGCCACCTGTGGACGGTTGGATACAACTGTTCAATTTGTTCTAGCATCAGTTGAGCATAACCATGACCCTGGTATTTAGGCAGTATTAACAGAGGTGAAATTCGTGCGTCATTACCGGTGCTGGATGTGATAACACGAATCATCTCCAGTCGCTGTTTTTCCTTCTCAAAGAAGTAAAATTTGCTGAACGGTTGCAGCCATTTTTTGTTTAATGATTCTAGCCTTTCTAAATAAGGATCTGTCTCATCATCGTGATATTTTTTGTACATTGGTAGAAAAGCGTCGCGATACATAGCTTGAAGTTCAAGAAGATCTTTCTTTGTTACTAGAGTGAAATGGAAATTAGCTGTATTCATGCTTGCGCCTCTTTTTTTGGCATGACAGATCGCCGAAAGCTTGTTTAATCAAAAAAGATGTCGAATTAGTTTATCACTTGTCAACGTGATTGCAAGGGAGGAAGGCGACGGATGGGCAAAGACTTGCACGAATTTACGATGGAACATACAGTTGATCTCGATGATTATTTTACCAAAATAGTGAAGGATTCTTCTTTCAGGCAAACTTACGCCCCGGAAAAGAATAAGATGGCAAGCGCACTGGCTTTGTTGGAAGCCCGTGAAGAAGCAGGTCTGACTCAAGCCAAACTAGCGGAGAAATCTGGCGTTCCCAAGACAACGATTGTCCGGATCGAGAACGGAAGCAATACCACGATTGAAACGTTGACAAAACTTGCCAATGCTTTGGGTCGACCACTGACATTGAGGATTGACCCAATGTCTGCACTTTAATCCTAAAATACCCGAGACCATGCCCGGTTTTCGGGTACTTTTTAAAGTAAGGCTCTTGTGAACACAATATTGCCAGAAAGCCAGCTTGACTTGGAAGAGTCGGGCTGGCTTTTTGCGGACATTGTGTTTTTAGGCATTATGTATTGCATGTTAGGCCGACCTAGCGTATATTATGTGCAGGAACTAGATGGCATTACCTACTAGCAGAGAAAGGAAAAAAGATGGCCCAGGATTTGCACACACAAATGCTCAAAGGCATCTTACAAGGTTGCGTCTTGATCATACTAAGCCGTGGAGAATACTATGGCTATACTTTAAGCCAAGAACTGGAAAAGTATGGCTTTGCCGAAATTTCCAAAGGCACCATTTACCCACTGCTCATGGCTTTGGAGAAAAAGGGGCTGATCACCAGCCGGTTACGTTCATCACCGGACGGTCCCCCGCGTAAGTATTATCAAGTTACTTCGGACGGTATGGTTGCGCGTCACGATTTTATCCAGCAATGGCACCAATTATCACAGCATGTTACCCAATTATTAGCCGCAGAGGAGGGCATGAGCCATGACGACCAAGGAAAACCAGCTCATTGAGGAAAATAATAAGCTACGGTCGCAACTGACACCGACAAATAAGAAGTATTACGAAGATTTATTGCTATATATGCGGACAAAATCGGTATTAAAAGACAGCAAGACCATTGAGCAGGAATTGCTGACTATTTTGACAGATATCTTGGCGGCACAGAAAGATGGCATAGAAGCTGTTGATTATTTTGGCAAACAACCACAAGAAACTGCCGATGACATTTTAGCTGAAGTTCCGATTGGCTGGTTCAATTCGTTTAAAATGATCGCTTATGTCCTGATTGGCTATTTTTTGATCACAACCATTCCCAATTTAATGGTTGCAAATCAGCCTTGGGATATTGGAGATGACCTCATAGTTGGCGTCTATTTTACCTTTGTGGCCATTGCGATTGTTAAGTATGTCGGACACACAACCTATAAGAATAGTCAGCAATGGGGCAAGTTAAGGATTTTTTCCCTTTGGCTGGCATGCAGTGTGCTTGTTGCGCCAGGCTTTATCTTACCAATTTTCGTTAAAACACCGTGGCAACTTGATTTGTCGGGAATCAGCGGCATGGTGTTGATTGGCATTTTGGTGATCGTACTGGGGTTGGTTTATTGGCGGCAAGACGATAAAACAATGTGGCTGCCATTTGTGCCATTTATTGCGATCATGGCGGCGATTGGCATAGCCACACGCATCCCAGCATGGCAACCTTTTCTGCTCAAAAGCACACCAGGACGGATCGGGTTGGCGGCATTCATGATACTAGGGTTGATCATCTTTGGTGTATTAACTTGGTTCGCCGCCCGTAAAACAAAGACGGATGACTGAAATCGATCAACGTTATGACCATAAAACGGAAAAGACCAAATCAGGATTTTGAGAATTCCTGATTTGGTCTTTTTAATTTTTGAAGTGTTCGATGCGATTAAAAAACAACCAACTCACAGAATAAGTTGGTTGCAACATTTGAAGTATTAAAGTTTCTGGTTATAGTATTCAACAACCAGTGATTCGTCAACTTCTGGTTCGAGTTCGCCACGTTCTGGTAAGCGAACGAGGGAGCCTTCCTTCTTGTTGTCGTCAAAGGTGACGTAAGCCGGACGGGAAACGGTGTTCTCGATGGCGTCATTGACGATGGCGAGGTTTTGTGAGCGTTCGCGAAGACCGATCACTTGACCAGGCTGTACTTCGTAGGAAGGAATATCAACGCGCTTGCCATCAACGGTGATGTGACCGTGGTTAACAAGTTGGCGTGCTTGCGGACGGCTGGAAGCCAGACCTAAGCGGAAAACCACGTTGTCCAAGCGGGTTTCGAGCAGGATTATGAAGTTATCACCATGGGTACCTTCTTTGATCTTGCCGGCGCGCAGGAACAGGTTCTGGAATTGACGTTCGTTTAAGCCGTACATCCAACGTAGCTTTTGCTTTTCACGCAATTGCTGACCGTATTCGGAGATCTTCCGACGGTTGTTGGCACCATGATCACCAGGTGCATAAGGACGACGAGCTAATTCTTTACCAGTGCCGGAAAGGGACAAGCCGAGACGACGGCTTTGCTTCCAGCGAGGACCAGTATAACGAGACATATAGATATTCCTCCAAGTTTTTATTTGGAGTAAAATAACGAATTGCGGCTTTAGCACACGGGCAGTCCTGCAAGGGTTCACCTTTGCAGCCGCGGTTACTACTGTCACCGGCTTAACGCCGAGGCAGGACTGGAGCCGACCATGCCGGCCGCTGCTGCATTATTTTACACGCGAGCTAGTATACCGTGTTTAACGCGGCAGTGTCAAGGTGTGCGGCCAGTGTCTGCCCGAATTGCGTCAGGATCTTTTCGTCTTCTTCGCTAAACCGATCGAATTTTGGCGAATCGATGTCCATGATGGCAACTGTTTTACCGTCAACATTGATAGGAACCACGATTTCGGCATTGCTGGCGGAATCGCAAGCAATGTGGCCGGCAAATTCGTGAACGTTCGCAACGCGGATGACAGATTGTTGCTGGAAGCTGGTGCCGACAACGCCTTTGCCTGGCTGAATGTGCATGCAGGCAACTTTGCCTTGGAAGGGTCCAAGGTCGAGTTGACCGGTTTTGGTATTAAAAAGGTAGAAACCTGCCCAGTTGAGGTCGGTCATGCTATCGTTTAGCAACGCGCTGGCATTAGCGAGTGCGGTAATAGGGTTGGTTTCGCCTGTGAGTAAGCCATCGAGTTGGTCGATAATGATGGGATCGAGAGTCGTCATTTGATCAGTCCTTTTAGGAATTTATGAAAAGCGGCATATAGGCCTTTTAACTGAAGGCTTTTTTTGCGATACTTGTAGCTAGGATATTCTCGTATTTTGACACTTAACGGCATTTTAGCTGTGAAGCGGGCGAAATGCAATCAGAAAAGATAATCGGTAAAGCAGAGGGTGTAGGGATGATCTGGTTCTTTATTATCGTCGTGATTATAATTGTGGCCGCTGGCGGTGTCTGGTGGCTGCAGCATTATTTTCAGACTCGCATCAAGAACTTAGACGAAAAGGTCGAGGCGATTGATATTGGTGCGCTTTCGAGTCAAATCCGCAGCATTGAGCAACTGAAGCTGACCGGCGACAGCCTTGCGACGTTTGGCAAATGGGAGCGGGCTTTTGATCAATTAAACGATCATGACTTGGCAGATCTCCAGAAAATTTTGCTTGATTTGGAAGATCAGGTCAGACGATTCCGGTTTGATCACGCCTCTAAGATTGCAAAAGTGTTGGAAGGCAAAATCGAAACGGCCCGCCACCAATATGAACTGATTAGTGATGCCTTGCAGGATATTCGGCATGATGAAGCAGATAATCGGAGCAAAATGTTGCGGCTGCGGGATGATTATCAGGTTTCCCGCAAGACCATCCTTGCCAAAAGTTTTGTTTTCGGCGATGCCCAGCCGGCGTTGGAACAACGGCTGCAACAACTCGCCCAGTTATTCCAAAAAATCGACCAGATCAACAACGATGGCGATCACCAAACAGCCAAGGCAGAGATTAAGCAGTTGGCTGAACAAATGGTCGAGTTAAAAAAGCAGGTCAAAGAATTGCCACCGCTGGTCAATGAACAGGTCAATGAGTTCCCTGGTCAGATTAACGAGATTCAACATGGCTATCGGCAATTAACCACCGCTCATTATGTCTTCACGGATGATATCCCAGGCATGGTGGCGGACGTCGAAGCGAAAATGAAAGACGCGAATGCCACATTGAAGTCGATTGACGTGGCTGCGACTGCCGCGGCCAATGCCGAAATCGAAGCCGAGATCGACAAGATGTATGCGATTATGGAAAAGGAAATGCAAGCCAAGAAGCGGGTTGACGCGGCTACCCCTGACTTGCGGCGTTTCATTGACCATGCGTTGCGTCAGAATCGCGAGCTACAAACCGAGCTGGAGCATCTGGATCAAAGTTATACCCTGAATCATCATGAAATCAAAACGGCCAAAAATCTAAAAATGCAACTCGACACGATTGATGCCAATTATACGAAAGACACTGATGCCATCGAGGCCGGCAAAGCGGTTTATTCTGATGTGATTGGCAGGTTTGATGCGGCTAAAGAACAATTAACCGAAATTGAAAAGCACCAGGTTCAAATTAATCAAGATGTGGCCGGTTTGAAGAAAGGCGAGATTGTTGCCAATAAGCAGGCAGAAAACTTTGAGCTTGATATGCGCAATATCAAACATGAAATTGTTCGCCACCACTTGCCGGGACTGCCGCAGGATTATGTAGATCAGGTGAAGCATGTCACCTCGGAAATCGAACAGCTGAATCACGATTTGAATCAAGTTAAAATCGATATGGATGCGATTGCGAAGTTCTTGATTAAAATTGCCAACGATATTGAGGATTTGAAGAAGGCAACCAGTGCGTTGATAGATGCTGCCGGTCTGACTGAAGAATTGATGCAGTATGCTAACCGCTACAAGACAACGGTTAAGCCGGTGGCCGATGCCGTGAAGCATGCCACGGAACTTTATTTGCATTTTGATTATCAGCAGGCTGCGGATACACTTGCCACGGCGCTGGAACAGACCGAGCAGGGGAGTTATCAGAAGGTTGAAGATGCTTATCTTGCACGGAAGAAAGCTTCATTATATTAGAGTTATTGGGAAGCCAGTCTGATTGGGCTGGCTTTTGTTTTGGCGTGAGTGTTTTGGTGCGTTGGCGTGGGAAAAACGTGCTCACCAGCCCAGAAACCACCTTGGACTGCTATAGTTCTCCGATACAAACGCGCTCACAGTCGCAGAAATCTCCACATAAGGGCCTCAAGCCTAAATGGCTGGGCTTTGGCCATTTAGGCCTGAGGTCCTTATGTGGAGATTTCTAATCGCTCCTGTTCGCGCTCTCTTGAAACTTACTAACTTTTTGTCTATAATTCAACCCAGTCTAAATAACGGAAGGAGCCGGCTGATGATTTATTTTGATAATAGTGCGACGACTAAGATTTCGCCTGATGCATTGGCGACTTACAATAAGGTCAGCACGGATTTTTTTGGTAATCCGAGTAGTTTGCATGCGCTGGGGACGAAGGCTGATGAGGTTTTGCAGAGTTCACGGGCGCAGATTGCCAAGTTGATTGGGGCTAAGCCGGATGAAATTTATTTTACCAGCGGCGGCACGGAAGGCGATAACTGGGTGATTAAGGGAACGGCCATGGCGAAGCGTGAGTTTGGCCGGCATTTAATCACGACCAGTATCGAGCACCCAGCTGTGATGAATAGCATGAAACAACTTGAAAAGTTGGGTTTTGAAGTCACGTACCTGCCGGTTGATCACCGCGGCTTTATTCATATCGATGATTTGAAGGCTGCGATTCGAAAGGATACGATTCTGGTTTCAATCATGGCCGTGAACAATGAGATTGGCAGTATGCAGCCGATTGTTCAGGCCGCACGGGTTTTGGACGCTTATCCCAATATTCATTTTCACGTCGATGCGGTTCAGGCGGTTGGTAAGGGCTTGGATGCGGCTTTGCAGGATCCTCGGATTGATTTTCTCAGTTTTTCCGGGCACAAATTCCATGCGCCGCGCGGTACCGGGTTTATCTATGCTAAGGAAGGCCGCATGATCGATCCATTGCTGACTGGTGGTGGCCAGGAGCGTGATTGGCGTTCAGGAACCGAAAATGTCCCGGCAATTGCGGCGATGGCAAAGTCGTTGCGGTTGTTGTTAGCAAACGAAGACGACAATGTTGCCCAGCAACAGGCGGTTCGCAAACGTATTTATGATCATGTTAGCCAAAAGCCTAAAGTGACAATGTTTAGTCAGTTGACGCCGGATTTTGCACCGCATGTTCTGTGTTTTGCTATTGCCGGGGTGCGCGGCGAAACGATTGTCCATGCATTTGAAGATCATGCGATTTATATTTCGACAACTAGCGCCTGCTCAAGCAAAAAAGGCACAGAAAGCAGTACGCTGGCGGCGATGCATACTGATCCGAAAATTGCGACGTCGGCGATTCGGGTTAGCCTTGATGAAGCCAATACGCTAGCCGAGGCTGATGCGTTTAATGACGCATTTGACCAGATTTATGCGAAGTTTGCCAAACTTGATAAGGCGACTGTCTAACTGAAAGGATTTTAAGATGCAATATTCAGAAATAATGGTTCGTTACGGCGAACTTTCGACCAAAGGCAAGAATCGCCAAGCTTTCATCGGACGCCTGAATGGTAATGTGACGCGTGCGTTGCATGAGTTCCCTAAGCTGACGATTCGGCCAAAACGGGACCGGATGCATATCGAGTTGAATGGCGAACCCAGTGATCAGGTGATGGCACGGCTATCGCAGGTTTTTGGCATTCAGAATTTTTCCCCGGGTATCGCCGTTGAAAAAGATATGACCAAAGTGCATGAAGTTGCCTTGCAGCTGATGAACGAAACGGCACTTAAAGGCATTAGCTATAAGGTAAATACGCGGCGCAGTGACCATGATTTTGCGTTGGACACGAATGCGATGAATCTGGACCTCGGTGACTTTTTGACGGATAAGCGGCCGGATCTAGTGGTTAAAATGCATCATCCTGATATGATCCTGCGTGTAGAAGTTCGGCGCGAGGCCATTTATCTGTCAACCAAGACCATTCAGGGTGCAGGTGGCTTGCCAGTCGGGACGGCTGGGCGTGCAGCGTTGATGCTTAGCGGCGGCATTGATTCGCCGGTGGCAGGTTATTACGCGTTGAAGCGAGGCGTCGACATTGAAATGGTGCACTTTTTCAGCCCGCCTTATACCAGTCAGCAGGCGTTAAATAAGGCTAAGCAACTGACTGCTAAATTGACCCCGTATGTCGGGCGGATTTACTTTATTGAAGTACCGTTCACCGAAATCCAGGAAGACGTCAAGGCAAAAGTTCCGGAAGGCTATCTGATGACCATTCAACGGCGGATGATGTTGCGCCTCACCGAAGCAATTGCCAAACAGCGTGGCGATCTGGCCATTTTCAACGGTGGATCGGTCGGGCAGGTGGCGTCACAAACGTTGGAGTCCATGGCGGCAATTAACGATGTGACGACCATGCCGATTATTCGACCGGTCGCGACAATGGATAAGAATGAAATCATTGCCGAAGCGGAAAAAATCGACACGTATGACTTGTCAATCATGCCGTTTGAGGATTGTTGCACGATTTTTGCGCCGCCATCCCCGAAGACCAAACCCAAGACCGATCGCGCGCGCTATTATGAAAGCAAACTGGATGTTGACGGGCTGATGACGCGTGCATTAGCCGGAATCAAGATTCAGGAGATTAAGTCCTCCGACCAGTTTATGAATCAGGATCAGGACGTTATTGCTGAGTTGCTTTAAAGCTTAATGGCACCGGACGCAGATGGTAACGAATTTGTTACCTCTGCCGCCCGGTGTTATTTTGTTGTCTAAAAGAAAAAGTTCACAAAAAATCTCATCATTTTAGCCGCGACTTTGCGAAACCGCTTTCTTATGCTTATAGATGATAATCTCCTGCATCGTTGGCAACTGAGTCAACATTAAGCACAATCTGCTATTCGCCAATTTTTTGGCATGAAAAAGGTGGATAAAATCGCTTACATCTGTTAAACTGAATATGTGAAAAATTTAACAAATAGGTGCGGAGGTGTTCATCTTGGTCGTCAATAAACAAGCATTGTCGCAAGCAACGATTAAACGCATTCCGGTTTACTATCGAACGGTCAAAGCTTTACAACAATCGGGTGTCAAACGGGTGCGCTCGGATCGGTTAAGCAAGTTGGTTCATATTGCCCCAGCCACCATTCGCCGCGATTTTTCCAATTTTGGCGACCTGGGCCGCAGTGGTTACGGCTATTCGGTTGATTTGCTTGCGGAAGTTTTTGGCGAGCTGTTAGAGGTTCACTCCGAAGAGCAGATGCTGCTGGTCGGCTGTGGGAATCTGGGGCGCGCGCTGCTGACCAATAATTTTCGGCGTAATCCCGACTTATCCATTGTGATGGGCTTTGACACGGATCCCAGATTGATCGGGACAACGATTGCCGGCATTCCGATTTATAACTTGGCGACCTTATCCGAAAAAATCCGTCCAGGTATGCACACCGCGATTGTCTGTGTGCCGAGTTCTGCGCAGGCAGCGGTGATTAGCCAACTTGAAGCTAACGGCATAACGGCGATTTTAACCTTTGCACCTAAGCCGGTTCCCGCCCAACCCGAAACAACAATTCGTTATATTGATTTGACCAGTGAATTACAAGCGTTACTGTTTGTTGACCATCAAAACAAGCTTGCACAAGAACAAAAAGCACCTTTGAAGCAATCATGACAAGCACCTTTGAAGCAATCATGACGGCGTTGACCCTGCCATGTCCGCGGGTTATAATGCAGCTAATGCAATGATCAAGAGGGTCATGACCTTTTTTCCCAGCGACGAGATGGTTGGTGTGAATCTCGAAAAGGGGTCGTGATTGTAGCTTGTGAGCTGCCGTCCTGAAGTGAGTAAGGAACGGCCGGTGACAGCCGTTATCCTGAATTAAGTGGGGAAGTCATTCCCAATTTAGGTGGTACCGCGAATGAAATCGTCCTAATTTTTATATAAATTAGGGCTTTTTTTGTGGGAGCGTGAGCCGGCGCGCTTACACGCAAGCTTCTGCGCCGGCGAACGCGTTATAGGAAGCACGAACCAACGCGGTCGACAAATCTGCATACCGCGGTCCCGAAAACCTGGATGGACAGAAAAAATTTGTGAGGTGGAGCCAGTGAGTGATGAAACATTAGCACCAAAATATGATCATAAAGCGGTCGAAGCAGGCCGCTATCAGGAATGGCTGGACGAAGATGTTTTTAAACCAAGCGGTGATCCAAAAGCCAAGCCGTATTCGATTGTCATTCCGCCACCCAATGTAACCGGGAAGCTGCATATGGGCCATGCCTGGGATACAACCTTGCAGGACATTGTGATTCGCCAAAAGCGGATGCAAGGCTTTGATACGCTGTGGCTGCCAGGGATGGACCATGCCGGAATTGCCACGCAGGCGAAAGTTGAAGCCAAATTGCGCAAGGAAGGCATTAGTCGCTATGACTTAGGCCGCGAAAAGTTTGTCCAGAAGGTCTGGGAATGGAAAGATGAATTTGCCAAAACCATTCACGGCCAGTGGGCGAAGATGGGCTTGTCATTGGATTACAGCCGTGAACGATTCACCTTGGATAAGGGCCTGAACGAAGCCGTTCGCAAGGTGTTTGTCGAACTCTACAAACAAGGCCTGATTTACCGCGGCGAATATATCGTTAACTGGGATCCTCAAGCCCGCACGGCATTGTCCGATATCGAAGTCATTCATAAAGACGATAAAGGCGCGTTTTACCACGTTAAGTATCCGTTTGCCGATGGTAGCGGGTATATCGAAATCGCCACGACCCGTCCGGAAACCATGATGGGCGATACTGCGGTGGCCGTTCATCCCGGCGATAAGCGTTACAAAGATATGGTTGGCAAGGAATTGATTTTGCCGCTTGCTAACCGCAAAATTCCAATCATTGAGGATGCCTACGTTGATCCCGACTTCGGAACCGGGGCCGTTAAAATCACCCCAGCGCACGATCCTAACGACTTTCAGGTTGGCAATCGCCATGATCTGAAGCGCATCAATACCATGAACGATGACGGCACGATGAATGAAAATGCCGGCAAATACAATGGGATGGATCGTTTTGAAGCCCGTAAAGCCATGGTGGCGGATTTGGACAAGGAAGGCCTGTTACTTAAAGTCGAACCGATTGTGCATAGCGTTGGCCATAGTGAACGGACCGGGGTGCAAGTCGAAGCGCGGTTGTCGACGCAGTGGTTTGTCAAAATGAAGCCCCTCGCTGAAGCAGCCATCAAGGCGCAACAGGAAAGCGACAAGAAAGTAACCTTTGTTCCGGAGCGCTTTGAGCACACTTATTTGCAATGGATGGAAAATATTCACGATTGGGTCATTTCCCGGCAATTATGGTGGGGCCATCAGATTCCGGCTTGGTACAACAAGCACACCGGTGAAACTTACGTCGGTATGGAAGCGCCGAAAGATATTGAAAATTGGCAACAGGATCCTGATGTGCTGGACACGTGGTTTTCCAGTGCTTTGTGGCCATTTTCCACGATGGGGTGGCCGAATACCGATGCGCCGGATTATAAGCGGTATTATCCGACCAACACCTTGGTCACAGGCTACGACATTATTCCATTTTGGGTTGCCCGCATGATCTTCCAAGGATTACACTTCACCGGCGAGCGACCATTCCAATACACGCTGATTCACGGCCTGATGCGGGACGAACAAGGCCGCAAGATGAGCAAGTCGCTAGGAAACGGGATTGACCCAATGGACGTCATTGAAAAATATGGCGCCGATGCCTTGCGGTGGTTCCTGATCACAGGTAATAAGCCGGGACAGGATACGCGGTTTAGTTACAAACAGGTTGAAGCTGCCTGGAATTTCATCAACAAGATTTGGAATATTTCACGCTTCGTGATGATGAATCTAGGCGATCTGGACAAGCCGCAGCAGCCTGATCCAAGCACATTTGACTTATCCGATAAGTGGCTTTTTTCGCAATTAAACGAAACCATTAAGCAGGTTACCGATCTGTCTGAACGGTTTGAATTTGGCGAAATGGGTCGGACCCTCTACAACTTTACCTGGAATGTCTTTGCGGACTGGTATGTTGAAATGAGCAAGGAAGTTCTGTACGGCGATGATGAAAAGGCGAAAGCAGCTAAACGGGTTAATCTGGCCTATGCACTTGATCAGATTCTGCGGCTTTTGCACCCAGTGATGCCGTTTGTGACCGAGAAGTTGTGGTTGGCTTTACCGCACACTGGCAAATCCATCGTGACCGCCAGCTACCCAGTGGAAAACACTGCGTTTGAAAATGCCGACGCAACCAGTGCGATGGATGCCATCATTGCGCTCATCCGCGGCGTTCGCAGTATTCGTAAAGAAGCAGGCGCACCGCTTAAGACCAAGGTTGATATTATCGTGAAGTTGACGGACCCTGCTCTGAAGCCGATTTTTGACCAGAACTTCGATTTCATCGATCGGTTTGTTAACAGCAAGGAATTCACCGTCGGAACCGATGTAGCAGAGCCGAAAATGGCTGGCAGTGCCGTCATTACCGGGGCAACGATTTTTGTTCCGCTCAATGAATTGGTCGATTTGGATGAAGAAAAGGCCAAGTTAACCAAAGATGCCAAGAAGCTTGAACAGGAAATTGCCCGAATTGACAAGAAACTCAACAATCAAGGCTTCCTGTCCAAAGCACCTGAAGCGGTTGTTGCCGAACAACGCAATAAACGCAGCGACTTCGCTGATCAGCTTAGCAGCACCCAGCAGCGGCTTGAGCAGCTGCAGCAGGGGTAAGAGATTGAGCCATGGTTCTGGCCCTGGCCCTGGCCACTTGTTCTCAATTGGTTGGATTTCGAACGAAGCAGAAAGCCTTAGGCAATGAGTTCCGATCCGTGCCAAACTCCGCAATCTCCGGCTATCTGGGGTGGCGACGCGAAGCTAGAGCGGAGGGCACGACTGATCCCCATCTAGCCTACGATTGCTCCGCTTTGGCACTAATATCTTAAATACCCTCACCGAATTACCTCAGGGAAACAAAAAGGCGAATATATTTTGCGCGCAATGCAGAGTATGTTCACCTTTTTATTGTGGCGATGAATTATGATCCAACCTCTTTTTTGTACACGTAAATCCTTGTGTTCACCTGAATCTGACAAAAATTTCCGTTGTCAGTGAACGAGCCGACCAGCATTTTCTGGTATGATTAAGCCATATTGAGGCGCTGCAAAGGCGGTGTCTGTATGGATGTCACGATTGAAGGAAGTTAACGATGAACTACTCTGAAAGTGTTGCTTATATTCATTCTTTTCCGCGTTTAGCCAAAACCGGCGATCATCGTCGTATTCTGACGTTGTTACACGCGCTCGGTGACCCGCAGAAAGAAGGTCACTATATTCATATCACTGGCACGAACGGGAAAGGATCGACGGCTAATGCCATTGCCCATGTGCTGGAAGCTGGCGGGCTGAAAGTGGGGTTGTTTACCTCGCCGTTTATTATGCGTTTCAATGAACGCATGATGATTGACCATAAGCCGATTCCCGATGATGAACTGGTACAGGCGGTTGCGGTCGCCCGGGCAGCACTTGATGACTTGCGCACCGCTCAGCCTGACTTTAATGTAACCGAGTTTGAATTTGTCACGGCCTTAGCGTTTTGGTATTTTCGTCAGCGCCGCGTTGATGTAGCGGTCATTGAAGTCGGCATTGGCGGAGATACCGATTCAACCAATGTCATCACGCCGGTTGTGAGTGTGTTGACAGAGGTGGCACTGGATCATCAGAAATTGTTAGGCAATACCATCGCGGCGATTGCGACGCATAAGGCTGGTATTATCAAGCCCGGAGTTCCGGTCGTTACCGGTGACTTGGTACCCGAAGCAGCGGCAGTGGTGGCGGCCAAAACGCAATCCACCGGCAGTCAGTGGTTTCGCTTCGGTCGGGATTTCACTGTTCCCAAAGCCAAACTGCACGGTTGGGGGCAGCGGTTGGCGTACCAGGATGAAGACGGATCGTTAGCGGATCTGACCGTTCCATTAGTCGGTGATTATCAACAGCGCAATATGGCGATTGCAATTAAAACCGCTAAAATTTATGCACAGGTAACCGACTGGCCGTTGACGGCGCGCGATATTCGCCAAGGACTTGCGGCCAGTCGCTGGCCGGCGCGGCTTGAGAAGATTAGCGATTCGCCGTTTATTGTGCTGGATGGTGCGCATAATCCGGACGGTATCAAGGGGTTGGTCGTCGCGTTGCATGAACTGTTTTCCGGACCGGTTACGGTGATTGCCGGTATTTTGGCCGATAAGGATTATGCATCGATGGCAGATATGCTGACACGGGCATTTGCGACTGTTTACCTCGTGCCAGTGCCGGGGACACCACGTGCATTACCTGAAGCCGGGTACCAAAGGCTTCATGAAGGACAGTTAAAAAACTCATGGCAGGCGGCATTGGCGGCCAGTCTGGATGCCGATCCTGACCAGCCGATTGTGATCACAGGATCCTTGTATCTCGCTGCTGCCGCACGCCAAACTTTATTGGAGGGAAAGTCATGACAACAACCGTGATTTTTGATCTGGACGGGACCTTGGTTGATACCGAAGCAATTTATCTTCAAAGCAACGTGCGCGCCGCAGCTGAGTTGGGATTGAAGCGAACCGAAGATGATTTTCGCCCGTTAGTCGGTTCGGCGGGGCCAAACGAAGCCAAAATTATTGCAGATCTTGTGGGGTCGGAAAATGCTGCGTGGTTTCAAGAATTTTCGACCAAGGATGTGTTGGATCGGATTCGCAATGGTGCCGATTTTGTGTTGCCAGGAGCTGATGAAGCCTTGAGAACGCTGCAGGCTGCTCGTTATCGGCTGGCATTGGCAACCAGTAGTGCTCAACATTATGTCGATGTGGTTTTGGCCGCAGCCGGTTGGCAAGACTGGTTTGACCCGATTTTGACTGGTAGTGATGTCAAGGCGCATAAGCCGGATCCCGAAGTGTATCAGGTCATAAAAAGGCATTTAGGTGCTGACCCGGCGATCGTCATCGAAGACACGCACGTCGGGGTGGCGGCCGCAGAGGGTGCCGGCCTGCCTGTGATCATGATTCCCGGCATCGCCCAGCAACCGGAAGAGAAAGCGACGGCCATTTTATCATACATCACCGAACTGCCTGATTGGCTGCAAAAGCATGCTACATTTGCGTAATCTTCCTAGTGAGTCATGAATTGGCTCAAAATCGCAGCGCGCAACCAGGACATTCAATCAGCATCAGCTCGAAACGCAATGTGGGACTTGAACTGATGCGACCTGTACGTGTGCTACCAGGGGGAAAACGATGGCAGATGCAACTGAACAACCGCGTGAACGGTTATTGGCACACGGACCGGCAGCACTGACAGATGCGGAATTGCTGCAACTGATTGTGCGGGCGGGAAACCAGCATTATCCGGTCAAAGAAATCGTGAGTGAGGTGTTGGCAACCTATCCGGCATTACAAGGTTTGGCGGAAGGCGATGGTGACTCATTGGATCACATTTGCGGCTTAGGTGCGGCCAAACGCGCCAGTATTTTGGCAGGTGTAGAACTGGGCCGCCGGGTGATGCGCCGACAATCCGTGCGTTATGGGCAGATTAAAAATAGCGAACAGTTAGGCAAGACCATGGTTTCGCGTTTTGCCGGTGCTAATCAGGAGTCCATGCTGATTTTGTTTTTAGATGGCAAAAATCAGATTATTACCGAGCAAACTGTGGCGATTGGTACGGTCGATTCCGCATTGGCCGATCCGCGGGTGGTATTTCGTGAAGCATTAAAGTTGAGTGCCACAAATCTCATTATGGTTCACAATCATCCCAGTGGCGATCCGGCGCCGAGTCAGGCAGATCGCGATACG
Source organism: Lacticaseibacillus casei DSM 20011 = JCM 1134 = ATCC 393 (assembly GCF_000829055.1). Lineage (NCBI taxonomy): Bacteria > Bacillati > Bacillota > Bacilli > Lactobacillales > Lactobacillaceae > Lacticaseibacillus > Lacticaseibacillus casei. Next base: position 1,151,669 of record NZ_AP012544.1, read on the forward strand.
ACAACCCGTTTTCAGTTAGCGGCGGCGTTGCTAGGGATGAATTTGCTGGATCATTTGATTATCGGCGGGAAGGCGTTTTATTCTTTTGCCCGAGACGATCCTGACTTTAATTAATTCAAGAAAATTGTAAGGTTTTTTGAAATTGGCGGTAAGGTGCCAAAATCAGGCGGTTTCACATTTTGTCACAGAAATAAATATGCTATAATGCATGGAGTTAATACGAAATGAGTCAGCATAAGGAGAGAACGTCTTGTTTGGATTTGGATCAAAGAATATCGGGATCGATCTTGGCACCGCAAATACCTTAGTTTACGTCGACGGCAAGGGCATTGTCTTAAATGAGCCTTCCGTGGTCGCGAAGAATACCCAGACGGAAGAAGTCATTGCCGTTGGTGAAGAAGCCCGCGACATGATCGGTCGTACCCCGACCAATATCGTGGCGATCCGACCAATGAAAGATGGGGTCATCGCTGACTACGACACAACTGCGGCCATGTTGAAATACTTCATGCAAAAAGCATTGGGTAATGGCAGCCATCCGCAGGTGATGATTTGCGTGCCAAGTGGGGTTACCGAAGTTGAAAAGCGTGCCGTCATTGATGCAGCTAAAGTAGCTGGTGCACGGGATGCGTTTGTGATTGAAGAACCATACGCCGCGGCGATCGGTGCCGGCTTGCCGGTTATGGACCCGACAGGCAGTATGGTCGTTGATATCGGTGGCGGCACAACCGATGTTGCCACGATTTCATTAGGCGGCATCGTTTCGAGTCGCTCCATTCGGGTAGCTGGCGATAAGTTTGACGAAGCCATTATCAATCATTTGCGACAGAATTTTAATTTATTAATCGGCGAACGAACCGCTGAAGCGATGAAAATTCAAATCGGGTCGGCATCGGTTGAAAAAGCCGCTGACATTGACGGGATGACCGTTCGCGGCCGCGACTTGTTAAGTGGTCTGCCTAAGACGATTGAAATTTCGGCGACGGACATTGCCTCGGCGATTCATGAGAACGTGCTTGACATCATCACGGCTATTAAAGAGACGCTGGAAGAAACGTCTCCGGAAATTGCGGCTGATGTGATTGATCACGGTATTGTGCTAACTGGTGGCGGAGCGCTTTTGAAGCATCTGCCGGATGTCATTTCCGATGAAACCAAAGTACCGGTTTTCATCGCGCAAGACCCGCTGGATTGCGTTGCGATCGGAACTGGCGAATCGTTGAAGAATATTGACGTTTTAAAGAAACGTTAACAGCCCATAAATAAAGATGGTTTGTGTGTGGCAAGAGGCTGGGATGAAGGATCCTGGCCTCTTTTCGCGAGTGTGACGGAGGAACCAATGCAGAAATTCTTTTCCAATAAAAAATTGATCGCCCTCATGATCGCTTTGCTGGTCAGTATTGGTCTGGTCGCTGGGTCGATTTATGCGAGCAATAATCGCAACACCCCGCCATTTATTCAGCGGATTGCCAATGATGTTGTTGGCATCGGTGGCCGGTTGGTTGCCTTACCAGGGGATTTTGCCCGTAACGGGTTGGATGACGTGCATAGCCTGATGGATACGTTCCAGGAGAATCAGCACCTGAAACAACAGCTAGATAGTCTGGCCCAGACCAAAGTACAGGTTCAAACCCTGAAACGCGAAAACAAACAGCTGAAACAACAGTTGAAATTGAACGGTACTTTGACTGATTACTCGCAGATCAGTGCCGCCGTTATTTTGCGAACACCGAGTGATTGGCGGAACATGGTGGTGATTAACCAAGGCAGCGCGGCAGGGGTTAAAAAAGGCATGCCGGTGATGGCCGGATCCGGATTGGTCGGGCGGATCGTTGAAGTCAATCGAACCAGTTCAAAAGTCGAAATGCTATCGACTGCCAATAAGTCCAGTGATCGCGTCGCTGCCGCCGTTGAAACGAGTGAGGATAAAGAAGTTAACGGGATCATCACTGGCTATGACGAAAAGTCGGGTGACTTGGTTCTTGGCGAACTGAACAGCGAGCATGCGATTAAAAAAGGCGATAAAGTCGTGACCAGCGGCTTGGGCGGCATGACCCCTAAAGGTTTGCTTATCGGAGAAGTCACTAGTGTTAAAAAAGATGACTATGGGCTTGCCAATACCGTTTATCTGTCACCGGCTGCGAATCTCAATGATGTAACGGTTGTGACGGTCATTTCGCGGACAATCAAGGGTGACTGATATATGTTGAACGAAAAACACTTTACAGGGCATTGGTGGATTATTTCAATCCTGCTTTTGCTGTTATTAATTGATGGCAGTCTGGCATCCGTATTAGCCCAGTGGATTATGCGGCCGAGTTTTATGGGTACGCCGCAGCTGACTTTGTTAGGCTTGGTTATGGTGACCCTGCTAGTTCCGGAAGAGAAGTACACGACCTGGATTGCCGCCTTGATCGGGTTGATTTTTGACAGCTTTTACACCGGCATATTAGGCGTTAATGCTTTATTGTTCGCGTTAGTGATTTATATCGTGCGTCAGATTCGGCCGTGCATTCCGCACACCGCGGTTTTTGTCGGGATGGTGTATATCATTGCGCTATTGCTGTATGGTGTCGCCAATTATTTTGTGAATCATTTTATTGGTTATGGCAGTTCCAGTGTAGTGATGCTGATTGCCAATCATTTGGGGCCGGGGTTGACGGTCAATCTGATTCTTTTCGTCATTGTGTATGGTCCATTGCATCGGGTATTGATTAACTTAGCGGAAGAATAGTTTGGGGTGATGATGTGGACAGTGTGGTCTTAAAAGGTCGAAACGACAGTCTGGCACTGCAGCTTCAAGATACGGCGGATTTTATGCAGATCATCGGGACGCTGAAAACGTTACTGGGGAAGCTGTATGAAGAAACGCCGACTGGTGAAGTCAGTTATCGCCTGGAAACCGGTAATCGTTTGTTGACTGAAGAGCAGCTTGCCCAAATTCAATCGGTTTTCGCTGATTATCCGCGTTTTTCAATCAACGGCATTACCAGTGCGGTCGTTGACAAAGATGTGGTGGCAGATATGGTCACGGCCAAAATGACGCATCGTATTGGTGGGGTGATTCGGTCTGGCCAAACGATTGACATCATGGGTGATGTGCTGTTCTTGGGCGATCTGCATGCCGGTGCGACTTTATGTGCTTCCGGAAATGTTTTTGTGATGGGTAAGGTCAGCGGCGTGGTGCAGGCTGGCAGCCAAGGGGATACGCGCACCGTTGTGGTTGGTGATCTTGAAGGGGCCAGCCAGGTGCGAATTGCCGATGTGATCGAGATTGTCGCTGATCACTATGATCCGCTCAAGCCAGTCGCTTATTTAAGTGAGTTACATACAATGACACACGCCAAAATGGCTGAACTGGCGAATCTTCGGCCGCGATTATTCAAGCAAATGGAGGCAATGTAGATGGGTACAGCGTTAGTGGTTACTTCCGGTAAAGGTGGTGTTGGTAAAACGACCACCTCGGCCAACATCGGCACCGCATTGGCTTTGCAGGGCAAGCGGGTGGTTTTATTGGACCTTGATATTGGCTTGCGTAATTTGGACGTGGTCATGGGGCTATCTAATCGGATTATTTATGACATTGTCGATGTCGCAACCGGCCGGGCTAAATTGCATCAAGCCTTGATCAAAGACAAACGCTTTGATGACCTTTTATACTTATTGCCAGCGGCGCAAAATGCTGAAAAGGATGCCATAGAGCCCGAGCAGGTTGTCGAAATTGTTGAACAGTTGCGGCCGGATTTTGACTATATCATTCTTGATTCGCCTGCCGGTATTGAGCAAGGCTTTCGCAATGCGACGGGCGCTGCCGATGGGGCGATTGTGGTGACCACACCGGAAATTTCGGCAGTCAGTGATGCCGATCGGGTGGTTGGTTTGCTTGAACTGCGGGATATGCCGCTTAAACCGCGATTGATCATCAACCGTATTCGGCAAAATATGCTGGCAGATGGCCGCTCGATGGACATTGACGAAATCACCAGTCATCTGGGACTCGATTTGCTGGGCATTATCGTTGATGATGACGGTGTGATTGAGAGCTCAAACAAAGGTGAAGCGATTGTGATGGATCCGGATGATTTGGCCAGCAAAGGTTACCGCAATATTGCCCGGCGACTGTTGGGCGACAGCGTGCCGTTAATGGACATTCGCCTTAAAAAGCAAGGCTTCTGGTCAAAACTTTTTCATCGGCATAACTAACGAAACCAGGCGGTGTGATGTGCTGACGCCAAGAGTCGGCCATCACGTTCCCGGTGAAAAGCTAAACAATTCTTCAGGAATAGTTGACTTTCGATGATTTTCGGTGTAATTTAGTGACAATTCATTAAAGCGTTGAGTGGAATCGATGAGCGGTCATGATTTTAAGCGAGTCCGGGTTGATGGGAACCGGGCAGTCATCCGTTGATCACACATCCATGAGTGGGCGATTGAACCTTAGTAGGTCGTCTCGGTTGGGCTCGTTATCGCCGTGGTTGAAATAACTACATGAGACTGATTGTGTGAGCAATTGGTAAATCTGAGGTGGAACCGCGGTTTAAGCCGTCCTCTTACAGCAAGCTGCTGTAAGAGGATTTTTTTATGACTGCGATTTCGAATGATGATTATGAAGTTGATTTCAACCACATGAGGTCGACTGTGTGAACAGTCGGCAAATTGAGGTGGTACCGCGCAAAAAAAAGCGTCCTCTTGCTTGATGCAAGAGGACGCTTTTTTTGCATTATCAGTCGGTCACCGGTTACGGCCCGCCAACCACAAAACGCGTTTAATAAAATGAACAGAAACCATGGCAGTAAAGTTGTCACGGATTTGAAGGAGGAAGCACCATGACTTATATTTTTCAGATTTTACCGGCCTTATTATCTGGTGTGAAAATGACTTTGGGGATTTTTGCCATCACGTTGGTTGGCGCCATTCCACTTGGCTTGATTTTATCAGTGGGACTGATTCCCAAACCTAAATCGATTCTGGGCAAGGCAGGAAAGGGTCTTTTGGAAGGTTACGTTTGGGTCTTTCGGGGCACGCCATTATTGTTGCAATTGATGTTTATCTTTTATGGCTTACCGATTGTCGGGATTGTTTTTGATCGATTCTCGGCGGCTTTAGTTGCCTTTATTCTAAATTACGCTGCCTACTTCGCGGAAATCTTCCGTGGCGGCTTTGGGGCCGTTGATGAAGGCCAATTTGAAGCTAGCACTGTTTTAAACATGACGCGCTGGCAGGCACTGCGGTATGTTGTTATTCCGCAAGTCGTTAAAATCGTGTTGCCGTCCATCGGTAACGAAGTCATCAACCTCGTGAAGGACTCCAGCTTGGTTTATGTCATCGGCTTAGGCGATCTGCTGCGGGCCGGGAATATTGCCAGTGCCCGTGATGTCACCTTGTTGCCGCTTGTCTTGGTTGGGGTGATCTACCTGTTGCTGACGCTGATCCTGACCTTCTTGCAAAAACGGATCGAAGCAGCATTTTCTTACTATCGCTAGGAGGCATCGAACATGTTAGAACTGAAAAATATCAACAAATCTTTTAACGGCCGACCGGTTTTGAAAAATGTCACAGTGACCATTGAAGATGGTAAAACCCTAGCGATCGTTGGTCCCAGCGGTGCCGGGAAAACGACACTGCTGCGGATTATCAGCGGACTGGAGCAGGCTGATTCAGGTACCATGATCTGGAACGGCGAGCCGACAACTGCGCAGGCCATGCGTAAACAAGGGATCATCGGTGTTGTCTTTCAAAACTTTGAGCTTTTTCCGAATCTGTCCGTGATGCGGAATATCACGCTGGCACCAACATTACAAGGAATCGATCAACAGCAAACAGATGCGACTGCCAAGAAATTGCTGGATCAATTGGCGTTAAGCGATCAGGCTCAGGCATATCCGTATTCACTTTCCGGTGGACAAAAGCAACGGGTCGCGATCGCGCGGGCGTTGGCGTTGAATCCACAAATTCTTTTGTATGATGAACCGACCAGCGCGCTGGATCCGTTGTTGCGGGAGAACGTGGCCGAAATGGTCAATCAGTTTAAGGCTTCCGGGATGACACAGGTCGTGGTGACTCATGATATGGACTTTGCCAAGAGTGTTGCGGACACGACTTATCACGTTGGCAAAGGCGGTGATGGCCAATGAAACGGCGAATTTTATTAGCCGTCATGGTCGTTTTGGCCATGGCAGGCTTTATTATCAGCGGCTGTGCGCGCGAAACCGTCAGCAATTCCTGGCCGCGGATTGAGCGCACTAAAAAAGTCGTGATTGGTTTAGACGATACATTCGTGCCGATGGGCTTTCGCCAAAAGAATGGTCAGCTTGCCGGATATGACATTGATTTGGCAAAGGCCGTCTTTAAGCGCTATGGCATCAAAGCTGATTTTCAGACAATTGACTGGTCCATGAAAGAAACCGAACTGAAAAATCAAACCATTGACTTGATTTGGAACGGCTATTCGGTCACGCCGGAACGCAAAGAAAAAGTTGCCTTTTCCGACAACTACCTGATTAATCACCAGATTCTGGTTACCAAAACCAAGAGTCAGATCAATTCATTGAAAGATATGAAAGGGAAAACCCTAGGCGTGCAGACGGGGTCAAGCGGCGCGTTTGACCTGGACGCGCAACCGAAAATCTTAAAGAACATGATTGCCAACAAAACCCCGATTCTCTACGACACGTTCAATGACGCCTTTATTGATTTGGACGCGGGGCGGATTCAAGGCATTTTGATGGATGAGGTTTATGCGCGTTATTACATTGCCCATAAAGCGGACCCGTCAAGCTATCACATTGTTAACGATCCGTTTCCGCCAGAAGATTTTGCTGTGGGGATGCGGAAATCCGACCATGTCTTGCGCGGCAAAATCAACGCTGGCTTGAAGGCATTGAAGGCCGATGGCACCATCGCAAAACTGCAAAAGAAGTGGTTCGGTAAAGTTGAAGAGTGATTGGCGATTGCGACCGGCACTGATTCGTCTGACCGTAGCATTTTCCCCAGCGTTTTTATTGTCAGAGGATGTGGGTAGGGCCCCAATCTTTAGAAGGAAAACGGAGCGAGAATGAGCCGTCGTTACGTCAGCACCACTGGACTTTTACGCTGCCTTGTCGGTAAAGTAGAGTATAATCATTGCCATGCGATTGGCTGGCAAGCAGTCTGATATGGCATCATTTAGCGTGAATCTGGCGAGGAGGCAAGTTTATGTGGCTTGGGCTGATTTTTGGCGGGCTTTATCTTGTGAATGCGTTGATTGCGATTGTGACGGTTTTTCGCTCGCATCGTGACATCTCCGCAGTATGGGCGTGGCTGCTGGTATTGATGCTGCTGCCGTTTGTGGGTTTTATCATTTATTTTGTGTTTGGCCGTAAGTTGCGGGCTAATCGCATGCAAGACTTGATGACGCAACGGCTTTTAGGCATCAATGACCTGGTCGTTCAGCAGCAGGAAGCCCTTGCAGCCGGCCAGCCGTTAATTGGCACCCCTGGTAGCGGCGGCGTTTCCGAGCTGGTTCGCACGCTATTGCGGGCCGATGATGCTTTGGTGACCACCCATAACGAGGTTCAGGTTTTGGCGTTGCGCGAAGCTTTTTTCAAGCAGCTGTTTGAAGACATCGGGTTAGCAACCGAGCATATTCATATCGAAGCCTACACGATTCAGCCGGATGCAGTAGGCCGCCAGTTACGGGACTTATTAATTGAAAAGGCACATGCTGGGATTACCGTGCGCGTTTTGTACGATACTTTTGGCTCTCACGGCTTGCCGATCAGTTTCTGGAAAGGGTTAACCGATGCCGGTGGCCAGGTTGAGCGGTTTGTGGCGACGAAGCTTGGGCGATGGAACCCGCGAATTAACTTTCGAAATCACCGTAAACTGATTGTCATTGATGGAAATCTGGCGTACTTGGGAGGCTTTAATTTAGGGAAAGAGCATCACGGCTTGCCCACATTGCGTGATACCCAGCTCCGGATTCAGGGTAAGGCAGTTGCCGTGATTCAAGCGCGTTTTCTGATGGACTGGAACGGTACCAGTCGAAAGCAACAGGTTAAAAATGTTGACGTTCTTTTCCGTGAACCGCTTGTCACTGGTAATACAACGATGCAAGTGGTTGCCGGAGGACCGGAGCAGCAGGTTGAGGCAATTAAACTGGGTTATCTGGGTCTCATCAATCAGGCTAAGCGCAGTATCTGGATCGAGTCGCCGTATTTCGTGCCGGATGACAGCTTGCTGGATGCGTTGACGATCGCGGCCAACGCCGGTATCGATGTCCGTATTATGATTCCGAAGAAAACCAATCAGGAACTGATGGCCAAAGCCTCGCAGTTTTACCTGAATCAAGTCGTGGCTAATGGTGGTCAGGCGTTCTTGTATGAGGAAGGTTTCCTGCATGCCAAAACCATTGTGGTCGATGGTAAATATGTTTCTACCGGAACCGCCAACTTTGACATTCGTTCCTTTAAACTGAACTTTGAAATTGCCGCGTTCATTTATGATCATCGGATCGGCAAAATATTCCAGAAACTTTTTCTTGCCGACATGGAGCGGGCAATGCCGTATACGCAAAAGGTTATCGATGCCAAAAAACGGCCTGCCCGACTGGGAGAGGAACTCTCGCGGTTGTTGGCCCCGATTCTGTGACACAACCGGTGCGAGCACAAGAAAAAAGGCCTAGCGACAGACGAATCGTGTCGTTAGGTCTTTTTAGCAAGTTATTCTACGATGGTCCTTGGGTGATCGGTTTAGATAAGTTGCAAACTAGCGAGGGCACCGAGAACGACGCCGAGCACAGTAATGATAATCATCACCCAAGCGCTGATGATCGTCATTTTTTGAAATTTAGACTTTTTCTTTTTCTGCACCGAAAACACCACCTTTGTTATTCTGCTGGCTCTCATTGTACTGGCTTTTGCGAGGATCGGCAACTGAGATGCTGGGGGGATTTTGAAAAAGTTGCCATTTTTTAACGGTTCGCAAAGTTCTACTTTGTGATGAATGACAGTAGTGTTGAAATTGTTCGGCATGAGTTGGCACTGCAGTGGTCCATCTTTCAACTAAATCAAGCTTGACGCTTATCCTCGCTTTGGGTAGGGTTAATTAGAATAGTATCAATAGACAGCGCTTCAGGCGGCTGCTTCCAGGAGGACTTATCATGGTGTTGCTCGCGTTGGGATTGCCGATTTTAGTGTGGTGCATGGTTGTCGCGGCCGTCGTGTACTTTGACTTTCATGGCGGTTCTTGGTTCTTCTTATTGACAGTGGTTAATTTTTGGGCGATTTTTCAGCTGACTTTTACGAAAACCCCGAATTTTATTTGGGTGATTTTGTTTACAGCCATGGTGATTGCTTTGATCCTGGTTATCTGGCAGGTCGTTCGTGAATATGATCTCATTATCCACCGTTATTGGCGTATGTTGACCCGAATCCTCTCATTGGCCACCACTTGTTGGTGGTTTGGCGGCATATTGATCTACTTTTTGGGATAAGTCCCCACTTTCTACCCACGTTTTAAAAAAGTCCGTGATCCTTGTGATCACGGACTTTTTTGCGTCTTAAAGGTTCTTTAAAACATAAAATAACTAAATTTTGTTTCAATTGTGGTTAGATGTGGAGAAGAGTGGGGCGTTGTGGTAGACTAAAAATCGTAGGGAGGTGCCAGCTATGCTCATGGGTGAATTTGAACGCAGTATTGACGCTAAAGGGCGCCTGATTATTCCAGCCAAATTCCGTGAGCAACTGGGGGCATCGTTTGTGTTAACCCGCGGCATGGATGGCTGTCTTTTTGGTTATCCAATTGCCGAATGGGACAAGCTGCAGGCCAAACTGGCAACGTTACCGTTAGCCAAAAAAGATGCCCGTACCTTCACCCGCTTTCTTTTTTCGGCCGCAACTGAGTGTGAAATTGACAAGCAGGGGCGGATTAACATTCCTAAGTCGCTGTTTAAGCATGCAGCATTGAAAAAGGAATGCGTGCTTGTCGGCGTCAATAGTCGCATTGAAGTATGGGATGCCGAGCGCTGGCAGGAATTTGCTGACACGGCTGAAGAAAACTTTGATGATATTTCGGAAAACTTAACGGACTTTGGGTTGTAGTGATGACAGAATTCAAACATGAAACGGTTCTATTAAAAGAAGCAACGGCAGCTTTAGCCGTGAAACCTGATGGTACCTATGTTGATGCCACGCTGGGTCGCGGTGGCCATACCCGGCAGATTTTAAAGCAACTGACAACAGGGCGCTTGATCGCGTTTGATCAGGACGAAGCCGCTATTGCTGCCGTGACCGCTAGCTTTGGCGATTTACCGCCGCAACTGAAGCTGGTTCACCGTAACTTTCGGGAACTAACGGCAGCACTGGCTGATTTGGACATTTCCGATGTCGACGGTATTTTGTATGATCTGGGCGTTTCATCACCGCAATTTGATGATTCCAAGCGCGGCTTTTCCTATCGCTTCGATGCACCGCTGGACATGCGCATGGATCAGCGTCAAACACTCGATGCCAAGACTATTGTGAATGAATGGCCTTACGCGGAGTTGGTTCGTATCTTTTCGCGTTATGGGGAGGAGCACTTTTCCAAACAGATTGCGCGGCGGATTGAGCAAGCCCGAGCTGAAAGTCCGATTACCACGACCTTTCAGCTTGTGGATTTGATTAAAGCAGGGATTCCTGCCAAGGCCCGGCGCACCGGTGGCCATCCTGCCAAGAAGGTGTTTCAGGCGATTCGAATTGCGGTCAATGACGAATTGTCAGCACTGGAATCATCGTTGGAGCAGGCATTGAAGTTACTCAATGTCAATGGACGCATCAGCGTGATCACTTTTCAATCGTTAGAAGATCGGCTGGTTAAGACCATGTTTAAAGAAGTTTCGTCAGTTCAAGACGTTCCACGCGGTTTGCCGGTTGTTCCGGCATCTGCCCAGCCGCACTATCGTTTGGTCACGCGCAAGCCGATTTTACCAAGCACTGATGAGTTAGCTGAAAACCACCGTGCACATAGCGCTAAACTCAGAGTTATCGAAAAAATTCGCAACTAGGGGGTACAATAAATGCTTGAGAGTACAGCAAGACCTTTGGTGCAGCAACCGGCGCCTAAACCGGTACATAAACCAGCTAACGAACCCGCACCACATACACATATCGCTTTTAGCGGGTTTGAAAAAACATTGATGTTCGCTTGTGGTATTTTGGCGACGGTTGTTTGTGTGGTCTGTCTGTTCATGCAAAACCGCCTGAGCAATACCCAGCGCCAATACGAGGATTTACAAGCGCGCATTATGAAGCAATCGCAGGCAACCGCGAATCTCAAGCAGGAAATTGGTGAGCTCTCTAATTCGGAACGACTCGATGCTTTTGCAAAAGCGCATGGGTTCAAAGTCATTAACGGCAATATAAAGCGTGTTGATAATCAATGAAACTTTTCAAATCAAAACGATCAACGAATGCACATCCGGCCCGGAATCGTAAACTGTTTGGTATCGGACTGATCGGGTTTACCCTCCTGATTCTCGGTGGCTTCGTTCTTCGTTTTTCTTTTGTTGCCACAGTTGGCGAAGTGGATTCTAACAACCTGGCCAAGCAGCGGCAAAAACAATATCGTACGGATACGGTTCTACAAGCCCAGCGCGGGGCTATTTTGGATCGCACTGGCAATGTGATCGCCGAGGATTCAAATACTTATACAATTTATGCGATCCTCGACAAACAGAACAAGAATGGCGACAAGCCAGATTACGTCACGGATAAGGCAAAAACGGCTAAAGTATTGAGCCGTTATTTGGCGATCAGTGAAGACAAAATTTTGGCGCGTTTGAACCCGACTAAAAAGCATGTCTTCCAAGTCGAGTTTGGGACTCCCGGCACCAAATTGAGTCTGGCAATTAAAAAGCAAATTGACGCGGAAAAACTGCCGGGGATCCATTTTCGGGAAACCCCGTCGCGTCTGTATCCTAACGGCGTCTTTGCAAGCCATGTGATTGGCATTGCCCAAGCTCAGGATAAAGGCAGCGGGCTGACCGGCGTCATGGGACTGGAAAAGCAATTCAACACGGTTCTTGCAGGGGACAACGGTTATCGCCGCAGCGAAACCGATGCTTATGGGTACAAGCTGCCCAATGCCAAAACCAAGTTAAAAACGCCGGTTAATGGTGGAACGGTTTACACCACGCTGGACAGTGGCCTTCAATCCTATTTGGAAACGCTGATGACGGATGTCCAAACCAAATATGAACCAAAAGGGTTGACGGCGGTTTTGATGAGTGCCAAAACCGGCAAAATTCTGGCGGCCAGTCAGCGACCGACATTCGATGCCTCAACCGGTGAAGGCTTAGGCGATATGTGGCGGGATTCCTTGGTTGAAGACAATTACGAACCAGGATCCGTTATGAAAATTGTCACACTGGCATCGGCCATCCAGAGCGGCAAGTATCACCCAAATGAATATTACCAATCCGGTTCCGTGAAGCTTGACGGCGGAACGGTCAATGACTGGCGCACTGGCGGCTGGGGTTCAATTCCGCTGAGCAAAGCTTTTCCATTGTCGAGTAATGTCGGCATGGTGAAAATCGAACAGGAAATGGGTGCCGGCGTCTGGAAGAGTTATTTAGATAAATTTAAATTTGGCCAAAAAACCGGCATCACTTTGCCAGGCGAAACCAATGGGCGGATCAGTTTTGCCCAGCCGCTAGACCAGGCGATCACCTCGTTTGGACAAGGCATTGAAGTGAATGTCATGCAAATGATGCAGGCGATTAGTGCCGTTTCAAATGACGGTAAAATGCTGAAACCACAAATTGTGTCTAAAGTCGTGCACAAGAATGGCAAGGAAACAGTCTATAAACCTGAAGTTGTCGGCCAGCCCATTTCTAAAGAAACCGCCGCTCAAGTCATTGACGCCATGCGACACGTGGTTAACGATGAAGATGGCACCGGGGTTGCGTATAAAATGCCAGGCGTTGATTTAGCGGTTAAAACCGGTACCGGACAGATTGCCAGTGCCCAAGGCGGTTATCTCACCGGTGATTCTAACTATATCTTTAGTGTGGCCGGTATTGCGCCTGCTTCGGATCCAAAATATGTGCTTTATGTAACTATGAAACAACCACAGAAAATGACAGAACCGGCTGAAACGATTTTGGCCAGCATTTTTAAACCGATGATGCAGCGGGCACTGGATACCACTGCCAATGGCACCGTGTCAAAAGATACCAATACGGCAGACGTTCCTGCGGTCACCAACGCTGTGTTAACAACGGCCCAGGATACCGTGAAAAAAGCCGGCTTTGATGTTGCTACGATAGGTACCGGCAATAAAGTTGTTCAGCAACTGCCAGCAAGTGGAACCAAGGCACTGCGCGATTCGCGTGTGCTGCTTTTGACCAATGGTGCTATGACCATGCCTGATCTTACTGGTTGGTCGAAATCCGATGTGTTAAAATTTGTACAATTGACCGGTAAGAAATTCAAACTTGTCGGTGACGGCTTTGTTGTTCGGCAAAGTATTGCCAAAGGGACCCTTTTAGGTGATACCAGCGGAACAATCGAGTTCAAACAACAATAGAATTGGGGATAGTCATGCAACTTGCTCAGATGCTCATTCCGATGGTTTCGGCATTTGCCATTACAATTATGTTTATGCCGCTATTTATCGGGTACATGCGTTACAAAAAAGAAGGCCAGGTGATTCGCGAAGAAGGGCCGAGTTGGCACGAGAAGAAATCAGGGACACCAACAATGGGCGGCCTGATTTTCATTGCCGCGATGATTATTTCGGCTATTTGGGTTAGCATTTGGCAACACCAACTGACGCTGAGTGTCTGGATTTCTTTGTTTATTTTGGTTCTATACGGCCTACTGGGCTTTTATGATGATTTTGAAAAACTGGTTCATCATCGTAACGAAGGGCTGAAGGCTTGGCAAAAGCTGGCAGGTCAGATTCTGGGCGCCGTGATTTTTCTGATCGCGTATTTTCATGAAGGGTTCGATCATACTTTATGGGTACCGGTGATCGGCAATATCAGTGCTACATGGTTCTACGTTATTTTTGTCATTTTTTGGCTAGTTGGTTTTAGCAATGCAGTTAATTTAACCGATGGCTTAGACGGGTTGGTTGCTGGGCAGACGACGATTTCGTTTGGTACCTATGCCATCATCGCTGCCCGCGAAGGCCGGACGGATGTGCTGATTATCTGCCTTGTCACGGTCGGCGCCATGCTTGGTTTTTTGATGTTCAACCATAAACCAGCACAGATTTTTATGGGCGACCTAGGTTCCTTGGCGCTGGGCGGTATGCTGGCAGTCGTGGCCATTTTACTTCATCGCGAATGGTCGTTATTACTGATTGGGATCATTTATGTCATTGAAACTGCCAGTGTCATCCTGCAAGTGGCGTCGTTTAAATTAACCGGTAAACGGATCTTCCTGATGTCGCCGATCCATCATCATTTTGAGATGAAGGGTTGGTCCGAGTGGCGGATTGATTTGACGTTCTGGCTGGTCGGGCTGATCGCTAGCGGCATTTATCTGGTATTTTTTCTTTAAAGTCATGCTATAAAAAGAAGGATCAATTGTGAAAAACATTTCGGATTATCGTAATAAAAAGGTGCTTGTATTGGGTCTGGCAAAGAGCGGTGTCAACGCTGCTCGCTTACTACATAAATTAGGTGCCTTGGTCACTGTCAATGACAAGCAGAAGTTTGATAACAATAAGGACGCGCAGGAATTATTGGCAGATGGTATGCGCGTGATTACCGGTCGACATCCGGTCGAATTGCTGGATGAGCATTTTGAATTGATGGTCAAAAATCCGGGCATTCCTTATAGCAATCCCATGGTAAAGCGAGCGCAGGAGCTAGGGTTACCGATTATTACCGAGCCAGAGTTGGCTTATCAAGTATCCGAAGCTGAATGGATCGGGATCACGGGTACGAATGGCAAAACCACCACAACCACATTAATCGGCTTGATGTTGAATCAGCAACGGCCGCACCATGCGTTTGATGCCGGCAATATCGGCATTCCCGTCAGTCAGGTCGCCCAAAAGGCAGGCAAAGACGATACGATTGTGGCGGAGTTGTCGAGTTTTCAGCTGTGCGGTATCAAAACCCTGCATCCCCACATCGCGGTTCTGACCAATATTTATGAAGCGCATTTGGATTGGCATGGCAGCCGCGCCAATTATGTCGCAGCCAAAATGCGGATCACTATGAACCAAACACCGGATGACTATTTCATTATGAATTGGGATCTTCCGGAAATGCATAAGCTCGCCAAGCAAAGTAACGCCCAGATTGTGCCGTTTTCCCGTAAGCAGGCGCCTGGTGCTCGTGCTTCGCTGATTGATGGCTGGCTGACGTTTGATGGCGATAAAATCATGCAAGCCAGCGAGATGCAGATCCCGGGTCTGCACAACATCGAAAACGCGCTGGCAGCGATTGCCGCCGCTAAACTAAAAGGGGTCGAAGATGACGCGATTCGCGAGGTGTTGCGGACCTTTTCCGGGGTCAAACATCGAATTCAGTATTTGGAAACGCTGGAAGGACGCCGGATTTATAATGACTCCAAGGCGACCAACGTCGAAGCTGCGACCGTTGCTCTGAATGCTTTTCATCAGCCGATCGTTTGGTTGGCAGGCGGACTGGATCGCGGCTTGCCGATGGATGCGTTAACGCCGCTGGTCAAGGAACACGTGAAGAGCATGGTTGTTTTTGGGCAGATAGCACCACTGATGGCCAAAATCGCTAAGGATGCCGGGGTCCCGGTCCAAAAAACCGATAATGTGATGACCGCCGTACCGCTAGCTTATGAAGCCAGTCGTCCGGGGGATGTCATTTTGCTATCACCGGCAGCGGCCAGTTGGGATCAGTATCCAAATTTTGAAGTCCGTGGCGATGATTTCATCAAAGCAGTTCATCAGTTGCAACAAACGGTCGAAAGCGAGGGCAATTAAATGCGGCTGGTTATTTCCGGTGGCGGTACTGGCGGCCATATTTATCCGGCCTTGGCGTTAATCGAGGCGTTGAAGGCGGAAGGTAAACTCGATGATGTCCTTTATGTCGGCACCGAGCATGGCTTGGAAAGTCGGATTGTGCCGGCAACCGGCCTGAAATTTGCAACGCTCGACCTGCAAGGCTTCAAGCGCAGTCTTTCCTTGAGCAATCTGACAACGGTCAAAAAGTTTATTGGCAGTTTGGGTCAGGCAAAAAAGTTGTTGCGTGATTTCAAACCAGATATCGTAGTTGGCACAGGTGGTTATGTTTCCGGCGCAATTTTATTTGCTGCCGCGCGGATGCACATTCCTACCGTGATTCATGAATCAAACTCGGTTGCCGGCGTGACAAACAAATTTCTCAGCCATTTTGTCGATCGCGTTGCTATTGTTTTCCCGGAAGTGGCGTCGGCGTTTCCGGCTAAAAAAGTAGTAGTAACCGGCAATCCCCGGGCGCAGCAGGTTGCTGGGTTAAAACCGAATGACCGTCTGAAAGATTTCGGACTCGATCCGCACAGGCGCACGTTATTGGTTTTCGGTGGATCACGCGGGGCACCCAAGATCAACGAGGCGGTTTTAGCTGCCTTGCCGGTTTGGGGCAAAGCTGATTTCCAGGTGCTTTTTGCGACTGGACGGAGCCATTATGATAACATCAAAAAATCTTTGCCGCCGTTACCTGCTTCGATTAAGGTTGTGCCATACATTGATGATATGCCGTCAATTTTACCTGATGTTGGGCTGCTGATCAGCCGGGCAGGGGCGACGACGCTTGCGGAGATCACTGCGCTAGGCATTCCGGCTATTTTGATTCCGAGTCCTAACGTGACCCACCACCATCAATATTTAAATGCCCAGAGTTTAACCAAACAAGGTGCGGCGCTGACCATTACCGAACCTGAATTAGGCCAGGATTTTCCCCAGCGGGTGGTGACGCTCATGGAGGATGATGCCAAACGTGCCGCCATGGCGCAAGCATCAAAAAAACTAGGCGTACCGGATGCCAGTGATCAACTGATCGCTGTGATGACAACACTCCTTTCGAAACGTAGGTGATGACTTTGGCTTGGCTCCGAAAAAAAGAACAGCAGTCTGATCCGCTGACACCGTGGCAGCAATATCAAGCGCGTCAGCAACAGAAGCCGCGACATGATCGGCGCCGAAAGCCGAAGCTGGATGTTGAGCTGCCGAAGATTCAAAATTTGCGGCGACGTAAACTGATCAAGAACCTTGCGTTGATCCTGCTCCCCCTGCTATTTTTGCTGGGGGTTTTTGGCTATTTTGCTAGTCCGCTTTCTAAAGTCGGATTGGTAAGCGTTCAAGGTGTCACAACGGTACCTGATCAGCAAGTCATCAATGCGACTAAACTGTCGGATAACGATTTAATGCTCAGTGTGCTGGTGCATAAAAGTGACATTGTGCAACGGGTGCAGAAATCTTTACCGGAAATTAAAGAAGCCAGCCTAACTATAAAAGGGTTCAACCGGATTATCATTCGTACAAGTGAATATCAGACGATCGGCTATGTGTATCGGAATCACGCTTACCATAAGATTCTGGTCACTGGCAAGGTGTTGAAGGCCGGCACGCAAACACCGGTTGACACTTACCCCGTCTTTTCTGGATTCACTGCCAAAGAATTACCTAAAATGATTGAGTTACTGAATCAGTTTCCTGATGCGATTCGTCATGACATTTCGGAAATCGATGCAAGCCGCGGTGACGCCAATCCCAACCAGATTGCTTTAAACATGAGCGATGGTTATCGGATCATAGCCGATTCGCGTACCATTGCCAAAAAAATCAAGTACTATCCGGCAATTGTTTCACAGGTCAAGAAAAAAGGCGTCGTTGATTTAGAAGTCGGTGCTTTCTGGCGGCCATATTCAAGTGGTGAAAAGTCGTCAAATGACTGATTTTGTAAGGTTTGTTTTCTCATCAGAAAATGAGTGTGTTACACTGATGATGGCACCGTTTTAATATGAAAATTAAGTTGATTAAAAAGTTACACAAGGAGGTTCCCGATACATGGATAATCAAGGTATTTACGTTGGACTTGATATCGGAACCACCTCAATAAAAGTCATTGTTGCCGAAGCAGTACAGGGACAAATGAATGTTATTGGTGTGGGAAGTCAGCGGTCTGAAGGCGTTAGTCGTGGGGTGATCGTTGACATCGATAAGGCAGTCGCAGTCATCCAGGCGGCCGTTGCCCAAGCTGAAGACAAGGCAAATATCAAGATCGATCGGGTTGTGGCTGGCATCCCTGCCAATATGCTGCAGATTGAACAGGTTTCGGGGATGATTGCCGTTGGTGAGGAGAACAAAGAGATCTCTGACAACGATGTCCGCAGTGTTGCTGCGGCTGCATTGGTTCGCAACCTGCCGCCTGAGCGTGAAACATTGTCACTGGTTCCGACCGAATTTATCGTTGACGGGTTTGACGATATCAAGGATCCTCGTGGGATGTTGGGCGTTCGGCTTGAGATGCGCGGCATTATGCTAACGGTTCCCAAAACCGTGATTCATAACACGAAAAAAGCCATTGAAAAAGCTGGGTTACGGGTTGGCGGACTGGTCATTTCACCACTGGCGATTGGCCGGTTGGCGTTGACGGATGGTGAACAAGACTTCGGGACGGTCTTGATCGATATGGGTGGCGGCCAAAGCACAGCGGCTGTTATCCACGATCGCAAGCTCAAGTTTACGTCGGTCGATCAAGAAGGCGGCGAATATATCACCAAAGATATTTCCGTCGTATTAAACACGAGCTTTACGGATGCAGAGAAGTTAAAACGCGAATACGGTAATGCGGATTCGCTAGCTACCAGCGAAGAAGAAACCTTCCCCGTGACCGTTGTCGGTAAACATGAACCGGCGATGATTTCGGAAAAATACTTATCGGAAATTATCGAAGCGCGGGTCGCGCAAATCTTCAAGCGCCTGAAAAAGGCACTCGATGCCGTAAACGCACTTGAGCTGCCGGGTGGCGTTGTGATCACCGGTGGCACGACGGCATTGCCAGAGGTTACCGAATTAGCACAGGATATTTTTGATCGCCCGGTCAAGCGCTTTATTCCCGATGACATGGGCCTTCGCCATCCTTCCTTTACAGAAGGACTGGCACTGATCAAATATGCTGCTCAAATGACCGATATCGAAATGCTGGTTTCCAGCGTTCTGCCGACGCCGTTTATGGTTGACGGCGCCCAGATGCCATCATCTTCGCCATCACCGGCTCCACAAAAACAGCCGGAACAAACCGCTGCTTCGGAAGGCCAGCGTCTCGTCAAGCGCAAGCCCGACAAGCAGACAGACAAAACCAAGTCTAAGGAGCCATCTGCCTTGCGCCGGTTCTTTGGTAATTTCTTTGAATAAATCTCGATTCTAGGAGGAACACGAATGGATTTTCAAATGGACGCACAGAGTGAAAAAGGCGCCAACATCAAAGTTATCGGTGTTGGCGGTGCGGGTGGCAATGCCATTAATCGCATGATTGCCGAAGACGTTAAAGGCGTTGAATTTATCGCTGCCAATACCGATTTACAGGCGCTGAATGCCAGCAACGCCGAAACCAAGATCCAGCTTGGACCGAAATTGACGCGCGGCTTGGGCGCCGGTTCCAATCCGGAAATCGGGCAGAAGGCTGCGGAAGAAAGTGAAGAGGCGATTGGTGCCGCATTACAAGGTGCCGATATGATCTTTGTCACGGCGGGCATGGGTGGCGGCTCAGGAACCGGTGCAGCGCCGATTGTGGCTAAGATTGCCAAAGACCAAGGTGCCTTGACGGTAGGGGTTGTTACCCGCCCATTCACGTTTGAAGGGCCTAAGCGGGCTAAAAACGCCACTGAAGGCATTGCGCAGTTAAAGGAACACGTCGATACGTTGGTCATTATCGCCAATAACCGACTGCTTGAGATTGTGGACAAAAAGACCCCGATGCTTGAAGCATTCCATGCAGCGGACAATGTTTTGCGCCAAGGGGTTCAGGGCATCTCCGATCTGATCACCAGTCCTGGATACGTCAACCTCGATTTTGCCGATGTTAAAACCGTGATGGCCAACCAAGGTTCCGCCTTGATGGGAATCGGCAGTGCCACCGGCGAAAACCGGACGGTCGAAGCGACGAAAAAGGCGATTTCCAGTCCATTATTGGAAGTCAATATCAGCGGGGCCAAACAGGTGTTGCTGAATATTACCGGCGGACCGGACCTCAGTTTGTTTGAGGCACAGGATGCTTCACAAATTGTTGCCGATGCTGCCAAAGACGATGTTAACATCATTTTCGGAACGTCCATCAATGAAGAGCTTGGTGATGAAGTCGTTGTAACCGTCATTGCCACTGGGATTGAAGAAGAAGACCAGCGCCGGGAAAGCTCCCGCCGCCCAGCTGCTCAAACACGCGGTGCCGATCACGACAAAGGTAATGACACTTATCGTCCGGCATTTGCGGGTAACGATCAGCATGACGATCAGTCAGCACAAAGTGACGATCCATTTGGTAACTGGGATTTACGGCGCGAGCCAAGTAAACGACAAACACCAAGTTCCGATGACATGAACAATGTGAAGAAAAAAGATTTTGATATTTTTGAAAATCAAACCAATGCAGACGATGCCGGAAGCGACGACCAGCCGCCGTTCTTTAAGCGTCGGCGTCAATAGTCAGGAGGTCATGGAACATGGCGTTTGGTAAGTTAGGCGAAAAATTCAACAACTTCTTTGCCATGGATGATGATGAAGATGATTATCAGGACCAAGAAGACGAACAGACGCAGGCAGCGCAGCCGGAGGATCGGGATGTGAATCATTACCGCGGTAACAAGGTCGTCGCGATGGCTGCACCGACCGGGAAGGCTGCTAAGATTGTGGTGTTTGAACCCAGAATTTATTCAGATGCCAAGGAGATTGGCTCGCATCTACTGAATAATCGGGCGGTCGTTATTAATTTTGATCGGATTGGCGCAGATGATGCCAGACGGATTGTTGATTTTCTGACGGGCACGGTCTACGCGATTAATGGTGAGATTAAACGAATCGGTGAGTCGATTTTCTTGGTTACGCCAGCCAATTTTGAAATTGACGGCTCCTTAGCCAGCACCATTGATTCTGACGGTTTGAATCTTTCATCACAACACTAAACGAGGTGTCAAGTGTTCAATTTTCTGTATGCATTATACCGAGTCGGTGACTGGGCGATTTACTTATACATGATCATGGTGTTTGTTTACATTCTGATTTCATGGTTTCCTAACGCTCAAGGGACGGCGATTGATCGCTTCCTGGAACGGTGGGTTGATCCGTTTTTAAGTATTTTCCGGCGGTTCATTCCCGCAATCGCCGGGTTGGATCTTTCTCCGATCCTGGCGTTCTTCGTGCTTTCGCTGATTAAGTTCGGCTGGTCGCGTTTATTCCTGATACTCGTTCAATTAATTGGGTGACAAATCATGGACGCCATCTATCAACATTTTCGAAAAGACGAAGCAGCACTGATCGACCATTTCGCTGAATTAGTCGAAACGGCTCGGACCGAGTATCGCGCCGTTTTGACTGATTTTACCGATCCTCGGCAGCGGTTAATCGCTGACAGTCTGATCAGTGCCCACGATGACATGAAGCTCACGCATTTCGGCGGGTATCCGCATGCTGAGCGCCAACGGTTGATTTTTGCGCCGGATTATTATGAAGCACAACCGGATGATTTTGATATTCGCCTGCTGCAGATTGTATATCCGGAAAAATTTGCCGAGATGCATCATAGTACGATTCAAGGAACATTATTAAACGCCGGACTGAATCGCGATGTTTTTGGCGATATCATTACGGACGGGCAAACGTGGCAATTCTTTGTGGCCGCCCACATGGAAGACTGGGTCATGAGCAACATCACGAAAATCGGCCGTGTCGGCGTTCACTTTACCGACTATCCGTTAGATCAGGCGGTCACTCCCGAGAACGACTGGGAACCGATCGACTTTTCAATCAGTGCGTTGCGACTCGATACGGTTGTGGCGCATGGTTTCAATATGTCGCGGCAACGCGCCAAGGTTTTGATTCAAGGCGGAAAAGTACGGTTGAATTTCGGTGAAACCGAGGCGCCGGATGCTGAAGTTGCGACGTCGGATATCATCTCGGTTCGCGGTTTCGGCCGCTTGCGATTGGATGCGATTCTTGGTGAAACCAAAAAAGGTAAGTTGCGTGTGTCGGCGGCGGTTATTCATAAATGAGGATAAGCGCGAGCTGGCGCAATAACCAAGCTCACGCTCATCCTAGTAGAGGAGGACTAATTTCATGGCTTTAAGTCCACTGGACATTCATAATAAAGAATTTAGCAGCAAAATGCGCGGTTATGACAAGGATGAAGTGAATGATTTTCTTGCCCAGATCGTTAAAGATTACAGCAGTCTGATTAAAGACAATGAAGGACTTAAAAAGGAACTGGCAGATGCCAAGGAAAAGGTTCGGTATTTCACGGACATGAAGGAAGCCTTGAATCAGTCAATCATTGTGGCGCAAGAGAGTGCTGAAAAAGTCAAAAATAGTGCGCATCAGGAAGCTGATTTGATCAAGCAGCAAGCACAACAGGATGCCCAGGCGATTTTGAATCGGGCCAAATCCGATGCGGATCAAAAGATGCACCAGGCACAGGCGCAAACGGAGCAGACGTTGCATGATGCGGAACTGAAACGGCAAAATATTTCCGTTCAAACTGAGGATCTTAAACGCCAAAGCCGGGTTTTCCGTCAGCGATTACAGGTGATGCTAGAATCGCAGCTTGAAGTTGTGAAGAGTCCGGAGTGGAAAGAATTGCTTTCCAGTTCACCTGAAGCCCCGGATACCACGGACCCGAGTCAGGAATCACTTGACAATTCGCCAGCTGGTTTCGTAAACTCTAAGGGAGCAGCTTCCGGTGCCGATGCCTACACGGAGATCATTTTCCCAGATGATCAAAGTGCAACCTCAAGCTCAGCCAACGCTGAAGCGACACCGGCTGATTTAGCGACTGCCGAATCGGAATCAGAATCAAGTGAATCAACCAGTGACGATTCTGATGCTACAACCGATCAAAATGTTTAAAAACGTATGAACACGCGTCGTTTAGCGGTCCCCTTTGCAGCGAACCAGGAATTAGGTGTGAGCCTGGCAAGTACCGCTTGATGATATCAGTTCGCAGTTGTCTCGCCGAGTCAATAAGCGAGACCGGTTGATCACCGTTAAGCAATCACTGAGGGGGACTTGTTCCCTGAAGTTAGGTGGTACCACGTTTGCTCGTCCTAATATGGGGCGGGCTTTTTTCATTCAATCAACAAAAGGAGGATGTTAACGGCACTCAAATATGTCGAATAGTATGGAATCAAGCGGTACAACATGGACAGAATAATTAAGTGGAAGCTGTTCGTGTGTTCAAACCAAGCTAATCTGCGAAATGTATTGACAAGAGCCTGAATCGGTAATGTATGATGGTTCTTACCAAAGTTCCGCAGCTAGCATTGGCTTGAACGCTTACTCTGAGCTTTCTCTCAAGTGGCGTTTAACCAACTAATTGAGAGGAGGTGACAACTTTTGATTAAAACGCATAAGATTAAACTCTATCCCAACGCAACCATGCGGCGTGAACTGGAACGATTGTTTAACTATCGCCGGTTTTGCTGGAATCAGGCCCTCGAAACTTGGAATGCCATGTACGACGCATCTCTGGTGATGGTGGACAAAACACTGCGACCTAGTGAACGTAAAGTACGGGACGAACTGGTTTGGAACAAAACCGACTGGCAGTACGAACAGTCAGCCCGAGTTTTACAGCTCGCCGTTAAAGATCTAGATAAGGCTTGGAAGAACTACTTCAATCCGAAGATGCCAGATCACGATAAGCCCAACTGGAAATCTAAGAAACGATCTCGCAAAACTTTCAAGACGGATCGCGCGCAACTTGTGAATGGCAAATTACGTTTAGATAAACCTCATGGTGCTGGTGCCTGGTATGACATCAAACTAGCCGAACAACTGCGCTGGCAAGGCGAATTGAAACAAGTTTGCGTCGTTCAAGACGCTGACGGTTACTATGCCTCCTTTTCAATTGAGGTTCAGACTTCTGTTGAAAAGCGGCCGGTTTTAACGGTCACTGGGGTTGATGCCAACATCGGCAAGTTTGACTATCAAACATCAACTGGCTATGCCACTCAACCCGCCTTGCCTGAACGTCTGCCACCACTTTATGCCCGCATTGCTCATTATCAGCGCCAATTAGCCCGCAAACGGAAAGTAAATCCCAAGCATTTTAACTCCGCGGCTTATCGCACAACGAGAACCAAGTTGAAGCGCCAATACCAACGAGTTGAACGGATTCAAACGGATTTACTGCAAAAGTTTACGACGATGCTCGTCACTGATTATGACCTAATTGGGATTGAGGATTTAGACAATCACCATATGCGCATGAATAAACGTCTCGCCAAGAATCTGCATCGATCACTGTTTGGCAAGTTCAAGGTGATCATGCAGTACAAGGCTGACTGGTATGGGAATACGTTGGTGCTAGCGGATCGTTTTTACCCCAGCACCCAGCGTTGTTCACGATGTGGTTATGTGAAAACCGCTGATGAACGCATCACGCTGAGTGGCAATTTGACACACCGGACTGGTCACGATGACTATCATTGTTACCAATGTGGGGTGAAGTTGCGGCGAGACGAAAACGCGGTTGAAAATCTAATTGCTTATGCAAAATCAAAGGTTACGGGGTAGGCTATACCCTTAAAGTTCAAGAGGCGGTCACTGTCATGATGAATTATTTCAGAGTGGGAATACCGTTGTTGACGGGACTAAATGAAATGTAGGATTGTCAATCAAGAAAGGAAATATATAAAACCTTTATTGGTGTCAAAGAGGCATTCTTCCACGTTTTATATAGCAGCTGGACACGTGAAAATTAAAGATACGTTGAATATGGGGAAGACAACTTTCCCGATGCGCGCCGGATTACCAAAGAACGAACCGGTTTGGCAAAAAAAGTGGGACGAAGATCATGTCTATGAGCAGCGGCAGAAGTTAAACGAAGGCAAACCGACCTTCATGTTGCATGATGGTCCACCATTTGCTAACGGCAATATTCATATGGGGCATGCCTTGAATAAGATCAGTAAGGATATTATCGTTCGGTATAAGTCCATGAACGGCTTTCGGGCTCCGTATGTTCCCGGCTGGGATACGCATGGACTGCCGATCGAACAGCAATTGGCCAAACAAGGGGTCAAACGCAAAGAGATGTCCATGACGGATTATCGGGAGTTGTGTCGACAATTTGCCATGAAGGAAATTGACAAGCAGCGGACCGATTTTAAACGGTTAGGTGTCATGGGTGACTGGGAACACCCATACATCACGCTGCATCATGCCTATGAAGCCAGCGAGATCCGGGTCTTCGGGGCAATGGCGAAAAAAGGCTACATTTACCATGGTTTGAAGCCGGTTTATTGGTCATGGTCATCTGAATCGACGTTGGCCGAAGCCGAAATCGAATATCACGATGATAAATCACCGTCGATTTATGTAGCGTTTCCGGTAGTTGATGGCAAAGGCTTGTTGGATCAGGATACGTCACTGGTTATCTGGACCACCACGCCTTGGACCATTCCGGCTAACTACGGCATTGCGGTTAATCCGAAGTTTGATTACGTTCAGGTTCAAGTTGGCGACCACAAGTATGTTGTGGCAGCCGAACTGCTTGATCGGGTGGCTGAAGAAATCGGCTGGAATCAGCCTAAGATTCTCAAAACTTTCAAAGGCACGGCCATGGACAAAATGACGGCCAAGCATCCTCTGTATGATCGCACAAGCTTGGTTATGGAAGCTGACCATGTCACGCTTGATGCCGGGACTGGTCTGGTTCATACTGCTCCTGGACATGGGGAAGATGACTACAAGGTTGGCATGAAGTATGGATTGCCCGTGATTTCGGTCGTTGACGCCAAGGGCTACATGAACGAAAATGCGCCGGGATTTGAAGGGGTCTTTTATGATGATGCCAATAAGCTCATCACCAAAGCCTTAACTGAAAAGGGCGCACTGTTGAAACTGGATTTCTTCACCCATAGTTACCCGCATGATTGGCGTACCAAAAAGCCGGTCATTTTCCGAGCCACAACGCAATGGTTTGCCTCAATTGAAGCTTTCCGTGATCAGATTTTGAAGGCGATTGATACAGTCGACTTTAAGCCTAGTTGGGGTAAGACCCGTCTGTACAATATGATTCGTGATCGGGGTGACTGGGTCATTTCCCGCCAACGTGCATGGGGGGTTCCACTCCCGATTTTCTACGCTGAAGACGGCGAGCCGATTATCGAAGAAGAAACCATTAACCATGTCGCCGACTTATTTGGCAAATATGGCTCCAATGTCTGGTTTGAACGCGAGGCTAAGCATCTTTTGCCGGAAGGGTACACGAACCCGCATAGCCCGCATGGTCAATTCACCAAAGAAAAAGATATCATGGATGTCTGGTTTGACTCAGGTTCATCACACCAGGCAGTCTTGGCTCAGCGTCCGGAATTGAGTTTCCCGGCTGATCTGTACCTGGAAGGATCCGACCAGTATCGTGGTTGGTTTAACTCCAGCTTGATTACCAGTGTTGCCGCAACCGGTGTCGCCCCATATCGTGGCATCCTGTCTCAAGGCTTCACGCTTGATGGCAAGGGTCGGAAAATGAGTAAAAGTCTAGGCAATACCATTGTGCCTGCCACAATTGAAAAGCAATTTGGCGCCGAGATCATTCGGCTGTGGGTCGCAACCGTGGACTCCTCGTCTGATGTCCGGGTTTCGGTTGACAATTTTGCCCAGACGTCTGAGGCTTATCGTAAAATTCGCAATACGTTGCGGTTTATGGTGGCTAATACCGGTGACTTTGATCCGCAAAAGGATGCCATTGCTTATGACGACCTCGGCTCCCTTGATCGCTATCTCATGGTTCGTCTGAATCAGGTCATTGCTAAGGTCAAGGCGGCCTATGATGTCTACGATTTTGCAACGGTTGAAAAAACCATTAGCAGTTTCCTGGTTAACGATCTGAGTGCCTTTTATCTCGATGTTGCCAAGGATGTGGTTTATATCGAGGCCCAAAACGATCCTAAGCGGCGGAGCATGCAGACAGTGATGTATACCGCTTTGCTAGATCTGACGAAGTTGCTGACGCCGATTTTGCCGCATACAGCGGAAGAAGTTTGGCCATATCTGAAACAGGATAGTGCTTACGCTGCCTTGTCTGACATGCCGGACGTCACGCATTTTGACGACGAGGATCAGTTACTCGACATTTGGTCAGCATTCATGGATTTCCGTTCCGAAGTGCAAAAGGCGCTTGAAGTTGCACGAGACAACAAGGTGATCGGCAAGTCCATGGAAGCAGCCGTTACGGTGTATCCATCCGGACCGGTTCGTGACATGCTGGATGATGTTGAAGCGAACGTGATGCAACTGTTGATTACCAGTCACTTTGAAGTTGCGCCAAGCGATGCCAAAGCGCCAGCAGATGCCGAACAGTTCGAAGATATGGCAGTGGTTGTGACCCACGCTAAGGGGGAAGTATGCCCACGTTGCCGGATGGTTCGGACTGATATCGGCACCGACCCTAAATTGCCGGAATTATGCAGTCGCTGTGCCGCCATTGTTGAAGCCAACTACCCTGAAGCAGTTGCAAACGGGTTTGACAAATAAGCAGGTGACAGCATGCAAGGACGAGTTAAAAATTTCAATGTCGACAAAGGCTACGGTTTTATCGAGGCCGATGGTCAGCCGGATATCTTCGTTCATTTTTCGGCGATTAATGAACCCGGTTTTAAAAGTCTGACACCGGGCGAACTGGTTGACTTTGTTATCGTGGAAGGTCCCCGTGGTCCTCAGGCTGCCAATGTGACGGTTCATCATGAGGCCGATCATTCAGACGATTAATCAACTGGCAGATATAAAGATGCGACAATCATTCAATTAAAAGAATCGGCATGATCAAAAAACCGCGATCACAGTTGATCGCGGTTTTTTGTATACAGCCTGTTTGTATGGTAGAAATATGGAGCAGGTTACTTGTTGACTTCTTCGATTTTGCCGTCGTACGTGCGGGCAACGGTCATTTTGGTGATGGGGATGTAACCCAGCCTCGGAACCAGCGTCTTTTGAACATTCTTTGATTGAATGTAGTTGATGAACGCTGCGGTTGAAGCATTAGGCTTACCCTTGGTGTACATGTGCTCGTAAGCCCAGATTTTCCAGGTGTTGGTTGTAACGTTCTTGTCAGTTGGTTGCACCTTGTCCAGTGCGAGCTTTTGGACGCCATCTTTAATTGCCGAGAAGGCTAGATAGCTAATCGCACCAGGCGTTGAGGAAACC
Source organism: Lacticaseibacillus casei DSM 20011 = JCM 1134 = ATCC 393 (assembly GCF_000829055.1). Classification (NCBI taxonomy): domain Bacteria; kingdom Bacillati; phylum Bacillota; class Bacilli; order Lactobacillales; family Lactobacillaceae; genus Lacticaseibacillus; species Lacticaseibacillus casei. The sequence goes on from NZ_AP012544.1 coordinate 1,180,016, forward strand.
ATCTGATAAACGGTACCGCTTGAATCCTGTTCCTGACTGGTCTTGACTTTGTCCGTCTTGATACCGAACTGTTCAAAGGTGGCACGGGTACCGGAGCCTTGTGCACGGTTAATCAAGACAATTTGTTGATCTTTACCGCCAACATCTTTCCAGTTAGTGATTTTGCCTTGGAAGATATCGACCAGCTGCTGGGTTGTAATGTTTTTAACGCCGGCATCTTTGTTAACAACCGGGGCAATGGCAACCACCGCGACCTGATGATCAACCAGATCGCTGGCCTTCAAGTCTTTCTTTTTCTGAGCGAAAATGTCTGAGTTGCCGATGGTGACCGATCCAGCCGCCACCTGACTTAATCCGGCACCGGAACCGCCGCCTTGAACGGTGATTTCGGCCTTAGGATTGTCGGTTTGATATTGCTTAGCAGCCTGCTCAACCAGCGGCTGTAGGGCTGTGGACCCAACGGCAAGGATTTTGCTTTGCTTCGCTGGTGCCGCGCTTGACGAGCTTGAACTGCTGGCGGATTTCGACCCGCAACCCGTTAATACCAAAGTGGCAGTTAAGGCCACGGTCAAACCGACTAACAACTTCGAATGCTTCATTACTTTTCCCTCCAATACTTGAATAACTTAAGGATAAAGAATGAGTGTAAAGACTTCGCCACTTTGATGTAAAGAATGCGTTTTGCTTTTGTAAATAAGGTGTAGGTTCCTTTGAAAAAGTAACAAGATTCGGCGTATAATGGTGCAGCTAGGCGTTTTAGAAGGAGCGGAAAATGTGAAAAATTACATTGATAACCAAAAAGTCCAGAAAAACCGGTGGTGGATCATCACGGCCATCGGGATGTTTACCATCATGTCGACACTGGATGGTTCTATTGTCAACATTGCGTTGCCGGTGATGAGTCGAGATTTGAAAATCCCAATGAATCAGGCTGAATGGGTTGTGTCCATTTATCTGATGATGATCTGCGGATTGCTTTTATTTTTCGGGAAATTAGGCGATTCGATTGGTAAAATCAAAGTGTTCCGTGTCGGGATGGTACTGTTTCTCATCGGTTCTCTTTTTGCCGGGTTTAACAATAGTTTGGCGCTGTTGTTGGCGGCGCGGATTGTGCAGGCAACTGGCGCATCCATGACGATGGCGAATAACAACGGGATCGTGACAGAAATTTTTCCGATGAACGAACGTGGGCGTGCCTTGGGTCTCATCGGGTCGTTTGTTTCCATTGGTGCGATTGCCGGACCTGGGATTGGCGGGTTGATTTTGGGGCAACTGCCGTGGGGCTATATTTTTTGGATCAATATTCCAATCGGCATTGTTGCGTTGATTCTCGGATCCGTTGTTTTACCGAAGGATTTACCCAGCAAGCGGGTTCCGATTGACTGGGCAGGCTTCATCAGCTTCTTAGGGTTTATTCTGGCGTTGTTCATGGGTATTTTTCTGGGTCAGGAGCGTGGTTTTACGGATCCGGTGATTCTTGCCTTGTTCGTCATCGCAATGATCGCCTTGGCTGCTTTTATTCGGATTGAAAATCATAAGACCGATCCGCTAGTTAGCTTTAAGTTATTTCGGAATAGCGCGTTTACGTTAAGTTTGTTATCGGCTTTCTTTATTTTTGTAACGAACTTCTTCTTTAATGTGATTTCGCCATTTTATTTGCAGAATGCGCGCGGATTATCGCCAGAAAAAGCCGGTTACTTGCTCATGATTTTCCCGATTGTCCAAGTGATTGTGGCACCGGTGGCTGGTTCAATTGCCGACCGCATCGGTCCTTATCGAATTACTATGGTGGATTGTTGTTCATTGTGGGCAGCCAAGTCGGCTATGCGTTATTCAATTTACAGACGTCATTTGTTTTCGTGGCATTGATGATTGGCTTAGTCGGGTTTGGTAATGGCCTGTTCCAGGCGCCGAATAATACGGTCGTAATGTCGAGTGTGGCACCGCAAGATCTTGGAATTGCAGGCGGATTGAATGCATTGGCACGTAATTTAGGTATGGTTGTAGGTATTTCGACGGCAACGACGGTTTTGTTCTCCTCAATGAGTCACACGGCTGGGCGGAAGGTAACAACTTATCTAACCGGTCGGCCTGATGTCTTTATCGCAGGGATGCACGTGTCGTTTTGGGTCGCAACCGGTTTATGCCTCTTAGCCTTGGCGTTGACAGGGTATCGGATGTGGCAAATTCGTGGCGTTGGCGATGCTTAGTCAGGGAAGCCCATTCAACTGAAAATTGGCGGGGAAACGAGCCAAAACAAAAAGTCCGTGATGACGAAATCACGGACTTTACGCTATTCAAGGTTAATTAAGAATTTAGACCCATTAAACGTGCGGCGTGACGTCTTTAGGATTTTGATTATCCATATCGCCGTGGGTATAATTTAGCAGTTGCTGCTTAAGTTCGCCTTCCATTTGGACAAGTTGTTTTTCAGCATTCTGACGCTTGACGCGACCATCTTGCTGAATCTGCAAAGTCTGTTTCAAGGTATCGATCAGATCGTTTTGTGTCTGCGTCAGCGTCTCGATATCGACAACGCCGCGTTCATTTTCTTTGGCGGTTTCAATCGAACTGATCTTCAACATCTCACTGTTCTTCTTAAGCAAATCGTTGGTCGTTTCTGAAACCTGGCGCTGTGCGGTGACCGCATTTTTTTGACGCAAAAGGGTGAGGGCGATAGCCACCTGGTTTTTCCATAGAGGAATGGCAGTGTTGACACTGGCTTGGATCTTTTCTGCCAGCGCCTGATTGGTGTTTTGGATCAAGCGAATCTGCGGCGCTTGCTGAATGGTAATTTGCCGCGCTAATTGCAGATCATACGCCCGTTTTTCCAAACGGCTGGCGAACTGCCGCAGATCGTTGACTTGCTGGATCGCCATTTGGTCATTAGCTGCTTCGGCGGCCTTGGCTGCTTCAGGAATCGTTTTATCATTTAATTCGGCCAGCTTCAGGTTCGCCGCTTCAATGTAAATATTCAAGGCATCAAAATACGCCTTGTTTTGGTCATAAAGCTCGTCTAAAAGCCTGTTGTCGTTTAACAAACCCTGTTGTGATGTTTCGAGCCGGTTAGCGATTGTATCGATCTGAGCACCGATTTTTTGGTACTTTGCGGTGATTTCATAAATAGATCGCTTGACACGGCCAAAAATTTTGCGGAAAATATTGTTATTTTCTGCTTTTAGTTCGTCAGGATTGGCTTCATTTAGACGCGTCATCAGGCTGGTTAAAGCGTCACCAACGGCACCGGTGTCTTGGCTTTGCACCTTCGTCAGCATGTTTTGAGAGAAAACCCCAAGCTGCTTTTGGGCATCGGCGCCGTAGTTTAAGACAGTTTCGCCTTTAGTGACATCAATTTTGCTGGCCAAATCCTGCGCTTTGGCTTCCTGTTCCGGGCTCAGTTTTGGCTTAGCTGTTGCTGCCTCGGGGATTTTTGGGGCCGCATCGCTTGCGCCGGATGAGGTGCTGAAGGGATCCGCTAATAGGTCATCGGTCAAATTTGTTTGTTTGTCGTCGCTCACGTTGGTCACTCCGTTTCATGCATCTTATTAGGATCAAGGTGTTTCTTGGCAAGGCGGACATCGCTATCCAGGTCATCCAAGTCATCTTTAATGAAGGCTTGATAATCGGTACGGATCTTGCCCGCCATCCCGGTCATCGTTTCAAAAGCTTTATCTAACGTTTCGTAGGTATCAGCCGTTTTGACTTCATGGTGTGTGATTTGGGCATATTTCTGCATTAAATCCAACAGATTCGGGACCTGTTGATAGACAAAGGTGCCGGCGTCTGTCAGCCGCTGCGGAGCTTGCACCAGTGCCTCGAAATAAGCGTGCAGCAAATCGATCAAATCGGTATTAAGTGTGAGCGCACGAAGCTTTGGTACTTGCTTGGTCAATGCTTCAATGGTCCGAATTTGATCGGCAAGTTCAGCCATGGTCTTTCTAAAAAGTTTGATTTCTTCATCACTTAATCCGGAAGCCGCATAGTGTTCAGCCATTTTTGGATCCAAACTTGGCAGACTGGTGGATTTTGGCTTCGGTCGGCTTAGTTCACCGATAAAGCGAGCGAAGGCAAACACAACGCCGACAAAAACAGCGATTGCCCAACGTCCGGATAAGGCACCTAATACCGCACCCATGGCGGCCCAGAGTATGATTCGCCAAATGCGAATACGTTTGCTTGTGGCCACGAGATCACTTCCTCTTTCGTTTGAGTTTAGTTTAGCACAGTCCTATAGGTTGACTATCAGCCGGAAGTTGGATATTCGCAAATTTTTTGTTAAGATCAAGCATTGCATCGTTTGCTGGTGTAAGCTGATGACATGATCTTTCATAAAAGTGGTGTTTGTCAACGTTTTGAGTCGGTTAACGATTCGTTGATTGACGGCTTGGCACTTGTGAATAAATAGGACGAGGAGGCGGCTGTGATGGAGGAAAAACCGATTGCACAACAACGGGTGTTTACGGGTGAATTAGTAGCAGTTGATGAACTGACGGTTAAACTAAGCGATGATCAGACAGCGAAGCGGGAAATCGTGCGTGCACAGCCGTCTGCGGGCATTTTGGCGTTAAGAGGACATCAAGCCTTGTTTGTCAGTCAGTTTCGATCAACTGTTGGCCAGGCAACGCTGGAAATTCCGGCTGGCAAGATCCACCAAGGCGAGATGCCACTGGCTGCTGCCCAACGCGAATTAAATGAAGAAACCGGTTTGGAGGCACTGAACTGGCAGCCGCTTGTCAGTTATTTTCAATCACTTGGCTTTTCGGATGCGACCATGGCACTTTTTTTGGCTCGCGAATTGACCCCCGCCGATCAGCGTCTGCCGCAAGATGCCGATGAATTTGTGAACAGTCATTGGCTAACGTTTGATGAAGCTCAACAAGCAGTTGATGATGGCAGAATTTGTGACAGTAAGACGCTGTTAGCCTTGTTTTATTGGCAGCAGCAGGAGGAACAGCATGGCAGAAGTTAACACGCGTAAAGCCTACCGTGAAGCCCAGAAGAAAAAGAAGCAGGAAGCTCGTGATCGCGAAGCCAAACGGGTTGAAGTGGAAAAAGAATACGCCCGGCAGACGCGCGACAAGCCAGAGGTTAAGGCGGCACGTTTTGATGAAATCACGTTTCGTAAAGTGAATAGCCTCAAGAAGCGGCTGAATTGGGCGATCGGCATTGTCTTTGGGTTGATTGTGATTGTCTTTTTGGTTCTTTATTTTGGCTAAGGGATGTATCGAACCTACGAGGCGTGAAAATAGCGTCATATTTGATAGAGAGGACGAGGGGATTTTTTGATTAAAGTCGGTGTGATTTGTGCGATGGAAGAGGAAATTCGCACGTTGTTGGCGCGGCAAACCCAGCAGCATGAGACAATTATTGCCAGTCAGCATTATTTTGAAGGCAAAATTGGCGATGTCGATGTGATTTTAGTGCAATCCGGCATTGGCAAGGTGCAAGCCGCGATGACAGCTGCATTGTTGTTGGCGACGTACAAGCCTGATGTCGTCATTAACACCGGTAGTGCCGGTGGGATTGGCCACGGCCTGGCGATCGGTGATGTGGTTATTTCTAGTGGCGTGTCTTATCACGATGTGGACGCTACGGCCTTTGGCTACTTGCCGGGACAACTTCCGCAACAGCCGCAGATTTTTGAAGCAGGCATGTCATATGTGACGCAAATTCAAACAGCGGCTGCGGCAACTGGTTTGACGCCCAAAGTAGGCTTGATTGTGTCAGGGGACCAATTTATTAACGGGAAAGAAGCCATTGCCCGGATTTTGAAAACCTATCCGCAGGCACTTGCCAGTGAAATGGAAGGTGCGGCAGTCGGCCAAGTTGCCAAAGAGTTCCACACGCCATTTGTCGTGATTCGCGCCATGAGTGACGTGGCCGATGAACAGTCCGGCGTCGATTTTGACAAGTTTGTGATTAAAGCAGGTGAGCAAAGTGCCGCGATGTTGTTGCAGTTCTTTGCCCATTTACAGGCATCTCAGCATGATTAGGAGCTGATTTTTATGCAACATATTTATCTTGATAATGCCGCCACAACGCCAATGGCACCTGAAGTCATTCAGACGATGACGGATCAAATGCAACATGACTTTGGTAACGCGAGTTCGACGCACTGGTTTGGTCGAGAGGCCCATACGGTGATGGACAAAAGTCGAAAAATTCTGGCCGATTCAATTCATGCCCAGCCCGGCGAGATGGTCATCACAAGTGGCGCCACCGAAAGCAACAATACGGCCATTACCCAGACGGCGCATGCCCGCGCTGCTTTGGGAAAGCACATCATTACAACTGCAATTGAACATCCTTCGGTCTTGCAGCCACTGAAGGCCTTGGAAAAAGGGGGCTTTCGGGTCACCTATCTGCCGGTTGACGAAAATGGGCGCATTCGGTTAGCAGATATTGACGCAGCCTTGGATGATGACACGATTCTGGTCACGATCATGATGGGCAACAACGAGGTCGGTAGCCGCATGCCAATCACTGAAATCGGCGAACGGCTGGTGGATCATCAAGCCTGGTTCCACACCGATGCCACTCAAGCGTATGGATTACTGGATATTGATGTCAAAGCCCAGCACATTGATATGTTGAGTGTGTCCGCGCACAAAATCAACGGACCAAAGGGGATCGGCTTCTTATATCGCGATCCCAAAGTGCAGTTTCCATCGTTGCTAAAAGGCGGCGAGCAGGAACTCAAACGCCGTGCAGGAACCGAAAATATTGCTGGTATTGCCGGTTTTGCAACGGCCGTTGAGCTGATCACTTCTGAAGAAAAGGCAAAGCGCCAGACCAAATATCTTGGCTTCAAAAAACAAATCATGAACGCCTTAGATGACGCCGATATTCCTTACGCAATTAATGGCGACATCAGACCCGACAATGTCAATCACGTCTTCAATTTGTGGCTGAAGGGTATTTCCACCTATGCCTTACAAACCAACCTCGATTTGGCCGGTGTGGCTGTTTCAGGCGGTTCTGCCTGCACGGCGGGGTCGCTGGAGCCTTCGCACGTGCTGACCGCAATGTTTGGTGCGGACAGCCCGCGGTTGAGTGAATCAATCCGTATTTCATTTGGGGCACAGACCACTCAGGAAGATATTCAAGCCTTCATTAATACGCTACTGCCGATTGTGCAACGGCTGGCTGCTAAACAAGCCGCACAGTAGCCGCATGATATGCTAAACTTAATGTTAGTAAAGCGTGTTCACGCTCATATTAACGCGTTCGCCGGCGCAGAAACCTGCGTGTTAGGACCTCTGTCGCAATGGCCTAAGTTCGGGCCATCATGCCCGAGGCCACTTACACTCCGGTTTTTAAACGCGCCGGTTCACGCTCACACATTAACGCGTTCGCCGGCGCAGGAGTCTGCGTGTAAGGATCTTGGTCGCAATGGCAAAGACCGCCATCACGCTCAAGGCCACTTACACTCCGACTCCTGAGCGCGCCGGTTCACGCTCAGGAGGATGTTTCATAATGGCATTAGCACCCACAGGATCTGCGCAAGGCGATCCGATGACTTATCGAATTGGTTCAGAGTTGAAACGGTTCACGTTAATCGATCTTGGCTTTGTTCAAACCAAGAACGGCAATTTTCAGTTGCAGCGGTCACTGGATCCTAACTCACCGTACACGACGGCGAATAAGCTCAAAATGACGGTGGCGAAGGACCTGGACAAGTTTCAACTTGATGTAACTACTGGGAACGGCCTAAAGGCGATTAACATTTTTAAAAACGACCGCACCAAAGAAAATGTTGAACAGTATCAATACTGGGTTAACAATTTAATTGAACGCGGCGTTATCGAACCTAAGTAATCGGGTTTGAAACTAGCAGTAATCTTCTTGTGTGTGAGGAGATTGCTGCTTTTTTCGTTGAGCATGAACGATTGATTTGCCGTGATGGGGTCATTCCTGAAAAGCAAAAGTGCTAAGCTGGTATTATTAAGAATTTTTTAGCGTAAGCGGGCGCGTTGTGGTGAGCACGCGTCAGTAAGCACACGAATGGTTAGAGGAGGACGCTGGATGTTCGAGCACGGTTTTATCGAAGTGCATAACGCCAATCAGAATAATCTGCAACACGTGAATATTAAAGTTCCAAAGTACGCCATTTCGGTTTTCGTCGGGCGTTCTGGGTCAGGCAAGTCGTCGTTGGTCTTTGACACCATCGCGGCCGAATCACGCCGGGAACTAAACGAAACCTTTCCCAGCTTTACCCAGCAATATCTGCCCAAGTATGGCCAACCCGACGTGGGTTCAATTGACCATTTACCGGTCGCCATCGTAGTTGAGCAAAAACGAATCGGGAAAAATGCCCGGTCGACGCTAGCTACCTATACCGGGATTTATTCACTTTTACGGCTACTTTTTTCCCGGATCGGCAAACCCTTTATCGGTTATTCGGATACCTTTTCATTCAACCTGCCACAGGGAATGTGCCAAACGTGTCAGGGACTCGGCTATGTCGATGATATTGATGTTAAAAAGTTGATCGATCCGAACAAATCATTAAATGAAGGGGCTATCACGTTCGTCAGCTTTGGACCGGATACTTGGCGGTGGCGGCGCTATGTCTATAGTGGGTTGTTTGACAACGATAAACCGTTACGGGATTATACGCCGGAAGAAATGAAGCTGTTGTTATATGCGCCGCAACAGACACTCAAGCATGCACCTGCCAAATGGCCGCGAACGGCTTTGTATGAAGGGGTTGTGCCGCGCATCAAGCGATCGATTATTGGCAAAAAAGAAGCGGAGCACCACAAAGCGGCACTTGCCGAAATTGTGACGCGCAAGCCCTGTCCTGCATGCCATGGCACGCGCTTGCGTCCGGAAGTGTTGACCTGCCTCATCAATCAGACCAATATTGCGCAGGTATTAAAAATGGATCTGGTCAATGTGCGGGAGTTTTTGAAGAAAATTCAGGTTCCACTAGCGCAAGATGTGATCCGCGAACTGTTGCGGAAAATCGATGCTTTAATTGATATCGGGTTAGGTTACCTTTCGTTGGATCGGCCGACAGAAACACTTTCAGGTGGCGAGACCCAGCGCATCAAAATCGCTAAGTTTCTGACCAGCGCTTTGGTCGACATAGTTTATATTCTTGATGAACCCAGCGTCGGCCTCCACCCGCATGACATCGAATTGATTAAGCGGGCACTGGTGCGGTTAAAGCAAAAAGGCAATACGATTTTGATTGTCGAACACAATCCGGCGTTAATTGCATTAGGTGATTACATTGTCGAAGTCGGTCCCGGTGCCGGCACAACCGGTGGCCACATCACGTTCACCGGCACTTATCCGCAGTTGCTGGCTAGCCAAGCACTCACTGGCCGACTGCTTAAACAGCGACTGACGTTTCGTCAACCGCGGCCAGCTAAGACGACGCTTGATTTACCCCACATTAAGCGGCACAACCTGAAAGATGTCCATGCCGTCATTCCCTTGGGCATCGAAACCGTGATTTCCGGAGTTGCCGGATCAGGTAAAAGCACGCTGGTCAGCGCATTACGCGATCATTTGACAGTGCCATACATTGATCTGGCACAGGCCGACATCGGTGCCAACATTCGCTCAACGCCGGCAACTTACCTGAAAATTCTGGACCCGATTCGCAAAGTTTTTGGCCACGCGAACCATGTCGGCAGCAGTTGGTTTAGCTACAATGGCCGCGGCGCTTGCCCACGCTGCAAAGGTAAAGGGGTAACGATTACGAACATGGCCTTCATGGATCCGGTTGTCTCCGTCTGCGAACAGTGCCACGGGCGCCGTTATAACGATCAGGCACTGAGTTACACTTATCACGGCCAAAATATCGCTGACGTGTTACAAATGCCGATTGCTAAGGCGCAAACCTTCTTCGCTGAAACAAGCGAGATTGCCAAGCCGCTACGGAATATGGCGCGGGTGGGGCTTGATTACCTAACACTCGGCCAGCCGCTGACCACGTTGTCAGGTGGGGAAAAGCAGCGTCTCAAGCTGGCGGTTGAATTAAATCGCACGGGCGAAGTTTACCTACTAGATGAACCGACAGCCGGCCTCCACTTACAGGACATCACCAAATTGTTGCGCTTGTTTGACGATTTGGTGGACGCCGGAAATTCACTGATCATTGTCGAACACAATCTGCAAGTCATCAGTCAGGCCGATTGGTTAATTGATATGGGTCCTGATGCCGGCATTTATGGTGGGCGGATTTTATACGCCGGAACCCCGGAAGCTAGCATGCAGGTCAAGCAATCCCGAACCGGCCAGGCATTGCGACAATATAACGAAGCTCCGGAACGGCGGGCATAATGCCAGAAGCAGGGTAATCGACGCCGCTTAACCGTCACAGCACGTCTGGTCGATTTAAAAAACTTGGTCCACTTTAACCCAAAAGTCGGAAAAGGCTTGTGCAGAGCTGTGCTTGCTATCTTTTTGTGGCCTGCTATAATAACACTTACTGGAATTCGACCTTCAAATCGGATATCTCCAGAATCTGATGAAATGATGGTGATTGTTTTGGACAATTCCAACACCCGAGTTGTTGTCGGCATGTCTGGCGGCGTTGACTCCAGTGTCACGGCGCTTTTGCTGAAGCAACAGGGATATGATGTTGTCGGTGTCTTTATGAAAAATTGGGACGACACCGATGAAAATGGCGTTTGTACGGCGACCACGGATTATGAAGACGTGGCCAAGGTCGCTAGTGAAATCGGGATCCCTTATTACTCGATTAATTTTGAAAAAGAGTACTGGGATCGGGTTTTTCAATATTTCCTAGACGAATATAAAGCCGGCCGGACACCAAATCCTGATGTTATGTGCAACAAGGAAATTAAGTTCAAGGCATTTTTGGACTATGCTGAGCAGTTAAATGCGGACTACATTGCGATGGGCCATTATGCGCAAGTGAAGACCGATGAGGATGGCGTGACTCACATGTTGCGTGGGGCTGATGGTAATAAAGACCAGACATATTTCTTGAGTCAGCTTTCCCAGGATCAGCTTAAGAAGTCGATGTTTCCGATTGGCCACCTGCAGAAGCCGGAAGTACGTAAGATTGCGGCTGCTGCGGGACTTGCTACAGCGAAAAAGAAGGATTCGACCGGTATTTGCTTTATCGGTGAGCGGAACTTCAAGCAGTTTCTAAGTACCTATCTGCCAGCGCAGCCCGGTAAAATGATGACCGTTGATGGTGTCGAGATGGGCACCCATGACGGGCTAATGCATTATACGATCGGTCAGCGTCAAGGCCTTGGCATCGGCGGCAATTCGCAAAATTCTGAGCCTTGGTTTGTTGTTGGCAAAGATTTAGACAAGAATATCCTTTACGTGGGCCAAGGTTTTGATAATCCTGCCTTGATGGCCACGAGTCTCAGTGCGTCAAACCTTAACTGGACAACCGGAGAGGCGCCTGCAGAAGGCACCCACATGACAGCAAAGTTCCGTTATCGCCAGCGTGACACGGGCGTTACGATTCACTATCATGCGGACGGTACAGCCACGGTTGATTTTGACGGGCCGGTTCGTGCTATTACCCCCGGTCAGGCCGTTGTCTTTTATAACGGCGACGAGTGCTTAGGCGGCGGTACTATTGATGCGGCTTACGCCCACACGAATGAGTTGCAGTACGTTTAGTAACGTATGAGGCCCAAATAGAAAAAGTTTCAAAGTGGGGAACACAATTCACAATGTAGTACGAAAACGAACTTACTTCCAAATTTTGCAAAATGGAAGTAAGTTCGTTTTTGAGTTTTCATTGGTGATTTGTTTTAGTTGCGACGCACCAGTTTTGATCCATCCCTGAGCGTGCTTGATATTTATGGCGAAAATACTGATAATGAAAAGGTTAAGACGTAAAAGGAGAGCGGCTTGTGACCAAATTATATTTTGTACGCCATGGCAAAACCGAATGGAATAATCAAGGACGTTATCAAGGCGCAAATGGGGACTCCCCGTTGCTTCCGGAAAGTTTTGAGCAAATCAAGGCATTGGCCGACTATTTGCGTGGTATTCCTTTTGCCCATGCCTATGTGAGTCCGCTTAAACGTGCGCGGGTGACGGCAAAGACTTTAATTAAAGATTTAAATGAAACAATTCCGCTAACGGTTATGCCAGCGTTGCGCGAATTCAACTTGGGCAAAATGGAAGGCATGACGTTCAGTGACGTTGCCAAGCACTTTCCGCAAGAGCTACATGCTTTTCGGCATGAACCGGCTGCTTATGATCCGCGAAAAATTCATGGCGAGTCGTTTCCCCAGCTGATCAATCGCGCCATTCCGGCCATCGTTGCGACAGTTGCGATGGATCGGAGCGGTGAGGCTAATTTGTTGTACATCAGTCATGATGCCGCACTGGCTGCGGTTATCCAAAGTTTGCTGGGGACGCCATTAGCCGAGATTCGCAAAGATGGTGGCCTTACAAACAGCAGCGTGACGATTTTACAGGCAGATGGACCAAGTCTGCCGTTTAAATTAATTGACTGGAACGAGACCGGCTTTTTACCGGAACCGCCAAAACCAACCGACACCATTTGATTTTTGACACAGCATGACCACGATATGAGTAAAGAGGTTGTTATGGATTCGGATATTTTAACCGCATTCAACCAAGGAAAACACGAAGAAGCCGTTCATGCAGCAGTCAAAGCCATTGATGCTGCGCCGAAAGATCCTAAGCGCTATGCCATGTTGGCAACAATGCTCATCAGCTTGAAGGCCTTGGATCAGGCTGGCGAACTGCTCGCCAAAGCCCGCAACCTTTTCCCGACTGATATTGAACTTCAATACACGGCTGGCTTATTTGCCTATGCACAGGCGGATTATCCAGCCGCAGCAGCCTGGTTTGCCAAGTGTCGCAAGGACGAGCACCTCAAGAACGATGCCACTTACATGTTGGCGTTGAGTTACCAACAGGCAGGACAAACGAAAAAAGCCCTCGCATTTGCCCTCACCGCCCACGAATTGGCCCCCAAACAAACCGACGCGGCTTTACTTGCAGCCGATTTATTATTGGCAGCACAAGCGTTTGACGCGGCAGCAGACATTTTGAAGCCGTTGCTTGACGACAAACAACCGCAAATTCTGTTTACTTATGGCATGGCGTTAAGTGCCGCTGGCAAAGATGGCAGCCATTATCTGGATGAAGCCAAGCGACTCGATCCGAAGGGTTATGATCAAAAGGCCAGCGCCGTCGCCGACATCAACCGGTTTTTAAAGCTACAGGAGGGTCATGATGGACAGGCATGAGGATAGTGTCACCGGCCGGGTCAAAAGCATTTTCTTTCAGAATCCGAAGAATTTTTTTAAAATTCTCCTGATTGACATCACGGCCACGACGATCACCTGGACCGAACCGGATATTGTGGTGACTGGCACGTTTGGTGACATCAAAGAAGACGAAACATACACATTTACCGGTCATGTGATTGACCATCCCAAGTATGGCCAACAGTTTCAAGCAGATAATTATCACGTCGATCAGCCAACCAACAAAACCGGTTTGATCAATTATCTCAGTTCGGATAAGTTTCCGGGTATCGGGCCAAAAACTGCTGAGAAGATCATTGATAAGCTTGGAGTAGATGCGATTAATCAAATTCTCGATGATCCTGCATCGCTTGAAGGCCTTGGCATCACTGCCGCAAAGCGAAAAATGCTGGTTGACAATCTCAAGACGAATCAAGGCATGGAACGCGTCATCATCGGACTGAATGATTACGGCTTCACCAGTAACATGGCCGGGCGGATTTATCAGCAGTACCGAAATGATGCGCTAGAGGTGATTAAGCAAAACCCGTATCAACTCATTAATGATATTGCCGGCATCGGGTTTACCCGCGCCGATCAAATTGCTGCCAAATTGAATATCGCACCGGATTCGCAATTGCGTCTCGGCGGTGCCGTCATGGACACGCTACAACGCCTGACCGATGGTGAAGGGGATACTTTTGTCGAACTGCGCACACTGGTTACCCAGACACTTGATTTGTTAGAGCGGGCACGGAATATTGCCGTTAAGCCGGATGACGTTGGTCAGGCCATTGTGACCCTAGCTAAAGATAATGAGCTGGTCGCTGAAGGCAAGCGGATTTTTCCTAAACGGCTCTATGATTCAGAGTGGCAGATTGCCCGTCAGTTGAAGGGATTAGCCGAAGCAGGCGCGAAGGCTGAAGAACCTGAGCTGCCAGATATTGAAAAAACGTTAGCGGAAGTGCAGGCAGACACCGGCATTGCCTACGATGATGTCCAAAAAAAAGCAATTGTCACGGCTTTACGCTCGCCGATTTTCCTGTTGACTGGCGGCCCCGGTACCGGAAAAACGACCGTGACAGATGGTATCGTTCGCACTTATGCGCGACTACATGACCTCTCGTTAGATGCCAATCAGTATAACTCGGATGATCCATTTCCAATCATGTTGGCAGCACCGACTGGCCGTGCAGCTAAGCGAATTAGCGAGACGACGCAATTACCAGCCAGTACCATTCATCGATTATTGGGACTAGGTGTGGATACGCAGGATTTTGCGCCTAATGATCTGCCGGACGGGCTGTTGATTATTGACGAAATGTCGATGGTCGATACGTATTTATTTCGCACGCTGTTGACCGCGCTTCATCCTGGCATGCAGATTGTGCTAGTGGGAGATAAGGATCAGCTTCCTAGCGTCGGTCCGGGACAGGTTTTTGCGGATCTTTTACGCAGCGGTGCATTGCCCCAAGCCGCATTAACCCATATTCATCGCCAAGACGCCGATAGTTCGATTATTCCGTTAGCTCATGCGGTGAATGCCGGTAAACTTCCTGACGATTTCACGCAACCGCAAGTGGATCGCAGTTTTTTGGCATGCACGCCTAGCCAAGTGCCGGAAGTCGTGGGTCAGGTCGTGAAACGGGCTGCTGTTAAGCAGTTTTCGATCGCCGACATTCAGGTTTTGGCGCCAATGTATCGCGGAACGGCCGGAATTGATCGCCTCAATCCAATGCTGCAGAATATTTTAAATCCTAAACGTAGCACGCGGACCAAAACCGTTCATTTTGGCGACACCGAGTATCGAATCGGTGATAAAATCCTGCAACTGGTCAATGATCCTAATCAGAATGTCTTCAATGGCGAAATCGGCCAGATTGTCGGGATTACGTTAGCAAAGGAAGCACCAAGCAAAACCGATGAGCTGACGATTGATTTTGACGGCAATGAGATCACCTATAAGCGTAGCGATTTTAGCAAAATCACGCTTGCCTATGCGACATCGATCCACAAAGCTCAAGGGAGCGAATTTCCGATGGTGATTTTGCCGTTAACCTTGCAAAGTCGCCGAATGTTGCGGCGAAACTTACTCTATACCGCCATTACCCGGGCAAAGTCATTTCTGATTCTGGTTGGCGAACTAGCAGCCTTTGAAACGGCGGTTGGTGAAGTGGCCGTCAATCGGCATACAGGGCTGGTTCAGCGGTTGCAGCAGGTGTTTGACATCGAAGGATCACAAACGGCTGCTGAAGAAGCTGCGGTGCCACAACCAGCTTTGCCGCACCAATCCGCACAAATTGACACAAATGGTTCCGACTCGGATAATGAAGTTAGGCCTGCCAAAATGGCACCTCACCAGTTAACGCCAGTGTTGGCAGCTTCGCAGAAAATTGATCCGATGATTGGAATGGATGGTATAACCCCGCAAATGTTTATGACGGAGGAGAATTAATTTTGTATGGAGGACAACATACGCAAGTCACTGGTCATTAAGCCAGTGACGCCTAAGGATCTTGAGCAGTTCAATGATCTTTTGACTTATGTGTTTCAGGTTACGCAAAAAGACTTAGAACAATCCGGCTATGAAGAAGGCGAGTTGGAGCGGGCCAAGCGTCCGGTTTTGGAAAAATCAGATGTACTGGGGTGGTTCCATAAAGATGAGCTTGTTAGCTCGCTTGCTATTTATCCTTGCACGGTGAACATTCATGGGACGTTGTATCAAATGGCCGGACTAACCGGCGTCGGGACTTATCCGGAATACGCGGGTCATGGACTGATGCACGATTTAGTTAAGTTGGGCTTGGAGCATATGCGCAGCCACAAACAATGGATTTCGTATCTGTATCCCTACAGCATTCCGTTTTATCGCAAAAAAGGCTGGGAGATCATGTCGGATCATCTCACGTTTGACGTCAAAGATACCCAGCTGCCGAAACAGGTTAATGTTCCTGGCCACGTTGAACGTTTGGAAATTGATGATCCTGACGTGATTGAGACATACAACCGCTTCGCCATGAAAAATCACGGTGCCATGATCCGCAACCAGTTAAACTGGGACGAGTACTGGCGCTGGGAAAATGAAGAAGAACGGACTGCAGGTGTGTACTATGATGCCGACGATCAACCTCAAGGCTATGTTCTGTATTGGATTGCGGACGAAGTTTTTCATGTGAAGGAAATGATCTACACCAATCAGGAAGCCCGCGTCGGGTTGTGGAACTTCATCAGTGCCCATTTTTCGATGGTGACGCATGTTAAAGGCAACATTTACAAAAATGAGCCGTTGCATTTTCTCTTGGATGACGGGGATATCTATCAAACCATTAAACCTTACTTCATGGCGCGGATTGTGGATGTCAAAGCCTTCTTGGCACAATACCCGTTTGCAACCGAGACGACGGAACCATTCCACTTTATTGTGAGTGATCCGTTAGCGCCATGGAACAACGGGACATTCGGTGTTTACTGGGATGAAAATCAGCAGGTGCACATTACCGATCGGCCGGTTGGCGAAGCCATTACGACAGACATCCAGACACTGACGACTATGCTCATGAGTTATCGGCGGCCTTCTTATTTGGCCCAAATCGAACGGCTTTCGGCTAGTAAACACGCCATTAAACTGTTGGAAAATGCCGTGCCAATGGAAGAGCCTTACTTTTCGGATTATTTCTGATTGGATCTTGGTAGCACAACTTAAGTAATCGGTTTGGCGTTTGTATATCCAACAAAAGCACTGAGTATCGCAAAAGGGCGAGCCTAGGTCACAATTCACGGACACAATACAGAAGCGGACATACTCCAACAATAACTGGAGTATGTCCGCTTCTAGTTTCCCAGGAGAATTTGTTAGGATTATTAAGATGTCAGTGCCAAAGCGGAGCAATCGTAGGACGGATGGGGCTCAGCCGTGCAAACAACACAGCGACCGTTTTTGTCGCTGATGTTGTTAGGCGACTTTGAGACAGCGGGCTTCTGGCTCAAAGAGCCGTCACAGCGTTCCAGCCACATCTGGCCGGAGATTGCGGAGTTTGGCACGGCAAGGAACTTATTGCCTAAGCTTTTTTGATTATTCGGTATTCTTTTATCTATGAACGTCCTAGTAAAATTGGGGCTCAGCAACTTTTGTCATTCATTTAAATACTGCGGTCAATCCAAAAGCGCTGGCTGGCCACTGAGAAGTCAATTTCAAATGGTCGCGTTCCCATCTCTTCGCCATCCATCTGGCCGAATTCCAGGGAGCTGGTCTCGACCGTTAGTTTATTCGCATGAAAAAGGTGAACGGCTTTGCTGGTCGGTGTTTTGCCGCGCAGCAGTTGTAGCATTGCCAAGGCCCATGAGACGATATTGAACCATTCTACGATCACCAAGTCTAACTGGCCATCAGTCGGATCGGCGGGTTTGTAAAGCCGGATGCCGCCGCCGAAGTAAGGAATATTCGTGGTGGTACAAATATAAGCATGGTGAAAAAAATGGCGGACACCTTTTTCATAAACTGCCACTGGAAAAGGGCGGCGGGTCAGTAACATGCCGAGAACATGGAATAAGTATGTTAACTTGCCGAGGTGGAATTTGTTTAACAGTTGCTTGCTGTCGCTATGATTGGCGGCATTGACGACGGCTGCATCAAACCCAATGCCGATATTGTTGACAAAATAACCGGATTCATCGCGAGTTCGTTCGTGGTAGCGACCGATATCAATTGTAACCGGTTTAGAGGCTTGCAGAATCTGTTCTAGCGCATGCATCGGGTCCTCTGACATACCGATGCCCCGCGCGAAGTCATTGCCTGATCCGGCTGGTACATAGGCAACCGGGATATCATGTTGACGAGTGCCGATTAATCCATTGATAGCCTGATTCAACGTGCCATCGCCGCCGATCACCAACAGAACCGGATGTTCATGCGTGTTGAAGTTACCGATCTGTTTGGTAATAACGTTGGTATGGCCAGGATAACGCGAGGTTTTGATCGCGTAAGGCAACTGGCGCTGATCCAAGACGGCCTTAACCTGTTTAAAAATCGGGATGGCCGCACCGCCACCAGCCGCCGGGTTATAGATAAGATAATAAAAAACAGCCGCCATCAACTTTCCTCCTAATCAGACACGCAATCAATTATACCGAAAAACTGAAGAAAAACAATGCAATGACGTCCTCTCCAGAAGCCAAAAAAATACCGTACTGCCGGCAACAATGCGGCAGTACGGCCATGATCGACATTTTGAACAACGATTGTTTTTGACAAGTCGGCTTTAAAGTAAAATCAACATCGGCAAAATAACTGGATGTCGTTCGGTTTTATCGAACAGAAATTCCTGCAAGTTACTGATAATCGCGTCTTTTAAACTTGCCTCGGTTACTTTTTCATTATTGGAAAAAGTGGATTTGATCGTGCGATAAACCCGCCGTTGCGCTTGGTTGATCAATTCGCCTGATTCACGCATGTAGATGAATCCGCGTGAGAGCAAATCCGGTCCAGCCAAAACCGCTTGCTTCTGCATGTTGATGGTTGCGACTACGACGACCAAACCTTCTTCTGACAACATGCGGCGATCGCGGATAACCGCATTGCCGATGTCGCCAACGCCGCTGCCATCGATGTAAACGTCGCCAGCAGGGAAGTGGCCCGCAATCCGCGCACTTTTTTCCGTGAGCGCCAATACGTCACCATTTTCCATGATGAAGCAATTCTTTTCCGGAACCCCGCATTGTTGGGCAAGTTCACAGTGAATCTTTTGCATCCGATATTCACCATGGCAGGCCATGAAGAATTTCGGTTTGATCAGGCGCAACATCAATTTCTGATCTTCTTGACCACCGTGGCCGGAAGTATGGACGTTGTTGACTTTGCCATGAATCACTTCGGCACCGGCTTCGCTCAGCTGGTTAATCACGTGGTTAACGCTGACTGTGTTGCCCGGAATCGGATTACTGGAGAAGATTACCGTGTCACCGGGCTGAATGCTGATTTGGCGATGGGTACCATTCGCAATCCGGCTCAACGCAGCCAGTGGTTCACCTTGCGAACCCGTGCACAGAATCATAACCTTATCGGCAGGCAGTGAATTCAGCTGGTGGGCGTCAATTAAAACATCGTCCGGGATGTTCAGATAACCTAGCTCACGGCCATTGACCATCGCGGTTTCCATCGAACGGCCAAAGACCGCAATCTTGCGGCCATGTGCCATGGCGGCATCAGCAGCCTGGGCAATTCGCGAGATGTTGGACGCAAATGTCGCGAAGATAATGCGCCCATCAATTCGATCAAAAATATGGCGAATCGACTTACCGACAAAGCGCTCTGATTTGGTAAACGTCGGGATCTCGGCATTGGTCGAATCAGACATTAAGACTAGGACGCCTTCTTCGGCGAAACGACACATTTTTTGAAAATTCGGTGAAGGTTGGTCACCAACCGGCGTCAGATCAAACTTGAAGTCACCGGTCTGAATGACAATTCCCTGTGGCGTGTGGACGGCAATACCCAATGTATCCGGGATACTGTGGGTGGTGCGGAAAAATTCAACACTCAGTTTTTTAAACTTTAAAACGGTGTCTTCATTGATCTCCGTCAGCTTTGTTGTGCGTAACAAGCCGTGTTCCTCGAGCTTGCCGCGAATCAAGGCAGCTGCTAACGGCCCAGCATAAATCGGGACGTTTGGAACCTGCTTAAGGAAGTAGGGAATGCCGCCGATATGATCTTCGTGGCCATGGGTAATAACCAAAGCCTTGATCTTGTCTTTGTTCTGAACTAAATAGGAATAATCGGAAATGACATAATCAATCCCAAGCAGGTCATCTTCAGGAAATTTGATCCCGGCATCGATGACGATGATTTCATCTTGGAATTGAACCCCGTACATGTTCTTCCCGATTTCACCTAAACCGCCGACAGCAAAGACGGCGGTTTCGTTATTTTTAATATTTAATTTCATATGATTAGAAGGTCGTCAGCTTAAAGTTGGCTGACTTTTCCTCATACTCCAGGAAATTTCCGGAGAGTTCCTGGATAAATTCAATGTTGTAAGGCGTGTTCGCTTCTACAAGTGCACGCGCTTCAACCGCAGATGGCGCCTCGAGGTAAAGCGTCTGGGTTGTTTCCCGCCGCGGATTTTGGACCTTGTCTTTTTGATATAAGACTTTGTAGATCATGATTGGACTCCTTCCGTGGTACAAAAAGAAAGGAAGTGTGACAAAATGGCTTCCGAAAAAAGGGACACACCACCGAGATAACGAACCATAAAAAAAACATGGTCGATCTCCTTGGAATGGCCGATATTTCGCACCGCTTGAACCGCAAAATGGCAACAAAGCACCCTTGCTGTGGTTCATTTCTTGCCACAACTCCTAAAACCTTTATGACCGATCGATTTGTTGTGAATACAACAGCTAGCAATAGTTTAGCATAATCAAGAAGGAATGAACAGAGAACGCATTTTGAAGAAGGCAGTTACATGTTGAACAGCAGGATTGGACGGTGCGTAGCGGATTTTAGCGATTACCATTACCACTTTTACACGTCAGCGTCCGCGTTAACACTCACGATTGCGAGTTAAAAAATGAGTCAGCACTTTTCAGAATTTTAGATTAACGGCGATGACTGCCAAATGTTTTTGTCTGATTAGCGAGTTGCGACTGGTTTTAGGTATAATAATGATAGAAGAAACAAAAGTGTTATCTAGAAGGGGGTGGACGTCATAGCATGGTTTTTAGTCGTCCTGTTACTGGTTGTCGTGGCAATTCTCTTAGCATTTAGGAAACGCTGGCGGCGCAACAAAGCCATTCAAATATTACTTCATCACAGCCAACGATTAACAGATCAAACAATGGCGGCAGCTTTACAGACACTGGATTTTCCCGTCGCTAAGCCGTTAGTGTCAAAACCGATGGCAGACATATGGGGACATGGCATCATGGCATTTTCATATCAATTACCGTTGCAAACAAAAACCCTCAAACAGCAGCCCCTTGAAAAAGCTTTGCAGAACGCAGCCGAAGAATTGGACATTGCAAGTTCGGATCCTGCATTGCCGCCTTTTGTGATTACCGATTTTTTTGTGTTGGACGGCCAATTGCATGTCGATGTCGCGTTCATCACCAACCAAGCAACCATTGAGTATGTCCGTGATGTCAATCGCGTGGCGTGAGAGAATGATGTAGAAGGTGCAGCGCACAGTCATTGTTGTTGCGAAAATCATCCTTTGCAGGGACCAAGCGGTTAAAAGGTAAAATTTCCAACTCCCCAGAAACTTCAAAATGAAAGGAACCGATCCAAGGCTGAGGAATAGTGCTTGGATCGGTTCTTTTTTAACTCCAGTATACATTTTAACATCGAGCGGGTTCCGCACTAAGATAATAAGTAACAACACGAACCAGAGAAAATGGGAACAACAACATGGCCATTAAGCGTACAGAAAATTAAGCGCTTTTTTTGAATACTGCCTTTGTCGTACAAGATGTACAGCTGTGTTGAAATTATAGGAGGAATGTACATATGAAAATCGAGAACATCAAAGTCACAGATCCGTTCTGGACCAAGTACAGGACCATCGTCAAAGACAAGCTAATTCCTTACCAGTGGTCAGTCATTAACGACGACAGGGCCATCACGATTGAGAAAGAAAACGCTGGGGCATACGACGCCGTGGAAAAGAGCCATGCTGTCGAGAACCTAAAAATCGCTGCCGGCTTGGCCAAGGGACACTTTTATGGTTTCTGGTTCCAAGATTCCGACGTCTACAAGTGGTTGGAAGCCGTGGCGTATGCGCTTCGATATGCACCGGACAAGAGGTTAGAAGGTATCGCCAACAACGTCATCGACATCATTAGCCAGGCTCAGGAGCCGGATGGGTACCTAGACACATACATTCAGATTGAAGCGCCGGAGCATAAATTTACCCACGTGTCCCTGAGCCATGAGCTGTACGTCATGGGCCATTACATTGAAGCCGGGGTTGCCTACTATCAGACTACACATTATCGGAAGGCATTGGACATCGCCAAGAAAATGGGTGACTGCATCGATGCCAACTTTGGACCCGAAGATAAAAAGATGCACGGTTATCCCGGGCACCCGGAAATTGAGTTGGCGCTGGCCAAACTGGCCGACGAAACCGGCGACGTCAAGTACACCCGGGTGGCAAAGTACATGATCGACCAGCGAGGCACCCGGCCCAATAATTTCTTCGAGGAACAGCTTAAGAACGTTCAAGCTAAGAAGATTGAGGACCCCTACTATAGCGATGCCAGCCAGCCGGATCCAGAACCATCTTACTTCCAAAATGACGTGCCTGTTCGAGAAATGACCAGTGTGGAGGGCCACGCCGTCCGGATGGTCTATCTGCTCACCGGTATGGCCCACGTGGCTCGGCAGACCAGGGATGAAAGTCTCTTTGCTGCCAGCCAGCGTCTATGGAAGAACGTTACCCGCCGGCAGATGTATATTACCGGCGGCGTGGGCTCGTCTGCACCCAAGGGCGAAGCCTTCACCTTCGATTACGATTTGCCCAACGACACAGCTTATGCCGAGACCTGCGCTTCTTGTGCGATGTCCTTCTTTGCTAAGCAGATGCGGGATACTTACCAGGATGCCGATTATGGTGATGTGCTGGAGCGGGAACTATATAATGGTACGATTTCGGGCATGTCCCTGGATGGAAAGCATTTCTTCTATGTGAATCCTTTGGAAGTGGATCCCAAGGCCAGCAAGGAAGATCCCATGAAGTCCCATGTTAAAGTGCAGCGCGCCGCTTGGTTTGGCTGCGCCTGCTGCCCGCCGAACCTCGCTCGACTGGTGGCGTCGGTAGACCAGTACATCTACACCGTGACGGAGGATGCTATTTATGCGGATCAGTTCATCGGCAATGAGACCACTTTCGATAACGGGCTAACCATTGAGCAGACCGGCAATTTTCCCTGGTCTGGTGATGTGCAGTTTGCCATCACGGCAAAGAAAACGGTGAAAACGACTGTGGCAATTCGAATTCCTGCTTGGAGTCGTGATCATTACGCGGTGACCGTCAATGGTCAACCGCTGGCTGTGGAACTGGATCAAGGCTACCTGAGGATTAAGAGAAATTGGTCGGGAACAGCGCAGATCGCAGTCACGCTAGACATGAGCGTGCAAATGGTCCACGCCGACCCCCGAGCTAAGGACGATGTGGGCAAAATTGCCATCCAGCGCGGGCCGGTGGTCTACACGCTAGAACAAGCAGATAATGGCTGTCAGCTCCAGGCCAATACCCTGCCGGTAACCCCGGCGTTCACCGTCACCTCCGATGATCAAACCTTTGCGGTGCCGATAGTGAAGATTACCACGACGGCCCTGCACACGGACGCCACCACGCCGATTGGCAGCCTATACGGTACACCGGCAACCACGCTGACGCATAAGAAGCAGCTCACTTTCATCCCGTACTTTGCGTGGGCGAATCGAACCCCGGGGGAAATGATGGTCTGGGTACACCAGACGTAAGGGTGATTCGCGATACCTAATGATTTGGTTCCTCTGGTTAGCTGGGTGAGGTGTAATTTTGCTGTAACGCAATTAACACTTCGAATGCTTACCAAAACTAACTGGAACGTGGGGGACGGCAATAATTGCCTTGGGTCACTTATGCTCCGATTTCTAAGGGTTCTTTCATGCTTTGCTTTTCACACTTGCAGCGGTGTGCTAATCTAGTAAAAGAAATGAACGGAGGTACGGATCTTGTATTTAATGAAGGATATCACTCGTGACGGCGCTAAAGTTTTGCGTGAAAGAGCTAAGCCGGTAACGTTTCCTCTTTCTGATGAAGACAAAAAATTGGCTCACGACATGATGGCCTATCTGGTGATTAGTCAAGATGAAGAGCAAAACGAAAAATACCATTTGCGCCCCGGCGTTGGTTTGGCAGCACCGCAAGTCGGCCAGAGCAAAGCGATGGCTGCGGTTCTCGTGCCCGGAGAAAATAACGAAATCCTTTTCAAGGAAGTTTTGATCAATCCGCGGATCATCAGCAACAGCGTACAGCACGCTGCTCTTGCTGAAGGTGAAGGCTGCTTGTCTGTTGATAAAGATATTCCCGGTTATGTCGTTCGCGCCGATCGCATCACGATTGCTTATCAAAACGAGGCCGGAGAACATAAAAAAGTCCGCCTTAAGAACTATCCTGCCATTGTGTGCCAGCACGAGATTGACCACTTGAATGGTGTTTTGTTTTACGACCACATCAATAAGGAACATCCCTTCTCAATCGATCCAAATGCTGTTTTGATTCATTAAAACAGCTGAATTTTCATTGCGGTCGGCACAATTGTGGAAGAGGGTGCGTGTTATTGTTGACATCCCTCTTTTCATCGGCTACTATAGATTACGGTAAATAAATACGGTGCTTTCCGTTAGGTGAGGCTCCTATACGAACAATGTTGCTGCTCAGAAACATCGAGAGATGCCAATTGAGTCAACTGCGTTTGCCCATTAAGGCTTACGCTAACGCAACTGAAGCTCGCTTCTAGGCGTATAGTGCTAAAACTAAACGATTGGGATGCTATTTCTGCACGTCCTCAATCGGCGTGCAGTTTTTTTATCTGAGGGAAAGTAGAAAAGGTGGTGAGCATAATGGAACAATCTTCAAAGAGTAGCGGTAGTAGCAGCGATTTAGCGGATCCCGGAAGGCCCATTATGCTGCCGCTACGATCTCTTAAGTGAAATTAATGGATTTGGCAGCATCGCGGCTCTTTTCGGGATATACGGAAAGGAGTTTGTCGATGTTGATGATGATATCAAGCGGCCTGACGCGCTATGAAGCGCAAAGGGCTCAAAAAGCAGTGACATCCCACCAGAATCCGATCAGCAAGACAAAACTCTTTTTGCCTTTGCTGGCGGTACTGGCTGGTGTGAGCAGCCTAATTAGCTTTGTCAGTCACAGCTGGCTTTTAACTGCTATCATTGCGATACTGCTTGGATTTTTGATGGCTGTGGTCGTTTATTTGATCACAGCGTTGACTCGGCATCAAAGCAATCCCCAACAATCAGTGTTGGTCGTGCGTGAAGGACTGGTTCGTCAGGTTCAAGCGCAAGACCTTGTCGTTGGTGATGTTTTGATGCTGACAGCGGGAGAAAAACTGCCTGTTGATGTTGCATTGTCCCCTGAAGCGCACGCAACCTTGCCAAGTGACATGGCCGGGCTGCTGGTTTTGTTGAATCAGCAGGTGCCTGCAGGAATGGGCGTGGCTGGTGCCGTGATGGCAACCGACGCCCAAGCAACTGTGACTGCAGTTTGGCATAATGGTCTACTGGACCGTGCGTTAATGCAGCTTGCGAATCAATCCACAAATCTAGCGTCAACTTCACTTGCAATGAGTGCGGTTACCGCTATGACACTTGCGTTGAAACAGATTTGCTGTGTGGCTCGCATGACTGTATCAATTCTCCCGGCAGAATTGTTCAAAAGCAAACAAATAGATCGTGCAGTGCAAATTCATCTGGATATGGATTTTGCACGCCACGCCACCTTGGTTGGCGCCATGAAACATCACAGTAAAACCAGTGATTTCTGGCACAACCAAGATCCGGTCTCGTGATGCACGGACAATGTTTTGATGATGAAGAGGCACGCGATTGTGAAACGACGTGCTTTTTTTGTGTCTTAATAAAAGGGGCCGCCTGTTATAGTCTGACAATGACATAACGGGCGGCTTTTTTTCGTAAAAAGTACTTCTTGTGTACCTTGAAATAAAACGCTTGCAACCACAATTTTGCAATGTTACGCTTTGTTTGTAAAGATTTTCATTAGTACAGTTTTCCTGGGTTAATAACTACAGGAATGGAAAGAGGTTCTGATTATGGCAAAACAGCATGCTGCAGTTGATTTTAAACGACTGCTAGACAATCAAGATGCCGATTTTAAGCCGACGATCCAGATTCTGGATGAGGTTGGCAAAGTCGTCAATCCTGATATCATGCCCGATCTCAGTGATGATCAGTTGGTTGATTTGATGTCCAAGATGGTTTGGCAACGGGTGCTTGATCAACGGGCAACAGCGCTAAACCGGCAAGGACGTTTAGGATTTTATGCGCCGAGTGCAGGCGAAGAGGCCAGCATGATTGGCAGTCATGCGGCAATGAAAAAAGAAGATTGGCTGCTGCCAGCCTACCGTGATTTACCGCAGCTGATCCAACATGGCCTGCCACTGGACAAGGCATTTTTGTGGTCGCGTGGTCATGTCGCAGGTAACGAATATCCAGAAGATTTTCATGCACTGCCACCACAAATCATTATTGGTGCGCAGTATGTGCAGACTGCCGGTGTTGCGCTTGGCTTGAAGAAAAATGGCAGCGATGAAGTCGCCTTTACGTATACCGGTGATGGTGGTACGTCACAGGGAGATTTCTATGAAGGCGTTAACTTTGCCGGACACTTTAAAGCACCGGCACTCTTTATCGTTCAAGACAACGGCTTCGCGATTTCCGTTCCGCGTGCCAATCAGACGGCAGCCAAGACGCTGGCTCAAAAGGCGGTGGCTGCCGGGATTCCTGGCGTGCAGGTTGACGGTATGGACGCACTGGCTGTTTATGAAGTTACCAAGGAAGCCAGAGCTTGGGCTGCGGCCGGCAATGGTCCGGTTTTGATTGAAACACTGACTTATCGGTATGGTCCGCATACGTTATCCGGCGATGATCCGACACGCTACCGTTCAAAGGAAACCGATGAATTGTGGCAGAAACGTGATCCATTGATTCGAATGCGTAACTTCCTAACCGATAAAGGTCTCTGGGACAAGGACAAGGAAGACGCCTTGATCGAAAAGGTTAAAGACGATATTAAGAATGCCATTAACGAAGCCGATAAGGCACCACAGCAAACGGTATCGCGGTTCCTGAAAGATACCTATGAGGAATCACCGCAGAATGTGGCGGAACAACTGGCAGAATTTCAAGGAAAGGAGTCGAAGTAACCATGGCACAAAAAACAATGATCCAAGCCATCACTGATGCGCTTGATGTTGAGTTGGCGAACGACCCTAAAACCTTGGTATTCGGCGAAGATGTTGGTAAAAACGGTGGGGTCTTCCGGGCAACGGATGGCTTGCAGGCTAAACACGGTGAGGATCGTGTCTTTGATACGCCACTTGCCGAGTCAGGCATTAGTGGTTTGGCCATTGGATTGGCATTAACCGGCTGGCGGCCGATTCCGGAAATCCAGTTCTTTGGGTTCGTTTTTGAAACCATGGATAGTATTGGCGGTCAGATGTCGCGGATGCGGTATCGGATGGGTGGTACGCGGTCCATGCCGATCACCATTCGGGCACCATTTGGCGGCGGGGTTCATACGCCGGAAATGCACAGTGATAACTTTGAAGGCTTGATCGCCCAGTTCCCGGGCATGCGGGTTGTTATTCCAAGCAACCCATATGATGCTAAAGGTTTGCTGATTAGTTCCATTCGCAGCAATGACCCAGTGTTATTCCTTGAACACATGAAACTTTACCGGTCGTTCCGTCAGGATGTTCCAGAAGGGACTTACACGGTGCCGCTGGATAAGGCAGCGGTAACGCGTGAAGGAACCGACGTGTCGATCATCACTTATGGTGCGATGGTTCGTGAAGCGCTCAAGGCGGCTGATAATTTAGCTAAAGATGGCATCAATGCTGAAATTGTTGATTTAAGGACCATTGCCCCACTTGATGTTGAGACTATTATTGCATCGGTTAAGAAAACGCATAAGGCAGTGGTCGTTCAGGAGGCTCAGCGGATGGCCGGTGTCGCCGCCAACGTTATCAGTGAAATTTCTGAACGGGCAATTCTGTCACTTGAGGCACCGATCGGTCGGGTTGCGGCTCCTGATACGCCGTTCCCATTTGGTCAAGCCGAAAATATTTGGCTGCCAAATGCCAAGGATATTGAAGCTAAAGTTCGGGAAACCGTTAATTTTTAGAGAGAAGAGGTGCCAACATGGCTTTTGAATTCAAACTGCCAGAACTTGGCGAAGGTTTGGCAGAAGGTGAAATCGTCAAGTGGGACGTTAAACCTGGTGATGAAATCAAGGAGGATGACACCCTTCTTGAAGTTCAGAGTGATAAAAGTGTCGAAGAAATTCCGTCGCCAGTATCCGGGAAAATTTTAAAGATTTTGGTACCGGAAGGCGAAACAGCTTCAGTCGGTGATTTATTGGTTGAAATTGATGATGGTTCAGGTGCGCCTGCCCAGTCAGCAGCACCGGCAGCTTCTACCGCTGGACCGGCTGCACCTGCGCCGACCGCCGCTAAGTCGGTGTATCAGTTTAAGCTTCCGGAATTAGGCGAAGGCTTGGCAGAAGGCGAAATCGTCAAGTGGGACGTTAAGCCTGGTGATGAAATCAAGGAAGATGATACCCTTCTTGAAGTTCAGAGTGACAAGAGTGTCGAAGAAATTCCATCTCCAGTTACCGGAACAGTTGTCAAGATTCTGGTTCCTGAAGGGGAAACGGCATCTGTTGGCGACGCCTTGGTTGATATTGATGCTCCGGGCCATAACGATACGCCAGTTGCCGGTGAACCGGCAGCCACACCGGCAACAAGTGCTGCTGGGGCAGAGAGTGCTTCCGCAACAAGCCCAGCAGCAGGTGCCGTACCAGCCATAACAGATCCAAATCGCGAAATTTTGGCAATGCCGTCTGTTCGGCAATATGCGCGTGAGCAAGGTATTGATATTTCGCAAGTGCCTGCAACCGGCAAGCATGGCCGCATTACCAAAGCTGACGTTGATGCATTTAAGGCAGGCGCTTCAACTACGACCGCAGCTCCGGCACAACCAGCGCCAGAAGCAGCTAAGTCTGCTCCGGCTCAGGCGGCACCAGCAGCACCGAAATCACAAGCGATTACACCATATGTTTCGAGTGGCAGTGAAGCCGAACTTGAAACACGTGAAAAGATGACCCCAACTCGTAAGGCAATTGCGAAGGCAATGCTGTCATCTAAGCAGCGGAGCCCGCATGTCACGAGCTTTGATGAAGTCGAAGTTTCCAAGTTGATGGCTCATCGCAAGAAGTACAAGCAGTATGCGGCTGATAAAGGCATCAAGCTGACCTTCTTGCCATACATCGTCAAGGCATTGGTCACCGTTTTGCGGGAATACCCGGAATTTAATGCGTCTATTGACGACACCACTGATGAAATTGTCTACAAGCATTACTTCAACATCGGGATTGCAACCAACACGGATCATGGCTTGTACGTGCCGGTTATCAAGAACGCCGATGCGAAGAGTATGTTTGAAATTACCAAAGAGATCAGTGACAATGCGCAGAAGGCCTATGACAGCAAATTGAAGCCAGATGAAATGCGTGGCGGTTCCATGACCATCAGTAATGTCGGATCAATTGGCGGCGGCTGGTTCACACCGGTTATTAATCAGCCAGAAGTCGCGATTCTTGGTGTTGGTAAAATTGCCAAGGAGCCATACGTCAATGCCGATAACGAAATTGTTGCCGGTAATCTGCTGAAGCTGAGTTTGAGTTATGATCACCGCCTAATTGATGGTGCGCTGGCGCAAACAGCATTGAATCTGATGGACAAATTGTTGGCAGATCCTGATCTGCTGTTGATGGAGGGATAAGTATGGTTGTAGGCGATTTTGCAATCGATTTGGATACTGTTGTGATTGGCTCCGGCCCCGGCGGCTATGTTGCCGCCATTCGGGCTGCTGAAATGGGCCAAAAAGTCACCGTGATCGAAAGTACTTTCATTGGCGGTGTTTGTTTGAATGTTGGCTGTATTCCATCAAAGGCGTTGATTAATGCTGGGCATCGTTATCAAGATGCTTTGGACGCCAGCACGTTCGGCATTAACGCTAAGGGTGCGGATCTTGACTTCAAAAAGACCCAGGACTGGAAGCAAAATAAGGTTGTTCACACCTTAACCAGCGGTGTTTCAATGTTGTTCAAGAAGCACAAGATTGATTCAATCATGGGTACTGCTTTCTTAAAAGATGACCATAGTTTACGGGTCATGCAAAAGGATTCTGCCCAAACGTACACCTTCAAAAACCTGATTATTGCAACCGGTAGTCGGCCGATTGAAATTAAGGGCTTCAAATTTGGCAAACGAATTCTTGATTCGACAGGCGGCTTGAACCTGCCTGAAGTTCCTAAAGAATTCGTTGTTATTGGCGGTGGCTACATCGGTTCTGAATTGGCAAGCGCTTATGCAAACTTAGGTGCACATGTCACGATCCTTGAAGGGACCAGTTCGATTCTGCCGAACTTTGAAAAGGATATGGTTCAGTTGGTATTGAACTCCTTTAAGAAGCGCGGTGTCACGGTTATCACGAATGCGATGGCCAAAGAAGCTGAAGATACCGGTAACGGTGTCAAGGTCACTTATACCGCTGATGGCAAAGAACAGACGCTGGCCGCTGACTATGTCATGGTCACTGTCGGACGTCGGCCAAATACGGATGATTTAGGACTGGACATTGTCGGCATTGAAACGACTGATCGCGGTTTGATCAAGGTTGATGCGCAAGGCCGCACTAACAAACCAAACATCTACGCCATTGGCGATGTTGTTCCGGGCGCAGCGTTAGCCCATAAGGCCAGCTACGAAGGTAAGGTAGCTGCTGAAGCGATCAGCGGCAAAGCGAGTGCGGTTGACTATAAAGCAATGCCAGCTGTTTGTTTCACAGATCCTGAGCTTGCCACGACTGGCATGACGCCTGCAGAAGCCAAAGCCAAGGGTATCAAAGCCAAGGCAAGCAAGTTTCCATTTGCTGCTAACGGCCGAGCCTTAAGCTTGGCCCAAACAGAAGGCTTTGTCCGTCTTGTCACCAATGAAGACGGCACGGTTATTGGTGGTCAGGTAGCCGGCGCTGGCGCCAGTGATTTGATTTCCGAGCTGACTGTGGCTGTCGAAGGCGGTCTGAACGTCGAGGATTTGGCGCTGACCATTCACCCGCATCCGACCTTAAGCGAAACGATCATGGACGATGCCGAAGTTGCATTAGGCTTACCAATCAATATTTAGCAACTGGATCGGTCATTGTCAGAATTAGTTTTAGTTTCGGGTCACAATTTCTAGGATCACTAAGCAGACACTGGATTTTCACCAGTGTCTTTTTTTGTGCACACTTTTTAAAAGACTAATCTTGCTAACTTTGAAAATTCAGGGCAATTTATGACCACCAGACAGAAGATAACAACGGTATTTTCATATGAGAAGGCGTTAATATTTCAGTTAGTTAACAATTGCACCTAAAGCCCTTTTTAATTTTGTCTTAAGATTGCGCTTCCGCTAGAATATAGGTAACGCAACTGAGGGGAAGGGGTTTCATGCAAAGAGTCGTCGTTCACGGAGTCAGTTGTAGTACACAAGCACTTTTGCAAACGTTAATTGCGTCACCACTTGATCTGGAAATTGGTTGCTACGAGCCGGATGCGGCATTGGTGGATGTTGCCGGTTTGACGGCACTGAGTCAAATTTGCCACAATACGTTTATCAAGGTAACCCCGAAAGTTCTCAAATCGGCGGATGTGTTGATTCTAACTGATACCGGAACGCCGGCTGGTGAAAATTTTGTGGCAACCAACATTGCCTCAATTCGCAAGGTTCTGAATTCAGCGATGGCAGCAGGCTTTACGGGCCGGGTTGTCGTGGCGATGACGCATGATGAACGCTTCACTTATTTTGCCCAGCGATTCTCCGGGCTGAATAAACGGCAGGTTGTTGGATTAGGGACTCTCGGTGCGACGTGGCGCTTTGAACAATTCTTAGCGGATCGACTGGCTGTTCCGGCCAAACAAGTAACGGCTTATGTCGTTGGTACCAGTCAATCACCGGTATTGATCTGGAGCCGAGCCTATGTCGGGGCAACGCCAATATTGCGATTGCTAAATGATGACCAAGCCGTTTTTACCGAAGCGGCTTCGGCTGTCCAGACCTTTTTGGCAAGCGCTTTGACCGTTTTGGTGGGTCGACTCGTCGAACCGATTCTAGCTGCGTTTGCCGGTGAAAAGCTCATTGGTACATTCGCACATCTGCGAGATTCTGACGATGAAACCGGACAAGTCGACAGCTCACCGATTTTGTTGGACGAACGTGGCGTGGTCACACTGGCGACAGTTGCGGGGTCTGACGATGAAGAGGCGGCTTTGAGCACAGCAATTCAAGCTGTTCAAGCCGAAATCGAAGCAATCGAACAAGGAGCAGATAAAAATGAAACCTAATTACAGCTATCCACTAGACCTTGACTGGACAACTGACGAAAAAATTAAAGTGACGACTTTCTTTGCACTCGTTGAAGATGCGTATGAGCATGGCGTCGATCGGGATAACCTGTTGGCAGCCTACCGTGGATTCAAACAGGTGGTACCGGATAAGGGCACTGAACGTCAACTGGATCGGGAGTTTGAAGCACTGTCCGGCTATTCCATGTATACTGTTGTACAGATGGCGCGTCAAGGTGTGAGCCAAAAGATTAAGGTGAAGGTGAGTTAAGTATGACGCAAGATCCAGAAAAACTACGGCAAACCCTGATCAGCTGGTTTGCGGAAAGTCGGAAGCAAATTTTAGCGGAAATGGCGAAACCATTAGATGTCGCGCGTAAAAGTAATCGCAATGATTTGGTCACCAATGTCGATAAAGCTAACCAGCAATTTCTAATTGATCACATCAAAGCCGAGTATCCGACAGCACGGATTATCGGCGAGGAAGGCCATGCCCATGATGATACGGATCTCAACGGATTGGTCTTTTTTGTCGATCCGATTGACGGTACGATGAATTTTGTCAAACAGCAGGCTCATTTCGCGATCATGATTGGTGTTTATCGTGACGGACAACCGGTTGTCGGGGCAATTATGGACGTCATGCGTAATGAGGTGCTGAGTGGCGGACCGGAAATACCTGTTACGTTTGCGGGACGAACATTGACAAAATTACCGGATTTGCAACTGAAAGACGGGTTGTTGGGTGTGACCGGTCCAATGACGATCAAGAATCGGCTACATTTAGGTGATATTGCGTTGGCAAGTTCCGGGCCGAGAATGAGCGGCAGTGCTGGCATGGAGTTTATCGAAATCGCGTTAGGCCGACAACTTGGCTACGTTTCATATTTGCAGCCTTGGGATGTGGCGGCCGGCATGGCGATTACAAAGGGTCTGGGTGTTCAATTCAGTCGCGAAGATGGTTCACCGATTGATCTGCGTCAACCAGGCGTCGTTGTGGCTGCCACACCGCAAGCGCATCGCACGATTCTTACAATGATGGCTGGCGAGTGATTTCAAGGCACAATAAGTAGCGCTCACAAACGAGCAACGATGACCGGCGACTGTTCGAGACGCCGGTTTTTCGTCTATTTATTAGCCTAACAGCGGTTCTTTTACGAAAATTCAGCTAAAATGGCTGCGTGAAGCAATTCACTTTTCAGAAAATCCAGACAGATTGGGTAGAGTGTGTTATAATTCAAAATCGTATAACTGTGTCAGTTGCTGGCACTTTTTTAATGTGGTAAGCGGCCTGTAGTGCCAGCAGAAAGGAAGTAGAAACGTGAAAACACGTGACGATATTCGCAATATTGCGATCATTGCCCACGTTGACCATGGTAAGACAACTTTGGTTAACGAGATGCTTAAACAATCGGATACACTTGATCAACACATTCAATTACAAGATCGGGCGATGGATACCAACGCCATTGAAAAGGAACGTGGTATCACCATCCTGAGTAAAAACACGGCGGTGAAGTATGGCGATACAACGATCAACATTCTTGATACCCCGGGACATGCCGACTTTGGCGGTGAAGTAGAACGGGTTATGAAGATGGTTGACGGGGTTTTGCTGGTTGTCGACGCCTTTGAGGGCCCGATGCCGCAAACGCGCTTTGTTTTGAAGAAGGCGCTTGAACAGCATTTGACGCCAATTGTAGTTATCAACAAGGTTGACCGTCCGGGTGCTCGTCCAGAAGAAGTCGTGGACGAAGTACTTGAATTGTTCATCGAATTAGGTGCCGATGATGCGCAGTTGGAATTTCCTGTGGTCTATGCTTCCGCCGTTAACGGGACTTCCAGCATGGATTCCGACTTATCAACTCAGAAGCACACGATGAATCCACTTTTTGATACTATTATCAAAACGATTCCTGCACCAATCGATAATAGTGACGAACCGTTGCAATTCCAGGTGGCCATGCTGGATTATAACGATTATGTCGGCCGAATCGGTATTGGCCGGATTTTCCGCGGCAAAATTAAAATTGGCGACAATGTTACCGTTATGAAATTGGATGGTTCACAAAAGAACTTCCGCGTGACGAAATTATTTGGTTTCTTCGGGTTAACCCGGACTGAAATCAATTCTGCCAAAGCCGGAGATTTGATTGCCGTTTCTGGGATGGATGACATTTTTGTCGGTGAAACCGTAACGGCTGCCGACACACCGGAAGCGTTACCGATTTTGCGGATTGACGAACCGACGCTGCAAATGATGTTTGTGGCCAATGATAGCCCGTTTGCTGGTCGCGAAGGTAAAAATGTCACCGCGCGTAAATTGGAAGAACGTTTGAAATCCCAGCTGCAGACTGATGTTTCGTTACGTGTTGACGATACCGATCAGGCCGGTGCCTGGATGGTTTCTGGTCGTGGGGAACTGCATCTGTCCATTTTGGTTGAAGAAATGCGGCGTGAAGGTTTCGAGCTGCAACTCGGCCGTCCAGAAGTTATCTATCGTGATATCGATGGCGTGATGATGGAACCGTTTGAAAACGTGCAAATCGATACGCCGGAACAATATACCGGTACGGTTATCGATGCGATGAGCCAACGTAAAGGCGAAATGCAGAACATGGAAAATGAAGGCAACGGGCAAACTCGCCTCACTTTCCTGGCACCTTCTCGTGGCTTAATCGGCTACTCGACTGAATTTCTATCTTCCACTGGCGGTTACGGGATCATGAACCACACCTTCGAAAAGTATGCGCCGGTTATCAAGAACTGGGAACCTGGTCGTACTCAAGGCGCTTTGGTTTCGATCAACGCCGGTACTGCTACCACTTATAGCTTGCAGTCGGTTGAAGATCGTGGGCAATTGTTCATCAATGCCGGAACCGAAGTTTATGAAGGCATGATTGTTGGCCAAAACTCCCGCGAAAATGACATTGCTGTCAATGTCACCAAGGGGAAGAACCTGACCAATACACGTGCTGCCGGGAAAGACCACGCAGCTGCGATTAAGACGCCAAAGAAAATGACGCTTGAAGAATCCATTGAATTCTTGAATGATGATGAATACTGCGAAGTAACGCCAAAGAACATTCGCTTGCGTAAGAAGATCCTGAACACAGGCGAACGTCAAAAGGCAGCCAAGCGTAAGAAGATTGCTGCATCCAAATAGTCTATTTTTCTGAAAACCGCCGATTTTGGCGGTTTTTTCTTTGGCATAAATAGGCGAGTAGTGCAGTGAAAAAATGGTAATTGCCTGCAGCGAAGCCGACAAACTGGCTGTTTTCGAACCGTCCTGTTGCACTAATTCAGAAAAAACAGCTGCCGATTCTCACACTTGGTATGCATAAAATCAAGTTAAAACAAGTTAAACTTAGCGATAACTGTTTTGAAAGCGGCTTGGCGGTTGAAGTCGGTATGCTATAATAAATCCAATCATTGCTTGAAAGGCCGCGTTTTTCTTGAGAAAAAAATTACGCCATGTGGATTACTTCATTTTGGTACCCTATCTGATTCTGTGTGCCATCGGGATCGTGATGGTCTATTCCGCTAGCGCTTATTGGGTGCAGCGGCAATATGGTGCCACAGAAACTAAATACTTATTGCAACAAATTGTTTTTGTGGTGCTCGGGATCGGAACCGTGTTCTTCTTTGACAATATGGCCCTTAAGATCTTGCGTAATCGCTGGGTGCTGTTTGTCTTGATGTCGGGTTTGTTTGTCATGTTGGTGTACCTAATCATACACGGACGGGCGGTTAACGGGGCCGCCGCATGGATCTCCATCGGCAGTTTTCGCCTGCAACCGTCTGAATTTGCCAAAATGATTTTGATTTTTTATCTGGCACATATGTTGACGTCGCGCGAAGATAGCTTTCGGCAGGAAAATTTTCGCTTGCGTCAGATGTGGCAGCCGCTATTTATTGCCGGCATGATGATGTTGCTGGTTTTCGTCGAACCGGATACTGGCGGTTTCGCCATTCTCTTTTTGATCACGCTGGTGGTGGTGATGTCTAGCGGGATTCCAATGCGCTATGGCTTACTTTGGCTGGTTGCGCTGATTGCGACAGGGGTCTTGGGTTATTACATTGTCTCGCATTATCACTTCCCGGGTCTGGAACATAATTATGCTTATCAGCGGTTGGTTGCCGCGATTCATCCTTTTAAAAAGGCAAACGCGGCCGGTAATCAGGTGGTTAATTCGCTTTATGCCATTAATCATGGCGGCTTGTTTGGCGTCGGGTTGGGGATGAGCAGTCAAAAACTGGGGTATCTACCTGAGCCTTATACTGATTTCATTTTGGCTGTCATTGCCGAAGAACTGGGCTTAGTCGGCACAGTGGTCGTACTGGGCTTACTGTTTTTCCTGGTGATGCGGTTTTATCTGATTGGCATTCGTTCCAAAAATACGTATAACACTCTGATTGCTTACGGCATTGCGACGATGATGTTTGTCCAAACGGTTTTCAATGTCGGTGCCGTCGCCGGTGTGTTACCTGTTACCGGGGTCACGCTGCCGTTTATTAGTTATGGCGGGTCAAGTATGATTGTTTTGTCGATGGCAGTCGGGATTATGCTCAATATCAGTTATCATAGCGAACGTACGCAACGAAAGGTAGAGAAAATGCATGCATAAAGTTTTAGTCGCGAATCGTGGCGAAATCGCCATTCGGATTTTCCGTGCCTGTGAGGAGTTGGGCCTCAAGACCGTTGGCATTTTTGCCAAAGAAGATGCCTTGTCGATTCACCGGTTCAAAGCTCAAGAAAGTTACCAAGTAGGCGCAGGTAAGGCACCCATTGCCGCTTATCTGGATATGGATGATATCATTCGCATTGCCAAACAAAGCGGAGCGGATGCGATTCATCCGGGTTACGGGCTGCTTTCTGAAAACGCAACGTTTGCCCGTAAAGTTCGGGCTGCAGGATTGACGTTTGTCGGTCCGCGCTCAGAGTTGCTTGATGTGTTCGGCGATAAAGTGGCAGCGAAAGAAGCAGCACACAAAGCCGGGTTGGCAACGATCCCGGGAACACCGGAGCCAACGCGTGATTTCAGCGAGATTCAGGATTTTACCGCAACACACGGTTTCCCGGTGATGCTTAAAGCAGCCAGCGGTGGTGGCGGTAAGGGGATGCGCATCGTTCACTCCGAGGCTGAGCTGGAAGCAGTGTATCAAAATGCGGTTAATGAAGCCAAGGCTAGTTTGGGCGATGATCGCATGTACGTCGAAAAGTACATCGCTTCGGCTAAGCACGTTGAAGTTCAGGTGTTAGGCGATGAGCACGGACATCTTTTGCATCTTTTTGAACGTGACTGCTCCGTCCAGCGCCGCCAGCAAAAAGTCGTTGAAATTGCACCGGCAGTTGCTTTGCCGGTTGCTTTGCGTGCGAAGATCTGCCAAAGTGCCGTGGACTTGATGGCAAGTCTGCATTATGAAAACGCCGGGACTGTAGAATTTCTGGTTGACGGCGAACAGTATTACTTTATTGAAGTTAATCCCCGCGTTCAGGTGGAACATACAATTACGGAACTCATCACAGGTGTCGATATTGTTCAGTCGCAATTGCGGATTGCTGCCGGAGCGGATTTGTTTGCCGATCTGCACCTGCCGCAGCAAGATGGGCTGCGTGAAAATGGCGCTGCGATTCAGTGCCGGATTACGACCGAAGATCCGGAAAACAACTTCATGCCAGATACCGGAACCATCAATACTTATCGTTCTCCGGGTGGTTTTGGTATTCGGCTGGATGTCGGCAATGCTTATGCGGGCGCCGTCGTCAGCCCTTATTTTGACTCTTTGTTGGTAAAAGCCAGCGTTCATGCACCAAATTTTCCGGCAGCAGTGGCCAAAATGCAGCGTGCCTTACACGAATTTCAAATTACCGGTGTTAAAACCAACGTCGCTTTCTTAGAGCATCTATTGGCTACTAAAACCTTCCGGACAGGTGAGGCAGAGACAGCATTCATTGACGCCCATCCTGAATTGTTGCAGGTGCAAGCCAAACCGGATCTGGCTTCCCGGCTGTTATGGTATATCGGCGATGTGACGATCAACGGGTTTAAAGGCGTTGAGCGCCAAACGCAAAAGTATTATCCTGAGCTACAATACGATAGCCATTTTCCAACAACCAAGCCGCAGACTGATTTAGTGGCACTGCTTAAAGACAAGGGTGCAAATGGCGTTACTGATTGGGTAAAAGACCACAAATCGCTGTTGCTGACGGATACGACTTTTCGTGATGCCCACCAGAGTTTATTTGCTACCCGCATGCGGACTCGCGATATGCTGACGGTTGCCAAGGATATGGGCAACGGCTTGCCTAATCTGTTTTCGACGGAAGTATGGGGTGGTGCGACGTTTGATGTGGCGTACCGGTTCTTGAATGAAGATCCGTGGGTCCGATTGAAAAAACTGCGCGCAGCATTACCGCATACGTTGTTACAGATGCTGTTTCGTGGCAGTAATGCAGTTGGGTATCAGAATTATCCTGACAATGTGATTAAAGCTTTCATTCAACAGGCTGCCGATGACGGTGTCGATGTTTTTCGAATATTTGACAGTCTGAACTGGCTGCCGCAAATGACGCTGAGTATTGATACGGTCAAACAAACCGGTAAGCTTGCGGAAGCAACGATGTGTTACACTGGCGATATTTTAAGCGATGCCCATCCAAAATATCAATTGGCTTATTATGTGGCGCTGGCCAAGCAACTTGTTGATGCTGGTGCGGATATGATTGCCATTAAAGATATGGCGGGACTGCTTAAACCACAAGCGGCCTCAGTCTTGATCGGCGCGTTAAAGGATGCTGTTTCGGTACCGATTCATTTGCATACCCACGATACAACCGGCAACGGCATTGCTACTTACTTGGCAGCCACGCACGCTGGGGTTGACATTGTCGATGTCGCTCAAAGTAGCTTTTCGGGGACAACCAGTCAGCCAAGTCTGGAAAGTCTCTACTACGCTTTGAGTGGCGATCAGCGTCAGCCTGAAGTGGCGATTGAAAAAGCCCAGTCGTTGGATCGTTATTTTCAGGCAATCCGGCCTTACTATGCCGACTTTGGCAACGGCGTGACCGGGCCGCTAACCGATATTTACACTGTTCAGATGCCAGGTGGCCAGTACAGCAATTTGCAACAGCAGGCCCGCAGTATGGGCATTACAGACTTCGAAGCCGTTAAAGCCATGTATGCGCAAGTCAACACTTTGTTCTGCGATATCATTAAGGTAACCCCGTCGTCAAAAGTGGTCGGTGACATGGCGCTGTTTATGCTGCAGAATCACTTGACACCGGAAATGGTCAAGGACCATGGTGAACAATATGATTTTCCGGCATCCGTGGTTGCCTTTTTCAAAGGCGATTTAGGTCAACCGGTTGGCGGTTTTCCTAAAGATTTACAGAAAAAAATCCTCAAAGGGCAAAAACCGCTGACTGTCAGACCGGGCCAACTGGCTAAGCCGGTCGATTTCGCCGCTGTTCGGCAGGACTTGATTGCGGCGGGCGTGGCTGAACCAAGCACTGAAGAAGTTTTAAGCGCCATTTTATATCCGGATGTTTTCAAGGCCTTTGTTCGCAAGCAGAAGCAGATCGGACCGGTCACCAAACTTGACTCGCCTTCTTATTTCCAGGGCATGCGGATTGGCGAAACCGTTTCGGTGCCAATCAAGGCTGGTAAAACGCTGATTATTCAGTTAAATGCGATCGGGACGGCGGATGCCAGTGGCATGAAGACGCTTTATTTCACGGTTGACGGGCAGAAACAGGAGATCCAGATTCGCGATGCCCACCAAAAGAGTGCCGGATTGCAGCATCAGTTGGCAGAACCGACTGACAAGAACCAAATCGGCGCACCAATGGCCGGCAAAATTGTTTCAGTCGCAATCAAACAAGGGCAGCAGGTTGCAAAAGGCGATGCTCTGTTTGTCATCGAAGCCATGAAAATGGAAACAACCGTCCACGCGCCGTTTGCCGGCACCGTCACCCACTTGTATGTTGAGGCAGGCGCGTTAATTAAAAGTCAGGAACTGTTGGCCAAGCTTCAGCCCGGTGCCGCCAAGCAGTGAGTTTAGAAGGTGAAAGCATGTTTTCAATGAAACAGCGGCAGGGCCTAGTTGTTTGGGTGTATTCACTTAAGCAACTTAAGACGCTGCGGCGTTACGGCACCATTATGTATGTTTCGCGGCGCATGAAATATGTTTATTTGTATATGGATCGCGACGAAATTACGGCAGCAAGCAATAAATTAAGTAAGTTGCGGTTTGTCAAACGTGTCGAACCGTCGCATCGTCCGGAATTAAAAACCGAGTTCGGCAGCGATATCGGTAAATTCAAACCGACAGAAGAAGATCTGGAAACCAAAGCAAAACAGCGGCGGCGCGACCGGATGACAATTGACAAGCCAAAAGGGGATCATCATGCGAGTCATTAGCGGGGCCTTTCGCGGCTTGCGGCTGAACGCGGTTCCGGGTAACCAGACGCGACCGACAGCCGATAAAGTTAAAGAATCCATGTTTAATATGCTCGGACCATATTTTGATGGCGGTCATGCCCTTGATTTATATGCAGGCACCGGGGCACTGGGAATCGAAGCGGTGTCACGCGGGATGCACGACGCCGTTTTAGTGGATCGTCAATACGCGGCGATCAAAACGATCAAGGCCAATGTTGCACTGACCAAACATTCAGAAAGTTTTACGATCTTGAAGATGCCCGTGGCCAAAGCAATCGACCATTTTGCTGCTGAGCAATCGTTTGATCTCATTTTGATGGATCCGCCTTATGCGCAACAACATGTGATCGCCCAGTTAGCTGCGTTTGTCAGTGGTGATCTCTTGGTACCCAGAGGCCGGGTCTTGGTTGAAACCGGACTGGATGTCGTTTATCCTGAGGTCATTCCCGGATATACCAAACTGCGGCACCAGACTTATGGCGTGGCGCAGGTTTTGATTTTAGAGCGAAACGAGGAAGATCATGACTAAAAAAATCGCAGTATTTCCTGGCAGCTTTGATCCGTTTACGAATGGTCATTTGGATACCGTTTTGCGGGCTAGTCGCTTGTTTGATGAAGTGGTCGTAGCGGCGATGACGAATACCAGCAAGAAGGCACTTTTCTCAAGTGATGAAAAATTGGCATTGATCGCGGCCAGTACTGCCGACTTGCCAAATGTCAAAGCAGTAGCGGCACCTAGGCGTTTGACGGTTGAATTTGCCAAATCAATTGGTGCCCAGTTTATTATTCGGGGCATTCGCAACGTTGCGGACTTCGGCTATGAGGCTGATATTGCCACGGTTAATCATGACTTGGACAGTCAGATTGAAACGGTCTTTTTGCTCGCGGATAAGCAGTACGATGCATTGTCCAGTACGATTATCAAGGAAGTCGCGGCGTTTGGTGGCGACATTCATCGGTTTGTGCCGGCGCCAGTTGAAAAAGCCTTATACAAGAAACTAGGTGAGCCTCATCAAGCCAACTAATCGGTTAAAACAGAAAAAACGCTGGCGGTGGCTCATTGGTATTTTGGTTGGCGTTATCGTGCTAGCGGCGCTTCTTTTCTTCCCGACCAACTATTATCTGGAAGTACCGGGCTCGGCGGAGTCGTTGAAGCCTTATGTTAAGGTCACCGGCAGTAAAGACAATGCCAAGGGAAGTTACATGTTAACGACGGTGGGCGTGGTCGGTCCCGCCTCACCCGCGTTATTACTGTTTAGCAAAACGCAGGCCCACACCGATATTGTCTCCAAGCAAGATTTAATGGGCAATGACAGTAGCGCCGAATACGATCAATTGCAGGCCTATTATATGAAAAGTGCTGCCAATAATGCGGTTGCAGCAGCGTTCAAAGCTGCCAAGAAACCGTATCAGATCCACCATCGCGGCATTTATGTGATGTCGATTTTGCCGCAGTCGCCTTTCAAGGGAAAATTGGCTCTCGGTGACACCATTACTAAATTAAACGTAAATTGCAAGAACAAGTTAGCCAGTCGTTGAGGACAATCCCAGAACAGGCCGTTATCAAATAGAAGTTGTGGCGCTAGAGAGACTACTGGGCCATGCGGCGAACGCGCCGAGCTTCGGCCTCAAAGTTTTGCTGGGGTGTGCAGTAGCCCTGTTGTTTGCGAGGCAACTGATTCAAGCGGTCTTGCGTGGCCTGCACTTGACTAGGGCTAATGTCATCTAGGGACATGCCCTTAGGGAAGTCCTGGCGGATCATCCGGTTATGTGCCTCGTTGGTGCCACGGTCGCAGGACGTGTAAGGATGGGCGTAGAAGATCTCAGTTTCCGTCCCAGCAAAAGCAGTATTTAAGGCGGTGAACTCGGGTCCGTTGTCGGCTGTGATGGTCTTGATGCAAGCTCCCCATTCGCGCTTGATTCCACGCAATGCATAGCTCACAGAGTCTGCATCTCGTCCTTCGATCAAGCGGAGAAGTTGGCAACGGGTCTTGCGCTCAATCAGAGTCAAGATGACGCTCTCCTTGCCATTGCGTTTACCGACAATGGTATCCATCTCCCAGTGACCGAACTGCCTGCGTCGTTCAACGACCTTAGGCCGTTCCTCGATACTGCGGCCAGCCAGGCGCTTAGCCTTGGTGTGGTGCTGGTGAGAGGTCTTCCGCTTAGTCTTCTCCAACAGGTCGATATTTCGAATCTCTAGGCGTTGGTCGTCAATGTACTGGTACAAAGTCGAGGCACAAACAAGCTCTTCAGGAGTAAACAGCTTGTGTCGCTTGGCATAGCCGATTGAAGCATCCGGCGACCATTTGTCCTGCTTAGCTCGCTGTACGTACCAGGCTAAGAAGACCTGTACGCTGGCGAACTTGTCAGGACGATGGCAGCTCAAGCGTGCAGTCTCGTAACGTGCCTGAGCAGCCTCTGGCAGGTATTGTCGATGGTAGACGCGCTTGCCATTACTCTTCTTGACCTGATCTACTGTACCTCGCTTGATTTCATTATTAATGGTCTGCGGGCAGACGCCAATTTCAGCAGCAATCCAACGATTGGACTTCCCAG
The DNA here is from genome assembly GCF_000829055.1 of Lacticaseibacillus casei DSM 20011 = JCM 1134 = ATCC 393. Classification (NCBI taxonomy): domain Bacteria; kingdom Bacillati; phylum Bacillota; class Bacilli; order Lactobacillales; family Lactobacillaceae; genus Lacticaseibacillus; species Lacticaseibacillus casei. The sequence continues at coordinate 1,223,438 of NZ_AP012544.1, forward strand.
CTTGGCGGAATCCGGCCACTTTTCCGCGCTCGAGTGATGTTAAGTGCTGACCTTTTTGGCGGTGTGTGCTATCCTGTTTCTGCATCAAGACAATATCCTCTTCCATTGTTTGGGTAGGAACTTCAATGATACAGGATATCTGTTCTTGATGTTTTTTATTGTCCAAAAAATTTTGAGACAGTGGCTAACTTGATTCTAAAATGCGCGTTACTAAATTAAATGGTAAATCATATAAAACTGCCGACGCTTATGTGAATGCGATTAAATCGCAAAAAGTGGGTACAGCCATTACGTTGACGTATCAACATCAAGGCAAGACCAAACAGGCCACGGCGAAGCTGATTCGTTTGCCGCAGACGAAGCGCGCCGGCATCGGCATCACGCTGACCGAGAATACGTCAGTTACCAGTGATCCTAAAGTTAAGATTGATGCGGGGAATATCGGTGGACCGAGTGCCGGAACGATGTTTGCCTTACAGATCTATACCCAGATCACCCATCAGAATCTGCGCCGCGGGCATGTGATTGCCGGAACTGGCACCATCGATCCAGCGGGTCACGTTGGCCAAATCGGCGGCATCGATAAGAAAGTGGTCGCCGCGGATGCCAAGGGGGCCAAAGTTTTCTTTGCTCCGAATCAGCCCGCCACCAAAAAGTTGAAGCACTATGATCCAAATTATGTCAACAACTATACGGAAGCGGTGCAGACGGCTAAGCAAATTAAGACCAAGATGAAAATCGTACCGGTCAAGACTTTAAGCGATGTGATTCGGTATATGGAAAATTATTCGAAAACCGCCAAGTAACGTCATGATTTTAAAACTAGAACTGTCAGTTTGGCGGTTCTTTTTTAATGGCTTGCGTAATGTGTTGTCGAGGTGAGAAAAATGACGACACTGACGTATTGGCTCAAAACATATTGGTACGCGCCTTTGATTATTGTCATCGGCGGGTTCTTTTTTTGGCAACAGGCTCAAGGCAGTTCGGCTAACCAACCGCTGTCCGAGAGTGGGCGGGCTAGCGGCAGTTCGCAGGTGATGATGTCCCGTTCTTCCGGCAGTGCAAGCAGTCGCAGTCGGCCATCGCAAGGATTTGTGCATCTCAAAGGGGCAGTCTTGCGGCCTGGTATTTACCCGGTCCGGGAAAACACGCGGTGGGAAGAGGTCGTCAAAGCTGCTGGTGGGCTGACGGCCAATGCCGATATGCAACAGGTTAATTTAGCCAAAATTGCCAGTGATCAGGAAAGCCTGCATGTACCGGAAAAAGGGGAAACGGTTGCTGCGCCGGCTGCCACGGCAACTTCCGGGGTTGCTTCAAGCGGCGAAGCGAAGACTCAAGCTAGTAGCGGTGGTGTCGTTGATCTTAATAAAGCAGATGCGACCCAGTTGCAAACGATTAGCGGGATCGGACCGAAAAAAGCCGCTGATATTATTAATTATCGGGATAGTCATGGCGGTTTCAAAGAGATTGCCGAGCTCAAGGAAGTGCCGGGAATCGGCGATAAAACGTTTGAAACTTTGGCTCCGCAGTTTACGCTGGGGCCATGAGCGGCCGGCTTATTTTGGTGACAGTTGCTTTACTTGCCGGTATCATGGGCGGAATCGGGTTTTGGTGGGTGACGGGGTTATTGGTCATTTGGCTGATTATTAAAACGGATCGAACGATTTCTATTTGTGTTGGTTTGTTTTTCGTGATTGGGTTGGGACGCGGCGTTATGGATGTCCTTCAGTGGCGCCATCCGCCCCAGCCACATGGCAGTATCGCTATTCCGGCTTCGGCTATTAAACTTAAAGAGGGGTATGTTAGTTTCATCGGTCGGGCGGCTAACGGCGTCAGTGTCAGCGGTCGTGGTACGGTCTCCCAGGCGGTCGCCAGCAAATTGGCAACGAATGATCAGCCCGTGCGGCTAGAGGGTGCTTACGAAGTGACACGCCTAGCTCCGGCGCGCAATCAATATGAATTTGATTATGCAACTTACGCGTGGCAGAGTCGGCAACTTGCTTATGAATTAGTTAAACCAACCTTAGATTTTTCGTTTCAGCAAAAACAGCAACTGCAGGATGTTATTGACGGGTGGCGTGTCAAGATCTTTGCTTATTTAGCCCAGTTGCCGCCTAAGGTACGCCAATACGCCAAGGGACTATTGCTAGGACAAATGGATGATGACTTTATGACCCAGCGGCAGGCGTTTGTCGATTTAGGTGTTTTCCACCTTTTTTCCATATCCGGATTACATCTGTTCGCATCAGTCGCCGCGCTATACTGGTTTGCTGCCCGGCTTCGGATACCTCAGGGCGTTGTTGATTTGGCGCTGATGGGCTTGTTGCCGCTTTTATTGCTCTTGTTGCCATTGGGGGCAGGCTTGTGGCGTGCTGTCTGGATGCGACTAGCCGGGATCGTTAATCGCTATCTTCAGTTAGGCTTTACCGGTCTAGATTTATTTGGCATGGTGCTGATGGTGAATTTAATCTGGCAGCCGCGAATTTTAATGACGATGGGTGGGCAGCTGACTTATTTAATGACCGGTTTACTCATTAGTTTGCCGACCATGCGTAAATGGCAACTGAATTGGCGGTTGGTTCTGGCCGGCATGCCGGTTATTGCCTGGCATACGTTTAGCTTTAATGTGCTGACAGTGATTTTTAATTGGTTATTGATGCCAATTTTTGAATTGGCGATTATGCCCGGTTTGGTTGTGGCTTTGGCATTGCCACATTCGGGGGTGACACGCCTTTTCAATGATGCCCTCCAGCTGTTGGAAACCGTGTTGATCGGACTGAGCCGACTGCCGGGACAAATGATCATCGGTGCTTTTCCTAGTTGGTTAGCTGTTGCCGGTGTGCTTGTGATGGCCATTGTTATTACTCGGCTGAAGTGGCCACTCGCCATTAGCTGGTTTTTGGTTGTGCTGGCGTGGTGCTGGTATCAACCGAATTATCGGGTCGTGATGTTTGATGTGGGGCAAGGGGACGCTATTTTAATCGAAGCGCCTTTTCGCCGTGGCGTGATGTTGATTGATACTGGCGGCCGAATCTTTGGCCAAACCAGTCATCCACCTGTCAGCCGGGCCATTGTTCCTTACCTGCATGCGCGCGGATATACGCGGTTAAATACATTGGTCGTGACCCATCCGCATATGGATCATTTAGGGGATGCTCCATTGCTGGCCCGACTCATGCCAATGATCGCCTAGTCACGACGCCAACTGCGCAGGATCATCCCATGATTCGCAAGATTCGGCAGCGCGTGGCGAAGGTACAAATTGTTACGGCTGATCAGCAGCTTCAGGTGGGCCCGTTACAATTTCAGGTGCTCTGGCCAACGGTAGATGCGCGCCCGAATCCGCGAGATAAGAACGCCGATTCGATTGTGCTCTATGGTAAAATAGGCAAAAGTAACTGGTTGTTTACCGGTGATGCGGATCAGGTGATTGAAAGGTCACAAGTTTTACCGCGCCAACTTAAAGCTGATTTTTTAAAAGCAAGGCATCACGGTTCAAAAACTTCCAGTGATCCCGCGGTTGTTGCAAGTTTAGATTTAAAGACAGCGTTAATTTCTGCTGGAGTTGCCAATCGTTATGGCCACCCGCATCGGGAGACTCTTGAGACGTTTGCCAAGGCGGGTGTGCCAGCGGTAAGCACGCATGAGCAGGGGATGATATGGGTCGAATCAAGCCCTTATCGTCAAGAAGACGAGTTATTCAGTTGGTTAAAAATAAAGGAGTCCAAGTCACATGCAGGTCCGTGATTTTATCAAACATCTAAAAAATGGTGATCGTCCGTCACTGACGCTCATTCTTGGCGAAGAACAGGCACTGCGCGAACAGGCCCAACAAGCAATTGCCAACATGATTCCCGAGGATCAAAAGGCAATGAATTTTGGCCGTTACGATATGCATCAGACACCTGTTGGCGTGGCTTTAGATGACGCTACTTCGATGCCGTTTTTCGGGGACTATCGAGAAGTAGTGATTGATGCGCCTTACTTTTTAACCGGCGAGAAGAGTACGGATAAAATTGATCATGACCTTGCCGGATTACAGACCTATTTTGAAAATCCTGTCCCGTCAACCATGATGGTATTGGTGGCACCTTACAAAAAGTTGGATGAACGTAAGCGACTGACGAAAGCACTGAAAAAGTCGGCATTGATCGTTGATGCGGCGCCACTTGATGAACACGCTGCCCGCATGGCACTGGCGCAAATTTTCAAGCAACATAAAGTGAGCATTGAAGCTCCGGCACTGGACACACTTGTGCAGCGCACGAATGGCCAATATTCCATCATGATGGGAGAAGTGCGCAAACTTTTGACCTACGCCAGCGATGGTAGCCCGCTAACTGTTGCGGCGGTCTCGGCACTCGTACCCAAGCAACTCAATGACCGAGTCTTTGATTTGGTAACGGATGTGTTACGCAAACATGCAGCGGATGCTTTGGCATTGTATCGGGATCTGCTTGCCCAGCGAGAAGAGCCGATTCGGTTGAATGCCTTGATGCTTGGCCAATTTCGTTTATTACTGCAAGTTAAGCTGTTGGCTCAAAAAGGGTATGGCCAAGGGAATATTGCCACAACGCTTAAGGCGCATCCTTATCGCGTTAAGTTGGCACTGCGACAAGTTGATCGATTGCCTTACCAACAGCTAGCGCAGGCTTATAGTGGTTTGGTTGATACCGAAACGGCTATGAAAACCGGGACCATTGATAAGGAATTGGCGTTTGAACTTTTTATGCTTAAATATACGGGACAGTCATCGGCTGGTCATCGTGGTAATCAGCGTCAATCAGTACGTTAACCGGGCGATGAGTGGTCGCTAAATACCGCGGCTTGTTTGTTAGGGTAATGGTCGTCATCAGTTGGTCAAATACTTGGGCATCAAAAAACAGCTACCACGTGTCGTAAAACACGCGGTAGCTGTTTTAAATTGGCTTAACGCCTTGATTACTTGTTGAGTAGGGCTGAAAGACGGCTCTTATCGCGGCCGGCCTTGTTCTTTTTGATGAGGCCCTTGCTGTTTGCCATGTCGATGGCACGAGTTGCTGCCTTGTAAAGATCCTGACTGTTGTCAGCATTTTGTTCGGTTGCACTCTTGAACTTCTTAACAGCAGTACGCATTGCGTTCAACTGAGCGATGTTGCGTTCGCGAGCGGCTTCTTGTGTCTTAACACGCTTGATTGCAGATTTGATTTGTGGCATGAGATGTTCACCTCCAACAGTGGATTATGATAAAACTGCATAAGTTTCAACAGACGCTATTATACAGAAGCCAAGCAGCCAATGCAATAAAAACTTGTAAAGGAAAATTGCTTGATAGCTAAAATGACTTGCAATCGCCGGCCAACTCCGGTAAAGTTAGACAGTACTTTGAACCTGATACTTAGTTTGGCGATCCACCGACGCTTTACTCAGTTTCAGGCAATATTCAGAAAGGTGGTACACAACATTGGCAATTGACCAAACTCAAAAGAACGAAATCATTAAGCAATATGCACGACATGATGGTGATACCGGTTCACCAGAGGTTCAGATCGCGGTTTTGACAGCAGAAATTCTGGCATTAAACGATCACTTGTCCGTTCACAAGAAAGATCATCACAGCTACGTTGGTCTGATGAAGAAAATCGGCCATCGTCGTAACTTGCTGGCTTATCTGCGTAACAAAGATATCATCCGCTACCGTGACTTAATCAAGTCATTAGGCCTGCGTCGTTAAGCTATTCACCAAAGGTCGCCTGTTGAGGCGGCCTTTTTTGGTGTGAGCGTGAACTGGCGCGCTTAGGAGCCGGAGTGTAAGTGGCCTTGGACGTGATGGCCGGGTTTTGGCCATTGCGACCAAGGTCCTTACATGCAGGCTCCTGCGCCAGTGAGCGCGTTATAGAGCAGCAGTTAGTTTTTTTACCTTCAATAACTTAATCTATATGTTATAAAGCCTTGGCCATTTAGCCTTGAGGTCCTTACACGCAGGCTCCTGCGCCAGTGAACGCGTTATAGAGAGCAGAAGAAGGGTATCGTACCAGGCCTTGAATAGAACGCTTTTGCCCTAATTGCAGTTCTTGGCCATTGCGCCCAAGATCCTCACACGCAGGCTCCTGCACCAATAAGCGCGTGATATCATCTTGGCTATTCCTAGGTCAAATTGCTATAACCAACGTAACAGCTAGACAAACTACCTAAGGGGATGGGCGAATATGTATGAGGAGTACCGTCAGCGCTACCAAAATCAACTATTACGGGTCACCGTTTTGGGGGTCACTCCGAACAGTGCTTGGGTACTTGCGGCAATAAGCGGCCAATGGGCATTTGTTGCCGTGACTCGAGATGAGCCGGATCAAGTTATCACGTCCCAAATTGATTCGGCAATTGTGCAATTAATCCGGCTGATCGCTAAACGCTTGCTCGGATTTGACGTGAGCACGTCTATACTGCCAGACTCGCTTAAAGCAATGGTAACGTCGTTTTCATCTGATGATGTCAACCGGCCACGCAAGACTTTCCCGTTGACTTTAATTCGCCAACCTGCTGGCACATCTCTGGACTTTTGGTCCTTGGGCGAAGCGGCGTTTTTAACGGTGCCTGATCAAAAAATACAACCAGCTGACTTGCGCGCATGGCTAGTTAATCTGTTGCCGCATGCTCATGGCGTCGGGTTTGGCCCAGTGACTGATCGCGCGGCGCTAGCGGTAATGCGCTTGATCATGGGCGACAATTTGCTGCTGGCAGTTCGCCCGAAGTTGCCGTGGTTTTAGCGGATGGCCGCGAAGTCGCCGCGTACCATTTGGATGCCGCACAAACTAGCGATGCCGGTTATCAGGCTGCACTTGAAGCGGCCAAGCAAAATCAGGCAACTGTCCGTAGGTTCTTTGCCGACGAAGTGTGAATGGATGGCAGCACGAGCAACTAAAAACGACTATGGAAAAAAGAACGCTAGTAGTCACGTTACCTGCCTGTTCGAATAAATCCGTCTTATGCAGCTCGCTGACTCGCTGTCAGCTCATCAGACGTTGCTATGCCGGCAGTTCGGGGAGGCTTTTTGCATTCAAACATCTTTGGATCAGGTGCCGGCAATGTCGGTTCTATAGGTTTTCAACGCTTCGTGTGTTACACTGGTAGCAGAATTTATTCGGCGGAAGCATGTTGCAACGCACGGTTGTCAACGATGCTTCCATAATTTAACCACGAGGTGAAACCATGACGAAGATCAATCTGGTCGCTCTTGGTGGGGTACGTGAAAACGGAAAAAACATGTACGCCGTCGAAGTTGACGACCAAATTTTTGTATGCGATTTTGGATTGAAATATCCTGATAATGAGTTACTGGGAATTGATGTTGTCATTCCCGATTTTAGCTACTTAACCGAAAATGCTGACCGTATTGCCGGTATTTTCCTGAGTCACGGGCATGCAGATGCTGTTGGGGCGCTGCCGTATTTTCTGGTAGATCATCCGGTTCCGGTTTTTGGATCGGAATTGACGATTGCCATGGCCAAAGTCTTTATGCAGCATGACAGTCAGGCCAAGAAAATTAAGGATTTTCATGTCATTGACGAAAAGTCCGTGATCGATTTTGGCGATGTGTCTGTGTCCTTCTTTAAGACTACGCATAGTATTCCGGGTTCATTGGGGATTGATATTGAAACCAGTGAAGGTCAGATTGTCTACACTGGGGACTTTAAGTTTGATCCTAGTGCTACGCCGATGTATCAAACGGACTGGTCACGGCTGGCACAAATTGGCAACAAGAAGGTTCTGGCGTTGCTGTCAGACTCAGCCAATGCGGAATCGCCTTATCCGAATGCCAATGAGCATGAAATCTACGACCATATCAAAGAAACATTTGAATATCAGGATGGCCGGATTATTGTGGCAGGGGTTGCCAGCAACATTCAGCGGATTCAGCAAGTCATTAATGCCGCCGCATCACTCGGCCGTCGGGTCGTCTTGACCGGACGCAATGTCGAAAAGGTGGTTAAGACGGCCATTCGCTTAGGCTATATCAAGCTGCCTAATGACGATATTTTGGCTAAAACCAAGGAATTGAAGGCATTGGCGCCAGAAAAAACCGTCATTCTCGAAACCGGTCGGATGGGCGAACCGATGAAGTCGCTGCAACGAATGGCAACATCACGTCATCGCCTCATCCACATTCATGACGGCGATCTCGTCTTCATCACAACAACCATTGCTCATGCGATGGAAACCATGGCAGCGCGGACAAAAGATATGATTTATCGCGCTGGTGGTGACGTTAAGGTTTTGGGCGATGATATTCATTCCTCCGGCCATGCTTATAAGAACGATCTTCAATTGATGATCGACCTGCTGAAGCCGGAATATCTGATACCGGTGCAAGGCGAGTATCGACTGTTGGCGGCGCATGCTGAAATCGCGCATGAAGCCGGGATCCCGCTAGCAAATATCTTTATTGTCGGCATGGGCGATATTTTACGCTATGAAAAAGGCCAGATGAATGCTTCTGGTCATGTCAATGCCGGCAACACCATGATCGATGGCATTGGCGTTGGCGACATTGGTAACATCGTCCTGCGCGATCGTAAAATTCTTGCCGAAGATGGCATCTTTATTGCCGTCGTCACGATTGACCGCAAGAAAAAGCGGGTTGTTTCCACGCCTAAAGTAACCAGTCGTGGCTTCGTTTATCTGAAAACCAGCCGTGACTTACTTGCGGAAAGTGGCACTTTGGTCACAGAAACGGTTCAAAAGAATCTCGATAACAAGGAGTTTGATTGGACTCATCTTAAACAGGATGTTCGCGATAAGTTCAGCCGCTTCTTGTTTGAGCAAACCAAGCGACGTCCCGTGATTTTACCGGTGATCATGGAAGTTAACCAGAATAGTGCCAAGCGCCAATAGCTAAGTAAAAAAATTCGGAACAGTATCCGGATTTTTTTGTTTAGCTTAGAGACAAGTGATTATCGGCAAGATAGGAGGATTGTATGGCAAAGATGGTATCATTACCGGACAACGAAAATCGCCACTTTGTTATTGGTGAGAAAGCTCTACAAAAGGGCAACTTTGCCTCAGCAGCCGCACATCTTGAAAAGGCCTATGAAGTGGAACAGAATTTTGCCATTGCCCGGCCATTAGCGGCCAGTCTGAACGGACTTAAGCAATATCATGAAAGTCTCAATGTGATCCTGCCGCATTACAAAACGTTTTTAGAAACCGATGCAGACACTCAACTGGCGCTGGATGCCTGGCTGGGTACATTGAATTTCGTCATGGCGCGGACGATGTTGCGTGAGCTGGAGCCGGAGCGGCGGCAACATTTTCTGAAACAAATCGAAAAGGCTGAAGCTGCAGTTTTAAAACAGCGTGGCGAACAAATTGCGGATTTAGTGCGAAAGTTAAGTCATTTAGGTGGTTTTTCAAGGCAGGAACAACAAGATTTGTTCAGTCAGATCGGACTTTTGCCAAAAGAACAGTTGATAAAAGCCGCGGTACCTGATCTGACGGACTTGTCAGTGCCGGTTGCCATGCGCGTCTCGTTGTTAGATTTGCTGACAAATGTCGGGTATGATCAGCCGGTGCAGTATCAAGCTTACGATCGGCAGGAGACACTGATTCCTAGTGAACTGCCGGGAATGGCGGAGGAAACAGCTGGACCGCAAATTCTGGCGCGGCTTCAGGATGCACTGGGCGATGACGATCAGGAGTTAGGCAAGGCGCTTGTCCAGATGGCGCGAGTGCAAATCGCATTCTTGTATCCGGACATCGAACGGTTGATTCCGGATCAATCGGCGTTTGTGCAGGCGTATCTTGATCATCATCAGGGGAAAGCAACTGGTTTTGACAAACTTTTCGCTTGGCAGGCGGCCGAAACAGCGAAATTGTCTGAATAGGCGAAATGATACGTTTTCACTGTAAATGAAAGAAACTTGACGCTATCTGTTTACAAAGTGAAAATGACCATGTATACTCATTGCTGGAATTCATTTCCAGCGTAGATATTTGTTTTGGTATTTACGCTCAAATGTAGTACACTTAAACGTAAAGGATTATCAGGGTACACAAACGTATCCTGTATTCTTACGAAAAATACAGGAGGTTCGTTTTTTCATGGCTGAAAAAGAACACTATGAACGCACAAAGCCCCACGTAAACATTGGTACGATCGGGCACGTTGACCACGGTAAAACAACATTGACCGCGGCTATTACCAAAGTATTGGCGGAGAAAGGCCTTGCCAAAGCGCAGGACTACGCTTCGATTGATGCTGCACCAGAAGAAAAAGAACGTGGCATCACCATCAACACCGCCCACGTTGAATATGAAACGGAAAAGCGCCACTATGCACATATCGATGCACCAGGGCATGCTGACTACGTTAAGAACATGATCACCGGTGCTGCGCAGATGGACGGTGCGATTCTGGTCGTTGCCGCAACTGATGGTCCAATGCCACAAACACGTGAACACATTCTGTTGGCACGTCAGGTTGGTGTTGATTACATCGTTGTATTCCTGAACAAGACTGACTTGGTTGATGATCCAGAATTGATCGACTTGGTTGAAATGGAAGTTCGGGAACTCCTCAGCGAATACGATTATCCTGGTGATGATATTCCTGTCCTCCGTGGTTCTGCCTTGAAAGCACTTGAAGGCGACAAGGAACAGGAAAAGGTTATCATGGAATTGATGGATACCATCGACGAATATATCCCAACCCCAGTTCGTGAAACCGACAAGCCATTCTTGATGCCTGTCGAAGATGTCTTCACCATCACTGGTCGTGGTACTGTTGCTTCTGGCCGTATCGATCGTGGTACCGTTAAGGTCGGCGACGAAGTTGAAATCATCGGCTTGAAGCCAGATGTTCTCAAGTCCACCGTTACGGGTCTTGAAATGTTCCGTAAGACCTTGGATCTTGGTGAAGCCGGCGATAACGTTGGTGTTCTGCTTCGTGGGATCAACCGTGACCAAGTTGAACGTGGTCAGGTTCTGGCAAAGCCAGGTTCCATCCAGTTGCACAACAAGTTCAAGGGTGAAGTTTATATCTTGACAAAAGAAGAAGGTGGCCGTCATACGCCATTCTTCTCCAACTATCGTCCGCAGTTCTACTTCCACACCACCGATGTTACCGGTGTGATCGAATTGCCAGAAGGCGTTGAAATGGTTATGCCTGGCGATAACGTTACTTTCGAAGTTGACCTGATTGCTCCGGTTGCTATCGAAAAAGGTACCAAGTTCACCGTTCGTGAAGGCGGTCGTACTGTTGGCGCCGGCGTTGTTTCCGAAATTCTTGACTAATTTCTGAATAAACGTTTAAAGTCCGCAAGCTTGCTTGTGGGCTTTTTTGTTTGAGCGTGAGCCAGCCCGGTTAGAAACCGGAGTGTAAGCGCCCAAGGTCCTTACACGCAGGTTTCTGGGCTGGCGAACGCGTTATAGAAAGCGCACGTAAGATACTTAATTGCCTCAAATAGAATAGCCCCTTTTAACGTATCTATGGACGTGACGCCCACAAGCCTTCACACGCAAACTCTTACGCCAGCGAAAAAGTGCCTATTTCAAACAACCAAAAAAATCTCAAGCCGAGTAAGACTTGAGATTTTTTAATACGATTGATTGGCTGCCACTGCTCATAGAGGACGACTTGCTCAAATCCCCGAAGTTAGTCAGATTACCTTTAAGCAGACTGCTTCGTTTCGCCAGGCTCCGCCAATGTGATCTGCGTTTTCTCAGGTTCGATTTTATCAGCTTCCAAAATAGTTTTACCGATAGATTGCGCCCGAATATTCCCGCTGCCTGGATTTTTGACACTGATAATATCTGAGCAAATATCCGCATCAATATTGGTGCTATATTCAAAAACCAGATCAGAATGGAGCAGGGCACAATTCTTCATGGTTAAATGATCGATATAACACAATCCCTGATTGCTCTCGATGGTGCAGTTGATGAGCGTCAGGTTCTTGGCATTTCAGCCGAGGTAATTGCCGTTGATGGTGGAGTCGTAAATGGTGACATTTTCAGAGTTCCAAAACGCATCTTTAGCCACAAGCGTAGAGTGATGCATCTCGACGTTTTTGGCACCATCAAAGGCGTAATCACCAATCAAATTGAGATGGTCGGCGACGATGTTCGAGCTGTTCATGCCAAAATAGTTGCCACTTGCCTGCACGTGGTCGAGGCTGATGTGATCGCAGTTCCACAAACTTTCACTTGCATCGGAAAAATGGACGTTTTTTAGACGAATATCCTGACTCCGGCGAAAAGTTTTCGGAGCCTGGATCTCACTATCCGAAACCGCGATGTCAACCGTATACCAGATGCCTGATCGAGCCATGGCTTCAAAAATGGTGTTCGTCACTGCAATGTGCTGGCTGTACCACAGAGGATACTTGTACTGAAAGATTGATTGATTTAACTTGATATGCCGGCTTTCCTCTAGCGGGGACTCGCCTTTTCCAAAAGTTGTACCAACGATGGTGGCATGTTCCTGACCGAATAAGGGACGTTCACCATGAAAAAATTGATTGTTGTAATTCACCATGATAGGTTCGCTTCTTTCTTTGTGGTTCCAGAAAATGATTTGATGCATGCGGCATTTTTCAGACTGTTAACACAATGATCTGAGACTTTTCAAGCTACGATGCTACTGAGAATCTCAGCAGCTTCACCAGATAAATAAATGGTGTTTGGCTCTGCCAGGTTTTCTGTAGAGACCCGGGATGCATTGATGACGATTTTGGGGCAACCCAACCGAAAACCTGAGGCGGATTGACGCGTGCCAATGATTAATAATAGGTCCGCTTGTGCTAGCATTTGCTGGCCGTGCCGAATTTCGTCTGGATAAGTTGCCAAGTGCCTTAGAACGAAATCCGGTAAAATCAGTCCGCCACAGTTAGGGCAAAGCGGGAGGGCAGCTGTCGGCGTTTTTTGCCAGTCACTGGGGCGATGGCAAATCGTGCAATGATTACGCCGGACATCACCCCAGTATTCCGCAATATTGCGGGTTCCGGCTTTTTGATGCAGATAGTCAACATTCATCGTCACAACACCGAGCAGCTTTTTTGCCTGTTCGAGTTGTACTAACGCTTTATGGGCATTATTGGGGCGTGCCTGCGGTTGGCAAAATGTCTGCCGGTACATTTGGTAAAAAGCATGTGGATCGGCGATCGCCTCTTTCGGGTCAAGAAAACGAAAGACATTACCGGCAAATTTATGCGATCTTTTTAGGATTTGATCAATCCCATCCAAATCCGGGATTCCCGATTCAGTCGAGATACCGGCACCCGTAAATGCAACGATTCGGTGATGTTGACGAATCAGCGCTGCTGCCTGTTGCAAACGTTGCTTTTGGCTCATGGCGCTCATCTGGTTTCAAAAACGCGCCGCGCAACGGTTAAGCCATTGAGTACCCGAGGGAAGCCGATATAGGGTATGCAATGAATCATGGTTTCGACGATTTCGGTTTTGGTCAAACCAACGTTAAGCGCGCCATTGAGATGGACTTGTAGTTGATCGGCAGTGTCACCTTGGATAAGCAGCGCGGTCAGGGTAATCATTTCCCGTTGCTTTAAATCCAACCCGGGACGATTGTAAATGTCGCTAAAAGCAAATTCCAAAATATACTTCCCAACATCAGGCGCAATATCCGCTAGCGAATGCATGACGTTGGCAGCCGCTGCACCATCAACTTGAGCAAGGGTTTCCTGACCATTTTCTAATCGTGTTTTTTCTGACATGTTCATAACCTCTTTCATTTAGGATGTCTTTACCCTAAATGCTGGAGTTAACTCCATGTCAATCATTTTTTTAAATTCTTTTCTAGCAATTTTGCTTTTAGCTGATGATATGTGGCAATTTTATTTTCCAAGAATGCAATATGGGCATCAATTTCCTGTCGTTGCGCCGTTAAGCGGGCTTTTTGGGTGAATAGCAACTCCAGACGCTCGTCAATCGTGCTATTACCTTGATAACGTAAACGTGCATACGTTTTGATTTCCTTAATGGGCATGCCGGTAGCCTTTAACCGTTTGATGAAGGCAATCCAGCGTTGGTCGGCGTCTGTGTAGGTTCGGCGATTATTTTGATCGCGGTCGGGAACAATTAAGTGTTCTTTTTCGTAGTAGCGTAACGTATCAATTGACAGTGAAACCATTTTTGAAAATTTACCAATCGGGTAACCCATCAGTGAAGCCTTCTTTCATAGATCATGTTGGGTTGTATGATGAGACTTTCCGTAAGATTAGTCAACACTTATATAAAAGCCTGAGCATTTTAATCGCTTAATTAAAATTATTGTTATATGATAAAGCTTCGGAAAAGGGGGCATTCATTTGGCGAAATCAACAACTTGGCGAATGATCGCATTTTTCTGGTGCCAGCTGGCGGATATGAAACGTAAATTGTTACGTATCATTGTAGCGTTAGTTGGCGTAGCCGTGGCTTCGTACCTGGTTCCGCGAATAACGCAATATGTTATTGATCAGGTGATTCCCCAACGCGCTATGGGGACACTGCTTGGCGCGATTGCCTTGGCATTATTGCTGACGGCGGTGGCCGGCTTGCTAAGTGGGCTCAGCACTTATTGGATCGGGCAGGTCAGTTTACATGCGATTGCTCGCATGCGTGATGACTTGTTTCGGCACACGTTAGGCTTGGATATGCGGTATTTTGAGACGAGTCAGACCGGTGATCTGATGGTGGTGCTCACGAGCGACGTGAATCGTTGCAGCGGCTAATTTCGAGCAATACGCTGGGATTATTTGGCAGCCTGCTCAGTTTTGTCGTGGTGCTGGTTCTGATGATTGTTCAGGATTGGCAACTGACCGGACTGATTTTGTTGACCTTTCCGGTTTTATTTGTTTTGAACAATATTTTCGTGCGCAGCATTCGGGCTGCTTATCGCCAGGTGCGGGCAAGCTCCGGGATGATGAATAATCAAATTCAGCAGGCTTTAACCAGCATTGGATTGATTAAAAGTTTTACAACCGAGGAAATGACAGCAACCACATTTCAACACGCTAATGCGCGCAACCGTGACTATCAGCTTAAAGCAACCAAACTCAGTGCAACCTTTTCGCCGTTAACCGACTTCGTTAACTATTTAGGAACGGCGATTATCTTGGGCTTTGGTGCTATTCAGGTCATGCATGGCCAGTTCACGGTCGGTTTGATCGTTGCTTATACCGCTTATCTTGGCATTTTACAGGCGCCGATTCGTCAGTTGAACGGACTCATTCAACAATTGCAACAGGCGACGGTGTCATTTGAGCGAATTGAGGCATTGCAGGCCGCTTCACCGCAAATCGTGTCGCCGCCAAACGCCGTGCGCTTACCGCGATTTCAGAAACAAATTCTGTTTGATCACGTTGACTTCAGTTACGATGAGGATGTGCCGGTGTTGCACGACATCAACTTTGCCATCAATAAAGAAGAAGTGGTAGCGCTAGTGGGTTCTTCCGGCGCAGGGAAAACAACGATTACGAATTTATTGGCGCGGTTTTATGATCCTACTGGCGGGCGAATTCTGATGGATGGCATCGATTTGCGCCAGGCGGATCTGATGAGTTTACGCCAACAGATTGCCATCGTTTCGCAAGATGTGATTTTGCTCGATGGCACCATTCAGGAGAATCTTGAATATGGGACACCATCTGCCAGCGAGGCGGCGATTTGGCAGGCTGCCGAAGCGGCTAACATTGCCGATTTTATACGCAGTTTGCCTCAAGGTCTGGCGACTCAGGTAGGCGAGCGCGGGATTCGATTATCTGGCGGCCAGAAGCAACGAATTGCAATTGCGCGGGTCTTTTTGAAAAATGCCCCGATTGTCATCCTTGATGAAGCAACCGCAGCCTTGGACAATGAGTCGGAGCGTTTTGTACAAGCCAGCTTCGATCGGTTAATGGCCGACCGGACGTCGTTAGTGATTGCGCACAGGCTTTCAACCGTGCGACACGCTGATAAAATTCTTGTGTTAGAGCATGGTCAAATTGTGGAAGCTGGTAATCACGAACAGTTAATGGCGCAAAACGGTCGTTACAAAGAACTTTATGATTTACAGTTCAATTAGTCAGGCAAAACCCTGATACGCAAATGTTCACACCACCAGTGAGAACCTCATGTACCAGTTTTAAATGTGAAAAAAGAACATCTAATGTCGCCTTTTTCCGGCACAACGTTTACATTCCCACTGGTTTCGGGTATCATACATTAAGTATGCAATGTGAATTGCGAGACTAATTGTCGGAGGTACAGCATGTCTGCAAAATGGGAAAAAAAGGGCACCAATGATGGTGAACTCACTTTTGAAATCGATTTACCAAAAATTCAACAAGGTTTAGACCAGGCGTTTCAACGTGTTCGTAAGAACCTGACCGTTCCTGGATTCCGAAAAGGCAAAGTAAGCCGCACGGTGTTCAAGCGGATGTACGGTGACGCGGCATTATATGAAGACGCGTTAAATATTTTGTTGCCGGATGCGTATGAAGCAGCGGTTAAAGAATCCGGGATCGATCCAGTCGACCAGCCGAAAATCGATGTTGAGTCGATGGACGAAGGCAAGCCTTGGGTTATCAAGGCAAATGTTACGGTTAAGCCTGAAGTTAAGCTTGGCGAATATAAAGGCGTTGAAGTGCCTAAGCAAGATGTTGAGGTATCTGACGACGATGTTAACGCTGAACTGGAAAAGCGTCGTGAACAACAAGCTGAACTGGTGGTCAAGGATGATAAAGCAGCCGAAAACGGTGACACGGTTGTCATTGACTATGTTGGCACTATCGATGGCAAAGAATTCGATGGCGGCTCGTCCAAGAACTATAGCCTGAAATTAGGATCCAACTCCTTTATTCCTGGCTTTGAAGAACAGCTTGTCGGCCACAAATCCGGCGATGAAGTCACGGTAAAAGTGACCTTCCCGGATGACTACAAAGCCACCGATCTTGCTGGTAAAGCCGCAGAATTCAAAACAACGATTCATGAAGTCAAGGTTAAAGAATTGCCAGAGCTTGATGATGACTTTGCCAAGGACCTCGATGAGGATGTTGACACCCTTGATGAATTGAAGCAAAAGATCAAGAAGGAACTGACTGATCAGCGTAAGGAAGCTGCCAAGAATGCTGTGCAGGAAGCGGCAATCAAGAAAGCAACCGAGAATGCGACGATCGAAGAAGTGCCTAGTGCCATGATCGAACAAGAAGTGCACAATCAGATGGATCAATATCTTGGCAATATGCAACGCCAAGGGATCGACCCGAAGATGTACTATCAACTAACCGGTACGACCGAAGCTGATTTGCACAAGCAGTTTGAGGCCGACGCCGAAACCCGTGTTCGTACTAACTTGGTTCTTGAAGCGATTGTAAAAGCTGAAGATATTCAGCCAACCGAGGATCAGGTTAAGGAAGAGGTTAAGAATCTTGCCTCTGAATACAACATGGATGAAAAGGCTGTTCGTCAGGCTTTAAGCGAAGATATGCTGAAGCATGATATCGGTGTTAAAGAAGCCATTGGTATCATTACGGATAACGCCAAAGAAGTTGAACCGGCCAAGGACGAAGAAGCTGACAAGGCTGATTCTGATAGTGAAACCGATAAATAGGTGTCAATGTCGCGTCAAAGAGACGATCCTTGATCGTCTCTTTTGTCGTCTTGAGGCACGTATCTAGCAAGCAGTTTTGTTGACAAAGCCTAACTGTGTCGTTGCTAGTCGGTACTTGACGGTTCTGGTAGAATAAAGGTAACAAGAAAGGGTTGAATCAGATGTTTGACAACGTTGAAACAACGGGTCCGGTTACTTGCTCTTTTTGCGGCAAGTCACAGGATCAAGTGAAGAAAATCGTTGCTGGCCCTGGGGTTTATATTTGTAATGAATGTATTGACCTCTGCAAAGAGATCATTGACGAAGAATTTAAAGAAGAAGCCTATCAAAATCTGCTAGAAGTACCGAAGCCAATTGAGATCATGAAGACCCTTAACGACTATGTTATTGGTCAAGATGCCGCCAAGAAGGCGCTTTCGGTTGCCGTTTATAACCACTACAAGCGGGTTAATCAGATGCAGACGGCAACGAAAGACGATACCGAGCTCCAAAAGAGCAACATTGCGCTGATCGGGCCAACCGGTTCAGGGAAGACGTTCCTGGCACAGACACTTGCCAAGATTCTCAACGTGCCGTTTGCCATTGCGGATGCGACAACGTTGACCGAAGCCGGTTATGTCGGTGAAGATGTCGAGAACATTTTGCTTAAATTGTTGCAAAATGCCGATTATGACGTTGAGCGGGCGGAAAAAGGGATCGTCTACATTGACGAAATCGATAAGATCGCCAAAAAGGCCGAGAACGTTTCGATTACCCGGGATGTCTCAGGTGAAGGCGTTCAACAGGCACTTCTGAAGATTCTGGAAGGTACCATTGCCAATGTTCCGCCGCAGGGTGGCCGTAAGCATCCCCAGCAGGAATTCATTCAAATCGATACGACCAACATCCTCTTTATCGTTGGTGGTGCTTTTGACGGTATTGAAAGTATCGTGAAGAATCGAATCGGCGAGAAGACCATCGGCTTTGGCACGGACTCCAACAATCAAGTTGATCCGGATAAATCCTTGATGCAGCAGATTATTCCAGAAGACTTGATGCAGTTTGGGATTATTCCTGAATTCATTGGCCGTATCCCGATTCTGGCAGCTTTGGAGAAACTTAACGAGAATGACTTGGTTCGCATTTTGACAGAACCTAAGAATGCACTGGTTAAGCAGTATCAAAAATTGTTGAGTCTGGATGATACCGATCTGGAATTCACACCTAACGCGTTGAAGGCCATTGCTCATCAGGCAATTGTCCGTGACACTGGGGCGCGTGGATTGCGGTCGATCATGGAAGCCATTATGCAAGACACCATGTTTGATCTGCCAAGCCGCAGCGATGTGGACAAGGTGGTTGTTACCAAGGCAGCCGTCGAAGGCAAAGCTAAGCCACAATTGGTTTTAACCAAGGGCCGCGAAGCATCCTAATAATAGATAGGCATGAGGAAGCATCAGGTGCAACAGCCTGGTGCTTTTTTGCGTTTGTAGCGCATTACTTAGTGGCACGCCTGCTTATCTTTATCCTGCCGATCGGTGAGGCGAGTGCCTGCAAAGTATGCTAAACTATTGAAGGCAACGGCGTACTTGCGTCGATTAAAGTGATAACAAGAAAAGGAGGCCATTCAAGATGGACGTCCATGATGTCAAACTGACAATCAGTGCAGTGGCAGCTGCGCAATATCCTAAAGATGGTCGTCCGGAGATTGCCTTTCTCGGACGGAGCAATGTTGGAAAGTCTTCACTCATTAATAAACTGATCAAGCGCAAAGCCATGGCGCGAACTTCTAGCGTGCCTGGGAAAACCCAGACGCTTAATTTTTATGACCTTGATAGTCGGCTGTTTTTTGTTGACGTTCCTGGCTATGGCTATGCTAAGGTCAGTAAAGCGGCACGGGCGAAGTTTGCCGCGATGATCGAGACGTACCTGACAACACGGCAGCCGCTGCATGGTGCCGTGTTGCTAGTGGATAGCCGGCATGATCCGACAGCCGACGACATCAGCATGTATCAATACTTAAAGTACTATCAAATTAAAACACTGGTTGTGGCGACCAAAATCGATAAAACGCCTAAAAGCAAACGGCTGCATGTGGTTAAGCAAATTACCAAACGCATGGACTTGAACCAAACGGATGTGGTAATTCCGTTTTCGGCCGTGACAGGTGAAGGTTATGATGCCATTTGGTCGTGGTTGGAGCAGACAGCGGGTGTGGAGGGAAGTTTGAAATGAATTTTAATGAGTATCAACAAAAAGCCAATCGCACATTGGCTGGGAACGAACATGTTTTGACTAATTTGTCTTTAGGCTTGGCAAGTGAAAGCGGCGAAGCCATTGACTTGATTAAAAAGTATACTTTCCAAGGTCAGGATCTGGACAAAGAAGAGCTGAAACATGAATTAGGCGATGTGCTGTGGTACCTTTCACAGATTGCTTTATGGGCAGATATTGAGTTTGATGATGTCGCGAACGACAATATTAAGACGTTGGCAAAGCGGTATCCGCAATCAAAGAAGTAATCGCCAATTAAAACTTCAGCTAGGTGCAACTGCGGATAACTTACGTCGTTGCACCAAACATGGATATAAAAAAGATTCAGGCGTCGAGGAGCAACGCTTGAATCTTTTTTGGTGTTCGCTTTTTTTAATGCATCGTACTGAAAGACAAAGTTAATCTTTTGCTTTTTTGTCGTCGGTTTTATGCGCTTTTTTAGCCAGTTTCTCTTGATGTTTCGGATCCGGCCCGGTTGCCTGTTCCTTATCGCCAGGCAAACTTGCGAATTTATCGAACATGTCGTTCAGGTTGGTTTGAGTGTTGATCTTAAGTGCCATGCACGCCACCCCTTTCCTTGGTGAAAGTATAGCATCAACAATCCGAAGCGTCTAGGCTCCTGCGCCGGTGAACGCGTTTTTGCGCAAGAAAGTCACAGACCGACCGGGCTTGGCCATTGCGACCAAGGTCCTTACACGCAGACTTCCGCGCCAGAGAACGCATTTAAAAGAAGAGACGTGCCTTGGCGCAGGTAGTTGAAAGTCGCCACCCTGTCAGTCAAGGATGCCAATATCTATCAAGTAAATTGCTGAAAATCAAATTATGAATATTAGTTGCATAAAAATGAATTTTAGCGTATAGTACGTTCTTGTAATCAAGGAGGGTATTATGAATCATTTGAAACGCTGGTTAGTCGCTTTGTTCGCAGTTTTTGCCGCAGTTGTGACCTTAAATATGCAAACTGTTCACGCTGATGACAGTTTGGCAAAGATTCAACAAAAGGGCACAATTGTCATGGGGACAAGCCCCGATTATGCACCTTATGAGTTTTTGGTGAATAAACATGGTAAGAATCAGGTTGTCGGCATGGATGTCGAGGTTGCCCGTAAAATTGCGAAAGATCTTGGCGTCAAGCTGGTGATTAAGCAGATGAATTTTAGTTCATTGCTGGTCGCCTTGCAGTCGGGCAAGGTTGATATGGTGCTTGCCGCAATGTCGCCAACCAATGCCCGCCGCAAATCAATTGACTTTTCCAACACGTATTATAAATCGGGCCAGGATATTATCATCAACAAAACCGATGCCAAGATTTATAAGGACCACAAAAGCTTCGCCAATAAAAAAGTCGGGGTCCAAAACGGAAGTCTTCAAGAAACCTTAGCTAAAAGCCAGATGAAATCAAGCACGACGCTGGGATTGACGAAGGTGACCGATTTAATCTTGGCGTTGAAGACGCATAAAGTGGCCGGCGTTGTGGCTGAGGGGGCGGTTGCTCAGGCGTATACGTCCAATGACGATTCACTTGTCGAAATCCCCGGACATTTTAATCTCTCCAGCGACACGATGGGGACGGCGATTGGGTTTGCCAAAGGATCCGATTCACTGGTGGCAGCGGCTAATAAGAGTCTGGCGGAGATCAAACAGAAAAAGCTGATTCCACAATATCTTAAAACCGCTGGCAGTTACATGAAGATGAATACCGAAGATACGAGTATGCTGCACTACTGGACTTATTTCCTTAAAGGGGTTGAGTACACCTTACTCATCAGTGCCATTGGGGCGTTCTTCGGGGTCTTGCTTGGTACGATTTTTGCCTTATTGCGGTTGAGCAAACACCGCCTGCCACATCTCATCGGGGTTGCTTACATCGAATTTGTTCGAGGCACGCCGTTGATGATTCAGGTCATGTTTGTCTACTTCGGGATCGGGATTTTTATCGACATTCCGGCACTGGTCGCCGGACTTATCGCGGTATCGCTTAATTCCGCTGCGTATGTGGCGGAGATTATCCGAAGCGGGATCGATAGCATTCCGGTCGGGCAAACCGAAGCAGCACGTTCGCTTGGGCTATCCGAACGGCAAACGATGACGAGCGTTGTTTTACCGCAAGCCATCAAGAATATCTGGCCGGCGTTGGGGAATGAATTTATCTCGCTGATTAAGGAAAGCTCCATTGTCTCCATCATTGGGGTCACGGACCTGATTTATCAGCTGACAGTGGTTCAAACCGCGACGTACAAAGGGGTTCAACCAATTCTGGTTGCCATGGTCCTTTACTTTGTCCTGACATTCGGGCTGTCCAAGCTCCTGAGTCATTTTGAAAGGAAGATGAATCATGCAGCATAAACCTTTAATTCAAATCAACCACCTGACCAAGAAGTTTGGTGACAATGTGGTTTTGAATGACATTAGCGAAACGATCAATCAAGGTGACGTAATTGTTGTGATCGGCGCATCCGGCGGCGGGAAAAGTACCTTTTTGCGTAGCCTGAATCTGCTTAATCGGCCGACACAAGGCGAGATCCTGTTTGAAGGCACCAATTTGGTTGATCTCAGCGAAAAGCAGCTTGACAACGTCCGAGAAAAAATGGGCATGGTGTTCCAAAGCTTCAACCTTTTCCCGAATATGACGGTTTTGGAAAATATCAAGCTGGCGCCGTTAAAAGTCAAAACCGTGACGGATGAAGAAGCAACCAAAACGGCCAAGGAACTTCTGGAACAGGTTGGCTTGGGTGAAAAGGCCGATGCTTACCCAGCCAGTCTTTCCGGTGGCCAACAGCAGCGGGTGGCCATTGCCCGGGCGCTGGCGATGCATCCGGATGTCATGCTATTCGACGAACCGACCAGTGCATTGGATCCCGAAATGGTCGGGGAGGTGCTCAAGGTTATGCAGGATCTTGCCAAAACCGGCATGACGATGGTGGTGGTGACCCATGAAATGGGCTTTGCCCGCAGCGTGGCTGACCAAGTATGGTTCATGGACGGCGGCAAAATTCTTGAAAAAGGCACACCTGAAGAACTGTTCGAACACCCCAAGGAAGCGCGGACGCAGGATTTCCTGTCCAAGATTTTGGCACAATAAGTTTTTATCTCATGACCTTATCCGGCATTTTCTGGGTAAGGTTTTTCTTTGGGTGGACGTAAGGTGCGCTAGCAAATAGCTTCACATTCGCGGCTGTACGTGGCAAGTGCGTCGCTTGCAATCTAATTTTAGAATCTTTATAATGTTAAGCGAACATTTGTTTTATAAGGAGATTACGATGGCATCAGCACACATTGAGCATAAATTATCGTTGCTGCCGGATCTGCCCGGCAGTTACCAGATGAAAGATATTAACGGGAAGATTATTTATGTCGGTAAGGCCAAAAATCTAAAGAATCGCGTTCGCTCTTACTTCAAGAGCTCACATGATGGCAAAGTAGCAGCGATGGTGGCACAGGTGGCTGATTTTGACTATATTGTGACCTCGACGAATAAAGAAGCGTTTTTGCTTGAAATCACGTTGATTCAAAAGTACCAGCCGTATTACAACATCAAGCTCAAAAAGGGGACTGGCTATCCTTACATCAAGATTACTCACGAGCGCGATCCAAAAATTGAAATCACCGGCACGATTCGCAAAGATGGCGGCTACTACTTCGGTCCGTATCCCAATGTTTATGCGGCGCAGGAAACGATGCACTTTATTCAAAAAGTGTACCCATTACGTCGGTGCAATGGGTATCAAGGACGGCCGTGTCTGTATTATCACATGGGTCAGTGTCTGGGCGCATGTTTTCGCACTGTACCGGAAAAAGAATATGCCGACCAGATTGCTCGGATCAAACGTTTCCTGAATGGTAACGTCAGCAAAGCCAAGGCCAGTCTGACGGCAAAAATGGAGCGGGCAGCCAAAAATCTGCAGTTCGAACGGGCGGCGGAGATTCGTGACCAGTTGTATTACATTGAACAGACCGTTGAAAAGCAAAAGATTATTTCGAATGACAATACCACGCGTGATTTGTTTAATTTCTATATGGACAAAGGCTGGATCAGCATCCAGGTCTTCTTCATTCGTCAGGCGCGGTTAATGAAGCGCGAATCGCGGCTTTTTCCGGTTGTCAACACGGCAAAAGAAGAGTTCGAATCCTTCATTTTGCAGTTTTATAGTCGCAAAAATAATGTCAAACCACATGAAGTTTTGGTGCCGGCAGGGTTGGATAATAAAGTGCTTGCTGACATCCTAGGTGTTCCGGTGCGTACCTCGCAACGAGGCGAGAAACGCGATCTGATGGCATTAGCCGCGAAGAACAGCCAAATCAAACTCGAAGATAAGTTTCGTTTGATGGAATTGGATAATCGCACAACAATCGGGGCTATGAAGGAATTGATGGCGGCGTTAAAGTTACCAATGGGCCATGTGGTTGAAGCTTTTGACCACAGTCATATTCAAGGTGCCGATCCGGTTTCTGCAATGGTTCAATTTGTTGACGGACAGCCAGTCAAGAACAACTATCGCAAATATAAGTTGGATGCTGACAAAACTCATAATGGTGCGGACGAAGCGGCGAATACGCGTGAGGTCATCCGGCGGCGATATACCCGGTTGTTAAAGGAACATGCGGCACTGCCAGATTTGATTTTGA
This sequence comes from Lacticaseibacillus casei DSM 20011 = JCM 1134 = ATCC 393, assembly GCF_000829055.1. Classification (NCBI taxonomy): domain Bacteria; kingdom Bacillati; phylum Bacillota; class Bacilli; order Lactobacillales; family Lactobacillaceae; genus Lacticaseibacillus; species Lacticaseibacillus casei. The sequence continues at coordinate 1,247,880 of NZ_AP012544.1, forward strand.
TGGATGGCGGCGAAATTGAAATGAATGCCGCCAAGGACGTTTTGGAAAATGAATTGAACCTCGATATTCCAGTTGCAGGGATGGTTAAGAATAACAAGCATAAGACGGCAGCGCTTCTGTTTGGCAATGCTGATCAAATGATTAATTTGGATCCGAAGTCACAGGGCTTTTATTTACTGGAACGCATCCAGGATGAGGTCCACAGGTTTGCAATTTCATTTCACCGTCAGTTGCATGCCAAGAACTCACTGGCATCGCGTTTGGAAGGCATCAAGGGTGTCGGTCCCAAGACCCGCCTGAAGTTGTTGCGTAAGTTTAAAACAATCACCAAAATCAAAGAAGCGCCGATCGAAGACATTCAGGAGCTTGGGATTTCCAAACGCGTGGCGCAGGCGTTGAAACTTTCGCTAACGGCTGATCCAACGCCAGCGCGTCGGGTTTAAGTCTTACTCAGAAAAATTGGATACAAAAAAATCGCAGCGATTTGTTTGTCGCTGCGATTTTTTATTTGAGCATCAATTAATGGTACAGGTTGAACCTGCGCTAAAACGAATCATTGATTCTCTTTAGCCACCGGGCGCCAGAAGCCAAGAATTAATGCGGCAATGACAGTCCCGATGATGAGTGACATGACGAACCCGAGTTTCTGATTTGTTAGCAGAAGGGCCACAATGCCGCCATGCGGTGCCGGAACGTTGACGTGCCAGAGCTGGGTTAAACCGCCGGCAATCGCGGAGCCAACAACGGAACTACCGATAATATGCACGGGATCGGTCGCGGCAAATGGAATCGCACCTTCAGTAATAAAGGTCAACCCAAGTGCATAGTTGGATAAGCCGGCATTACGTTCCTGCAACGTGAATTTCTTCGGGAAGAAGGTGGAGGCAACCGCAATGGCCAATGGTGGAATCATCCCGCCGATCATGACAGCAGCCATCCAACGGCCGTCTTTAAAGCCAGATGCCTGATAAACCCCGATGGCAAACGTGTAAGCAGCCTTGTTGAACGGGCCGCCCATATCGATACTCATCATGGCAGCCAAAATGACACCGATGAGAATGGCATTACCGGTTCCCATACCTTCAAGGAAACTGATTAACGCCCCGTTGATCGCGGCAAAGATCGGGTTGATGATGAAGAACATCAGCAGGCCCATAATGGCCAAGCCAATCACAGGATAAAGCAGGATGGTGCGCATGCCGTCCAGTGACTTCGGCATTTTGGCCAAGGCCTTTTTCAGACCAACGATCATCCAGCCGGCAGCAAACCCAGCAACCAGACCGCCTAAGAAACCAGCCGGATTCTGGGCCTTCACAACCGAAGCGGAAGCGACCGTTGCCATATAACCACCAACGAACCCAGGCATCAAGGCTGGTCGATCACCGATAGATTCAGCGATATACGCCGCTAGTACTGGGACCAGGAAGCTAAAAGCAAATGTCCCCAGATTATTAGTGAAGGTGAACCACATGGAAGTCTTACCCAACCATTGTTCAAGGATGAATGAGATCGCCATGATAATCCCGCCGCCGACAACGAATGGCAGCATGTTGGAAACACCGTTCATCAGGTCTTTGTAAATGCGATTCCAGAGGCTACCACCAGAAGTTTCTTCAGTATCAGAACTTTGTGCATCCGCACCGCTTGCGTGGAAGACCTGCCCCTGACCTTTAAGGGTTTCTTCGATTAATTCTTCAGGCTTTTTGATGCCATCGATGACAGGCCGGTTCAGCAACTTCTTACCGTTGAACCGATCCATCTCGACCTTTTTATCAGCAGCAACGATGACCCCGGTTGCTCGGTTGATATCGCTGTCGGTTAATTTATGCTTGATCCCTTCGGAGCCGTTGGTTTCGACTTTAATATCGACACCCATCTTCTCCGCAGTTTCTTTTAACGCAGCCTCCGCCATGTACGTGTGGGCGATCCCGGTCGGGCAGGCAGTGACAGCCACGATAAATGGTCGCTCTTTACGCTTTTCTTCTTTGAATTCGGCTTGCTTAGCGGCAGCATCTTTAGCTTCCTGTGCTTTTTCCGCTTCAGCCTCTTTTTTATCTTTAGCAACTTTTTCGGCTTGAGCCTTGCCGAATAAATCCAGTACCTCGTCCGGTGTTTTGGCTTGCTTCAAGTCCGCTACCAGTTTTGGATTGATTAAAAGGGAAGATAGGGCAGCCAGAGCGGCCAGATGTTCATTGTTGGCGCCTTCAGGGGCGGCAATCATGAAGAACAAATGTACCGGCTGGCCATCGAGCGCGTTAAAGTCAACACCCTTGGCACTTTTGGCAAAAAGTACCGTTGCCCGGGTAACGGCACTGTCTTTGGCGTGAGGCATCGCAATGCCTTCGCCAATCCCAGTGGTGGACTCGGCTTCACGTTTTAAAATATCCTGACGATACTCGTCGGCATCGGTTACAATGCCTTCTGCGTGATACTTGTCGACCATTTCATTGATCACAGCCTCTTTGGTGGTTCCTTTGAGATCCATGATCATGACATTTTTTAGTAGTAAGTCACGAATGTCCATTTTGTCCTCCTAAACTTCAGTGATGCTGATGGTTTGTTTAACAGCAGCGATTTTATCGGCAGTGGCAAGATCCTTGGAAAAGGCAGTCGCAGAACCGCACGCGATACCGACCTTGAAACTTTCCAAGGCGTCATGGGTTTGGGCAAACGTTCCGGTAAAGCCCGCCAGCATACTATCACCGGCACCGACCGAGTTGACGGCCGGCTGCTTTGGAACTGTCCCGAGCCAAGCATGATCGCGTTCAATCATCAAGGCCCCGGCACCAGCCATCGAAATCAAAACGTGCTGTGCCCCTTGATCCAATAAGCGGCGACCAGCCTTAATAATGGCATCATTGTCGGCATACGGCTTGTCGTTGAATAAGGCTGCGAGTTCATGATGATTGGGCTTGACGACCAGTGGATGATCCGGAAGCGTGTCCAGCAGTGCCTGGCCGGTGGTGTCAATAACAAAATCGGCTTGATGCTCGTGGATGGCCGGAATTAAGTCACGATAAAAAGTGGCCGGCAGCCCTTGTGGCAAACTGCCAGACATCACGACGACATCGCCGACTGCGAGTTTGGCTAGCTTTGCTTTAAAGTCGGCAATTTCATCATTGGTAATGGTTGGCCCGCTTGCGTTGAGTTCGGTTTCCGATTCAGCTTTGAGTTTGACGTTAATTCGGGTATCACCTTTGATCTTCGTGAAGTCACAAGGCATCGCGATGGCATCGAGTTGTTGTTGAATAAAAGTGCCGGTGAATCCCCCGAGAAATCCCCAAGCAGTTGTCGGCAAGCCAAGTGTCTGAAGAATTCGGCTGACATTAATGCCTTTACCGCCTGGCAGCTTAACCGCGTGAGTCAAACGATTGACGGCACCAAGGTCAAGTTGCGGCAATTCGATGACATAATCAATCGAAGGGTTGAGCGTAACTGAATAGATCAAGAATGAACCTCCTTAATATTTTGGAACCGGTGGTAACCTGCTGGCAGTCCTTGTAATGAACTGGTGAGAATCGTGACATCGCCAATGTCGGCGAATTTCACGAAACTGACCTGTTCGAACTTACTTGGATCGGCAAGAATCATCGGCTGACGTGCTTGATGAATCGCCAAGCGCTTGATCACGGCTTCTTCCGGATCAGGCGTGGTGTTCCCAAACTCAGGGTGAATACCATTCGTGCCGATAAAGGCAATATCGAAACGATAGTGATGAAGTGCTTCTGCAGTGGTAGCGCCAATAAGCGCTTTGGTTGCTGACTTAACCATGCCGCCAAGCATCAGTGTCGGAATTTGATAATCCGCCAGTAAAGAGGCATTATCAACACCGGTCGTGATCACCGTCACCCCAAGGTCAGCCAGAAAAGGGATGAGTTGGGCTGTCGTGGTCCCGGCGTCCAGGAAAACCAGATCATCCTGTTCGACTTGGTGGGCGGCGGCGCGAGCAATAGCTTGTTTGGCGCGTAAATTTTGGGTCGACTTGCTGGCCACATCGGGTTCGTCGCCAAGGCCGTTAATTCGTTTGGCACCGCCGTGAATCCGTTTAAGTTCGCCCGCTGCTTCAAGTTCGTCCAAATCTCGCCGAATGGTTGATTCTGACGCATCCAAAGCCGCCATTAACGCTTTGGATTTGACGACAGTATGCTGTTGTAACTGGCTAAGAATGTATTGTCGCCGTTCTTCTGTAAGCACTTTCGTTTCACCTCGCTCTTCATTATACTGATGAAACGTTCAAAATCAACCTAAAACCGTTAAAAACATTCACAACGATCAAAAACAGGCTTGTTACAAGGGACTTTGCACTTTTTTCATTTGTTGTGCTTAAAGTACTTGTCCTACTGTCTGACGTGGTAAAATAAGAAAGACATGCGATCTGCTATGCGGATGGCGGGTTAACGGGTATAATTATAAATTATGTTTTTTCAGAAAGGGGATCGCCAATGTTTGTCGATCAGGTACAAGTAGAAGTTCAGGCGGGCAAAGGCGGTGACGGCATGGTCGCGTTTCGGCGTGAGAAATTCGTGCCGTTTGGCGGCCCGGCTGGAGGTGATGGCGGCCGTGGTGGTAGTATCATTTTATATGTCGATGAAGGGTTGCGAACCTTGATGGACTTCAGATACCAACGCCACTTCAAAGCGCCGGCCGGTGGCAATGGTCAGGGCAAGTCCATGTATGGGCGCGCAGCTGAAGATCGACGGATTGCCGTGCCAGCAGGAACCACGGTCACCGATGCCGATACTGGCGAAGTCCTCGGTGATTTGACGAAGCCAGGGCAAGAACTGGTTGTTGCCAAAGGCGGTCGTGGCGGGCGCGGTAATATTCATTTTGTGTCGCCCAAAAACACTGCGCCGGAAATTGCCGAAAACGGTGAACCCGGACAACATCGCTTCATTAAATTGGAGTTGAAAGTCCTCGCTGATGTCGGTCTGGTTGGGTTCCCGTCAGTCGGCAAGTCAACTTTATTGTCGGTGGTCACGCAGGCTAAGCCCAAGATTGCTGCGTATCAGTTTACGACATTAGTGCCAAACCTTGGCATGGTGCAGCTCGACGATGGCACCGATTTTGTCATGGCTGATTTGCCGGGTTTAATTGAAGGCGCCTCACATGGTGTCGGCCTTGGTATCCAGTTTTTGCGGCATGTTGAGCGGACGCGGGTTCTGTTGCATCTGGTTGAAATGGATCCGGAAAACGGCCGCGAACCGCTGGAAGATTATGACCAGATTCGTCGCGAACTAGGTGCTTATGATGAGAATATCTTAAAGCGGCCGGAATTAATTGTTGCGACGAAAATGGATCTGCCAGGTGCAGATGAAAGATTTGCTGAGTTTAAAGCAGCTTTGCTTAAGCGTGGCATTGATCCAGCCAATATTTTTGAAATTTCCAGTCTGACGCATCGCGGGGTCATGCCGTTAATGCATCGCACCGCGCAAGTGCTGAAAACCGCACCACAATTTGAACCGAAACAGGAAAACGTTAAAACCGCCGATTACAAGTTTGCTCCTGAACCGGCCTTGAAGGTGACGCGGGATAGCGATGGCACCTTTGTTTTAACCGGTGAAAAAGTGGAACGCGCGTTTAAGATGGCGAATCTTGATCACGAAGATGGCGTCATGCGGTTTGCGCGGCAGTTACGGAGTATGGGTGTTGACGATGCGCTGCGCGAAGCAGGTGCGCAAAGCGGCGATTTAGTTGCGATTGATGATTTTACCTTTGAATTTGTTGAATAATCTCCAGTGAACTAGCTGGGAGCAGTAATCTTTTTAAAGAATGGTGGGGCCTCAATTGAAACAGACGCGTAGACGAAAGCGCCGGTATATTCATGGATTTGACGGTTTACGGACAATTGGTGTCATTGGTGTTATCCTGTATCATTTGCGTCCCGAATTATTTCGGGGTGGTTACCTAGGTGTCCCGATCTTCATGGTTGTGTCCGGTTATTTAATTACGGATGGCTTATTGATCGAGTTTAATCGCAATGGGCGAATTGATTTTAAGAGTTTTTTCATTCGGCGATTTAAACGTCTTTATCCGGCACTCATTACCGTTTTGTTTGGAACTGCAGCTTATATCACGCTTTTTTCGCAAAATCTCCTGCACAATCTGCATATGATGGTGTTGACCAATTTACTTTATGTCTATAATTGGTGGCAGATTTTGAACGGTCAGTCTTATTTTGCGCGCTATGCTAACGGCGAATCGCCTTTCACTCATTTATGGACGCTCTCAATTGAAGGACAGTATTATTTAGTCTGGCCATTTCTGGTTTTAGGTTTGCTGCTGTTAGTCAAAAACCGCCATCAGATCGCCAATATTGTCTTGATTTTGGCAGCAGCCAGCGGGGCGTGGATGGCCATCTTATATATGATGACCGTTGCGCACACGTCACCTGCTGCCTTTGATCCGAGCCGATTGTACTATGGTACCGACACACGGGCGTTTTCGATTTTGCTCGGTGCCGCCTTAGCGTTCATTTGGCCAAGTGGTCGGCTTTCGGAGCATTTACCGCGAAAGTGGGTGGTTAGTCTCGATTTAATGGGAACGGTGAGCTTCGTTGGTTTATTAGCCATGGTCTTCACGGTTGACGGCCAAAGCAGCTTTCTTTATGAAGGCGGCATGGTGCTGTTCTCCATTTTGACGACGATTCTGGTTGCGGTTGTTGCCCATCCGGCGGCGCATTTTGATCGCCTGCTGAGTAATCCATTGTTTAGCTATATCGGTAGTCGCAGTTATGGCTTGTACCTTTACCAATTTCCGGTCATGATTTTCTGGGAGAATCGTTTCCGCAACATTGCCGATCATCCGGTTTTGTATCCGGTGATTGAAGTCGTCTTAATCGTGGCGATCTCCGAGGCTTCGTATCGATGGATTGAGCAACCAGCGGCGCATTTTGACTATCATAAAACCTGGGCGTTTATCAAGGGGTTGGCCGATCCGAAGAAACGTATGGGCAAGGCGCGTTGGATCAGCTATGCAGCGTTGGTCATTCTGGCGATTGGCAGTGTTGGTTTAGCCAAGGCACCATCAGCTAAGGCGGTTGGCGACGACTCGCCGCTGGCCAAACAACTTAAGAAACGCGCGGAATCGCCTAAGGAAAAGGCCAAGCGTCTGGAAGCCATGCGTTCTAGCTTAGCCGAAGAGCGTAAAGAAGCCAAAAATAAAACTGAACAAAAATCGCGATCCCGTGCACAGGAGTCGAAGTATGCTTCGCAAGCCAAGGCCCATCCGGTTAACCAAGAGTATGAACAATATGGCTTAACCCAAATCGAATTGCAACGGGCCCAGGATCTGGGATTAACCGCGATTGGCGACTCAGTCATGCTTGACGGGCAAGAGGGCCTACAGAAGATTTTCCCTAAAGCAGTGATTGATGCGGCTGTATCTCGGCAAATGATCAATAGTATTGATCTGGTTCGCAGTTATGCGGAAAAAGGCGTGTTAGCGAACGTTGTGTTAATCGGTTTAGGCACCAACGGCCCATTTTCCGACGAACAGCTTGCTCAGATGATGCAGGCGATTGGTCCGGATCGGCAAGTCTTCTGGATTAATGTGCGGGTGCCAACGCGGGCATGGCAAAATGATGTCAATGGCAGGTTGGACGCTGCGCAAAAGCAATATAAGAATCTGACGGTGATTGACTGGTTCCGTAAATCTGATGGACATCCTGATTGGTTCTACAAGGATATGGTGCACATGAATCCAACAGGTAACCCGCAGTATGCGGCGTTTATTGCCAAGACCATTTTGGATAAAACCAAACAGTCAGCTGATTAACATTTTATTGAAGCTGGCGTCAACTAAACTGAGTTCCGGTAAGGGGTTGGAAAGCCAATCGTTCTTATCGGAACTTTCTTTTGCCTGTGCGCCGCTTTGCCAAAGCTAAGCAGCGTTATCCGCGATCAAACAAGGATAATTCTGCAGGACTTGTGGTAGACTACAAAGTGAAGTTTGACAGAATAGGAAGTATGGTATGGAAATTCAATTTTTGGGTACAGGCGCCGGTTCGCCTTCCAAAGTTCGCAATGTCAGCAGTCTGGCTTTAAAGCTGCTTGACGAACGCAATGAGGTTTGGCTATTTGATGTTGGCGAAGGTACCCAGCATCAGATTCTGCAGACCACGATTAAACCGCGAAAGATTGCCAAGGTGTTCATCACCCATTTGCATGGCGACCACATTTTCGGGTTACCGGGGTTTTTGGCGAGTCGCGCCAACCAAGGCGGCACTGATCCGCTCACGATTTACGGGCCGCCTGGCATTGAGGATTTTGTTAGAACCAGTCTGAAGGTTTCCCAGAGTCATTTGAGTTATGCCTTAAAGTTTGTGTTGCTGCGGCATCCGGGAACGGTTTTTGAAGATCAGACCTTTAAAGTCATTTTTGACCGACTTGACCATCGCATCACCAGTTTTGGGTTTCGGGTTGAGGAAAAGCCACATCCGTGTGAGTTGCTGATTGATAAGGTCCGGGCCGCTAAAATTCCGTCTGGACCGGTTTATGCCGAGTTAAAGGCAGGTAAACAGGTGACGTTGCCCGATGGCCGGACGTTTGACGGTCATGATTTTATCGGGCCAGCACAACCGGGCCGGATTGTGACGATTTTTGGCGACACCAGAAAATGCAGTCGCGCGTTGCCACTAGCAGCTGGTGCAGATGTTCTGGTTCACGAGAGTACTTTTGGCCCGGACGAAAGCCAGTTAGCCAAACAGTACTATCATTCAACCAATATTCAGGCTGCCGAGTTAGCCAAGCGCGCCGGTGTCGGCAAGTTGTTGCTGAATCACATTTCTGCGCGGTATCTTGGCCCCGGCGTTGCGATGTTAGAAAAAAGTGCCCAGCGTATTTTCCCCAATACCCACGTGGTGAAGGATTTTGAAGAAGTTAATATTCCGTTTGCCAGTCCCCAGTTGACGTCGGCGGGATCCGTTTAATAACCGGTTCTGTCAGCAAGCGACAATGGTGATTGGCTGAAAAGCAGTGCCGGCTTGAAGTGACAGTGGCTCAAGCGTGATTGGAACAGCAAAGCGTACAAGGAGGGAGCAGCATCGTGAAACAACACCTAACAGTAGTTATTTCTGGCGGATCAGCCGGATTGGGTAAAGCAATTGGGTTGGAAGCCGCCAAAAAAGGGGCAACGGTGGTTTTCCTGGCACGTAGACGTGACAAGTTACGTCAGGCTCAAGCAGAGGCAAGTTCACTTTCTGGTCGGCCAGCGTTTGCTTTTCCGGTTGATGTGGCTGATCCTGTCGCTATTGAAGCCGTCGTTGAGCGCATTCATGCCACCGTCGGATCTGTCGATGTGTTAGTCAACGCAGCCGGTTTTGGTCATTTTGAGAATGCGTTTGACACGGATATGCATTTGGTTGAACGCATGTTTCGCGTGAATGTTTTGGGAACCATGTACTTAACCAAGCTGCTGGGACGCGACATGGCGATTCGTGGCCAAGGACACATCATCAATGTCTCATCGATGGCCGGTAAAATTGCCACACCCAAGTCAGCTATTTATTCGGCGACAAAGTTTGCAGTGGTGGGTTATAGTAACGGACTACGACTGGAATTGAAGCCATTTGGGGTCACTGTGACAACCGTTAACCCGGGACCGATTGCAACCGACTTCTTCAAATCGGCTAGGGCATTGGACTACTTGGCCAGCGTTTCTTGGCTGGTATTGGATCCTGATAAACTGGCGCGGCGAATTGTTGCAACATTTAACCATCCGGTACGGGAAATCAATACACCTTGGTTGATGAATCTGGGTGCTGACTTGTATACTTTATTTCCACATATCGGCGATTGGTTAGCAGGCGGTTTGCTGAACAAAAAATAAAGGGGTGGCTTGAATGAAGGGTCAACAGCGATTTATTATCGGATTGGTACTTGCATTAATTTTAATTATTTTTGCGTTGCTAAATGGTCAAGGCGTTTCGGTTAACTTTTTTGGGATTCAGTTGGAGTGGCCATTGATCGTGATCATTGCGGTTTCTGTGTTAATCGGCGCAGTGGTCACCTGGTTAATTTCAACCAGTGCCGTTGCCAATGCCAAAAAACAGATTCGTGAATTGCAGCAGCGCATCACTGAATTGACGAAGGCGAACAAAGCCGAAAAGCCAGCGCCTAAACCGGTTCAGGCACCTAAGGAAGAGCCGGTTGATTCAACGAAAAAATAACGACAAAACGCGGATGATGCGATTCGCGTTTTTTATTCGATAATGTTTGACCTTTACTGACCAATATCGTAAAGTGGATTTGAAAACAATAAACAGTTAATGAACGGTTATGGAGGGATACGTGGATGAATCCAGATAATTTTACCCAAGCAGTTGCCGAGGCTTTAGGCGCTGCGCAGCAAATTGCCCAAGTGCGACATCATCAAGAAATTGACATTCCGCATGTCATGAAAAGTCTAGTCCAACCTAATCAGTTGGCTGAGCAGATTTATCGTGAAGCCGGCGTGAATGTTCAAGGACTGAATGCAGCCATTGAGGCGGCGCTTGAAGCTGAGCCAGTCGTGGAAGGCGCCAGTACTTATGGCCAAAGTATGTCCCAGAACCTGGCCCAATTATTGACAGACGCCAACACCGTCAAAGATGAATTCGGTGACACTTACATTTCGACTGAGGCGCTGTTGCTTGCGCTATATCAGCAACGCTATAACACAATTACCCAGTACTTACTCAACGATGCTAAAGTCGATGCCAAGAAGTTGCGTCAGGTGATCGACAAGATCCGTGGCGGGGAAAAAGTGACCAGCAAGAATGCCGAAGCCAACTACAAGAGTCTGGAGAAATACGGTACTGACCTCGTCAAAGAGGCTCGTAGCGGAAAAATGGACCCGATCATCGGTAGGGATGAGGAAATCCGCGATGTGATCCGAATCCTGAGTCGTAAAACCAAGAACAATCCGGTTTTGATTGGCGAACCCGGTGTCGGGAAAACCGCGATTGTTGAAGGCTTGGCCCAACGAATTGTTAAAAACGATGTTCCGGACAATTTAAAAAATAAAACGATTATTTCCTTGGATATGGGGGGTCTGGTAGCAGGTGCCAAATACCGTGGGGAATTCGAAGAACGGTTAAAGTCGGTTTTGAAAGAAGTCAAAAAGAGTGAAGGGCAAATCATTCTTTTTATTGACGAAATTCATAACATCGTCGGTGCCGGTCGCGCTGAGGGTTCCATGGATGCTGGCAACTTGCTTAAGCCAATGTTGGCGCGTGGTGAGTTGCATCTGATCGGCGCTACAACGCTTGATGAATATCGGGAAAATATTGAAAAAGACAAAGCCTTGGAACGGCGTTTTCAGCGGGTACTGGTGCAGGAACCCACAGTGGAAGACACAATCAGCATTTTGCGTGGCTTGAAAGAGCGTTTCGAGATTTTCCACAAAGTACGGATTCACGACTCGGCGCTTGTGGCAGCAGCAACCTTGTCGAACCGGTATATTACGGACCGGTTTTTACCGGATAAGGCGATCGATTTGGTCGATGAAGCGTGCGCAACGATCAATGTCGAAATGAACTCCCGCCCAACCGAACTGGACGTTGCTGAACGCAAACAGATGCAATTGGAAATCGAACAGCAGGCGTTGAAGAATGAAAGTGATCCGGCAAGTAAGAAGCGCCTAGAGAACGCTGATGCCGAATTGGCTAACTTGAAGGAAAAAACCAATAAGTTAAAGGCGCAGTGGGAAGCAGAAAAGAAAGATATCCGGCAGCTTAACGAGAAAAAGTCGGCAATTGACAAGGCTAAACATGAGCTGGAAGATGCCCAAAGCCGTTATGATCTAGAAACCGCGGCCCGCCTACAACATGGCACGATCCCCCAACTTGAAAAAGAGTTGCAAGCTATGGAAAACAACGATCGGCCCCAGTCCTGGTTAGTGCAGGAAAGTGTGACTGAAAATGAAATTGCGGCAGTGATTTCAAGGGAAACCGGCATTCCAATTGCTAAACTGGTTGAAGGTGATCGCCAAAAGTTGCTGCATCTGGCAGATAATTTACACAAACGCGTTATTGGCCAGAATGAAGCAGTCACCGCAGTTTCCGATGCGGTTTTGCGTTCGCGTGCCGGGTTACAAGACCCAAGCCGTCCGCTGGGCAGTTTCCTTTTCCTGGGGCCCACAGGTGTCGGGAAGACCGAACTTGCCAAAGCGTTGGCTGAGGATCTATTCGATTCGGAAAAGCACATGGTTCGCATTGACATGTCGGAGTATATGGAAAAAGCCAGCGTTTCCCGATTGGTCGGTGCCGCGCCGGGTTATGTCGGTTATGAACAAGGCGGGCAATTGACAGAAGCGGTCCGGCGTAATCCATATACGATTGTGTTGCTGGACGAAATCGAAAAAGCCAATCCGGATGTTTTCAATATCTTATTGCAGGTGTTAGATGACGGACGCTTAACGGATGGACAAGGCCGAACGGTTGATTTTAAGAACACGATTATCATTATGACTTCGAATCTGGGTTCGGAGTACCTTCTGGATGGCGTTCAAGCTGATGGCACCGTCAGTCAGCAGGCGAAGGATCAAGTGCGTCAACTGGTCAACAAGGCCTTCAAACCGGAATTTTTGAACCGAATTGATGACATTATCATGTTCCACCCGCTCTCACTGGATGATGTCAAACAAATTGCCGTTAAAGATTTGCATCAGTTGGGAACCCGGTTGGCCGATCAGCAGATCACTTTGGATATGACGCCAGAAGCACAGACTTGGCTGGCCGACAAGGGCTACGATCCGGCATTTGGCGCTCGGCCGCTGCAACGTTTAATCACCAGTGCCGTTGAAACGCCGTTGGCCAAAGAGCTCATTCGCGGCACCATCGAACCCGGTCAGGAAGTCGTGATCACTGTTGTCGACGATCAGTTGCAATTTAAAGCCAAGCAGGTCGCAGCCAAGGCGTAAGCTTGCAACAGCTGAATTATTCTGTAAAGACCCTTGCCTTGACGCCGCTTTTCATGTATGATTAGCGTTGCTGTGACAAAACAAGTTTCTGTCCACGCGTGACGATGATCGGACTTGCATTTTGATCATCGACCGTATAAAGTAGTTTAGAAATCTTACTAAAAAAGGGGTTTTCCGCTCATGGCAGTTCCAGCACGCAGAACGTCAAAGACCAAGAAGCGTATGCGCCGCGGTCACATTAAGTTGAATGTGCCTAACTTGCAATTCGATGCAGCAACCGGCGAATACCGCGTTTCCCACCACGTTTCACCTAAGGGTTATTACAAGGGTGCCCAAGTGGTCAAGAAGTCTGACGATAACGCAAATGCATAATAAAAAGCCAACACATCATCGGTGTTGGCTTTTTTGTTGTGAGCGCGTTATAGAAAGCGAAAGCCGACCATACACTTGCCCATAATAGAACAACGCTTCCTGCTAACGCTACTCTGGCCATTGCGTCTGAGGCCCTTATGTGCAGTTCTGCGCCAATGAGCACGTCACTAAACGCAAGAATCACTGAAACCCATGCATAGATAGCCCCCTATAAATAATCAGATCTTTAGAAATTAAATAAATACAGGACAAATAGCATAGTAGATATTCAACTATTGAACCATTGAACATTTGGTTATCAAAACTAACTGTCATGATATAATGTAGCTAAAACGAGGTGCAATATGGCTGATAACAAAAAATTTGCTGACTACCTGCGACAACTTCAAGAAGCACAGTTTCCGCGCTGGGCCGATTTACCCCAATTTGATCTTTACATGGATCAGGTTATTCAATATGTGAATGACATTGTATCACCGCTTGGTTTTGGTGAGATCACATCGACCATGGTGAACAACTATGTCAAAAAAGGGGTGATTAAGGCGCCAATCAAGAAAAAATACCATCCGGAACAATTGGCGAATATTTTAGTGATTGCCATGTTGAAACCGGTTTTTGCGTTGGACATGATTGCAAAGGGGATCCGTTTTGCCAAAGAAGATCGACCAGTCGCTCAAGCGTATGACACCTTTATCCTTACATTTGTCAGTGCCATTGAGCAGGCAAACTCAGATTTTAATGATGCCTTGACCATTAACCGGGTTAATAAACCAGACACCACGGCGACTCAGCATGCAGTGGTGACATTAGCGATTAATGCGGTTTTGCAAAAGCTGATGGTTGAAAAAATGCTGGAACTCGAAGAAACACCGGCGCCAAAGGAAGGAAAAAAGGCATGAAACTCACGATATTGTCGACCAGCGATACCCATGGTTTTGTTCTGCCGACTAATTATGTCAAACGTCAGCAGGACCTGCCTTTCTCCCTTGCCAAAGCCAAGACGGTTATGGATGCGCAAAAAGCTGCTGCCCCAGGTCCGGTTTTGACGATTGAAAATGGCGATTGGCTGCAAGGCTCGCCATTAGCGTATTATGTCGCCAAGATTAGTCGCCAGCCGGAGCAGATTACACAAATTTACAACGCGGTTGGTTATGATGCGGGCATCATCGGCAACCATGAGTTTAACTATGGTGCCGACTATTTACGGCAAGCGTTGGCAACGCTGAATTATCCAACGTTGAATGCGAATATTACCCGTGATGGTAAACCCACTTTTGGTGCTCCTTATCAAATTTTTGAACGGGACGGGGTCAAAATTGCTGTTCTTGGCTTGACAACTTCCTATATCCCGCACTGGGAGGCACCTAAAAATATTGCCGGGCTTCAATTTCAGGATGTAATCACGACGGCGAAGTATTATGTGCCGCGTTTACGACAGCAGGCAGATGTTGTCATTGTGGCCTATCATGGCGGTTTTGAGCGGGATTTAAGAACCGGGCAGCCTACCGAACGCTTAACTGGTGAAAATGTGGGTTATGCGTTGACGCAGATTCCTGGAATCGATGCGTTGATTACGGGCCATCAACATCGCCAGTTGGCCGCAACTGTTAACGGCGTTCCGAGTACGCAACCAGGCTATCGCGGCGAAGCAGTCGGTAAAATCACTTTAACCCTGACCCCAACTGCAACTGGTTATCAGGTGACCAATAGCAAAGCGGTTTTGGTTAATGCCGGTGCTTCGGCTGCCAGCGAAGCCATTGTGGACATTGCCAAGCCGCTCAATCAAGTTGTCGAGACTTGGCTTGATCAGCCATTGGCAAAAGTCAAAGGGGACATGCGGATTCGGGATCCGTTTGCGGCGCGGGTGCATGAAACCCCTTATATCGAGTTTATTCAGCGAGTACAAATGGCCAGTACCGGCGCCGATATTTCCGGTACCGCTTTGTTTAATAACGAAGGCCGCGGTTTCGGTGCGACCATCACGATGCGCGATATCGTGACCAACTATATCTATCCTAATACACTGGCTGTCTTGCGCTTGACGGGTGCGAATCTTAAAGCTGCATTAGAACAATGTGCGACCTACTTTTCATTGACTGCTGATGGTCAGTTGACAGTGACACCGCGATTCGAGCGTCCTAAGCCGCAACATTATAATTATGATATGTATCAGGGCATCGATTATACGTTGGACATTCACCAGCCAGTCGGTCAACGCGTGACCAAACTGACGTACCATGGGCAACCAGTGATAGCAGCGCAAACTTATGATATTGCCGTCAACCAATACCGAGCAGCTGGTGGTGGTAATTTTGCTATGTTTGGACCGGAAAAGATCATTCGCGAAAATCAAAAAGATATGACCGAATTGATTGCTGATTATTTGAAAGTTCATCCGGATTTAGAAGCAGTGGCAGATCATAATTTCATTGTCTTGCCGTCAATGTGACACTGAGTCATATTTTGCTTGTCAAGTGCCCAGTGAACGCTTATGCTGATGGACGTCATTAATTGAGATCAAGTGAAGGGAATGTTCCGTCATGAAGTTTTGGAAATACGGTCTGATTGGTCTATTGGCATTATTGCTGGTAGGCTGCGGGCAGCAATTAAGCACCACAAAAACAACTTACGGCCGCGATGGGCTAGTTGCAACGGTCAAGGGCAATGCCAGTGGCGTCAAACGCGTCAGTTACACCAGTGACGCTGGCAAAGGAAGCGTGCCGGTTAACAGTGGCACGTTTGTCATCGATGTACCGATCACCGATAAGGCACAGAAGGTTAACCTCAAGGCGGGTTCACTCAAAACCAACGTTACGGTCAAAGCAGGCAAGTCATTAGGGAATTACGCCGATATTGCAACTAAATTCAATCAGATGCTGACAGTATCGAGTCTTTCAAAAGCTGATCAAGCTAAACTGAAACAAGGACAGGCAGCAGCGGCTGCGCTCCAAAAAAATGCGGCTGGCATGACCCCTGCAGAAAAAATGGCGGCCGCACAACAGGCACAGGCACTTAAAACACTGATGGCACAGGCCACGGCCAGTACAAAGGCAAATCAATTGCCAACAACGGCCAAAACTGGCATTCAGTCCATCTTAAAAACCGCTGACATTAATTATCGCGCGAGTGTTGCGCATGGCAAGGCAATGGGCTTTGCTGTTATTGTGCCGTTATCGGTTCTCAAGGACAGCAAGAAGATGCAGGCCTTCGCAACTGATTTCGGGCTCCTCAGTACGGCGGTCGGTGCCAATGCCAAAACCGTTTTCTCGCACTTCAAGAAACTGACAAAAGATGCTAAATCTAAGAACAACGCCACAACGATTAGCACGATTAAGAGCAACGGTGTGCATTTTGACGTTGGCTATTCAACCACCGCTTTGTACCTTTACGTCACAAAGTAGTTCAACCAAAATTGTTGAATGGCTGGTTCCACGCGCACTGATCATGTAGTTTGGGGTCCAACTGAACATCGAAATTTAGAGATCATGAAAATAGCACCTGAGGGCAGCTAATACGAAGGCCGTCTCCAGGTGCTTTTTTGGGATACTGATCTGTCAAGCGTGTTCAATTGGCACGTTGTAGTTTAATGTTCTGGTTTTCCTGCTGACTTGGCAAAGTGCTGCATAACCGGCGGGAAGAAAAATAAAATCACGATGAAAATAACACTAACGATCGCGCTTGTTTTAGGATCGTAACTGCTGCCGCTCAAGGCGCCGACCAGGAAGCCGACAACTTGGCCGAGGATCAGGCCCCAGACGATGGTAGGTAGATACCGCATGAAATCCCTCTTTTCTGTCGTCATCTTACCACGACTCTTGACGAAATCAACTGAAATTGTGACAATTTTCAGTATAATAGGGGTGAGGTGGCAAGATGACGTTTACCCAATTACAGGTTCATAGCAATTATACCCTATTACACAGCCCATTGGCACTGCCTGATTTGATTCAGGCAGCCAAAACAAGGGGTTACACGGCCATTGCCTTAACCGACACCAATGTGGTTTACGGTCTGGTCGAGTTTTATCGCCAGGCAAAAGCTGCAGGGCTAAAGCCGTTGCTAGGCATGCAGATTGATATTGACGATGCCCGCTTGTTAGTCATTGCCGAAAACAATACGGGCTATCACCAACTCCTGAAATTATCGACGCAAATCATGCTGGCGAAGACACCGGTTAAGTTTGCTGATTTATTACCGCTGACTGGGTTGGCCGCCATTGCGCTGCCGGATTCGCCATTTTCGGAGGCTGTTACGACGCATCACGATGAGCAGGCAATGGCGTTTTTAACGGCTTTAAAAGCCAAGCAGCCGGCTTCCGTTTATGTCGGTGTGGATGAGGCGCGTCTTGACAGTGCTATTCCGGCGTTTATCGCAGCGCACCAGCTTGAACCGCTGGCATTGGGCAATGTTCTTTATCGTGACCCAACCGATGCCTTTACGCAAAAAGTCATGGTTGCCATTGATGAAGGCAGCCAATTAAACTTTCGTGATCCGGTTTTAACCGATGCCGGTGAAGCTTGGTTAAAACCGCCAACAGACGCTGCTGCACCGTTTGCAGCGGCTGGGCTACAGACAGCGGTGGATCATACCGCTGACATTGCCGCCCGTGCCGATGTCACCATTGACTTTAAACAGCCTCAGCTGCCGCATTACCAGACGCCGGATCAGATACCATCGAAAGATTATTTGACCCAACTGGCTAAATCCGGTCTTGACGCTCGTTTTCATGGCCAGCCGATTCCAGAAGCCTACCAGAAACGTTTGCAATATGAGCTGCATGTCATTATCGAAATGGGCTTTGCCGATTATTTTCTGGTGGTTTGGGATGTGATGAATTATGCGCACAAGGTGAACATCATGACCGGCGCCGGACGTGGCTCGGCGGCTGGCTCGTTAGTGAGTTATGCGCTGGCCATTACCGAAGTCGATCCGATTGAATATAATCTGCTGTTCGAACGATTTTTGAATCCGGCACGGGCGCAGATGCCGGATATTGATCTGGATATTCCAGACAACCGCCGCGGCGAGTTAATTCAGTATGTGCACGACAAGTATGGCGAGAATCACATGGCTCAGATCATTACTTTTGGAACATTCGGGGCCAAGCAGGCGATTCGTGATGTTGCGCGGGTATTTGGCTTAAGTCAGTTTGAAAGTAACACATGGAGTAAGGCAATCCCTAATTTGTTTCACATTGATTTGAAGACAGCTTATGAGCAAAGCCAGCCGCTCAAGAATTTGGTTGCCGACTCACCCAAAAATCGGATGCTGTTTCAAACCGCACTAGCTTTAGAAGGGTTGCCGCGGCATTACTCCACGCATGCGGCGGGTATCGTGCTGTCAGAAGAGCCACTAACCGATACCGTGGCCTTGCAGCCCAGTGGTGACGGACTCGAACAAACTCAGGTTCCCAAGGATGACGTTGAAGCGTTAGGCTTGTTGAAAATGGATTTTCTGGGACTGAAGAACCTTAATATTTTGGCCGCTGCCAGCCATTTTGTGGCGCGGGATACCGGCAAGCCGTTTGATCCCAAGACCATTCCGCTGGACGACAAACCGACGTTAAACTTGTTTGCGCGAGGCGATACCAATGGAGTTTTCCAGTTCGAGTCGTCTGGCATCAAAAATGTCTTGCGAAAATTGCACCCGACTGCATTTGAAGACGTCGTTGCGGTTAATGCCTTGTATCGACCCGGGCCAATGGAAAACATCGACACTTTCATTGCTCGCAAAAACGGCCAGGAGCCGATTGCCTACCCAGATCCGGCGCTGACCGAAATCCTCAAGCCGACCTATGGCGTGCTCGTTTATCAGGAGCAGGTCATGCAGGTTGCCAACGTTATGGGCGGCTTCAGTCTTGGCGAAGCGGACTTGTTACGACGAGCGATGAGCAAGAAAAAGTCCGCAGTGCTGGCAGCCGAACAGGACAAGTTTATCGAAGGCGCCGTTAAACAGGGATTCCCTGAAGAAACGGCCAAAACCGTTTACGCCTACATTGATCGGTTTGCAAATTATGGCTTCAACCGTTCACATGCTGTTGCGTATAGCAAGGTTGCCTTTTGGCTGGCTTATTTAAAAGTTCATTATCCGGCAGCGTTTTTTGCCGCCTTGATGAATGCCAGCATGAACAATCTGCCAAAACTGCGTACCTACGTTCAAGAAGCCAAGGCCCGGAAAGTCGGTTTGCTAGGCCCTGATATTAATGCCAGCAATGGCGGTTTTAAATTAAGCCAAGGAAAAATTCGTTTTGGCCTGTCGTCCGTCAAAGGGATGCGCCGCGACTTTAGCGAAGCCATTTTTACCGCGCGTCAAAATGGCCCATTCAAAAACTTACGCGATCTTTTACAACGACTGGATCCTAAGTGGTTGAAAGCTGACAACTTTAAATCATTGATTCTTGCCGGGGCATTTGATACGTTTGATGCGAATCGGGCGCAGACACTGGCTAATCTGGACGAGTTGATTAATTCTGTTAAATTGGCAGGCAACGACGTCGAGCTCTTTTCGATGTTGGCGCCTAAAATAATCAAAGTGCCGGAAATGTCCGCCAGTGAGCGGCTTGAAGCCGAAGCGGAGGTTCTTGGGGTTTATCTATCCGGACATCCGGTTGATAAATATGCGCCGTTGAAAACCCAATATACCTTGGCGAGCGTCAGCGATCTGAAGGAAGGGCAGACGGTGAACATTTTGCTGCTGGTGCGGCATATCAAACGAATTCGGACGAAAACAGGTAAACCGATGGCCTTTGTGGACGGCCAGGATGCAACCGGCAATGTGTCACTGACAGTTTTTCCGAACCTGTATCCGACGATCGAAGACTTAACCACGGATATGGTGGTATTCGTGAACGGGCGCGTGGAAAAGCGTAATGATGATTTGCAGCTGGTGGTAAATCGGATTCAGGATGCACAACCGTTATTAGCTAGCCTGCCAAGTGCCGAATTATTCATTCGGCTGGACGCGAAGGATACGACTTTGCGAACCGATTTACTGAAAAAATTGCAAGCCGCTCATGGAACAACACCTGTTATCACTGTGGACACTGCTACTCGTGAAAGTATTTTGTTAGACAAGCGTTACTGGGTCAAGGCTGATACAACATTGGTGGAAGCCCTGAAGTCACAGTTCGGCGCCAACAATGTGGTCCTAAGAACGCGGCAGGAGTCCTAGAGAAAATTGAAAAATGTTCTCATTTTCAAGGACTTTGTTTCAGAAAAGTGGTAAACTCAATGAGTATTTGTGGTAGGACATATCGCAAAAGAATATGCATGAGGTGAAATAATGAAACGCATTGGTATTTTGACCAGTGGCGGCGATGCACCAGGCATGAACGCTGCGGTCCGGGCTGTTGCTCGCAAGGCGATGCATGAAGGCCTTGAAGTATACGGCATCAATTATGGCTTTGCCGGATTAGTTGCTGGCGATATTTTTAAAATGAGCGAGTCAACTGTCGGCGATAAGATTCAGCGTGGCGGGACCATGCTGTACTCGGCACGCTATCCGCAATTTGCTCAAGAAGAAGGCCAGTTGCGCGGGGTTGAACAGCTGAACAAGTTCGGGATTGAAGCATTGGTTGTCATTGGCGGCGATGGTTCTTATCACGGAGCTTTGGCATTGACCCGCCATGGTTTCAATACAATCGGCTTACCGGGAACGATTGATAACGATATTCCGTACACCGACTTTACGATCGGTTTTGATACTGCGGTCAATACCGTGGTTGAAGCGGTTGACCGGTTGCGTGATACCGCGGCTTCCCATGAACGTACCTTTGTTGTCGAAGTCATGGGTCGTGAGGCCGGTGACATCGCACTTTGGTCCGGTGTAGCCGGTGGCGCTGAAGATGTCATCATTCCGGAACACGACTTTGATGTTAAAAAGATTGCATCGAAGTTGCAAAGTTCCCGTGAACGCGGTCAGAAGCATGCGGTTATTTTGCTTGCTGAAGGCGTGATGCATGCCGATCAGTTTGCCAAAGAATTGGCAGCTTACGGCGACTTCCAGTTACGTGCAACGGTTCTGGGCCATATTGTCCGGGGCGGTGCACCATCCGCTCGTGATCGCGTATTGGCTTCACAAATGGGTGCTTACGCCGTTGAACTTTTGCTGGACGGCAAGGGTGCATTAGCAGTCGGCATTGAAAACAACAAGATCACGGCCCATGACGTCCGGACCTTGTTTGATGCTAAACACCACGCTGAACTTTCGCTCTACACCTTGGCGGAAGAGTTAACATTTTAATTTCTGTAAACAAACGACATTAACGTCTGTTTAAATAATTGCAAGGAGCGATTTCACTTATGAAAAAAACCAAGATCGTCAGCACACTTGGACCTGCTAGTAACACCACTGACATCATCGTTAAGTTGATCGAAGCGGGCGCCAACGTTTTCCGTTTCAACTTTTCCCATGGTGATCACGAAGAGCACTTGGCACGGATGAAGATGGTTCACGAGGCTGAAAAGATCACGGGTAAGACCGTTGGTATCATGCTTGATACGAAAGGTGCCGAAATTCGGACCACGCTTGAGGATACCCCAGATGGCACGATCGAATTCCACACGGGTGATAAAGTTCGCATCTCCATGGATGCCAGTTTGAAGGGTACTAAGGAAAAGGTTGCTGTTACTTATCCTGGTCTTTACGATGATACACATGTTGGCGGCCACGTTTTGTTCGATGATGGCTTGATCGACATGAAGATCACCGAAAAAGACGAGAAGAACCGCGAGCTTGTCACTGTTGTTCAAAACGACGGTGTTCTTGGCGGTAAGAAAGGTGTCAATGCTCCAGGCGTTGCCATCAATTTACCTGGTATCACTGAAAAAGACTCCAATGATATTCGTTTCGGTTTGGATCACGGGATCAACTTCATTGCTGCATCCTTTGTTCGTAAGCCTCAGGATGTTTTGGACATTCGTGAACTCCTTGAAGAAAAGAACGCGCTTAATGTTCAGATCTTCCCTAAGATTGAATCTCAAGAAGGTATCGACAACATCGATGACATCTTGAAGGTTTCTGACGGTTTGATGGTTGCTCGTGGCGACATGGGTGTTGAAATTCCATTTGAACATGTTCCGATCGTTCAAAAGCGGTTGATCAAGAAGTGCAATGCTTTGGGCAAGCCGGTTATTACCGCTACTCAAATGCTTGACTCCATGCAGGAAAACCCTCGCCCTACCCGTGCGGAAGTAAACGACGTTGCGAACGCTGTTTTTGATGGTACGGATGCAACGATGCTTTCCGGTGAATCTGCTAATGGTGATTATCCGGTTGAATCTGTTGCTGCAATGGCCCGGATCGACGAATATACCGAAGCAGCGATGATGGATCAAGATGCATTTGCCTTGAAGGAATACAGCAACAAGAACATTACCGAAGCTGTTGGCCAAAGTGTTGCACACACGGCTCGTAACCTCGGCGTCAAGACAATTGTTGCTGCAACCCAATCCGGTTACACTGCACGGATGATTTCCAAGTATCGTCCGAAGGCTGACATTCTTGCCATTACCTTCAACGAGAAGACCCAACGTGGTTTGATGGTTAACTGGGGGGTTTACCCAATCATTGCCGACAAGCCTGCTAATACCGATGCCATGTTCGACTTGGCAACCAAGAAGGCTCAAGACCTTGGCTTTGCTAAGGAAGGCGATCTGATTCTGATCACTGCCGGTGTTCCTGTTGGTGAATCTGGCACAACCAACGTGATGAAGGTTCAACTTATCGGCTCCAAGCTGGTTCAAGGCTCAGGTGTCGGTGACGAATCCACGATTGGTAAAGCGGTCATTGCAAGCAATGCGCAAGAAGCTGCTGCTAAGATGCAAAAGGGTGATATTCTGGTTGTTAAGACAACCGACAAGGATTACCTGCCAGCAATCGAAAAAGCGGCTGCCTTGGTTGTTGAAACTGGCGGCTTGACCAGTCACGCTGCTGTTGTCGGCATCGCCATGGGCATTCCGGTTGTTGTTGGTGCTGAAAATGCTACCAGCGTTATCTCTGACGGCCAGATCATTACCGTTGATTCTCGTCGGGGGATTGTTTATAAAGGTGCTACCAACGCCCTTTAATCCGGACAGTCAGTTTAACAATGGTTTTCAGAAACTCCTGAGGAAACTCGGGAGTTTTTTGATGGTTGAAATGCGTTCTCATTTTAGCAATTAACTGCTAGCAAAAATGACTGGGGACTCGTCAGCGATGATCGGGTAGCTTATAATGAAAAGCAGTATGAATTGATGAGATGAATAGCAGGCAGCCGATGATCCTGATCGGCAAATGATTGGAGGAGCACACCTGTGGAAAGTTGGTTATTTTTACTGGCCATTTTGATCATTGCGTTAGTCGGCAAAAATAAGAGCCTCGTGATCGGCGTTGCTGTCGTGATGGTGCTGAAATTACTACCGCAAACACAGCATTTGATGAAATTGTTGCAGAGTCAAGGCATTAATTGGGGTGTCACCGTCATCTCGGCTGCGATTATGGTGCCGATTGCGACAGGTGAAATCGGCTTGAAAGAGTTATTGCATGTGATCAAGAGTCCGGCTGGCTGGATTGCCATTGGTTGCGGCGTTTTAGTGGCGGTGCTGTCTGCCAAAGGTGTCGGTCTGCTAGCCATGAGTCCGGAAATGACAGTTGCTTTGGTTTTTGGCACGATTTTAGGGGTTGTGTTCTTAAAAGGCATCGCTGCCGGTCCGGTGATTGCTAGTGGCATTACTTATGTTATTTTGATAGCGTTCAACATACTGCCTGGACGGTAAGGCAAGTCGGATCCAGCTAAAAGGGAGACATGATCATTAAAATGAAATTCAATGGCCAAATCGTCACCGCACACGTGACGGATCACAATGAAAAAGAAGTATTCGCTCAGTACGATGGCGTTACCTTGGCAATCGATCGTAAGGAATTAGCAGCTTTGCCTGAGATCGGCAGTGAACTTGAAGGTTTTGCTTATGAGAACAAGCATGGTGAAGCCCGGTTAACAACTAAATTACCTAAGGTGGGCCGCGATCACTACGCATTTGCACCGGTTGTTGAAGTACGCCGCGATTTAGGGGCCTTTGTTGATATTGGCTTACCGGATAAAGATATCGTGGTGAGTGAGGATCAACTGCCTGAGCTCAATCGACTTTGGCCTCAACGCGGAGATCGGCTGATGATTGATTTGACAACCGATAAAAAAGACCGGTTGTGGGGCAATCTCGCCGACGAAACGATTATTCGGGCAGTGGCCAATCGTGCCAAACCTGACCAAATGAATGCTGATGTGACCGCAACGGCTTATCGCCTGAAAATGGCAGGCACCCGGGTGTTGACAGATGACTTTTACCTTGGTTTTATTCATCCAAGTCAACGTGATGTTGAGCCGCGACTGGGTCAGGTGCTCCATGCCCGCGTGATTGGTGTCAGTGATCAAGGCGAACTGAATCTTTCGTTAAAACCACGGGCATACCAGGCGATTGGCAACGATGCGGCGATGATTTTGGCAGTCTTGCAACATGATCCTGCTGGCAAGATCGCCTATACCGACAAAAGCGATCCAGATGCGATTAAACAGGTCTTTGGCATTAGTAAAGGCGCGTTTAAGCGGGCATTAGGTCACTTATTGAAAGCCGGATTGATTAAAGAAGAAGCAGGTTATACGATTTTGTTAAAGACAAACGGTAACGCATCTCAGGAGTAAGAATATGCACGGGTTGATTGCAGATTTTATTCATTATTTAGATGTTGAGCGAGGCTTGGCGTCCACGACGCAAATAAGCTATCAACAGGACTTAATGAGCTTTCAGGCGTGGCTGACCTCGCAAAAACGGACCACCTTTCCGGAAGACTTTGTTGTTATTCAGGCATTTTTGAAAAAACAAAACGATACGAAAGCGCCTGCGTCAGTCAGTCGCATGATCTCGGCGCTGCGGAAATTTTACCGATTTTTGCTGCGCGAAGGGGCCGTTAAAACCGACCCGATGACCAAAATCGATACCCCCAAAAAGGCGCAACACTTACCGGCAACGTTGTCAGGCCCAGAAATCGACGCGCTTATGGCCAAACCGGATATTACGAAACCACTTGGCCTGCGTGATCGCGCCATTTTTGAATTGATGTATGCGACCGGGTTGCGCGTGTCGGAACTCATCGAGTTACGCATGGATCAACTGCATTTAGCCATGAACTTGTTGCAGGTGACCGGGAAAGGTGACAAGGAGCGGCTCGTGCCAATCAGTCCCCAGGCAACAGAGTGGGTTAATCGATATTTGCGTGATGCGCGGCCACGGTTGATTAAGCAGCACCAACCTAAAGCTGTTTTCGTCAATTTTCATGGACATGCGCTCACCCGGCAGGCAATTTGGAAGAATTTAAAAGCCTATATTGCCAGTGTCGGCATTCAAAAAGATGTCACCCCGCATACGCTGCGGCACAGTTTTGCAACGCGACTGCTTGAAAACGGGGCAGATTTACGGGTTGTTCAGGAATTATTGGGACATGGTGACATTAGTACGACGCAGATTTACACGCATCTTAGTAATCAGCATTTGGTTGCGGTCTACCATAAAACGCATCCGCGTGGTTAAGGAGTACATTGCCCCAACGCGGTTTGTATGATAGAGTGTTACGAGAGTATCTCTTGGAGGCAAATATGCTGGTTAAATACAAAAACGACTACGAGAAGATCGCCATGGGACTTTTGTCTTTTATTCCCGATCTCAAAGATGTCGGACACTTGAAGACCGAACTTAAGATGTACACCGAAGACGATTCGCATGCGCTGTATTTGTATAAGCAAGGGCATGATTTTGTCGGTGTGATCGGTATCGAGTTAAGTGATGATTTTGTTTTGGTGCGGCATTTGAGCTTTTCACCGAATTTCCGTGATCAAGCGACCGCTTTTGCCGCATTGACAGAGTTGACGGCGCTTTTTCCTGATAAGAAATTGATGGGTGCTTTAGAGCATGCGTCATTGATAGCTGCTTTTAACAAGTTTCGAAAAGAGGATGACCATGGCACTGACACTCGTGCTGAATGATTTCTCCGGACCGTTGGATTTGCTGTGGCATTTGATTCGGACAAACGAAGTGGATATTTACGATATTCCGATCGCCGAGATTACCACCCAGTACCTTGATTACCTGCACCAGATGCAGGATCTGGCGCTGGATGTAGCCGGCGATTATTTTGTCATGGCCGCTAATTTAATGGTTTTAAAAAGCCGGCTTTTGTTGCCGCAACCGGAACCGGAAACCACTGAGCCGGAGGAGCCAACCGATCCGCGGGCAGATTTAGTGGCCCAACTGTTGACTTATCAGGTTTACCAAGAAGCAGCCAAAGATTTAAAGCACCGGGAAGCTAAGCGGGCACAATCCTTTGCCAAGCCGACGACATTACCAGACGAGAAAATGGCTGTGCCGCTCGCTCCGGGAACCGTCAAATTGATTGACCTGCAAGCTGCAATGGCTCGGGTGATGAAGGCGCAACAGGCGGCCCGCCAGACGATTGCCCATATTGAAACCGAGCCGGTGTCGGTCGAAAAACGCATTGGAGAAGTTCTGAAGACGTTACAAAAAGACGGCCAGTGTCTTTTTGCTGATTTATTGGCGGTTCATTCGGTTGAGCAAGTGGTTACGACCTTTTTGGCTTTGTTGGAACTGATGAAAAGTGATCAGGTGATTTGCGAACAAGATGCGCCGTTTGATCCGATCACGGTGACGCTGAAGGAGGCCGCTTAATGGAGCCGGTATTAGAAGCTATTCTGTATACAGCAGGTGAAAGCGGCGTGACCCTAGGCGAACTTGCCGGGATTTTGGAAATCAGCGAAAGTGCGATGCGCCAACAGCTAGAGGCATATCAGCAAAAGCTGGCCGCCGACGAGCAGCGCGGCTTACAGGTTCAACAATTTGCTGACCGCTACTACTTGTTAACCAAACCGGCCTTTGCCGCTGCTATCAAAAAGTATTTTGCCGGTCCGCCTGCTGCTGGTTTGTCACAGGCAGCGCTGGAAGTTTTAGCCATCATTGCTTATCAGCAACCGATTACGCGAATCGAAATTGACGAAATTCGGGGCGTTCAAAGTTCCGGTGCGCTGACAACATTAGCATCCCGGCAACTGATTAAAGAAGCCGGCCGTAAAGAAGCGCCGGGACGGCCGATTCTGTATGCGACCACCCAGTTTTTCCTTGATTACTTTGGCCTCAATCGGTTGGCTGATCTGCCGCCATTGGCCGATGCACCTGAAGATACCGGTGAAGTCGATCTTTTTACAGCATTTCGTGATGATGGTCAGTCCCAACAGGCTGAAGACGATAAGAAAATGGAGCAAAACCAACAAGATGACAACCAAAACTGAACGATTGCAAAAAGTCATTGCCAATGCCGGCATCGCCTCACGCCGTCATGCAGAGACGCTCATTGCCTCGGGACATGTGAAAGTCAATGGCCAAGTGACCACTGAAATGGGCATTAAAGTCGGTCCGCATGATGACGTTGAAGTAGATGGTGTTCCAATTGGCAAAGAAGCTAAACGGTATTTTCTGTTTTATAAACCGCGTGGCGTGATTAGCGCGGTCGAGGACAACAAAGGCCGGAAAGTCGTCACTGATTATTTTGAAGATATTCGCGAACGACTTTACCCGGTTGGCCGTCTAGACTATGACACCAGCGGTTTGTTAGTGATGACTAATGATGGCGAGTTAGCCAACCACCTCATGCATCCGCGCTATGCACTCGAGAAAAAGTATGTCGCCAAAGTGGAAGGCATTCCGAATCGACCTGCCTTAGCGCCGCTTAAAGCCGGGGTGGTCATTGACGGTAAAATGACGGCACCAGCAAAATTCGAGATTCTGTCGACAGATAAGGCAAAGAAAACAGCGATTGTGGCGCTCACCATTCATCAAGGCATGAATCATCAGGTGAAGAAGATGTTTAAAACGGTTGGTTTCCCGGTGATCAAGCTGTCCCGTGAAGCTTATGGCAACCTGACTCTTGCCGGTTTGCAGCCGGGAGAACACCGTGAGATTAAACCGCAGGAGTTGCATGATTTACGGCAACTTACCGGTGATCAGGACGAAAAACATTAAGTTGTTAACGTTTTCAAGGCAAGTGCTTGAATTTAAGCCGCACCTCTGATAAAGTATGTCTGTAATTAAATAATTGGTTCGTCTTCAGGGCAGGGTGTAATTCCCGACCGGCGGTATAGTCCGCGACCCGCGTTTGCGGTGGAACCGGTGTGAATCCGGTACCGATAGTGATAGTCTAGATGGAAGAAGATGGGGCTTTTTTGAATCTGCATTCAATCGAGACCTATTCCCCCCTGAAGGAGGAATAGGTCTTTTTAAGTTCCGGAAGACGGCCTCATGGAGGTTATGTATTATGGCAAGTCGTTCTAAAGTTCATCGTTTGGTGGGTATCGCACTTTTAGCGGCGATCGGTTACGTATTGATGATGTTCTCGTTTCCTATTATTCCGGCGTTTCCATTCTTGAAGTTGGATTTATCTGACTTGGTTGTGTTGCTAGGAGGGCTGCTTTATGGACCGGTTGGCGGCATCGGTGTTGCCTTTATTCGGAGTCTGGTCCATTTTGCCTTGACCGGAGGCGGCGTTGTGAACCTCATCGGCGATTTGGCAGCCTTTATTGCCAGTGTTGGCTTCTTACTGCCGGTAGTTTACACCGTTCGCGGCAAGCACAGTTTATGGCGCCAAGTCGAAGGTCTTGTTTTAGGTACCCTAAGCCTTACTTTCGTGATGAGTATTCTGAACTGGCTGGTCATCACGCCGATGTACATGGCGGTCTTCAATTTCAACTTAGGCATGTCGCTAACCCGTTATGTGCTGATTGGCGTTGTGCCATTCAATCTGATTAAGGGTGTCGTGATTTCAGTCGCCTTCTTTGCGATTGCGAAGGCACTGGCACCTTGGCTTGCCCGTCAAGAAATGCAGATGAGCCACTAATTGATTCGTTGAGGATTTTTGGAACCTTTAGCAACTGCACGTTTGTAAACAAAAACTTCCGTCAATTTGGCGGAAGTTTTTTTGCGCGACTTGGCTACAAGCAGGCATCATTTGAAAACGGCGTAGTGTATGAATAGAGTGTTAATCCCAAATTGCAAGAACAAGTTAGCCGGGGTGTTGAGACACTCCCAAGAACAGCCTGTTATCTTATGAGTTGTTCATTGTTTAGCTTACGTGTTGTGCTGAACGCCGAGTCCGGCGCACTTCGGTCTCAAAACACTCCTGGGGGCCACGGTAGTCTAGCTTTCTCCGGGGAAGCCCGTTAAGACGGTCTTGGGTAGCCAGCACCTGGCTGGGACTAACATCATCCAGCGACTCGCCTTTTGGGTAGTCACGTCTAATCATGCGATTGTGGGCCTCGTTGGAGCCGCGATCGCATGAGGTGTATGAATGCGCGTAGAAGATGTCTGTATCTGTGTCCTCAAAGGCCTTATCCAGAGTCGAGAACTCCGGGCCATTGTCTGCGGTAATCGTGCGCAGACAGTCACCCCACTCAAGCTTGATTTCTCGTAACGCAAACTCCACAGAGTCCGAGTCTC
Organism: Lacticaseibacillus casei DSM 20011 = JCM 1134 = ATCC 393; assembly: GCF_000829055.1. Taxonomy (NCBI): domain Bacteria; kingdom Bacillati; phylum Bacillota; class Bacilli; order Lactobacillales; family Lactobacillaceae; genus Lacticaseibacillus; species Lacticaseibacillus casei. The sequence continues at coordinate 1,277,681 of NZ_AP012544.1, forward strand.
GGCCGTCGATCAGTCGGAGAAGTTGGCAACGAGTCTTCCGCTCAATCAGGCTAAGGATGACGCTCTCACGGCCATTGCGTTTCCCGACAACGGTATCCATCTCCCAATGTCCGAACTGCTTGCGGCGTTCGACAGCCTTAGGACGCTCCTCAATACTGCGGCCGGCTAGGCGCTTATGCTTAGTGCTCTTGTGTTGCTTGGTCCGCCGATTTGCCTTCTCCACGAGATCGATGTTCCGAATTTCTAAGCGTTGATCATCGATGTAGCGATATAAAGTGGTTGTGCACACCATCTCCTCAGGGGTGAATAGCTTGGCTCGCCGTGCGGCGCCAACGGCTGCATCAGGCGACCAGTGTTCAGTCTTGGCCTGATTAACGTACCAGGCCAGGAAGTGGCTTGTAGCGGCGAATTTATCCGGCCTATGACAATTCAGACGTGCGGTCTCATAGCGCGTCTGAGCAGCTTCAGGACTATATTCCGTATGATAGATCAGTTTGCCATTAATGCGCTTAGCCTGCTTGACAGTCCCTCGGTCAATCTCATTATTGATGGTTTGATGGCAGACGCCAATTTTGGCAGCAATTTCGCGTTTGGAGGTGCCGGTGGCGTAAAGTTCTGCAATTCTACCGCGTTCCATTTGAGACAAATGATGACCTGGTTGACGACGTGTGATATCCTGTTCATGCATCAGGACAATACCTCTTTCATTGTTTGTGTTGGAACTTCAATGATACAGGATATCTGTTCTTGATGTTTTTTATTGTCCCAAATTTGTAATAAAAGTGGCTAACTTGATTTTAAAACGCGCGATAGAGTGTTAATCGGTGTATGAGAGAGACAGCTGACTTATTCTGCCTTGGTTGGCGTATAAGGATCGGCTGCAAACGGATGGTCGCTGCGTTTGATTGCATGCGTCGGGCACCGTTTATACGCTAAACGAAAGTGAATCTTTGCCTGATCATCAAGCGCTTTTGTGCCGGTATTGCGATCAGGCTTATAATAGGCGATGCCTGCCTGATCGTAGTCAAATAAGTCTGGCGCCAGCATCTGACATAAACCACACGCGATACATTCAGGTCGTTCCACTCTGCCATATAAAGCCATTATCATATTCGCCTTCAATCTTTTGTCATGATTTCAACTACCTGTCATTGTACAATAATAACCGTAAAAAGAGGTGCTTATTTTGTTGCCGGACTTGGTGATTCAATTTTTTAATACCCAACCACGCCGCGAACGGTCGGTGTTTGGCCTGCTGACAGGCAAACAAACGATTTCTATCCTCTATGCGGCTTTGAGTCATCATCAGTTGCAATGGCTCCATCTTTATCCCGGATTATCGAAGGAGGCGTTTTTAGCCGCCGTGGCGAAGCTAAAAGCACAAAAATGTTTAGCGGCCACGGAAACCGGATTGGTGTTAACGGAAAGCGGCCAAAAGCGTCGGATTCAAGCAGCACAGAAGGTGTCACTATCTGCTTACTACCAACCATGGATGCGGGTTGACAGGTTCGCACCGCGCTTCTTTTTAGCAGTTCAGGTTTTATCCGAAGCCAGCTATCATTCGCAAGCTTACCGACCGATCAGTACTGATTGGGGAACCCAGCAGGCTGTGAAGCGCTGGTATCGACAAACGCGTGTTCAGACAGCGGTTGATGAATTAACCGATCTTTTTGAGCGATTACCGGCGTCGCTTGCTGATGAGCTCGCCGCCAACCTGATCGGGCACAATTACGCAGGTCAGCGCCAACCGGCAACATTATCGGCACATTTTGCCAATGTGAATGCGTTAGCTGCGTTGATTCAGGAAATTGCTGCAGCCAAGAATCAATGGTATGCCTTGTGGGGTGGACCGCAGGAGTTGGTGACGCGTCCGGCTCAAGCGACCTTGAAGCAAGTTCGGTTAGGCGTTGATTTGGCGACAGTTGCCGCACAAAGTCATCGCAAAATGAGTACTGTCAAAGAGCATCTACTATTAGCCGCTATCATGGGTCAGGATGTTTCGATAGCCAGACTGATTCCGCCAGCGGTGCATCACGCTTTGGATCAGGTGGATCAATGGCAGGATCATCAGACGTTACTGGCGACGATTCCGGACAGTGAATTTTTTCAGATTCGTTTGTTTCAGATTTTTAAACTGCAAGGGAGATGGCCGCGTGCCGCAACTTGAAACTTTATTGGCCGACCATTTCGGCTTTTACCATTTTCGGCCCGGACAAAAGGCAATTATTCAGGCAATCTTAGCAGGGCAGGATACTTTGGGGATACTGCCAACCGGTAGCGGTAAGTCGCTTTGTTATCAGTTGCCAACGATCATCAAAGCAAAGCCGACGTTGATTATCGAGCCTTTAATTGCTTTGATGCATGATCAGGTCGGGCGGCTACAGGCGGCGGGTGAGAAGCGGGTCTTGGCTTTGTCGGGACAAATTGCCCCAAATGTGTTTCCTGAAGTTTTGCGAAATTTGGGTCAGTATCGCTATCTTTTCATCTCTCCGGAAATGTTGCAGCGTGCGGATGTATTGGCGGCACTCAAGCGACTTGATTTGGGCTTGTTTGTGGTTGATGAGGCGCATTGTATTTCTCAATGGGGTCCGGATTTTCGCCCGGCCTATTTACAGTTGGGACAAGTCCGAAGCCAATTACACGTTGATGCCGTTTTGGCACTCACGGCAACCGCTCCTGAACGGGTTCGCACAGATATTTTGACGCAATTGGGCATGCAAAACCCAGTCACCATTGCCGGTTCGGTTGATCGCCCGAATATTTTTCTCGGGGTTGATGTCTGTTCCAATGAGGAAGCAAAGCATCAGGAGCTTCAACATATTATGGCAGCAAACATTGGGTCAACGATTGTGTACTGTCCGACCCGAGCAGCATCTGAGAACCTGACCGGCGAATTGCAAAAAGGCGGGACGGCAGCCGCCTTTTATCATGCCGGATTGGACCAGCATCAGCGTGATTTGATTCAGCGGCAGTTTCAATCCGATCAGCTTCAGGTGATTTGCGCCACAAGTGCTTTTGGCATGGGCATCGATAAGGCAAATGTCCGCCTTGTCGTTCATTTACATGTACCCGAATCGCTTGAAGCGTATTACCAGGCAATCGGTCGCGCCGGACGTGATGGGGCGCCTAGTTTAGCGGCGATGGTGGTGACTCAGGATGACCTGAAACGCAGTCAGGCGCTGGCAGGGATGTTGCCTGACCAAACGATGATTCAGACTATTTTTGCCCACCCGGAGATTTATCGCAATTTTGATGACCCGCAAGTCAGCTTGATTGAAGCGTATATTACGGCCGGCTTTTCGCTGCTTCAAACGCAGCAGCAACTTGAGAAGCGAATGACGGAAAAACAGAATAGTTTTACGGCGATGGCAGCTTTTGTCAACGCATCCGGTTGTCGACGGGCGTTATTACTTAAGCACTTTGATTCACCGGTTCCGGCACATGGCTCATTTTGCTGCGGCCGAGTGACGTCGGACGTCTTACAAATTTTTGTCACAGAAAAAAGACATCAGACAACCCAGCCGACACACTGGCAAGCCGTTTTTAGGCAAATCTTTAGATAAGCAGCGTCCTGATTTGCTGCGATATGATACAATAAATCCATGTAGTGAGGAGGTTCGTGATGGCCGAAAAAGATAAACACCAACATGACAGTGCGGATCAAGAACATAAGCGTGACGATCAAAACAAGCCTTGGGAAACTCTTTTCGATGATGATCGTGATGACCAAGGCAATTTAAGTCGATTGGCCACCCGTAAAAAACGCCAAGGCAGCTCAAAATTTACATGGATTTTGGCAATTATTTTGATTTTGCTCGTTTTATCGCCAATTATTTACGTCAAGGTTTGGGGCAGCCAAGGTAGCAGTGGCTCAAATTTGTCAAATGATAAAGTGGTGATTCAGAGCGCCAAGAAAGCCAGCCATCGATCAAAGGTTAAAAAATCCGAAAAGTCTTCTAAAGCGGCAAAGGCTTCTTCAGCTTCTACGAAAGAAGCAAGCAGTCAGCAGCCGTCGACTCAACATGTGGCAAGTAAAGAAGCTACAACTGCTACTTCGACAACTGCTCCCTCTTCCCAAGCACCTAGTGTCGCATCTACAGCGCCGAGTCAGGCCAGTACTGCTAGCACTGCAGCTAACTCGTACACGGTGATGTCCGGGGATAATCTTTACCGGATTGCCCGTAACCATAATATGTCGTTGGATGAACTTTTGCAGTTGAACGGCCTTAGCGCCAATTCCAGTCTGACACCCGGAACCGTTTTAAAAGTGAAATAAATGTAACGCGCCCCTGTTCGAGCCATTGATAAGATGAACAGGGGCGTGTGTTGTGGAGGAAATTCATGCAGATTGCGATCGACGGCCCGGCAAGTGCCGGCAAAAGTACCATTGCAAAACTTGTCGCCAAGAAATTGGGCTTTATTTATTGCGATACCGGTGCGATGTATCGTACCGTCACATATATGGCGCTTAAGGATCAATTACCGCTGGACGATGAAGCAGCCATTATGCAGCATCTCGCCAAGATGGTGATTCGGTTTGCCCCCGGCGAAACGGAACAACGGGTTTTCATGAATGACGAGGACGTGACGCTGGCCATTCGTGAACCCGATGTGACGAATAATGTGTCCCAGGTTTCCGCGTTACCGCGCGTGCGAACCGAATTGGTCAAGCGGCAGCGTGATATTGCGGCGACTCATGATATTGTGATGGATGGCCGTGATATCGGGACAACCGTTTTGCCAAACGCTGCTTTGAAAATTTTCATGGTAGCGTCAGTTACAGAGCGTGCTAAGCGGCGCTATAAAGAAAATATTCAAAAGGGGATCACGACGCCGCTGGCAACACTTGAAGCAGAAATTGCCGAGCGGGACCGTAAAGATTCCCATCGGGCTGTGTCGCCGTTACGGCAGGCGTCTGACGCGATTCGGATCGATACGACGAATATGTCAATTGATGAGGTCGTGGCGCGGATTCTTGCATTAGTGGCAGAAACGAAAACGCAGTAGTTAACCGGAGCGAAATAAGCGCTGGTAATTTGTTTCGTTTTCAAGTACAATAGATCCAGTATACAGCTGCATAGGAGGATTTTTTGGCATGAGTGATAATAACGTTAATGAGAACACCGAAACAATGGCGGACGCCCTTAAGAGTGTCACTACAGTAAAGATTGGTGACACTGTTAAGGCAGATGTCCTTGCTGTTGAAGATAAACAATTGATCGTTGGGATCGAAGGAACAGGCGTCGAAGGCGTGGTCCCGATCAAGGAGTTATCAACTCAGCCAATCGATGACATTCACGATGTTGCCAAGGTCGGCGACAAACTTGATTTAGTTGTGCTTTCAACGGTTGGCAAAGATAAAGAAAATGGTCAGTTCTTGCTGTCCAAGCGCCGTCTTGAAGCACAAAAGGTTTGGAAAGAAATCCAGGCTAAATATGAAGCCGGCGAAACCATCACGGCACCTGTCACCAGCGTTGTCAAAGGTGGCTTGGTTGTCAATGCCGGTGTTCGTGGCTTTGTCCCGGCATCAATGGTTGAAGATCACTTTGTTGAAGATCTCAATCAATATAAAGGCAAAGAACTCGAATTTAAGATTATTGAAATCGAACCTAGTGAAAACCGCTTGATTCTTTCGCATCGGGCTATTGTTGAAGCAAGTAAGGCTGAAGCACGCAAAGAAATCTTTGCTAAGATTCAACCAGGCGATGTCGTTGAAGGTAAGGTTGCTCGGTTGACCAACTTTGGTGCCTTTGTTGATCTCGGCGGTGTGGATGGTTTGGTTCATGTGTCTGAAATTTCATTCGACCATGTTGATAAGCCAAGTGATGTCTTGAAGGTTGGTCAAGAGATTAAGGTTAAGGTTTTGAATGTTGATCCTGACCGTAATCGGATCTCCTTGTCCATCAAGGCAACCTTGCCACAGCCATGGGATAATATTGAAGAAAAAGCACCGGCTGGCTCAGTTTTGACCGGCACGGTTAAGCGTTTGACGACATTTGGCGCATTTGTCGAAGTATTCCCTGGTGTCGAAGGCCTTGTTCATATTTCCCAGATTTCACATGAACATGTTGCAACGCCAGCAGATGTTTTAAAGGAAGGCCAAGAAGTGAAGGTTAAAGTGCTGTCAGTTGACCCTGACGCACACCGCTTGGCATTGTCCATCAAAGCATTGCAGGATCGTCCGGCAGGCGCCAGCGAAGCGCCATCGCACGAAGGCGGCAATAACAACGGCAACAACGAACGTCGCCGCTCATCCCGTCCGCGTCGTGGCAATGATCGTCATCAGTCGACATCGATTCCTGCTGAGTATCAGCAAGATGATTCCGGCTTCTCACTTGGTGATATCTTGGGCGATGCGTTGAAAGACGCTGCTAAAGGTAAGAACGATGATCAGGATGACAACAAGTAATTGTTCCGTCCTTTAAAAAGTTGAGCCTTGGCTCAACTTTTTTTATGGCTAACGGTCTGTTGCACGTAAAAATCAGCGGATCGGTTGCGATACATTTTAAAGGTGCTAATAAAAGACCTCAGCAAAGAAAGGAGGCCATAACATGGTTTTACCAACACTTGCCATTGTCGGCCGGCCCAACGTCGGTAAATCGACTATTTTTAATCGGATTCTCGGTGAACGGGTTTCGATTGTTGAAGATACGCCAGGCGTCACGCGTGACCGGATTTACGGTAAAAGCGAATGGTTAGGCAAAGAATTCGCGGTCATTGATACTGGCGGGATTGATCTCGGCGATGAGCCGTTTCTGTCCCAAATTAAAGATCAGGCTGAAATTGCCATTGAGGAGGCCGATGTGATTCTGTTTCTGACCAGTGTCGAAGCAGGTGTCACTGACGCTGATGAACGGGTGGCACAGATACTTTATCGAGCGAAAAAGCCGGTTGTTTTGGCTGTAAACAAAGTCGATAATCCAGAGCGCCGGCAGGATATCTATGACTTTTATTCATTAGGCTTTGGCGAACCATTTCCGCTTTCCGGTACCCATGGCATCGGTTTAGGCGATGTTTTGGATGCTGTTTTGGCGGCGTTCCCCAAAGAAGCCAATTCAGTTGAAGACGATAGTATTAAGTTCAGTCTGATTGGCCGCCCGAATGTCGGGAAGTCATCGCTTGTGAATGCTATTCTAGGGGAGAATCGCGTCATCGTGAGTCCCATTGAAGGCACAACGCGCGACGCCATCGACACCAAGTTTGAAGCCGATGGCGAAACATTTACAATGATTGATACCGCCGGGATTCGTAAACGCGGCAAGGTTTACGAAAATACGGAAAAATACGCCGTACTGCGGGCTTTACGTGCGATTGACCGATCAGATGTGGTTTTGGTCGTCATTAATGCGGAAGAAGGCATTCGCGAACAGGACAAGAAAGTCGCCGGTTATGCCCATGAAGCTGGACGCGGTATTATTATCGTGGTGAATAAATGGGATACGGTCGAAAAAGATAATCACACCATGAAAGATTTTGAGAATTTGATTCGCCAGGAATTCCAATATCTGGATTATGCGCCGATAATTTTTGTCTCAGCTAAGACCAAACAACGTTTACAGAGCTTGCCAGCTATGATCGTCGAGGTTTCAGAAAACCAAACCCGGCGAATTCAGAGTAGCGTGTTGAATGATGTCTTGATGGATGCCATTACTGTCACACCAACACCGACAGTTAATGGGAAACGCTTGCGAATTTACTATATGACGCAAGTGGCCGTCAAACCGCCAACTTTCGTGGTTTTCGTGAATGATCCTGATTTATTGCACTTTTCTTACGAGCGGTTTCTCATAAACCAGTTGCGTCAGGCATTTGATTTTAGCGGGACGCCGATTCACGTCATTGCCCGTCAACGTAAATAATTTTTACAATGTTGGATAATGACTTTTCATTCAATAAATCGAGATTTTCGATAACCAATCCGCGATTATCGGCCAAAAATTTTGGCAAAAACCTTGTCACGGCGGGCTTGCTATGCTATGTTTAAACCTGAAATGGTGATACATAATTATCATTGTTTCTTCATTCCTGAGCGGTCAGGAATGGACATGTTTAGGTGTTCACGCATCTAATCAATTATGGAGGTGAAATGTTCATGGCAAATAAAGCAGAATTGATCGAAAGCGTTGCAACTGCAACCGGTTTGACCAAGAAGGACGCAACCGCAGCTGTTGATGCAGTTTTCGGTTCCATCCAGGATTCCCTTTCAAAGGGTGACAAGGTTCAATTAATCGGCTTTGGTAACTTCGAAGTTCGTGAGCGTGCTGCTCGTAAGGGTCGCAACCCACAAACCGGTGCCGAGATCAAGATCCCAGCATCTAAAGTACCAGCATTCAAGCCTGGTAAAGCACTCAAGGATGCCGTTAAATAAACGGTTCAATTGAGTCAGCTATTAAAGCATCACCAAAAACCGAGTCTTAGCGGACTCGGTTTTTGCGCGTTTTGGCAGTGATAAGTCATGATGTGGTTACTGGCTCAAGTACCGGTTCACGCTCACATTAACGCGTTCACCGGCGCAGAAGCCTGCGTGTAAGGGCCTTGGTAGTAATGGCAAAGCCCGCCATCACGCCCAAGGCCACTTACACTCCGGCTTCTCCCGCGTCGGCTCACGCTCACACATGTTAAACTTATGCATATGGAATTTATTTTGGCTTTTCAGATACGGAGGCAGCTATGAGTTACGCACAAAAAATGCTCGATGCACTTGAGGCAGGTCAGATGGAAACGGCGCGGCAACTTTTTACGCAGGTTTTGAAGCATGATGACGACGAAACCCAATATAATCTAGCTGAAGAACTTTACGCCATGGGCTTCAATGGCCAGGCTAAGCGGCTGTATCAAGGCCTGTTAGGTCGTTATCCGGATCAAGGCGACTTGGCCACTGCTTTAGCCGATATTGCGGTTTCTGACGGCGATACAGATGCTGCACTGGATTATCTGAGTCGCATTCAGCCAGGCGATCCGGCTTATGTCCAAAGTTTGGTAAGCGCAGCCGATGTTTATCAGACTCTGGGGTTGTATGAAGTTAGTGAGCAGAAGTTATTGGAAGCCAAGAAACTGGCGCCCAAAGAGCCGATCGTTACATTTGCGCTTGGTGAGTTTTATTTTGACTGGGGCCATTTTCCTCAGGCAATTGCGGCGTACAACGAGCTTCTTGCGGGCGGAACCAAGGAACTTGCCGGGGTTAACATTGAAGCGCGGCTGGCGGCCAGTCTGGCGCAAACCGGCCAATATGAAGACGCAGTGGCTGCTTATGAGGATGTCGGTGTGGATGCATTGGATCTCAATGGCCGATTTGAACTTGGCGGTTTGTATTTGCAGTTGGATGATCCGGTCAAGGCCATTACCAACTTACAGGCGGTAATTGACACCGATCCAAGTTATGCCAATGCTTATTTACCGTTGGCACGTGCGTATGAGGCCCAGAATCAGCCTGATAAGGCCTTAGACACCGTTCAAGCGGGAGTCATGGTCGATAACACGAACCCCGACTTATATGCGTTAGGCGGCAAACTGGCGCTTAGTGAAGATAATCCCGATTTAGCCGAAAATTATTTACAAAAAGCACTGAAAATCGATCCGGAAGATCAAGGTAATATGTTGGCCTGGAGTAATTTTCTGGTGCAGCAGGAACGTGATCAGGAGAATATCGATTTTCTTAGCCAGATTGATCGCAGCGGTGATGTCGACCCGCAGATTTATTGGAACATGGCTAAAAGTTATGATCGGCTGGATGACGTTAAAAAAGCCCGGGAGAATTATCTGTTAGCGTTCAATCGCTTCCAGGATTCGCCAGACTTTCTTCATGATTTGATTGATTTCTTCCAGTCAACCGGTGCCCGCGCCGAGCTTAAGGCAGCCTTGGTTCGTTACCTGAAATTGGTGCCGACCGATGATGACATGCAAATGCGGTTAGATGAACTCAATGATGAGGCAGATTAAAGTGCGAAGGATTAGTGGCCGAATAGAAGTCGCCGCCGTTTCTTTTGGTAGGTGAAGCCTTCGCCCAATGCCTCGTGGACATCCAGAATGCTGATGAAGGCGTGGGGATCGATGGCCTCGATCAACCGTTTCGTATAGGCGATTTCCGTTGAGGCAACAACCGCGTAAACGACTTGCTTGCGATCATGCGCAAAGCCGCCTTCCGCGTGCAAAAAGGTGGTGCCGCGTTCAAGATCATTCATAATTGCCGTGGCAATTGCCTGGCTGTGGTCCGAAACAATCAGCACACCTTTGGCTGCATATGCGCCATCCAGCGTAAAGTTAACAATGCGGGAAAAGACGTAGGCACCCAGCAGTGTGTACATCATCAATTCAAGGTTCAAATAAGTCAGCGAAATGGTCAAAACAATTGCATCAAAAATGAGCAGCGTCCGCCCCATCGGCACCCCGGTTTGTTGCTCGACAATTCTGGCCACAACATCGGTGCCGCCAGTTGTGCCGCCGTGGCGGTAAATCAAGCCGCTGCCAAAACCGCCAAAAATACCGGCCAGTACCCCGGAAATGAATAAATCATGATGAATGTCGATGCTCAGTGGGACCCGTTGCCAGATCCATAGCCATGCCGATAACATTAACGTTCCGAAAATCGTATATGCCAGCGCCCGTTTTCCCAGAAACTTATAACCCACGATGAGAAGCGGGATATTAAGCAGTACCGTGCTATAAGCCGGGTCCACGTGCCACCAGTAACGAATCAGCAGCGTAATCCCCGTGACGCCGCCTTCTGCCAGGTGGTTGGCAATGTTAATATAGACCAAGCCAAATCCGTATAAAGCACAACCGAGAACAATCATCAAAAGATCCAGACAAATCCGCATGTTGCGTGACATAAGGTGCCTCCCAAAAAAGAATTTAAGCTCATTCTAACAGAAATCTTATCTTGCGGTGTTTTTGAGGTGAGGTCAACACCAAAACAAAAGGAGTAGCGTAAATGCAGTTAGATTTAAAGCAGCCTGATTTTCAAGCGGCAATTCCTATTTTAAAAAAAATCGAAGCAGCCGGTTATGAAGCCTATTTTGTCGGTGGCAGTGTGCGCGATGCGTTGTTAGGGCTGCCGATCCATGATGTCGATATCGCCAGCTCAGCCTACCCGGAGGAGATTAAGCGCATTTTTAAGCGCACCGTCGATACCGGTATCGAGCATGGGACTGTGATGGTGTTGGACCATGGGACGGGATACGAAGTCACCACATTTCGAACCGAGTCACGGTATCAGGATTTTCGGCGGCCGGATCACGTGACATTTGTCCGTTCGTTGGCAGAAGATCTCAAGCGCCGGGATTTTACGATTAATGCCTTGGCCGTTCGCCATGACGGCACGATTATTGATTTATTCGACGGTCTAGCCGATTTGAAAAAGCACGAGTTGCGGGCAGTTGGTGATCCGCACGAGCGTTTTCACGAGGATGCGCTGCGGATGATGCGCGCCGTCCGGTTTGAAAGTCAGCTGGGTTTTCACATTGAGCCGGCGACCAAAGAAGCGATTACGGCAAATGCTCCGTTGCTAAAGCATATTTCGGTTGAACGGATTGCGGCGGAATTTAATCGGCTGTTGATCGGGATTGATCGGCGGTTTGGTATTCAAGACTTTGTGACGACCGGATTGTTCGCGTATGCCCCGGCACTGGCTGGCCAGAGAACGGCTTTATGGCACTTTAGCGAGCTGCCGGACACCCCTTTTAGCGGCATTGCCAGTGGTTGGAGCGCGCTGCTTTTTATGCTCAAGCTAGATCCGGAACCAACCTTAAAAGCCTGGAAGCAATCTAACGACTTAATTGACCTAGTCAGTCAGACGGTGACGCTGCTGGCCAAAATATCGACGCCGACTCCCTGGGATTTGTATACTGCCGGCTCCCGGGCTGTGGCAGTTGCTGGTGAAGTGGCCGCCTTACTGGAACCGAACTTTGATCGACAGGCGCTGGCGGCAGCATATGCCCGGCTGCCAATTCACTCAAAAAAGGAGCTGGCACTGACCGGACGTGATTTAATCACAGCCGGTGTTCGTCCCGGCCCCGAAATGGGAAAATTGCTGCATCAGGTTGAATCACAGGTTGTGGCCGGTGTTTTGCCCAATGATCCCAAAAAGTTGTTGCCTGCAGCAATTGAAATGTCTCGAGAACGGCAGTGAGTGTGTTATGATGAGCATGTAAGCACATACAACAACGTCACATCAGGATCAATGCATGGTCGCAAGGCTTCCCAAAAGTTTCTGGCCGACCTTGATGCTGTTGTGATCGTGAAGGGGGATTTCTAATGGCAGAACATGTTTTTGAACAATTGGTTTTTCATTTTCGTAATGGTGATGAATGGACGGTCCAGCATGATGAGCTGGCCGATGTCTGGATCAGCCGGGTAACCACCAGTTATGGGCGGATTCACGGCGGCCAGATTCAGGAAATTCATCCTTGCAAGAGCTTCAAGGTTGAAATTTTGCCGGAAGCCGATCATGTCAAATCAAGCGACATCAACACCGGTTCACTTGAAATGGGCATGTTTGGTCGCGCTACGAAATATCAGGACATTGAAAAAATGGACTTGGTATTCGATGCCGAAGCCAAAAAGCAGGTTCAAATTTACTTCCCGTTTAAGCAAAAAGATCCGAGTGGGCTTGATAATGAGTATCAAACCAGTAAGCTAGCCAAGAATGGTCATCTTTACATCGTTATCGATGCCCAACATACCGTGGACGACGAATACCCGCGGATTTAAGGCAGCAAACAGACAGGTCGACAAGTGAGTCGGCCTTTTCTTGTGCCTTGCTTCTTGCTAAGATGGACAACGATACAAGGGAAATGAGGGACAACATGCAGACGCTAACAGCAGAAGGCCTGAGCAAGGCATACGGTGACAAGCAATTATTCAAACAAATCGACTTTTTAATCAATGAAGGCGAACGCATCGGGTTGATCGGGGTGAACGGTACCGGAAAGACCACGCTGATTCGCGCCTTGGCTGGGCTGGAAGCATTAGACGCCGGCACGGTTAAAACGCCGAAGAATTATCGCATCAGCTACCTGGCCCAAGTACCTGATCTTGATCCTGAGCTGCCGATTATGGATGCCATTTATCGCGGCGATTCGCCGGTTTTTCAGGCTATTCGGCAGTATGAACGGGCATTGGCTGCCTACACCAAGGATCCGCTGAATCAGGCGAAAACCGATGCCTACACCAAAGCCGATGCCCGCATGACCCAAGAAGATGCTTGGTCGGCCGAAACCGACATTAAGACGATTCTGACACAGCTGCATATTGATGACTTGTCGGCTCGGGTCGGTAGCCTCTCCGGCGGGCAGCAAAAGCGGGTAGGACTGGCGCAGGTTTTAATTGAATCACCTGATCTCCTGTTGCTGGATGAGCCGACGAACCATCTTGACTTTGATTCTATCGCCTGGCTCGAAAAATATTTAAGTAATTATCGCGGCGCCTTACTCGTGGTCACCCACGATCGCTATTTTTTGGATCGCGTCACCAATCGCATTTTTGAGTTGGATCGCGGCCGACTTTTCCAGTACCAAGGCAACTATCAGGCATATGTCGCCAAAAAGGCTGATCAACTGGAGGCCGAAAAATCGGCTAACCACAAACAGGCCCAGCTTTATCGCCAGGAGCTTGCCTGGATGCACGCGGGCGCCCAGGCGCGGTCAACCAAGCAACAGGCGCGCATCAATCGATTCAAAGAATTGCAAGCGGCCAAAGACGATGCCCCCGCACCTGATCAGCAACTGGATCCAATTCAGATTGCTAGTGCGCGACTCGGCAAGAAAGTGATCGAAATGAACCACGCCAACCTGAGCTTCGGTCATCAGGTCGTATTAAACGATTTTAACTGGTTGGTTCAGCCGGGAACCCGAATCGGCATTACCGGGCAAAACGGTGCCGGTAAGTCAACCTTGCTCAACATTATCGCCGGCAGACAGAAGCTGGATAGCGGCACGATTTCGTTAGGAGAAACGGTTCAGTTAGGGTATTACACCCAGATGAATGCCGATCTCGATCCAAATAAACGGATCATTACCTATCTCCAGGAAGTTGGCGAAGAAGTCGTGCAGGCAGATGGTCAACGGGTATCGGTGACTCAGATGCTGGAGCAGTTTCTGTTTCCACGCAGTATGCACGGCACGTTAATCGGGCGACTTTCCGGCGGCGAAAAGCGGCGGCTGTATCTGTTGCAGGTGCTCATGCGGCAACCGAATGTTTTGCTTTTGGATGAACCGACGAACGATTTGGATATTGCGACGTTAACCGTTTTGGAAGATTATCTGGATCATTTTCCCGGCACCGTGATCACCGTATCGCATGATCGCTATTTTCTTGATAAAGTGGCCGATCAGCTGCTGATCTTCAATGGCAACGGCCAGATTGACCGCGCTGTGGGTGAATTTTCCGATTACCTGGCTAAGCAAGCCGCGCAACCGACGACGCCAAAAGCTAAGCCTGTCGCAACCAAACCGGCACCGGAAAAAGTTGCGCCGAAAGCGAAGTCGAAACTCACATACGCTGAAAAAATAGAGTATGATAAACTGCAACAAGAACTCGATGAACTCGACGAGCGCTTGGCCAAAGTAAAGGCGGAAATGGCCGATGTCAACGGCGAAGATTACGTTAAGTTAGGTGATCTTCAGGCAAAGATTGACAAAATCAACCAGACGATTGACAAAAAATTCGACCGGTTCGCCGAGCTGGATCAATATGTATGAGCAATAAACGATAGAAGGGGAAAGACGATGTTAGAGCAGCCATATCTCGATCTTGCAAAAAAAGTCCTCGATGAAGGACATTTCAAACCCGATCGCACCCACACCGGCACTTACAGTATTTTTGGACATCAAATGCGCTTTGATCTCAGCAAGGGATTTCCGTTGCTGACGACTAAAAAAGTGCCATTTGGTTTAATTAAAAGTGAACTGTTGTGGTTCTTGCGCGGCGACACCAACATTCGGTTCTTACTGCAACACAAAAACCATATCTGGGATGAATGGGCATTTGAAAAATGGGTCACCAGTCCGGAATATCACGGACCGGATATGACGGATTTTGGTCATCGCCGGGTAAAAGACCCCGAGTTTGCAAAAGTTTATCAGGAAGAAATGGCTAAGTTCGACGAAAAGGTTTTGAACGATGATGCCTTCGCTGCGAAATATGGCGATCTCGGGTTGGTTTATGGGTCCCAATGGCGTGCCTGGCGCACCAGTACCGGCCAAACCATCGACCAGCTAGGGGATGTTATCGAGCAGATCAAGACGCACCCATACTCGCGGCGCTTGATCGTGTCAGCTTGGAATCCCGAAGATGTTCCGACCATGGCCTTGCCACCTTGCCATACGCTTTATCAGTTTTATGTCAATGACGGCAAGTTGTCCTTGCAACTTTACCAGCGGTCCGGGGATATTTTTCTGGGTGTACCGTTTAACATTGCGTCTTATGCATTACTGACGCATTTAGTCGCGCATCAATGCGGGCTAAAAGTCGGCGAGTTCGTTCATACATTCGGGGATGCCCATCTCTATGTCAATCACATTGACCAGATCAAAGAGCAACTGACACGCACCCCACGTCCGGCACCAAAATTGGTTTTGAATCCGGACAAGCACGATATTTTTGATTTTGAGATGAAAGATATTAAATTGCTGAACTATGATCCATACCCGACCATCAAGGCGCCAGTTGCGGTTTGACGGGCTTGTCAGGGGACTCATTAATGCGGCCCGTGGTATGATCAATTAAATCATTGATGGCAAAAATGTTTATCCAACGACTTGGAGATTTTTCAACGATCAAGGGGGAGTTTCATATGACCGAATTTTTATGGGCACAGGATCGCAATGGCATTATCGGCAAGGATGGCCACTTGCCTTGGCATCTGCCAGACGATTTGCATTATTTTCGGGCACAAACGGTGGGCAAAATCATGGTTGTGGGTCGGCGTACCTACGAAAGCTTTCCTAAGCGGCCGCTGCCTGAGCGCACGAATGTTGTCTTGACCCATCAAGCCGATTATCAGGCGCCGGGGGCTGTGGTGCTGCATGATGTCCCCGAGGTCTTCGCTTACGCCAAGCAGCACCCTGACCAAGATCTCGTTATCGCAGGCGGCGCACAAATCTTTACAGCCTTTAAAGATGACGTTGATACTTTGCTGGTCACGCGATTAGCCGGAAGCTTTGATGGCGATACGAAAATGATCCCGTTAGACTGGGATGCCTTCACCAAAGTATCCAGCCGCACTGTTGAAGATGCCAATCCAGATTTGACGCACACGTATGAAGTTTGGAAAAAGAAAGCTTAAGGCTCTACCTTTGTATGTTTTAGTATTTGCCAGCAAAGCCTGCCTGTGACAAAAACCCAGCGGCAATAGCCACGAAAAAACGTCTCTCCAGTCATGTGAAGAGACGTTTTTTCGTGGCTATTTTACGTTTACAGGTAAAAGTAAATCGACAAGTACATACACAAGCTGCCAAGGATGACGAAGAGATGCCAGATAACGTGAATGTATGGGATGCCTTTTTGCAAGTAGAGCATGGCACCACCAGTGTAAGCTAGGCCGCCAGCCACTAATAAGCTGAATCCGACCGGGCCCAGGTGATGCCATAGCGGAACCATGCCGATCACGCAGAGCCAACCTAACACCACATAAATCATGGTTTCCAAATGTTTGAAGCGATTCAGGAAAAAGAGCTTATAGCCAATTCCCCCGAGGCATAAAGTCCAAATGGCGATTAAAAGACCGGTACCGAGTTTGCCGCCAATGGCCACCAAGCAATACGGCAGGTAGGAACCGGCGATTAAAATGAAGACGCCGGAGTGATCCAGTACCTGCAAAACATGGCGGGCCTTGCTAAAATAGAAACCATGAAAGGCAGTTGAAGCAGTGTAGAGCAACATCAGCGAAACACCGAACCCGATAAGGCTGAATAATTCGACCTGACTACCACTGTTGATTCCCTTAACGCCTAACATGACGGTTCCCATCACAGCCAAGCCGAGTGCGAACGCATGGGTGATGGCACTAAACATTTCATTGTTAAATTCATAATGGCTTGATTTTGACACGCGCATTGCCAACCTCCTTGAAGACAGCCGTGTAAATTTTGAATGCGACTGTCGCTGCTACATATCAAATTCTACCATGTTACGGTTTACAAAACAACACAATGTAGTTATGATAACTAGGTAATGTATACTGACATTGGTTAGGGAGTTTGCTATAATTATGACGGTAGACGAACCTAACAGAAAGCGTGGCTCAGACATGGCAAATATCAAGATCGTCACGGATTCCTCCGTTCAACTGACTCCAGAAGAGATCAGCAAGTACCATATTACGGTTGTTCCGTTGACTATTATGATTGACAATACGGTTTACATTGACGGTGAAACGATCACCCGCGAAGACTTTATGGATGAAATGGCAGCGGCGCATAATCTGCCAAAGACATCCCAGCCGGCAATCGGCACTTTTACGGATGTTTTCGATAAGTTGACTGCCGATGGGAGCCAGGTGTTGGCGATTCATATGACGGAAACGCTTAGTGGCACCGTTAACTCAGCACGGCAGGCCGCGCAACTTGCAAAGGGCAAAGTGACGGTCGTTGATTCGTTATCGACGGATCGCGGGCTGGCCTTTCAGGTTTTGGCAGCTGCGGAAATGGCAGAGGCCGGTAAGGATCTGCAAACGATTCTTGATAAAATCAAGCAAATCCGCGACAACACAACATTGGTTTTAGGGGTCACGAGTTTGGATAACTTGGTTAAAGGTGGACGGATTAGTCGCGTTTCCGGTTTGATTTCGTCATTCTTGAATATTAAAGTTGTTTTGCAGTTGAAAGATGGCGAGTTGTCAGCGCTACGCAAAGGCCGCGGCATGAAGACCATCAATAACTTTATCACTGAAACAATCAGTCAAATGGCCAAAATGCCGAATATAAAAAGTGTTGGCATTTCAACGGCGGGTGCAACCGAGTTAGGTGAAGACGTTGGCAAGCGCATTGCGGAAGTCTTACCAAGCGTCCCGGTTCTGGTGCGGCCAACCGATCCGGTCATCGCAACCCACACCGGTCCCGGCGCCCTTGCGATCATTTATTACGTTGATTAAATTTTATATAAACTTCGATCGGCCGGCGCGGAGGCGTTGGCCTTTTTTGTTTGAGCGCGAGCAGGAGCGCTTAGAAATCGGAGTGTAAGTGGCCTCAGCCCTAAATGGCTGGGTTTTGGCCATTTAGGTCTGAGGTCCTTACACGGAGATTTCTGCGACTGCGAGCGCGTTATAGAATGCGTAAGTCAATTTGAATATTGCCAGCAATAGAACGCCGCCATCCTTAACACAGCTCAGGCTATTGCGACCAAGGTCCTTATGTGGAGGTTTCTGGGCTGGTGAACGCGTTATAGAACGCGAAAGCCCGCTACACTTTTGCCCGCAATAGAACACCTCTGACTTAACCCAACTAACAAAACCAGCAAACCAACTGGTATCGATACCATAAAAATACATCAAAAAGCATTCACCTTTGTTTATTCACCCGCGGTCAAGTACAATAATCTATTATGACTAACAACACATGCGTTCATGGGGGGCAATATGGCTAAATTAAAAAATATTTTTATAGCTTGTA
The DNA here is from genome assembly GCF_000829055.1 of Lacticaseibacillus casei DSM 20011 = JCM 1134 = ATCC 393. Classification (NCBI taxonomy): domain Bacteria; kingdom Bacillati; phylum Bacillota; class Bacilli; order Lactobacillales; family Lactobacillaceae; genus Lacticaseibacillus; species Lacticaseibacillus casei. The sequence goes on from NZ_AP012544.1 coordinate 1,296,286, forward strand.
GCGTCGTGCTGGTTGCCTGCCTGCTGGCGTTTGGCGGGTGGCAGCTGTTTGGACCAGCAACTAGCCCAAGTGAGGTTAAAGTCGCCTCGAGCACGCCTAAGCAAATCCAACTGACGGCGGTTGGCGATTCGTTAACTTATGGTGTCGGCGACGCAACCAATAATGGCGGGTATGTCGGGTTAACGAAAAGCGATTTAGAGGCAACCGGCCAGTATCAGGTTACGACGAAAAATTACGGGGTCAGCGGCGACACCAGCACGCAAATTCTCAACCGCATCAACAAACAGGCCAAGATCCGTACTGACCTGAAACGCGTCAATATCATTACCATGACTGCCGGCGGAAATGATTTAATGCATGTCCTCCAAAAGCACTTTTTGACGTTGTCCGAAAAGCAAATCACGGCAGGCAGTGCTGCGTTTCAAAAACGCTTGACGACGCTGCTTACCACGATTCGCAAGGAAAACCCATCTGCGCCGATTTACGTTTTTGGCATTTACAATCCATTTTACGTTTATTTTCCAAAAATGACGGCGATGACCAACAGCGTCACTGCCTGGAATCAAGCGACTCAAAAAACATTACAACAGTTTAAACACGTTTACTACGTTGATATTGACAGCGTTTTGTCGAGCGGGGACACAGCAGCAAACAAGGCTTCGGCTAAAGAAGCGCTCAAAGAAGCAACTTCCGGCGAAGGTAATCCGCTTATTTTCTCTCAGGATCATTTTCATCCCAATAATGCTGGTTATGCGCAGATGACGAAGCAGCTTATGAAACAAATACAGGCAACGAAGAAAGAGTGGGAGTAGGTAGGATGGAAGCAAAGAAACGATCACGTCAGCGAAACACGCCGCAGCCCAAAAAAATCAGAACCGGGATTAACTGGTGGAAATGGTTATTGCTTGTGCTGGTCGGGTTACTGCTGGGAACCGGTATCTGGTTCACGAAGACAATTTTGACACCGGTGAACATCAACACAACCGCTAAAACCGCCACGGCCACGAATGAACCGGTTTTCACCGTGAAGCTCACCAAAGCCAGTGCCAATCGCATCATGGCCCACTATTTAAAAAATTATCTGCGTGACAGCAACGTCAAATATGCGGTGACGCTGGGTACGAACGAGGCTGCGTTAAGCGGTAAGTTCAAATTCCTTGGCAATTCCGTTAAATTTCAGTTAACGTTCGATCCATTGGTTCTGAAAAATGGCGACGTGCTGCTCAAAGCGAAGGATCTGAATGTCGGTGCGTTACCGGTGCCGATTAGTTTTGTCATGAGTTATATCGGTAATAGTTATAAAATCCCGCGTTGGGTAAGTCTGAATAGTAAGGCCGGAACTGTTGTGCTAAAATTGAGCCAATTTAAACTTCAAAATGGGATGACACTAAAGGCCACCAAATTGGATCTCACCAATGATGATCTTGAATTTGCGGTTTATCTGCCTGATGAGCCGTAACCATTAGAAAGAGGCTGATGAAACATGAAAAAAGAAACTGCTATTTTTGCCGGCGGGTGTTTTTGGTGCATGGTTGAACCGTTCGAGGAACAACCTGGCATTTTAAATGTGGTTTCCGGTTATACCGGTGGGCATGTGCCTAATCCAACTTATGAACAGGTATCTTCGCATACGACCGGCCATACCGAAGCCGTTGAGATCACTTTTGATGCAGACGTTATTGATTACCCGACATTGCTGGGGATCTATTGGCAACAAACCGACCCGACCGATGCCATGGGACAGTTTCAGGATCGTGGCGACAATTATCGGCCGGTTATTTTCGTGAAAGACGAAGCGCAACGCAAAGCCGCTGAAGCGTCGAAGGCGGCGTTAGAAGCCAGCGGACGCTTCACCGACCCAATTGTGACGCAGATTGAACCGGCCAAGCCGTTTTATCCGGCCGAACCGGAGCATCAGCAATTTTATGCCAAAAATCCGCGGCGGTACGCAATGGAACATGCACAACGCCAAGCTTTTATTGACAAAAACTGGAAGGACTAATCATGCATCGGACTTTTTACGAATATCTCATGACATTGCGCAATCCCAATGACCATGGGGAAATTGCCGAGTTTGCCAAGAACGCTTTTCTGGATCAAAGTTTTCCGAAACAGGAGAAAGATTACCATCGGCTAAGTGATTACCTGGAATTAAACGGTAATTATCTGCCGACAATGGCGATTTTTGATGAAACGTACCACGACTATCTGGCCAGCGAAAGCACAGGAGGCGATTCCAATCAATAAACACAAGGTTCCACTGTGGGCGGTCATTTTGATCTTTGTAGTTGCGCTTGGCGGCGGTGCAGCAGGCGGCTATGCCTTGTCGTATCAGCAGGCCCAACAAAGCGTGCTGAAAACCGGCGTTCCTAAGGCATTGGCACCTGTCGTTTCCGCGTACGAAACAGTCACCAACAATTACTACAAAAAGGTGAACACGACCAAGCTGACAGACGGGGCGATCAAGGGGATGTTGGGGACGCTTGACGATCCGTACTCGGTCTATCTGCAAAACAATGACAAAACCGACCTTGACGACACCATCTCTGCTTCGTTTGGGGGGATTGGCGCCACGATTCAACAAAATCATGACAGTTTGTCGATTGCCAGCATTTTGCCAGGCACGCCCGCCAAAAAAGCAGGCATGCAGGTAGGTGACGTTCTGCTCAAAGTTGACGGGAAAGATGTCTCCAAAAAGACCGTCTCGCAAGCGGTCGACAAGATTCGCGGTAAAATCGGAACGACTGTTGCAGTGACGGTCAAGCGCGGCAACAAGCAGGCAACATTTTCCATGAAGCGCAAGAAGATTACGGTTGATACCGTGACTGGCAAGCTTGCGCCGGAAAACAAGCAGGTTGGTGTCATCACGATCTCCACCTTCAGCGAACCGACTGTGAAGCAATTCAAAGCAACCGTTAAGAAATTGCGCAAAGAAGGCGCGAAGTCGTTTGTACTCGACCTGCGCCAAAATCCTGGCGGCATGATGACAACTGCTTTGTCGATCAGCTCGATGTTTTCCAAGAACGGGCAAACCGTGATGCAAATCGAAGACCGTAACGGCGCCAAAGAGGTCTACAAAGCTGGCAAGAAGCTTGATGGCGGCTTTAAGATCACTGAGAAAACCGCGGTGCTGATTGATGGCAATTCAGCTTCGGCCAGCGAAATCACGGCGGCTGCATTGCACCAAAACCGCAATATTCCGTTAGTCGGTGAGAAGAGTTTTGGTAAAGGCACCGTTCAAAATGTCGGCGAAATGGGCAGTAACAAAGAGCTCAAACTGACCGTTGCCAAATGGCTCACACCAGACGGCACCTGGATCAACCACAAGGGCTTAACCCCCGATGTGAAGGTTGACTATCCGGCTGCGGCCAAAATCACGTTGATTAATGCGACCCAGCTCAAGCCCGGAGACAAGGGTAGCGATGTGAAATCCCTGCAGCAAATGTTGACGGCTTTGAAAGTTGGTTCTGTTAACGTTAACGGCCAATACGACGATGCGACTCAAGCTGCCGTCAAATCCTTCCAGCAAGCCAACAAACTCGACGCAACCGGCACAGCCGATCAGGAAACCTTGGCAGCTCTTGCCCAGAAGTTGAGTGATCAGCTGACGAAAGATGATCCGATGGTGAAAGCCGCGGTGCAGGAAGTCACGAAGTAAATTAGATTGAAGTTGTTTAGATGCGCGCATGCCTTGATTGGGTGTGCGCTTTTCTGTAAGGTTAAGGAAATAATCGGAGGAGTTGAACAACATTGATTGAATTAGAAGGATTTGCTGTCCATCCCGACAAAATTGCGCGTGCCCAAGAATGGATGGCTTTCTTGAAAAGCCATCAGGAGGCTGTCAATGCAACCTTAGTGCCTGAACACATCACCGTTGAGCGAATCTTTTCGCTTACGTTTAATAATCGGATGTATCTGTGCTGGTATTCTGAACAAACAGCGCCTAGTCCGGACGTTGCAGAAAGTGCCAATCCGATTGATAAGGTTCATGTCGCTTTTTGGCGTGAATGTATTGATGAATCGGTTCCAAGCTTGAAGTTCCGGCTGGAAAATGAATTTGTTAATCCGAACCTGATAGGTAACTGAATAGCTTTGGGGTTTATCATATTTTTAAAGAACTTTGTTTATGGTGAAGAGACAACTCGCTGCCACGAAGAGTACCAAGGGGAGAGAAAGACAGATGGATCAGCAGGAAACCTTTGCCAACAAAGTATTGGCATTTAGTGAAAGCCTCAAGCAAGTCTCAATTGATTTGCCCAGAAACTATCGTATAGTCAATCCTTTTAGCGGTGCTCAAAAAAATGCCGTCAATGAGACAATGACGACATTTTATAAAAAGTATTTTAATGACACCAAGCCTCGGCGGTTGATACTTGGAAGTTCACCTGCACGCCGAGGAACAGCGATAACCGGCGTGCCTTTTGAAGATGAAGATGAGCTTAAAAAGGAGACCGGTATTACAATTAATGAATTTCGAGTTAATCGAGGCTCATCAAGCTTCTTATACGACGTTATGGACAAGTACGGTGGTAAGGATAAATTTTACAAAGACTTTTTCCTAAGTTTTGTATGCCCGCTAGGATTGATCAAAATAAATGAAAAGGGCAATGAGGTCAATTGCAACTATTATGAGAACAGACGCCTTCAGCAAAAGCTGTCACCACTTAATGTGCATTCACTGCGATCCCAGATTAAATTTGGAGTGAACACGGAAGTTTGCTATTGCATTGGAAGTGGCGAAAACTATAAAGCATTAAATGAAATTAATCAGACAGAGCACTTCTTTAAATCAATTGTCCCACTTGAACACCCACGCTATATTATGCAATATAATTTCAAAAACAAGGACTTTTATGTGGAAAAATACATTTCAGCATTAAGCAGAACCTGACGACACAAGCGTTATGGCTATTCGACGATTTGGACAAGCTTTTAGGAAAAAAGAGCCATCTTTTACTATGGAGTGAAGTAAACTCTTTTTTATCTGAACCGCACTAAACTTAGGCTCAAAGTCTATGCTATATCTAAGTGGTTTGCTATACTAACGATAAGCTAGCATCACAAGGGTAGCTCCCGAAAGAGATCTAGCCCAGCAGTTTTGCAGGACACCACCCCTTAACTATTTATCTGAAGGCGGAGGTGAGGTCAATGCAAAATCGGAGTAACTGGAGAGTTCGCGATGATTAATTTTGCCATTGCTGTCTGGATCTTGTCCAAGGCGTATCTCAATTACGCCGAGGATCGCCAGATACTAAAAAAGCCAGCTCGTAAGAACTAGCTTTACCTCAGTCTTGTGAACTACGCTTGAGGCCATCGAGGGGCAACTCGATGGCCTCTATTCAACTATAGAAATTGTATCATGGAATTCACTGGTTGTAAAAAATATTGGGAATAATTTGATTTGAGTGATGCAGTGTTTTGAATCGTATTGGCAGTACTTGTTTTCTCGTGTAACATAAGCATCGGTAACTTTCAAAATCAAACTTTAAACAAGCGCGCATTTTAGAATCAAGTTAGCCACTGTCTCAAAATTTTTTGGACAATAAAAAACATCAAGAACAGATATCCTGTATCATTGAAGTTCCTACCCAAACAATGGAAGAGGATATTGTCTTGATGCAGAAACAGGATAGCACACACCGCCAAAAAGGTCAGCACTTAACATCACTCGAGCGCGGAAAAGTGGCCGGATTCCGCCAAGCTGGGAAGTCCAATCGTTGGATTGCTGCTGAAATTGGCGTCTGCCCGCAGACCATTAATAATGAAATCAAGCGAGGTACAGTAGATCAGGTCAAGAAGAGTAATGGCAAGCGCGTCTACCATCGACAATACCTGCCAGAGGCTGCTCAGGCACGTTACGAGACTGCACGCTTGAGCTGCCATCGTCCTGACAAGTTCGCCAGCGTACAGGTCTTCTTAGCCTGGTACGTACAGCGAGCTAAGCAGGACAAATGGTCGCCGGATGCTTCAATCGGCTATGCCAAGCGACACAAGCTGTTTACTCCTGAAGAGCTTGTTTGTGCCTCGACTTTGTACCAGTACATTGACGACCAACGCCTAGAGATTCGAAATATCGACCTGTTGGAGAAGACTAAGCGGAAGACCTCTCACCAGCACCACACCAAGGCTAAGCGCCTGGCTGGCCGCAGTATCGAGGAACGGCCTAAGGTCGTTGAACGACGCAGGCAGTTCGGTCACTGGGAGATGGATACCATTGTCGGTAAACGCAATGGCAAGAAGAGCGTCATCTTGACTCTGATTGAGCGCAAGACCCGTTGCCAACTTCTCCGCTTGATCGAAGGACGAGATGCAGACTCTGTGAGCTATGCATTGCGTGGAATCAAGCGCGAATGGGGAGCTTGCATCAAGACCATCACAGCCGACAACGGACCCGAGTTCACCGCCTTAAATACTGCTTTTGCTGGGACGGAAACTGAGATCTTCTACGCCCATCCTTACACGTCCTGCGACCGTGGCACCAACGAGGCACATAACCGGATGATCCGCCAGGACTTCCCTAAGGGCATGTCCCTAGATGACATTAGCCCTAGTCAAGTGCAGGCCACGCAAGACCGCTTGAATCAGTTGCCTCGCAAACAACAGGGCTACTGCACACCCCAGCAAAACTTTGAGGCCGAAGCTCGGCGCGTTCGCCGCATGGCCCAGTAGTCTCTCTAGCGCCACAACTTCTATTTGATAACGGCCTGTTCTGGGATTGTCCTCAACGACTGGCTAACTTGTTCTTGCAATTTACGAACTTTAAACAAGCTTTATATAACTCAGATATAAACAAGTATTTTGCCCATAAGGAGTCTGAAAATTTTGGCAATTCAATGGTTCCCGGGCCACATGGCGAAGGCCCGTAAACAGGTACAGGAAAAAATTAAACAAGTCGATCTCATTCTTGAGGTTGTTGACGCGCGTACACCTGAATCATCGCGCAACCCAATGTTAGATGAAATAATTGGCGAAAAGCCGCGCATGATGATCCTCAATAAGCAAGATTTGGCGGATCCGACCCTGACACGAGAATGGGTGCAATACTATCAAGATCAAGGTTTTGCCGCGATTGCGATTGATGCGCAACATGCAAAACGGCTGCAGCAAATTCCGCAGTTGGCCACTAAATTGATGGCGGAGAAAATTGCCCGAAAGAAGGCGCGGGGGATTCGCAATCCCATGATTAAGGCGATGTGTATTGGTATCCCTAACGTCGGCAAGTCGACGGTACTGAATCGGCTGGTTCACTGTAATATTGCGGTAACTGGTAACAAGCCCAGTGTGACCAAGAATCAACAGTGGTTAAAGGCGAGTGATAATTTTCAGTTGCTGGATACCCCTGGGATTTTGTGGCCCAAGTTTGCCTCGCAGACGATCGGGATGCGTCTGGCGTTTACCGGTGCGATTGCCGACGCGGTATTCCAAGAAGATGTGGTCGGTTTATATGGCTTAACTTATTTTATGGCACATTATCCGGACGCCCTGAAAAAAGCTTACCATCTCACTGATCCGGACTTGCAAGCAGCACCGCACGACTTGCTGGTGAAGCTGACAAAAACGCAGGGATTCGGAGAGGAATTCAATCGAATGGCGGAACGGCTGATTTTCGATGCACGGCAGGGAAAATTAGGCCGCTTCACCTTGGAAAAGCCTGGTGAGACCGATGCCGATACTGAGTGAGTATAAGGCGCTTTTGCAAGCAGATCATGTCGATCCCGCGATCTTAACGGCGCTCAAAAATGATAGTCGCATTGGTGCGGGCAAATTACTGGCGGCTTATCAACGGCGTGAGGACCATCGCGCTGCCGAGGCGGTGGCACTGAAATATCGCAGCAGGTATGAGTGCCAGTTATGGGGAACGTACCAGTATGTTGCTGGGTTAGACGAAGTAGGGCGGGGACCGCTGGCTGGCCCAGTTGTGACGGCGGCGGTCATCCTGCCGCATCATTTTCGATGGCCAGTGAATGATTCGAAGCAACTAACAGCACATGAACGCAACGTGTTGTACCCGCACATTTTGACGGAGGCCATCGCGGTTGGCATTGGCGTCGCTGACAATCGCGAAATTGATCGGGAGAATATTTACCACGCGACTGAACTTGCGATGGCAAAGGCGGTGAGTCATTTACGCGTTGCGCCGGAGTTTTTGCTGGTAGACGCGATGCATGTGCCGGTCGATTTGCCACAAGAACGGTTGATAAAAGGCGACGCAAATAGTATTAGCATCGCCTCGGCTAGTATTGTTGCGAAAGTGATTCGGGATCGGCTGATGGTGATGTACGATCAAGTTTATCCTGGTTATGATTTTAAACACAACATGGGTTACGGTACGAAAGCACACTTAGCAGGTCTGGCTGCTCATGGCGTCACGCCGATTCATCGGCGAAGTTTTGGGCCAGTGCGTGATTGTTTAAACTCCTAAGGTGTGATTGTCGTTAAGCCGCGTAATGTATTGACAGGAGGAACTTCTGGCATGACATTACGTGACTTTTTATTAACTTGGCATCTAGTAACCAATCAGAATCCGCGCTTGGCGGTCGCTTTGGAAGAAGCTATTCGTGCCAAAACCGATTTAACAGCATTTCAACGCGAACTTGACAAGAAAGTGACTCAGTCAGCGGAACCATTATTGGCGGTAGCGCGGCAGTCAGCTTACGTCACTTATGTCGATGCTGCTTATCCACCACGGTTGCGTGAAATTCCCCAGCCGCCACTGGTGCTTTTTTATCGCGGTCAGATAAAGTTGCTTCAACAATTGACATTGGGTGTTGTTGGTTCGCGCAAGGCTACCGGTTATTCAGCGGCCGCCTTAGCGCAATTATTCCCGCAACTGCCGATGATGACGATTGCAAGCGGCTTGGCAACCGGCGCCGACAGCATGGCCCATGAGGCGGCACTCACAGCTGGTTTGCCGACGATTGCGGTGATCGCTAACGGTATTGATCAGGTCTATCCGGCTAAGCATCGTTTGCTGCAGGAACGGATCGGCCGCGCTGGGTTGATTGTGAGCGAGTACCCGCCCGGAACAGCTCCGCAACGGTTCCAATTTGTGGCACGTAATCGAATTATTGCCGGGTTGGCGCATGGGGTGATGGTCACTGAAGCGGAAATCAAAAGCGGCAGTCTGATCACGGCAAATTATGCCTTGCAGCATAATCGTGAAGTTTTTGCGTTACCTAACCGTTTTGGCGAGCGTTTGGGGGCAGGAACCAACGCGCTAATTCAAGCAGGCGCAGCAATTGTGACCGGTCCGGATACGGTGATCGAGAACCTGCATTATTACCCGTAAAGTGCCAAAAAGTGCCCTTTCTATAGTAGGAAAATTTTCATATGATTTGACAAGAGCAAAATGACTAGCTTATGATAGCAACTGTTTTGAGCCAGCAGGCGTGATCGGATGGTTTTTGGGCGGAGGCGTATTCGCCACTGTGACCGTGCGCATAGCGACCTGCTGAATCATGAAGCACTGACGGTAACTCGTCAGCCCGCACAAATTAATCAGGGCTTGCTGTTGTAGCAATGCCACCGGAAGGAGCGCGTTCATGGCCGACAAGAAGTTAGTCATTGTTGAATCGCCAGCCAAAGCCAAGACCATTGAAAAGTATCTTGGCCGCACCTATAAAGTTGTTGCTAGTTTAGGGCATATTCGCGATTTACCCAAGAGTCAAATGGGTGTTGATGTTGAAAACAACTACGAACCTCGCTACATTTCGATTCGCGGTAAAGGCGATGTCATTAAATCCTTAAAGAAAGACGCTAAAAAAGCTAGCCGTGTTTATCTTGCAGCCGATCCGGATCGTGAAGGAGAAGCCATCGCGTGGCATGTCAGTCATATTCTCGGGTTGGATCCCCAGGCAAAAAATCGCGTCGTTTTTAACGAAATTACCAAAGATGCTGTCAAAAATGCATTTAAGACGCCGCGCGGGATTGATATGGATCTCGTTGATGCCCAGCAGGCCCGGCGGATTCTCGATCGGCTCGTAGGCTATTCCATCAGCCCGTTGTTGTGGAAGAAGGTCAAAAAAGGCTTAAGTGCAGGCCGAGTTCAGAGTGTTGCATTAAAACTGATCATTGATCGCGAAAATGAAATCAAGAATTTTATTCCTGAAGAGTATTGGTCACTGGATGCAGAGTTCCAGAAAGGCCGCAGCAAAAAGTTTACAGCCAGTTTTTACGGCATCAAGAACAAGAAACAGGCCTTAAAAAATAATGAGGCTGTTCAAAAAGTCTTAAGCCAGGTCGATAAAACCAAGCCGTTTAACGTGACCAAAGTAGTTAAGAAAGAGCGCAAGCGTTTTCCGGCACCACCGTTTACCACCAGTACCTTGCAACAGGAAGCCAACCGTAAGCTGGGTTTCCGAACCCGGAAAACCATGATGTTGGCCCAACAGCTGTACGAAGGTATTAATTTAGGCGGCAAGTTAGGCACGGTCGGGTTGATTACGTATATGCGTACTGACTCCACTCGTGTTTCAAATGTCGCCAAAACCGAGACCAGCCACTATCTGCACGAAAAGTACGGCGAAGCTTATGCCGCCGTTAAAATCCGTCAAGGCAAACTTCAGGAAGGGGCTCAAGACGCCCATGAAGCGATTCGCCCAACCAGTACGTTGCGGACGCCCGAAAGTCTGGCTTCGGTTTTGGATAAAGACCAAATGAAGCTATATCGGTTGATTTGGAGCCGATTTGTTGCCAGTGAAATGACACCGGCAGTGATCGACACCGTCGCCGTTACTCTTGACCAAAATGATGTTACGTTCCGTGCTAATGGCAGTCAGATGAAGTTTGAAGGCTTTACTAAGCTCTACGTATCCTCGCGGGATAACGACGAAAAAGACAATGTTTTGCCGCCGCTTGCTGTCGGGGATGCCGTTAAAATGCTGAAAACCGATCCGGCGCAGCATTTTACCCAGCCGCCAGCCCGTTATTCGGAAGCGAATCTGGTTAAGGCATTGGAAGAAAATGGTGTCGGTCGGCCATCAACTTACGCGCCAACCATTGAAACCATTCAGAAGCGCTATTACGTTAAGCTCAATGCCCGCCGCTTTGAACCGACTGAATTAGGCGAAATCGTCAACAGTCTGATCGTTGAATTCTTCCCTGATATCGTCAATATTAAGTTCACGGCAAATGTTGAGTCCGAATTAGACAGCATCGAAACCGGCGAAGCCAACTGGGTAAAGGTTATTGACCAGTTCTACAAGCCGTTTGAGAAAGAAGTAGCGCACGCCGAAACCGGCATCGAAAAGATTCAGATTAAGGATGAACCAGCAGGCTTTAACTGCGACATCTGTGGCGCACCCATGGTTATCAAAATGGGGCGTTACGGTAAATTTTACGCCTGTTCTCGATTCCCGGATTGCCGCAACACCAAGGCGATTGTCAAAGAAATTGGCGTCATTTGTCCTAAGTGTCACGAGGGTCAGGTGGTCGAACGCAAGAGCAAGCGTAACCGTGTCTTTTATGGCTGCTCGCGCTACCCGGACTGTGACTTTGTCTCCTGGGACAAACCAGTTGGCCGCGACTGCCCGGTCTGTGGTCATTTCTTAGTCGAAAAGAAAACCAAAGCCGGCACCCAAGTCGTTTGCCCAAACAACGATTACAAGGAAGCCTTACAAAAAGCATAAAACCAAAACCAGCAAGCCCGAATCCTTTGGGTCTGCTGGTTTTTTTGATAAACTAGGCAAGAGCGTGAGCTGGCGCGTTTAGGAGTCGGAGTGTAAGTGGCCTCGGGCGTGATGGCCGTTCTCTGGCCATTGCGACCGAGGTCCTTACACGCAGACTTCTGCGCCAGCGAACGCGTTTACGACAGCATCGGCCAAAGCCCTTTCCACAAGGAGATTTTTCTTGGCCATTACATCCAAGTCCCTTGCAAACAAGCCTCTGCGCCAATAAGCACATGTTAAATGCAGCATCACCAAACCCACATCAAACAAACTTTAAGAATCCCCGTTCCACTCTCGATCCAAAACCCCACACCAAAGGAGGAAATTCACCATGCCTATTGTTAACGTCATCGGCGCTGGCCTGGCCGGGTCCGAAGCCGCTTGGCAAATCGCCCAAACAGGTGTCGACGTCAATTTATATGAAATGCGTCCGGTTACTATGACCCCAGCGCATCACACCGCCAATTTTGCGGAACTGGTCTGTACAAACTCGCTGCGTGCCAATCAGATTACGAATGCGGTTGGACTGTTGAAAGAAGAAATGCGGCGCTTAGATTCGATTATTATTCAAAGTGCCGACGCGACCGCCGTGCCAGCTGGCGGCGCGTTGGCGGTTGACCGCGAGCCATTTTCCCAGTTAGTGACCCAGAAACTCATGGCGCATCCCCGGGTTCATGTCATTCGTGAAGAGCTAACTGATTTCCCTGAAGGGGTGACAGTGGTTGCTACGGGGCCGTTGACCGCACCGGGCTTGGCTGATGCCATTGTGGCCTTGAATGGCGAAGCCGGTCTGTCATTTTTTGATGCTGCTGCGCCGATTTTGGACGCCAGCACCATTGATACCGACATCGTCTACAAAAAGTCCCGCTATGATCGTGGCGAAGCTGCTTACTTAAATTGCCCGATGAACCGGGAAGAATTTCAGGCGTTCTATCAGGCATTGATCTCCGCTGAGGTTGCGGAAGGCCACGATTTTGAAAAAATGACGGTCTTTGAAGGGTGCATGCCAATTGAAGTGATGGCCAAACGCGGGATTAAGACCATGCTGTTCGGTCCGTTGAAACCGGTTGGCTTGGAGGATCCGCGAACCGGCAAAACGCCGTATGCGGTCGTTCAGCTGCGGCAGGATAACGCGGCAGCGAGCCTGTATAACATCGTGGGCTTCCAGACGCATCTCAAATGGGGTGAACAAAAACGGGTCTTCCGGATGATTCCGGGATTGGAAAATGTTCAGATTGTCCGCTATGGGGTGATGCACCGTAATACGTTCATGAAGTCGCCGGCTGTTCTTGAGCCGACGTATGCGTCTAAGCGGCGTGCGGATCTCTTCTTTGCAGGGCAGATGACCGGCGTTGAAGGCTACGTTGAAAGTGCGGCCAGCGGATTAATTGCTGGGACGAATGCAGCCCGATTGGCGCAGGATCTGCCGTCACTGGTATTTCCGGAAACAACGGCAATGGGTGCCATGGCACATTACATCACCCATACCTCGCCAACACATTTTCAGCCGATGAATGCTAACTTTGGTATTATGCCGCCACTAGCAGTTAAGGTACGGCAAAAGAAGGAGCGTAACCAGCAATTAGCAGAACGGGCCTTGACTGATCTTGCAGCATTTAAAACTGAATTAAGACGTGTGAACCAACTTTAAAAATAAAAAAGATCTCGGGTAACCGGGATTTTTTCATTGTCGTGTCATGTTATCTTCATAAAGGACCGGTTATAATGGAACAAAGTCAACGCTTAAGCAATCTTGGTGTCCGGAGAGCGAAAAATTGCCGCCACCTATCAATGTTTGGCTTCTGAAAACGTCAACAATCGTTCTTTTTATGTTAATCTATTAAGCGGAGGGATGTCGGGATGAAGCCAATTGCAGCTTTTCAGGAATACTTAACGGTCGAGCGGCAGTATTCACCAGAAACTGTCACGGCGTATTTAAACGACATTCAAGCATTCCAGGCTTTTCTCAAGACCAATGGCGGGTTTACCGATTTTAGCAAGGTAGATGACCTGGACGTTCAGACTTACTTAACCAATTTGAATAAACAGGGACTGGCTCGTACTTCTATTGCCCGAAAAATTAGCAGTTTGCGGAGCTTTTATCGGTACCTGGTACGAATTGATGCTGTGAAGCGCAATCCATTTGAATTAGTCGAGCTGAAGAAGCAGCACCATCACTTGCCGCAGTTTTTCTATGAAGCAGAAATTCAGGAACTGTTTAAAACCGTTGAAGGCAAAACGTCACTTGACCAGCGTAATCGGGCGCTACTGGAAGTCTTGTACGGCACCGGCATCCGAGTCTCCGAGTGTGCCAACTTAACATTGAGCCAAGTGGATTTTAATACAGGGTTGTTACTGATCCATGGGAAAGGCAATAAGGATCGTTACGTGCCGTTTGGTCAGTACGCCCAGCGCGCGTTACAAACGTATCTAAAAGATGGGCGCCAGACGTTGATGCAGAAGCACCAAACCCAACATCGGGTGGTATTCGTCAACCAATATGGTCGGCCGATCACAGCACGCGGGATTGAATACATTCTGGATCAGCTTATTAAACAGACGAGTCTGACTGCCAATATCCATCCCCACATGTTGCGGCACAGCTTCGCCACGCACATGTTAGATCATGGAGCGGATTTACGCACCGTCCAGGAATTGCTAGGCCATGCGAGTCTGTCGACGACCCAGATTTATACCCACGTCACGATGGCGCATTTAAAAAACGAGTATATGAAATATTATCCTAAGCATCATTAAGACTAAAGTACGATGTAATCGGTGCTTGAGTTTTCTAAAGTATGACTATTGGTCGGTTGCTAACAACCGCCACCGCTGATGAGTTTCAATTCATCAGGGGGAATGAAAAGGAGCATAATAATGACAACAATTGCAGCAGTTAGAAAAGATGGCGTGACCGCTTTAGCAGGCGATGGCCAGGTTACCCTGGGCGAAAAAGTCATTATGAAAGGCAATGCCCAAAAAGTTCGGCGCATTTATCATGATCAGGTTGTCATCGGCTTTGCCGGTGGCGTTGCCGACGCGTTCACTTTACAAGATTGGTTTGAAAAGAAGCTCGAGCACTATGCCGGCAACTTACGGCGTTCCGCTGTGGCACTGGCACAGGATTGGCGTAAAGATCCAACGCTGCAAAAACTCGAAGCCATGATGATTGTCATGGACGAACATGATCTATTACTTGTATCCGGGTCTGGAGAAGTCATTGATCCGGACGAGGATGTCGTGGCAATCGGCTCTGGCGGTAATTTTGCGCAGGCGGCCGCTATTGCGATGTTGCGGCATGCGCCTGATATGACGCCGGCCGACATTGCCAAAGAGGCAGTTAATATTGCCGGTAACATTGACATTTTCACCAACCACAACATTATCGTTGAGAGTTTCTGACTAGGCCAGAGCACGCTCACAGGAGGTTTAAAATGGTAGAGGTTCAAACACCTAAACAAATCGTTGAAAAACTTGACCAATATGTCATCGGTCAAGACGATGCCAAACGCGCCGTTGCGGTTGCCTTGTATAATCGCTATCGCCGGATGCAGTTGTCACCCAAGATGCAAGAAGAAATCACGCCGAAGAACCTGTTGATGATTGGGCCAACCGGTGTCGGGAAAACGGAAATCGCCCGTCGATTAGCCAAAATTGTGGACGCACCATTTGTTAAAGTCGAAGCGACCAAATTCACGGAAGTCGGCTATGTCGGTCGGGATGTTGAATCCATGGTCCGTGATCTTGCTGAAACCGCAGTGGCGATGGAAGAAGAAAAGCAGTTCAAGAAAGTCCGCGTTCGCGCCGAAAAGGAAGCCAACAAACGCCTCGTTAAAATTTTGGTACCAGCGATTCGCAAAGAAAAGAACTCGAATCCGATGGCTGAAATGATGAACATGTTACAAGGCATGCAAAACGGCAAGACACCTGCTGCTGACGATGCCGATGCTGGTGGCGAAGTGACCGATGACATTCGGAACAAACGCCTGAGTGTCGCTGAACAGCTGGAGAAAGGCTTGCTAGAGGATCGGGAAATTACCGTTGCCGTCAACGACGAGAAAAAAGGCGGCGGCATGAGTGATATGTACGGCCAAATGGGGATTGACTTAAGTGATACGATTGGTGCGTTAATGCCCAAGAAAAAAGTCGAGCGCACCATGACCGTTAAGGAAGCCCGCGAAATCTTCATTAAAGAAGAGTCGGATAAGCTGGTCAACCATGCCGATATTTATCACGACGCCATCCAGAGTGCCGAAAACAATGGCATTATCTTTATTGACGAAATTGATAAAATCGCAGCAGGCGACAAGCATACCAGTGGTGAAGTTTCTCGCGAAGGGGTTCAACGCGATATTTTGCCAATCGTCGAAGGCTCGCAGATTAACACCAAGTATGGGCCAATTAACACGGATCATATTTTGTTTATCGGTTCAGGGGCATTTGCCGAAGCCAAACCGAGTGATTTAATTGCTGAATTACAAGGTCGGTTCCCGATTCGGGTTGAACTAAAGGATCTGACTGAAGAAGATTTTGTACGGATTCTGACCGAACCGGACAATGCGTTGATTAAGCAATATATTGCCTTGATCGGTGCTGACGGCGTGAAAATCACGTTTACCAAGGAAGCCGTTAATCGGATTGCCGAAATTGCCACGCAGGTTAATCACGATACCGATAATATCGGCGCGCGGCGGTTGGCAACCATCTTGGAGAAGCTATTGGAAGATGTGCTTTACGAAGGTCCGGATATGGCAATGGGCAGTGTGACGGTGACCCAGCAGTATGTCGATGATAAGATCGGCCATATCGCTGCCGATACGAACATGACCCGGTATATTTTGTAAGGCAACCCGTGGAGAACTGTAGATAAAGGATGAGGATGTATGGTAACGATTGCAAATGACTTTTTGACCATTGACATCAGTCGGCATGGTGCCGAGCTGACTAGTATCAAGGATAACCTGACTGGGCGTGAGCGTCTGTGGCAGGCTGATCCGGAAGTCTGGCCGCGGCACGCACCGGTGTTATTCCCGATTGTCGGGGCACTGGCTGATGACCAATATCATTATGCTGGCAAAACTTACCACATGACCCAGCATGGCTTTGCCCGTGATCGTGATTTCACAGTCGTGTCGGCAACGCCTTTTAAGGCCAGCCTTGTTCTTAAAGATGACGACAAGACGCGTGCCATGTATCCCTTTGCGTTTCGTCTGATTATCACCTATGCATTGGAAAATAATAACCTACACGTTACTTACCATGTCGATAATCCAGACAAAACGGCCCCTTTATACTTCAGTGTTGGCGGACACCCTGGTTTCAAAGTGCCAATGACAGCAGATACGCAGTTTACGGATTATTACATGAACTTCAACCCGCGCAAGTCGCTGGTTCAAATTCCGCTGGTCGCTGGTAAAGGTGTGGATTATCCGCACCGAACCCTGGCCGCAACTGATGCCAATCTGGCGCTGACCCATGAGACGTTTAAAAACGATGCGCTCATCTTCGCACCGCTTGGCAAGACTTCGTTTAATCTGCTTTCGGACAAAACCAAACATGGTGTGAGTGTCACCATGACAGACACACCTTACTTAGGCGTTTGGAGTCCGTACCCTAAGACCGGTGAGTTTGTTTGCATTGAGCCTTGGTGGGGCATCGCAGATACGATTGGCACGACCGGCGATTTCACCAAGAAGCTGGGCATCAATCGTCTCGAACCGGGAACGGCGTTTGAAAAGGGCTACACAATCAGCATTTTTTAATTCGGTAGGATAGCTGGTGATCGATAACAAAAAGACATCCAACAGGGGATGTCTTTTTGCGTGGTATATTTTGTGTTCTTTACTGCTGGCGATGGTGTTGCCGTAAGTAAAGGCCGAGGCCAAATGGGACCATGTTCTCGTCGCCCGCTTTGATGCGCTTAAAATTGGCCCGATGTTTAATGAAGAAAACGACAAGCAGACCGCAAGCCACGGTGGTCAGCAACCAGTCGTGATAAACAAGCGACCAGCAGGTGATAATGACCATGCCAAGTGTACTGGCGACACTGACCATGGACGTTAGCAAGATCAGACTAAACCAGATAGCAAAGGCAATGAAGAAAAATTCCGGATTATACGCCAGCAAAATGCCGGCACTCGTCGCCACTGCTTTGCCACCTTTGAAATGAATATAAATCGAAAAGGTATGACCTAAGACAGCCGCCAGCCCGACAATCAGAATCAGCCAGTGGTGGTCAATCCCAAACAAAATCGGTAAACTGGCTGACAACGTTCCTTTTAGAATATCCAATAGCAACACCAGTGTTCCGCCAACCGGTCCTAGCATTCGATAAGCGTTGGTTGTCCCGATATTATGGCTGCCACCTTTGCGGATGTCGGTATGATAAAATACTTTGCCAATCACCACACCAAACGGAATGGCACCAATGAAATAAGCGAGTATAAAACAAAGCACAAGAACCAAGTGTGCCCCTCCTCTCAGACTTAAAAACTATTTTAGCATTTTTGACTTTTGAGTGATACGCCGTTAAAATAATGCGAACACACATTCGATTTGCAATAATGGGTTAAATGCCCTAGAGAAACGTCAACGCAGACTTTTTATGGACGTAAAGGCTACACTGGAAATACGTTGTTCGTAAAGCAGCTGTGTGCGAATGTTGGCTGAGATCGCCCTTGTGCCGTTTTCTAAGCATTTTTTAGTCATGCTTTGTTCGCGCTCTGCGGGTGCGTGGTGTATTCTATAAATTAGTTGTTTCAAAAAGGGAGTTTATTATGGACAAAGCAACGCAAGCATATAATGATTCATCCATTCAGGTGCTGCACGGCCTGGAAGCCGTTCGCAAGCGGCCTGGGATGTATATTGGTTCCACCGATGGCCGCGGGTTGCACCACTTGGTTTATGAAATCGTGGATAACTCAGTCGATGAAGCGCTCGCGGGGTTTGGGGACGAAATCAATGTAACCATTCACGCCGATAATTCAGTTACCGTGCAGGATCACGGACGGGGGATGCCGACGGGGATGCATCCCAGCGGCAAGCCGACGATTGAAGTGATCCTAACGGTGCTGCACGCCGGCGGGAAGTTTAACCAAAACAGCTATAAAACGTCAGGCGGTCTGCACGGGGTTGGGTCCAGTGTCGTGAATGCCTTATCTGAATCACTGACCGTGAGGATTGTCCGCGACAAACGGGCTTTTGAGGAGCACTTCATCAACGGTGGTCATCCGGACGGTGGTTTGCAAAAGCTGGGTAAGGTGAATGAGCCAAATGGCACCACGATCACCTTCAAACCGGATCCGACGATTTTCCAGACCACGGTTTTCAACTATGATACACTCGCTGAACGGTTGCGCGAATCAGCCTTTTTGCTGAAAAATATTACGATTAACTTAATTGACGAGCGCACCGGCAAACGCGATCAGTATCACTATCCGGATGGCTTGGTGAGTTTCGTTAAGTATCTGAATGAAGGTAAAGATGCCTTGTCGCAAGTCATCAATTTTGAAGGCAAGAAAGACGGCATTGTGGTTGACTTTGCCGGCCAATATAATGATGGCTATTCCGAAAATATTATTTCCTTCGTTAACAATGTGCGCACCGGAGATGGCGGCACGCACGAAATCGGCCTGCGTAGTGGGATGACCCGAGCGTTTAATGAGTTCGCACGCAAAGTCGGCTTGTTGAAAGACAGGGATAAGAACCTTGAAGGCAGTGATGTTCGGGAAGGCTTCGCCGGTATTTTAAGCGTGCGGATTCCTGAAGAAATCCTGCAGTTTGAAGGCCAGACAAAAGGCAAACTGGGTACCCCGCAAGCTCGCACAGTTGTCGACGGTATTGTTTACGAAAATCTTTCCACGTTTTTGATGGAAAATGGGGAAGAGTCCCAGGAACTCGTACGTAAGGCGATTAAGGCCAGGGATGCCCGCGAAGCAGCGCGTAAGGCGCGTGATGACAGTCGGACCGGTCGTAAGCGAAAAAAAGATCAGGGGCTGCTTTCCGGTAAGTTAACGCCGGCACAAACCAAAAATCCTAAACGCAATGAACTTTACCTAGTCGAAGGGGATTCGGCCGGCGGTTCTGCTAAACAAGGGCGAGATCGTAAGTTCCAGGCGATTTTACCGTTGCGTGGGAAAGTCCTGAATACGCAAAAGGCCAAGCTGCAGGATATCGTTAAGAACGAAGAAATCAATACGATGATCTACACAATCGGTGCCGGTGTCGGGGCGGATTTTGACATCCAGCAGGCAAACTACAACAAGATCATTATCATGACCGATGCGGATACCGATGGCGCGCATATTCAGATTCTGTTGCTGACGTTCTTTTATCGGTACATGCGCCCGTTGATTGATGCCGGACGGGTTTATATTGCGTTACCGCCGTTATATCGGCTGCAAAAAGGTGCTGGGGCTAAAACCAAGATCAGCTATGCCTGGACCGATGAAGAGCTGGCTAAGGAAACCAAAGCCATGGGGAAGGGCTATACGCTGACTCGCTTCAAAGGACTTGGGGAAATGAACGCTGATCAGTTGTGGGAAACCACTATGAATCCAGAGACGCGCACGTTGATTCGGGTGCGGATTGACGACGCCCAGTTAGCCGAACGGCGCGTGACGACTTTGATGGGGGATCGGGTCGAACCCCGGCGTGAATGGATTGAACATCATGTTAAGTTTGACATGGATGACGACGGTAGTATTTTGGAAACACCGACAGCTAATCACGAAAAGTTGCAGTTTGGTGCCAAGCAAATCGTTAAACAGTTAGACAAGAAAGGAAAGTAAAAGCCATTGGCCAATCAGATTCAGGAGTTGACCTTAGAAGAGGTCATGGGCGACCGGTTTGGCCGGTACTCGAAATACATCATTCAAGAGCGGGCATTGCCGGATGTCCGTGATGGGTTAAAGCCGGTTCAGCGCCGAATTTTGTTTGCGATGAATCAGGATGGCAACACTTATGACAAAGGTTTTCGTAAATCGGCTAAAAGTGTCGGTAATGTTATGGGTAACTATCATCCACATGGCGATAGTTCGATTTATGAAGCAATGGTCCGGCTCAGCCAAGACTGGAAGCTGCGGGCACCGTTGATTCAAATGCACGGTAATAACGGTTCGATGGACGGGGATCCGCCTGCCGCAATGCGGTACACGGAAGCGCGTCTGAGCAAGATCAGTAAAGAAATGCTGGCGGATATCGACAAAGAGACTGTGGACATGGTCCTTAATTTCGATGACACGGCCCAAGAACCAACTGTACTACCGGCTGGATTTCCTAATTTGCTAGTCAACGGGGCCACCGGTATTTCCGCTGGTTACGCGACCGAAATTCCGCCGCATAACTTGCGCGAAGTAGTGGATGCCATTTTGTACTTGTTAAAGCACCCGCAAGCCGACTTAAATGACTTGATGCAATATGTAAAGGGTCCTGATTTTCCGACCGGCGGGATTATTCAAGGACTTGACGGCATCAAGCAAGCATATGAAACCGGCCGCGGCAAGATTGTGGTGCGTTCACGCACGCATATCGAAACCATGCGTGGCGGACGGGAAAAGATTGTTGTCACCGAGATTCCTTACGATGTCAATAAAGCCTTAATGATCAAGAAAATTGACGAACTGCGCCTTAACAAGAAAGTCGATGGCATCGCAGAAGTTCGGGATGAAAGTGACCGTTTTGGTTTAAGCGTTGTCATTGAGCTGAAGAAAGAAGCCGACGCCCAAGGCATTTTGAATTATCTGTTCAAAAATACCGACCTGCAGATCACTTATAACTTTAATATGGTTGCCATCGCCGATATGCAGCCAAAACTGCTAGGTTTAAAGCCGATGCTGGAAGCGTATGTTGCCCATCGCCGTGATGTCGTCACTCGCCGCACGCGGTATGAACTGAACAAAGCACAGGCACGGCAGCATATTGTTGAAGGCCTGATCAAGATGCTGTCGATTTTGGATCAGGTGATCGCGGCAATTCGTGCTTCTAAGGATAAAGGCGATGCCAAGCGTAATCTGGTTAAGCAGTTTGACTTTTCTGAAGCGCAAGCAGAAGCTATCGTGTCTTTGCAGCTGTATCGCCTGACCAATACCGATATTACTGCCTTGCAAAACGAAGCGGCCCAACTGGCTAAGGCTATCGCTGGTTATCAGGATATTCTGGCGCGGCCGGCCGCGCGTGATCGGGTCATTGAGCAGGAACTCAAGCGGATTGCCAAGGAATACGGGGACGATCGCCGTAGCAGTATCCAGGCTAAAATTGAAACGCTTGAAGTTGCAACGACGGTGACGGTTGCTGATGAGCCAGTTATGGTTCAAGTATCACGGGATGGCTACGTCAAGCGCAGTTCGTTGCGCAGTTACCAGGCCGTTGACCCTGACGATAACGGGCTCAAAGCGAATGATTTGGCCATTTTCACGGGTGAGTTGCGCACGCTGCAGCACCTTTATATTGTGACCAATGCCGGGAACATCATTTATCGGCCGGTTTACGAAATCGGTGATGCCCGCTGGAAAGATACTGGCGAGCACTTAAGCCAGACGGTCGGACTGGGCACTGATGAAAAGGTATTGGCAGTCTTTGCCTTTGATCAGCTGGACATTGCCGGTAGTTTTGTTCTTGGTTCCAGTGATGGCTATATTAAACAGACAGCGCTGAGTGATTTACAGCCGCAGCGAACTTACAAACGCAAACCGATGCTGGCTATGAAGCTCAAGACGGCCGGTGCAGTGGTCACGAATGCTTATTTCACCACTGATCAGTCGCAAGATGTTTTTGTTGTCAGTCGGCACGCATATGGATTAACATTTCCGTTAGCTGATGTTTCGACTGTTGGCGCACGGGCAACCGGCGTTAAAAGTATGGATCTAAAACCGGAAGACGAGGTTGTTAACTTCATTCTGGTTAAAGACCCGCAAAGTGCGGTGGTCGGGATTCTGACCCAACGCGGCGCCTTCAAACGGATGGCATTAAGTGAAGTCGGCGAAATGAGTCGGGCTCGACGCGGTCTGCTGGTCTTGCGCGAGCTTAAGCGTGATCCGCATCGCATCGTCGCCATGATGGCAGTGGACGAGGATACCCGTTTGGACGTGTTGACCGATGCTGACAAAGTTGTCACGCTTACGCCGAGCCAACACCCAACCGGTGATCGTTACTCCAATGGGTCATTCGTCATTGATACGGATGTTCAAGGGACGCCGGTCTTTGTCCGTACCCGCGAAGAGATTCCAGAAAAAAATGAACAATAGATTGAAGGGTAGCCGTTCCTGTATTAATACAGGAACGGCTATTTTTGCTTATTGTAGTACAGATAAGTTGTGCACGATTTATCAAATTCGCGGTCTGCTAATTTTTATGAAACAGTTAAGTACACTAAAAAAACAAAAGAACCCCTGTTATATAGGCGATAAAACGCTTGCATAGATCCCGCACCGTGTTATACTGAGTTTGCAAGAACTGTCACATCTGTAATTCACTTTAGGAGGCAAACACCTATGAAACAGCTTGACGAAACCAAAGTTCCTAATTATTGGGAAGGCTTTAACGGCGGTGACTGGCAAGAAGAAATCAATGTGCGCGATTTTATCGAGCATAACCTGAACCAATATGATGGGGACGAGAGTTTCCTTGCTGGCCCCACTGAAGCAACAACTGTTTTGAACAATCAGGTTCTGAACTTGAAGAAGCAAGAACGTGCCAATGGCGGCGTTTTGGATGCAGACAACAACATTCCATCAACCATTACGTCACATGGCCCTGGCTATCTCAACAAAGATCTCGAAAAGATTGTCGGTGTTCAAACCGACAAGCCATTCAAACGTGCATTCATGCCGTTTGGTGGTATTCGGATGGCAGAAGATGCGTTGAAAGCTTATGGCTTCGAAACCGATCCTGCCGAACACAAGATTTTCACCGAATATCGTAAAACCCATAACCAAGGCGTTTTTGATGCTTATACACCAGAAATGCGCAAGGCTCGTCACTACAAGATCGTGACTGGGTTGCCTGATGCTTATGGCCGTGGCCGAATCGTCTCAGACTTCCCACGGATTGCCATCTATGGTATTGATCGGTTGATGGAAGAAAAGGTGAACGACTACAACCTGACCGGCGATGGCGAAATGACCGATGATGTCATCAAACTGCGCGAAGAAATTAACGAACAATATCGTGCGTTGAACGATATGAAGAAAATGGCTAAAGAATATGGCTATGACATTTCTCGGCCAGCTGCAAACGCTCAAGAAGCCGTTCAATGGATTTACTTTGGCTATCTGGCAGCCGTTAAGACGCAAAATGGTGCGGCGATGTCCGTTGGCCGGATCGATACGGTTATCGATGCCTACATTCAACGGGATATGCGTCTCGGCAAGTTAAACGAAGAACAGACTCAGGAACTGATTGATCATTTGGTTATGAAATTGCGGATGGTTCGGTTCATTCGGACTGAAGAATATAATTCACTCTTCTCCGGCGATCCGATCTGGGCAACCCTGTCCTTGGCTGGCATGGGTAATGATGGTCGGCATCATGTCACCAAGACCGCTTTCCGGTTCCTGAAGACCTTAGACAACATGGGTGCAGCACCGGAACCAAACATTACGTTGTTGTGGAGCGAACGCTTGCCAGAAGGCTTCAAGCGCTACGCAACTGAAGTCTCCATCCAAAGTTCAACCATTCAATACGAAAATGATGATCTGATGCGTAACGAATGGGGCACGGACTATTATGGCATCGCTTGCTGTGTATCCGCACAGCCGATCGCTGACGGCGTTCAGTACTTTGGCGCTCGGGCTAACCTGGCAAAGACCGTTTTATATGCCATCAATGGTGGTAAAGACGAAATCCAGGAAGCACAAGTGGGTCCTGAATATGAACCAATCACCAGTGATTACATCGATTACGACGAATTCATGAAGAAGTTCGACAAGATGATGGACTGGCTAGCTGACGTTTATGTTAATGCGCTGAATGTCATTCACTACATGCATGACAAGTATTACTACGAAGCAGCACAATTGGCATTGAAGGACACCCGCCTGAACCGGACTTTTGCCACTGGGATTTCAGGTCTCTCCCATGCGGTTGATTCCATCAGCGCTATCAAGTATGGTCACGTTAAAGTGATTCGCGATGAAAATGGTATTGCGGTTGACTTTGTTGCTGACAACGACGACTATCCGCGTTATGGTAACAATGACGATCGGGCCGACAACATCGCTAAGTGGTTGGTGAAGACCTTCTACAATAAGATGAACACCCATCATCTGTATCGCGGTGCCAAGTTGAGTACCAGTGTTCTGACCATCACCTCCAACGTGGTTTATGGTAAGAACACCGGGACAACACCAAACGGCCGTCAGAAAGGCGAACCATTCTCACCAGGTGCCAACCCGGCATACGGCGCAGAAAAGAACGGTGCTTTGGCTTCCTTGATGTCCACCGCTAAGATTCCGTATCACTACGCAACTGACGGTATCAGCAACACGTTCGGGGTTACACCAAATACCCTGGGACATGATGATGAAACCCGTAAGGATACCTTGGTTCACATGGTCGACGGTTATATGGAGAACAGCGGCATGCATCTAAACATCAACGTCTTCAACAAGGAAACGTTGATCGATGCACAGAAGCACCCAGAAGAATACCCAACCTTAACTGTCCGGGTTTCAGGCTATTGCGTATACTTCGCGGACCTGACAAAGGAACAGCAGGATGACGTTATCGCACGGACATTCTTCGACGAAATGTAATCCAGTTAACTCAACATCAAAACAGGAAGTCATTCCTGTTTTGTCAAAAGACGGCAACGTTGCTGTTGCCGTTTTTTGACAAACTGAAATGAAAATCGTTTGAAAACTATCAGCATACTAGCAGTGGAGGCGGCATAGATGAAACTTATCGATCAATCACAAAGCCCGTTAAACATTTTGGAACAGGTCGGGCAGGATCATGAAGGGCCAATTAAGGGTTACGTTCACTCGGTCGAAAGCTTCGGCTCAGTCGATGGACCCGGGATTCGCTTTGTCGTTTTCATGCAAGGGTGCCGTATGCGGTGCCAATACTGTCACAATCCTGACACTTGGAATATCGGCGTCGGTGAGGAAATGACCGCTGATCAGATTTTGGCGGATGCACAGCGTTATAAGGCTTTCTGGGGCGAACAAGGCGGTATTACATGCAGTGGCGGGGAAAGTCTGGTGCAAATCGACTTTATCCTTGAGCTCTTTACTAAAGCCAAGGAACTCGGCATTTCTACTTGTCTCGATACGTCAGGTGGCCCATTCACCCGCGATCAGCCTTGGTTTGGTCAGTTTGAGAAACTCATGGCGGTCACGGATATTTCATTGGTGGATATTAAGCACATTGATTCGGCTGAGCACAAGAAATTAACGGGATTCCCGAACGAAAACATTTTGGATATGGTTCAGTATATGTCTGCCCACGGCGATGATATGTGGATTCGACACGTGTTGGTACCACAACGTACCGATTTTGATCCTTACCTTAAACGGTTAGGGGATTACATCGCAACGTTAGACAAGCATGTGGTTCAAAAAGTCGAAATCCTTCCTTACCACACGCTGGGGGTCAAAAAATACCATGAACTTGGCATTACCTATCCACTGGAAGGCATCGAACCACCATCAGCAGATCGAGTTAAGAACGCGGAAAATCTGTTGCATGTCCAAGATTACACTGGTTGGCAAAATTGGCGTCCGCGTCCGGCTACCAAGGCGTAGTTTAGTTAGAACTTAACGTAACGATTAAAAACGCGTCAAATCTGTTGCGTTTTTTTTAAATGCCACTTATGATGATGATTGATCAGTATTATAAATTTATAAATGAAAGGGAAGCCGCCCATGAAAACGAAGCAAGAGCGCATTTTTTCCTCCCGCGCATTTTAGAATCAAGTTAGCCACTGTCTCAAAATTTTTTGGACAATAAAAAACATCAAGAACAGATATCCTGTATCATTGAAGTTCCTACCCAAACAATGGAAGAGGATATTGTCTTGATGCAGAAACAGGATAGCACACACCGCCAAAAAGGTCAGCACTTAACATCACTCGAGCGCGGAAAAGTGGCCGGATTCCGCCAAGCTGGGAAGTCCAATCGTTGGATTGCTGCTGAAATTGGCGTCTGCCCGCAGACCATTAATAATGAAATCAAGCGAGGTACAGTAGATCAGGTCAAGAAGAGTAATGGCAAGCGCGTCTACCATCGACAATACCTGCCAGAGGCTGCTCAGGCTCGTTACGAGACTGCACGCTTGAGCTGCCATCGTCCTGACAAGTTCGCCAGCGTACAGGTCTTCTTAGCCTGGTACGTACAGCGAGCTAAGCAGGACAAATGGTCGCCGGATGCTTCATTCGGCTATGCCAAGCGACACAAGCTGTTTACTCCTGAAGAGCTTGTTTGTGCCTCGACTTTGTACCAGTACATTGACGACCAACGCCTAGAGATTCGAAATATCGACCTGTTGGAGAAGACTAAGCGGAAGACCTCTCACCAGCACCACACCAAGGCTAAGCGCCTGGCTGGCCGCAGTATCGAGGAACGGCCTAAGGTCGTTGAACGACGCAGGCAGTTCGGTCACTGGGAGATGGATACCATTGTCGGTAAACGCAATGGCAAGGAGAGCGTCATCTTGACTCTGATTGAGCGCAAGACCCGTTGCCAACTTCTCCGCTTGATCGAAGGACGAGATGCAGACTCTGTGAGCTATGCATTGCGTGGAATCAAGCGCGAATGGGGAGCTTGCATCAAGACCATCACAGCCGACAACGGACCCGAGTTCACCGCCTTAAATACTGCTTTTGCTGGGACGGAAACTGAGATCTTCTACGCCCATCCTTACACGTCCTGCGACCGTGGCACCAACGAGGCACATAACCGGATGATCCGCCAGGACTTCCCTAAGGGCATGTCCCTAGATGACATTAGCCCTAGTCAAGTGCAGGCCACGCAAGACCGCTTGAATCAGTTGCCTCGCAAACAACAGGGCTACTGCACACCCCAGCAAAACTTTGAGGCCGAAGCTCGGCGCGTTCGCCGCATGGCCCAGTAGTCTCTCTAGCGCCACAACTTCTATTTGATAACGGCCTGTTCTGGGATTGTCCTCAACGACTGGCTAACTTGTTCTTGCAATTTACGCATTTTTTCCTCCAAGACTCTCACGTATTTTCTGCAACTCGCAGAAACGATGAACTATACCCAGTCTGCTCAGCTGTTGGGCATTACCCAGCCCGCTTTAACGCAGCAAATTAAGAAGCTGGAGCGGACGGTGGGAGCACCGCTGTTCTATTCTGTCGGGAAAAAACTGCATTTGTCGGATGCCGGTCAGACGATGTTGAAGGCAACACACGAGATTTATGAGATTCTGAATCAGACGACCGACGAGATTCAGCAAACTACCAGCGCCACTGTGGGTAAAATTAATATTGGGCTATTGAGTTCGATTGAAGACAGCGCCTTTAACGCTTTCATTGCCCATTACTATGATTTGAATCCCGAAGTTGAAATTACTTTGCGGATGATGACACGCCACGAAATATGGGAAGCACTAGAAAACAATCAGGTTGATTTGGCGATTATGAATCTACCTGACGAGACGATCAAGAACTGGAAACCATATGCCAGCAAGAAAATTCTCGATGAGCAGTTGCTGTTCTTACATCATGACGATTCGTTGGCAAACCGTAAGCGCCTTCATTTTAAAGATACGCTTGCTGAACCATGGGTTACTTATCCGGATGATTATTTCCTGGGGCAGATGCTTCACGAAGCCTACAAGAATCAGATGGTTGATTTTCCGCATGTGGTGGCGCACTTTACCACGCCATATCAACTTACGCAGTTTGTTAATCACACCGGCGTGAATACTGCCTTGCCGACGAGTTTTGTGACGGCCCACGCTGATCAAATCAAAGCCCATGCTGTTTCATTCGAACCGGCCATTCGCTTTGAGACCTCGTTCGTCTATCGCAAAGAAAAGGCCGACATTCCGCGGATTGCGAACTTTTTTAAGACATTTGATGCTTATCTGGCGGAAAAAGATTATCTGTCGCGGGTCGGCGAAAACAGTGGTAAGATTGAAAGGTAAATACTGAGCTGAGGAGCGATCGATTAATATGACGACTTTGATTTTTGGACATCAAAACCCAGATACGGATGCGATTACCAGTGCCATGAGCTGGGCCGAGTTTCAAAAGCAGGCTGGCAACACAGATGTTGAAGCAGTAGCACTCGGTGAACCAAATGACGAGACTAAGTTTGTCTTGGATCATTTCAAGGTTCAAGCACCGCGTGTCATTAAAACCGCAGCAAATGAAACCGACACTGTGATGCTGGTAGATCATAACGAATTTCAGCAGAGTGTTGCTGATATCGAGGACGTGCAGATTGCGTCAGTGGTTGATCATCACCGGATTGCGAACTTCCACACCGCTGCACCGCTGTTCTATCGCGCAGAACCGGTTGGCAGCACGAATACCGTGATCTTTGAATTGTTCCAGGAGCACGGCTACACGATCTCACCAGCATTAGCTGGATTGATGGCGTCAGGGCTGATCTCAGACACCTTGTTGCTGAAATCACCAACTGCCACGGACAAGGATAAAAAGATTCTGCCTGAAATGGCTAAAATTGCGGGGATTGATTTGCAATCGTACGGTTTAGCCATGCTGAAGGCTGGCACTAATTTGGCTGCTAAGTCTGATATGGATATTATCGAAGGCGACGCCAAGAGCTTCACAATGGGCGGCAAGTCGATCCGGATCGGTCAGGTCAATACCGTCGATCTGGATGACATCTATGCGCGTCAGGATGATCTGTTGAACGCCATGACCAAAGAAGCACAAGCGAAAGGCTATGACGATTTTCTTCTGATCGCAACGGATATTTTGAACAGCAACTCAACTGGCTTTGCTGTTGGTGCTGACCGCGATAAAGTAGCGGCAGCATTTAACGAAAAGTTCGATACGAACGCTCGTTTGGCATTGCCAGGGGTGGTTTCGCGTAAGAAGCAAGTCGTACCGCCGATGCAAAAAGCATTTGAAGGTTAATTTGCCAGTTTGACGAATATGTTTGATTGAATCGCAGCCAAGAACGTTCAGCTGCGATTTTTTGTATTGTCTAAGCCGGGCAAGATGGCGATTGAGCACTGAAGCTAAACTGGGCGACTGGTTCAGTTGAAAGCTTGATGTCGTGATGATCAACCATGGATAGCAATTTTTTGTGAATCAAGATTTGATGTAGACTTGATTGACTGTATGAGTGCCGGAAATTCCCGCTGCGTTCGACTGAGCAGTTCAATGAGCACACGAGAATGCTAGGGTTGCGGAATTTAAGTTAACTTCTTAGAAAATCTGCGACATCAACGATCTGCGCACTACTTCGTATAATATATATTATGTAAACTAGAATGGAGAATCAGGGAACGGCACTTTTCGCTATATTTTGCCGGGCAGTAAATTCTTCCTAGTACACTCCCCCACTCGTGGATATCGGAAATTTTTTAACAGCAACGAGATCGGCGCAAAAGCAGCGGTTTGATTCGAGGTTAAGAATTTTTTGCAAATTTTATGTACGATGACTGATCAGCAAACTTTATGCAGATGTTTTGGCTTAAACGGACATTTATCGGATAATCAGTAAATTTGCCCAGACTGGCAGAAATCAATCAATTGTTGCATGATTGCCACTTTTGTGATGGCCGCATATTTTGGCTGATAGCTGATTCATGATGAATTGCTGAAGCTTGTTCAAAATTGTAGCCAAACAACAACCACCAACTGAATTTTTCCAGTAGCAAGCAGCATCCAGTGCTGCAGACGGCGAATTTTAAAGTTCGAAAGTTCGGTGGTGCGAGCGAGTTTTCATACATAAATTCGGATCAATAAACACGTTTAAGAATTAACGGGATTTGGCGACCTTAACCAGGCTTTGACGTTTACCTTTGGATAAAGCTAGAACTTTATTCAATACAGTCTCACATCATTTTGCCGAAACAATCTGCGTTAAATCGCGGTTAAGTCGCTCATCTTCCTCGGCACCAGCCTCTTTTTTCAGGTATACTAGCATTATCTAGAAGAAAACATATGTTCGAGGTGATGATGTTTGTCGACTCAGAATTATCCAAAATTAATCCACGCCATGCTGCCCTCTTTGCCTGACTACATTCAGGACTACTATCACAGTCAAAAAGCAATTCCGATTGCTGACTCTACCCTTTACCAGTATCTGCATTTTTATCAGGAGTTTCTTGACTGGCTGATCGCTAGCGGCGTGACGACCGCCACTTCCCCGCAATCTGTGCCGCTTGAAACACTGGAGCACCTTTCTTTACGCGATGCGCAGGCTTTTATGGCTTATCTGCTAGAGCGGCCTTCCAAAACGCATCCAAATAAACGGATGACGCGGCGTAGTGTTGCCTTGCGATTAGTGGGCATCAAGGCGCTTTATCGATTTTTGACCGAGGAAAGTGAACCGCATGAAGACGGTGAGCCTTACTTTTACCGCAATGTCTGGAATAAGGTTAAATTAAAAACCCACGCCGAGACGACGGCTTATCGCAATCACAAATTGCAGGAAATGCTGTTTGTGGACGGTGAAGATGCTAAGTTTTTGCATTGGCTGGATCAGGTTTATGCCCATCAGCTACCTTCGAAGCAACGGGCTTACTTTAATGCAGCCAAACAGCGCAACTTGGCGATTATTGCGTTGCTGTTTGGGTCTGGTGTGCGTGTGAGTGAGTTGGTCAATATGAATCTGGAAGATTTGAATATGGACCGACACACGGTGCAGGTTGTGCGCAAAGGCAATTTTCAGGATCGGGTGAATTTTGCGGACTGGATTGACCCCTATCTCACCGCGTATTTACAACAACGTGCGGCCATTATTGGCTATCAAAAGCCGACCTCGCCGCTGTTTGTAACGCAGGTTGGTCAAACTGTGAAGCGGATTCGCCAAAATACGATCGAGGCTTTTTTTAAACGTTACACGACGGCTTATGGTCGACCATCCACACCGCATAAAGCGCGGCATACGTTAGGGACGAATATTTATACGGTGACCAAGGATGTGCAACAAGTGGCCGATCAGCTTGGGCAGACGACCACAAGTGCGACTGATCTTTACATTAACCTAAGCGATAAACGTGGAAAAGCCGCGCTGCGTGAGGTTTCTGAAACAGCAGCCAAGGCGTTGGATCGGCACACCCAACAACCGCATGAAAACTAGTGCGCCTGAATTAGCCTAGACGGGTGTTATTCAGGCGTTTTTGCATGGACAGGCTTATAATGAAGCCAGTTAGCATAAGGGTAAATAGAAAGGCGTGATTCATTGTGTTGGATGTTAAGGATTCAGTGAACCGGCTGGCTTGGACCACCGAGCACCATTTTCTGCATATTCAGGCGCGGCATGATTTCATGCGGGTTTGGGCCGTTCAATTCGAAATGGCTTATACGGATTTTCGGGTGATTCAGATGGCCATACAGCTTGGCGGTGAGCAGTATCATGATCTGCTAAAGCGGTTTGCGGCTGCCTATGAAGCAGTTTATCCATTCGAATACGCTTTTGCGGCAGGTGGCCTTGCCGGTTTTGATGAACAATTTGCCGATAAAATGGCCGATTATCAAACCGCTGAACAAAACCTGCTTAAGCTGATTGCCGAGATTAAAGCCTTGCAGCCGGCTTGAGACATAACAACTAAAAGTGCCGTTTCTGACAGTATCGTTGTAAATAAACGATGGGTCAGGAACGGCACTTTTTTTAGAGTTTTGGTGGTCACCGGACTATCGCCAGAGCCCCCTTACCTACCTGCGACTGGTTGGTTGGCGGCGGGAAACGATGCGGTAATAAACGTTGCCGGTTAGACGATACATTAACACGTAGATCACGGCAAAAATGGCTAACGTGATGAGTGAAACGGTCAAGAAGAATTGCCAATCAGGCAGGCCAAACAGCATCATGATTCGCTGCACGAATGGCAAGGCAAAGCCAACGTGGATGGCAGCAACGACTAACGGCAGATAAAACAGCATGAGCAGTTGGCTGTTGATGGTTGACCGCACCTCGCGTAGGCTTAAGCCGACTCGCTGGAGAATGGTGTAACGCCGCTCATCAGCATAACCTTCCGCCAGTTGCTTGTAGTAAAGTATCAGCAAGGTCGCCAAGATAAACGTGGCACCAAAGACGATGCCGAGGAACAGAAAGCTGCTCATCATGCTGGCGGTATCGTCGTAGTTGACGGCGCGGGACTGAACAGTGTCAGGAAGTGCGATGCCACTTTTGTTTAAATCTTGATACAGCTTAGTTTGGTTGACATGACTGCCGCTCAACATTAAATCCTGATTCGTGGTGACATCTGTTTTAAGCTCGGCCATTGTCTTTTTCGGGTACAAATGATGCAATGCCGCGAGCATTTGTGTTTCAGATGGAAATGCGACGAAAAGATTGGGAATAAACGTTTTCGGTGCATTGGGAAAGCTTGAAACCCGCGTTGCGACATGGTAAGTTTGCTTCCCGATTGTCAGAGTATTGCCAGCGAAATGATTGGACGTGTAAATAAGAATATTGTTTCCATTCAGCGAACGGTGTTGTCCCGTGTACCGATTGTAGTTCGCAATGGTCATCAACTGGACGCTGCGGGCATTGTCAAACCCAAACGGCCCGTTGATACTGTTTTGGGAATTCAACCGGTTTTTTTCAAGCAATGCCAACGTGCTGGAAGGACCAGCAAACGTGCGAATTGATCGGATACGGACGTGATGGGTTTTGGCCAGCTCGGTGACGCGATTGGCAGCTTCGGCATCATTTGTTTTAAGGGAATAAGATAAGTCGACGGGCGTTTGTGCGTTAACGATTTCATTGATACTAAAGAAAAGCGTGGCGGTCGTGGCCAGCGTAATGAGGGTCATGGTCACCAAAATGGCAATTGATGCTAAACCGGCGCCGTTTTGTTGCATTCGGTAAAGCAGATTCGAGACATTAATGAAATGCTTAGGCTGGTAGTAATAGTTTTTTCGACGTCGCAGCCATTTTAAGACAAAAACCGAACCCGACGTGAATAAGCCATATGTTCCTGTGATGACCAGTATGACCGCAAAGAAAAACATGTTCATGGCTTCCAGCGGATTGGTGATGACAACGGCCAGTGTATAGCCGGCGATTAAACATACAAGGCTGAAAATCAGCGTGAACCACGCAATCTTCGGTTCCCGCTCACCGGCGCTTTGTTCGCGAACAATGTCAATTGGCTGCTTGCGAATAAGCCAGATTTCATCGATGAACATTAAGATGATGAAGAGTCCGATTGTGATGATGCCGGCAATGCTGAAGGCTTGTTGGCTCAGACCAAACTCAAGGTGGTGGTTGACATGCAGCACCTTGGCCAGTGTCAGATAGCTAATCCGCGACAGGACTGTTCCCAAAGCACCGCCCAATAGCAATGTTGCCAACAGAAGCAGCAATTTTTCGATGGCCATCATTTTGCTGAGTTCGCCTTTGCCAAAACCGATGATGTTGTACAAACCGAGCTGACGGATGCGTTGCTTGCGAAGAAAATTGTTGGCATAAATCACTAAAATGATGGAGACGATTGCGGTAATGACCGAGCCAAACATGAACAGCGATCTGCCAGCCGAGGCGCCAAATTCGCTGAACAGAACATCACTGCTGGCATAGGCATTTAGCATGATCAGATTGATCGCCATTAGAAAGCTGGTGGTGATGACAAATGGGACAAATAAGCGGCGGTCTGCTTTGAGGTTGGTGGCGGCCAGTTTGAAATAGAATTTCATTGCCCTTCGCCTTCCTTCGTCAGCATCGCCGTCATCGTCTCGCTGATTCGGGTCAGGAATTCCGGTTGATCAAGTTCGCCCCGGTAAAGTTGATGGAAAATTTGGCCATCCTGGATGAAAAGTACCCGCTTGCTATGGCTGGCAGCAATGGCACTATGCGTCACCATGAGAATGGTTTGCTGACTCTGGGCATTCACGTCTGTCAGCAAGTCCAAGAGTTCGCTCGAAGTTTTGGAATCAAGCGCCCCAGTCGGCTCATCGGCCAGCAGAATTTCCGGTTCGGTGATCATGGCGCGGGCGGCGGCGACCCGTTGCTGCTGGCCGCCGGAGAGCTCGTACGGATACTTTTGTAAGAGGTCGCTGATGCCCAACCGCGGTGCGAGTTTAGCCAAGCGCTCTTTCATGACGGCTAACGGCTTTTTTGCCAAAACCAGTGGCAGAAAAATGTTGTCTTGCACGTTGAAGGTATCAAGCAAGTCAAAATCCTGAAAAATAAAACCAAGGTGCTCCCGCCGGAATTTAGCACGTGCCCCTTCTTTAACTTTGCGGAGATCCTGGCCGTTGAGGGTGATTTCACCGCCTGTAGGGTTATCCAGTGTCGCAATCAGGTTCAGCAGCGTACTTTTACCGGATCCGGATTCCCCCATAATGGCGACGAATTCGCCTGATTCGACTGTAAAACTGATATTAACCAATGCTTGAACGGGTTGGGCGCCCCGACTTGTATAGGTTTTTTCGACATTTTTTAATTTAAGTAACGTTGACATACGATCTTCCCCTTTCACTGACTAGCTTAAAAGGGATGGCACCCTAAAACTACTTACAGTCGGCTGCAGTTGCTTACAAGCTGGTAAGCTGACTTACTCTGCCAGCCATCGGGTTTGGGGAAAATGAATCGCAAACGTACTGCCAACGCCGACTTTTGACGTCACCGTTAACCGCAAGCCTAATTTTTCGGCGATCTGACGGCTAAGGAACAAACCCAGTCCGCTTGCCTTTTGCGTGGCGCGCCCGTTATAGCCGGAATGCCCTTGTTCAAAAATCCGCGGTAGGTCTTCTGGCAGAATACCGATACCCATGTCGGCGACAAAAACGGCATCCCCTTTTGCGTAAATCCGGATGGACCCGCGCGGCGTGTATTTAATGGCATTCGTCAAGAGTTGTTCAAAAATAAACCGCAGCCACTGACTATCACTGACAACGGTTGGCAATGCTTCGACGGAGACCGTTAAATCTTTGGCAATGAACAATTTGGCTAGATCGCGAACGGTTTCGTTGGCGAGTGGTTTCAACGCCACCTCGGTTAAAACCAGATCGGTGTTGAGGGTTGTCAGTTTGAGGTAGTTTAACATCACCGTCAGATAGCGATTGATTTTGCTGATTTCCAGCCGGGCGTCGTTTGCATTGAACGGTTCTACCTGCAGTAGCAAATCCAAAGCCGTTAGCCGCGTTTTGATTTGATGCGTCCACAACTGCAAGGTGTCTAACATTTCCTGCTCGCGATCGCGGTAGGTGTCGCTGTTTTTTCGCACAGTTTGTTGCAAAGACTGGATTTTTTGGTAATATGCGCGGCCCAACGGATCGGTGATTTGGGTATCGTCCAGCAACGAGACACCCTCTTGTAATTGCTGCCATTCCCGGTTAAAACGCCACAGATCGTAACCGCCAATCACGAGTAACGGAATCAGGGCGAACAGCCACATATTAAGGATGACCTCGATTGAGACATTAACCAGCCAATTTGCCAATAAACCGGTTAGAAGCAACGTGAGCAGGCTTAACCAAACCATCCAGCGTGCATGGTAATAAGCCTTAATCATGGCCGGCCTCCTTGCTGGCTAACCGGTAACCTTTGCCCTTGACCGTCTCAATCAGTTGCGCCAAGCCAACCGGTGCGACTTTCTTGCGCAGCCGATTCATATTTACGGCCAATGCATTGCGGTCGATAAACTCGTCGCCTTCCCACAATTTTTCGATCATGGCTTCGCGGGTCACAACTTCGCCATTGGCACTAAACAAAAGGCTCAACAATTTAGTCTCAGTGGGTGTGATATCAAGCACGCCTGCTGGTGAGCGTAGCTGATTATCGGTCGGCACCAGCGTGAAGTCGTCGTGGGTTAAATTAGTCTCGGTTTGCTGATACTGATAAGTCCGCCGCAGCATCCCCTGAATCTTCGCCAACAAAACCGGCAATTCGATCGGTTTGGCTAAAAAGTCGTCAGCACCCAGGTTCATGGCCATCACGAGGTTCATATCATCGCCGGAACTCGTCAGAAAAATAACCGGTACGTTGCTGTGCTTGCGTAGCTCGCTTAGCCAGTGAAAGCCGTTAAAATATGGCAGACTGATGTCCATAATCACGAGGTCCGGTGCCGCGGCGCGAATCTCTTCGTCAACCTGGTCAAACTTCTTAACCAGGCTGACCGTGAACGCCCAGCGATTCAGGTAATTGGCGATCGTTTTAGCGATTACATCGTCATCTTCAACAATAAAAATCTTTTGGGGCATGCTCATTGCGCTCCCTTCGTGGTGATTCGTGGGTTTTTTTGATCTTTTGATTTACACTAAAGTCAGTTTCTATTTTAACTGATTTCAGGTGTTTAAGTTGGGACAATCAAAAATCGGCTGGCAAGGACAAACTGCGGCCTTTCTGTTAAGTCAAAATTTATTTGTTTTCGGTACGTCAACCGTCTTTTTTGCGGTGCTTTGGGACATTGCCTTAAAAACGTCTTCAGGCGCGTGGATGACGTATGTATCATTGGCGACTTCGTTACCGGCGATTTTAATCTCCTTATCCGCTGGAGTTTTGGCTGATAGGTACAATCGAAAATGGCTGATTGTCCTCTCTGCCGTTGCGGTCACGGTTTTGACCCTCGCTGTTGCCTACGTGTTTGCTTTTGTGACTTAGGAGCTGTGGCTGTTGCTGGTGATTGCCGTGATCCGCAGCTTTGGCAACGGACTGGAAAATCCGGCGGCCAATGCCTTATTGCCGCAGCTGGTGCCAGCCAAGCAAATTACGCGGGTGAATGGCTACAATCAAATTTTGATGGCGGCGATGCTGGTGATGTCACCGTTGTTAGCGGGCTATATTTTAAGCGACTTGGGAATCTTCTGGATTTTCGTCATTGATGCTCTGACGGCGGTGTTAGCAGTACTTTGCATAGGGGTGGTTCACGTACCGACGCCAACTGCACGCCGGGATCGAGCCAGCAAACGGCAAAATGGGATCTTGGCCGGCCTGCGTTACGTGGGGAATACACCGTTGCTGTTGGCGTTCATGTTGTTTACCGGCGCGGCCTTTATTTTAATTGCGCCATCCTCGCAACTATCAACGTTGTATGTGAATCGGACATTTGGCTCGGAAGTCTGGCATTTGACGTTCAACGAATGGTCGTGGACGATCGGTGCTGGCTTAGGGGGCCTGTTTATTGCCCGCCACAAAAAGTTCCGCGATCAGCTTGGTCTCATCGCCATTGGGTTTGCCGGCAGCGGGATTGCGTTTGCGGAAATGGGGCTTAAGCAGCCGTTCATCACTTATCTGTTCTTCATGTTTATTTCCGGGATTTTTTATCCGTTGATTCAAGCTGGCCAGACAATTTATCTGCAGGAGAACGTACCAGCAGATAAGTTAGGGCGCGTCTTTTCGTTATGGGCAATCCTATCGACTGGTATCTATCCGCTGGCGATGTTGGCGTATGGACCATTGGCAGACTGGGTGCCAATCGGATGGATCTTCATCATCACTGGGCTATTATTAATTGGCGTTGCCTACTGGTTCTGGCAGCGGTTAAAAAAATTGCGCTGGTAGCAACGCATGCTGGCGATTATGCTGTATTCAAAAATGCTTCATCACAATGGGTCGGGCAACGGCTCGATATGTGATGAAGCATTTTTCTACTCAAGCTTAAAATCGCTGAAGAGTTGCTGGTAGAGGACGTTACGTTAATTCGATCACCATGGCTTCCCCCCGCAGATCATTTCGAGTGATATGTTTATTTAAAAAAGGTGACTTTGCTTGCTGGGATCCGATAAAGTGAGTCCGGCGCGTTCTTAGGTTTACCCACCGCGATAAGCAGTGTCGGCATGAAGTGCGCAGGATCAAGATCCAGTGCCGGTAGGATTTTCTCGTGATCAAAGCCAGTCATTGCTCCAGTTTCATAACCATAAGCGCGCGCAGCCAACATGAAGGACATCGCGGCCAGACTGCTGTTTTGAATGATGAATTCACGCAACGCCTGTTTGTCGGTCCGGAAAGATGCCACCAGATTCTCAATCATGGGTTTTTGATGCTCGACGGCGCGGTCGGTCAGCAAACCTGCTGCCGCTGCTCGCTTGAACAGTTCTGCTTCAAATGGCGCTAAATCCAGTTCACCACCGACAAGCACAACCGCGGATGCGGACAGAATTTCCGGTGCATTAGTTCCGGCCACGCTGGCGATTTTTTCTTTTGCTGCGTTACTTTGGGCAACGACAAAACGGGTCGGTTGCATGTTGAGTGCGCTTGGCGCTTTTGTCGCATAGGTGATCATTTGCAGCAATTCGCCTTTGCTGATAGTAATTTCCGGATCAAATTCGCGTGCAGTGTGGCGTTTCATGACGACTTCATCAAAGTTATTATTTTCCAACATCAAATTCACCTCTTAGATTGTGAGCGCGCGCCGGCTTCTACACCTGGGAACGCGCTAATGTTTTTGAACATCTTTAGGATACGCTAAATGTTGGCGTTTTCCTAGTGATATTTAAAAATGGTATAGGCTTTATAAGAAGAATGGAAGCGCCATCATTAGCCCGCTATGCCATCGTCAACTGTAATGCACCTAATTCTGTAATCGCCGCTGTCACTTGATCGCCAGGCTTCAAAAAGACTTGCGGGTCGCGGCCAACCCCTGTACCACTCGGCGTTCCGGTGAAGATGAGATCGCCTGGCTGCAACGCCACAATCCCACTAAGATAATGGATTAACGTCGGCACTTTAAAAATCAGTTGGTCCAGACTTGCCTGTTGCATCACCTGACCATTGACCGTTGTCGTGATTTGCAGCTGGTCCAGATTGGCGGTTTCGTCAGGTGATGTGATCCACGGACCGATGGGAGAATAATTTTGAAACGACTTTGCCAAAGAAAATTGCGGTTCCGCATTGGCAAACTGAATCGCCCGATCGCTTAAATCTTCACCGACCATCCAGCCGGCAACATGGCGCATCGCCTCGCCTTCAGGAATATTGCGGCCACCAAAGCCCGATCACCACGACTAACTCGGTTTCCCAGTCGGTTTTGGGCCCATGCATGCGCACTGTGGCAGTCGGCTTGGCCAATGAACTGCTAAATTTGGTAAAAACGCTTGGAACCGTTGGTAACTTGATATGGATTTCTTCCGAGTGATCCAAAAAGTTCATCCCAATTGCAAAGATCTGCTGGCTAGTCGTGAGAGGTGCTTCCAGCTGGTCAGCGCTAAATTGAACGGTCGACCCGAGCGTTAATGATGCCGGCTGCGTTAAGGCAGTCAAAACATCTGGCGCATTCATAATCGGTTGGGCAGTCGATGCTGACGTGATCAGGTACGGTCGGCCGCCAATGTTGGCAATTTTCACTTGAAAAACTTCCTTTCAGAAGTATTAAGGTACGCCTTCAGTTTACTTCTGAATCGTTCCGGTGCCAAACCCATTGACCGTGGCAACAGCGGCTGAGTTGATTCCAAGTAATGCGGAGGCAATGATCTTAAAGTTTGATTCCATTTTTACCCTCAGTGAAGATTCGTCTGAAACGCCTGAATAACTTGTTGGACGGCTTGATTCTGCTCGGCTGTTCCAAAGGTGATCCTTAACCAGCCAGGCATGAGTCCGTCACAAACAAGAAAGCCGTGCTGAAGCAATTCCCGCTTGAGGGCTTGCGCTCGAGTTTGTGGTGCCTGAAAGAATTGAAAGTTCGTTTGGCTGGTGTAATGCGGCAACGCACTATCGGTCAAAAAAGTTTCCCAGCTGCGACGTGCCTGCTGAACGCGGCTTCGTGTTGTCTGAACAAATGCCTGATCAGCCAATGCAGCCTGGGCGCTCAATTGTGCGATGGTACTGAGATTATAAGGCAAGCGTACCGACTGAAGATAGGCGACCAGCTGCTTCGGAAAAATCCCAAAACCAACGCGAAAATTAGCCAACCCGTAGATTTTGGAAAACGTACGTAAGACAACCAGATTGTCAAATTGCGGCAGCAGGCTGATTGCACTTGTGGCGGGATAATCGTCGGTAAACTCAATATAAGCTTCATCCACCAGAACCAGTACATTTTCCGGTACTTGGCGCATGAACCGGGTTAAGGCCGCCAGTGATAGCAGTGTGCCGGTGGGATTGTTCGGGTTACATAACCATACCAGCTTTGTTCGGGGTGTGATAGCCTGCACCATCGCGGCTAGATCGAAGTTGCCGGTTTCGGACTGAATCGGGACATCCACCACCTTGGCGCCTTCAATTTCGGCATGCAACCGGTATTCGGAAAACGTCGGCCAAGGCTCGACAACTTCATCCCCCGGCTCCAAAAAGGTTCGGGCAATTAAGGCAATCACTTCGTCAAGACCGTTACCAAACACAAGCTGCTCACTCGCAACATGAAGTTGGTTAGCCACCGCCATGCGCAACTGACTCGCGTTACCGTCCGGATAATCACGACTTTGCGCAAAGTTCCAGCTAGCTACCGCCTGTTTCACTTCAGAACTGGTACCAAAAGGATTTTCGTTTGCCGACATTCGGACCAGGTTGGTTAAACCTAACTCTTTTTTCAAATCATCCAGCGGTTTTTCTGGGGTATAAGGTTTTAAATGCTTAACGGTATGTTTAAGCACGGGTCTTCCTCCTTGTAAAAAAACGAGCGTGAGCCAGTGTCGTTAGATGTATGACGCCCACTGGCTATTCAGCCGTCAATATTTATTGATGCTGCTGCGTTCCTTCAGACGACTCATTTTCCCTTCGCGACTTGCCAATTCCACTTCGATCTGATCAAGCGTAATACCCCGTTCAACCATCAACACCAGAACGTGATAAGTCAAATCAGCGACTTCGAGGACGAAGGCGGCGTCATCAGGATTTTTGGCAGCGACAATGACCTCGGTGCTTTCTTCGCCGACTTTTTTTAGAATCTTGTCGAGTCCTTTGGTGAAGAGATAATCCGTATAGGAACCGGGAATTGGCTGGGTTTGGCGGTCTTTGATGAGTTCATATAGTTCGGTGATACTTTGTTTGGCAGCTGTCATGGCAGGTCATTCCTTTCTTGCATAAGTGCGATAAAAACAACTCGTGTGCCCGGTGTGACAGGCGGGACCAGCGGGTAGAACCGATATCAGCAACGTGTCCGCATCGCAGTCAACGGCGATTGATTGGACTTTTTGGATGTTGCCGCTAGTTTCACCTTTGTGCCACAACATCTGGCGACTGCGCGACCAAAACCAGGTTTCACCGGTTGTCAGAGTTTTCTCCAGACTTTCGGCATTCATATATGCCACCATCAAAACCTGTTTGGTTTGAGCATCCTGAATAACCGTTGTGATCAAACCCGATGCCTTATTAAAATCGAGCGCTATCATCGAACCGCCACCTTTGCTTGTTTTAAAACCTTTTTGACTTCGGGGATGGTTAATTGACCAAAATGGAAAATGGACGCGGCGAGGCCGGCCGAAACGGCTGTCTCTTTGAACAAGTCAACGAAATCTTCGGCGGAACCTGCACCGCCGCATGCGACAATGGGAACTGTTACCGCGGCACTTAATTGGCGATATAGGGCTAAGTCCAAGCCCTCCTGAGTGCCATCAGCGTCCATTGATGTGACCAATAGCTCGCCTGCTCCGGCGACGACTGCCTGTTTGGCCCACTGAATGGCATCGAGATCCACCGGCGTGCGGCCACCATTAATTGTGACCTGATAGCGTTGGCGCTC
Organism: Lacticaseibacillus casei DSM 20011 = JCM 1134 = ATCC 393; assembly: GCF_000829055.1. Taxonomy (NCBI): domain Bacteria; kingdom Bacillati; phylum Bacillota; class Bacilli; order Lactobacillales; family Lactobacillaceae; genus Lacticaseibacillus; species Lacticaseibacillus casei. Next base: position 1,338,676 of record NZ_AP012544.1, read on the forward strand.
AGGTTGCCACCGGGTGTCAATGGCGACTACGACCGCCTGACTGCCGAATGTCTCGGCACCCGCCGTGATAAGTTCCGGCTGCTTCACAGCGGCCGAGTTTAAAGCAATCTTGTCCGCTCCGGCCCGTAACAAGTCATGCATATCGGCGACTGAGCGAATCCCCCCGCCAACCGTGAGCGGCATGAAAACCTGCGCTGCCACTGCGGCCACTGTCTGCGTCATTGTTTGACGGGCGTCAGTCGTGGCGGTGATGTCCAAGAAGACAAGTTCATCAGCTCCTTGAGCTTCATAAGCTTTGGCGATGGCAACCGGGTCGCCGACATCTTTGAGTTGAATGAAATGAACGCCTTTTTTAACCCGTCCCTGATCGACATCAAGGCATGGAATAATTCGTTTGGTCAGCATCGTCATCCTCCAATTCTTTGAGCTTGTTCAGTTCGATGGCGCCGGTTTGCCACGCTTTGCCGATAATGGCCGCGTGAATGCCGGCTGTGCGCAACGCGGTTAAGTCAGTCAGCGTCCGAACACCACCACTGGCCACAATGTTGATCTCAGGGATGGCGTGTTGAAGCGTCCTGAGTAAATTAACATTTGGCCCTTGCATCGTGCCATCCCGGCCAATATCGATCACGATCACTGTCTGCACACCGGCTGCCTGCATCGTTTTCATCACGTCCACGGCGTTTTGCCGAGTCGTGGTCAGCCAGCCGTTTGTGGCGACTTTGCCAGAGCGAACGTCAATGCCGACAACAATTCGCCGTGAACCAAATTGCGCAATCGCCTGCTCAACCATTTCAGGATCCGTAATGGCAACGGAACCGAGGACAAGGCGATCAATACCGGCTGTCAGATATTCATTCATCGTTGCCAGATTGCGAATACCGCCGCCAAGTTCGATAAACGCCGAGGTGTGTTGGCGAATGGTCTTGATGGCAGCTTGATTAATCGGTTGTTGGGCGCGGGCGCCGTCTAAATCAACCAAGTGCAGACGGGTTAAACCCGCAGCATTTAACCGTGCCACCTGGTCCAGCGGGTCTGCGCTTAAACTGACGCGTTGGTAATCGCCTTGCGTTAAGCGGACGCTTTTGCCGGCTAATAAATCAATGGCTGGATAAAGTTGCATGGTCGGTCATCTCCTTAAAACGCTGCAAACCGGCAAGGCCAATCGCACCGCTTTTTTCTGGGTGAAATTGCGTGCCGAGAATATTTTGGCGCCGAACGATACTGGTCAGTGGTTGTCCGTAATCGGTTGTGGCAAGTGTATATGCGCTTTTGGTCTGGACGTAATAAGAATGCACGAAATAGGTCGCTTGATTGGCAAATCCTGCCGCAAACGGATCGTCTTGGGTCAGCGTGTTGGGGTTCCAGCCCATGTGTGGGATAGAGATGCCTTCTTTTGTCGGAATCGCGACCACCTGTCCGGGGATAAGCCCTAGGCCTTGCGTTTCACCAAACTCCTCGCTGCGATCAAACAAGAGCTGCATGCCTAAGCAGATGCCCAGTAATGGTTTACCAGTGGCGGCGAAGGCCTGAATCACCGAGATGAGATGTCTTTGCTGTAAGGCGTTCATGGCTGTTTTGAAGGCGCCCACGCCTGGCAAAATCAGACCGCTTGCTGCCATGATAACGGCGGGATCGGCGGAAAGCTGATTATCGATTGCCAGATAGTCAAGTGCTTTTTTGACGTTAAGCGTGTTGCCGGTGTCATAGTCTACGATGACAATCATCAAATCACTCCCTTAGTTGAAGGAATTCCCTTGACAGCCGGATTCTCGGAAACGGCCGCCTGCATACTGCGACCGAGCGCTTTGAACAAGGCCTCAATTTTATGATGGGTATTACGTCCATATAAAACAGCAGCATGCAGGTTAAACTCGCCGGCAAAGGCAACTGCTTGAAAAAAATCCTCGGTGACTTCCGTGTCAAAGCCGCCCAGTCGTTGGTTGGTTAACTCGGCAGCAAATACCAGATAAGCGCGGCCGGAAAGATCGACGACCACGCGCGCCAGTGTTTCATCCATGGGGACAAAGGCGCTGCCAAAACGTTCAATACCCGCTTTGTCACCGAGCGCTTGCTTGAAACAACTGCCTAAGACGATACCGGTATCTTCAATCGTGTGATGCGGGTCAACATCTAGGTCGCCTTGGGCTTTGATTGTCAGACCAAAGCGGCCATGCTTGGCAAACGCCTCTAGCATATGGTCAAAAAACCCTATGCCCGTATCGATGGCAATACCGCTTTGCTGATCAAGGTTGAGACTAATCGTAATTTGGGTTTCTTTGGTTGTTCGGGTAATCGTGGCTGTTCGCATGGGAATACCTCCTTGTCGCTCAATGATGCGTTGGCAAACATTTATCGGGCCGTTCGTTTCAAAATCGCTTCGGCATGACCGTCTAGTCCCTCGGTTCGCGCCAACGTGACAATCGCATTGGCTTGCTGCGCCAGCGCTTCGGAACTGTATTGAATAAATTGGGTTCGTTTCACAAAATCATAAACGCCTAAGGGTGAGAAAAATCGCGCCGATCCGGCAGTCGGCAAGACATGGTTCGGGCCAGCCACATAATCGCCTACCGGTTCTGCAGCATTTTCGCCAAGGAATACCGAGCCGGCGTGGTGGATTTGATTTAAGTAGGTTATCGGATCCGGCAATTGGATCTCCAAGTGTTCCGGCGCAATCGTGTTCATGAGGGTAAATGCGGCATCCGTGTCGTTAACAACAGCAATAAAGCCCTGATTCCTGATTGCAGTGCGGGCAATGGCCGCTCGCGGCAACGTTGCTAACTGAATTTCGACTTGATCACTGACGGCCTCAGCCAACTTTTCACTAGGTGTAACGAGCATTGCCCGGGCGTTGGGGTCATGTTCTGCTTGCGATAAGAGATCGGCAGCTACCCGCACAGGATCGGCCGAATCGTCGGCAATAATTCCGATTTCCGATGGACCGGCAATCATATCGATAGCAACCGCTCCGAAAACCTGTTTCTTGGCTTCCGCGACGTATTGATTGCCCGGGCCCATGATTTTGTCAACGCGCGGGATGGTTTCCGTACCAAAAGCCAAAGCCCCAATCGCCTGGGCGCCGCCGACCTGGTAAATTTCGTCAATACCAGCCAATTTGGCAGCGGCCAAAACCACAGGATTAAGTCCCGCTTTTTGCGGTGGTGTCACCATGACGATTTTCTTGACGCCCGCAAGTTCGGCCGGGATCGTCGTCATGAGAATCGTCGACGGATAAGCAGCGGTACCCCCGGGAACGTATAAACCAACTGCGTCAAGCGGCGTCACTTTTTGGCCGCGTATGATGCCTGCGGACGGACTATCGATAAAGCCATGGCTGATTTCTAACTGGTGGTAACTTGTGATGTTGGTCTTGGCCGAGTTCAGCGCTTTTAATAATTTCGGCGATAAGTTTGCTAAGGCAGCATCAATTGTTGCTTGCGGAACGCGCAGGTCATCGATTGAAACGTGGTCAAGTTGCGCGCTGTAGTTGCGTAAAGCAGCGTCTCCTTTTGCTTTCACGTTAGCCAGAATTTCCTGTACGGTTGTTTGAACCGCCGTATTTTGTGTTAGGTTTTGTTCGCGGGCGGCGACTTGTTGTTGAAGTTGGGTTAAGTGCCGGTAAGAATTTTCATGTTAAACCTCCTGGGGACGAACCCGTTTCAGTGCTTGGATGAGTTGATAAATGGCAGATTTCTTTTGCTTGAGTGCCAACCGATTCACCACAAGATGGGTGGACACTGGCGTTAGTGTGGCAAAAACCTTCAAATGATTTTCGCGTAAGGTCGTCCCGGTTTCAGTGATGTCGACAATCGCATCAGCCATGCCGGTCAGTGGTGCCAGCTCAACCGACCCTTCGATTTTAATCATCTCAACGTCTTCGCCTTGTGTCTGAAAATAGCGCTGGGCGATGTGCGGATATTTGGTGGCGATTCGTTTGCGACTTGTCTGATATGGGTCAAAGTCAGGGGTTGATGCGAGAATGAAGCGGCAACGACCGGTTCTAAGATCCAACAGGTCAAACTGTTGATGACCTTGTTCCTCGAGGATATCCGAACCGACAATGCCGATATCCACCGTGCCGCGGTTCAAGTAAGTCAAGACATCAGGCGCTTTGACAAGGACAAAATGAAAATCCGGATCATCGGTAAAGAGCAAGCGCCGGCTTTTTTCCTGGAGCGGCGTACAGTCAATACCGGCAGCGCTGAGTAGCGGCAGCACCTGTGCAGTTGTCCTGCCTTTTGCCAATGCAATGGTTAACGTCATAGTGTGGCCTCCTTGGGGGGAAAGATCAATTAAGCGGGCATGGCGACTTTTTGCCAATGCTCGAGCTTCAGCAAGCGAATCAACGAGGCAAAGCCGGGCATTGGGCGTTGTGGCGACAACCGCTGCTGCTTCCTGCCACTGGGAAGGTAAGCTATAAACAAAGGTCTGCGATGATGCGGTTGGTTCCTGAACGGTGTCCGTTAAGGCATCAACATCAAATGCCAATCCGACTGCCGGCAGCAGATCGCGTTGGAAGCTCGCCATGAGCTGGTCATAGCGCCCGCCGCTAAACAGATATTCGCGCCGATTAGGGACGTAAGCGTGGAAGAAAATGCCGGTATAATACGATTGCGGTGGCTGACTGGTTAAATCCAGTGTGACGTTAAGGTTCGGAAACTGCTCCTTTAAGAAATCGACAGTTGCTTGAAGACGTGCTACCTGATCGCTTACAAATGCCGGTGGCAATAATTGCCTTAATTGTTCGAAAACATTGGCAGCCGGGCCGAATAACCAAGGCCACTGTTTTAAGAATAGGTATAGCGCATTGTCGGCAAGTGGTTCGATCAGTCGTTCGTAGGCACTAAGATTCTTCGTGAAAAAGGCTTTCTGCAGTGTCTGCTTGGTCTCGGGATCCAGCGCTAAAGCCTGTAGAATTTGCGGAACAAAGCGCGCATCGGAAAGCTCCAGCGTTAAATCGGCAACCTGCAAGTCATCACAAATGCGGATGGCTTCGCTTAAACACGCCCATTCGGCTTTCAAAGATGCATAACCGATCAATTCAATGCCTGCTTGTGTGATTTGGTTGTAAGTACCGCTCAGATTTTTTCTGACGCGGAAAATATCGCCGACATACCACCAGTGAACCGGCGGCTGAATATTGGTGGTGCTCAACAAGCGCGCCAATGGCAATGTCAAATCCGTTCGCATCACAACTGTCTCCCCTGCGTCATCGAGCATCTGATAAGGTTGTTCACCCGTGACGGTCAGCGGCTGGAAAACATCGCGATATTCCAACAAGGGCGTTTTGACCCGATCGAATCCGGCATCGATAAAATGGCGGCTCATGATTTGAATTAGGTTTTCTTTACGGATAGCGCGCGGCCCGAATTCGTCGCGGGTACCAACAGGCAAATGGCGATTTGACATGACGGTGCTCCTTTCGCTGGTGCGGTTTTTTCTGGTGTGAAGTTGTTTTGAAGGCTATGACCCGTGATTGTTCTATTGTGGGCAAATAGACGGTTGGAGTTTGCTTTCTATAACGCGCTCCCCCGACGCAGAAGCTTGCGTGTAAGGACCTCGGACGCGATGGCCTAAACCCGGGCCATCACGCCCAAGACCGCTTACACTCCAGCTTCTAAACGCGCCGGCTCACGCTCACACCATAACGCGTTCGCCAGCCCAGAAACCTGCGTGTAAGGACCTTGGTCGCAATGGCCAAAGACCAGCCATCACGCCCAAGGCCGCTTACACTCCGGTTTCTAACCGGGCTGGCTCACGCTCATGCAAAAAAAAGCCCCCGAAAACGTTTTTACGTTTTCGGGGGCGACTGGTGATCGCGGTACCACCTCAATTTTGTTTGGACCTCACGACCCAAACCTCACCTACCAGCCACAAGTCGGCTTGCGCGAACTGTGACTGGCAGCGGTGATAACGCAACGGGTGCGTGACAGCCTACTTGGTTCAGCCATCAAGTTCTTAGATGTGTGTTCGGCTGGTCGATCGCGCCTTCTCAGCAATGGGCGCTCTCTTGGGATCGGTGGTAGCTTACTTGGTCTAATCACAACTTCATGTTTGTTAATGTGACTCTAATCATAACGACCTTTAGAAAAATGTCAACCACTTTTTTAAAATAACTACATTAGGTTTCGCCGATTGCCAACCGTTTGTTTTTTAATTTAGATGCAAGAACGAGATTGCAATATTCAAAATGATCATTTTGCCAGCGGAGATGTCGTTTTCAGAAAATCGAGCAACAACCCCTGCACTTCAGCATCCTGTTCTGGGGTTCCAAAGCTTTGGCGAATCCATCCGGGAACCATACTATCGCGCACCAGATAGCCATGTTGCTTTAAGAAAGCGCCTAATGCTTGTGGTTGCGCCACTTGGTACAGCATAAAGTTTGTCTGGGTGGCGTAATGCCGGATGTGATGGTGATCGAAAAATGTCGTCCATTGCTGGCGCGCCGCAAAAAGTTGGCGTTTAACCTTTTGGGTAAAGGCCACGTCTTCCCATGCTGCCAAAGCGGCCGTTTGGCTGAGACCGCTAATGTTATAAGGCAAGCGCACGTTTTGCATTTTCGGAATGAGCGCCTTAGGGACGATGCTAAAGCCGACGCGGAAATTGGCGAGTCCGTAAAGCTTGGAAAAGGTACGCATTACCAATAAATTGGCGAACTTTGTGATAAGCGGCAAGACTGAAGGATTGGGGACCTGATCAACAAAGTCAATATAGGCTTCATCCACCACAACCAGGATTTTCGCCGGTACTTGCGCCATGAATTCAGCAATTTCACTGACCTGCAAGTAGGTTCCGGTGGGATTGTTTGGATTGCATAACCAGATGACTTTGGTTTTTGCCGTGATGCCGGTTAGCAAGGCTTGAAGATCAATGCGTCCTGTGGCATCGTCGACCGGCGCATTGACCGTCACGGCACCGGCAATTGCTGCTTGCAACTGATATTCCGGATAAGTCGGCCATGGTTGGAGGCTCTCGTCGCCAACGTCCAGGAAGGTCCGGCAAATCAAAGCAATCATTTCGTCCAAGCCACTTGAAAAAAGCAGTTGATCAGCAGGCACCTGCAGCCGCTCAGCAACGGCATTTCGCAGCGGCATGGCATCCGGATCAGGGTAACTGCGGGCTTGTGAAAAAGTCCAGTTGGCAATGGCCTCCTGCACTTTAGGAGAAGTGCCGACAGGATTTTCATTGAAAGATAAACGTGTCACTTTTGCCAAACCTGCCGCCTTGGCGATTCTTTCCGGGGTACTGTCTGATACGTAATCCGGCAACCCGGCGATACTTTTGCGCAACATCACGCCACCTGCTTTCTTGATTGCCTTAGAGTTTACCCGCATTTGGGTGCGATGTAAATATAAAATGCATAAATATTCATAAATATAACAGAGCCTAACCTGGATTTTCTCGCTTTAAAGTTTCAAACGTTATTCAATTGTGCTAAATATAAAAGATGTTGGAGCTTTTTACATCATTTATGCCAGACGAAGTTCGTTGCCAACAGTCTTACGCCATCGACTTTTGCCCACACAAACAGGCACTAAAAGACGGAATTCAGTCCTTTAGTGCCTGTTTGGTGTCATGGATCAGCGAACTTCAGCTATTGGCAACAAAGGCTAAATAGTAAGTCACTGCCGCAACGGTTTGAGCCGAGTTGATTTTACCCGCTTTGACGCCTTCAACCAGCTCAGAAAACGGCACTAAACGGCTGGTGACGAATTCGTCCTTATCGAAATCTTGCGATGTTTTGGCGGCTAAGTTAATTTTGGCCAGCACAAGATTGACTGTTTCATCGGTCATCCCTTCGCTGGAACGGACCGCGGTCAGCCATTGCAAATCATGGGTCAGATAACCGGTTTCCTCGTGCAGTTCCCTGCTTGCTGCCGTTTGCCAATCCTCACCGGGATCGATTAATCCGGCAGGCAATCCGAAAACTTCGCTGTTCGTTGCTACCCGATATTCCCGATTGACTAACACTCGCCCATCGTTTGTTAGCGCCAACATAGCGACGGCATTGGCATGGCGAATCAAATCGCGTTCAACGGTCAGACCATCAGGCGTTTTGATTTTTTGCGTGACGACATCGAAAATCGGACCATGATAATGCGGCGTTTCACTTAAAATTTTCCCCTTTGCTAAGGGTTGGTCAAAAAACATGCTGAAATCTCCTTTCAATAACGCGCTCCTGCTCACGCTCAAATCAAAAAAGCCGCGCCTGGACGCGACTTTACTTATGCTTTGGTGAAATCTTTCATCCATGCTAGGGCAATGGCCTTTTCGCCTAAATGTGTTCCGACAACCGGGCCGAAATAGGAAAGCTCAAATGGCACAGTTGGGAACTTTTGCTGGAGATCCGTCAACCAGCGCTGTGCCTCTTCGGGATCGTTAGCGTGAATCACCACAGCGCGAATCGGATAATCGACTCGTTCAAGTTCTTGCTGGAACAACGCCTCAACCCGCGCGGAAGCTTTTTTGATGGAACGGATTTTTTCGATAGCGACGATTTTATGGGACTGATCGTCGAAAGTTAATAATGGCTTAATTTTCAGCATACCGCCAATAAAGGCTGAGGCATTACTCAAGCGGCCGCCGCGGACGAGGTTCTGCAAGTCGTTGACAATGAAGTATTCGCCCATGGTGCTGCGCAGATCATCCAGCCGGGCCAAAATGGCTTCCGGATCCTTACCGGCCTCAGCCATTTGCGCTGCAGCCAGAACCAACCAGCCCATTAGGATAACGGTAATTTGGGAATCGTAAACATAAACTTTAGCGCCATGAACTTCATCAACGGCACCTTTTAAGGTATTGACAAAGCCGGAAATCGTGCTGGCAAGATGAATGCTGATAATGGTGTCATAGCCTTCGTTGGCGAGATTTTCGTAAAGCTTCAGCATCTCACCCAATGGCGGCTGTGTAGTGCTGGGAAATGTTTTTGCGGTTTTTAGTTTGGCGTAGAATTCTTCTGTGGTAATATCCTTACCTTCGTCATAGACTGCGCCGTCAAGAATGACCGGAATCGGCACCACGGTAATGTGATGTTTGTCGATTTCGGCTTGCGGCAGATAACAGGTACTATCCGTCACGATAGCAGTTTTCATACAGGCACCCACTTTTTTAAAAATGATTGTCTACATCATACCATAAAATGCAAAGATCAAGGAGAAACACCCGGGAGCGTGTTATCTAAATTTGACGCTGGATGCTTCAACCGTTCTCCAGATACTACCTTTCAACACTAACTATGCTATATTTTGAGCATAGACAATTCTAAGGAGGACCTTGCAATGACGACTTCAAAGCCCACCACATTTGCAGTGGCCAAAATGACCAGTAAGCACCAGATCACTATTCCCAGGGCCGTTCGTGAAAAACTGGGATTGAGCGATCATGATAAGCTTGTTTTTCAGCTGACTGATCATGGACAAGTTATGATCGATAAAGAACAAAAGTCGGATCTATGGTCGATCATTCGCGAACAGGATGCGGCCCACGGTAGTATCGACACACCTGAGCCTGATTGGGGGAAAGATGTTGGGGCAGAGTTGATCGATGACTGAAAATAGAAGGTTTCACTAGAGCGACGTCATTTTCCTCAATCTTGATCTTACTGAAGAACGCAAATCTCTCGCTCTTCCATAAACGCCTTAAAACCGGTAAAATGATTGGGACAATTGGAAAGCGAGCGGATTAACATGTCTTTTGATGGAATCTTTACTCATGCCATGGCCCAAGAGCTTAACGGAATCTTAAGCGGAGGCCGTGTTGCTAAAATTCAACAGCCTTATGAAAACGAAGTCGTGATTACCATTCGCGCCGGGCGTAAAAATCATCCCCTGCTGCTGTCGGCCAATCCGCAGTATGCGCGGGTGCAAATTACCCATATTCCCTTTACGAATCCCGATGTTCCCGCTACCTTTACCATGACGCTGCGAAAGTATTTTAACGCCGCAACATTAACGGCAGTTCATCAGGTGCAAAACGATCGCGTGCTGCATTTTGAATTCTCAACGCGCGATGAACTGGGTGATGAGTTAGGACTGCGTTTGATTATCGAGATGATGGGCCGACACAGTAATATTTTTTTGGTTAGCAAGCGAACCGGAAAAATCATTGAGTTGATTCGCCACGTCTCGGCTGACCAGAATCGCTATCGCCCGTTGATGCCTGGTGCGCCGTATGTAGAGCCACCAAAACAGGACAAAATCAATCCGTTTGATGATCCTGATCGACTTTACCACGAACTAGAACGTCAAGTGACGCCAACGCTCAGCCGCGCCGCCTTGCTTCAGCAACATTATCAAGGGTTAGCCAAGGATTCTGCAGCGGAACTGGCTTTGCGCCTCAATCAAGGCGATGCTGGATGGGATGGCTTTTTCAAGGAACTTGAAGCGCCAGCGCCGACGATTACGACGCAAGGCAAAAAAGCGGTCTTTACTGCCATCCCCTATCAGTCGCTGTCAGGTGATCAGCAGCACTACCCGACCTTGAGTACGATGCTTGACGCGTATTATGAACAAAAAGCCGAGCACGATTGCGTCTTGCAACAAGGCGGCAACTTGATTCATGTGATTAAAAACGTCATCGATAAAGACCGTAAAAAACAGCGTAAATTGAAACGCACGCTGGAGGAAACGGAGAAGGCCGATGATTACCGCATTCGTGGCGAAATTCTGACGACGTATCTGAGTCAGGTGCAGCGTGGCATGACCAGCATCGAATTACCGAATTTTTATGCGGATAACCAGCCGATTAAGATTACACTCTCGAATCAGCTCACGCCATCCCGCAATGCCCAGAAATATTTTGCCAAATACACGAAATTACGCAATGCGGTTACTCATGTGAACCAACAAATGCAGGAAAATCAGGAGGAACTCGATTATCTGGAAGGCATTATGGCCCAAATTAATGTGGCCAGCCCCAAGGATTTAGCCGATATTCGCCTTGAGCTGCAGCAGCAAGGCTATTTGCGGAAACAGAAGCAGAAGAAAGGTAACAAACACCAGAAAGTTTCCAAGCCGGATCAATTTTATGCCAGTGATGGTACGAAAATCTGGGTGGGCAAAAATAATTTACAAAATGACCAACTGACTTTGCATACCGCCAAGAAAACTGATATTTGGCTGCATGTCAAGGATATTCCTGGCTCGCACGTCATTATCGACAGCAGTAAGCCCAGTGAGAAAACACTGCTAGAGGCGGCTAAACTGGCGGCATATTTTTCTAAAGCTCGGGAAAGTGCCAATGTTCCCGTTGATTGGATTGAAGTGAAGAAAATTCGTAAACCCAATGGCGCCAAACCCGGCTTTGTTGTTTACGAAGGGCAAAAAACGGTGAGTGTCACGCCAGATGCTGAATTAGTCGACAAACTGCGCACCCTGCCAACGAAATAGAAAGGGATTTTAAATGACCAACACATCTGCACAAATTAGTCGACCGATTCAGGAACACATTATTGCCAACAAAGTTAAACATGGCTGGAACACGACCGATACCAATTTTGAAATGCTGCTCGCCTATCACGAAATGGCTGAACTAACCACAGCACTGCTTAAGCGTGATCAAGACAACATCGCTGAAGAACTGGCTGACGTCACTATTTATCTGCTCGGTATTGCCGAAATCAAAGGGATTGATTTGGCTGAGGCGGTTAATGCAAAAGTTGCCATCAACGACCATCGTGTATACGATGCACAAGGGCATAAGCATCTTGAATGAACCAGTGTCTAGATAAGATTGAGACTGCGCGATCATGTTCCACGGCCAATAAAAAATGACCAAATATACCCGCTTGCGATTGGGGATATTTGGTCATTTTTTGGTTACTATTTTTGGATATTTTTTAGAATGCGTCTTTACTAACCCAAAAATTTGAAAACAACTCGGCTGTCGAACAATTTTAGCATCTTTTCAAATAGCACTTTGCTTAGCAATGCTGCCGCGATTGGAATAGCAATTCAGCAAAGTAAAACCAGCGGAATTGCCAACCCAGCATCCATGGCCGCAAGTGGGCCGACCATGCCAACAATCCCGAAGCCGGCCGACTGTGGCGTCCCGCTGATTGACAATAACGCGACCGGAATTGCGGAGATGATCGCCGTGAACAAACATGGCAATAGGATAATCGGATGCTTAAACAGATTGGGCATCATGATTTTCATCCCGCCTAGTGCAATGGCAATCGTGACGCCAGATTTGTTGACCTTCCAGGAATAAACCACCAGTGCCAAGGCTGTAGCGGCAACACCCATCGCCGACGCGCCTGCCGAAACGCCGTGAAGTTGGATCGCCAGCCCGATAGCAACAGTTGAAATCGGACTGACAATTAAAATGGCAAAAGAACAGGAGATCAGAACAGTCCATTAGGATCGGTTGCAAAGTGGCGGAGCTATTGATGACATCGCCGATCGCGGTAGTGAAAGCTGCGATGAATGGCAGCAACAGTACCCCAATATAGGCAACGCCACACCGACTAGAATTGGCATAGCAATGACAGCCGTTGAACCAAACCGATCTTTCACCCATAGCAAGACTAAGACAGCGATTGATGCCGTAATCATGGTATTGATCAAATCGCCGGTCCCGGCACCAACATAGGCTTTCGTGGCCGGGTTGAATTTCACGACGCCTGAGCCAACAAACGCTGCCCCTGCCGTTACCATCATTTGCAAAGGCTTCAGTTCAAATTGCAGCGCGATTAAGCCGCCAATAATTAAGGGGGTGGCAATTTGAAAAATGGCTGCGACTTGCGTCAAGGTCACTGCGAATGTGTTCGTTCCAAAATATTTGAGAATGCCGGACAAAACCGCGTTTGGAATTAGTCCAATAATGACTCCTAACGCTGTTCCTGATAAAACCTTATTAATAAATGCCGTCACTGTCATACTGGCTGCCTGAGTAGTCGTCGCGTGAGAACCTCGCTTTCCTTGCATCGGTGCGTCAGCAAGTGTTTCGGCTGCAGCTGGCATTCCTTTTGTTGTTGAATCTCCTGCCATTGAATTCCCCCCTTAATAAGAATGTAATGAGAATATTAACAGAAGATGTGCAGATAAGTCTAGCGTTAGATTGAAATTAATTAATGGGATTTTTCTGTTATACATCAGTGGACATTGCAATGGTCGCAACGATAAATTGTAGTCGTAAAATTAACCGTTTTGGCCGTCAATACGTGAACTTTGGATCAAGGGAAACCCACTTATTAATTCAATTTTAAAAGGGCATATTCAGTATTTGCTGGACATCTTTAGACGCGATTGTGATTCAATGATCGTTATCAGGAAGCACTGCGCTTAATATGAAACAGTCATTATGCTCAGCTGTTTGCAATTGCACTTTTAATGATAGTCATAGCCAACGCACGAAAATTGCAAAACGTCATCGTAGCTTTAGAAACATTTCAACAAAGAAAGGCCCTGTCAGCAATGTTGAAAATCAACAGTGCTGACAGGGCCTTTCCGATTAAATTTTGATGAATATGCTCGACGGCCTAGCGATTATTGGAACCGATCGCCCCACTTGGCGGGATCCTCACGCCATTGATGTAAGGAACTTAGCTGCTGAGTCGTAATGGCGCCTTGAGCTTCAGCAGTTTGAATGAGCGCCGTATAGTTGGTCAGCGTGAAGAATGGCAAGCCTGCTTTGGCGAAGTTAGCGGTCACTGCTGCCAGCTGATAACTGAAGATTGCTGCGACCCCCAGAACGTTGACACCGTCTTTTTGCGCTGCGGCCACGGCACTGAGCACGGAACCGCCCGTCGATAGCAGGTCATCAATGACGACCAGCTTGGCGTCTTCAGGAAGGTGCCCTTCAATCTGTCTCCCCTGCCCGTGGTCTTTAGGCTTACTCCGAATATAAACCAATGGCAAGTTCAGCAGATTGGCGACTAAAGCCGCATGCGGAATCCCGGCAGTGGCCACCCCACCGATGGCCGTCACGTCCGGGTAATGAGCCACGATTTCCTGGGCTAAGCCGGCCGCAATTTTACTGCGAACGTCAGGGTAACCGATAGTGAGACGATTATCGGTATAAATTGGACTTTTTAACCCGCTTGCCCAAGTAAATGGTTCTTCGGGACGTAATGTGACGGCTTTGATGCGGAGTAAATCGCTGGCAACTTGGTTTTCTAGTTTAGTCATGTGCTGTTTCCCACGCTTTCTTAATCGATTGATAGGCTTCAACTGGATCAGGTGCCTGTGTGATCGGGCGGCCGACAACAATGGCCGAACTGCCTAACCGTTTGGCTCGACCCGGTGTGACGACCCGTTTTTGGTCGCCGATGGCGGCACCGTGTGGCCGGATGCCTGGTGTGACCACGAGAAATTCAGGTTTAGTCACACTGCGGATCAATGGCGTTTCTAAGGCGCTGGCAACAACGCCGTCTGCATCACTGGCCTGCGCGATGGCCGCTAAGTGTTGAACTGCCTGATTCAGCGGCACGTCGATGGACAATTGGTTTTCCAACATGGTTTGATCAGTTGAGGTCAGGTGGGTAATGGCGAGCATTTTAGGCGCCGGATGATTCGGGGCTTTAGCTCCTGCCAACAATCCGCGTTTGGCTGCCAGCATCATTTCCTTACCGCCGGCTGCGTGGACGGTTGTTAGTGCCACACCTAATTTACCTAATTGCCAAGCGGCTTTTTCAACCGTGTTCGGAATATCATGAAGTTTCAAATCGAGAAAGATATCAACCGGGTGTGCTGCCTGAATGGCGGTAATAATCGCTGGCCCTTCAGCATAGAAAAGTTCCATCCCGATTTTGACGAAAAGCCGTTCATCTTTGGGAAAACGCCCCAAAAAATCAAGTGTGGTCACCTGATCTTTAAAATCGAGTGCAATGATAGGTGTCATACCGCCTGTCCTTCCTGAATGCGTGCAAATGCTGCGGCAATTTTAGGAATTGCCTTTTCTTCGTAGTAATTGGCCGATCCGATTGCGACTGCTTGGGCGCCTGCAGCTAACATCTCAGCAGCATCATGGCCGGAGCTAACCCCACCCATGCCGACAATTGGAACGTGAACAGTGTGGGCAACTTGATAAACCAGATGCAGTGCTATCGTTAGAATGGCCGGACCGGAAACGCCACCGGTTACATTGTCCAAAACTGGTCGGCCAGTGTGAACATCCAAGCGCATGCCCACCAGCGTGTTAATCAAGGAGATGCCATCTGCACCAGCGGCTTCGACTGCTTTAGCAATCACGGTGATGTCAGTGATATTAGACGTGAGTTTAACGAAAATCGGGACCGAACTGGCTTCCTTGACAGCGCGCGTGACGGCCGCAGCAACCACCGAATCCGTACCAAACGCCATCCCACCTTGTTTCACATTTGGGCAGGAAATGTTAACTTCCAGAGCTTTGACATTTGGGGCCGCGCTCAACTTTTTAGCAACCGCTGCATATTCAGCAACATCGGCACCGGCAATGCTTGCGATGATTGGCAGATCAGGATAGTTCTTTGCCAGCCAAGGCAGTTTTTCGCGTAACACAACCTCGGATCCTGGATTCTTCAACCCGACTGCATTCAGTGTACTGCTCGGGCCGTCAGCAAAAATCTTGCCTTGGTTGCCAACCCGTGGCAATAAGGTGGTTGATTTGGTCACCAATGCCCCCAGCAGATTCAAATCATATTGTTTGGCGTATTGTTCGCCAAAACCGAATGTCCCGCTGGCGGGCATGAACGGATTCTTCATCGTAAAGCCGGGTAATTGAATCATGTGATGCTGCCTCCTTTATTGTAACGGTTGCTACTGCCGGCAGTTGTCGGTTTTAACTTCTAATCGGTGTCATCGAGAATGCCCGTGATTCCAAGACCTTCAAAATAGCATCTGCGGTATCGAGGCTTGTCATCAATGGTACGCCATGTTCGATAGCAGTTTCCCGAATGCGGAACCCATCACTTGAGGTCTTCTTGTCGGCGGTCATGGTGTTGATCACCAACTGAATCTTGCGGTCGGCAATGTCTTCCAAAATAGTTTCTTTGCCGCTATCAAGTTTTTCGATGGTTTCAACCGTAATCCCGGCTTTTTCAAATGCTTTGGCTGTGCCGCTGGTGGCGACCAGCTGGTAACCGACTTCGCGGAACCGTTTGGCCAGTTCGGTTGCTTCGGCTTTATCAGCGTCTTTAACCGTGATTAACGCGCGGCCGAATTGTGGCAAGTGCATGCCGGCTGCTTCGAATGCTTTATACAAAGCTTTGGCTAGGGTGGTATCACTGCCCATAACTTCGCCGGTGGACTTCATTTCCGGTCCTAACAAGCTATCGACGTGATTCAACTTGGAGAAGCTGAACACCGGTGCTTTGACGTGGATCCCTGCCTGATTTGGCAGTAAGCCCGTTTTAAAGCCCTGTTCCTTCAGACTCAATCCAAGAATGGCCAAGGTCGCAACTTGTGCCAGTTTGACATTGGTTACTTTACTTAAGAAAGGAACGGTGCGGCTGGCCCGCGGGTTGACTTCGATGACATACGCTTTGCCTTGATGAATGATGAATTGGACGTTCATCAAGCCGATGCAGTTCAAAGCCCGTGAAAGTTTGATCGTTGCATCGGTGATCTGGTCAATGATGTCCTGACTGAAGGTTTGCGGCGGATAAACAGCCATCGAGTCGCCGCTGTGAATGCCGGCGCGTTCGATATGTTCCATGATCCCCGGCAAAACCACTGTCTCACCATCGGAGATGCAATCAACTTCGCATTCTTTGCCGACCAGATAGTGATCAATCAAAACCGGATGATCGTGGGAAACCGACACAGCCCGATCAATGTAACTGGCTAATTCATCGGCATCATGCACGATTTCCATCGCCCGACCGCCTAATACGTAACTTGGCCGAACCAAAACCGGGTAACCAATCTTGTCTGCAACTGCCAGTGCACCGGCTTTATCGGTTGCGGTACCGCCTTCTGGTTGCGGTAACTTCAATTGTTTGATGACTTGATCAAACAGATCCCGATCTTCCGCCCGATTAAGATTCTCAACGGAGGTGCCCAGAATTTTAATGCCGCGTTTAGCCAGTGGTTCCGCCAGATTAATCGCTGTTTGGCCGCCAAACTGCACGATCACGCCTTCTGGTTGTTCCAGGTCAATGACGTTCAGAACATCTTCAAGGGTTAATGGTTCAAAATACAGCTTATCCGCAATCGAAAAGTCAGTGGAAACCGTTTCTGGATTGCTGTTCATGATGATCGCTTCATAGCCGGCTTTTTGAATGGCCTTAACGCTGTGAACCGTTGCATAATCGAATTCGACCCCCTGGCCAATCCGAATCGGACCGGAACCGATGACTAAGACGCTCGGCTTATCGCTTTTGAAGCTTTCCGTGCTGCTTTCATAAGTGCTGTAGTAATACGGGGTATCACTGGCAAATTCGCCGGCGCAGGTATCGACCATTTTGTAAACCGGTAAAATGTGCTGTTCCTTGCGCATTTGCCGAATCTGATCCGCATGTAAGCCCCAAAGCTGGGCAATCTCTTCATCAGCAAAACCATAACGCTTTGCTTCAGCGAGCAACGGCAAATCGGCTTTATGCGCAGCCAGTTCCCGTTCCAATTCGACGATGTGTTTAATCTTGTCGAGGAAGAATGGGTTCATTTTGGATAATTCGGCGACTTCATCGATGGTATAATCCCGCCGAAATGCTTCAGCCAGATAAAAGAGCCGTTCGTCGTTGGCTTGAATGATATGCTTACTTAATTCATCGTCACTGAGCTTGGCAAAAGCCGGACGGCGGGGATGAATGAGGCCGACTTCAAGTGAGCGTACCGCTTTTAGCAGACTTTCTTCAAGCGTTCGGCCGATCGCCATGACTTCACCGGTGGCCTTCATTTGGGTACCGAGGGTGCGGTCGCCATTTTCAAATTTATCGAATGGAAAACGTGGTAATTTGGTAACCACGTAATCCAAGGCTGGTTCGAATTCAGCCCAGGTTTTTTTGGTGACCGGATTCTTGATTTCGTCCAGATGCAAGCCGACCGCAATTTTGGCAGCCATTTTAGCAATCGGATAACCGGTGGCCTTGGAAGCTAGCGCGCTGGAACGGGAGACCCGGGGATTGACTTCGATGACATAGTACTTGAAGCTGTTGCGATCAAGGGCAAACTGAACGTTGCAGCCGCCTTCGATCATCAACGCACGAATGATCTTTAAGGCTGAGTCACGCAACATCTGGACTTCTTTATCCGTGAGCGTTTGTGTTGGCGCGAAGACCATTGAATCGCCGGTATGCACACCGACTGGATCGAAGTTTTCCATGTTGCAGACCACAATGGCGGAATCGGAAGCATCGCGCATGACTTCGAATTCGATTTCCTTATAGCCGGCAATGGAACGCTCGGTCAACACTTGGGTGACCGGGCTCAGGTTCAAACCGTTTTCGGCAATTTCGGCCAGCTCTTTTTCATTATCGGCAATACCGCCGCCTGTGCCGCCCATGGTGAAGGCTGGGCGAATGATGACAGGAAAGCCGATTTTGTCGGCAAACTCCTGTGCTTCATCCACGTTGTTGGCGATGGCGGACTCCGGAACCGGCTCGTGGAGTTTTTGCATCAGATTTTTGAACAATTCGCGGTCTTCGGCTTGATCGATTGCGCTGAGCTTGGTGCCCAGCAATTCGATGCCGAGTTCGTCCAAAATGCCGGTATTGCTTAACTTCATGGCAAGGTTCAAACCGATTTGGCCGCCGATTGTTGGCAAAATGGCATCTGGCAACTCTTTACGCAAGATCTGGCTGACGAATTCGACGGTCAACGGCTCGATATAAACTCCATCCGCGATTTCCGTGTCGGTCATGATGGTGGCCGGATTGGAGTTTACCAAAACAACTTCATAGCCTTCTTCACGTAAGGCAAGACAAGCCTGAGTCCCCGAGTAATCAAATTCTGCGGCCTGACCGATGATAATCGGACCTGAGCCGATCACTAAGATTTTATGAATATCTTGACGTTTTGGCATGATTATCCTTTCTGCGTACGATCTGAAAATGCATCCATCATTTCCATAAACTCATCAAAAAGATGGTCGGCGTCATGTGGACCCGGAGCAGCATCTGGATGGAACTGAACCGTAAAGGCTGGGTACAACCGGTGGCGTAAGCCTTCTACCGTACCATCATTGATTTCAACGTGGGTGACTAATAAGGTGGCTGGATCAATGCTGTCCGGATCAACGGCATAACCGTGGTTTTGGCTGGTAAAATCGATACGGCCAGTCGCAATCTCGCGAACCGGATGATTAAACCCGCGATGACCATATTTCATCTTAAAAGTATCAGCACCGTTGGCCAAAGCAAACAACTGGTGGCCGAGGCAAATCCCGAATAACGGAATTTTACCTTCAATGCCGCGAATCATATCCAGCGCTTCCGGCACATCTTTTGGATCACCGGGGCCATTGGTCAGCATCACGCCATCCGGGGCCAACTCAAGAATGGTGGCAGCTGTTGTCGTCGCTGGCAACACGGTCACGTTGCATCGGCGCTTGGCCAATTCCCGTAAAATGCTATGCTTGAGGCCAAAATCGATGACCACCACATTGCGGCCGGTACCAGGTGCTGGATAGGCTTGCTGAGTCGAAACCTGTTGCACCTGATTCTTCGGAAGCACCAACGCTTTGAGTTGATCAAAAGCATGTTCATCGGCTGCATCCACAATGCTGGCCTTCATGGCGCCGACTTCCCGAATTTTCTTGGTCAGAGCACGGGTGTCAACACCGCTGATGCCGGGAATATGTTTGCGTTTAAGAAACTCATCGAGTGTCATTTGACTGCGCCAGTTACCGGTGACCCTGGCTACCTCGCGCACCACGATGCCTTTGGCGGTGGGATCAATGCTTTCATAATCATCGCGGTTGATCCCTACATTGCCGATAAGCGGCTGAGTGAAGGTAATGATCTGGCCATTGTAACTTTGGTCGGTAATCGTTTCCTGATAACCGCTCATGCCGGTGTTAAACACAATTTCGCCGGTTGTGACGGTTTCCGCACCAAAGCCGACGCCAGGAAAAACGCTGCCGTCTTCAAGAATTAAATAGCGCTTCATGCTTGTCCTCCCTTTTGATAGGCAATCCGCCCGCGACTGATCGTATACAAGGCCTGGCCCTGAACTTTTTCGCCGATAAACGGTGAATTCTTGCCCTTTGAGAACCAGTCAGCAGGATCAATGATGTATGTGGCATCCAAGTCAAGAATCGTCAGATCAGCGGGACCACCTACCGCAATATGGCCGCCTGGCAGACCAAACTTCTCTGCCGGAACCGTACTCATTTTGGCAATCAGTTGCTTAAGCGTGAACATTTTTGATTTGACCAGTTTGGTGTAAAGCAGTGGAAAGGCGGTTTCGGAACCGACGATGCCGAACGCCGCAGTTTTAAAAGAACCGGATTTTTCTGCAGCTGTATGCGGCGCGTGATCGGTGGCGATCATGTCCAGTGTGCCGTCTTGCAAGCCTTCAAGTAAGGCCAGATGATCGGCGCGGGAACGCAATGGCGGGTTCATCTTGAACATCGGATTATCGCCTGAGATATTATTTTCATCAAGTAGTAAGTGATGTGGCGAAACTTCGGCGGTGACGTGAACGCCGCGTTTTTTGGCTTCGCGAATCAAGGCCACGCTTTGGCGAGTTGAAACATGGCAGGCGTGGTAATGAACATCGGTGGCTTCTGCCAAGTCCAGATCGCGCGCCAGCTGGCTGCTTTCGGTCTGATTGATGATACCAGGCAGGTTCAATTTCTTGGCAACCGGGCCGGCATTGATGACGCCGCCGTGCATGAGACTGGCATCTTCGATATGGGCGACAATCGGTGCTTTCAGTTTAGCCGCCTGTTTCATAGCTTGATACATGGTATCGGCATCCTGAACGCCAACGCCGTCGTTGGAAAAGCCCAGAGCGCCTGCTTCCAGCAACGCCGGCATGTCGACTAGCTGATCTGAATGTAAGTCATGCGTAATCGGGGCAAACTGCCGGACGGTAATCTTGGCATCGCTCCGGTTTTTCGCCAATACCGGTGTCAAGGTGGCGACTGTGTCGGGAACAGGTTTTAGATTGCTCATTGCAACAACAGTGGTAAATCCGCCATGTGCGGCTGCTTGAGCCCCGGTTTTAATCGTTTCTTTAGCAGTAAAGCCAGGTTCGCGAAAATGAACATGGACGTCAATCAGTCCCGGAACGACTGTTGCACCGGTGGCATCAATGACGGTTTCATCACCGCGGGCAGCAAGTTGCTGGCCGATCGCAGTAATTTTGTCGTCGGTGATCTGAATATCCGCCGTGTATTCGGTATCGCTGATGATATGGGCATTTTTGATGAGCATAAGTAAAGTTACTCCTCTCCGAAGTGACGGGCGTTGATGACCGCCTCAAGCATCGCCATCCGCATGAAGACGCCATTTTGCATTTGGGTGAAAATCCGTGAGCGCGGACCGTCAACCAAGTCGCTGGCTAATTCAACGTCACGGTTGACCGGTGCCGGATGCATGAAAATGGCATTGGGCTTCATGGTTTTGGCTAAAGCATCCGTGATACCGTATTTCGCATGATAGCTTTCTTTGGAAAATGCTTCGCGGTTGTCAGCATTGAACCGTTCAAGCTGAACCCGTAGCAACATCAGAACATCGACCTGTTTGACTAGGTCCGGCACGCTGATGAAGTCGCCATATCGATCAAAGCTAGGATCATACCACTGTTGTGGGCCGGCAAAATGTAACGTCGCCCCAAGTTTGTGAAGCATCTGCATGTCACTGCGCGCAACGCGACTGTGGCTAAGATCCCCGACAATCCCGATATTCAGGCCGTCAAAATGACCGAATTCTTCGTGAATCGTCATTAAATCCAACATCATCTGGGATGGATGCTGACCGGCACCATCGCCAGCATTAACAATAGCGGTTGTCGGCCAAGCGCCCATGAGTTCTTTGTAATAGCCGTCTTTAGAATGACGCATGACAGCGATGTTGACGCCGATGGCTCCGATCGTTTTGATTGTATCTTCCAGAGTTTCACCTTTAGAAACCGAGCTATGGGCCGGATCAAAAGGAATAACGGTCAATCCCAGTTTGCGTTCGGCCATTTCAAAGCTGGTGTGCGTGCGGGTGCTATTTTCAAAGAATAAATTGGCGGCATAGATCGGTTCCGGAAAATGAACCGTTTGGCCGGCTTTGAAATCTTCTGCGCGGTTGATCAGTGCCAAGGCGCTTTTTTCGTCAACTTGTTCAGCGGAAACAAAATCTTTAAATGGTGTATCAGTGAGATTAGATAAGGTCATTTTTTTCTGCCCCTTCTTCGTTAGCGGCATGTTCTGGTAAAACAAAGTTCAGGAAGATTCCGATCACGGTTGCCAGTGCAAGGCCAGAGAATTGATACCCGGCGAATTGCAGACTGGCATTGCCGATACCGATCACAAGAATGGTCGAGGCAATCATCAGGTTGCGTTTTTTGTCGAAGTCGACTTTGTTGTCAATTAAAACCCGTAAGCCATTGGAAGCGATGACGCCGAACAGCAGGAAGCTGATGCCGCCGATGACCGGGCTTGGAATACTGCGAATCAAAGCACTTAACTTACCAATGAAGGCGAACAGGATGGCAAACATGCCAGCGCCACCTAACACATAGACACTGTGAACTTTGGTCATGGCAAGCACCCCGATATTTTCGCCGTAACTGGTCACCGGTGGGCCGCCGACGAAACCGGCGATGATGGAAGCCGTGCCATCCCCTGCCAAAGTATGATTCAGGCCCGGATCCTTAAAGAAGTCGCGTTTTGTCAATTTGTAGAGGACCATGATGTGGCCCATGTGTTCGGTCATGGTGACAAAAGCAATGGGCGCCATTGAGAGAATTGCCCCCCAGTAAAGTTGCGGTTTGTAGCTGATGAATGGCAACTCGAACTTCGGGAGGTCAAACCAGGCAGCTTGCTGAACCGAGGTCAGGTCCACGATGCCAAACAACAGCGCTACAACATAACCCGTGACAATCCCCAGCAGAATGGGTAGTAAGCTAATGAATTTTTTGAGATACATGTTGTAAATGATGACCGAAGCCAACGTGATCATGGCAACAGCGAAGTAGCGCAGATCGTACACGCTTTTGGTCGCGGAAATCGTTCGCATCGTAGCGTCAGTTGCAGCAGTGCCGGCCAGTGACAATCCGATGACCATGACAATCGGCCCAACGACAATCGGCGGTAAGGCGCGATCAATCCAAGCCGACCCGCTGCGGGCGACGATCAAGGCAACGATCAGGTAAACAACCCCGACAGCGACGGTGCCTTGTGCGATCGCGGGATAACCGGCACCTTTCATCAACGCCTGCATGATGGTAATGAATGAAAAACTTGAGCCCATGTAGGCGGGAATTTTGCCGCGGGTGATCAAAATGTAAACTAAAGTGCCAACCCCGCTGGAGAATAAGGCAATGCTCGGATCCAAACCGACCAGAATCGGTACCAACACGGTTGAGCCAAACATGGCGAAAAGATGTTGAATGGATAAGCCCACCCATTGACCGAACTTCGGCTTGTCGCCGATGTCCAACACCGCTTCATCGTTGTGAAAAGCCATTGACTAGTCCCCCATCTTTTCGATGCTGATGCCGTCTTTGCCGTCAAGTTCCGCAACCTGTACCTGAATCTGTTCATCAAGGGAGGTTGGAATATTCTTGCCGACGAAATCCGGACGAATCGGTAACTCGCGATGACCGCGATCAACTAAAACTGCCAGACTGATCTTACGCGGGCGACCTTCGTCCATCAGGGCATCCAGAGCCGCGCGGATGGTGCGGCCAGTGAAAATGACATCGTCTACCAAGATGACGTGCTTACCAGTGATGTTAACTGGCATCTGCGCACCTTCAACATCGGGTTGATGTTCGTGATCGATTTTATGAACATCATCGCGATAAAAGCGGATGTCCAGTTCGCCGACCGGAACCTGGAGGCCTTCGAGCTGTTCAAGGCGTTTGGCAATGCGGTGGGCCAGATAAATCCCCCGTGTTTTAATGCCGACAAGAACGAGATCGTTCAAGCCTTTGTTTTGTTCGATAATTTCATAACTGATTCGAGTCAATGCGCGTTTCATCGTTACCTCGTCGACTACCTGTTTGGACTGTGTCATGATGTGCCATCCTTTCTTGTATGTATGCTGGTTGGTGTGGGGTGAAGTTGCTTGCCTTGGGTTGTTCTATTGGAGGCAAGCAAGTGATTGGGCTTTCACGTTCTATAACGCGCTCACCGGCGCAGAAGCTTGCGTGTAAGGACCTTGAAGCCTAAATGGCCAAAGCCCAGCCATTTAGGCTTCAAGGCCACTTACACTCCAGCTTCTAACCGCGCCGGTTCGCGCTCAACAAAAAAACGCCTCCCATCCAATTTGGATAGAAGGCGACCGTAGCCTGAATAATCCGCCGCAACGGAAAGGGACCTTCTAAGCCTCACTGGACTTAGTTAAAGGTGCTTGTTTGATTGAGTTAAGATTACCGGACGTTGCGGGTCTTGTCAATGCCTGCGCGCAGATCGGCTAAGGTTTTTTCGAAAATTTCGGGGACCGGCGCCGTGAAAGTTAAGCGTTTGCCGGTGGTTGGATGGACAAAACCGAGCTTGGCAGCGTGAAGAAGTTGGCCGTTGCCTGGAAGTGTGCGTTTAGGCCCATACAAAGGATCGCCTGCTACCGGATGGTGAATGTAAGCCATATGCACGCGGATCTGGTGGGTCCGGCCGGTTTCCAAAACACATTTGATCAAGGTATAGTGAGCAAATCGCTCCAGTACCTGAAAATGGGTAACCGAATGCCGACCGTCAGCAACCACCGCCTGCCGTTTGCGGTCACGCGGATCACGGCCAAGCGGCGCATCGATTGTGCCCTCATCTTCTTTAAACGTCCCGTGAACTAATGCAAGGTATTCACGAATAGACGTTTTGGCTTTAAGTTGCGCCGACAAACTCAATTGGGCTTTTTCGGTTTTGGCCACCATCAGCAAGCCGCTGGTGTCTTTATCGATGCGGTGCACAATCCCCGGCCGAATGACGCCATTGATGCCAGGCAAGTCAGTATGATAAAGCAGGCCGTTCACCAAGGTGCCATTAGGGTGACCTGGCGCAGGATGGACAACCATGCCTTGAGGTTTATTAACCACGATCACTTGGTCATCTTCATAGACAATATCAAGCGGAATCGGCTCTGCGACGGCCTCTAAGGGTCGGGCTTCCGGAATTGAAACGGCAATGACATCTCCTGACGAGACCTTATAATTGGCTTTCACCGGCTGGCCGTTAACGGTGACCAAGCCGTCCTGAAGCCATTTTTGTACCTGACTGCGGGTATGGGTCGATTCATGGGCCGTGATCACCTTATCAATGCGCCCTTGTTCAGTCGTGATGGTAAAGGTCTCGGTCATGCGGACACCGCCTTGTCGCGATCAAATAAAATAAAAACCAAAACCAGAATCACCCCGAACGTGATGCACATATCAGCAAAATTAAAAATAGCGTTGAACCGCCACTGATCCAAAAATTCAAGGTGAAACATATCCGTGACGTATTGAAACCGCAGCCGATCAATGAAGTTACCAATCGCCCCTGCCGTGATCAGTGTCAGGCCCAGCCGATACACCGGCTTATGCAAGCTATCACGCCAAAGCAACGCGACGACCACAAACGCTAGAACCGTTGTAACATAGAAGAACCACTGTTTCCCTTCAAACATGGAAAAAGCCGCACCGGTATTACGGATGTGTGTGAGATCAATCACGCCCGGAATCAGTTGCTGGCTTTCGCCAAGTGGAATATGCGCGCTCACCCAGGTTTTAATGACAAAATCAATCAAAACCAAGACAGCTGCAACGATCACATAAATAAACACAGATGTTCCCCCTGAATAAATGACATTTGCCTTTAAGTGTACCGCGCCAAAAGAAAAACCGCCATTCGAAAAATGACGGTTACATCTTGTGCCGAAAACATGGATGATTTAAAAGAGTCCGGAAATTTTACCATCATCGGTGACATCCATGTTTAAAGCGGCTGGCGCTTTTGGTAGTCCCGGCATGGTCAAAACGGTTCCGGTCATGACGACTAAGAACCCTGCCCCAAGCTTAGGGATAATGTCGCGTACGTGAATCGTAAATCCTTCAGGTGCCCCTAATGTTTTGGGGTTATCGGTCAATGAATACTGGGTCTTCGCCATGCAAACCGGTAAATCCTGCCAACCATTTTTAGCGATCGTTCGCAGTGCAGCGTTGGCTTTTCCTTCATAAACAACGTCACCACCACCGTAGATCTTTTGCACAATGGTTTTGATTTTGGTTTTGACATCCTGATGCACATCATAGAGTGGCGCGAAACTTGCCGGCTGTTTCAAGGCATCCAACACCGCATCTGCCACTGCTAAACCACCGCGGCCGCCGTCAGCCCAAACCGTTGCGGTAACAGCTTTGACGTTTAATTTTGCGCAATCATCGATAAGCCACTGAACCTCGGCATCTGTATCGCTTGTGAAGCGGTTAACGGCTACCACAACAGGCACGCCATAGCCCTGCATGCTGTGAATATGCCGCTTAAGGTTCGCAAAACCTTGAGCCAAGGCATCCAGGTTTTCCTGTTGTAAATCAGCTAACGCAACGCCACCGTTGTATTTCAGGGCGCGAACCGTTGCCACAATAACCACGGCATCCGGGGTTTTACCCAAAACCGGTGTCTTAATATCCATGAACTTTTCGCCACCAAGGTCAGCGCCGAAACCTGCCTCGGTAATGGCGATGTTCCCCAGTTGCAACGCTGTCCGGGTAGCTAAAACGGAATTGCAGCCGTGGGCAATGTTGGCAAATGGGCCGCCATGAATGAACGCCGGCGTATGTTCCAGGGTCTGGACCAGATTTGGCTTCAACGCATCCCGCAATAACATGGCAATGGCGCCGGTGACCTTTAAGTCGGCCACGGTTACAGGCTTACGATCATAAGTATAGCCAATCACGATGCGACTGATGCGGGCTTTGAGATCCGCGATGTTTTCCGCAAGACACAAGACGGCCATTAATTCGCTTGCGACGGTAATATCAAAACCGTCTTCACGCGGCACGCCGCTGGTTGGGCCGCCTAACCCGATCGTGACGTGGCGCAATGCACGATCGTTAATATCCAAAGCGCGCTTCCAAAGAATTCGCCGTGGGTCGATATTAAGTGTGTTGCCTTGTTGCAGATGGTTGTCGATTAAGGCTGCGAGGGTGTCGACCGCGGTTGTCAGAGCGTGCATGTCACCGGTGAAATGTAAGTTGATGTCTTCCATCGGCACAACCTGCGCATAACCGCCGCCGGTTGCTCCGCCTTTCATCCCCATCACCGGGCCTAATGATGGCTCCCGCAATGCGATGACGGGATGCTGACCGCGCTGCTGAAGCGCATCGCCTAAGCCAACCGTAATCGTCGATTTGCCTTCACCAGCTGGAGTCGGGTTAATCGAGGTCACCAAAACAAGCTTGCCAAAAGGCTTGTCTTTTAACGCATTGAGAGCCGCGAAGCTAAGTTTGGCTTTAGACTTGCCATAAAGTTCCAGATCATCATCGGTCAGGCCTAGATTTGCTGCAACTTTCGTAATTGGCCACATTGAGGTCGCTTCATTGGCCTGGGCAATTTCAATATCAGACATACAACACACTCCTTATTTAGTTGATGTTTCCAATCCTTTTTCGATCAACGCCACGATCTTTTGCTTTCGTTTTTTACCGAACATCAGGAACGAAACCCGACCGTATTGTTTGGTTTTAAGCATAACTGTCAAATGGCCGGACGTAAACCCCTCAATTTCGCTCCAGGACAGATTGATCGTATTACTTTTAAAAAGACTGGTTAATCGGATGCCTTTTTCAGTCGCAATCAGGCGAAGCAGCAAAATCTGGCCGATAGCCGTCAAAATCGTAATCGCCGCAATCGCAATCGCCAGCCATGAAGGTTTCGTACTTTCCAGCTGGACGATGATCGCCAAGCTGAGACCGATCACGATCGCGCTCCAAAACATGCTAAAATCGATCCAGGCAGGTTGATAATGTGTTCGATAGTCAGCCAATTTGTCACTTCCTTAGGAGAAATCATGCTTAAACTATACACAGATGGCGCTACAAAAGGCAACCCAGGCCCGACTGGCATTGGCATTCTGGTCAGCGGTTTGCCTCAGCAAATCCAACGACATGCCGCTTTACCACCGATGACCAATCATGAGGCGGAATTTGCTGCTGCGATTGCTGGATTTGAACTATTAATCGATGCTAAGTTAACAACCGCGCCAGTCGCCTTTTATAGTGACTCCAAGCTCGTCGTTCAGGCGATTGAGAAACGCTACGCCAGACATTATCCTGCCTTAACAGCAGAATTGCTGGCCTTGATTGACCGGTTTCCGCTTGTGCTGCCTAACTGGTTGCCCGATCGTCAAAACCGTGGTGCTCACACGTTGGCTCAGCAAGGGTTACGTGAAGCAGAGACGAAAAGTTAATTTTTCGCCAAAAAGAGACCGTGACATTCCATTATTCGGAATATCGCGGCCTCTTTTGGCATGAACATAGATTTTTAAAGTAAGGTATCGCCTTAGCCGAAAGACTTCAGCACCCGTGATTACATGAATACCTTAAACTGACTGGTACGATCCATATAATCCTTATCTTGTGCCGGTGCCTCGATGGAACCAAACGGCATCTGGGCACGCAATTGCCAGTTTTGTGGGATATCAAAGGCGTCGCTGACAAGCTCATCAATGATGGGATTGTAGTGTTGCAGATTTGCACCAATGCCATTGTTAGCTAAGGCCACCCATGTGTTGAGTTGAGCCGATCCCTGAGCCTGCTCTGCCCAAGTTGCAAAGTTATCTGCGTACAGCGGGAAGTCATGCTCCAGCTGCTTCACGATGTCGGTATCGGTAAAGTACATAATCGTTGCATAGGCGGCTTTGAAGCCAGCTACTTTTTTCTTGGTTGCCTCGTAGGCTTCCTCAGTCGGAACTTCACTTTTCAAGCGCTTGACCACGATATCCCAAAGCTTGTCGTGTTGTCCGCCAAATAGGAAAACTGCTCGGGTTGTTTGCGAATTGAAGGCCGTTGGTGTTGCCTGAATGACAGATTCAACTTGTTCGATGATGTCATCGTCTTTTTGCTTAACATCTTTGCCGAGTGCGTAGATGGAACGGCGTTGCTTGAGAAGATTCAGAAGATCTTGATTCACAGGAAAACCACCTTTTTCTATTAATGGCCACATTGTCACGCATGTATCCGACAACCTAGCTATTCACTAGCCATCAGGAAAGACAATGCGAAAAAATGTAGCAGAACAAAAGTAAGTGTACCAACTCACTATTAGTAAGTAAACCCCTTGAGCAATATTTTTTCAGAAAGTGCAACATATGGCTCGATCATCAGGTCACGATCACACTTAAGCGTATTTACCAGAAGGGATTGTTTCCGTTAACGTGACAGAGATAGGTGGCTTGGGTACAATGAAACTATTCTTCCTGGAGGTGTGCTATGTCGCTGATCACCTGGCTAATTATTATTATTTTGGTTTTGAACACCACGGGTGCGATTTTTACGGTTCTTCGTGAAGTTCGCGACATTTCGACAACCTGGGCCTGGTTGCTGGTGTTGATTTTCCTGCCAATCATCGGCTTCGGTTTTTATCTGTTCGCGGGTCGCGGACTCTCGACCAAAAAACTGCGCCGGATTCAGCGTGAGTATGAGTCTGGGGTCAAAGCGTTTGTGTCGCTTCAAAAACACGAAAATGCCCGAAATAAACTTTTGCCGCCTACTGATTACACTCCGGCGGCAAAAGCTCTGACCGCCTTTTTCCTGAATACGGCCCAGGCACCAGTGCTGGCCCATAACCAGGTTCAGCTTTATACCGATGGCGAAAAGAAGTTTGCTGCGTTGTTTCGCGACATTGAAAGCGCCAAGCACTACATTTATATCGAGTATTACACCATTTATAATGATGAATTAGGCAATCAGTTTCAGCAATTATTGATTAAAAAGGCCAAACAAGGTGTGACGGTTAAGGTTTTATATGACGCTTGGGGGTCGATGGGTGCCTCGGCAAAATGGTGGCGCCGACTAACCGATGTCGGTGGCCAAGCTGAAAGCTATTTTAGCTCCAAACATCCGATTACCGACTTTCGCTTGAATTACCGCGATCATCGCAAAATCGTTGTGATTGATGATCACATCGGCTATATTGGCGGCTTCAACGTCGGCGATCAGTATGTTTCCCGTAAACCAAAATTCGGCTATTGGCGCGATACCCACCTGCGTATCATCGGTAACACCATTTATGCGCTGAAAATTCGCTTCACAATGGATTGGAATGCGACGGTCGGTGAACAGGACGAGATTGCCTACAACGTCGAGCAATATAGTACCGAAAATCGCTCAAACGAGAGCATGACGGCTGGCAGCACACCGATTCAAATTGTCGCATCGGGACCTGATCGCCCTACCCAGCAAATCAAGTTAGGTTACACCAAGCTGATCACCAGCGCTACCAAGTCGGTTTGGATTCAAAGCCCTTACTTGGTTCCGGATGACACGGTGATTGATGCGCTCGTTTCCGCCGCCATGTCGGGCATTGATGTCCGAATCATGATTCCCGATATGCCGGATCATCCATTTATTTTCCGTGCGACCCAGTACTATGCCACCTATCTGGCTCGTGCTGGCGTAAAGATTTACCATTATCAACATGGTTTCATGCATGCAAAAACCGTGGTTGTCGACGATGCCATTGCTAGTGTCGGGTCAGCTAATTTTGATATTCGTAGTTTTAAGCTGAATTTCGAGGTCAATGCCTTTATTTATGATCGTAAGGTTGCCGGAACACTTGCCGAAATATTTGAGGCTGATATGAAGCAAAGCTACCTACTGACGCCAGCGATCATTGCTAGTCAAAGCCGCTGGTTACGCTTCAAACAGGACTTTTCCCGGCTTCTGTCGCCGATTTTGTAAGCCAGCCTGTAAGTCATCAAAAATTGAACAATGTTGTCACAAAAACGCCGCGTCAGCATGGGGCACCGAGGCGGCGTTTTTGTGACCGAAATATAGCATTTTCAAAATAATCATATGTGTTTAGCTGATCGCCATAATGGCAGTGAAGAAGGCTTGATGAGTTGGCTGATTACCGTTGCCAATCGTCTAGTGCCTTGGTGTGGCCGAGAAGATAGTGGATGGCAGCTTGGACAAGTGTGTCACGGGCAGTCGTTAACTCGTCGCCTTCCAGGTTATATTTGTCGCGCAGGTAACCTTCCGCAATAGCCTGATATTCTTTGCGGGCCTCGCCCCCATCTTTTAGGTAGGCATCAATGGCATTCAGATCATCTTTAGCGCGGTTAGCTAATTCTTCAGCCAGATCTTCGACATGTGGCTGGCGTTTATGGGCATAGTCCATCAACGTGTCATTCATATCAACAACAGCGGCCTCGTCTGCTTTCTTGTCTCGTTTCATGTTCGCAGTCATCTCCTAATAATTTTAGTATGCACCTACGTCGGATTTTCATCAACGCCGCCTATTTTAACAAAAGCATCGGTAACAGCGTTTTTACTAATCTGTTAAGGCTTGCGTCGGTGATGCTTGCCCATTTTTCAGAGATGAAACTGCTGGCGCGAGCGACGAAATAATACTTGATAAAGCGCAGACCAGCTTTCAAAGCGCTCACTGTCTAGATAAAAGACCGGGGTATCAGGTAGAATGGATTCCTCGCTTGCAGCCAAATTATGCGCGGAAATCACGAAATCGGGATGTTGGTCAATGGTAACTAGGCGAATGTAGGCGGGATGCACAAGATTCAGCTGCACGGTTTCGTATAAAGGCTGGGGCATCAGTGGATCAAGCGCTACTTTTAGCTTATTGGCAACCGCACTTTCGGTCATGAATGGCCAAAGCAATTGGTAGAAGCCGTCGATGATCTCTGAACGGACTTTCTCATCCGGTTCTTCCCGAACAAAAAAGGCTTCAATCGCCTTGCCAAGACGTGGAAAAAGCGGTCGCATTGGGCTGGCGGTTTTCGCTAAGTCGATATACGCGCCATCAGGAAAAATCCGTTCACTGATCAGAATTTTCAATAAATTGCCGGCTAAGGCTAGATCTTTGGAAACTGCTGGTGAAATACCGATTAAATGACGACTGAATTCGGTGCGGATTTTTTCGACGGTCTGCCACGCCGAGGTATTGTGGGCAACATGGTAACCGACAAATCCGGCAGCGTCGAATTGTTGTTCAGTGTGGAAACGCGGAATCCGCCACTGCCCGAGATACAAATAAAGGATTTCGGCTTCCGCAACTTCACGAGGTAAATGTGCCAAGACATCTGGCAGCTCATCAGGCAACACTGGGCGAGGTTGTAATGCCGCGAAATTCAGGGTGTTGCCGATCGAATGATTCGCCTGCAGTCGATGCAGATTAATGTTGGCCGAAAATTGAAGTTGCTTGACGGGGAAGTCCGGTCGAATCAAACCGGCTGCCTGCAAAGACTGAACCAGCTGGCGGGACTGCGGCATCATCGTGGCAAACAGTGGATCCTGGGTGTCGACTAGCTGCCACAATAATTGGCGATAAACTTGGCGAATTCGCGGCTCTGCGCCGGCAAGTGCCAAAGGCGT
Source organism: Lacticaseibacillus casei DSM 20011 = JCM 1134 = ATCC 393 (assembly GCF_000829055.1). Classification (NCBI taxonomy): domain Bacteria; kingdom Bacillati; phylum Bacillota; class Bacilli; order Lactobacillales; family Lactobacillaceae; genus Lacticaseibacillus; species Lacticaseibacillus casei. The sequence goes on from NZ_AP012544.1 coordinate 1,371,273, forward strand.
GAGATTAATGGTGACCTCTTTTTGGCGCAAGTACCCGCGTAATGCGGAAATCCGCCGGAAAAAAGCTGCTCGGGAGAAACCGGTTTCTTCTAATAACATGGGCAACGTCAAGTCAGGTTGCATCAATGTTTTGACCAAAAGCTTTCCGGGAAGCGATCGGCGAAACAAAAAGATTCGGTAGCGAACCCGACTAATCGAAGGCGGTGCCGTCATATTGCCATCCCCTCTACGTAATAAAGGTGGTTCACCAGGATCAATGGCATGTAAATCCTCGGCGACTTTCGCCATTTGCCGTCGCAGTTGCCGGTAGCTCTCGCCGCGGGCCATCGCTGCCGTTGAAATATTCATTTGCCGATTAGGCGCGTCTCGCAAATCGCCATAAAGCGCCAACCGCTCGCGTTCTTCGCGGTCTAGGAACAATTCTTCAAACGCCATGGTGACGACTTCCTTTCCAAATTTTTGCTATAGTATAGCAAAGAAGATCGGCAACCGGATAAATGATGCTTGTGTACTTGTCTCAGACGTCTGTTTCCTTAGCGGGCAGGCTTTTGCCGCATTAAGTCTGCCTATGGTTGATTAACACTGGCGCCTGGCATGCATTCTTGCTATACTAAAAGTAAGCAAAAATCAAGTCGACACCATATGCTTTGGGGCATCAAAAAAATTAACCCCAAGATATGGTGTTTTTCATTGACATGCACCCCAATATTGAGTATTCTAAACTACATAAGATAACAAGAAAGGATGATACCTATGCGTAACATCACACTGTTCACGCGCAATGGCTGTCCACAATGCCGGATGACAAAGCGCTACCTCGATACCCACAAGATTCCATTTACGGAACACAACATCAACGAGGAACCTGAATACATCGATTACTTAAAGAAAAAGGGATTCCAGCAGGTTCCTGTTCTTGAAGCAGATGGGCTTGATTCATTCTCCGGGTTCCGACCGGATGCCTTGAAGCAACTGGCTGTCTGAACAGCCAGCTTTTTTATCGAATCGAACTTAACCGAATGAAGATAAATTGCAGTGAAAGCAGGGATTAGCATGTCATTAAAAACAATCAGTCCGGACGAGGTTACTTATTACGCCCTTAACAACGAGATCAATATTCCCGTTAACGACCAAATTCCGCTCAATAAGGACAAGGAAGCATTACAGGCCTTTTTGACCGAAAATGTGGCGCCAAATACGATGAAGTTTTCGTCGCTACAAGAGCGCTTGAAGTATTTGGTTGACCATCACTATTATGAAGCCGACTTTTTAAAAAAGTATCAGCCGGCCTTCCTGGAAAAGCTGGATCAATTTCTGACGGCCCAGCATTTTCAGTTTAAGTCCTTTATGGCGGCCTATAAGTACTACGCCCAGTATGCGTTAAAGACCGACGATGGCACTCAATATCTTGAAGACTACAAAGATCGGGTGTTTGCCAACGCCCTCTTCTTTGCGGATGGTAATGAGCAGCTAGCGGTTGACTTAGCGGATGAAATGATTCATCAGCGGTATCAACCGGCTACCCCATCGTTCCTGAACGCTGGTCGGCAACGCCGTGGTGAATTGGTTTCCTGTTTTCTACTGCAAATTACCGATGATATGAATTCGATTGGCCGCGCGATTAACTCTGCCCTTGAGTTGTCACGAATTGGCGGCGGGGTTGGCCTGACGCTGTCGAATCTGCGTGAAGCCGGAGCGCCAATCAAGGGTATTGACGGTGCTGCAAGTGGCGTATTGCCGGTCATGAAGTTGTTGGAAGATTCTTTTTCCTACAGCAATCAACTGGGCCAACGTCAAGGTGCCGGTGTGGTTTATTTGAATGTCTTCCATCCTGATATCATCAGTTTCCTGGGTGCCAAGAAGGAAAATGCGGATGAAAAGTATCGAGTGAAGACCCTTAGCCTCGGCGTGATTGTCCCTGATAAGTATTACGAGCTTATTAAGGACAACGCCGATATGTATCTGTTCTCCCCTTATTCGGTTGAACGGGCTTATGGCAAGCCATTTTCGTATGTGGACATTACCAAGGAATACGATAATATGGTGGCCAATCCGGACATTAAGAAATACAAGATCAAGGCCCGCGATCTGGAAAATGAAATTTCCAAATTGCAGCAGGAATCTGGCTATCCTTATATCATCAACATCGACACTGCCAACAATGCGAGTCCGATTGATGGCAAAATCATCATGAGTAACCTGTGCTCGGAAATCATGCAGGTGCAGGTACCGTCCAAGCTCAACAACAAACAGAAATATGAAGTCTTAGGGACAGATGTTTCCTGCAACCTAGGCAGCACGAATATTCCTAATTTGATGCATAGTCGCGATTTTGGTCACAGCGTTGAAGCCATGGTTCGGGCATTGACCTATGTCACCGATCACAGCAATATCGACGTTGTGCCATCTGTTCAGCACGGTAATCACATGGCGCACAGCATCGGCCTTGGTGCGATGGGCTTGCACACGTACTTTGCTAAGAACCATATGTATTATGGTTCACCGGAAAGTCTTGATTTCACCAACATCTATTTCTTGTTGCTGAATTATTACACGTTGAAGGCATCCAACAAGATTGCTAAAGAACGTGGCGAGTCCTTCCATAATTTTGAAAACAGCAAATACGCTGATGGCAGTTATTTTGACAAGTATATCCAACAATCATGGGCACCTAAGTACGACAAGGTGCGTGACTTGTTTAAGGATGTTCACATTCCGACCCAGGCGGACTGGGAAGCACTCAAAGAGAGTGTGATGAAGGACGGCTTGTATCATCAAAACCGGATGGCTGTGGCCCCTAATGGCTCGATCAGCTATATTAACGATACCAGTGCCTCCTTGCAGCCAATTGTTAACCGGATCGAGGATCGCCAGGAAAAGAAGATCGGCACCATTTACTACCCGGCGCCTGGTTTGTCGAATGACACCATGCCTTACTATCAAAGTGCCTACGACATCGACATGCGTAAAGTCATTGATGTTTATGCCGCTGCCCAACAGCACGTTGACCAAGGGATGGCGATGACCTTGTTCATGCGCAGTACCATTCCTGCTGGCCTCTACCCATGGAAAGACGGCCGAACCGACAAGATGACGACACGTGATTTGAACATTTTGCGGAACTACGCACATCACAAAGGCCTCAAGTCGATTTACTACATCCGGACTTACACCGATGACCAGGAAGAAATCGGCAGCAATGCTTGTGAAAGTTGCTCAATTTGATTATCTTTTAACAGGGGGATCTCCCCTGTTTTTACATACAAGGAGCGAAGAATATGGCAAAACAATATATTGCGATTAACTGGAATGCGATTGAAGATGAGGTCGATAAGGCGACTTGGGAAAAGTTGACGGAACAATTTTGGCTGGACACCCGGATCCCTTTGTCCAATGATTTAGACGATTGGCGCTCACTGAGTCCTGATGAACAGTGGGTTGTCGGGCATGTTTTTGGCGGGCTGACGCTGCTGGATACCTTGCAAAGTCAGGATGGCATGGCAAGTTTGCGGCAGAATATCCGGACGCAGCAGGAAACAGCGGTCTTGAACAACATTCAGTTCATGGAAAGTGTTCACGCCAAGAGTTACTCGTCAATTTTCTCAACGCTGAACACCCCTGCTGAAATTGATGAAATCTTCGACTGGACGAATCATAATGAACATCTTCAGTACAAAGCCAACAAAATCAACGATATTTACCACAATGGTTCGGCGTTGCAAAAGAAAATTGCCAGTGTCTTTTTGGAAACCTTCCTGTTTTATTCAGGCTTCTTTACCCCGTTGTATTATTTAGGCAACAACAAGCTGACCAATGTGGCGGAGATCATCAAGCTGATCATTCGGGACGAAAGTGTCCATGGCACGTACATCGGCTACAAGTTCCAATTAGGCTTCAATGAGTTGCCAGAAGCCGAGCAGCAAAAGTTGCAGGATTGGATGTACGATTTACTTTACGATTTGTACGAAAATGAAGAAAAGTATACGAATGATTTGTATGCTAAAACAAAGTGGACGGACGAGGTTTTGACATTCCTGCGTTACAACGCCAACAAAGCGCTCATGAATCTGGGCCAGGAAACCGCCTTTCCAGATACCGCTGACGATGTGAACCCGATTGTTATGAACGGTATTTCGACGTCAACAGCCAACCACGACTTCTTCTCCCAAGTCGGTAATGGTTATCGACTGGGACAGGTTGAAGCCATGCAGGATGACGACTATACATTTTCAACCGAAGATGAAGGCCACGATAAGTAAGGCTTTCGGAAATGAATGTGTTGAGGAATTAAAAAACCGGCTCCAGATGCGTCGCAGGTTATGCGATTCGTATCTGGAGCCGGTTTTTGATATTCACTTTTCAAGTCAGAATGGCGAGAATAGCCCATTTTGGATGATCGTACGACAGCCGCTTTTCCTTTTGGTCTAACTTTCTGCTTTTTGCTGATTGATCGTTTCATGAACGAGGCTTAAGAAGCGTTGGGCGATGCGTGAAAGCTCACGATCCCTTTTCCACACTAACGCAATCGGATCGGCTAATGCCGGAGCTAAAGGACGGAAGGTTAAGGAAGTGTTCGATGTTTGCGTCGCCAGATATTCGAGACATAGCGCGCGCCCTAATCCGACTGCGGTCATGCCTAAAGCATCAGCGGTCAAATCGTAAGTGCCAACAATGTAAGCTGGATCGAGTCCCTGTCCTAGCCAGTGTTCAAAGGCATTGCGAGTATGCGTGGCCCGCGGCAGAATCAGCTCGCTATCGTTGAGATCGTTTGGCGTGATCAGAAGGTTATCGGTTAAGGGATCATCTGTGGTCATCAAAACGCCCCAGGCATCGCGAATCGGGAGCGGCAGACTTTCGTACTGGGTCTGTTCCTTACCTGGGCGCAAAATAAAATCGTACATACCGGCTTCAAGATTAGCAATCAGACTTTCATCGGAACCATAAGTTACATGGACATGTAGACTGGGGTACTGCAGCCGGAGTGATTGGGCAACCTGCAACATCAGGCGCTTGCCACTGGTTTCGCTGGCACCAATGTAAAGATCACCACCCAGTGTATGTTTGCCTTGCAAATTATTTTTGGTGCGTTCGGCGATGGCGGTTAACTCGCGGGCCCGGTTCAATAAGTAGGTGCCATCTTCCGTCAAGGTGACTCGTCGATTCCCCCTGATCAGTAACTTAACACCCAGTTCTTTTTCTAGATCTTTTAATTGCCGCGATAACCCCGGCTGGGAGATACCTAATGTTCTGGCAGCAGCCGTAATACTGCCATGGTCGGCAATTTCAATAAAGTTACGCAACGTCTGCAGTTCCATAAGCTCCCCTACTTCCTATCAGTTCCGATTATCGCAGATGCTTTCCTATAACTATTATAACCTATCAAGACCACTTTGTATTCCCTTTCACACGCCTTTGCTCAACTGTGGCTTAAATCCGCTGCTCGGAAGATGATGCTTCAATGCATTCACTTCTGGTTATCAGCATTGCGTGGTGCTTTGTTTAGCGCCATTCTTCTAAAAAAGCATCGACTCAATGAGTCGATGCTAATGGGGCTACCAAATTTGAACACGTTTTTCCGGCGGTAGATACATGCCGTCGCCTGGTTGAACGTCAAACGTCGTGTACCAGTCATCCAGATTACGCGGCTGGATGTTGGCACGCAACTCATGCGGGGCGTGGACATCAACGGCCAGCAACATCTTTGCCCGTTCTAGGCGGGACTTGGAGCGCCAGATACGCGCCCAGTTAATGAAAAATGCACGCAGATCGGCATCCGGCTCGCGTTTGGCAGTATCCAAAGCTGCAGCCAAACCACCGGCGTCGGCGATATTTTCCGACACAACGAGTTTACCGTTAACTTTGCCTGCTTCGGTTTCGAGACCGTCAAATTCGTCAATCATGGCTTTGGTTAGCTCATTAAAGTGCGCATAGTCTGCTTTTTGCCACCAGTTGACCATATTACCGAATTCGTCAAACTGTGCCCCGTTATTATCGAACCCATGCGAAATTTCGTGAGCGATAACGGCACCGATGCCACCAAGGTTTTCTGAGGCAGTTTGCTTCAATGAATAAAATGGCGCCTGCAGAATCGCTGCTGGGAAGGTGATGTCATTTTTTGACGGGTCGTAACTGGCATTGACCAAATGGCCCGGCATGTTCCAGATACTGCGATCAACCGGCTTGCCCAGCTTATCGTAATTGTATTGTTGCTGAATAATTTGCATGGCTTTCAAATTCTCAAGTAATGACTTTTCTGGATCAACGTGGAGCAAATCGTAAATCGCTTCAGGTTTGTCCGGATAGCCCATTTTGAGTACCATCTTATCAAGTTTGAGGATAGCTTTATCTTTGGTTGGTTGTGAGAGCCAGTCAGAATTGGCTAGGCGTTGTTTGTAAGTGGCAATCATTTTTTCCACCAACTGGGTTACATCGGCTTTCGCCTTTTCGCCAAAATAAGTGCGGCCATAGTAAATACCGATTGGCTCACTGAAATAGGCATTGGCTACCCGATAAGCATGCTTAACCTGATCCGGTGATTTCGGTGCCCCGGATAATGCGCGATTATAGGTGCCGCCTAATTGCCGCAGTGGTTCACTCAAGAAGCCTGCAACACTATCGAGGCTTAATACATAAAGCCAGTCGCGGTAGTTCGCAAAATTGGCTTCATTGAATAACTGACCGAATTCATCCAAAAAGCGCGGATCGGCGACGACAATGGTATCCGGAACCGTTTTGAAAATTGCCTTCAAGAAGTTTTCAAAATCAAATGGTTTGAGCTTTTCAACGACAGTGGTTGTCGGCATTGGATTGTAAGCTTTTGGATAATCCGCCCACTCTTCGGAACTTTTGACGTGTTTAGCAATTTCGGCATCAAAAGCAAGCGCGCCAGCCAAGGTTGCCTTTTGCGCCGCTTCATCAAGATCGGTGTATGCCAGTAGCTTGCTCATCATGTCCTTGAAGATCGCAAGTAGTTGGGCGCCGTTTTGATTGTCTTTGGCGTAATAGGAAGTATCCGGCAAAATGGTCTTGGGTCCCATGAGATTAATCACATTTTTGCTGGTGTCCTTCATGTCGGCATCGACGAAGAGGTTGAACGGCGGATCAATGAGCTGTTGCTGCAGTAACTCGGCAGCACGTTGATTGTAGTCAGCCAAATCTTTGATGGCGGCAACTTGGTGCAACGTTGGTAAAGCCGGTGCAAAGCCGGCAGCGTCACGTGTCTTAAAATCCTTGGCTTGCTGATAAAGCGTGACTGCCTGCGCAAAATATTTGTCCGGTGCTTCTTTTGAACCATCGGCAACAGCTGCAAAGTCAGCCATCATTTTTTCTTCTACTTCGTCGGCTAAATCCTGGAAGCCGCCGGTACTGCTTTTGTCATCAGGAATGACTGCTTGATCCATCCAGGCCCCATTTACTGCTCGGTATAGATCATCTTGGTAGCGCACTTTACTCGTCATTCAAAAGCTCCTTTCATAATAAAACGATATATGACAATCTTAACGCATTTCTCATTTAGTTGCACGAGGAATCAGCTGAACGGCCGGCGTTGTCAACAAAAAGCGGAAACGGATGATCAATAAAAAGTGTTCAACTCACCAGTATATAAAAATATTTTATGGAATCGATACCATTCGAACTAATGAATTGTTTACAATCGAAATCGCTTTCTTTTTAATGATTAACTCGTTAAAATAGAGCATGTACCAAAATGACACTTAACAATCTTCGTTGAGTGTCACGAGATCGGATGTTGAACCGGCCTTCGGTTTCTAACCGGGCTGATTCACGCTTTACCATAACGCGTTCACCGGCGCAGGAGTCTGCGTGTAAGGGTCTTGGTCGCAATGGCCAAAGAGCGGGCCATCACGCCCAAGGCCACTTACACTCCGACTCCTAACCGCGCCGTTCACGCTCACAAGGAGGAAACCCATAGATGTACTATGTCATTATGAAGTCCCACGATATTCGCGAGAATTTGGCGACAGAGCAGTACTTGATGAACGCCAAACAGTTCGATGAGCCATTGCTGCTTTTTTATTATGAAAAGCCGAGTGTGATTGTCGGGCGCAACCAGAATACACTGGAAGAATTGAATCAGAAGTATGTTGAGGAACACAATATTGTTGTCACGCGGCGGCTATCAGGCGGCGGTGCGGTTTACCATGATTTGGGCAACCTGTGCTTCTCGTTCGTGGTCGATAGTGATTCTGAAGAATTCGGCGACTTCAAGTCCTTCACTCAGCCGATTGTGGATGCGATTCACACGTTGGGTGCCACGAGCGCCGAGGTTTCCGGCCGCAACGATATGCTGGTTGACGGCAAGAAGTTCTCTGGCAGTGCGATGTACACCCGCAACGGCAAGACGTTCTCTCATGGTACTTTAATGCTGGATGTGGACATGAGTGTCATTCCAAAGGTCCTCAACGTACCGGAAGACAAGATTAAGAGTAAAGGTATTAAGTCCGTTAAGAGTCGGGTCACCAACCTGCGCCCTTACTTGGACAAAAAGTATCAGGATATGACGCTTCCGGAATTTCGGGATATCTTGTTAACGCGTTTGTTCGGTGTGGATGATGTTGCTGAGATTAAAGACAAGGAATATCACGTTACTGACACTGACCGAGTCGAAATCAAGAAGATTTATGACGACGTTTACAACAACTGGGACTGGGTTTATGGCCACAGTCCGGAATTCACTACCAAGAAGCGTAAGCATTTCGATTACGGTACAATCGATGCCCGTTTTGATATTAAAGACGGCAAAATCGCAAACGTTAAATTCTACGGTGACTTCTTTGGACCACAAGATGTTGCTGACGTCGCCGCTGCGTTGAAAGACAAGCCGTATACGTCTCAGGCAGTTAAGGAGACGCTGGATGGCATTAACACCAATGATTACTTCACCAATATTCCTAAAGATGACGTGATCAACTTGCTGGTACCTTAAGCATTAATCAGTTCAATATTTCCAAAAAGGGGCAGCCATTTTACCGGCTGCCCCTTTATCTACGCCTTCTTAGAAGCGTTAATTATATTTAATTTGGCTAATGGCGTACGCCTGAATTCGTTTAGCTCCTCGCCCAGTTGCTACCGTAATGACGCCGCGTTCGTTGTACGGCTTAACTTTTGCCGCCTTAATGTCGACGACACGGCCTTTTAGGCAGCGGCGATCGATCGTATCGATCGCAACCTCGTGCTGTGAGTGTAAAGCATCTTGAAGCAAGTTGGTAATTTCTTCCGGGCGTTGTGCCATAAGAATTCCTCCTTCATCTTCATGCCGTCTGAAATGCTGGCGGCAACTGTTTCAACGCGTATTGTCGGTTTGCCGGGCAATACAGTAACTGAAAACGTTTACGAGTTCAGTATAACGGTTGCCGGACTAAATTTCAGTAACCTCGGCTCAGATCGACTTGGTGACTCGCTAACTGACCGCGTGATACCAAGGCTTGGAGGTTTTCATTAAAAATTTTAAAAACTTGGTCGCGCAAATGAGGAACCGTGCCGGAAATGTGCGGCGTCAACAAAACCTGATCCATGTCCCAAAGCGGCGAGGTTTGTGGCAATGGCTCGGGATCGACCACGTCAAGGACAGCGGCACGCAACTGCTGGGATTGCAGCGCTTGAACGAGTGCCGCTGTTTCAACGGACGCCCCGCGCCCGATGTTAACGAAAATTGGCTGCCGATCGAGAGCAGCAAAGAATTCTTCGTTGTAAAAATGTCTGGTAGCAGGCGTGAGCGGCAGTGCGTTAATCACAATGTCAGCCGTTCGAATCACCCGCTTTGTCTCGGCATCGGTTACGACATCCTCAAAGCCAGCTGCAGGCCGACCATGGGCACTGACACCAATCGTATGCAATCCTAGCGCATGCAACTTAGAGGCAATCGTCGAGCCAATATGGCCGGTTCCGAAAATAACCACCGTTAACCCCTTCAGCAGCGTCATCGGTGGCCGTTCCTGACGCAATGACCACATCTGGCGCCCTGCGCGAATCGCCGGTAGTATGCCGCGGCTGATGGTGAACAAAGCGCCAAGCACATATTCGGCGATCGGTTCCGCATGAATGCCGCTAGTATTGGCTAACAAGACGTGATGCTTGGCAAAATCAGCGAGCGGTAAATAGTCAACACCAGCGGACATTGCCTGGACAAACTGCAGATGGTCATAATTAACCGTTGCAGAGGCCGCATGCCAGCCGTAAATGACATCGATTTGCTGGGCGGTCGTTGCGTCCAGTTGATCTTCTTCGATCACGGTATGTCCAGCTTTTTCCAATACCTGCCGTTGCGCTGGTTCAAGACTGAAGCTATTTAGAATCTTCACGATTCATCCCTCTTTTCTGTCATGATGGTGCCAATTAGGTTTACCCCAATATTGGAAAAGATCGGTTCGAATTGTGCCATTGTAGAGTTTGCGGCGTTTGGTTGCTTTGCTGCCATAGGCTTTCTCAAAGCCCATGTCGCTCGTTAAAATGTATTTGCTCCAGGTGGTCAAAGGCGCAAAGGCCCGACCCATTTCCGCATACAGCTGGCGGACGGCCGCTTGATCACTTAGACGTTGGCCATAAGGCGGATTAGCCACTATGACGCCATTTTCTTTAGTGGTCGTAAAATCTTTAACCGCTAATTGTTTAAACTGAATGCTATGAAGTAAACCTGCTTGCTGGGCGTTTAACTTGGCCATGTCAATCATGTCACCGTTAATGTCACTCGCCTGAATATCAAGTTCTCGGTCAAAATCCGCCTGATCCATAGCCTGATCTTTGGTGGTCTGCAAGACGTCTTGATCAAAAAATCCGAAGTTTTCAAAGGCAAAATGCCGCTGCAGGCCCGGCGCCAAATGATGGCCAATTAAAGCCGCTTCTATCGCGATGGTTCCGGAACCGGTTGTGGGGTCGACAAACGGCATATCGGGATGCCAGTTGGTGAGCAAAACCAGTGCCGCCGCAAAGTTTTCTTTCAGCGGTGCCTCCCCTTTGGCAATCCGGTAGCCGCGTTTAAATAAGCTGGGACCGGTTGTATCCAGCGTCAGCGTTGCCACATCTTTTAAAATCGAAACTTCAAGCGGATACTTAGCTCCGGTTTCGGGTAAACGAGTGGTGCGGTGGTAAACGGCCGACATTTTCTCTACGATTGCTTTTTTGGTAATGGCTTGCGCATCAGGCTCAGAATGTAACTGTGAGCGAACCGCGCGGCCTTCAACCGGGAACGCCGCATCCAGTGGCAAATACTGATCCCACGGCAATGCTTTGACGCCTTCAAACAATTCATCGAAAGTGCGCGCCTTAAACTGACCGACCACGATTTTGATTCGATCGGCACTACGCAACCAGACGTTGGTTAAGGCAATGGTTTGATCATCGCCTTGAAAATACACTTTGCCATTTTCGGTTCGGGTCTCAATGCCCAGTGCTTTTAGTTCCTTGGTCGTAACAGCTTCCAGTCCTGCTGCCATGGTTGCGACGAGTTGATATGTCATGACGTGATTTCCTTTCAAAATGCCGGTTTAAAGAATGGTGTTCAGGTTTAGTTTAACTTTTTTTGGCGGGGTTGGCGATGTTGGATTTTAAGGTGGGCGGAATTGTTGGTGGGGATAGGCGATTGAGTTTTGCGTTCTGTAACGCGTTTACCGGCGCAGGAGCCCGCGTGTAAGGAGCTTGGGCGTGATGGCAAAGATCGCGTTAACTAGGAGATTTCTATGGTGGCAAGTATGTAGTCTGACTTTCGTTTTCTATAACGCGCTCACAGTCGCAGAAATCTGCGTGTAAGGACCTCGAGCGCAATGGCCAAAAACCTGCTAACTTAAGATCTTTCTATTTGAGGACTATCGGAGGTCTTACTTTTGCTTTCTATAACGCGCTCGCCAGCCCAGAAATCTGCGTGTAAGGACCTTGGTCGCAATGGCAAAGACCGCCATCACGCCCAAGGCCACTTACACTCCGGTTTCTAAGCGGGCTGGCTCGCGCTCACAAAAAAACAGCCCGAGTCTCCCCGAGCTGTGCCTGCATGTAGATCCCTATAAGCCATGTTTTGTTCCAGAGCCTGTTCAGGCGCAGGTTCCTTCAGTCATCATCTATCTCAGCGTTGCCGCTGTATTGCCGTCGCTTCAATTTGCTTGGCAAAACGCCCCTACCAAAAGTTTGGGTTACTCGCTCGCGGGGTTTACCCGTTCCACCGTTTAGGTTTCCCTGAACGTTTCGTCACTGTGGCACTTTTCAGACCTACTGGCGCATAGCCGAAACCTTAGCGCGGTTGGTCGCCGTAACCGTTGACACGGTCCCTAAGCTTATTGGGCTTAGCACGAACACTACAAGCATCGCAGCTTGTGCGGGCATGGACTTTCCTCAGCCTGCAGATGCAGACCGCGATCACTCAGGATCTACATGTGATCATCAATATTGGTCAACGTCGGAATGGCTGTTGTCATCGTGGGTATCAGCGCTGCCGCTATCCGACAGCTTTGAACCGAAAACATGATGCTCCAGATTACTCAGACGTTTAAGAATATCATAATTTGTGGCGGCAGCGTTGGTTTGCGGTGTCTGCGCACTGACATTCTTGGAAACACTCAGCTGTTTGGTTAGCTCATCGACCCGACTAAACAGCTTTGCATTTTCTTCTTTCAGTCGATCAATCTCGTTAGTAAAAGCTTCATAATCACGAATGATGCCGTCTAAAAATTCATCGACTTCATCCGGATCATAACCGCGAACCTTATTCTTGAACTTCTTGTCCAAAATATCTTTAGGTCCGTACTGGATACTAAATTTTGTTTCTTTGTTACTATCCATTCCGACACACCTCATTGTTTTCATGGAACCAGACTAACAATAAGCTTACCATATCTCAATCGTTTTGAAAATGCTCATTTTCCGCTTCTGCCATTTCTTGGGCAGTGTCTTCCAAATCGTCCATCGTAATCAACGTGACCGGATAATCACGCCGTTTTGCCATATCTTCGGCAGCGCGGTAATCCCACTGCGGCTTACCGGGAAACTCCGGATCGTAAACAATCACCGCAGCATCCGTGTGTGCGGTCATGAACCGCATATAACCCTGTAACTGTGCCGGTCGTTGATACGGCGCCTGCGAAACTGCATCGGAAAAATCGACTTGCTGGCGTAGTGCGGCCAGTTGTCCCTGATTGGCTTCATTCCACTTTGAGCCAAAATCCGTAAACGGCAGCATCATCGCAATTTTAAAGTCGGGATACAATGGCTTCAGCCTTAAAGCAACCTCGATTGCCCACTGCTCAACGCCTAATTGGCCGCCGGTAATCAGCCAGTTCAGGCCTTCATCCAGATACTGAAGCAGTGTGTTTTTTAATGAAATTTTAAGGACTTTTAGCTTCGGGTCCTGATTGCCAAAGACATTGAGTTCATAGGCACGGTATCCGGTTATCCACAATCGTTTTCCAGCCATGATTTTCCTCCAAATATTAGGCCAACGCGGTTGATATTGGTATAATAGCGCCAGGAGTGTGATCGCATGACCATTCGTTATCCCAATGGTAATCCATACAAAGACGGGACGCAATTATCACCGGATCCCGTTTCGCGCCCAACGATTTATGGCGGGCGTGGGATGACATTAGAAGAAGAACTTAATCTCAGTAATCAGTATTATCGCAGTGTTGACAAGGCGGTCGTGTATAAAAAGCCGACGCCTGTGCAAATTGTAAAAGTCGACTACCCCAAACGTAGCCAGGCGGTGATTCGCGAAGCGTACTTTAAGACACCTTCTACCACAGATTATAATGGGGTTTATCGTGGTTATTACCTTGACTTTGAAGCCAAGGAAACCAAGAATAAGGCAAGCTTCCCGCTAAAAAACTTCCATCAGCACCAGATTGATCATTTTCGGCGCTGTTTGAAGCAAAACGGGATCTGTTTTGTTGTGATTCGATTTGCGACAATTAAGCGGCTTTTTGTTTTTCCGGCAAGCCGATTAATCGCATGCTGGGATCACCAGAGCACCGGTGGCCGTAAGTCGATTCCATTAACAAAAATCATTCAACACGGATTTGAACTCCATCCGCAGTTGCAACCGGTCGTGCCGTTTCTTGACGGTGTTGACTGGTTGATCGAAACGAAAGTAGGTAATTTGCGTGGCTGATAATCAGAACATGTCGCGAATGGCGCGACGCCGCGAAGATAAACTCACTAATGGACCCAAGCCGCCCAAGAAATTGTGGCGGCGTATTCTCAAGTGGACATTGCTTGGATTGCTTGTCCTGTTCATTGCAGGCGTGGGCCTGTTCTCTTGGTATGCCAAAGATGCCCCTGAAGTCACCCAGGCGAAGTTGGAATCAGGCGGTTCCAGCACCATTTATGATCGCAGCGGAAACGAGATCACGACGCTTGGACTCGAAAACCGTGATTACGTGAAAGCTTCCGAAATTCCGCAGCGGTTGAAAGATGCCGTTGTTTCGATTGAAGATCGCCGGTTTTACGATGAAAAGTTAGGCATTGATCCGGTTCGAATCATCGGCGCCGCCTTCAACAACCTGACTGGAACCAGCGATGGCCTTCAAGGTGGTTCAACTTTGACGCAGCAGCTGATTAAGCTGTCTGTATTTAGTACGAAGTCATCTGACCAAACCCTGCGCCGTAAAGCTCAAGAAGCTTGGTTGGCGATGCAGGTCCAGCAAAAATACAGTAAAGATCAGATTCTGGAGTACTACATCAACAAAGTCTTCATGAATTATGGTCAGTACGGGATGAGCACCGGCGCCAAGTTTTATTTTAATAAATCGCTCAAAGACCTGACGTTAGCGCAGACGGCGTTCATTGCCGGTCTTCCGCAAAGTCCTGCCGGTTACGATCCGTACAAGTATCCGCAAAAGGCAACCCAGCGCCGCAATGCGGTTATTGATGCGATGCTGCGGGACAAGAAAATCACAGCAGCAGACGCTAAAAAGGCCAAGGCTACGCCGATTACGGATGGCTTGCAGCCGAAACAGCAGCAAACCAATACCACGGCCAATGACAAGATTATCGATTCTTACCTCACCCAGGTGATAGCCGAAGTGAAGAAGAAAACCGGGTTAAATCCGTATACCGATAATCTGGATATTTATACCAATATTGACATGAGTGCCCAGCGCCGGTTGTATGACATTGTTAATACCGACGACTATGTGAGCTTCCCTGATGATTCTTTCCAAACCGGGGTTACCATGACCGATCCGGATAATGGTGAAGTGCTGGCACAGATTGGTGGCCGTAAAACCGGCGATGTACGCCTTGCCTATAACCGCGCGGCACAAAATACCCGTAGTAACGGATCGACCATGAAACCGCTCATGGATTATGGGCCGGCCATTGAATATCTGAACTATTCTACGTATGAACAAATGCTGGATGAACCTTACCAGTATCCGGGAACCAGTATTTCCTTATATGACTGGGACAAGAAGTATCAAGGCCGTATTTCTATGCGGACCGCCCTCGAACAATCGCGGAATATTCCGGCGGTCAAAACTTTGAGTGCTGTTGGTATGACCAACGCCGTGAAGTTCCTGAAAGGCTTGGGTATTGATTTACCAAGTTCGGAGCAGTACCTCTCAAGTGCGATCGGCGCTTCGGTTAACACGGTTCAAGAAGCAGGCGCTTATGGGGCTTTTGCGAACGGCGGCACGTATTACAAACCGTATTACGTCAACAAGGTTGTGAGTGCTGACGGCAACACACAGACCTTCAACAGTCAAGGAACGCGTGCGATGAAGTCCAGTACCGCGTATATGATTACCGACATGCTGAAAGGTGTCTTGACCAAGGGTACCGGCACCGCGGCAGCTATTTCCGGACTTCACCAGGCCGGCAAAACCGGGACCACCGATTACAGCGATGCCGAACTTAAACAAAATCCGGCGTTAAACGCAACGGGAATTGCTAAGGACGCTTGGTTCACCGGATATACGCGCAATCGGGTCATTTCGGTTTGGACAGGCTACGATAAACCGACGTCGCATGGCATTAGTTATGCTGAGCAGGAGATCTCGCAGAAAATATACAAAGCGCTGATGAGTTATACCTCACAGAATCTGGATAATCGCGACTGGACCCAACCAGATACGGTTGAATCCTACAACATTCTAAAAGGCAGCAATCCGGGAACCGCGATTACTGGCGGCTCAGGTAATACCACGAAAGAACTGTACGTCCGTGGTCATGGGCCAAGCAGTCGCAAAGCGGTCGCCGAGTCTTCATCCTCAAGTGCCACTTCCGAATCATCGTCGTCACGGGCTAGTGATGAAAGCTCAAGCAGTGAAGTTTCCGAAAGCGTTGAATCAAGCGTTTCCACACCGAGTGTCACAACGCCAAGTGCCTCGCAGGCTTCACAAGAAGAACCATCTTCAAATAGTACGCCTTCATCGGCAAGCGGTGGTGGCTCCTCTGGCGGCAATCAGTAAGGCATTTAAACTGCCGACTGAATACTAAAAAGCTCGACGTTACTGCCAAATGTTTTGGCGGTGGCGTCGAGTTTTTTGACGTGGAAACTTGATTGAATTTTGGGCCCTTTCGAGTTCACACTTCATGTCAAAAGGTCCTACTGCTTTGATGCAGGCACATCAAACAGTGGGACCTTTTCTATAACGTTAATCTTGTGGTGCTAAGTGTAAGACATCCAAATGATGTTGCTTTAACAAGGCTTCACCATATGGATCATTGCGATAGTCGTGCGCGTAAACAATGCGCTTAATCCCGGCTTGAATCAAAGCCTTAGTGCAATTCAGACACGGGAAGAAGTTCACGTAAACAGTCGCGCCGTGGGTACTGACACCATTGGCTGCGCATTGGATAATCGCGTTCATCTCTGCGTGAATCGTGCGAATGCAGTGGCCGTCACGCATTAAGTGCCCTGCCTCATCACAATGCGGATCGCCACTGATGGCGCCATTATAGCCCGTGGCAATGATGCGGTGTTCCTGCACTAAAACAGCGCCAACAGTGGCTCGCTCACAAGTTGACCGTTCCGAAACTTGTTGCGCGAGTTCGAGAAAATAATGATCCCAACTTTCACGATGAACCTTTCGTTTAGATGGCACAATTTTATCTGTCAATGCTTAGCTGCCTCCTTAAGCGGCGCGTAATGCTCTGCTAAAAATGACCATTCGGAACCGGCCGGTATTTTTGGGTCTTGGGCGCGTAAATGCTCGCGACCAAAACGAATCAGGCTGCGGTGCAACTTGATCCAGGTAGACTTCGGCATTAATGCTTCCAGTCGCTTCTGAATCTGAACTGGCGTGGCCTTAGGCGAAACTAATCCCAACCCCTTCACAATCCGACTGACATGTGTATCGACGGCCACGCCAGGAATGCCGAACGCATCGCTAAGTACGACCGTCGCCGTTTTCTTGCCGACCCCTGGCAGCTTAACCAAATCAGCTGCGTCAGCCGGAACCTTACCGCCATATGACTGAACCAAAATGGCACTTAATGCCTTTAAGTGGGCTGCTTTCGTCCGGTACAACCCGAGTCGGCTGATTTTTTCGGCAATATCCGTCACCGGCGCAGCGGCCATTGCTTCCGGAGTTGGATAAGCCGCAAACAATGCCGGGGTGACAGCATTGACGGCAACATCTGTCGTTTGCGCCGACAGCATCACCGCAACCAGAATTTCAAAAGGGTTCGCTGCGTGCAATGTCGGTTCGGGATCAGGATATAGTGCCATGATTTGGTTAAACAATTGCCTAGCCTCTGCGTCAGTCATGAATGCGCCTCCTAGTTGTCTTCCACCGCTTTTACTCGATGAAAGTATGATCTGATGTGATGGTGAATCTAAAGCTCCTGATGCCGCTTAATGTCAGCTTGAACTTGTTGCGCGGTTTTGAGATGGCGGCGTTCCCAGTTTAGCAAAATACGATCCATATATTTTAATGAGTACGCCGAATTCAAAACCGCCTCGCGTAACGCCAACAAAATGACCTCTGGCAGATAATGATCAGTAGTCAACCAGTCCCGAATGGTTTCCTGCTCAATCGGGGAAAGCGGCCGGCCAAATTCAATTTCGATTTGATTGAAAACGTTTGTCTGGGCATCGGCATTTGGTTGCGTCACCGCCGTGCTGGTGGTTTGACCGCTATTCGGAATCTTTGCAAGTAGCGGACTGAGATCATAGTAATCCCGCATCCGCCCTTGATTGTCAGGAACGCTTTCCAGTACGATCGCCTTTTTTTGAATCAAGGTTTCAATGGCTGTGTAAATCGCGTTAGGTGCGACATTCATCAGGTTGGCTAATGCTTTGAGATCCGGGGCCTGATGGTGGTTGGATTGCCATTGATCCAAAAAAAGATACGTCAGAAATTCGGTCTGTGTCAGCCCCAATGCTGGATAATGGTCAAACAGCAGGTTCGAGACACTGAACTGCCCTGCTTCAGTATAAGTCCTTAAATCAGTCATTCTTGTGACCCTCCAAAAAAAGCCGGCGCGTTGGCGTCCGACTTTTGCGTGCCATTACGGCTTCAAACGATTGATCATGCGTGGGAATGGGATGGCTTCGCGTAAGTGATCCAGCTTGCAGATCCAGGTAATTGCCCGCTCCAGACCCAAACCAAAACCGGAATGCGGAACGGATCCATACTTGCGCAAGTCTAGGTACCATTCGTATTCATCCAAATCAAGCCCGGCTTTTTCGATGGCAGCCTTTAATGTGTCATAATCGGTTTCACGTTCGGAACCGCCAATAATTTCGCCATAGCCTTCAGGTGCCAGCATATCGGCACAGACATATTGCTGGGGATCATCCGGATCCGTAAACATATAAAACGGTTTGATATTTTTCGGATAATTCAAAACAAACACCGGCTGATCGAATTGGTCAGACAGGTAGGTTTCTTCAGGCGAGCCAAAATCATCACCATACTTCACATCCATTCCGGCATCCTGCAGCATTTCGATCGCCTTTTTATAGCTGATACGTGGGTATGGGAGCTTGATGTATTGTTTGAGAACTTCAGGATCGCGACCGAGCAAATGCAGCGGATAACTGCAGTTGTCCAAAACCGCCTGAACTAAGTAAGCAACGTAACGTTCCTGAACCTTGAGGCTTTCTTCCTGATGACAAAAGGCCATTTCCGGTTCGATCATCCAAAATTCGGTCAAATGACGGCGGGTCTTGCTCTTTTCCGCCCGGAACACAGGACCGCAAGTGAAGACTTTACCATAAGCCATGGCGCCCGCTTCAGCATACAGCTGGCCGGACTGACTGAGATAAGCCTTCTTATCAAAGTAATCGGTCTCGAACAATTCGGTTGTTCCTTCAGGGGCCGAATCAGTCAGAATTGGCGGATCCATTTTAATAAAGCCTTCGTTGTTGAAAAATTCAAAGGTTGCCCGGATCATTTCGTTACGGATTTGTTGAATGGCAAATTGGCGTTTGGACCGTAACCAAAGATGACGGTGGTCCAACAAGAACTCAATACCGTGTTCCTTAGGAGTGATTGGATAATCTTCAGAGTCGCCGACAAGTTTGATGTCGCGAACTTCAATTTCGTAGCCAAAATGACTGCGGCTGTCTTGATGAATGACGCCGGTGATCCACATGCTGGACTCTTGGCGCAGCTCCTTGGCGAGCTTAAACACTTCATCTGACACGTCAGCTTTAGAAACAACGCCTTGAAAATACGCCGAGCCATCGCGTAACTGAAGAAAGGCAATCTTGCCAGAGCTTCGTTTGTCAGTCAACCACGCGCCAATTTTTACTTCTTCGTTTACATGTTCCTTTGCATCAATGATGCGAATCTTTTCGGTCATGCCTTAACTCCCCACTTTAAAAATATAAAATTATTTCCGGACAAATTCCTGAATGCGCCGCGCTGCTTCGCGCAGACTGTTAAGATCTTTACAATAACTGATGCGCGCATGATCCGGCATCCCAAAGGCGCGCCCAGGAACAATCGCAACCCCGGTTTCATTCAACAGTGCGCTAATAAAATCATCAACGGTGCCATAATGGCTCAACTGCGCTGCTCGCTTAATATTCGGGAAAAGGTAAAAGGCCCCTTGTGGCTTTTCGCCCATATCAAACCCAGGAATTTCGGCCAACAAATCGTAAAAAAGGTTGAGTCGTTCTTCAAACGCCTGGCGCATCTTTTCGACAACGCTCTGGTCACCGGTAAGCGCCGCTACTGCAGCGTATTCGGAGACGGCTGCCGGATTAGAGGTGGTATGGCTGATGAAGGTTGCCATGGCTTGCATGAGCTTTTCCGGACCCGCCGCATAGCCGATTCGCCACCCGGTCATGGCATAAGATTTGGAAACGCCTGAAATTAAAACCGTATTATCGGCAATGTCAGGATCAATACTGATCATGGATGTATAGGATGTGCCATTGTAAATCAGATCCCGATAAATATCATCAGTGACTACCAGAATGTGATGTTTTAAGGCCCAGTTGCCGATTAAGGTCAATTCGGTGCGATTATAGACGACACCGCTTGGGTTTTGCGGCGAATTGATGATCAACGCGCGCGTTTTGTCCGTTCGCGCAGCTTCAAGATCATCAACGCTGACTTTATGGCCAACTGCTGGCATGACCAAGTGTGGGATGCCGCTGGCTAATTTAATCTGTTCCTCATAGGAAACCCAATACGGAACCGGAATCAACACCTCATCGCCTGGGTTTAAATAAATCTGGAATAAGGCGTATAAAGCAAACTTTGCTCCAGTAGTCGCAACAATCTGGCGCGCCGGATAGCGGACCCCATCCTGGGCAAAAATCCGATCGCTGATGGCTTGTTTTAATTCCGGAATACCGGTTGCTGCCGTATAGAAGCTAGCATTGCCGGCTTGAATGGCAGCAACTGCCGCGTCATCGATGGCTTTGGGGGTCGGAAAATCCGGCTGACCGATTGATAAGTCAATCACATCGGCGCCTTTCGCCTTCAGTTCCTTAGTCTGATTACTTAATGCTAATGTCGCGGACGGTGCAACGTTGAGGATTCTTTTTGCTAAATGCACGAGGGCGCCTCCTACAGTGTCGACACCACTCAGGATGTCGAATCATGCTAATTTATAGATTTTTGATCGCGTTCAGCTGTTCGCCGCTGCGAAAACTGTACGTCACGTAATTCAGTTTACCAGACTTTGACAGATAGCCAATATCCCAAACGAATTCCGAGCCACGTTTACCCAAGGAAGCGTTTAAGATCTTCTTCGGGTTGTTGTCACTTGTCGCTTGTTGGATCGCCTGCTGCCGGGTGATACCGGATTTTTGGTTTAAAATATCGACTTTGCCGGTTTTTTTCTGAATAACGACGTAGACGGACTTATTTTTTTGCGTTCGTCCGGCCACGCTTAGGTAGCTTTTATCGCGGTTATACCACCAAAAGCCGTTAATCGTTTTCAGGTCGGCCCGATTGGTGGCAATTCGTTCGGCTTGGCTGCGTAATTGCTGATAAGGCGAGATACTTTTGGCATAAATGCCGATAACCGCGATGATGAGAATGATGAGGCCGCTGATCAAGGAAAATTTGAGCCAATCAAAACGTCGGTGACGCCGCATGGGTTGTTCCCTCCTTTGTTGGGTGAGTGAGTTGTAAGTATAAGGTTGGTCGATGCTGCTGAAACGCGCTCACCGGCGCAGGAGTCTGCGTGTAAGGACCTTGGTCGCAATGACCTAAGCCCGGGCCATCACGCCCAAGGCCACTTACACTCCGACTCCTAAGCGCGCCGATTCGCGCTCTCACGCTCTTAGCCACATTTTGACATACTCTGGCATATCGTTTAGAGGCATGGTCATGGGTTTAATATTCGGTAAGGATTTTTGCATCTTTTTACCGTATTGCGTAGTGATGAAGCGTGGATCCAGAATCACGAAAGCACCGCGGTCGGTTTCGGTACGGATAAGGCGGCCAAAGCTTTGACGTAAGCGAAGCGTGGCCCGTGGTAGTGCGTCGTCGGTGAATGGATCGCCGCCGCTGGCTTTGATTTGGGCATAGCGGGCCTTGGTGATGGGCGCTTCCGGTGCGTCAAACGGTAACCGGGTTAAGATGACCATTTCGAGTAAGCGATCCGGATAGTCGATGCCTTCAAAAAAGCTCGCCGCGCCTAACAATAGACTCTGCTCGCCGACTGCAAAGCGCTTGGCAATCTTTTCCGCCGAGCCGGTCACGCCTTGTGCCAACAGTTCTTTGTGATCGGCAATGGGGCGATGAACCAGTCGCTGATAAACCTCGTCAATCACAGTCAGAGAGTTGAACAGGACAATGGTTTGATGCTGATTGTCGGCTAGCAGCTCAATTGCCTGAGCGAGGTAGTCTGCATAGGCTGATGCGGACACCTCACTGGCGTTTGGCGCATCTGTCGCAACCAACACCTTGGCTTGGTCACGATAATGAAACGGACTGCGGAGTTTCAGGAAGCTTGTTTCCGGGAGCTCGCCGTAGCCTAGTTGCCGGGTCAAAAAATCAAAGGAGCGGGCAGCCGTCAACGTTGCGCCGACGAAAACCGGTGCCGTAAATTGACGAAGTAACTGTTGCACCGCCGCGCCAACTTGAAAAACATCCCAACTTAAGCCTAAGCTTGCCACATCCTTCACCTGGCTCAAGGTAATTGACGCAACGGCAGCCCGGCCGTTGATTAGCTCCGGCAATCGTCGAAGCATTTCTTGCAGCCGATTGCGTTGATCAGCCAAACTCATGCGCAATGCTGCTAGTGCCTGAAAACGTTGACCGTCACTTTTTAAAAAGAACCGTGGCCGTTGATTAAAATCAGCCGTCAGTTTATCTGCCGTCACTGTCAGCCGACCAATGACTTTGATTAATAGTTTAACCTTATCCGACTGAGTTTCACGCAGCCAGTCGACGGCGGCCGGATCTAGACTTAAATTGACAAAACCGGACGTCGCCGTCGTTTTGCCGTGGAAAAAGTGCCGGTAGATGTCTTGCTGCAAAGCTGTGACGGTTGTTTGGGCCGTTTCAGTTAGCTGATGTAGCTGCTGCAAAATCGTTTGCATCGCCGGCTCGCTTTGATAAACCGCAACTAGGGAGTGAGATTCATCGGGATCACTTAATTGCCAAAGATGACGCAACTGACGGCGCAAATGGCCTAATGCCATATGTTGGGCGAACGCTGCTGCGGTGTTATCCGCGAAATGCTGTGCTTCATCCACCACCAAAAATGGCTGTCCACCTGCAAGTTGCTCGACATGGCGCGCAAGAAAGGCATGATTCGTGACCACTATCACCGCTGCATCCATGGCCGTTTGCAGACGCCGATAAAAATCCAACGTATAAAACGGATTGGTAAATGGCGTCCCGACATCGCCGGTGTGCCGAATCTGCAAAAACAACGGCGCACGATATGTCGTCAGATGCAACTCGTCAAAATCGCCTGTCGTTGTTTGGGTCAGCCAAACCAACAATTTCATTTGCAGTAACTGGGTTTGCCGTGTCGGTGCTTCCTGATGCAGGCTGGCAGCAAATTTATTTAGATCCAGATAATGCTGCGGGCTTTTAACTTCCACACTTGGCACCGTGCGCCCTAGCAAGTCGTTGAGGGCCGGAATGGCTTTCTGCATCAGCTGGGTTTGCAAAACTAAAGTTGGCGTTGCAATAACCAGTTTGTGCTCGGGGGTTGCAGCGTAAGCATAAGGTAAGAGATAGCCTAATGTCTTCCCTAACCCTGTCCCGGCTTCTACAAATAACGGCTGCTGAGGTTGATGCGTATGGGCAAAGATGGCATCCATCATTTTGGCCTGTACCTTGCGAAACCGATAACGCGGTTGCAACAGATGCTTTTTGGCTAAGTCGGTTGCCGGATAAGCGCCTGAAAGTGCAAAGTCGGTTGTCGGTGTCACGGGCCGCCGCAGCACCAACGAGCCGACTTGAAAGTAGGCTTTTTTAAGCGGCTGCGGCGGTGTCGCAATCAGGTTGAGGTAATCGCCGGTTTCCCGAATAAATCCGTCGCGATGTTGAATTAGCGCCTGTTGGGTCGGACTAGGCAGTTCCTGGAATTTTTTGGTTAATTTTAATAATAGTTTGCCGGTGCTGATCGCGTCACTGTCGGCTTGATGCGGATTATCGTGTTGAATGGCCAGATACGCGGTTAAATCACTCAGGCGAAAGCTGCTGATTTCCGGCAGTAGAACCTGCGCCAGTTCAACGGTATCAATAGCCTCCAACTGCAATTTTGGCAAGCCGACCCGTTCAAATTCCGCATTCAAAAATGGATAATCGAAATTAACGTTGTGCGCAACAAAAACCGTGTTTGTCAGCAAGTCGTGTAAAACCGGTGCCACTTCGTCAAAATACGGTGCTGCGACTAACCGATCGGGATTAATCCCTGTCAGCCGTTGAATGGTCTGCGGCACCGAACGATCAGGATTAACCATTTGTGAAATTGTTTGAATGATTTTGCCATGGCGCAATAAGGCACATCCGAACTGAATCATCCGGTCGCCATCTTTGACGCTGGTGCCGGTTGTTTCCAGATCAACCACGGCAAACGTGGTGTCAGCATTCATAAATTCTTATCCATTCCCGTCTAAACATACTGCTTATATCATACTATTTCCCGATTGGGTTCGCCACCAAATCAACAATCGTACCGGTTCGCAACAAAACCAGATAACGATGGTTAACCGGCATGGTTTGCAGCCGGGTCAATGCCTGTGCATAAAGGTTCAACTGACCGCGATAACGCGCGACTAATACTTCAGGATCAGGTTCGTGATCCGTTTTATAATCAAAAAGCGTCACCCCATCGGTATCACTGACATAACCGTCAATGATCCCGTGAATCAGAACATCTTCGCCGGGGTCATCCTTCATGCCTTCGAATAACCGATCTGCCGGCAACAACATGGAAAATGGCACTTCCCGATGAACTTGCTGCGGTTTGGCCTGCAGCAGGCGACCCAAGTCAGTCGCAAAAAAGCGCACTAGTGCGGATAAATCAATGCGGGCGGCTACTTCCTTAGGGATAGCGCCCGTGGTTATCAGATGGCGTCGTAGTTCATCAAGACTTGTATGCGTCACTGGTTGCGTCAGGTCTACCAGTTGCAACAACAAATGGGTGGCGGTGCCGACTTCGGTCGCACTGACGCCACCTGCCGATTGGGTCAGAAAAGCCGGTGCGGCTAAGTCTCCCAGCGGTGGTTGTGCTCCCAAAAACCGATCGGCACTCACCAATTCCATCGTATCCGGGTCATCAAAGGCGCGTTTGATTTCCGAGACACTTTGGAAGCCGGCAGTGGTGGTAGCGGACTGAAATGGATACTGCTGCTTGAACCATCTGCTTAAGTCGATTGACGGCGTTTCAGCCGGAGCTGATTTTGTAGCGGTGGCCGCCGGTTTAACTTGCGGATTAACCTCGATTTCAATGGCAAATTCGGTTGAATCACCGATGAGAGCAGGCTTTACGGTAGTTTCGGCTAAACCTTTGACTTGGGGATGACGAATCAGTGCCGGACCGATCCAATCTAGGTAATTCGTTGCCGCGCTGCGAACTTGGGGAGCCAGTACCAGTTGTTCGCCTTCTGCTTCTTTAGCCCATCTTGCCACCGTTTTGTCGGCAGATGTGAGTTGCTGGCCGCTCATCGTTGCGCCAACAAAGTATAGGCGTTGCTGCGCTCGGGTTAAGGCCACATACAGCAGCCGCATTTCTTCAGCAAGCGTCTGATTTTGGCGGGCGGCTTTTGCGGCCTGATACTGCGGTAATTCGTATTCAACCCGGGTTTCCGGATCCAGCCATTTAACGCCGATGCCATTTTTAGTCAAAATGGCCGCGCCACGTTGATCGCGCCGATTAAAATGTTTATTGGTTTGCATCACAAAAACGACCGGGAATTCGAGGCCCTTACTTTTATGAATCGTCATTAACCTAACCGCGTCTTGATCTGGATCGACTTGGGCAGGTGTGGCGAGGTCCTGATCCTGTTTCTGCATGAGGGTAATGAAATGAATAAAGGCAAACAGGCCCTTAAATCCACCTGACTCATACGTCTGGGCCCGATCAATCAAGGCTTGCAGATTGGCCTGACGCTGACTGCCACCAGGAGTTCCACCGACATAATCGAGAAAACCGGTTTCTTGATAAATCGCCCATAGCAAGGTCACAAGATCATTTTCCCGTGCGAGGTCACGAAAATGTTTTAATTGCTGGAAAAATTGCGTGAGTGTTGCGTGGGTTTGCTTGGCTAGCGGCGTGGATGGTGTCGCAGCCAAAAAGGCAGTGACTGCATCATAGTAAGGAACCTGTTTAGCTGCTAGGCGAATGAGCGCTAGTTGATCCGCCGACAGTCCGACAATCGGCGAACGCAACACGGCAACTAATGGAATATCCTGCTTAGGGTTGTCAATAATCTTAAGCAACGCAACCATGACCATCAGTTCGGTGGTTTTAAAGAAGTTCTTCGTATCTGCCACGAACAGCGGCACGCCGGCTGCAGCAAACTGTGTCTGGATCAGACTGTTTTGTGTGGTTTGGCGGGTTAACAAGGTGATGTCACGATAATGGATGCGGCGGTAAGCCTGTTGCTTCCGGTCCCATAACTTCGCCTCCGGATCCTCAACCAACCGTTGAATTTCGGCGATGACCATTTGGGTTTGACCGGTCGCGACATCTAAAGATTCATCATCGTCTTCGCTTTCCGGTAAATCAGGTGCGTCAGTTCCTTCATCATCCTCATCTGAAGTGGCCTTGCTGTATAACAACATTTTGACCGTTGGATGGCATTCACCGTAATCCACGGCGCCATACTTCAAAGCGGCGCGATCATCGTAGCTTAAGTCCCCTACCTCGGGATCCATGATCTGGCTGAAAATAAGATTGGTGAATGCCAACACGTTCTTGGTTGAGCGGAAGTTCTCTGCCAGAATAATCCGTTCGGGAGCGGCAGGATCACTAGGTTGATCGGCGAAAGACTGATATTTGTGAATGAAGAGTTGCGGATCGGCTAATCGAAAGCCATAGATGCTTTGCTTGACGTCTCCCACCATAAATCTGTCGCCTGGGTTAGTCGTGCTGACAGCTGCTAGTAATGCCTCCTGCAGCGGGCTGATATCCTGATATTCATCGACCATCACTTCATCGAAGCTAGCTCGATAATTCTCGGCAATCGGTGCACCGGTTTGGGGATCCTGTTGCTGCAGAATCTTCAACGCGTTGTGGGCGATGTCGCTATAATCCTGGACATGACGATCTGCTTTTTCAGCGGTTAAGGCCGCCAAAAACTGTCGTGCCACTTTTGTCAACATTTGCATCATTGGCTGAACCGTCTGCAGCAGGTCCTTGATTTGTTCACCTGTCAGTGCAAATTCCGGTGCAACTTGTTTTTGCCACGTGGTTTTGGCCGCATCACGTAACTGCTTAGCCGCTTTTTTGGTTGCTTTATCGTTGTCATCAAGCCCTTTCCTGGCGCTCGACCATGTCTCAAATTGATGATCAGCCAAAACGTCGCGCACCGTGTCATAAGTCGGGGCGGCATTTTCCAATAAATGTTGCAGTGGTGCCAGATCGGCTTCGATTTGGCGCTGCCAGATCGGGTTCGGTAATTGATCGGCCAGTGCTGCTGCTTGGGTGAGATCTGTGGTGATTTGCAGCAATTTTTGTTTCATCCGCGGCCAGATTTGGGTGTTGAAGGTTTGCTCCCATGCCTCGGGTGCATACGGTTCGGCTAATTGACGCAAATAGGCTTCAGGATCGGTCGTCGCCGCTGCTTGACGCATTAGCTCAAACATCAAATCCTGGAGGCCACTATCATCACGGTCACCGCTAAAATTAGCCGTTAACTGTTCAAAAGCGGCGGCATCGTCACCAGCATAAAATTGCTCGCGTAAGTCATTCCAGACGCGTTCCTGCAACATGTATCGTTCCGTTTCATCCGTGAGTAACCGAAAACCGGGATCAAGATCGATGACGTAATAATAAGTTTGGACAATCTGTAGGCTAAAAGCATCCAAAGTACTGATTTTGGCCGCATTCACCATCGCAATCTGATTGGATAAATGGCGGCGATCTTCGGCATTGAGTTCGTGCCGTTTTTGCGTCAGTGTCTGTTTTAAAGCTGATTGAATTTTGGTTCGCATTTCGGCTGTTGCTGCGCGGGTAAAAGTGACGATCAACATTCTGGTGATATCGGCATGCTGTTTGAGGATCTTCTGAATAATCCGTTCAACTAACACCGTCGTTTTGCCGCTACCGGCAGAAGCAGAAACCAGCACATCATGGCCATGATGATCGATCGCTGCCTGTTGAGACGAAGTAAATTTTGTCATGATTGCGGTTTCTCCTTTTTAGAATCTTGCGGCTGCTTAGGGTCCGTTGTGAGGCGGTTAACGACATCTTTCCGTTTTAGTTTAGGAACATGATGATAATGGTCAAATCCCGTTGCCGGATCAAAAAGCATGATACTTTGGTAATCACTGCGGCTGACGACTTCTGAGGATTGACCGTATTGGAAAGGTGCCAGGTCAATATTACCGGCGAGAATTTGAGTGGCAGCGTCGATGATCAGTGCTTGATTGTGTGCCAAGTAAGCGCGTAAATCATCGGGCGTTAAAATATTCGACTGGCTACGGTTGAAGCTGCCATCCTTTTTAAACCCTAACGGAGCAACTTCGCTGGCGCCGCCACTTTCCGGTGAAATCGTGCGATCAACCGCGGCGAGTTCGTCACCATGATTGGCAACCAGAAAACCTAGGTATTTGAATTTCTTAAGGCGCTCAATCACCGGTTCCAATGTTGGCGTGTATGGAAGCGTTGGATCCTGAAGATGGAAATACAGTGCGCCGGCCGGTACAAACGGCGGGTCGATAGGAACGTTTGTCATGGCTTCAATGTACGTCAGCATTTGCAAGGCAATCCCGTAATAGGCATCACTGTCATTAAACCGATGCTGGTTACTCTTATAGTCAACAATGATAAAGCGGCGCGCATTCGGTTCACGATAAACATCTAAGCGATCGATTTTGCCGCGAACGTTAACGCGGCCACCATGCGGCAACGGCCAGGATAACCCCGGCAAGCCTTTGGTGTCCCCGATTCGTCCAAATTGCAATTCGGTGCGTATCGGACGAAACCCACTGCGTTGTTGTTGCTGGCGCATGTTAACCAGTACTTGGATCAGTAGCTGGCTTAAACGTCTGGTCAGATAGAGCATGCGATGCGTACTGCCGAGAATTTCATAACCCGGCTGACTGGCAATGTCTTCAACAAGCAGCGGAACGGCGGCGTTGATAGCAGATGGGTCAACATCTGCCAATGTCATATGTTCTTCGCGTAGTTGGGTCAAATACCGGTCCAGCACTGCATGGAACAAACTGCCGGTGTCGGCTGGTGAAAGCTCAAACTCCGGACGCGGTTGCAGGAGCAAGCCGTACTTGAGAAAATATTCAAAGTGATTGAGATAGTAAGTTTCAAGCCGGGAAACCGAAACATTCATGTCCCGTCCGTAAAGTTGGATAGCTAAATCCGGATCAAGGTGTCCCGGATCATTCTGATAAGTGAGACTACCAGCGAGGCGGCGGGATAACGTTGCTAAATTGGTTTGTTTCAACGCCTTCAAAACGCTTTGCCACGCTTGCCCCAATGGCAGTTTTTGTTGTTGGGCATTACCGGCGGCCCGTACAAAGTCACTCAACATTGCCCGCGGACTGCCTAAAACGGTTTCGACCGGCGTTGTCAGCGAAACCGGTGCCCAAGCGGTTGGCGTTAGGTGCAGTGCATTCCCCATTTGCTGAAAATAAGGTGAGGCCTGATTTTCGCTGTTTTCCTGGGCATTTTGAACCGGATAGCTCAACGTCAATTCGTCTGACGCTGCCATGAAGCCCAGGTAGTTGATAAATGGATCGCCTAAAGTTGTTGTCGGGCCTTGTTCAGGTAAGAAGCGATCATCCGGCAACTGAGCAGCCAACAATTGGCGCTCCTCACTGTTCAACACGCCATCATCAGTGGGGACATCCGGCATGGCCGTGTTAGTTGCGCCAATGACGAAAACATGTTTTGCCTTGGCTAACCGCACCAAGCCGGTTTCAGAAATGACAACCGCATCAAGCGTCGCCGGAATCTGGGTGTACGTGGCACTGGCAAATCCCGCGGCCAGCAATTCGTGAAACTGCTCCCGGTCAAATTTGGCACTGCCCAAGATCGTGACATAGTCGTCCAATAACGCAGTAAAAGTGGTCCACGCCTGCTCATGGGCGCGGCTGCGGGTCAGATCACCGGCGTCACTGGCAGTTTGCCGCCAAGCGCGCAGTTGATCAATGACGCCATTTGCGTCCAACCAGCGATAGAGGTCGCTTGCTGCCTCCGCCCCTGTTTTTGCGGTCCGCCATTGTTTTAGCAACGTTGGGACGGTTTGGGCGATCAACGTTTTAATCGCATTGATCTGCGCGGTTTTAGCGGCTTCCGGATCCATCTGCGGATCATCGGTGTCAGGATTGCGCTGAAAATAGCGCCATGCAGCTGGTTGCGTCCAGCGCTGCTTCCCGGCAATGCCCGTCCGCACTAGGTGGTTATCCGTTGTGTCCACTGCATCCCGAAATTCGGCCAGTGACATCCCTTCCGGCAACAATAGCTCCGTGTGCAGCAGACGCATGACATCTTGATACTGATAATCGTGTTTTTGAATCGCAAACAGACTTTCCATCAAGACAACTAGCGGATGGTCCTTCATCGGCCGTTGCAAATCGGTAAACTGCGGGATCGAAAATTCGGCAAAAATCGCCGGAATCACGGTTGCATAAGGCTCCAATCGTCGTGCTAAAATCAGGAAATCACGATAGCGCGCACCATGCCGAACTGCGCGATAAATGTGCTGAGCCACATGCCGCAGTTCCTGATACGGATCGGTCGCGATGGCCAGATGAATTTGCTCAGCGGTTTCAGAAGTCGGAGCTGTTGATGGTTGCAAGTCAGTATTGGCCTCCCACCAATTTGCAACTTGTTGCATGCCGCGACTGATTTGACGCGGTGCCGCAAATCGATCCGGACGAATCGGAACATGCAGCGTTTTTGCCTTTTGGTAAAGCCGTTGGTAAAGTCGACCAGCGGGTAAAAATAAGTTCGGAGCAACTGGCGGATTAAGCGGATATGGCTTATTCAGCACTAACCCGAGCGTTACCTCGGCGGCCGTTTCGAGCATGGTTTCGACTAACGCGGACTCGGAAGCAGAAAATACGTTAAAATCATTGAGATAGATAAACGTGTGGCTTAGGTCCTGCGTGCGCATGGCTTGCTGCAAGCCACTCAGTAAACTTGCGGTCGTGGCATAAGGGCCGATTTCTGCTTCATATTGGTCAAGAATGATCCCCAGATCGCGCAACTTCGCGCGATGCCGATCACCGGGAGCTAAAGCCGATACCGTATGCATCAGATCTTCGGCAGTGATACGG
The DNA here is from genome assembly GCF_000829055.1 of Lacticaseibacillus casei DSM 20011 = JCM 1134 = ATCC 393. NCBI lineage: Bacteria > Bacillati > Bacillota > Bacilli > Lactobacillales > Lactobacillaceae > Lacticaseibacillus > Lacticaseibacillus casei. The sequence continues at coordinate 1,402,610 of NZ_AP012544.1, forward strand.
CCGATCATCAATTCGCTTAATTGATCGGCAAGTTGCGTCACGAAACCGGTATGTTGCGCTTCACCGGCATAAATGGTCAAGTCGTCTTGCCGATCAGCCAGAATTTTGGCCACCAACATGGTATTGCTTGCCTGATCAAGCCGCGGTTGTTGATAAAGTGGCGTGTTTTTCAAATAAAACCAGGCCAGACGCGAAAATGACAGTACCTGCACCCGACTCTGAGCGTACGCATCCGCCTCACCCTGTTGCAATTGGCGCAAGCGTTTGAGAAGATCGATTTCTGCTTCGAATTTAATATGGTTCGGCACTAAAAAGAAAATCTGATTTTGCGGATCAGCAGCGAGTTGTTCCTGGATCATGGCTGCCATGGTTTGAGCATGATCCCTTGTTGCGTCACCTAAAATAAACTGCAGCCCCATGCTGTGCCTCCTCAAGTTTCAATCAATGGTGATGATGACTTATGCTTTAGTCTAGCATAACTAAGTAGTGTCCGATCGGCGTTTGCGCTATCATAAGTAAAGAATATTAACGAGGTGTTTATATGGAAATCGGGACGGGTAAAAGTTACGCAAAAATTATTCTTATTGGGGAGCACGCGGTCGTTTATTGGGAACCCGCTATTGCGCTTCCGGTCAAAAGCATCGGCTTGTCAGCGCGGGTGGCACCGTTGCCTGATGGGCGGCAGGAGGTTACATCGGCTTTTTTTACCGGTGATTTGAACGCGGGTCAGCTGACCAACTTTGCCGGCATTGCCATGCTGATTCGCCGGTTGCTTGTGTTCTTCGATGCCAGTAAGCAAGGTTTTCACCTCACTATTATCAGTGCCTTGCCATCTGAGCGAGGAATGGGATCGTCAGCAGCAACTGCGGTGGCGGTCGTGCGGGCCTTTTACGATGCGTTTCAGACGCCGTTAACGCGCACGGCGTTGTTGAACTGGGCCGATATTTCCGAAAAAGCACTGCATGGCAATCCCAGCGGCTTAGATGCAGCAACGGCTAGTGCCGAAAAGCCGCAGTGGTTTGTTCGGGGCAAATCATTGCGGTCAATCATGATGCCGCGGAATGGTGTTTTGCTCATTGCTGATACCGGCATTGCGGGTCAAACCAAAGTCGCGGTTGATCTTGTCGCGCAAAAGCTTAAACAGGCGCCTAAAGTTTATCGACCGCTTATTACGGACATCGGCACCGCGGTTCGCCAGGCAGCATTAGCTTTGGCACAGGATGATATTATCACGTTAGGGCAACTATTGAATCGCGATCAGGCCGATTTGGCTGCACTTGGTGTCAGCAGTCCGGAGCTGGATCGATTGATTAATGTCGCCATCGATCACGGCGCATATGGGGCTAAATTAACCGGCTCCGGCATGGGCGGCTGTATGATTGCCCTTGCTGCAGAAGACCAGGCGCCGACGATTATTCAGGCGCTTAAAGCAGCTAATGCGGTCAAGGTCTGGGAATATCACTTTGAAACGAAATGAGGCACCTATGACAACTTACGCACGTGCGCATACGAATATTGCGCTCATTAAATACTGGGGTAAAGCTGACAAGAAGCTTATGTTGCCGGCAACGAGCAGCATTTCTCTGACGCTGAACGATTTTTATACAGATACAGCGGTGACGTTTGATTCAACACTTTCAGAAGACCATTTTGTCCTCAATGATCAACCACAATCGCCAGTCGCTGTCAGCCGGTTCTTGGATCACGTCCGGAAGTTAGCTAATATTAAAACCCGCGCCCGGGTGAGCTCGTTGAACCACGTACCGACTGCGGCAGGTTTGGCCAGTTCTGCCTCGGCATTTGCGGCACTGGCACTGGCCGCCAGTCGTGCCGCTGGCTTAAATTTATCCCCAATCGACTTATCGCGCTTGGCCCGGCGCGGATCCGGCTCGGCAACCCGATCGATTTTTGGCGGCGCCGTCATTTGGCATCGTGGCTTTGACGATGCCTCTTCATTTGCCGAACCCTTGGCGATTCAGCCGACCTTGCCGTTACGCATGTTGGTTGTCACCGTTTCGGATCAGAAAAAAGCGGTCAGTTCCCGCACCGGCATGGCCAATACGGCCGCGACCAGCCCTTATTACCAGGCCTGGGTGCAAGCCAACGAAGCCTTGATAAGTCCCATGATCACGGCGTTGGCTGAAAATGATTTTGCTACGATCGGCGCGCTCACCGAATTGTCCAGTATGCGCATGCACGCTGCGATCATGGCCGAAGAACCGCCATTCACTTATTTTCTGCCAGAAACCATACGCGCTTGGCAACTGGTGCAGGAACAGCGCCGGCTTGGTATTCCGGCCTTCGTCACTATGGACGCGGGACCTAATGTCAAAATTCTCACAACGGCACCCTATGTGGATGTGCTCATGACCGCATTGCGTCCGGCTTTCGGTGATCGCATCCTCAGCACTAAAATTGGCCCAGACGCTCAAGTGATTACAAAGGAGCAGTTTGATGACACAGAGTCAGCAATCACATCGCAAGGATGAGCACGTCTTCTTGGCGGAAAAATATTTCAAAGCCGATGCTAATGCCGGGTTTGATCAAATCCGGTTGCTTCATCGTGCGCTTCCGGAAACGGCCTTAGCTGATGTTGATCTGACGCCCCCGTTACCTTTTGGTTGGCGCTGGCCGATTTATATTAACGCGATGACTGGCGGTTCGCCACAAACCGGCAAATTGAATGCCCAACTCGGTCAATTAGCCAATGCGCTGGACGTTGCGATTGCCAGTGGATCGCAGTCCGTCGCCTTGCATGACCCTGGGTTGAGCTCAACGTTCACGACATTACGGCAGCACAACCCTGATGGCTTTATTCTGGCTAACATCGGTGCCGGTCATGATATACATGCGGCCATGAAGGCAGTGGCCATGTTGCACGCGAATGCGCTGGAGGTGCATTTGAATGCGGCGCAGGAAGTTGTTATGCCTGAAGGTGATCGCGACTTTTTATGGCATGACAACATTCAGGCGATTGCAGCGGGAGTCTCCGTTCCGGTGGTGGCAAAAGAAGTCGGTAACGGGTTCATTCGTGAAGACTTGCAGACTTTGCAGCAGTTGGGTATCCGCTATGTCGATGTAGGCGGTCGTGGCGGCACCAATTTCGCCATTATTGAAAATGCACGCCGGCCGCAGCAGGACTTTGGGTATATGCGGGACTGGGGCCAGACGACGGCTGAATCCTTACTTGAGGCTCGTGGCTTGCCGCTGACGATTCTGGCAACCGGTGGCGTTCGTTCACCACTAGATGTGATCAAAGCGCAGCGGTTAGGCGCACACGCGGTCGGGATTAGCGGACTGGTGCTGCATCATTTGATTCAAACCGGCTATGCCGCAACGCTTGCTTATTTTCAGGAGTTCTTACACCAGATCCAGCAACTTTATGCACTGCTTGGCGTCACAAACTGGCAAGCCTTGCAAACTGCTCCTGCCCTTCTCGGCACCGAGCTGGAGCATTATCGCCGTGCTCGCAATTTGCCGGCGATTTGATCGTTAACAGCAGAGTAGGACCGACAAAAAAGATGATCTAAGAGTCAAAAGTCGCACTCTTGGATCATCTTTTTTAATACCGATTACTGGCTAAACGCGCAGCCCTTTTGGATAAAAGTTCTTGATGGTGCCATTGACCAATTTGCCGATCGCAAACGGTTTGTGTTCAAACGTGAGTAACACAAATCGCTTACCAGCGGCGGTTGCCGATAAGGTTTCACCATGGCGATAGCGGGCATAATCATCCTGATCAACCTCGATGACGGTCTGAAACGTATTTGGCGATAATGCGGTGGCCAAACTGTGGCTGGGTTCGAAACGTTTTTTGCGAAAACTGCCAAGTTCCAAACCTGCCCGCACCACTTTGACCCGGTCAAATGGCAGCATGGTTGCTGGCAGCAATGACAAGAAATCACCGTGACGATAGAATTGCCCGGTTAACGGCTGATTTAAGCTGGTTGTAAAAAAGTCATGAACCTCATCCATTGCCGGCTTCGCCAATGGTTTGACCGAAACCGTTGCAGTGGTGTGCACCGTTTTTTCGCCAGCTAGGCGTAATTTAGCCACAAAATGACCTTCGCCGCGCAGCCGATGTGGGAACAAGCGTACCGTTTTGGCTAACTCTGGGTTGCCATCGGCCCATTCCGGTCGCCCGGCTTCCATTCCTGGATAAGTTTTGATGGGCTCAAGCGTCATGTCATAGTTTGTCAGTAACCATGCGATGATTTGCTCATCTTCTTCCGGGCTGAAGGTGCATGTCGAATAAATCAACTTGCCGCCGGGTTGCAACATTTTAACGGCCGCTTGTAGGATCTGCTTTTGTCTAGCAGCGCATTCGGCCGGATAATCGCGATGCCAATATTGAACCGCATCCGGATCCTTGCGAAACATGCCTTCGCCTGAACACGGTGCATCAACCAAAATTCGGTCAAATGTTTGCGGCCAAGCCTTCGCCAACGTGTCGGGATCATTATTGGTCACCAAAATGTTTTGACTGCCCCAGCGCTCGAGATTGCCTGATAGCACCTTGGCGCGGTCCGGGTTGATCTCATTGCTGACAAGCAGGCCGGTATCGCCCAGATAACTGGCCAGTTGCGTCGACTTACCGCCGGGAGCAGCGCAAAGATCAAGCACCCGTTCACCTGCTTGTGTCGCAGCGACCGTGCCCACAAACTGAGCGCTGGGTTCTTGGCTGTAAACCAGACCGGCAACGTGATCAATGTCATTGCCGGCAATTTTGCCATAATATCCCCAAGGACTCCAAGGAACAGGATCATCCGTTGCTTCATCCAGCGGCCAGGGTTTGGCGGGATCACGCCGGAAGCCACTCACCGGTGCTGCATCAAAACTGGCCAAAAAAGCCGCTGCATCCGCACCTAATAGCCGGGTATATTTTTCTTTAAAAGCTTCAGGTAGTTGCACTTGTTCGATCCTTTCTGCGAATTAAGTAACGCAGGAAAAAAATAGTGGCGATCGTTAAAATAACCAGAAAACTCCAGATATTGGTCCGGGTGGTAAAGTAGAACCACCAATTGGCAAACAAGCCGCCGAGAAACAGACTGATGCCCACATGACTGGCACAGCTAGATAAAACACCGCGTAAATATCTGGCACGCATGTTGATTTCCAAGCCGGATGTTTGTAACGGCCCGATCAACGTCACCATCAATAAACTTAAGATTCCTGCTCCCATTAGCAGTAACACACAGAATAAAGCAGTTTGCCCATAAGCGCGCCACCAGGTAGCCGCATCGCTGTCGCTAAAATGGACGCGATGGACGCGACTCGCCCGTAAAATTGTCTTCAATGTTTTACTATGCTGATTGGCGCCATCGACATAAATTTTAACGTGCTTCAAGGTCAGACCTTCATTCGCCATACTCGGCGAAGCATTCAGGAAAACTGCTTTGTTAAGGGGGCTGCCTTTGCGCGTACCGACTGTCCCCATGACCGGAATGTACTGGCCGTTAACACTCAGGTAACGTTGATTATTACTGCCGGTGTAAAGCTTATCTGCTAAATCATGGCCGACCACCGCCACGGGCAGACTTGAGGCAAAATCCCCCGTTGAAAACCATTGTCCGGTTTCCACTGGAAGACTCGCGACCGACCCACGTTGATACACGTAAACCAGCTGTTTCGTCACAAACCGCACTTGGTAACCGGAAAAATCGGTTTTCTCAAGCTCAGCCACCGCCTTCGTCACACTTCGCGAACTGCTCGTGACATATTCCTGCGCCATTTCAGACATCCCAAGATGGTCCAGCTGACTGGCATATTCATTTTGATCATTCTGCGACCAAACCAACCCAGCCAAAATCGCCAAGCCGATCCATAGAAAATCAATCAAAAATAATTTTTTCACGAGACCCTCCTGTGAAGTGAGCTGAGCGTGAGCCGGCGCGCCTAGGGGTCGAAGTGTAAGGACCCCTGCGCCGGCGAACGCGTTATGGCGCCAGAAAACCCACTTGTCAACCGACAATACACTTAAGAAACAGTCCCTAATCCACCAGCCAGCATTACTGCAACCGATAAACCCGCTCATGAATCGCATCAAAATGACCTAAAGCACGATTCAACGCGAACACGCGTCTATCCGGTACCTGTCGAGCTTCCTGCCAAAACAAGCGACTGTTGGTGGCCCCTTGGCGCTCACCGATCACAAACAATTGTTTATCGGGAAAAGACCGCGCCATGATACGTAAAAAGCGCACATCGTTCGGATCCTTATCCGGGCTCCACGCCATGACCACCGCATCAACCTGGTCGGCATATAGGAACAAGGAAGCATTAGCGGTGGCGGTTTTAACTGGGACTAAGGGTTGCTGGCCGGTCACGTTTTCTTTGACCCAAGTGTGCGCGTCCGTTGTAATCGTGGTATCCCCTTGCGCCCGCAACCCGGCGCTAACGTAACCGTTACCGGCTGCGACTTCCAAATACCGCTGGGAACCATATAAACGGTGCCAGACGTTAAAGAAGTCGGCGTGGACAAATGACCACATCCCATAATGAAACGCAATGTAACGCCGAAAATTATGCAACAAATGATCCAGTTGCTGCAACTCCGCCAATCGCGCGTCAGGCAAAGCTAAAGCATGTTCGGTTTGCGGCGCAGTCAATCCTAACCAAGGTAAGGCGTGTTGCGGCAGGCGATGATTCGCTACTGCCGTTTGCCACGCATCCATTGCCGTCATTTGTTCTTTAAGTGGCAAAATGGGCGTATACTTGCGCGTTAATTCATTTAACCGGGTCCAATAAGCCATGTCAACCTCGATATTTAACGAATGCTAGTAAAAAAGAAACTTGCAGGAAAACACTCAAAAGCCGCCAGAAACGGCGGCTTTTACGGTGAATTTTGACAACCAAAACGTTAATGGATACCCAGTGCCATTTTGGCATAGCGACTGAGCCGTTCCGGGCCCCATGCCGGGTACCAAACCAGATGGATTTCGACACTCTCGATCCCATCAATCGCAGTCAAGGCCCGCTTAATATCGGCATCCAGCATATCCGTCAATGGGCAACCCATCGTGGTCAGCGTCATTTCAACGGTACACTTGCCATCTTCATCCAGATCAACCCCGTAAATGAGCCCAAGATTAATCAAATCGATTCCCAATTCAGGATCGATCACTGTCTCCAGCGCATCAAGAATCTGTTGCTTCATTTTATCAAAATATGCCTGATCCTGGGTGGTGGCTTCGTCATGATCTGCCATCAGCGTTCCCTTCTTTCCAAAAAACTTGCAGAACCTTACGCCTTATCGGCCGCTAAAACACCCGCAACGGCGTAATGTTCTTTTGCCATTTCATTTAACACAATGTGCACATGTTCAGCTGGGGCGCCGGTATCCTTAACAATTGCAGCAGTCACATCTTTGACAAGCGCCTTCAATTGCTCCGGCGAGCGGCCTTCAATTAAATCAATATGGACTAATGGCATAGCATTTCGCTCCTTCAATCATCATTGGTGAAAGTTAATTTGTTTCATTTTAGCATGCAAAGCCGTTTTGCGCACGTTTTCGCGAAGCCTAGTATGGGTCAAGATTCTCTAGGCGTTAGTTTAGTGTCTTGCCCAACCTAGTGATTGAACGCTGATTTTTTTGATTATCTGACGGTGACTACATAAACGTAAACGGATCCGTGGATAACTTGGACGGAATAGCTTGGACGTCCCAACCTTCTACTGCTGCCCATTCATTGATCAAGGCGGCTACTTTGCCTTTCATGATGGCTTCGATGTGATGGCCTGGGTCGATGACGGGCAAATCCGCTGCCAACATGTCATGGCCGGTGTGATAGTACACATCACCGGTAATGAAAACATCCGCGCCGGCTTCCTTGGCATCGTTGAACGCGTCGCCGCCATCACCGCCAAGAATGGCAACCCGCTGAACCCGGCGATCCAAGTCGCGCGCGATCACCCGAAGTCCCTTAACGTTGTAAGCAGCTTTGACCTGTTCAACGAAGGCTTCGAGCCGGACTGGTTCCTGTAAAAGGCCGATCCGCCCCATATTGGCGCCTTCACCTTCGTTAATAAACGGCACGACCTGGCTTAAACCGAGTGCTTCGGCCAGCCAGTCATTCATACCTTCCTGAACCCGATCCAAATTCGTATGGGCGCTATAAACCAGCAAATCGTCCTTCAGAATCTGCGCATACATAGCGTTTTGCGGTACCCGCAGGTCGAGGTTGTGAACTGGCCGAAACATGGCCGGATGGTGGGAAAAAATCATGTCAGCATGAACCGCTTCGGCTTCCTCAACCACTTCCGGACGAACATCAAGGGTCACCAAAACCGTTTTGACTGTTCGTTCCGGATTGCCTAATTGCAGTCCGCTGGGATCCCGTTCCCAAGCAAGGCTTAAAGGTGCATAATCTTCGAATCGATTGATAATCTGCTTACCGCTTGTCATGTGCGTTTAACTCCTCCTTAATGAGTGCCAGGATATGCTCCTGTTCGCGAATCTTAGCCAGTGGTACCATTCGTGCGTCTGCCAATCCCTCAAGAACGGCTTCGGTCTTTTCAGCCTCCCGATGCATCTTTTTCATGAACACCGGATTTTTCTGGCGGCGCAAAATGGGGCCGAAGCGCAGATCTGCTTCTGAATACGGAACATCTGGTTTGGTTTTACCAGCTGCCATAATCTCGTAAATATGACCTTCATCTTCGACAATCTGTTCGCTGATAATACCGTATCCATGCTTGTCTAGCCAGAGACGGACATCATATTGGTGACGATTCGGCGCCAGTACCAGTGTTTCAGTGCCGTCCATGCGCGTACTACCTGCGTCGAGAATATTGGTAATTAATTGCCCGCCCATGCCAGCAATGACAATGGTCGAGATGGCATCAACCAGCTTGATTCCGGCTAAACCGTCTGCCTGGCGCACGTCGATTTGCTTGGTTAACCCCGCGGCAGCCACGTTTTGTTTGGCAATTGCTACCGGGCCAGCGCCAATATCACTGGCGACGGCGAATTGAATCACGCCACGGTGGACAAGCTCAATTGGTAAAAAAGCATGATCGGTACCGACATCCGCAACCCGTTCGCCGGGTTCGATAAACGTGCTGATCGTTTGCAGGCGCTTTGATAAATGTATATGATCCATTAACTTTACGATCCCCTCATCTAATTAACAGTTTTCATTATAACAAACTGATGCGAAGATGCTGGTATTCGGTCTAAAATCAATTGGTTTGAACGCAAAAAGCCGCTATCTCTCAACCGAGAGACGGCGGCTTTGCAGACTTGCTTTAATTATTCAAGAAAATCTTTAAGTTGCTTGGAACGACTTGGATGGCGTAGTTTCCGTAGCGCCTTTGCTTCAATTTGCCGAATCCGTTCGCGGGTCACACCGAAGACTTTGCCGACTTCTTCCAGTGTCCGAGTACGACCATCGTCAAGGCCGAAGCGCAACCGCAAAACATTTTCTTCGCGGTCGGTTAAGGTGTCGAGAACACTTTCCAGCTGTTCCTTGAGCAGTTCATAGGAAGCGTGGTCTTCCGGACTAGTGGCGTCCTGATCTTCAATGAAATCACCTAGATGAGAATCGTCCTCTTCACCAATTGGGGTTTCAAGGGATACCGGTTCTTGGGCGATTTTAAGAATTTCGCGGACCTTTTCAGTTGGCATATCCATTTCGGCACAGATTTCTTCAGGTGTTGGTTCACGACCAAGGTCCTGAAGCAGTTGCCGCTGAATCCGGATCAACTTGTTAATGGTTTCAACCATATGCACGGGAATCCGAATGGTGCGGGCTTGGTCGGCAATGGCACGGGTGATCGCCTGACGAATCCACCAGGTCGCGTACGTGGAGAACTTGAATCCTTTGCGGTAATCAAACTTCTCGACCGCCTTCATCAGGCCCATGTTACCTTCCTGAATCAGATCCAGGAATTGCATGCCCCGGCCGACGTACCGCTTGGCAATTGAAACAACCAACCGTAAATTGGCTTCAGCCAGGCGCTGTTTGGCTTCCTGATCGCCTTGTTCAATCTTCAGCGCCAACGCGACTTCTTCGTCCGCCGTCAGTAAGGAAACACGACCGATTTCCTTCAGGTACATCCGCACAGGGTCATTAATCTTGACCCCTGAAGGTGCGGACATGTCGCTCATTTCCTTCTTGGAAACCTTCTTTTGCTTCTTCAGGCTGATGGTTGCCGGCTCGCCGTTTTCATCGACGATCGCAATGCCGTTGTCTTCGATTTTCTGCATCAAATCATCAATCGCATTGCTCTTAAGCTCGAATGGCTTGATCAATTTAGCGGTCAGGTCATCTTCGGTAATCTGCTTTTTCTTCTTGTAATCTTTGATCACAGCCTTGACAGCACTATCATATGCCTTCGTGGTTGTGTGAGTCTTGCTAGCGGTAGTCTTCTTGGCCGTTGTTTTCTTGGTTGCGGTCTTTTTGGCCGTCGCCTTAACATCGGTTGCCGTCTTCTTGGCAGATGCAGCCGTTGTCTTCTTTGTGGTCTTGCTTACTTCAGTTGCTGTTTTTTTCTCAGCCATTAAAGTTCCTCCCCTAGCCTTGTTGTTGCTTCAAAAGTTTCATGAGATTCACATATTGCACCGTTAACTCGCCTTGTTTCTGCTTGTCTCCCAAACGTTGCGCTTCAACAATCGCCTGTTTGATTGCCTGCAGTCGGGTCACCGTCGAGGCAGACGTGATCGTCTGAATTAACTCGTCAATGGTTGCCTCAGTGGCTTCAGGCAATGACTGCATGGCAACATCTGCCGCCACGCCGCTGAGTTCGGGATCAACCCGATCCAGAAATCCTGCCAAATCACCGTCTGGCTGTTCATGCAAAAAGTTCAACCATCCAGTAAAAAGTGTCTGGAAATAAGTGGTTGGAAAAGTGAATGCGGCATTTTTCAACCGCTGCATCACCAAATCATCATGCCACACATAATATAATAACTGCCGTTGCGCCGCCGTGTACCGATCAAGCGGGCGCGCTGGTTGGTCCGTGACAGCGGGACGCGCAACGGGTGGTTGTGACTGCTGCGGTTGGGGCAAACTTTGATTCAACGCCGCGATCGGCACATCGGTCGTTTCGGCTAGCTGTTTAACATAGACTGCCCGGGCAACCGGATCGTTGATCTTACCAATGATTTTCAGTGCGGGATTCAGGTAAGTCAGTTTTGCCTGATCATTATGCATATCAACGCCGCGGGCCAAAAATTGTAACATAAAAGCTGTTGGTGTCAAAACCGACTTGACTTGCGCCTGAAAAGCTTCAGCACCGCGGGCTCGAATATATTCATCAGGATCCATGCCATCCGGCAAAACCACCACATCGGTTTGCAGCCTAGGATGATCGGCTAACATCGTCACTGCGCGTTCGATGGCTCTTTGGCCCGGTTCATCGCCATCGTAACAAACTGTCAACCGTTTGCTCAAATGGCTGATGATGTCGACTTGCTCGGTCGTCAAGCTGGTCCCCATTGACGCAATGCCGTTTTTAACGCCGGCTTGATAAGCAGCAATGACATCCATGTAGCCTTCAAAAAGAATCGGTCCCCCGTCGCGGCCTATTTCGGCTTTTGCGCGATGCAAGTTAAACAGAACATCGCGTTTGTTAAACAACTTTGTCTCCGGACTATTCAGATACTTGGCCTGCGACTTATCATTTTGCAGGATCCGCCCGGAAAAACCGACCACCTTACCATTGCCGTCTGTCAATGGAAACATGACACGATCATTAAAGCGGTCAAACAATTTACCTGCCTGATCTTCGACAAATAAACCACTTGCGCGTTGATCCTGATAATCGATTTTACGGTTATTCAGGAAAGCCACCAACAGATTGCGTTCTTCCGGCGCGTATCCCAACTGGAATTCTTCAATCGTTTCATCGGTCAACCCACGTTTATGCAAATATGCCAGTGCTGTCTCACCTTTTTCGGTGTTGACCAGAATATGGTGAAATAAATCGGCCGTATCTTGCAGGATGTGTTGCTGCTTGGCAATTTCCGGATCAACCGGTGCGGCGTGACCGATTTGCACATTAAGCGGGATACCGGCGAAATCAGCCACTTTCTTAACGGCTTCGGGAAACGTGACATTATCGTAGTCCATCACGAACTTAAAGACATTGCCACCTCGTCCGCACGAAAAGCAATGGAAAATCTGCTTTGACTCATTGACGGAAAATGATGGCGTATGCTCTTCATGAAAAGGACAGAGGCCAAAAAGGTTTTGGCCGGTTTTACGCAACTGGACAAATTGCCCGATATAGTCAGCAATATTAACTGCCTTCAGGACTTGATCGACAGTGGCCTCTGGAATCATTCCGGCGATATCAGCTCACTCCCTTTCCATGACAGGCGCAACAGCAATGGTTCTCCCGCTTCACTGTTGCGCGACTTGAACCGACTGAAATAGCGGTAAAAAGTCGCACTTCTCATGTGAAATGCGACTTTTCAATAGTCTATCGGCATAATAATACAAGATACAGTATAGCGCGTCCTCGTCAAAAAGGCAAATCTACTTAACAATCACCTGGCTAACATCACCGAATTGGCGAATAAGCTGGGCGAGTTGCTGCAAGGTAGCCAAGCGATTAGCCCGCACCGCGGCATCGTCGGCCATCACCATCGAGGCGTCAAAATAAGCATTAATCGGATCAACCAAGGCTTTTAGTGCTTGGTAATCGGCTTCAGTCGGTTCAGCATCGAAGGTCTTCGCCGTCGTCGTCACTGCTTCATGCAGTTGACCTTCAGTTGTATTTTCGAATTTGTCGGGATCAACCGGAGTATCAACGACCTTGTTACCGGTAATCCGCAAAACCCGTCCCAAGGCTTCCATGACCGCTTTAAAGTCATCATCCGCTGCATGGGCAGTCAATAGCTTGGCTGCATCCAAAATACCGGCAATATCGGCGTCACTGCGAACCGTGACTGTATCCACGATATCGTAGCGGATTTTTTCAGCTTGCAGCAGTTGCTTGGCGCGGTCGATGATGAAGTCGTCAAGTTCCTGTTGATGGGTCCCAAAGTCAAGTCCGTTTGTTTTTCCTGCAGCAGCTAATGCTTGGGCAATCGCTGGCTGCAGTTTAGCGAGCGCAAATGGCCAGTCGTGTGCGGCGATCATGCGAACGATGCCGTATGCTTGGCGGCGCAAGGCGTATGGATCATTGGAACCGCTTGGAATCAGATCAACCGCAAAAAAGCTCATGAGCGAATCCAGTTTGTCCGCAATGGCCAATACGGTGCCGACAAGACTTTGCGGCAGCGCCCCGTCTGCAGCAATCGGTTCGTAATGCTCGGCAATGGCTTGGGCAACAGCCGGTTTTTCGCCAGCCAGTTGCGCATAATGCTCACCCATGATGCCTTGCAATTCAGGAAATTCCCCGACCATTGATGTGACCAGATCAAACTTGTAAATCGATGCCGCCCGGTCCAGATCAGCCTTGTCTGTGGCAGAGAGGCCAAACTGGTCAGCAAGCAAATCAGCAATAACTTTTGTGCGCGCCATTTTATCATACATCGAACTGATTTTATCGTGGAAACTGACCGTTTTCAGGCGCTCAACATCGTCGGCAATGCTGCGCTTTTGATCTTCGGCATAAAAGAAGGCGGCATCCTCAAGGCGGGCAGCCAAAACTTTTTCATTTCCGGCAATCACATTGGCCAAGTGATCGCGGTTACCATTGCGGACGCCGATGAAGGCATTGACCATTTTCCCGTTCACATCGCGGGCATAAAAGTAACGCTGATTGTCCTTCATTGAGGTGATCAGAACGGCTTCAGGAATGGCCAGATATTTCTTGTCAAACGTGCCGGCAAAAGCGGTTGGCCATTCAACCAGATTATTGACTTCTTCCAATAAATCGGCATCAAGATCGATTTGCCACTGATGATCGGTGGCAATTTGTTTGATTTGGTCGCGAATGAGCTGTTTACGCGCCGCTGGTTCCACAATCACAAACTGGTCTTTTAAAGCAGATACATACGCATCAGGATTCGGCAAGGAAACAGGTTTGCCGAGGAAACGATGGCCTTGGGTCACGCGACCGGCTTCGACATCCAGCAACTTCATCGGCACAACTTCGCCATCCAGCAAACTGACTAGCCAGTGAATCGGGCGAATGTATTCAAAATCATACGCGCCCCACTTCATTCGTGTTGGGAAGGTCAGACTCTTGATGACATCCAGCATCCCTGGCAGAATCTCGGCAGCACTTTTTCCCTTGATCGCTTTATGCAGGTAAACATAATCGACCCCTTTGACGGTTTTAAAGACAATATCGTCTGGCGTCATGCCCTGACCGCGTGAAAAACCGATCGCAGCCTTCGTCCAGTTGCCATCTGCATCTTGGGCAATTTTCTTAGCCGGGCCTTTGACATCTTCTTCAACATCTGCTTGTTTAGCAGCCAGATCATGAACCAGTAACGCGAGCCGCCGGGGGGTTGCGTAACGGTCAATGCGGCCATGTTCAAGGTGGTTGGCTTTTAGAAAAGTAACTGTTTTCTCGTGGAATTGATTCAAACTTGGCGTGACAACATGGGCAGGCATGTCTTCAAGGCCAATTTCGATCAGATAGTCATGCGTCATGTTATTGCACCTCCGTTTTGTGCTGCAGCAATGGGAAGCTCAGCTTTTTGCGTTCAGCTACAAATGCCCGGGCGACCTTGTGCGCCATCTTGCGAATCCGGCTCATATACCCGGCTCGTTCCGTCACAGAGACTGCCCCGCGTGCATCTAGTAGGTTAAAGGTGTGGCTGCATTTGAGAATGTAATCATAAGCCGGATGAACCAAGCCGAGATCCATCAGTCGCCATGCTTCTTTTTCATAAGCATCGAAAAATTCCAATAACATTTTCTGGTCGCTGACTTCAAAGGCATATTTGCTGTGTTCATATTCAGGTTCTTTGAAAATATCGCCATACAAAACACCGTCGCCCCATTCGAGATCAAAGACACTGTTAACGTCTTGAATGTAAGAGGCCAGACGTTCAACGCCATAGGTGATTTCACTCGTCACCGGCGACACTTCAAGACCGCCGACCACCTGGAAATACGTAAACTGGCTGACCTCCATCCCGTCAAGCCAGACTTCCCAGCCAACACCGGCACAACCCATGGAAGGATTCTCCCAGTTATCTTCCACAAAACGGATATCGTGTTCCAAAGGATCAATACCAAGCGCAGCAAGTGAATCCAGATAGTAATCCTGGATGTTTTCCGGCGACGGCTTCATGACCACCTGAAATTGGTGATGCTGGAACAGCCGATTCGGGTTTTCACCATAACGGCCGTCTGCCGGGCGCCGCGATGGTTCCACATACGCGGCATTCCAAGGTTCCGGTCCGATTGCCCGTAAAAAGGTATACGGACTCATAGTGCCGGCGCCTTTTTCTACATCATAGGCTTGCATCAGCATGCAACCTTTGTCACCCCAGAATTTTTGCAGGGTCTGGATCATCGTTTGGATGTCCATTTTTGTTGTCATGACAACCTCTTTCCCGGTGAATCGAAGCGGATCCTGGCTCAGGCAACTGTTTTTTAAAAGCGAAAACGTCCCTACGCCAAGATATGGCGTAGGGACGCTTCTGCGCGGTTCCACCCTACTTCAGATAGAAAAAAACTACCTGCGACTTCATCATTTGGTTCGAAAACGCCAATCACAACAACCGTTATCAGGCTTACACTTTCCCCGACTCGCTTTAATAGGTTTCGTTGCGACCCTTTTTCTCATCACCGATTCAATTTCCTTATTAGTATAGCATCGCGGAAAAACGTGTCAATAGATTTTCTGAAAGCACCTAATTGTAAGCAATTTTCCCATGTTTTCCCTCATGTTATCTCTCATGTTTTCCCTGTCGTCTGTACCCCTTGTGCCAGTGGAGCTACAGCAGTTATTTTTTACCGGTTTTTAAATACTTTGCCAGCTTCTCTGCGGCCTCCACTTCTTGTTCCTGATGGACACGGGCATAGATTTGCAAGGTGATTCTGGGGTCGGTATGTCCGACCATCTTTTGGACCGTACTGACAGCGACACCGGCAATCAAAAGATTAGAGATATAGCTTTTACGAAACTTGTGCAACGATATAACCGGTGCCAAGTTGTTGTTACGAATAATGGTACTAAGCCACATGCGCGGTTTATCAACACGGAAACGGTTGCCTGTCTTAGTAGTGAACAGAAGTTGGTGATGAGTTGAAAGCCTGACGTAGCCATATACATAGTCAGGTTGCTCAATTCGCCATCGCTTTAGCCAATTAATAGTTTCTGAATCAACTGGGACATCACGCCTACTTGCTCTGGTTTTTGGCGGATTAACAATCAGCTTCCCATGCACACCGAGTGAAACAGTTTTGTTGACACTAATTAGTCGCTTTTTGAAATCAATGTCTTCCCATTCAAGTGCCATAGCTTCGCCAATTCTTAAACCGGCATAAGCTAGGATACGAAACAGCACGTACTTGTAAAGTTCCCGATCAGGGTTAATACAATTGAAAAATACTTCCAATTGACGTCTATCCCAGAAGTCGTTTGTGGAGCCAATCTTGTCTTGGACACGTGGTAAGATGATGCGTCTTGCAGGGTTGTGTGGGATATAGTCCCTGAGTTCAGCATAGGTAAGTATTCGGTTGATATGAACAAAGTACCGTTTAAAGGCCACTGGAGACTGTTTAAACCATTTATTCACCGCAGTTTGGACATCTTGTGGGGTGATCTTATCAATGTACATGTCACCTAGATCAGGCAAAATATGGAGATTGAAACAGTCACGAGTCTTGGACCATGAACTTTCCCTGACTGTGAGCTTGTATGATTTTAGCCATTCTTCATAGACATCTTTAAACTTTCGAGCAACTTTAACAGGGTTAGGTGCAGCCGTGAGTTCACCACTTTGAACAGCTTTCTCCAAATCACGCCCTGCTTTAATAGCGTCTTGTCGTGTGAGCTTACCTCCTTTTACAACATACTTCTTACGTCCAGTCTTTGGATCAATTCCAACATAAACGGATACCTTCCACCGTCTTTTTCCACTATCAAGTTTGTAACTCCTGATTGAAGCCATAATTTTGTCCCTTCATCGCCAGCAGGCTATGTAGAGGGCTAACTATTTACGCTGATCCAGCATTGCTTTCGCTAAAGCTTTTAGCAAGGCCTTTTCAGCAGGCATAAGTGGTATTCCGTTCATTTTAACAAGCGTTTTGTCATCATCAAGATCAGCAGTCTGCGTACGTTCTGCTGGATTGATTGGAGTTATGCCATTGAAAGCAATTGCAATCTTATCAGATGCCTCCTGAGTGACATTTCGTGTCCCTGCTTCATATGAGCTTATTAGAGACGCCGATAAGCCCGTTGCACGTGACAAGTCTACTTGAGACATTCGCCGTGCATTCCGTAGTTGTTTAATTTGTTCTCCAGATAAAATCATTATATCAACCTCCCCTCTTGTAAAATTAAGAACACAGTGTTGACATCTTCACCCAAATGATTTATGATGACCCATGTAAAGATTATAGCACAGTGTAGCTGGCTTACACATTCAAAGAAGGTGCAAAATTGGTTGATATATTTGTTTGGCTTATGTCTCATCAGATCACACTAGCGGCTTTATGCCTTGCAACTCTAGCAGGAATCTTTATTGGTGCTCTGATTCAATTTCTTGAAGACAACAAAAAAGCTACCCAGCGCGCCAACGCCAAGTAGCCTACAGCTAACTTAATAGCCGAAACAGTCAACCCACGCCAATGGGTCGATATACTTATCCCCTAGTAAGGACAGTCACAGTATATCATGATTGTTATGTTCGTGTCACAGCATACCTGCGCACGGTTAAACAAAAGTCAGGTGGTCCGCTGGAGCCGATGCTATAAAGTCCAGCCGGTAAGTGCCCCAGTCAGGTTCCCTATCGTCAAATCCTTGGTGTCTACGGCCTTCCGGACTTTAAATGGTAAATGGTAGGGGTGGAACGTCTTGACGGCTTTAACGAGCTGTGAGGTCATCCAGCCATGTGTATTAGCGGTGTTTTCAGGAGTTAGACCGCACAGTTAACAGCTAAATAAATCTCAAACTCATGCACATGGTACTCTGGGCAGGACTAGAGTGGTAACTGGATGCTGGTTATTAGCAACGTGATTATCATGGGCTAATAGCTAGGCTGTGTATGCAATTGGTGGTGAAGAGCCACCCACAGTCACTTTTTGTGGCAAGGGGGAACTATCAGCAATTACCTACTTCCACCAAAGAATGCCAATTGATTAAATGAAAGCAGGTAAGCTAAAAGATATGATGCTTCTAAGGAACGTGATGTAATAAGTAACCAGCTTTGACAAATTTGTCAATGTATTTTTCCTGCTTGATTGTACCATTGCCCCTCCTGTTCCATTCAACATTATTAGAACTCTTGAAGTACATGCCTACAACATCATGTTGATTTCCAGATGCAGAGCCGCGAAAGCCCAAATCAACAACTGTATTTCCAGGAGGTAAAACTTCCTTGAAAGAAATCATATCAGCTCCAATATTATCTATATCAAGCCCCTTATCGCTATTACTGTTGAGTATTTCATATATATAAGCATTGTATATGGGCTGATTACTATTATTTCTGACAATCACATTCGTTTTGCCACGCTTTCTGTCAACTGATTGAATCCAGCAAGAAATTTTTTCGGCCTGTAAATATTTCTCTTTTCTTTTCATTGCTATTATACTGAAACCAAAAGCAGCAGCGCTTAGAATAATAGAAAATAAAGACAACAACAAAGGTGCTATATACTTTATAAAAGTCAAAAAAGTTCCTCCCTTTAACAAATAAGCTCTAGCAGGCAATCATTAAATGGTTTAAAAAATACTATGGTGAAACAATAGCAATTTAGAATATTTTGTCAATAGACTAGAACAAAAAAAGCCCCCTACCATGACTAGTAGAGGGCCAAAAGGTGATAAATGTTGGTACAAGGCTAAAGTACCATATGTGTAGCGTTTGTCAATGGTTGTTACCTGATGTACAGGCTTTCACCTGGGTAAATCAGGCTGTAGATTGACTTGCCATTGTTAGCGGCTAACGTGTACATGCTGACGCCATGCTTGTTGGCAATACTCCAGAAGCTGTCACCTGACTTCACAGTGTAATAAGTGTGACTCGGTGCACTATAGCTTCTAGAACGTGAACCATAGCTTTCGCCACCCATAACACCTAGGCATATATAATGATACCTTCCAGAGTAGCTAAGATACCGTGCCCATACATAACCATTGTGGATGTACACATGGTCATACATGAGGCTTTCACCGGGTGCATAGGTACCAATTGAGGCATAGCTTGTGTCATCACCGGTGCGAATGTTGAGTGTCACAGAAGGCCTAAATATGCCATTCTGGGCATAATCTGTATCACTAGATGTAACTTGTGAAGGTGTAGAAGGCACTGTGGTCGCTTGTGCTGGCTTTTTAGAGTAACCATTGTCAGTTATACCCAGCAAGTCAACATTGCCATCCAGGCCACCTAAAGCGTGCATACTGGTAAATTGCCAGATAGCTACACCGGGAAGGCTTGGAAAGTAACTGTATAGTGGCAATGCACGGACTTGGTAGTCAGGATAACCAGCAATCCAAATGGAATTAGAAAACCGGCTAAGTACTCGATTGTAGTCAACGTGGGCTACTATGTACGGCTTGTAACTGTAGAGCATTGGGGTATAACCTGCTTGGGCAATCCGTTGCATACCATAAATAATGGCATCAGTGTTAGCCTCAACAGACCCACTCGCTCCATCCTCGTAATCAAGTGCCACAATTGATCCCTTTGGTGTCTGAATCCGTGGCAGGAAATAATCAAGTGCTTGGCGACCAATATCAGAACTACCACCAACACCATACCATAGGTAACTATGGACTCTAAGCCCGTCATTATTAGCCGCTTTGATTTGGCTACTATAAGTTGACTGGTTATAAATCGTACCGCCTTGGGTTCCACCAATTTGTGAAATAGCAAAACGGTCACCCTCAACTGTCTTGCCGTTGGTGCCTTGATACACTGACCAGTCAACACCAATATCATTCTTAGCCGCTTTAACATGGGTCGGTAAGGCAAATGAAAAGGCAGCCATAATGGCTACCCCTGTGAGTACTAGTTTAGTTTTAAATTGCAATCTTAAGCCCCCTTATGATAGGTTGCTTCAATGGTGTTCTTTAGGTCGCTATAGGCCTTCTCAACTGCATTTTCAACGGTCTGCTGATCAACCTTGGTAAATCCCATGGCTTTCAATTGAGTTTCAACAGAGGCTACTGCTTGCGATTTCTTGACAGTCCCTGTTATTGCCTGAGTAACACCTAACTGTTCGGCTGCGGTAACAGCTGCTTGTGCTAATGGTTCCAACACTTGCACCAGGGTCAAAGCCTGTTTATTCGCTAATAGGACCTTTGCCACCCATGCACCCAAAATAGGTATCACTGCAATAGCAATTTGGACAATTAAATCTTTCATTTTTACCCCTCCTCACAAGAACTTTTCGATGATATACACAAATAGGGTGACTCCAATCGTCCCACCAAGTACGCCCCAGATTGCCCACACCATTTTCTTTAGACTGCTAATGTCTCTGGCATTATCTTGGCTGGCATTGTAGGCCTTATCGGCCTTGTCATCTGTACTTGGTAGGCCAGTCAATTGTTGCTTAATCTGGGCAATATCTTCCTTGATCTCCATTAGCATTTTTGTTTGTTCGTCCACAATTTCACCCCATAAAAATAGCCGCTAGCTTTTGCCACCGACATAGTCCTTGCCTGTAATTTGCTTGTATTGATCTGGGGTAATCATTACCGGTACATAAGGTGTTAAATCAATCCCCCAACTGTAAAGTAGTGCACACTGATCATAATTAGTCACTTGATTTCGCCGCCTTCAACTGTGCTACTTCAAGAGTAAGTGCAGCAATCATCTGATGTTCTGGTGACGTTGTTGGCCTTGCATCAGCCGGATAAAGATTAGCAACTCGCTGCTTATCGACAACAATTTTACCGTCAACCAGCTTAGAGGCACCTACGACAATCTTTTTGAGTTCACTCTCGTCTATATCAACTACATTATCGCTTGTGTAGTCGGTACCCCATGCATAAATGAAGCCATCGGCTCGTGTATCAAGTCTTACTTTCATATTTTGACCCCCTAAAAAGCAAAAACGTTAACAAGTACATAATTTCCAGCAACCGAAGGATTACCAGCGCCTCCAGAGTTATTCTTATCGCCAAAAATTGTGTGATTGTTTGGGGAAACCTTCTTGTTAAAAGAAGTCCCGCCATAGGCGACCATCTGGAGCGTCAACTGCCTGCCTGGATTAGCCTCCACATATGCTCGATATATCGGAGTCGTAATGTAATCATAATACTGAGCCGCTCCATTTTTGTATTCACACCAAAGCAGCAGCCATCCATTTAAGCAATCGCTAATGGGTTTGCTAGGCGTGGCATCTTGCTCTGCGCCACTCCATCCCATTAAACTCACACCTTGCCACAAGTTAGCACCAACATTGTTAAGTCTAGTAATTGTCATTGCGTCAAGACTACTTGTAACCCAATATGGCGCTGTGTTATCAAAATCCTGATAAAAACTTCCCAGTGTCAATGTACCCATTGAAATTTGTGTACTCTTCATCTGCGTTTTACCATCAGTTTTTGTTAAATATGACAGTAAGCCATCAGGGTTTAACTCAGTATGATAATTTTGACCATTTGGCTTACCATCGTAGTCTTCAATATTTCCGTCAATAGAGTATGAAGTCCCATTCAGAGACATCTTCCCTGTTGACTTGATGCCGCCGCCTTCAATAGAAGCATGAGTGAAGGGCACATTTATCATTGGAGAATTCATGGTTGCACTGTCAATCTCAATTGATTGCAGCTTTTTGATGCTAAGAACCGCTTGCTGGATACTTTGGTCAATCCAAGTTGATCCATTGTAATACTGTAATGCTGTGGCATCGTTAAGCGTTGTCCCATGCCACCACAAATCGCCTTTCTTGGGGCTTGTGGGTGTGCCCAACTGAATGTAAGTGTATGGCACATCCTTGCTTCCGGGAACACCTTGTGGCCCCTGAGGCCCTTGTGGTCCTCGCTCTCCTTGTGGCCCCTGATTACCTTGTGGTCCCTGATTACCTTGCGGTCCCTGCACTAGTTGCCAACTATAAGCACCTGGATTGGTGCTGTCAGCCTGTGTGAAGTCTGTATAACTACCAATGTATTTTCTAGAACCCGGGGTATCCAATGAGAAATTGGTTTTGCCATCACTGCTATCTGCATAGGCAACGTGGAAGTATGGTGTTTTGCCATCGGCACCGGCTTTACCCGGCACCCCATCTTTACCATCAGCACCATCCGCACCCTTTACAAGTGTCCAGTTATACTTAATAGGGTCAGTAGAATCATCCTCAACATTATCTACATATATGCCAATATGTGTCTTACCAGCAGAATTTGTGGTTGAAAATCCACTTATCAATTCGACACTTTTTACAATACCTACAGCTGGGTCTCCTTGACCCCAAAGAGCAGCTTCCGCTGTGTAAGTTCCAGCTTGAAATTCTTTATATACCCAACGACTGTCCGAACCGAATCTAACAAGAGATGTGCCAGCTAATGTAAAATCGCTTCTTTCTTGGCAGAGAAGCTCGATATTGGCATAAGCAATGTGAGTGTAGCTTGACTTACCATCAGCTCCAATAGGTCCTTGAATACCTTGGTCGCCTTTTGGACCTTGCAGACCTTGTAACCCTTGCGGACCAGTATCACCTTGTGGCCCCTGCACTAGTTGCCAACTATAAACAGCTGGATTTGTACTGTCAGCCTGCGTGAAGTCTGTATAATTACCAATGTACTTTCTAGAACCCGGAGTATCCAATGAAAAGTTCGTTCTACCGTCACTGCTATCGGCATAGGCAATATGGAAGTAAGGTGTTTTACCATCGGCACCTGCTTTACCTGGCACCCCATCTTTACCATCTGCACCATCTGCGCCTTTAATGAGTGACCAGCTATAGTCACTTGGATTCGTACTGTCGCTAGATGTGAAGTCACTGTAAAAGCCAATATACTTACGGTTAGAATCAGTGGTTGAAAAGTCGGCATGGCCGTCTTGGCTGTTTGCGTAAGCAAAGTGGGCATAAGTGGTACGACCATCAGCACCCGATTTCCCTGGCAAGCCTTGAGGCCCTTTGGGTCCCACGTCACCATCTTCACCTTTAAAAAGCGCCCAATTGTAGTCACTCGGATTGGTACTGTCGGCCTTTGTGAAGTCGCTATAGGTGCCAATGTACTTTTTGCCATCGCCACCGGATACCGTGAACCCACTTTGGCCACTTACATCATCTGCCCAAGCAGTGTGGAAATAGCTTGTACGGCCATCTGCACCCTTTGCTCCGGGAATACCATCAGCACCATCAGCGCCCTTAATCAATGCCCACTTGCCGGCGTAATCAGCCGGATTGTCACTTGGCACAGATGACTTGGCATTGGGAACAATAGCCATGTACTTCTTGCCACTTGGGAAGGCACTCATATTGGTACCTTTGTCGTCATCGGCATACCGAATCCACAGGTAATATTGAACCGTTTTCGGTATATTTTTAATTTGATCTGCCATGGCTTGCAGTTGTGTGTCAACTTGAGATGTCTCAGTCAAATAATCGCCAAGGGTTATCTTGGTATAATGTTCTGCTCGACTACGTTCAATTGATAGGACTTTTGCTGACAGAAACAAGTTCTGGTTCTCATCGGCAATGTGTACAGTTTGATTTAACGGGACGTAAGGAGCATTGACCAAATCAATCTGATAGTTAACATTGGGATGATTGTGTTGCTTTAAATCAGCCAAAACGGCCTGAAGTAAGGCTGCCTGTGAATTAGAGTCAAATGATTTGAACCTCTCCCAATGCCCAGATGTTGGTGTTGGATTGCCATTGCTGATTAGATAAGAATATTGTTGTACAGCAACAGTGTCACGCAACACGCCATCGCCTCCAAGCACATATCGGCCATCAGGATCAGACCAACTATAACCGGCTAAATTAATTGGTGTATCTGATCCATCTGGTGTTGCGCCAGTGCCATAAACAGCAGTTTCCATGTCATATATGTCAACACTTTTGACAAGATTATTGATATCTTTGTTCATGTAAAAAAAGACATTGCTGTCTTTTGCATCCTCTTGCTTGATATTAATGACCCGTTTTACAACGGTTGTGCCAACAAAGCTGAATCCAAAGCTAAGGACCGCTCCAAAATCATCAGCAACCGATTTAATCCGGTTTAATGCAGTATCAGTGTCATCCCATTCAAGTGTACGAGTGTTGTTGGTGAAATCGTTTGTGCCAATCTCCCATCCTGATCCTGATGTGAACCGCAAAATATAATCCGCAATTGTGTATGCTTTATCGGCCTTGTACGAATTGACAACAACATTCATGAGATCGTTGCCCGCATCTGTACAAACAACTGTATGGATATGAGTCAATGTATCGTGATTGATGCTAGCGATGACCATCTGATGTCCATCACCCTGTTCATCTTGATATAAGACAAAATTGTTTTCAGCAGCCATTTCGTCAATAGCTTGCTCTTGATCAGTTTGAAAAGGAATAGTTAGCGTCAAAGCCACCGCAGGACGATCATCAGTAGACTGAATTTCGCTATCAGCGCTAACATGCCAATGACCATCTCCATCAGTGGAAGCAATTCCTAAGACGTTAAATTTACGATCAGTAAAATAATAATCCATTATAACCACGCCTCCCTCAAAGCAACTTCACACGCAAAAGGCTGCGCCCATGATGATGGCACCATTTGAATCAGAGTGTCACCAGGATTAAAACGAAATTTGCTCCATTCATTGCCTATTGTGTGCAGGGTGCTATCAGGAACGCCGTTAACATATACTGCACGGTTAGCAACATCAATCGTCACAATGTCACCGGCACCAAAGCGGTTCTTCAAATCAGTCCAGTAATCAACGTTAAGCCATTCAACATCCATGTCATACACGCCCATATCGGGATATGGATAGTTTTTAAATCGCTGAAACCATAATGTAGTCCCCGTGATTGGGATTGATGCTTGAGCTGGTGTCAAAGCAATGGGTGGCATTACCAATGGCGGATTTCTGGTAATGACTTCAGATGGCTTAATACCGCCTTGAACAATACCAGCAAGTTGCAGATTGAGCGTATTACCAAGCTTGGTCAGCTTAGCCTCATAATAGCGGCCATTGCTGAAAACCCTGCGGTTAAGTGTCTGTTGGAAAACTAATGTCGATCCCGCAAACACTTGGACATCAACATCATCTTTGCCGGCATAGTTTGCTCTGATAATCACCTCATAGGCCACGCCCGTATCATTATCAAGCGTCATTTCAATGGCGCCCAAGGCATTAACACTAGAATTGAACTTGTAGCGCCATTTGGCTATGAAGCTCCTAGTATTGCTGCCATTAGATGCATTTTTTGTCTTAAGATGCAGGGAAGGTCCTTCCCAATAGTATGAATTGGTTGACAAGAAGACTGGCTCAACCGCGGAACCATCGTCATCCGCATACTTGACTGAACCTTCCATGACATTTTTTTGAGCCTTGATATAGTAGTAATGGCTGTTAGTTTTGCCAGTGTTATAAGCCGCACCAGCTGGCTCTTTATCGAAGCCTTCATATCGAGCAACCTCTGATCGTTTTCGCTCAACGCCATCGGCTTCTTCTGGATTGCCAAACTGTAAAACACCACCTTGGCTATTGATTAAAGCAATCAAGCCGTTATCAGCGTGCATAGTTGCCGTAATAACTGGCTCAACAGGATAAGTGCCACCATTATGAACCGTGATGGTGTCAGATAGTGTGTCATCGTTTATGTTGTCAAATGCCTTTATGGCTACCGAGTGCGCAATGCCACCATCGGGACAGACGAAGCTGATTGAGATTGTCCCTGATCGAAATCCTTCGGTGAAGGTAGGCTGACTGTCTACGATGGCTAGATAATATTTATCAGGCTCATCCCCAAAGATTAGCTGCTGTGGTTCGTCCGCATCAATAGCAGCGGCCAAGGAACGCCTTAGTGGTACCAAATCATCGTTCATAACGATCCCAGTTACCACAATCGTCTTGACGTCCCGTGACATGTATTGAAGCATCTGACCATCGCTAATGCCGACCTTTTGCATTGTGTTGACATGATTAGTTCCTACATCACGTTTGACCATCTGCACATACATCCATTGGGTAATATCTACTCCGGCGTATGTGATGGTCATGCCTGCTTGTTTCAATTAAACGGTTCCTCCTTTCCAATAAGCATTGAACCTGTCTGTTCTGTCGTTGTACTGCTTAACTTTTGGTGCAACTTTTGGATAAAACTGGTCGTCACCAACTTGCAGAACAAAGCTGAGTTTCGTGAGAAGGTCAGCGATGTTGTCCAACTTCTTTCCTAAATCATCTGTACTGCTGTTTTCACTCTCTGTAGCCACACCATTACCCAAGTTGTGATTAATGTTGGTAACAGCCTGACCTAGTAGTTGCCAAGCACGGCTTGTTTTGGTTAATGGCAAAATGGTTTCGGGGCCATCTTCGCCAACAAGCGCATGGATTGGCTGTGTGATTAAGCCACCATTGGCGTAACCTTCAGGGCCACTGACACGAGCAAAGGCAGAACTTCCAGAGCCGTAGATGGCCTTCATGTAGTGAATACCGGCAAGCAGATCGTCATAGCCGTTATAAACATCGTTGTGGCCGGGGAACTTAAACGCATTGAACGTTGGCCCAATGGTTTGTACAAGCCCCATTGAAGGTATTCCGGCTTTAGCGTTGCTATCCCACAAGTTAATTGCCCTAGGATTACCATTGGATTCACGCTGGATAACTCGCATCCATGCGGCAACTTGGTATGCCGAGGCGTCAAATCCATTGGCCTTTAAAGCTCGAATAACATATGGCTTCCAACGTTGCACGCCTGCCCCACCGGGATTAGCCATGGAATCTTCTATTTTTTTAAGCTCTTTTTTAATCCAATCGCCAATTCCGTTATATGCATGTTTGAAAATGCCAACTCCTAAGTCTCCAAATGCTTTTACTGGAGATGAGCTAACAATCCCTTTTATACTGCTACTGATTAGATCAGTTACATGCTTAATCGGGTGAGCGATCCAATCTACAATTGCTTCGAACTTATCACCGATCCATTTGCCAACATCTTCAGCCTTATCGACTACCCACGAACTAGCGTCTTTAACGCCGTCCCACACACTGCCGATGATGCCGCCTTGTGCAAAGCCGGGAATGCCATACATGTTAGCGATGGCCTTGCTTTCCCGCCCGTTATAAACACGGTCGCCAGTCTCAAGTGGAAGAATAGCGTTGCGCTTTTCAGCATATATCCACTGATTTGTGCTCTTCTTGTGGATCAATTCTTTGTAATGCTCGCTACCGTCATCGTTTACCATAGCCAATTGCGTACCATCTTTACCAACTTCGCCGCCTTGGGCAAAGTGTACGTATGATGGCAGACCAACTTTTTTAACACCGAAGAAGCCTAGAACACCATTGACTGCCGACAAGCCAGTACGAATAACTCTGACCACAAAGTTGATGCCGCTTTCCGCTGCCTTTTTGATACCATTCCAGATGCCGCTGAAGAAGCGACCAACGCCACCCCATACATCTGTCCAAACATTTTTAATGTTCTTGATGACACTGCCAATTGTGTTAGACATGCCATGAATGATTGGCGTGAAGAATTTAACCATGCCGTTCCAAATGTTTCCAAAGAAACCAGAGATGGCACCCCATGCTGTATTCCAGACATTTTGAATAAACTTTAAAGTTACGCTGATGCCCTTTGAAAGGGTGTTTGATACATTGTTATATATCTTAACGATGTCATTCCAAATATCTTTGAAGAAATTAGAAATTGCTTTCCAAATACTACCCCATACTTTTTGAACTGCATTTAAGAAATTCGTGACATTCTTGACTATCCAATTGGTAGAAGAAGATACAATCTTGACGATTGAATTCCACGTATTGGAAAAGAACTTAGAAATAGCTCCCCAAGTTTTATTCCATGCGTTTTGAACTCCTTTTGTTGTGCTGCTAATGGTTTTGCTGATTGTGTTTAATGGGGGCTTAACGAACTTTACTAAGCCATTCCATACATCCTTAAAGGGCTTCTCTAATTTTCTCCATGCAATTATGAAAAGGCCAACAATAAGTGCCACAGGATATACAATTACCTTTTTAAGAATATCTAGTCCTGCTTTTGCAATTTTCACAATATTCTTCCAGATAGAAGACATTGTTTTGCTAATTGGATTCCAAACTTTAGACCATGCTTTTGAAAGTGACTTTCCCCAACCATTAATGGTCTTTAGAAATCCATTCCAACCTTTACCGACACCCTTCCAAAAACCATTCCAACCTTTGACTACTGACTTTATGGCGTTGTTGAAGCTCTTGGGTAATTGACCGAACCACTTTGCAATTCCTTTGGCCATGTTCTGAACAGATTTTACAATGCCATCGATGAAGGCTTTAAACTTTGCATTGTGCTTGTACAAATTAACCAATGCCACGCCCACAGCAATGATGACTGTGGCAAGTGCAATCCAGGGTGAGGCTTTGACTACTAGATTTAATGCTTTTTGAGAAACCGCCATGATGTCGGCACGCTTGGCATAAATATCCACGGCTGTACTCATTCCGGCAATTGCCACCTTGCCAATTTTCATTGCTGCCCACATCGCGAGCATTACCTTAGCTGTTGTCTGAATGCCACTCTTGTTCTTGGCGATATTGCCTAAGACTGTGTTGGCATTCTTCAGCGGATCGTTTGCTTTGCTTGCACCACTGCCCATCAGTCCAAAACTCTTGGCGATGCTCGAAACAATACCTGAAATTGTGTGCCACACTGTCCCTGCAAAAATCTTCACAATGGTACCTAAGCTGGTGATAATGCCACCAATATCTTTTTGATGTTGAGCCACATAGTTCAATAAGTTGCTTGCTTGTTGCGCTACACCAGCCATGGCTTTACCCAATGAAGTAAACAAGGAAGTCACTGCTGATGACTTTAGAACATTAACAATGCTGTTGATACCTGTGCTTTGAACTGATACCAGAGGTTTAGCAAGTGTTGCTTCAACTCCTTGCCAAGCACCCTTTAGTCTTTGCGTGGCACCCTCAGCAGTATTACCAAAGTCATTAAAAGTAGCTTTGCTATCACCGCCAATTTTGACGATCATATCTTGCAACTTTTTGCTGCTAATTTGACCACTATCAACCATTTTATTAAATGCTGTTTCAGATACACCACTGGCCTTTGCTAAAGCTGATCCAAGTCCGGGTGCAGCGTTTTCCATACGTGTTAGAACACCAGTAGTAAGCTGTCCATTGTTAAATGCGCGTTGCAATGACTTTGCAAATGTACTGGCACCGTCACCAGAAAGTCTCAACTTGTCAGCTAAAGTTGCAACTCCAAGTGTCAAAGCTTTAGTTTGGCCAACATTACCTGTCATGCCATAAAAGCGCTTTTGCAAAACAGATACTTGGTTTGCCGATAAGTTGGTTTCACCCTTTAAATCTCGCATTTGACCAACTAGTTGTTCCGCACCTTTGTCATTGACACCTAGGGTTTCCCATACTCGTGTTGCTTGTTCACCAGCTTCAGCTAACTGGACACCCTGTGTCACCGTTTCTTTAATTGATCCACTGAACGAAGTCCAAGCATTCATAATGCCTTGACCTAAAGCAGTAGCACCAACCATCTTTTTAAAACTAAAAGTTGTCTTATCTGCTTCATTCTTCGTGCCTGTAATGTGGCTCTTAATTCGGTCAAAGACGGACGGATTAGCCTTATCCATTTCAGTTTGCAGGCCGGTCATTGATGACTTGGCTTTGGCTAAACTGGTAGCTGTCTCATCAACACGCGTCTTCTGCGTTCGCCAAGCATTGGAGTCTTTGCCACTAGCGCTCGCAATCTTATCCAACTCAGCAGACTGTTTAGACAGCTGTTCATTCAGATTGGTAATGGAAGACTTATAGCCTTCCATTTTGGCCTTGTTGGCTTCTTGCTGATTGCCTTCAGCCTCTAAGCGAGTCACATAAGCTTGGTTGGCACGTGCAGCAGCTGTGTATTCTTGCTGTAAGCCAGCTAATCCAGACTTTTGATAGTCCATTGCTTGCTTGGCACGGTCTTGCTGAGCTTGCATACTGGCCAGTTGCTTAGTTGCACCATCAATTTGTTGCTGATACTTTAAAAACTGTTGAGCAACATCGGCAGTATTGCCCTTCAACTCAGCTTGTTTGGTTTTGAGAGCGTCAATCTTAGACTGTTGTGCTTCAATAGACTTACCCAAGCCATCATATTTAGCTTGAGCAGCGCCAACTGCATCACCAGCAGATTTCATCTCCGCTTCTTGAGCTTTCCAAGCATTTTGACTCGAACGAACAACCGCTGTTAATGATTTGACGGATTCGCTTGCCGACAATAGATCAAGGGCAATCTTGGTGCTCATTGTTGCGTTAATTTGTTGTGCCACTTTAATCACCCTTTCTCTTGGTATTGTTTCCACATAATTGCCGGATCAATTGGCCGATCTTTCTTATCTTTGGCGGACATCATTTCCAACATTTCAAAATAATCAGCATTATCAAAATCCTGCATCGACCAGTGGAAATACATGACTGCCTGCTTTTTCATCCATCTAAAGTCCTCTAGCTGATTTTCAAGCTCATAAACTTTTACGGCTGGATTAATCTTTGCTTTTGCTGGCATCCTGCTTCTTAGCAGCTAAGTCAATATCCTCGTCACTCATGCCCATCATGCGTTCAAAAGTGTAATTAACTACTTGAATAGTTTCAGTGAATTCTAGGTCCCCAAGCTTTTCTGTTTCTTGCTTGTTCAGATTTAAAACCGTGGTCAAGAAGGAGATTGAGTCATGCAGCATATCGCGTTGAACCTTAATAATTTCTACCGGTTCCATATCGGCAATATCATCAGCCTTGGCCATCAGTAACTGTAAGTCGTACATCTTTTCCATGTTCCGATTGGTTGTCTTGACTTCATGTACACGATTGCTAAGTTGGCTAACTTTAATTTTCATTTGTAATACCATCCTCTGTATTTAATAAGGTCGCTGTGGTGAATCGGACACCACCAAGTTCACCAGAAAGCGACTTTTGAGCATAAAAAATAGCGCACGTTCGTGAGCCATTCATCAGTTGTTGCTATGAAATTGTGTCAGATTGCGTCTGTCAGCACCGGCTTATTTGCCAGGTGACAATACATATCCGCCAAACACTTCTTTGTACATGTTGGCTTTATCAAACTTGCTATCAAGATCGCTATAAATCTTGTACGGCTGATTATTAAAGGCCATAGTAGAAAGTGCTGTGTAAGTTAAAGTGTCATCTACACGTTGTTCTGCTGCCGCATCAGTTTGAATGTTAGCTGCGGTTTCGGTCATGATGCCATCACCAAATCCATAGTAAACAAAGTGCGCCCGATCAATGGTTTGGGTGGTAATAAGCAAGGCCACATGAGCCTTCAAATTTTCATCGGTCCAACCGCCCTTTTTATCACTGACAAAGCCTTTGATTTGCTGTTTGACTTGGTAATTCAAGTTGTTAATATCCAAAGCCACTGTTGGTTCTGAAGTACCAACGGCAACGTCTTGGACAGCATTGTTGCCATAGGTCTTAGCAATTGTACCTGCTAAGCCTGTAATGTTAGCCGTTTTAGTACCTAAATCTTTGTGATCGACAGTATAGACACCGTCTGTGCTTAGTCCTGTATCAGCGCCAGAAATTAACTTTTGTTGTGCATCAACCAAAGCTAGCTGAATTTGATATAAACCTACTGTTGCCATTTAAATTCCTCCAATGTTCTTTGTTCTACTGAAATAAAATGTGTTAAAAAGTTGCTGTGTGTCTGGATCAAATGTTCGTTGCCTAACCGCGGCTACCTGCCAATGTTGATGAGTAAAAGCCTTCATCATGGCTATCTCAATGGCCTCAGGATCAGAATCAAGCAATTGCGAGTACCAAATCTGTACTTCTACTTCCTGATTTAATGCCCAGAAATCATTGTTACCATGGGCGGTAGGATCATCAGCAGCATCAGTAATCAGCACGACTGTTGTGTTCAGATTATCGACTAATTCTTGTGGCAAGTTATTGCCTTTAACTTCATCAATATTGGCAATTTTTGCTTGGGTAAGAATTGTTACTGCATCACTTACAGCGCTCATTTGTCTCCACCACCATTCAACTTGGCGATAATTGCCTGATATTCCTCTTGCTCGGCTGCAAATACAGCGTCTTTGGCATCGTCACGGGCATTATCAACAAAATGGTCACCGTGAATTTTCTTTGTCCCATCATTAAGGAAACGTGCAACGAATGCCTTATCACCAAATCCAACCGTTGAGCTACCATTGTGATCACCGTCAATATCGCCTTTTTTACCACTAATGTCCTCGCTCAGATGCCCATACTTGCCACCAGTACCCTTAGTATTTGGGTGTTTTTCTTTGGTGGTCTCTGCTAGCTTCTTGGCGTAAACATCAGCACCAGCCTTAGTAATCTTCTCTTGGTCATTAATAGACAATTCGGCAGCCTTTGATACTTGCTTAAGCCATTCTTCAAGTGCATCATCCATATCCATAGCTAAGCCCCCTTAGTGACTTTTATGAGGGTTAAGTAGTCATAGCGAATAGCGTTGTTTGAATCATCTGGGCTAATGTCTGAAATGTCATACACGATGCCATCAAGGCGTGCCTGTTTCTGCTCAACATTTCTTGCATCGTGACGAACAATAATCGTGATTGAATTATCCAAGCGTGTGCCCACAAGCGTGTATTGCTGTGTGAGAGTCCGTTTCTGCTGCTTGTAATGCAGTTTGTAAGCTGGTACAAAGCTAGTGATATTAAGGCCAGCGCCAGTTGTGTGTGATTTTGGGGAGCCAAGCTCAACGGTTCGACTAAAGTCACTTGGTTTAAAGCTACTTACCATTGTTGTCACCACCACTACTAGCCTGTAAGTGTGCTAGCATCATCAGAAGACCCTTAGGCATGCCGTTTTCTAATGACCTGTCATAGTATGTAGCCTGTGTGAGCGTTTTGATGGCTGGAATCGTCAAGGTATCGTCCTCTGGTGCATCACTTGATCTATTAATAATACTAATTGCAGTGTTTACCAGACGGGTAATTGTTGGCAATTCAGACTCATCAAGGTTTAACTCGGTCATTAAATCACTAGCAATCTTGTTTGGGTCTACTATTGTTTCTGCCATTGATACGCCTCCATTCGGCCGCCGCTTAGAATCAAGCTATTATGCCTTTTTTAGGCGACCGGTTTACTTAGTTATTTGCCAAGATGAGCAACTGGTGCAGTATAAGTAATGAACTTACCGGCAGCTGTATCAGCAGCTTTAAAGTCTGCCCGCAGTGCTGCCAAAAGTACCTGTTCAAAATTCTCGTTACGCTGCCAAGACAGGTTAATGTTGCCCTTAACAGTTTCAATCACAAAGTTTTTAACACTTCCAATGAATGCCTTTGCTTCTTTAGACTTGCCAAGCACATCATCAGCAACAACTACCAGCGGAGCACCGAACAGTTGTTTGCCGGATGGAGAAGTGATGGAATCTTGTAACAAGTACCGACCTTCACCATCCTTCTGCTTATCAATTGCGGCAAAGAATGATTCAGATACAACAAACATTCGGTCAGTGTAGTTGCTCAAGCCAACGTTGAATGCATCCTTAATATCATCAATGCTAGTTGCGGCAACTGGAGTAGCTGTTTGCAATACTGCCCCAATCTTATGCTGTTCAGTTTGGTTCTTAATGTCGTTCACATACTGAGTCAGTAAGCTGGTGATATTTGGATAGTCTTGGGTCATTTCAAGTGAAATTGGAAGAGCACCACGCAAAGTCTTAACATCATAAGTGACCTTTGTTAAACTTGCGTTTGCAAGCTTAGGGTTGTCAGCCAATTCAGCTGCTGAAACCAGTTGTGCAGAAGCCTTAGACAAAACAGGAATCTTACCAGTGGGTGCAGAAACCTGAACCTTAGTTACATACCCGCCTAATTGTGCTGGGTCCTTAGGCTGACTCATAATGTCCAATACTTGGCTAGGCAATACTGCTTCGCCAGCGTTGCTATCAAAGCCTGTGGAATCTCTCTTAATTTCGCCAGTCTTCAAAAAATCTTTGAAGTCACGTACTTCTTCATCTTCAACTTTGTCTGCTGTTAAATTTTTAGCCATTTGTTTCTCTCCATCTCTTTTATTTTCTTGCTTGACATCTTGTTCCGCAGTTACCTCAGCTGGCTTATCATCACGCTTTTCAGTTTCAGCTGTTTCTTGCTTTGGCTTTGCTTCATCCAAAACAACATTATTGTCATCATCTGGGGCATCATCGTCCGCCTGTGTTGGCGTTTGTTGGTCTGCTAATTGCTGACTTAATGACTGAATAGCAGCTTGAAGTGTTGCTATCATGCTAACCAAATCACCTGATGTTGGTTGTGCAGTAGTTTCATCACTTGCCATATCTGGTGTAGCGTCACGCTTTTCTTCCTCAGGCTTGTCAATAACAACCTTTGTGTTAATTTTTGCTTGAAGGTCAGCTAACTGTGATTTAAATTCCTTCAATGACCTCATCTGGTCATCAACAGATTGTTCTTCTTTTTCTTCTGGCTTTTCTTCTGGCTTTTCTGCCATCTTCACAACTTCTTTCTTACTTGATAAAAATTGAGCCAAATCCCTTTGCACTTGAACACTTGTTTCGGTATATGCTGGGATGGGAGTCAGCGACAGTTCAAACACTTGGTCAATTTGATGAATTGTATGGATCGTGTTGCCTTGTGAGTTGACTGACCAGCTATCTCCATCAGGCGCAATGGTGAATCCAAAGCTCATGCCCTTGATATTGCCATTCAGTATGTTTGTGTATGTGTCATGCCCCAACTGTGTGTCTGGCAATTGGGCATTAAAGTGTAACCCATCAGGCTGAATGCTTGTTTGTAGTGTATTTGCATCTGCACGGGCCAAAATGTTGCTGAAATCGTGGCTGTAAAGCAGCAAAACGTTGCTCAAATCCACACCATTTAGAGCATTTCGGTCGATATATTCGGTGAAATCACCCTTAATACTTGGCTGATTAAACACGGTTGCGATGCCGGAAATAGCCATATTTTGGTTACTTTCAACCTGATTATTGCTACTTTGGCTGTCTATAGCTGTTTCAGCCCTTATTTGAACATTAAATGTACGTATATCTTCATTTTTCACTAAATCACACCCCTTTTTGCTAGCATTTGTTGTGCTTGTAAAGGCGTAATGGCTGGTGTTGTGCCACTTAGCAACTTCTGAATCTGGCTAATAAGTAGGTCATTATCAGCGTCTACTGCTTGACTTTCATCAATATTCACGGGGACGCCAAATTTGGCACCCATTTCGCTTTCTATTGGCTTTACATAGCGCCTTAAAGTGTTGCTATAAAGCGATTTAGTCATATCTAATGAACTTTGTTGATCACCTTGACCATTCAAATAGCTATCTGGAACACCAAAAACCTTGCCTATCTGTGTCTTGGACCAGTCATTACTTGTTAGAAACTTGCTTACGTCAGCATTAATTGCTAAATTTTGTACGTCATAAAGTTGGTCAAGCACCATAGGCCGTCCAGCATTATCACCTGTGTTGGCATTTTCAAAAGCTTTTCGTGTCGCTTCTTTTTCTTCTGGGCTTAGTGCACCCTCAGCAACTTTAATGACGGTGCTTGGATTAATAGCATTTTTAATAGTTGATAGTGTCAACTTGTTTGCATAATCTTGAATGTTGACTTGGCTTGCTATTGATTCTAGTGGACTAATACCAATGTATTGCTGACCATTGCTACCACTAGCCATCAATCGAAAGTGAAGCATGTTTGCACTTGGATAATTGATTGTGCCTCTCTCGTCTCCCCAGTTAACCGCATAGCTAATATCTGCACTGCTGTCTGCCAAAGTGACTACTACCTGTGCCGCTGGCGCCATCTCTAGCCTCATAGGAACATTGTTGCTATCTCTTGTAATGACGATATAGGCGTTTCCCGTAAGCAACATCTGAAGTACAGCTGATTGCCAAAAGTTAAACGGCGAAATAAGGTTGTTCGGGTTATTTATCACCTTGTCAAAGGGTGCAGCCACTTCAAAACTTGCCGATGCAATATCACTGCTTAGAAGGTTGGTAACAGCATATAGATCAGAATTATTTAAGGCCGTACTGGCATCAACCAAATGATTGGGCAATACTTGTCCACCACTTATGATGTAACTTGACAGGTTAGTTGATGGTATCGTCATGCTTCTTTTCTGCATTCGTTCATACGGATTCCATATGCTCATCTACTACCACCTGCCTTAGATGTAGGCGTGAGTAGCCAACCGCAAAAGAGCAATACACTGCCTAGTACCAACGTTCCTATGATGCTATTAAAAAGGTAGGCACTGGTTACAATAGCAATTAAGCCGGATACAAATAACACTGTTGGCAACAGTTCCTTAAGCATTATCAATTTGCTCACACTCGCACCTCCCTAAGATTCTTTGTGTCTTTCATTGTTTTTACCTCTCATATATATAACGTATGAAGTGCGTCATTTTTGACCAATATTGACCTTCAAGCGCAAAAAAATATGTAGACTTTTGGTAGATTGCAAATTTAATCCGAATTTTTGGACAAATTTGTCAGCATAACCTGATACGGTGTTTGCCAGTCGAGTATTTTAAGCGGTCGCTGGTTAATTTGGAGTAACGTCGTCGTTAAATCTTGAGCACTAATGTGCTCAAAACGAGTCCCTTTAGGATAAAAATAACGCAAATTCCGATTAAAGCGTTCATTACTACCACGTTCAGCTGGAGTATAAGCATGGCAGTAATAGGTCTTAATACCATATTGTGATTCAAGTGATACTAGCCCACTAAACTCAGTGCCACGGTCCACAGTAAAGCTGTGCACCGGACCATTAAAAGTGGTTAGGAACTTAGTTAGTGCTTCATTAACAGTCGCTGTCGTCCGATCTTTTAACCGGTATGCCCAAAGGAACCGTGATTTTCGATCGATTAAAGTTAATAAAACTGCCTTACTATGCCCACGAGGACCAACGACTGTATCTAGTTCAAAATCGCCGATGCGATTACGTTGATTAATCATCATGGGACGCTGTTCAATTGATCGCCCCAAAGATTGATTATATTTGGATCGTTGGTCAACGTTACGCCGTTGGCGTACGCCATGTTCAGGTAGATCATTCAAGGAGAAACCAATTCTCCCCTGATTTAGCCAATTATAAATAGATTTAGTAGCTAGTTTAAATTCGTGAGCAATCATTCCTGGTGACCAGCTTAGACGTAAATGGTTGAGAATTTTTTGCTTTAACTCATCGCTCAGCTTAGTTTTCCGACCACATCGTGATCGCTTGTATTCGGCATCTGTTTGTGCTAATTCAGCCTGATAAGGTTGACATCGAGATAATTCATAAGAAATTGTTGACGGTGATCGGTTCAGCCGAACGCCCATTTGGATATTGGACAGCCCTAGTTCACAAAAGGTTTCGATTTTAATTCGTTCGGAATAGGTTATACTAGACAAAAGATCAGCTCCTAAAAGATGGGTTTGTGGTAAACACCATTTTAAAGGAAGCTGATCTTTTTTGTCCGAACAGCGTTCGGATTAATTTTACAATCTACCTTTTAAAAGCCTACATCCATCAGGAATTTATGGCGTTCTTCATCACTCATACCAGACAATGGGTCCTTTAATTTTGCTTTAGGATCAAAGTCAGGGTTAACATCACTAAATTCATAAATTGCTCTAGACATGGCATCAATAATGGCATCTACACAGTCAATTTTGCTTGTATATCGTTCCTTATCAACCTTTAAGCCCGCACTGTTACCAACAAGAATTGCATTGGTTAGGCTGTATTGGATAATTGGATCGTCAGAATAATGAATGCGACCCTCTCGCATCAGTCTCTGAAACTCATGGGTAGGCTTATCTAAGTCATGTGCTGTTTGTCGGATAGGCATCATTGGCCACTTGTCGATTTGAACCAATTTATCTAAAACATCACTACTTGCCCATGGGTCATAACAAATGAAACGAACTTGCAACTGATTTTGCTCTATATAATCACCAAGGTATGTGACAACTGAGTCATCATCTATATATCCCCAGCGATTTCTAGCAATATCACAGTATCCTAGCTGTTCAGCCCTGCGATAGTTAATACCATCTTGTTTTTCTTTGCTATCAATACTTCCTCCAGTATGATTCAGTGGTATCCAACTGTGTTGTTCTATGTAGTAATGCGTATCCCCATTGGCCTGATATGGGTAGACAAGAGCTATAGCAGTATCATCGCTAAGTTTCGACAAATCGATACCGATGTAGCACACGTGACCATTTGTGTTGATTGGCACTTTATCAGCTACTGCATTTTCTATGTCATGGCGGTTCAAAAATCTGTTTTCCTTTACCTGCAACCACATGTTTAGGTTCTTGTTGATGAACTCAGACAAGCTACCATCTGATTTCTTAGTGTCACGCTCACTAATCATTGAATCAAGCATTGTTTTGCCGGCAACTGGAAGCAGTGGGTTCGACTTTATCCATTTTTCAGGATTATTGACCTCGTCTTCACTGTCCTGACTGTAATTAACCATCAAATTATCGTCCAGTTCTCGCTCATTATCCTTTAGCATGGCCTCTCTGATTAATTTCTCAGTGAGATATAGATTTGAAGTGGCGTCTGGATAGGCAGTACTGATGTCCCATGATTGGCTATCAAAGGTCTGCACTTGTCCAGATGTGATTTTCCCGTCATTTTCTTTGATTAAACCAATTCTGCCATCATCACCGGCTTCGTCATGAACGCTAAAGGCCAAATGATAGCTATCAAACTGTCCCGATTCATCTGACAAACGCAACAGTTGATTCTGATTAGTATTGCTTTTGACAGCATCCTCACCAATCTTAGTCTTGGTTGAACGCATCTGATCCCCAAAGCCCTCACTTTGCAGACGATTAAACGTTGTCTTAATGTACCGCCAGCCCTTCTTACTCTGCTGTGAAACTGGAGCTATGTATGCCATGTCCTGATTACTATACCCAGCACTAGCAATTAGATACTGATAGCTGAGAAGTATAACCGTCAAATAAGTTTTGCCATTAGTCCTTGCAACACTGAACACCACACGATGGAAACGGCGCTCACCACTGCTATTCCGCCAACCTTGGGACCAACACAATAGTGCCTTTTGCCATAAGGCCAGTGGAAGTGGCCTACCTGTTGATGGGTCTGGGCAAAGTGATGCAAAACCTAAAACCTCTCTGCATTTGTCAAGAGAATAGTGAAAGGGAAAGTCTGCTTGCTTGGACTCAACACGTGCAAGATCCTGTAGGTGTCTAAAAGCTTGCAACTTAACGTCATGGCATGCGATAATCTGACCTTCCAATATTTGGAATGCATATACTGTGCCAGGATCTCTATACTTTTCAGCGATAGCATCATAAGTTCCAGATTTAAGCTGCTCTTTATAGGCCTTTTCAAGTGTCAGCTTCGGAAGTGTTAGATCATACTGCTTTATCAAAACTGTTCACTTCCTGCCTTTTTCAATTTTTCAATAATGTTTTGTGCGCGCATTTTAGAATCAAGTTAGCCACTGTCTCAAAATTTTTTGGACAATAAAAAACATCAAGAACAGATATCCTGTATCATTGAAGTTCCTACACAAACAATGGAAGAGGATATTGTCTTGATGCAGAAACAGGATAGCACACACCGCCAAAAAGGTCAGCACTTAACATCACTCGAGCGCGGAAAAGTGGCCGGATTCCGCCAAGCTGGGAAGTCCAATCGTTGGATTGCTGCTGAAATTGGCGTCTGCCCGCAGACCATTAATAATGAAATCAAGCGAGGTACAGTAGATCAGGTCAAGAAGAGTAATGGCAAGCGCGTCTACCATCGACAATACCTGCCAGAGGCTGCTCAGGCTCGTTACGAGACTGCACGCTTGAGCTGCCATCGTCCTGACAAGTTCGCCAGCGTACAGGTCTTCTTAGCCTGGTACGTACAGCGAGCTAAGCAGGACAAATGGTCGCCGGATGCTTCAATCGGCTATGCCAAGCGACACAAGCTGTTTACTCCTGAAGAGCTTGTTTGTGCCTCGACTTTGTACCAGTACATTGACGACCAACGCCTAGAGATTCGAAATATCGACCTGTTGGAGAAGACTAAGCGGAAGACCTCTCACCAGCACCACACCAAGGCTAAGCGCCTGGCTGGCCGCAGTATCGAGGAACGGCCTAAGGTCGTTGAACGACGCAGGCAGTTCGGTCACTGGGAGATGGATACCATTGTCGGTAAACGCAATGGCAAGGAGAGCGTCATCTTGACTCTGATTGAGCGCAAGACCCGTTGCCAACTTCTCCGCTTGATCGAAGGACGAGATGCAGACTCTGTGAGCTATGCATTGCGTGGAATCAAGCGCGAATGGGGAGCTTGCATCAAGACCATCACAGCCGACAACGGACCCGAGTTCACCGCCTTAAATACTGCTTTTGCTGGGACGGAAACTGAGATCTTCTACGCCCATCCTTACACGTCCTGCGACCGTGGCACCAACGAGGCACATAACCGGATGATCCGCCAGGACTTCCCTAAGGGCATGTCCCTAGATGACATTAGCCCTAGTCAAGTGCAGGCCACGCAAGACCGCTTGAATCAGTTGCCTCGCAAACAACAGGGCTACTGCACACCCCAGCAAAACTTTGAGGCCGAAGCTCGGCGCGTTCGCCGCATGGCCCAGTAGTCTCTCTAGCGCCACAACTTCTATTTGATAACGGCCTGTTCTGGGATTGTCCTCAACGACTGGCTAACTTGTTCTTGCAATTTACGATAATGTTTTGTGTGTCATCATCTGCATTATCTGACTGAATGTTCATCAATGAAGCACGTGCCTGCGGAGATAATCCAAGACTTTCTGCAAGACTTTTAACTTTTGCTGTACTATCATTTAGTACTCCACATGCTGGGTTCTTACGCCCATTTGCCAGAACTATGCCACTCTTCATTACCTGCTCATATGCCAAACGGCGAATGGCAATTTGCTCACACAAACTACTTACGATTTGCTTGTCTGACTGCTTTACTAAACCTGAATGATTTAGAATCGGTGTCAACTCAGTCCATGCTTGATAAGCTATACCCTTTAAATATCTTGGCGGTGTTGGCTGTAACGTCTGCCAATCTTGTGTTTCATTCATCAATTTTTCCGTTCGTGCACGCTGATCCGCACGATCTGCTTCATCATTTGTTATTTTCATCTTTCTACCCACTTTGCCTGTACCCCCCTTTCATTTCTTTCCAAAGAAAAAGCTTGTATATCAGCACCTGTAGGCCTTCTTGCGCTGCTTGCCATATTCATCTACTGTACTTTTGTAAGCATGGCAAATGCCGGTATATCAACGTTTGAAGGCTATGACGTGACCCATATAAAATATTTTTATAATTACACATTTTTGGAGAGAAGACCACTTTGTTATGTGAGGTCCCTCTCTACGCCTACGGGGGCGGGTGTTACAGCTTTTTAACTTTTTGAATGTGTTATTTAATATTTGTTGTCCATTATTTATTGTTTATGGTTCATCATTTTAAATTCTAATGGGTTAAGCGATGGCTGTGCAAGGCAATCAATTGTCGCCTGCTGTACCCTGCATATATATATACGTAATGAGTGCGCCATTTTTTGTCTTGGCATAGAAAAAGAGCCAACCCTTGGCTGACCCTTGCTTATGTATAAAGGTGACACAACATGGAGCTAACTCTCTATTTGCTTAAAACGTCTTTTTAAAGTTGTTTCACTTATTCCAGTTATTCTTCTAATTCTTCTATACGAAAGATTTTTTTCGCGAAGCCTAAATGCTTTTCTGATATCATCTTCAGAATATGTATTTGGACGTCCCTCTTTGAAGTGAGGGTTGTGCGCTCTGGCATATTGTTTTCCTTCTTGAGTTCTTGAAACTATCATGTCTCGTTCAAATTGTGCAAAAGCTGAGAATACTGTAAACACAAGTCTACCTGTTGGAGTGTTATCAATGGTTCCTAAATTCAGAATCATTACTGAAATATTCTTGTCAAACAGTCGCTGAATCACTTCTAGTGCTTCTTTGGTATTTCGTGCGAATCTGTCAAGTTTTGTTACAATCAGCTTGTCACCTGGTTGCATCAAGCAAATCATTTCTTTAAAA
Organism: Lacticaseibacillus casei DSM 20011 = JCM 1134 = ATCC 393; assembly: GCF_000829055.1. Classification (NCBI taxonomy): domain Bacteria; kingdom Bacillati; phylum Bacillota; class Bacilli; order Lactobacillales; family Lactobacillaceae; genus Lacticaseibacillus; species Lacticaseibacillus casei. The sequence goes on from NZ_AP012544.1 coordinate 1,444,890, forward strand.
GCAGGTCTTACCATAGTTGTTCCAGTGTACTTTTCTGAGTAAATCCTTATTGCTCCTGCCTGCTTTAACGTTTGTATTTGGACACTTAGATTCTGTCCGTCAGTGCTTACACGTGCATATCCATAAATCATAAATACACCTCGATCAATAAAAAAAGCAGTCCGCAATTTTAAGTTGCAGACTGCTTCCATTTCTTAAACAATGAAACTATATCACAGAGTTATAAAGAAGTCTATCCCCTGAAAATGAATAGTTTGTTAGAAAAACGCAGTCTGTCATGGTACTATTAACCTCATTCCTTGCTAACAGAGATTCATACTACAACTTAAAAGTTATGGACGATCTCATAAGGAGGAATATTTATGTCACAAACTGGAAACTTAGGAAGATCCGCAGCTTTAGTGGGAGCTGCCACTTTACCTGTAACTGGTGAACATATTTTTAACTTTTTGCCAATAGTTGGAAGTGTTTTAATTTTAGCTATTGCACTTTTTAGTGGGTACAATTTTTTCCTTAGAAAATGGTATAACGTTAAATGATTGGTTCGAGTCTTCAACCATACATTTATAGCCTAAATATTTTCATTCTATGTATGAGTGCATTAGGCTTATTGAGGATGTTTATCACTTTCTGGTTTGCAAATGTGTATGACTATCAGTTTATAAAATACAGATATGCTCATCACAGGAGGATAAAGCGTTTTAGTCCTTCAATATCAGTTATTGTTCCCGCTTTTAATGAAGAAAAGGCCATAATCCAAACACTGGCCTCAATTTGCAGAAGTACTTATAAAAAAATCAGCATTGTAGTAGTTGATGATGGTTCGTCTGATAACACAGCTATTTTGGTCAAAGAATTTATCGAAGTTCATCCTGATAATGATATCAAACTGATTCAGCAACCAAACTCAGGAAAGTCTGTAGCAATCAATAACGCCCTGTTTAATTATGACAATTCTGTCCTAACAATGGTTCTCGATGCCGATTCTCTCCTAAAAGAAGATGCCATAGAGAAAATGGTCAAATGGTTTTTGAACCCCAAAATAGTCGCACTTGCTATGAACGTGAAGATGTTAACCTTACCAACCTTTATTGGAGAATGCCAGCGTTTTGAATTCATAAGTGCTTATAGAGGTAAATGCGCTGAACACGTCTTGAAAACGCTTTACATCATAGGAGGCATTGGGTCTACTTTTAGAACAGATAAGCTTAAAAATATTGGTGGATACGACACGAACACTCCGACCGAAGACATTGATCTGACTTTAAAACTTCTCTCTAGGTATGGTAATAAAGATAACATTATAGGATATGCCAATGATGCAGTAGCCTATACCCAACCTGTGAAAAAGTTTAAATCTTTGATCAAACAGAGATATCGTTGGAAATATGGACGCTTCATAGCATTCGTAAAATATCACAATTTATTTTTCAACATGGATAAAAAGTTTAGTAAGATGCTAACTTTTTTCCAGTTGCCGCTTGCAGTTTTCCAGGAACTATTTATGCTTGTAGAACCTTTTGTGTATTTGTATTTATTATTTGTTACAATTTATTTCCAAGATTTAGGAATGTTTATTGCGATGGTGTCTTACGTGTTTGTAGTTATTTCATTATCAGTAACAGCTTCGAGAGAATCGTTAAAATCAAAGTTGTTGCTTCTGTGTACCGCACCATTCAATTTTTTTCTTTCTTACATTTTGACAATTGTTGAATATGTTTCATTGATTAACTCTATACTTCACTTACATTCTATAGTTGACTATAATAACAACCATGCAAATTGGAGTCATGTAGAGCGCCTATGAACGCATATGAGGTATGCAGTAATTTCCTCATATTTTATAAAACTTTACCCTAAACGGCTTTTCAAAGGAAAAGCCGTTTTTTGAATATGTTAAATCATACCCATCAACCTTATCGTCATTGAATGTATAAGTTCTTGTCTTCCATTACCACTTGCCAGCCGGCATCTTTTACCTCGTCCGTAAGTTGACTAATTGCTTCATTGTTTAAATCTGCCAGCTGGATAGTAATCAGTCCAGTGTCGCATCCACGCGTCATTAGCCTGTCGTTAATTATTTGCCTATACTCCATTAAATCCTCACTAGCTTCAATGACTTCTGTGGGTGTCAAGATTTGACCACTAGGTTGCTCTCCCTGTGCCAAGTATTCAACATTATCTTTAAAATCATCATCATTGCCATTCATTGTTTGTTACCTCTTTTTTCTCTGACGAATTGTCAACTCAAGTGCAACTTTTTACCCATGAAGACTTCTGATGGCGTCTTCCAGCCTAAGACCTTGCGTGGTCGATTATTCAGTTGTTCAATGTAAGTCTCAATTTCCTGGTCGCTCTGAAGGTCTAGGTCTGTGTTCTTGGGAAAGTATTCTCTAATCAGTCCGTTGGTGTTTTCGTTAGTTCCTCGTTGTTGAGGCGCGTGTGGGTCAGGAAAGAAGACCTTTGTATTCAGACGTTCTGCCAGCTCCCTGTACCGGGCAAACTCCCTTCCACGGTCAGGAGTCACTGTTCTTACTCGGTTAGCTGGTAAGGCACCAAGCAGCTCAATCATGACGTCTCTAACAGTGTCAGCTTTTGCGTTGGCCGTTCGCTTCGAAAGCAGATAGCGTGATTTACGGTCAACTAATGTTACTAATGCAGAGTGTCCTGTTTTACCGCGTACTGTATCGCCTTCCCAGTGACCAAACCAGCTGCGATTTTCTGCCGACCGGGGTCGGTCGTGAATTGATGGCACGTCATTGAAGCGCCCCCGGCGTTCATTTATGGTGCCTTTGATTTTGCGCGTCTTGCCTCGGTGTCGAAGCAGCCTTGGTAGCCCGCGAGCACCATGGCTCTTCAATGGAACGCCGAGATTATCTAGGTAGATACCTCTGTAGATAGTCGAATAGCTGATGCGAATAGGACTGCCTTCTAGTGACAAGCGACCGGCAATCTGCTCAGGGGACCAATGTAGCACCGTGATATATCGAATGACAGCGTCACGAGTCCCCGGTCGATCGAGGATCCGAGGACGCCTGCTAGCCAAGCGAACCCGCCGGTAGCGGTCCTGAGCGGTGGCTGCCGAATAGCTCCGCCAGCCGCCGTTACGTGCAATTTCACGGCTGACTGTACTCTTGGAACGACCTATCTCTTTGGCGATGGTATCAAGAGTTTTGCCTGTAGAGATACCAAGCAGTATCGATTCACGGTCTTTTAAGATAAGATGGGTGTACGGACTCATAGTCGAGTTCTCCTTGTAGTTGGTCTTGTGGTGATTCCATTTTACAAGGACTCAGGCTATGAGTCTTTTCTATTTGACTAATTTGTTGCACTTGAATTGTAAATCCGTCCTCAAAACTTTCGTCCAAAATGTGCGATCCAAATGTTTCAATTTGGTGTCCCCGTGTGTTTGCTGACTGATTATCTGTTCTAGCTTTGTCTTCCTAAAGTGACACTTGTAGCACAAGCACCATAGGTTGGCTGAATCTAATGCTTGCTCTGGTGAACACCGTCTTGGCACGATATGGTCGACTATCTTTCGCTCTTGAACAATGTTGCCACACACTTGACAGGTTGCTCCATCACGGGCATATGTGGCGTCTCGTACCTTTGTCCACCTTGATGAATGGTAAAATGCTTTTGCAACTGGGTCTCGCTCTGTTTGGTCGTACCTTTTGCCCTTGCTTGATTTGACTGCCGTTGCCAACTTTGACCGCCTGTAGCTGGCCTTCTTGGCTTGCCATTGCTGCTCATGTATGGCCTTATGCTTTGCACAGTACCTTTCAGAAACTGGCACTATTGCATGGCATAACGGCTCATTGCATTCATGCACCTGTTGCTTCTTTCGCTTATTCAAAATGGCAAGTCGCTATCCTTAACAAGCCCATTTAATTTTGTACTAAGCGAGTTAACCGTTGCATCACTCAGCTGTGGTGATGAATCCCTTGATGCATCATTGTGTGGCTTAGTGGAGAGCAAATAGAAATGATTAACCACCACACTCCACCCAAAGCGCACCTCACCATTTTCATCTGCATATTTGCTGGTCTTAATTGAGCCAACAATGCCAATCTTGTCACCCTTGCTTGTTAACCGGTTAAAGTTTTCCGCTTGATGTCCAAAAAGTGTGATGGGTATAAAGTCAGTGTCAATCTTGTCACTTGATTTATAGATTCGCTTGATGGCCAACAGACTTGTTAAAACACCATTGCCAATTTTGGGGTCCATTGCGATGCGTCCAATTGCTGAGTAATTATTCATGATTTGTTCTCCTATCTAATTCCTGTTCCAACTTTATGTATTTTGTGTGCATCAATTCATTAAAGGTGTATTTATCTTTGCCTGAGTTGACAAAATCCTTTAATACTTTGACTTGAAACTTGATTAATGAGTTATCAACAACTTGATTTATGTATTCTTCATGTTGACCAATAAAAGCCTGCACATCGTCATCAGTAGTGTCTAGGTCGGCCATTAGGTCATCCCATTCGGTAAGTATGTGCAATTCCTTTGTGTGGCTGTTAGGTTGCTTCGGTTGCCTATGCGGATGGCAATACTTGCACACCTTATTTAACTTGCTATTGAATTGCCTTGGTGACTGGTTGAAGTTCACCATCGTTTCCCGTTGCCCAACCCTGAGCACACTTTCTGCCCAAGTCCTAGTGTTAGCATTCTTAAACAGCTCTGGTAGCCTTTCTAGTGCTTCCAATACTTCACTTTGGTTACTTACATGTGGCTCCATTCCTGCCAGCATCTGGGACTTGGTAAGCTCTCTGGCGGCATCCTTATTGACACGTCTGTAATAATCCTTGGCAGCGTACTTGATGCGCCACTTTAGGCTCGGCAGGTCACGTTGTATAGCAAGGGTCACATATTTGTCAGTCCATGTACGAAGCCGGTGACTAAGGAGTTCAATCAGAAGCTCCTGGCTTGCGTCTCTTTGGCTCATGCGTAGCTCATAAGCCAGCTTTGAAGCGTTACTGAGGAAGGCTGGCGTTGATATAAGCTCCTTTATTGTCTTTTCATTCAGCAACTTACTTGTCGCCACCTTTGTTTACCAGAGGGTCAATGATTGCTGTTGCTAGGCAAATAAGCAAAAGTGTCAACCAGTAAGTGCCAATGTTAGCCCATGGCAATTGTGTGATACCTGCGATGTTTGCAATTGTTAGGAACCAGCCGACTGAGTTAAGAACGTTAAATGCGAAATTATCTTTGTTTTCCATGTGTATGTACTTTCTTTCTTGTTTATGGTATGGTATTAATTGGGGTGCGGGACACTAATTTTCATTTTACAAAAGAAAAGTAAAAAGGCTTGTTAAGGTGTAACGTGCCATTAGCTGACCCTGCTACTGATGTGTTGCTTAACCCATTTGCCTCTGCTGCTGACTTGATGCTACGGTATTCTTGAAATGAACCGTCATCGTTCACTTTCCGAACCGAACGACCATGCCCACCAGCTGATTTCATCAATTTTTGACGATGCACTTTGTTCAAGTTGTCTTTGCGCGTTATAAACTCTAGGTTAGAAGCGCAGTTGTTCAACTTGTTGTCATCAATATGTGAGACTTCTTTAAGTTTCCACTTATTGTCACAGAATGTAAGAGCAATCAGCCTATGCACGCCTGTAAATAATGCCTTATTGTCATCTTTCACCACATGAACAGCTTTATAACCACAATTATTTACACGTTGCAAAAGCGGCCTATTGAATTTCCGGCTATAAACCATGCCAGACTGACTAACTGCATAATGGCTAAAAGGTGCTGGGCATTGTACTACTTCTGGCAAATATGGGCTGTTTAGAGGCAACTTATCACCAATTTGATATAAGTCACGCAGGTCAACCTTTGCAACAATAACAGCTATCGCTTCAAAATCAACATATGGCTCTTTTTCAATTGTATTCATTACTTTTTCTCCTGTCGTTTTATCCTATATAATCTATTATATCACGTTTTTACTTTTTCCTAAGCTTTCAGCTACTGTCCTATTCTATTTTCTATCTCACTCTTCTACTACAAGCAATTTTTCACTTGAGTGGATATTTTCAAACCCTGTTAAGTTATACCCTTGACTCACCACATCTGGTTTTTTTAGTTTAATCAGGTGAAGCGGCTTGTATTGGCACAACTGATTGATATAAAGCCTTGCTTGTACAGTTGATATGTCCAAATCATTTCTTAGTCTGTCCACTACGTTGTTGAGCGTTGCAAGGGGAGCTAAACCCTTACTTTTAACTGCTTGCTGAAATCTAGCAATCGTGGCTTCATCAACGCCACTATTAACCAACGGGAAAAACTTCTTTGTATTTTCGATACCCAAAATTTTCTCAATAATGGCTTTAGAAACACGAGTGGTTAAATCAAGTCTTAAGTTATCAGTTATTAATTTTGGGTCTGATTGGTCAAAGTCATTCAAAATGAACACATTGTGTTTTCGGACTGTTACCCCATTTTTGTTTACTGTTGCCAACTTTAAACCGGCTGTTGTTAACTCACTGTCCATTGCCAGCCTGATGAAACCAGCTATTTGTAACAGTTGTAAAGCATTGTATACTTTATTACGAGTTGCATGCTGTGGATACTTTAGCATCGAGTTAATGATGTCCCATGATAAATAAACACCGCGGCCAGCAGTTTTTACAAGTGGTGCTCCAGCAAACTGATTAACAGTTGCATAGTTAATGGCTCTCCAACAATCAAGGAGCAACTTTTTATCATCTCTTCGTAAATCTGCTTTGCTCGTTGGAACAAATAAATCCTTTGCTTCCCTAGGGCACTTAGAACGCTTGGTTGGCAACTGCTTAATATTTGATTCTACAATTGCACAGGCTTGGCGGTAGTCCTTTCTCTGTAATATCTCTGGATAGAAAGCCTTAAGGAAAGCTGGTAGCTTTTCTGCTGACAAGCACTCTAAAAGTGCTGGGACAGCATTGGTTGTGCTATTGTGCGTAGATAGCAGCTTCCTCCCATTTACCTTGTGTTCTGAAGCACCCAAAATCTTCCCTGAACTAATTGTGTTAAGTAGTTCGTTAAGACGTGATTTCTTGGATGTTCGAGTGGTGCTGTGCTTAGTCAGCAATGCAACTGTATCAATATTATTTTGCCAATCTGCTAATAATTCTCTATTCCCATACATCATGTTTTTTCTCCTTGTTTTCTCTTATAATCATCATAGCACGTTTTTTAACTTTTAAGGTAGTCAAATGCTTTCAAACATGTGTCAATAATACTTATTCATTTCCTCTTACACTTATAAATATAGTGTTTTGCCTCATTTATAAGCGCTTACAAACCTTTTTAAGATTTCTTAACATTTTCTTAACATTTGAGCCTATTAAATCAGCTTTCCTAAATTTGCCAATAAAAAAAAAGAGGCCTCACATAAGACCCGATTAACAACTCTGTTTAAAGCTACCCGTGCTTGATAAATGTGTACATTTTGCTCACAAGCAAAATACATGCCCTAAATGGCTTAGCATCAGTAGTTGTAAGTGCAAACATGGTCTATTTGGCATGCACAATAAAGTACTTGTACTAACACATGCAAAACAGCAAGCTGTCTTTGATGTTTAGAGCGTACAAATGTTTTCACCGTGGTTAACAAGTGTCTACACATGTTGCCTTGACAAATCATGTCAGGTTGGAATTTACAAAACTTTTACAAAACTTTTACACATAATTTACATAAAACGGAATCTTGAGCTAACAATGCTTGATAAAAGTGTGCATTTTCAAGGTCTTGAAAAAACAGGCTAAAATCATTTTCATATCAGTACTTGTAAGCGTAAACATGGTCTATTTTATGGGATACATATCTTTTCATACTAGTGCTTGAAAATAGCAAGCTCTTTTCAATCCCCAGTAAACAAAAAGTAAAACCTGTACAAATGTTTTCACAAGGGTTACAAGTGTCTACACATGTTTTCCATGGTCAATCAGTGTCACTCTGGCTTCGCCTTCGTTCCACCAGAATTGAAAAGTTTAACACAAGTGAGACATGGCCGACTGACGTTTTTTGTCAGTTGGTTATGTTGAGGTATCCAGCAACCATGCTGGTGAGGGGAGAAGCGGTCTTTGCTTCGGGGGCGAGTAGCCCCATACCCTTGTAACAACTGAAAAAAGTATCAACAAGGGTTAACCAGTGTATTCATAGTAAGCAGCAAAGACCGCTGCTGGCTTCGCCCCACCGCAAGCGGCGGTACCCTATAACCTTCATTGCCTGAAGGTTAACGAAAGGCTTGAAGGTCTCACCTGATAAAAACCATCAGTCTTACCTTCAAAAGCAAAACCTAATAACTATTATTAAAAGAGTTACAAGTGTTCATCAGTGTTAACAAGGGTTGCATGTGTTACTATGGTCAATCAGGTTTAACAAGTGTGTACCCATGCTTATAGCAATTTTAAAATGGAAAAGTGTAAACAAGTGTTTACCATGGTTTACTCTATTCATCAGTGTCAGCAAGGTTTACACATGTTTGTCCTATTCATCAGTGTTAACAAGGGTTAAAGGTTCCAATCAGGATTACAAGTGTTTACACATGACTATGGGTCCTTCAAAATGGAAAAGGGTTACAAGTGTTCATCAGTGTTAAAAAAGTGTCAGCAAGGGTTTACTCCATTCCATCAGTGTTAACAAGTGTCTACCGTGTTTATAGCAATTTCAAAATGGAAATAAGGGTTAAAAGATTGAGTACGCCTTGTGAATATTTGAGCATTATATCCTTTATTGTCCACTCTTTAAAACGCAAGTTATGCCAAGCCTATTCCACTTTAGACACATGATGCACAATTGTACCAATCTGTTACAGAATTGCTTAGAGAGCCAATGTGAGCCTTCTAGGGGTACTGTAGAAGCTGATGGCCTCTTCCGTGCACACCAGTATGCCTCTTTGTTCCACTTGTTAAACTTCATTAGTTACACCAGTGTGACCCTTTGTCCTACCCTGTTGGCTTCTTAATGCTCTAGTAACCCCTTTGCCTACAATGACAATAAGGGAGCACTAGGACGGCTTAGAGAGCTAATATGAGCCTTCTATGGGTATCCCATGGTGTCCAATTCAAATCACAATGGTGCCCACTTTCCAATCAGGTGTCACAGGCAGACACTCTTGTGATGCTCACTATTAGGCCATATAAGGAAGTCTGGAAGAATAGGCACAATTACACATGCTGGGTACTAAAGGCGCTTAGAGAGCAAGTGTGAGCCTTATAGGGGCACGTGGTAGTTAATTAGCTTGTGCATAGGGGAATGAAGCACAGCTAGCTCACTTAATGTGCTAGCTAACACCCTCTGCACAAGCTAGGTGGCAAATTGGTATAGCTACTTTTAAGGCACAAAAATAGCCCTACCTGTGACGGTAAGGCTAAAGGTTGTTAGCCATTGCTATCCGGAAGGTTTAACTTCTTTACAAATTCAGAGTATGAACTATCCAACACAACAAGTTCTTGTGCCACATTTACTGCATACTGATGATCGAAATCATTAAAGGTCTGCAGCATCTCAGTCAATTTTTTCTCTATATTTTCCTGCTTCTTGTAATGGTTGACTGTCTTTAACAACCCTTTTGCCATAACGGATGGCTTATTGCCCTTCATTCCCTTTTCAATCACTAAGTTCAAAAAGTCTGAATCCATTGAATCTGAGTTTTCCATTTTGTGTTCTCCTTTCTCGATTGAATCATGGCAATGCTAACTCTTAATTTAAATTTCCTCAAATTGTTTTAGGGAAATCTTGGCACAAAAATAGCCCTACCTGTGCTGGTAAGACTAACATGCCTGCTGGCGTTATTTTGTATTTCTAAATCATATGTGATCTCATGTTATCTAGGTGCCGAATAAAATCATGAAAACATCCATGAAACAAGCCACTTTTTCAGCTATTTGGGTTACTCTAAACACCCTTAAACAAGTATATTTAGTGACGAAACCATAGTTAAACTACTAGATGCGCGGTTCCACCCTACTTCAAGCAGTTACAAAACCTGCCTGCAGCTTCATCATTTGGTTCGAAAACGCCAATCACATCGACCGCCACCAGGCTTACACTATCCCTGACTCGCTGAAGTTCAGTACCGATATGACCCTTTTTCTCATCACCGATTCAATTTTCTTAATAATTATAGCATCGCGGTAGGTGCTGTCAAGCGACTTTCTGAAAACAGAGCGTGAACTGGCGCGGTTAGAAGTCGGAGTGTAAGTGACCTCAGGTGTGATAGCCCGGGCTTGGCCATTGCGCCTGAGGTCCTTACACGCAGACTTTTGCGCCAGTAAACGCGTTTCAGAAAATGGACATGTCAACCAACCACTTCAATAAAAACTAATTAATCCCAGATAACTGATCAATGCTTGACTTGCTGTTATGCCAAAGTTCCTCAGGTGTATAAGTATCCTTTTCAAAAAGCGTCACCTTGCCATCGGATTCAATCCGGGCATTGGCACCGAGCCATTCCCAAGTCGGTGCCACAAAAAAGTTAACCCGTTTGCCCTTACCCTTGCTTGGCGACCATGAGGATACATAATTATCGATAAAATGTGTCCGCATGAACCGCATTTGCCCGTTATCAAACTCGATTTGCAGTATGTTTGCGCCCATCCAGACTTTGACAGCTCTGGGTAATGTCTCTGCCATGCTCGCCACCCCTTTTAAAACACCTGCTGAAATCATCTTCACCCAAGAATCATCAATTACGAAACCGCTTACTTATCTTCAATCTACCATAAACACGTGGAAAAACAATGACTATTCTCGATGCTCGTTGTCCGACTGGGAGTCGTTGGGTTGATGCGCGTCCGGCAGGCGATCCTGCCAGTGATTCATTTGGTCGATAAACCGCTTGGCCTTGGGGGTCACGCCGACCATATCGGTATAAATGACATCCAGAATGCGTTTTAGCTCAGCTTTGGTGGCAGGTTTAACGTCAATGTGTTTAACCTGACCCAGATTCAACGTACTGAAGCGGCGCAGATAAAAGATCGCGCGGGCACTGGCATGAAGCCGATGGGGATCTTTATCCCAGTGACGCTGGCAGAGTAAACCGCCATAGCTTTCAGAAAAATCAAGTGGCAAGTCAGTGCGGCCGTCGATCACACAACCGCGCCAATTGGGCTCCACGCCGTACGCTTTCAGCATCTGAACTTCGATCACGTTGGCAATAATTTGCGGATCAAGACCGGTATCAATCAAATGCAAAGCTTGCTTAATCTGATTAAACCAAAACCCGACTGGCTGTCCATCCGGATAAGCCAGATCGAGCAATCCAAAAATGTACGATGCATAGGCGTTTAGCGTGATATCGGTTGAAATTTGCCGGTATTGCGTGGCATTTTTAATTGCGGACAAATACGAGAGGCCTGACTCACGAATCTCGCCGATGTAGTCGGCATGCGTAAATGGCAAAATACCAGCAGCTAAAGTAAAACCGGGCTTGCGTGCCCGGTTCAACAGAAACATTTTCTTACCGAACTGATCGGTTAAAATTTTAACCAACATGTCGGAATCGCGATAATTTTGGCGGGACATCACAAGTCCCTCAAAGGTTTGCGCTTGCTTTACCATTACCGCAGATCCTTTGTGTTATAGCCAAGGGATTTGAGGTAAGCGTTATTGTCGCGCCAGTTTTTCTGGACGCGAACCCACAGCTTCAAGTTCACCTTATCGCCCAGTAAATTCTCAATGTCTCGGCGTGCTCGAATACCGATTTGCTTCAGCATTTGCCCACCGCGACCGATAATGATGCCTTTTTGACTGTCGCGTTCGACAATAATGTACGCCTCAATCTGCAGCTTGCCGCCTTCGCGATCTTTCATGCGCTCGATCTGAACAGCTGTGGCATGCGGCACCTCATCGCGGGTAAGTTCGAGGACTTTCTCCCGAATCAATTCACCCACGACGAAATATTCCGGATGGTCGGTCAGCTGATCTTCCGGATAATATTGCGGCCCGACCGGCAAGGCTGCGGTCAACGAGGTCAATAAGTCATCGACATTGTTACCCATGGTTGCGCTGATCGGGAAGACCTGGGCGAAGTCATAATCATGCTGATAGCTTTCGATAAGAGGTAAAAGATCGTCCGGTTTAACCAAATCGATTTTATTCAGAATTAAATAAACCGGCTTCTTCACCTCGGCCAGTTGCCGCATAATATAGGCATCACCGGCACCTTTTTGCTCATCCGCAGCGACCATGAACAAAATAGCATCAACCTGATTCAGGGTTGACAATGCCGCTTTATCCATGTAGTCATCAAGTTCATTTTTAGGCTTATGAATCCCGGGCGTGTCGACAAACACAATCTGGGCATCTGGCGTCGTATAGATGCCGTTGATTTTATTTCGTGTTGTCTGGGCCTTAGGTGACATAATGGCAATCTTTTCACCCAAAATCCGATTCATGAAAGTTGATTTGCCGACATTTGGTCGACCGATAATGGCCACAAAGCCAGAATGATGTTCGCTCACGCGTTTAAGTCTCCTTTCGAAAATGCTCCCGGCAGTAATGCTTGCGGCGTTGTTTGCTGCGAATCGCCGCGAACGTTGGCCAGCGTGATAACTGCATCGGCTGGAAAGAACTCGCTGATGACTTGCCGGCATGCCCCACAAGGTGAAACCGGGCCTTCCGTGTCGGCGATCACCAGTAATTCATCCAGTTTGGTATAGCCAGCGCTCACAGCCGCAAAAATCGCACTCCGCTCAACGCAATTACTTAGGCCGTAACTGGCATTTTCGATGTTGGCGCCAGAAAAAATCCGGTCACCAACCCGGACAGCCGCGCCGACCGCAAAATGGGAATAATGAACATACGCATTTTCGCGTGCTGCCAAGGCAGCGGTACGTAAAACAGACAACATTACCAACTCCTCAAAAGGTCTAACAACGGTGGCCCAAAAACATAAACGCCGGCGACTACGGCGATTAAGGATACCAGCAAAACGGCGCCAGCACTCATATCCTTAATTTTTTTTGCCCGTAAATCATAGTGTTCCCCAATAATGAAGTCCACCAGATTTTCAACAATGGTATTCAATAATTCGCCTAAGAAAACCAGCAGAATGGCTAAAATCAGGACGAACCAAGAAAATGGCGGTACTTTTAGCCAGATACCGGCAATAATCACCAAAGCCGCGCTGGTAAATTCGCGTTTGAAATTATTTTCGTCGACAAAAAAGACGCGCAGCCCATCGAGCGCGTGGCGGGCGCTTTGGATAAAATGCTTATTTTTGCCGATCTGTTTATCGGGTAAGGCCATAAGCTGCCAGAATTTTCTTTTGAAGCGGAATCATCACGGCTTCATCTTCCGGCTTAATGTGATCATAGCCGTTTAGATGTAAGAAGCCGTGAACCACCGTGTACCCCAGCTCGCGCTCAAAGCTGTGGCCATACTCCTTGGCGTGGCGGCGAACCGTCAGCGGATCAATAAACAGATCACCAATGTTCTTTGCCATGCCCGGAAGTAGCGGCAGATCGTCTTCGCCATCTTCAATCGCAAAACTAATGACATCCGTCGCGCGATCGGTGTCGCGATATTTCCGATTAATTTCCTGAATGTCATCATCACCGACAATCGTGATGGACATTTCGGTATCAGTTGGCAATTTTAACTGTTGTCCGCAAAAAACAACCAATTTCTGAATCAGATCATGATGTTGTGCGTCTAATAAATGATCATCATCGTATAATTCTAAGTCCATCGCTTACCCCTTTGTCCGTTTCTGCAGCTGTAAGTCGTGTTTGCCGTACGCTTCGATAATCTTGGCAACGACCGGATGCCGCACGACGTCTTGTGATGAAAATTGCGTAAAGGCAATGTGGCTAATCCCTTTTAGCAGTTGTTCCGCCTGTAGCAGACCGCTTTTGGCATTATTTGGCAAATCGATTTGCGTGATGTCGCCGTTGACGATCATTTTTGAGCCGAAACCAAGACGTGTTAGAAACATTTTCATTTGTGCCTGCGTTGTATTCTGTGCTTCATCAAGAATGGCAAAAGCGTTGTCGAGTGTGCGGCCGCGCATATAGGCTAACGGCGCGATTTCAATGACGCCGCGATCCATTAACCGATCAGTGTGTTCTTTGCCCAAAACGGCGTACAACGCATCATAAACCGGGCGCAGATAAGGATCGATCTTTTCTTTGAGGTCACCGGGAAGAAAGCCCAGACTTTCCCCTGCTTCGACGGCCGGCCGCGTCAAAATAATCCGCTCCACTTGTCCGGCCTTCATCGCGGCAACGGCCATGACTACAGCTAAGAAAGTTTTCCCTGTCCCGGCAGGACCGATCCCGAAAGTAATATCGTTATGCTTGATCGCATCGACATATTGGCGTTGGCCAAAATTTTTAACCCGAATCGGCTGGCCTTTAGCGTCCCGCAGCAAGGTTTCGCTATACATATCAGCAAAATACTCTAATGTCCCGCGTTTTGCCATGGCAACCGCACTGGCAATATCCTGCGGTGACAACTTAATGCCCTGCGACAACAACTTACTCGTTGCTTCCAGCAGTTGCAAAGTCAAACTAACCGTCTCCGATTCGCCGCTAATGCGCAATTCGTCCCCAAAAGGCGAAATACGCACGTTCAAGCCTTCTTCAATCAACGTCAAATTAGCATCATTAATGCCGACAAGGTTAATCGCCATGTCGGGATTACTAAGTCGGAAAATTTTCTCCGAGGTTTCCTGTGCCAAATATTGGCCCCCTAACAAATATTTTAAGCGGTAAAGATGGTATTAGTTTAGCATATTTTAAGAGCGTGAGCAGGCCCGGTTAGAAACCGGAGTGTAAGTGGCCTCAGACCTAAATGGCTGGTCTTTGGCCATTTAGGTCTGAGGTCCTTACACGCAGGTTTCTGGGCCTGCGAACGCGTTTCCGCAGCAGTATCGATCATACTTCTTCTGAGGAACAGCACAGTTTTGGCCTTTTAGCCATTTAGGTCTGAGGTCCTTACACGTAGATTTCTGCGACTGTGAGCGCGTTTCTGCGCCAGAAAGCCACAGTTCCTTAAACTTGGCCCATATACATCACAAACAAGTCGATTTTTACGACCACACCCGCCACGCGCAATTACCACAATAAAAAGCCGGTGCTAACACCGGCTTTGTCGTTAACTAAGTTTTTCTTTTACCACGCTGCTGACGAGACCGCCATCAGCTTGGCCTTTAACCTTGGGCATCAACGTCTTCATCACCTTGCCAAAGTCTTGCTTACCTGTGGCTCCGACTTCTTTGATTGTTGCATCAACGATGTCGGCAACTTCGGCTTTGCTTAACTGAGCTGGCAGAAAACGTTCCACAACCTTGATTTCAGCTTCGGTTTCCTGAACCAGATCATCACGGCCGCCTTTTTTGAATTCCGAAACGCTTTCCTTGCGCTGTTTTAATTCCGTCGCAAAAACGCTCTTTTCTTCATCCTCGGAAAGCTCATGACCGACTTTGATCTTTTCATTGACCAACGCTGTTTTCAACATCCGGACGACGCTCAACGTTACCTTGTCCTTGGCTAACATGCTTTGTTTCATCTGAGCATTAAGCTCATCCATTAAAGCCACTATTCACCAAGTCCTTTATTAATACTTCTTACGCTTACGCGCAGCTTCTGACTTCAGCTTGCGGCGTACGCTAGGCTTCTCGTAGAATTCACGCTTGCGGTATTCAGCGAGTGTACCAGACTTGGATACAGTACGCTTAAAGCGCCGAAGAGCGTCATCGAGAGATTCGTTTTTCTTAACAACTGTCTTAGCCATGTGATATCCCTCCCTCCGACACTTGTGTAACCACTGACGGATATCATAGCCAATAGTTCGTTTATTAGTATACAAAACTGATAACCACGCGTCAATAAGCGATTTCAGTTTTTTATATAAACTGTCGACCGCAAGCGATATTGTCTTAAGTAAGCAGTTAGCCAAAGTGTCACAAAAACTGTAACCTCTTAGAAGATACATCTAGGAGGAATCACATGAAGAAGGTTGTCTTAACAATGAAAGAAGAAGAACGTTACCGAGTCATCAAAGCAGTGGTCAATGGTAAGACCTCCGTGCAACGCGCAGCCGTTAAGCTCAAGCGCTCCGAACGAACCATCTACCGACTGATCAAGCTTTGCAAGCAACAAGGCAAAGACGGCTTTATCCATGGTAATGCCGGCCGTGAGCCTGCCAACAAACGCAACGCGCAACTCGAACGCCAGATCATTCATCTGTACACCAACAAGTATGCCGGTTTCAACATCGCTCATTTCCACGAGTTCTTAACCACTGCCGAACAAATCGCTATCTCCGAATCCTCACTTCGGCTCTTATTCAGACACCACCACATCCTTTCACCCAAAGCCCACAAGGCCACGAAACGTCGGGTCAAGCGTGAGTTAAAAGAGAAAGAAAAGAAGGCCAAGCTCCTATCCAAACGTGATGAAGCCACCTTGTCAGCCATCGAAGTCGTTGAAAACATCAAAGCCCATCCAGAACGTCCTCGAAAACATTATTCTGGTGAACAGGTACAAATGGATGCTTCCTGGGAGTATTGGTTTGGTACTCAAAAAACCACCTTACACGCAGCCATTGATGATCAGTCCGGGAACGTTGTCGGCGGCTACTTTGCCAAACAAGAAACACTCAGCGGCTATTATCATGTGTTTGCCCAAGTCCTTCGCGATTATGGCGCTCCAGCAGAATTCCTAACGGATCGGCGCACCGTGTTTAACAGCAACAAAAAAGAGGGCTCACCTTCGACCGAGAACCCTCTTACACGTTTCGGTTATGCCTGCCAGACACTTGGAACAGAACTTTCGGCCACCAGTATTCCGCAAGCCAAAGGCCGTATAGAACGTCTTCTGGAGACTTTTCAAGATCGGCTCACAAGTGAACTGCGGTTGCATAACATCACCACAATCGCAGATGCCAATCGGTTTTTGGTCGGCTTTATCAAGCGTTACAATGACCGCTTCGCATCTACCATCAAAAGTAGCATGTCGGTGTTTGAGAAGCAACTAACACCCAAGGAAATTGACAATATTTTGATCATTGCCAATGAACGCAGCATCGGCCACGGACATTGTGTTCGCTTTGATAACAAACGCTATCTGCCACACCGGAATGGCGAATTGGTTTACTTACCACCGCATACAAAGGTCTTAGTCATCAAAAGCTTCACGGGCAGACTTTATATGACCACTGATGATGACCAGGTGTACGATCTTTTCTGTGTGCCAAAAGAACAGTTCATGTCAGCCAAATTCGATCTTACGCCAGCTGCGGCACCAACTCCTAAACGAACCAAGAAAATCCCGGCAATTACGCATCCGTGGCGCCGCACCAACTATCGCGATTACCTTGATTCTCTTGGCATTAACAGGACAAGGGTTAAACAGTTGGTCGCCGAACGATATCCATACAAGAATTCACAAGCGATTCAAGTCTAATCAGGATCATCTCGCGTCCAGTTTTCGGACGCATGTTTTATGGAATTTACTGTCAAAGTCGAAAATCGCTTGACATAAGCGATTTCAGTTTTTTATATAAACAACCGTTGTTATCCGCAATGATGCGTTCTTAACTAAATCTTAACGCCATTATCGGTTACAATCAAAGA